>NZ_JARGDO010000003.1 GCF_029211185.1 Tessaracoccus caeni
GGCTTCGGGCCGCCAACCCAACGGGGGAAAACCGCCCCGCTATTTTCGCCCCCGGGCGGCGGGGGGGGGGGGGGGGGCCGGGGCCCCCCGGGGGGGGGGGGGGGGCCCCCCCCCCCCCCCCGCAACCGCATTAGCCACACCGAACAGGGCCGTCGTCCCCCCTGTGCAGCGGAAGGGGAGTGAGGAGGCACCGTCGTCACAGCGATAGGGTGGGAGGGTGAGCGAAACCACCGAGGATCCCACCAACGACATCACCGCTGAAGACCTGCCCGGCATCCGTTCAGCCCTGACCCGCTACCGGGTGATGGCCTGGGTGGTCGGCACCCTGCTGGTGGTGCTGACGGTCGGGGTGGTGTTCAAGTACCTCATCCCGGGTTACAACGAGTTCGGCAGCACGGTCGTCACCTATGTCGGCGTCGGTCATGGCTGGCTCTACCTCGTGCTGTTGATCACCGCCTACGACCTGGGTCGTCGCCTCCGCTGGAGCATCAAATGGTTCATCATGATCATGCTCGCGGGCACCGTCCCGTTCCTGTCCTTCGTCGCTGAGCACTACGCGACGAAGAACGCCCGAGCCATCGTGGCCGAGGTCACCAACCACGCTCTTTGAGGTGCGAAGGCTCAGGGCGAGGAACGAGCCCCAAGCCTGAGCCTCGAAAAGAGCCAGCGCGACCCCTGGTTGGGACTGTTGTTCGGCTGCCGGTCGCTCTTTTCGAGGCTCCGCTGCGCTCCGCACCTCAAAGAGCGTGGAGGGTGCTCCGCGCTCGTCTTGATTGTCGAGGCTCCGCTGCGCTCCGCACCTCAAAGAGCGTGGAGGGTGCTTCGCGCTCGTCTTGATTGTCGAGGCTCCGCTGCGCTCCGCACCTCAAAGAGCGTGGAGGGTGCTTCGCGCTGGCCTTGATTGTCGAGGCTCCGCTGCGCTTCGCACCTCAAAGAGCGTGGATCTTCCTTCTCGCGGGGTCCATTCCGCGGGCGATGAAGATGCTGAAGGCGATGGCAGCCCCGGCGAACACCCACCACTGCATCGCGTAGCCGCGGTGCGTGGCCGAGCCTTCGCCCTCGGGGAGCACGACCTCTGCCGTGCCCAGGCCTTGGGCGGCAGAGTCGTCCCCCGAGAGGGTGAGGTATCCGCCCACCAGGCCTGCTGGCCACTCCTGCGCCAGCTGCTGCAGGCGGACCGTGGATAGATCACCCAAGGGCTCCACGCCGGGCTCAGCGGGGCTGTCGCTGGCCAGGAAGACCCCGACGATGTCCTGGGGGCCCGCGGGTGGTTCGGGAATCGGGTCTCCGGGTGAGACGCTGCCGCGCACGACGGCGACCGTGCGGTCATCCGACAGCCGGAAGGCAGTCACGACGCGTAGGGGAGCCTCGTTCCCGACGAGCACCTCATACTCGGGCAGATAGCTGCCCGACGCGGTGGCGTAGCGGCCGTAGATGTCCTCGACGACCCCATCCGGGCGGATATTGCCGGCCAGATCGACCTGTTCCATCTCCGCGCGCTGCGTAGCCACGTCGAGCGCGGAGCGCTGGAACTGCGCCATCTGCCAGAGCCCGAGCCCGAGCATCACCACCGCCAGCACGATCCCGATCAGGATCGTGAGGGCCTGCTTGAGCCGCAGGCTCACTGCTGCCTCACTTCTCCGCGCTCGCCAGGTCGACCAGCGACGCGAACACCTCTCCCAGTTTCAGCCCGGCCGCCTCGAAGGCGAGGGGAGCCAGCGAGGTCTCCGTCATGCCCGGCGCCACGTTGCCCTCGATGAAGACGGGCTCGCCCGACTCGTCGACGATGATGTCGGTGCGCGACAGATGCCTCAGCCCCAGTGCGCGGTGCGCGGCGACGGCGAGTTCCTGCGCGGCCTCCAGTGTCTCCGCGGGCAGCTCGGCGGGGGTGACGAAGCGGGTGGCGCCCGCCGTGTAGCGCGACTCGTAATCGTAGATGCCCGACTGCGGGCGGATCTCAACGGGAGGCAGCGCGCGGCAGCCGTCGGCGTCGTCGAGCACCGTGACGGCGATCTCGCGCCCGGTGATGAACTCCTCCACCACAGCCACCGGGCCGTATGCGTAGGCGGACACCAGCGCGTTGGGCAGCTCGTCGGCGGCGTTGACCTTGGACGCGCCGAGCGCGGAGCCGGAACGAGTGGGCTTGACCATGGCGGGATAGCCGACGGCCTTTCCCAGCGACTCCATGATCATCGGCGCGCCGAGCTCACGGAAGATGTCGGAGGGCAGGGCCACCTGCTTGGGCGTCCGCAGGCCGTGCTCGCGCACCACGGCGGTGGCGATCGACTTGTCGAAGGTGATCCGCGACGCGGCCCCCGTGGCGCCGACGAACGGCACGCCCAGCACGTCGAGCACCTCGCGCAGCGCGCCGTTCTCGCCCAGCCCGCCGTGCAGCATCGGCAGCACCACCGGATCCGGGGTGCGTGCGATCAGGGGGAGCAGGTCGGTGTTGAGATCGGTCTCGATCACCTCACGTCCCAGCTTCTGAAGGGCCTTGGCAACTCGGCGCCCGGAACGGAGCGACACGTCGCGCTCATGGCTGAGTCCGCCGGCGATCACGATGACAGTCATTACTGAATCCTAGTTCGTTGGGTCTTGTGACGCTCCTTTCGAGGCTCCTCGCAGAGCTCGTCGCACCTCAAGGAGCGTATGTCAGTCATGACAGGTCGGGGGCGGGCGCGCCGAGACGACTCTGTGCCGCCGCGGTGTGGAAGATGCCGAAGGTGTTGTGGATCTCCAACTCGTTGGTCACCACGTCGGCCAGGCGCTGCACGCCCAGGCGAATCCGGTCGGGCGGCGGGAAGCAGAACGACAAGCGCATGTTTCGCGCGCCCTGTCCGTCGAGGTAGAACGCGTTGCCCGGCACGAAGGCGACGCGGGCGTTGACGCCGCGCGGCACCATGGCCTGCGAGTCGAGCCCGTCGGGCAGCGTGACCCAGACGAAGAAGCCGCCCTTCGGCTTGGTCCAGCTGACGCCGTCGGGCATGTGCTCCTCAAGCTCCTCCAGCATCGCGTCGCGGCGCTCGCGGTACATGTCGCGGAACACGACCACCTGGCGTCGCCAGTCGGTGGTCGAGAGGTAGTTGGAGATGGCGAACTGAGAGAACACCGGCGGGCACAGCGTCGCCGACTCCTGCGCCAGCACCAGCTTCTCGCGTACCGCGTGGGGAGCCACCACCCAGCCGACCCGGAAACCGGGGGCGAAGGTCTTCGAGAACGACCCGAGGTAGATCACCTCGTCGTCGAAGGAACGCATCGCGGGCAACGGCTCGGAGTCCAGGGTGAGCAGGCCGTAAGGGTTGTCCTCGAGAACCAGCACCCCGTTATCGTGGCATACCTCGACGATGCGCCGGCGGCGCTCCGGTGGCTGGGTCACGCCCGACGGGTTGTTGAAGTTGGGGATCGTGTAGAGGAACTTGATCCGCTTGCCCTCCGCGCGAACCCGCTCGATGGTGGCCAGCAGCGCGTCGGGGTCGAGGCCCTCGTCGTCGCACGGGCAGTGCACCACCTCAGCCTGATAGCTCGCGAAAGTGCCGAGCGCGCCGACGTACGACGGCGACTCCGCCAGGATCACGTCGCCCGGGTTGCAGAAGACGCGGGTGACCAGGTCGAGCGCCTGCTGCGAGCCCGCCGTGATCACGACGTCGTCGGGATGGGCGGTGATGCCTTCCTCCGCCATCACCTCGCAGATCTGCTCGCGGATGGCTGGCTCGCCCTGGCCGGAGCCGTACTGCATCACCTGGGTGCCATTGGTGCGGATCATCTCCGCCAGGTGGTCGGCGATGTCTCCGAGCGGCAGATCCTTGATGTTGGGCATGCCGCCGGCCAGCGACACGATCTCCGGTCGGTTGGCGACAGCGAACAGAGCTCGCACGGCGGAAACCCGCATGCCGTGGGTGCGATCTGCATAGTTGTCGACGAACCGGTCGAGCCGGGTGTCGTATCGAGGCGTATTGTTCACGCCGTCAACCTTGCCTCTAAAAGGCGCGTTCGGTAAAGGATTTCGCCAAATTTCATACCCCAATTGGGGTGGCGATGGTCCTGCGGAGGTGTGCGGTGGCTCTTTTCGAGGCTTCGGCCTGGGGCTCGTTCCTCGCCCTGGGCCTTCGCACCTCAAAGAGCGTGTTGGGCTGCTACTCGGGGGGAACCTCGCCACGGAGAGCGACGAGGAACTCGTCGAGGATGGGCGCGATCGTCGCGGCGTCCTGCTGGGTGAGGCCCACCATCAGGATGCCGGTGGAGTCCACCATGCGGCCGCAGACCGTCAGGCCGGTGTCGACCGAGGTGCCGCAGAGGTCGTCCTCCCCGGCGCCGGTGGCATCTTCGATGCCTGCGTTGAGCATGTAGACGCCGAGATCCTCCTCCGGGCGAGACATGAGCAGCGCGATCTGGTTCTGCCCGTCGGCGTAGTCGGCGCGCAGGATGCTGCGGCCCTCGTCGGCGGGTGCCGGCGATTGGGTGGAGGTGCCGATGACGTAGTCGCCCACCTGCTGCGGTGCCTCCAGCGGCCAGGTCGGCTGGGGTTCCTCCGGTTCACCGCTGCCGAGCGCCACGCCGATCCACGCGGCGATGCCGATCACCGCGGCACCGATGAGCGCGCCCCCCACCTTCACGCTGGTGGGCAGCGGGGGCTTGTGCGGTGCGGAAGGGGTGTCGGCCCGAGGCGCCTCGACATCGCCCGGCGGGGCGTCCTCAGCGGGACGCCAGCCGGGTTCGTCGGGAGCGGGGCTCTGTGCGGACATCACAGAAGCTCTTCGATGGCCTTCTTCAGCGCCGTCTTGGTCTTGCCGCCGGTGAGCGACTTCGCGACGCGCCCGGCCTGGAAGAACTGCAACGTAGGCAGGCTCAGCACACCTTGCTGAGCGGCCAGGTTGGGGTAGGAGTTGGTGTCGACCTTGACGATCTTCACGTCGGGGTAGGCCCGAGCCAGCTCGTCGAGGATGGGGGCCATCTGCTTGCACGGTGCGCACCAGTCGGCCCAGTAATCGACGATGACCAGGCCAGGTGCCATCAATACCTCGTCGGCGAACTGCTGTTCGGTGATGTCGGTGACGGCCATGGTGCTCCTTCGAGTTAGCTTCCGGTGTACGTGCAGCGTCGTCCAGAATAACGCCGAGCGATACTTGGCCGAAATGGGGTGGAGATAGGTCGCTCTTTGTCAGGCGTCGAGGAGGCCGCGGATGTCGTCGGCGGTGAGGGGCGAAGCGATGTCGGTTGTGCGGCCGACGACGGCGTCGAAGAGGTCGCGCTTGCGCTCTTGGAGCGCCACCACCTTCTCCTCGATGGTGTCTGCGCTCACCAGGCGGTAGACGTTGACGGGCTTGTCCTGACCGATTCGGTGCGTGCGGTCGATGGCCTGGCTCTCGGTGGCGGGGTTCCACCAGGGGTCAAGAATGAAGACGTAATCGGCCTCGGTGAGGGTGAGACCGAAACCGCCGGCCTTCAGGCTGATCAGGAACACCGGGGCGTCGCCCTCGCGGAAGGCGTCGATCCGGGTGGCGCGGTCTCGCGTGCGGCCGTCGAGGTACTCGTAGCCGATGCCCTCTTCGTCGAGCCGCTTTTTCACCAGGGCGAGGAACCCGGTGAACTGGCTGAACACCAGCGCGCGGTGGCCGGCGGAGACCACCTCGTCGAGGTGCTCCAGCAGGGCGTCGATCTTGGACGAGACCGCGGGGTAGTCGGGGTCGACCAGCGACGGCGACAGGCTCAGCTGACGCAGCATGGTCAGCGAGCGCAGGATCGTGATGCGGTTGCGATGCAGGTCGCCCACCAAGCCCATCACCTTCTGGCGCTCGCGAGCGAGGTGGCGGTCATAGAGCTTGCGGTGCGCCGGCTCGAGCGGCACAGCGATCACCTGCTCCTGCTTGTCGGGCAGCTCGGTGGCCACCGACGCCTTCGTCCGGCGCAGGATCAGCGGCTTGATGCGACGGTGCAGGCGCGCGAGGGCCTCGGAGTCGCCGGCCTCGATCGGCTTGCGATACGCCTCGGCGAAGGCTCGGGGGTCGTGGAACAGGCCGGGGGCAGCGATCGACAGCAGCGACCACAAGTCCATCAGGTTGTTCTCCAGCGGGGTGCCGGTCAGCGCCACCTTCACGCGCGCCTTCAGGCGACGCACCGCCTGATACACCTTCGACGCCTGGTTCTTGACGAACTGCGCCTCGTCCAGCAGCACCGCCGACCAGACGATCTCTCGATACTCGGGGGCCTCCAGGCGCAGCAGGGTATAAGAGGTCAGCACGATGTGGGCGCCGGCGATGGCCTCCTCCAGCGGCAGGCCGCGGCGGCGTTGGGTCTCGGTGATCGCCACCACCCTGAGTTCCGGGGCGAAGCGCGCGGCCTCCGACGCCCAGGTGCCGAGCACCGACGTGGGCGCCACCACCAGCATCGGGCGGTCCAGCCGACCGTCCTCCAAGGCGGCCTGCGCCATGGCCAGCGACTGCACGGTCTTGCCCAGGCCCATCTCGTCGGCGAGGATGCCGCCCAGCCGGCTCTGCCAGAGGAAGCGCAGCCAGGCGTAGCCGTCGCGCTGGTAGGGACGAAGATCGGCCCGCAGGCCCGCCGGCGGCTCGACCTGCGCCAACTCGTCGTGATTCAGCAGTGCCCCGACGGCCTCCCGCCAGGCCCGCGACTGCTCCGCGACGACGCCCAACTCGACGAGCTCCTCCCACAGGCCCGCATGTTCGGGACGCAGATGGAAGGTGTCGCCGTCGTGATCGACGAGCAGCCGGGCCTCCTCGATGATCGCCCGCAGCTGGTCGAGCTGGGGCACGTCGAGCGAGAACCAGGTGCCGGAGTCCAGGATCAGGTGCCCTTGGCCCATCGCGAGGGCCGCGAACAGTGGGCCGAACGGCACTGTTTCGTCGCCGATGGTGACCTGGACGTCGAGGTCGAACCAGTCGCCATGCTCGGACTCCTCGATGCGCAACGCGATCTGCGGGGCATGCTCGGCTTCCTGGAACTGAGGGATCACACCGGTGAGCTCCACCTCCACGTCGTCGCGTTCGTGCAGGGCGGGCAGTACTTCGGTGGCGAAGGTCACCATCGCGAAGCCCGTCAGGTCGGCGTCGCGCAGGCGGGGACGCTCGCGTTCGTCGCGGTCGCGCCAGGCGCCCGCGGGCACCGACGCCACGAGCGCCGCCTCGGCGGCAGGCTGACGCAGGGGCGGATCGGCCGGGGAGGGCAGGGGACGCACGTCGTGCACGCCGTCGCCCACCCGGTAGCGGAAGCCCCACCGGATGCCGAGGCGAGCGTCGCCCGTCTCGATGAGGCAGCGCAAGACCGGCGGCTGGGGCTCGGGGAGGTCGACGTCGGGGCCGACGAAGACCTTCACCCGTTCGCGCAGCTGAGGGAGGAAGCCGGTGGCGAAGAGGCCGATGTCCTCCCCCGGCACGGTGAGTGTGCCCCCGGAGAACAGCCGGTGCTCCTCGCTGTCGAGCTGGCGGGTGAGCGGTGCGAGCAGCAGGCGGTCGCCCGCGTGCACCATCACGCCATGGGCGGGCTGCCCGATGAGTTCCTTGCGGGTGAGGGGATGGCGGCCGCGGGCCAACTGGACGGCGGGTGCCAGGCGGAGGTCGCCGTCGGAGCCGAGCACCATCATCTCGGGCACCAGCGGTTCCTCGAGCAGCATCGGCTGGGGGAGCGCGGCCCTGTTGATCCCGGTTCCGGGCAGCAGTTCGACGCCGCGGTCGACGGCCCTGCGAAGCAGTTCCCAGGCGTCGGGGCGTGTCTCGTTGAGCGGGAGGGCGTCCACCCGGAACGAGCCGTGGCTGTGCCGGCGGGTATCGAGAAGGGAAGCGAGGATCTGGCGCTGGGCCTGGTTCACGTCGCGGGCCCGCGAGGCCAGGTCGTCCCAGGTGGCGCCCGTCTTCACCCACTTGCCATGCCGACCGCGCTTGAGTGGGCGCAGCGTCGGGCCGTAGCCGGTGTCGTCGATCTCCAGAGCCAGCTGTGCGCCCTCGTCCTCGTCGTGGACGGAGGCGAGCAGCGGATCCAGGGCGCGTCGCCAGTCCGGGGCGGCAGCGGCGGCGCCGGCGGCACGCGCGTGCAGCAGCAGGGCCGCCGCATGCTTGCAGCGGTTGTGCACCGGGCAGGTGCAGATGGTGATCAGCTTCTCGAAGCTCGACTCGCACACCACCGAGGTCTGGTAGACGTGAAACCCGGAGCCGCGCACCTGGGCGGTGAGCAGTTTGGGAGTCGTGCGTACGTTCACCAGCCGTCCGGCGCTCATGTAGTCGGCACCGCGCTGCATCGTGCGGCTGCCGAAGTAGGCGAGGAGATCGCCGTCGTCCGGTTCCAGCACCCAGGCCGGGAAAGAGCTCATCATGACGGACAACGGGCGGCTGCTTCTCTTGCGTATCGGGGAGGTTGAACCCGGTGGCCGGGCTGGGTGTGGTGCGGCAGAACCAATCCAGCGATCCGCCATCCGGTTTTCATGCGTTACCTCCCGACCACACGACAGCCGCCAAGTTTACCCCTGACCGCCGTCGTGAGTGGATCCGATTGCTGAAGCGGACGCCTCCGCGGGGCCCTTTTCGCCCCTTGATCTCATTCAGCGAACCGATTGGCTTAGGCCGTTTAGGTTAGGTTAACCTTGCGAAACATGGGTAAGGCGAGCCTTACCTTGTCCTTTTGGGTCGATTCTCCGGCCCCCCAAGCACGTGCGAGGAGCAACATGTCCCCTGTGCCTGACGGCGCCCTGAAGGCGTCGAGGTTACGAACCCCCCTGATCGCAGCACTATCCCTGTCTCTTATCGGCTCGGCGTCCATCCTTGGAGCGCCCACCGCCGCCGCGGATCCCGTGGTCGCCGAGAACGGCTGGTCGTACGAGAAGGAGTCCTTCGACACCGGCGTGCAGAATGGTTACCAGCTCGCGCTGGACACCGCCAACCGCAAGGTCTACCTGAGCGATGCGTACTGGAGCCGGCAGACCCGTGAGGTCACCGCGAACGAAGACGGCACCTTCACCTACGGGCCCGACGAGTTCACCATCGGCAGCGGCAAGCTGGCCGTGTTCGACTCGGCCAGCCGTACGCGCGAGCCCGACCAGTCGTTCCTCGACCTGACCCGCAACGACGGCAATGGCCGCGAGAGCGAGCCCTTCAGCTGGGCCAACGCGGCCGTGGATGCGAAGTCGATCAACTCGATGCGCACCACCTTCTCGCCCTACGGCGTAGCCGTCGACGGCACCACCCCCGGTGGAGCGACCGTCGTCACCACCACCGCGCGTCAGCAGGACGCAGACGAGGGCTTCGGCGGTGGCGTCGTCGTGTACAACGTGTCCCAGGGCGCGCCCACCGATGCCGATCGCGTCTTCGAGTTCGAAGACGGCAGCCCGATCTTCGCCGGCCCGCGCCGCATCGCGGTCAACACCAAGACGCACAAGGCCTACGTCACCAGCCTGGGCAACTCCCGTGGCAAGGGTTCTGACGGCTTCATCACGCAGATCGACCTGCTGACCAAGAAGGTCGATGCGCGCATCACCGTGCCCGAGGCCGTCGGCGCCGTCGGCGTGGCCGTCGACGAGGACAACAACCGGATCTACGTGGGCGCCATGAAGGAAAGCCGCCTGTACGTGATCGACGGCTCGAAGGTGAAGACCACCGACGCCAAGAACCTGGAGCTCAACAACGACGCGATCACCGCGCTCGAGGCCACCCTCCCGTCCAACCAGCGCCCGGCCTACAGCCCGGAGCTGAAGCGTCTCTACGTCGCCTCGTTCGATGCCAAGACCATCAGCGTCATCGACGCCGACCCCGCCAGCGCGGGCTACGGCAAGGTTCTGCACACCATCGAGACCGGCCCCACCAATGCGGTGGAGATCGACGGTGAGCGCAACCTGCTGTACTCGGCCAATCTGGGTGACCAGAACGTCGTCGTGTTCGACGCCACCACCTACGAGAAGCTGCTCACCCTGCCCACCTCGGGCAACGCGATCAACATCGGCATCGACCCGGTGAGCCGCGATGTGTGGGTGTCCAACTTCAGCAACGCCGGCAAGGTCGACGTGTTCACCATCACCGAGCCGACCACCACGGAGACCACGTCTCCCAACGGCGGCACGCTGGTCACCCCGCGCCAGGTGGTGCTGGGCTCCGACATCGTCATCTCCGGCAAGGGTTTCTTCCTCAAGGACGGTAGCGGCGGCTCCATCGGCCCGGTCTTCGTGAACCAGGGCGGCGGCTCCCAGGGCACCGGCCCGGTGAACGTCGAGAACCGCACCATCGAGAACCAGGCTCCGGAGGTCGAGTACAGCGACGCCCGTGCGCATGGCGTGTTCAAGAGCGACGCGGAGGGCAACTGGACCATCACCATCCCGTTCCCCACCCCGGAGAACTCCACCCTGACCCCGGCGACCGCATGGAAGGCCGGCGACGTGCAGTACATCCGGATCCTGACCGGCAGCCTCGCTCCGGGCGGCACTGATCAGTCGCGCAGCATCGCGGCCCCGTTCACCGTGGTCGCTCCCGCCGTCGATCCCGAGCCCAGCGAGGACAAGGCAGCAGTCGAGGCCCCCGCCGAGTGGGTCGAGGGCAAGCCGCTCACCATCACCGGCACCGGCTGGACCTGGGAGAACGGCACCGGCTCCACCGTCGGCGTCAAGCTGAACCGTGGCGCGCTGGTTCCCGTCACCCCCCTCGGCGTGGACTTCCCCGACGACGTGTGGGCGGTCGTGAAGGCCGACGACACCACCGGCAACTGGAGCCTCACGCTGCCCTTCCCGGGTGAGGGTGTCTCCAAGACCCCGGCGACGGTCGGCGAGGACATCACCATCAACCTGCTCACGGGTAGCCTGGCTCCCGGCGACCGCGTCCGCGGCGTTCCGGTGACGGTGAAGACCGTCGCGGCCCCGAAGCCCCCGGTGGATCCGAAGCCCGAGGTGAAGAACCTGACGACCAAGACCCCGAAGATCACGGGCACGGCGAAGGTCGGCAAGACGCTGAAGGTGGACTCCAAGTCGGTGGCTTGGACCCCGGCCAAGGTGACCCTGAAGTACCAGTGGCTCCGCGATGGTAAGTCGATCTCGGGTGCGACGAAGTCTTCGTACAAGGTGACGAAGTCTGACGCGGGTAAGAAGCTCTCGGTGAAGGTGACCGGCTCGAAGTCGGGCTACAAGACGGTGTCGAAGACGTCGAAGACTGTCTCTGTTGCGAAGGTTGCTTCGTCTGTGAAGGTGTCCGTGCCGTCCTTGGTGGCCAAGGGTAAGCAGGCCACGATCAAGGTGAGCATCTCTGCGGCGACGTCGAAGCCGACCGGTACGGTGACGGTGAAGGTGAATGGCAAGACCGTCAAGAAGACCGTCTCGTCGTCTGCGAAGGGCAAGGTGTCGGTGAAGCTGCCGAAGATCTCGAAGAAGGGCTCGTACAAGGTGAGTGTCTCCTTCAAGCCTTCGGGCTCGACTGCGAAGTCGACGGCTGCCTCGAAGTCTGTGACCAAGACGCTGAAGGTGTCGAATAGCACGCGGCTGAAGTAGTCGACGCTCTCCTCGAGGCTCGGCCGCAAGCGGCCTCGCACCTCGAAGAGCGTAGAACGCTCAAGGCTCGGCCGCAAGCGGCCTCGCACCTCGAAGAGCGTGGAACGCTGGAGGCTCGGCCCGCGAATGGCCTTGTACCTCGAGGAGCGTGAACGACCAGGGGCCGCCGGACTCAGTCCGGCGGCCTCTTGTTGTGTTCTGGTGGTAGCGAAAACCCTCGAAGCCGGACTGCTCTCGCTGATAGCGTCGGCCTTCCAGAGGTCAACGGTTCGCGACCCACCTCGCCACCTGAGATCGCTCAATCCCATAAGGCCAGGGGGCAAAGTCGTGTCCAACCCATCCGCCATCCGTATCAGACGAGGATTGGTGGCCGTGGCCGCTGGCCTCGCGCTTCTGTCGACGAGCCTGAGTCCAGCCCAGGCCGCCACTATCAGCGAGACAGAACCGAATGACTCCACTTCTACGGCGAACGTGCTGCCCCTCGGCTCGACGATGCAAGGCTCAATGCAGGGAACGTCGAACTGGGACTATGACCACTACGCGGTCGACATTCCTGCGGCGGGACGCACCACCATCGACCTTCGCTTCCCAGAGCTCACTTCGTCCGCCGCTTATGGTCTGCTGATCCTCGACGACAAGGGTCGTACGGTTCAGGCATTCGACCTCACCTCTGGGCATCGTGATGGTGCCTGGCTTCGCTCTCAGGCGCTGTTCCTGCCGAAGGGCACCTTCTACCTCAGGCTTTCCGGGTCCAAGAGCTGGGACAGCTGGGGCAAGCAGTACAGCCTCACCGTCACCCACGCGCCGGGCGACGTCGAACTGGAGCCCAACGGCAGCAGCCAACTCGCAACCACACTGCCGTTGGGGACGACGATTGCCGGCTCCATGCTGATCAACAGCACGTGGGACTACGACTACTACGCCATCGATGTGCCGGCGGCCGGCCGCACCACGATCGACCTTCGGTTCCCTCCGTCCGGGTCGTCCGCTGCTTACGGTCTGCTGATCCTCGACGACAAGGGTCGTACGGTTCAGGGATTCGATCTCACCTCTGCGCATCGTGATGGTGCCTGGCTTCGCTCTCAGGCGCTGTTCCTGCCGAAGGGCACCTTCTACCTCAGGCTCTCGGGTTCCCAGACCTGGGACACATGGGCGAAGCAGTACACGCTCAAGGTGACGCACGCGGCGGGGCTCGTCGAGCTGGAGCCGAACGGCTCTGCCCAGCTCGCCACCGAGCTTCCGCTGGGAAAGAGCCTGAAGGGCTCCAGTCTGATCAACAACACGTGGGACTACGACTACTTCTACGTCGACCTTTCCTCGGCCGCGACGCTGGCCGTGGAGCTCACTGCACCAGCGGTGCAGGGCTCGAGTCGGGCCTATGAGCTGCGCGTGCTGAGTGAATCCCAGGTCACGCTCCAGTTCGACGACGTGCCGGTCGGCAAGACGCACCGCATGGACATCGCTCTGCCCGCCGGCCGCTCCTATCTCCGAGTGGCGGGTTCGTACACCTACTCGAGCTGGGGTCACGAGTACACGCTGAAGGCCACCCGGGCGCTGGGCAGTACCTCGGCGCCGACGATCACCGGGACGAAAGCCGTCGGCAAGACGGTGAAGGCGTCGGTGAAGGCCTGGAAGCCGTCGGGGGTGACGTTCGCCTATCAGTGGTTGCGCGATGGCAAGGCGATCAAGGGAGCGACGAAGTCGTCTTACAAGCTGACGAAGTCGGATGCGGGCAAGAAGATCTCGGTGAAGGTCACCGGCTCGAAGTCGGGCTACTCGTCGGTGTCGAAGACGTCGAAGACGGTCACCGTGGCCAAGGTGGTCTCCTCCGTGAAGGTGACGGTGCCGAAGTCGGTGAAGGCGGGTAAGCAGGCCACGATCACGGTGGGTGTGTCCGCTGCGACGTCGAAGCCCACCGGCACGGTGACGGTGACCGTGAATGGCAAGAAGGTCACCAAGTCGGTGAAGGCGTCGGCCAAGGGCCAGGTGTCGGTGAAGCTGCCGAAGATCTCGAAGAAGGGATCCTACGCAGTGAAGGTCTCGTTCAAGCCTTCGGGTGATACCGCGAAGTCGACGTCCACGTCGAAGTCGGTGACGAAGACCCTGAAGGTGACGTGATCGTCAGGGGAGCTGTGGCACCTCAGAGAGCGTCGATGTCGAGGGGGAGTACCAGGGGGCGACCGGTGACGGGGTCGGGGATCACCTGGCAGGGGAGGTCGTAGACCCTCTCGATCAGCTCGGCGGTGACGATGTCCTCCGGGCGGCCCTCGGCGACGATCACCCCGTCTCGCATCACGATCAGGTGGGTGGCGTAGCGGAAGGCCAGATGCAGCTCGTGCAGCACCAGCACGACGGTGCGTCCCTCGCGGTGCAGCCGGCGGGTGAGGTTGAGCACCTCGATCTGGTGGGCCACGTCGAGATAGGTGGTGGGCTCGTCGAGCAGCAGCAGCGGGGTCTCCTGGGCGAGCGCCATGGCCACCCAGACGCGCTGCCGCTGGCCGCCGGACAGCTCGTCGACGTTCCGGTCGGCAAGCTCCGCGACGTTGGCCGCCACCAGCGCATCCAGCACCGCGCGCTCGTCCTCCTTCGACCACTGGCGCAGCAGGTTCTGGTGCGGATAGCGCCCGCGCGCCACCAGGTCGGACACGGTGATGCCGTCCGGGGCCGTCGGCCCCTGCGGCAGCAGGCCCAACCGCCGAGCCACCGCCTTCGGGGCGAGCTTGCCGATCGGCTGGCCGTCCAGCAACACCAACCCGGCCTGGGGCTGGAGCATTCGCGCCAGGGTCTTCAGCAGCGTCGACTTGCCGCAGGCGTTGGGTCCGACGATCACCGTCAGCTCGCCCTCGGGGATGACGACGTCGACGTCGTGCAGCACCGTGCGCTGCGCGCTGTAGCCGACGCGCAATGCCTCGCCGGAGAGCCGTGCCGGGGTCGTCATAGTCGTTTCCTTTCGACGGCGAGGAGCCACACCAGATAGAGCCCGCCCAGCGATCCGGTGATGACGCCGACGGCGAGCTCGGTGGGGGCGAAGAGACGTCGGGCGATGAGGTCGCTGACCAGTACCAGCACCGCACCCATCAGCCCCGCACCGAACAGCGGCACTCCCGGCGTGTGGGTGAGCCTACGGACGAGATGGGGGGCGGCCAGGGCGATGAAGGCGATCGGTCCGGTGGACGCCGTCGCGACGCCCATCAGGGCGACCCCGATGATGATCAGCACCAGGCGCGAACGCTCCACCCGGACTCCCAGCCCCGTCGCGGCGGCGTCGCCGAGCGGAAGCTGGGCGAGCGGCCGGACGAGGGACACGGCGACGGGTGTCAGCACAGCGAGTGCGATGGCCACGATCGCCGCTTCGGGCCAGAGTGTGCTGTTCAACGACCCGGCCAGCCACTGCGTGGCCGTCTGAGCGGCCTCCAGTGGCGCCTTGACGACGAGCAGCGAGTTGACCGCCGCGAGCACCGCGCCCACCCCGATGCCCACCAGCACCAACCGGAAGCCGGCCACGCCGGAGCGCCAGGACAGGCTGTACACGACGGCGGCCGTCGCCAGCCCTCCGGCGACGGATGCCAGCGCGATAGCGAGGGTGTCCCCGCCCAGCAGGATGATCTGCACCAGCGCCCCGGTTGCCGCGCCGGTGGTGAAGCCGATCACGTCGGGGCTGCCGAGGGGGTTGCCGGAGACGGTCTGGAAGATCGCGCCCGACATGCCGAGCGCCATGCCCACCAGCAGGGCCGTCACCGCGCGAGGCAGCCGCACCTGGGTGACGAAGTACTGGGCCAAGGGATCCTCGGCGGTGCCTTGCAGGGCCGCAAGGATCTGGCCGGGCCCCATCGTGTAGTCGCCGATGCCGATGCCGACGATCGCGGCGGCGACGGCGGCCGCGAGAAGAATCAGATAGATGATGGCGGCCCGCCGCTCGAAGCGGAGGCTGAACGGCCCGAACCGCAACGTGGCATGCCGACGGTGCAGGCTGGCCTGGACCACCTGGAGCGCGCTCATAGGGCTGCGATCTTCCTGCGACGCACGATGGCCACGAACACCGGCGCCCCGATCAGCGCCGCGATCACGCCCACGGGGGCCTCCTCGGGACGCACGACGACGCGGGCGATCACGTCGGCGCCGAGCAGCCAGGCGGGGCCGAGGAGCGCGGAGAAGACGGTGACCCAGCGCTGGTCGGAGCCGACGAGCAGCCGCGCGGCGAAGGGCACGGCCAAGCCGACGAAGCTGATGGGCCCGACGGCGGCGGTGGCGGCGCCGCACAGCAGGGTGATGGCGATCATGGTGCCCACGCGGGTGCGTTGAATCCGCACGCCGAGCGCCTTGCCGGCCTCGGTGCCCAGCGCCAGTGCGTTGAGCGCAGGGGCAAGGATGAGGGCGATGAGCAGGCCGAGCGCGATGAACGGCAGCACCGTCCACAGCACCGGATACAGCCGGCCTTCCAAGGAACCGGAGACCCAGAACCGGAACTCGTTGAAGGCGGTCTGGTCGGCCAGGATGATCGTCTGGGTCAGGGCCTGGAGCGCCGCGCTGATCGCGACGCCGGCCAACGCCAAGCGGGTGGGCGTCGCCACGTGGTGGTGAGCGGTGCCCAGCAGGTAGACGGCCGTCGACGCCAGCGCCGCGCCCGCGAAGGCGAACCACAGGTAGAAGGACATGCCGCTCACGCCGGTGAGGGCGACGGCGAGCACCACGGCTACGGAGGCGCCGGCGTTCACGCCGAGGATTCCGGGATCGGCCAGGGGGTTGCGGGTGAGCGACTGCATGAGCCCGCCGGCGATGCCCAGCGCCGCGCCCACGACGATGCCCAGCAGGGTGCGCGGCACGCGCAGCTCATGCAGGACAGTGGACTCGCTGGACCCGTCGGGCGCCAGCAGCAACGACCAGGTGTCCAGGAACGGGATGTCCTTCGAGCCCAGCGACAGCGACAGCAGCACGGCCAGCGCCAGCACCGCCACCGCGCCCACCAGGGCCGCACCGCGCACGGTGCCGGGGCGCGTCAGTGGTGCTGGGGTCGTCGAGGTCGGCGCAGGCGTCGCTGGTGCCGTCATCCCTGGCTGGCGGTGGCGGCCGCCTGCTTCGTCAGCCGGTTGCGACGCGCCAGGGCCCAGGCCACTGCGCCGCCGCCCACTACCACGGCTCCCGCCAGGATCGCGATGCCCGCGACGGGCACGCCACCGGCGGCACCGGGAGGCGCCTGCGCGGCGTCGACGACGGCCGCCTCAGGGCTGCTGGTGGGCGTAGCCTGGGCAGCGTCGACCGAAGCGGTCGGTTCGGTGCTTGGATCGACGGAGGCGCTTTCGCTCGCGCTGGCCGACGCCTCAGGGGAGGGTGACGCGCTCTCGTCGTCGCCTAGGTCGACGGTCACCGACCCACCGGTGACCTTGCCGTCGGACTTCGTCGAGCCGCCGCCCTTCACCTCGTCGGAGCCGCCGGCGCTCTTGTCCGACGAACCGCCGGCGACGACGGTGAAGTCGTTGCCGCCACGACGGGTGTAGCCCTCGTAGCCGAGCTTCTCGCCCGTCTCCTCGTCGAAGACATCGCCCGTGGCCAGCATCCGCAGCCAGTGCTTGCCGGGCTCGAGGTCGGGCACGACGATCGATCCGGTCGCCGAGCCGTTCTTGTCCAGCTTCTGCGTGTGATAGACGCAGGCGCCGTGCGAGGTGTCCGTGCACATCTCGCCGTCGTCGATCTTGATATAGACGGTCTCCCCGGCCGGGTAGCCGGAGACCTTGAAGTTGAGCGTCTCGCCCGCCTTCACCTCGCTGGGCCAGACGCTGGAGCTGGTGCCCGGGGAGTCGGGGCCCGCGCCGTCCGGCGGGAGCGCGCTGGCCGCGCTGGTCAGGCCGATGGCGAGCCCGGCGGCGAGGGCCAACGCGGCGGCGCCGCGGCGCAGGGCGGTCAGGGATCGGTTGATCATGTGTCGTTCCTTCTCAGGCATGTTTTTCACGGGCGCGGCCGGGGTGGGGTTTGCAGGATGATGACGCCCGCGGCGGAGCCGGCGAGGACGAGGACGGCGACGCCGGCCAGGATCAGCGTCCAGGTGGTGTTGGAGCCGCTGGCGACAGGGGCCGGTGCGTCGGTCGTGGCGAGCTGCGTGGTCGCGTCGACTTCGGCCAGCGGGGGCACCTCGGCGTTGATGGCGGCCTCGGCCTCCGGCTTCTCAAGCGGCTTGGGACCGTCGACGCCCACCCAGCCGACGAGCTGGCCCTTGGCGCTGACCAGCGCCAGCTTGTGGGCGCCGTCGGGCAGCTTCCCGACGGTGACGTTCAGCTTGTGGTCGGTGCCCACCTGCACCCAGTCGATGCCGACCACCTTGCCGGTCTCGGTGTAGAGGAACAGATAGGCCCAGTCGCCGCCCTGCACCTCCGGCACGGTGACGACGAGCTTGCCGTCGGCGCCGCTCACGCTGGCCTTGCCGGCGTTCTTCTCGTCCAGATCGGCCCACTCGGTGACGGGCTGCGCGGCGGGCTTGGCGGGCTTCGGCGCGCTGACCTTCACCGGCGCCTTGGTCACCGTCGTCGGTTTCTTGTTGACCGTGGGCTTGGCCGCTGCCTTCGGCTTCGCGACGGTGACCGTCGTCCAGCCGAGCAGCTTGCCCTTGCGGTCCTGCACGGACAGCTTGTTGGTGCCGGAGGGCAGCTTCGCGGAGGCCAGCGGAAGGCTGACGGTGCCCTTCTTGTTCACCTTGAACCACTCCGCGCCCCACGGGAAGCGGGGCGAGGTGCCGTCGTAGACGTTGACGTAGACCCAGTCGCCGGCCTTGGCCTTGGGCACCGAGATCACCCAGTGCTTCTTCTGCTTCGACACCTCGACGCCGCCCTTTCGCGACTTCTTCAGGTCGTCCTTGGTGTGCAGCGGATCGGGCGCGGCGGCCGGCTTGCCCGGCTTCACGTTGTCGAGGGAGGCGCCCTCGGCCACGACGGTGAACTCGGGCGTCACGACGCTGCGCGACGGGTCGGGACGAGATCCCGCGTAGTAGGGATCCGCGCTGAGCGTGCGGGTGAGCAGCTGGAGCGTGTAGGAGCCCTCGGCGAAGCCCGGCTTGGAGTTGGTGCGCGTCGGCAGCGGGATGTCGACGTCGAAGGAGCCGTGCTCGTCGGCCTCGATCACGTACCAGATGGTCTTGTTGGTCTTGCTGATGCCCGCGGGGGAGGTGCCAACTTCCTTGCCCCGGTTGGCGTCGTAGTGCGCCGCCGTCGCGGTGGGCAGGTGCTGGTAGCCGCCGGCATTGATCTTGATCGCGATCAGCGAGCCGCCGCCCACCAGGTTGCACCAGTCCTCGCCCTTCAACCGGATGCTGCCGCCGACGTTGGCCGCCGGGCGCTTCATGCCGGGAGCCAGCTGGAAGCTGTAGTCAGTGGACTTGGCCTTGCAGGTGGCGCCGTCGGAGACCTTCGGGACGTAGGGGATGTTGTCGATGATCAGCGGCGACGAGGTCCACGTCCGGGCGACGTCGCCGAGCGCGGTGCCGTCGTCGGTGGTGGTCAGCTGCACGGCGAGATGGTCGCCGCCGGTCAGGCCCGAGGGCATGGCGATGGTGGTCGCGATCTCGCCCAGTTCGTTGGCCCGGATCACCTGCCACACCGTCGAATCGGAGGACACGGGACGCTCGGCCTTCGGCCGCGTGTAGGCCTTGCCCTTGGCGTCCAGGAGGCGGACGTTGATCGTCGATCCCCACGACTTGTCCTTGGTCAGCCAGCCGGTGCCGGTCAGCGGGAACGCGGACTTCGACTCGACCTGCGTCGGCAGCCATGCCACCGCGCGGTCCTTCGCCACCGTCGAGCGGAACGTGTGGTGCTCGTAGACCGGCTCCTTCAGCGACACGTCGTCGCTCAGGCTCTTCACCACGGTGAAGAACAGCGAGCCGCCGCGCTGGCGATCGGCGGGGTCGGTCAGCAGCGATCCGGTGAGCATCCGGATGGAGTGCTCGGTGCCGGGTGCGAAGCGCTGGGCGATCTCGGTCTTGGTGAGCGTGGTGCCCGTCGGTGTCGGCCACGGAATGGTGGCCGTCCAGGTGCCGTCGGGACGTGCCTGCACGACGGCGTGGGAGCGGGTGTCGCTGAGCGCCTTGCCGGTGGCGGGATTGCGGAGAGTGCGCGTGGAGTAGACGGTGTTGGGGTCGCCGGAGTACTGCGCGTCGAGCAAGAAGTTGATGACCGATCCGGTCTTGCCGTCGGTGGCCAGGTAGCCGCCGACGCCCTCGATCACGATGTCCTGGCCGGCGACGACCTTTTCGGGGCCCTTGAAGCAGAACTCGACCCCGGTGTGGGCCGTGCCGGGCCCGTATGAGGCGCCACAGGTGGTCTGCACCGTGCCGCGCGGGGTGACGATCAGCGTCGCCTCCTGCGTCGCGACACCCTTCGGCGAGGCAGAGTTGGTGAACACCGCGCGGTACCGCTGCGACGACTGGGCCAGGAACACACGTTCCATGGTGTAGCTCGTGGAGGTGGCGCCGCGGAGGTCGGTCCAGGTCTCGCCGCCGTCGAGGGAGCGCTGCCACCTCACGGTGGGGGTGGGACTGCCCTTTGCCGCCGCCGTGAAGGTGACGTTCTCGCCGGCCTCCACGGAGGCGCTCTGCGGGTGCGTGGTGATCGCCACCTGGCCCTTCGTCGGCTCCTCTGGATCGGTGGGATCCGTCGGATCGACGGGGGCCGCGCCCGCGATGGTGATCGTCAGCGGGACGGTGCGCGACACGTCGGGCCGTTCGTTCGGGTCGACGCCCGCCTGGTCGCTGTACATGGTGCCCGAGAGGAGCTGCACCGTGAAGCTGCTGCCGGGCTTCCATGCCGGAACCTTGACGGCGTTGGCGGCGGAAGGCCACTCGAGCTCGAGCTCGAAGGAGCCGTCGTTGTCGGCCCAGACGGCGCCCCAGACGGTGTCGTTGGTGTTCGGCACGCCTGGCCGCGGGTTGGCCAGCACGGTCTTGCGTTGCAGCTGGCCGAGGTCGTCGTCGATCAGCTTCACGCCGATCACGGAGCCCCGTTCGCCCTCGACGGTGCGCTCGGGCTTGGCGGTCCACCCCGTGCCGGAGAGCCGGATCGGCTGACCGGGCTCGACCTCGGCGTTGTAGACGACGGTCTCGCCGCCGAAGTGGGTGTAGGTGGTGGTTGTCCCGGTGACGAAGTCGCCGTCGGCTAGGGGCGCCACGGTGGCTTCGGTCTCGTCCGCTGGCTTGGCGGCGTCTGCGGGTGCATCGGCAGACGCTGTCGTCTCCGTCTCACCCCCCTCCGAAAATCGGCCAATGGCCGATTTTTCGGTGTCTGTTGCCGAGAATCGACCATTGGCCGATTTTTCCGAAGCGGGTTTCGGGGTGGCGGTGCGCGCCGGGTCGGGGTTGGCCGTCGGCTGATCCGCAGCGTCTGCCTGCGTGCGGCTCGGTTGCGACTCGGGCTCGGCTGCGGGTTCTGGCGTCTCCGGGGAAGCCGACTCCTCCGATGCTGGTTCCGCTGAGGCGACGGGCGGCGTCGCGTCGGGAGCGGTGGTGTCGTCGGCGGCCGCGAACGAGGGCTGCAGCAGCAGGCCGGCCGCGATCAGCGCCGCGGTCCAGAGTCGAATGGTGCGTGCCAGGGGGTGCGGGGAGCTCACAGCAGTTCCTTCTCGACGAACTCGATGATCCGGCGCATCAGGATGGGGCCTCCGGTGGAGGTCCACAGGGATCCGTCGACCAGGATCACGTGGCCGTCGCGGTAGGCGGTCAGTTCGCGGAAGCCGGGCACCTCCTGCGCCTCGGCGTAGGCGGCCTCCGCGCCGGTGACGTCGGCGGTGCCGCCGGCAACCGGGTTGTTGACGCTGGAACCGCCGAGGGTGCCGAAGAACATGTAGTCGGCGTCGGCGTCGGCCAGGTTCTCCAGCGAGATGGGCTCGGAGTGGCCCCGGCCCTCGCGATCCTGGGCGGGCGGGCGCTTCAGGCCGATCGTCTCCAGCGCCATGCCGGGGGGCAGATCCTTCAGGATCAAGGAGGCGTTGGACCCTTGCCAGCGCACGATGGAGAACGTCTTGTCCTCGAAGCCGGCCTCGTAGAGCCGGGTCTTGAGATCCTCGGCGTAGGTGTCGAAGTCGGCGAGGACGTCCTCGGCCTGATCTGCCTTGTTCAGCGCGTTGGCCACGTTGGTGAAGGTGGTGCGCCAGTCCGCTCCGGCGTAGCCGACGAAATAGACCGGGGCGATCTGCTCCAGGATCTGCACGGCCTCGGGGTTGTTGCCGCCCGACGCGTAGGTGAGGATCAGGTCGGGCTTCAGCTGCGCGATCGCCTCGAAGTTGAACTGCGCGACGCTGCCCACCGTCGGGATGCCGTCGGCCATGTCCAGCAGGTAGTTGGGCATGGTGCTCTGGCCGCGGCCGTTCACCGACCCGACGGGCATCACGCCTAGCGCGAGGGCGCCGTCGAGGGTGGGCTCGGAGAGCGTGACGACGCGCTGCGGCTCGACGGGGACGATCACCTCGTCGTGTTTGACGTCCTCGATCACGCGGATCGGAGTGCCGTCGGCCAGGCCCGGGATGCCCTGGGCCACGTCGCCGGTTGCGGCGGGAGTCGTCGGTTGTTCTGGCTCAGCGGGGGGAGTGGAACCGCATGCGGTCACCACCACGCTGACCGCCGCGCACAGGAGAACACGCCACGAGCGGCGCCGGCGATCCGATCGAGACTGCGGGAACGAGCGGGCGCGCGCCGGTACGTCCTGGAGAGTCAAGGTCCACCCCTTCGCGGCGAGCGACGCCCGCCTCACATGCACTAGTAAGGCTTACCTTAGCGGATTGCGTCACGAAAGCCTTTCTCATGTCTGACGTGACACCGCACACCACGCTCTCTGAGGTGCGGGGCCTCGAAAAGAGCCAGCCGGCAGCCGAACGACAATCCCTGCCATAGCTCACGCCGGCTCTTTTCGAGGCTCCGCTGCGCTCCGCACCTCAAAGAGCGTCATCAGTGCTCCGCGCTGGCCTTGATTGTCGAGGCTCGCAAGCTTGCACCTCACGGAGCGTCATGATCACGCTCCGTGAGGTGCGAGGCCGTCTGCGGCCGAGCCTCGAAGGGAGCGTCAGTCGACTACTTGACCTTCAGCGTCTTGGTCACCGTCTTCGAGGTGGCCGTCGACTTCGCGGTATCACCCGAAGGCTTGAAGGAGACGCTCACCTTGTAGGAGCCCTTCTTCGAGATCTTCGGCAGCTTCACCGACACCTTGCCCTTGGCCGACGACGACACCGTCTTGGTGACGGTCTTGCCGTTTACCTTCACCGTTACCTTGCCGGTGGGCTTGCTCGTCGCCGCAGAAGACACCGTCACCTTGATGGTGGCCTGCTTGCTCTTGGCCACCGAGGAAGGAACCGTCACCTTCACAGAGGAGGTCACCTTGGCGACAGAGACGGTCTTCGAGGTCTTGGACACCGTCTTGTAGCCGCTCTTCGAGCCGGTCACCTTGACGCTGATCTTCTTGCCAGCGTCCGAGTTGGTCAGCTTGTAGGAGCTCTTGGTTGCGCCCTTGATGGACTTGCCGTCGCGGAGCCACTGGTACTTCAGGGTCACCTTCGCCGGGGTCCATGCCACCGACGTCGAGTCCACCTTCAGCGTCTTGCCGACCTTCGCGGTGCCCGTGATCTTCGGGGTCTTCGTCGTCAGATCCTGCTGCGGGACGACGGTGAACCGCACGCTGATGCCGCGCTGGTAGTCGGCGGGGCTGGTCAGCATCGAGCCGGTCAGGATGCGCACGCTGTGCTGGGTGCCGGGCGCCCAGTTGTTGGCGAAGTAGGCGGCGTCACGCCCCTGGGTATTGGAGAGGGTGGGCCACGGGATCTCCATCCGCCAGGTGCCGTCGGCGTTGGCCTGGACGACGCCGTGCGACCGCTTGTCGCCGAACACCTTGCCGTCGACCGGGTTGATGATCGTGCGGGAGGTGAGCAGCGTGTTCGGGTCGCCGGAGCGCTCGGCGTCGACCATGAAGTTGGCCACGGAGCCGGTCTTGCCGTCGGTGGCCAGGTAGTTCTTGCCGGTGATGACGATGGGCTGGCCCTGGATCACGGCGTTCGGCGCGCTCACGCTGAACGGCTGGGCAGGCTGAACGGGTCCGTAGGACTCGCCGTGGATCTCGACGGGGGTGAAGGGGTCCAGGTCATCGGCGTGTGCCGTGGCCATTCCTCCGATCGATCCGGCGGTTGCCAGCATCGCCGCCGTCAACGCGGCGACGATCCGTCCCGCCATCCGATTCTTTGTCTGTTGTGCCATGACTGCTCCTGCTTCGCGGTTCACGTCGGAAATTTGGTTAGGCTCACCTAATCTCAAGTCAACCCAGGCTACGTCGCCACTGGTCGACTGGGCAACTCGGCGTCGCTCGCGTCCAGATGGCGCACGCTGGGGTGCGCCTATGCCGTTGGTTCGGATACGTTAGGGGTACCTAACTTAGGTAACCCTAAGACGTGACGTTTATTGGTGTGGTTTTGAGATCCAGGTTGCCCAGGTGGTGGTGTGAACGTGCGTTCGAAGGCTCGTTGAGCTGAGCGTGTGAAGCGATTCGATGAAGGAAGCAAGATGACACAACTGACCAGGCCAGCCTTGCGGGGTTCCTCTCCTCGACGTCGCGGTGCGATGTCCCGGAGGTTCCTAGCGATGCTCGTCGCGCTATTGGTCGCCCCGCTCGTCGGACCGGTGGCGCAGGCAGCGGCGGCTCAGCAAGCGGTGCAGGTGACCAATAGTGCGGTCGAACAGTTCGACAACCTGTGGTTCAACCTTTCGGACTTCACCGAGGGCGCCAAGGTGCGCGTCGAGTTGGCGAAGGGTGTGGGGGATCCGGTGGTTTCGGCGTCGTTCACGATCGGTGCAGACGGCAACACGGCCAATCCTGACGGGCAGACTTATCGTCGCGTGACGTTGCCGCGCGATGTGGCTCCGGGCTCTGACTACGTGTTGCGCGTCGTCGATGCGGGTACCGGAGGGGTGCTCGCCACGAGCGCTGCGGTGACGGTGACGCCCCTGACCACTCGCGTGTACAACCCCGGCGACCATGCCGGCGGCGAAGAAGACGTGCTGGTGCAGCGCGGTGGCGTGTGGACCTTCCGGGCTTCCGGGTTCGCGCCCGGAGGGAAGCTGACCGCGTCTGCGGTGCTGGATGGCAACGCCGTCGTGTTGAGTGGTATCGGTCAGATCAGCTCTTCGGAGAAGGCCTGGCAGTTGGATGCGAACGGCGACGTCAGCCGCGCGGAATACGCGCGCGTCCAGATCCCCGCCGACGTGGAGCCTGGTGATTTCGAGGTGACCCTCACCGACGGAACCAAGACGGTGGAGCGGACGCTGACGGTGGAGGAGCCGGTGGAGTCTGCGGTGACGGTTGCGCCGTCGGTCGAGCTGGGCGGCACGCTCAAGGTGACCGGGGTCGGGTTCACGCATCCGGTCAACGGTGGTTCGAAGATTGCGATCAAGATCGACGATGGCGCCTACTCGCGGGTTGATGCGTCGCTTCACCAGAATCAGACGATCTGGTGGATCGTGCAGGCCGATGAGAACGGCTCCTTCGAGATCGATATGCCCGTTCCCAACGGCACCACTGCCGATAGCAGCGGGACGCTGGGCTCCATGCCGGCCCTGACGCCGGGGGAGGGGTACACGCTGCGATTCCTCACCGGAAACCTCGACGGCGGTCCGTCGCGGACGATGAAATCGTCCCCGTTCACGGTCACCGGTTCGGTTGATCCGGTGGATCCGAAGCCCGAGGTGAAGAACCTGACGACCAAGACCCCGAAGATCACGGGTTCGGCGAAGGTCGGCAAGACGCTGAAGGTGGACTCCAAGTCGGTGGCTTGGACCCCGGCCAAGGTGACCCTGAAGTACCAGTGGCTCCGCGATGGTAAGTCGATCTCGGGTGCGACGAAGTCTTCGTACAAGGTGACGAAGTCTGACGCGGGTAAGAAGCTCTCGGTGAAGGTGACCGGCTCGAAGTCGGGCTACAAGACGGTGTCGAAGACGTCGAAGACTGTCTCTGTTGCGAAGGTTGCTTCGTCTGTGAAGGTGTCCGTGCCGTCCTTGGTGGCCAAGGGTAAGCAGGCCACGATCAAGGTGAGCATCTCTGCGGCGACGTCGAAGCCGACCGGTACGGTGACGGTGAAGGTGAATGGCAAGACCGTCAAGAAGACCGTCTCGTCGTCTGCGAAGGGCAAGGTGTCGGTGAAGCTGCCGAAGATCTCGAAGAAGGGCTCGTACAAGGTGAGTGTCTCCTTCAAGCCTTCGGGCTCGACTGCGAAGTCGACGGCTGCCTCGAAGTCTGTGACCAAGACGCTGAAGGTGTCGAATAGCACGCGGCTGAAGTAGTCGACGCTCTCCTCGAGGCTCGGCCGCAAGCGGCCTTGCACCTCGAAGAGCGTAGAACGCTGGAGGCTCGGCCCGTGAATGGCCTTGTACCTCGAGGAGCGTGAATGACCAGGGGCCGCCGGTGACCACCCGGCGGCCCCTTCCTGTTACTGCGGATCCACCAGAAAAGCGCTGCGAATCGACCAGCAAACTGCTGCGAATCCACCAGCGCTCGCCTTGGGAGGGTGGTCGTCCGTAGGGGTCTGGTCGGGATACGTTAGGTTAACCTCACCTAACTAATTCGGAGGTTTCATGGTGCGCACTGCTCCTGTATTTCAGCGCAAGGGTCTTCTGCGACTGAGTTGGCCGCTGCTGGTGGTCACGGTGCTCACGTTGCTGGCGACGCTGGGCAACGTGGTGCTGCTCAGCATGGCCTCAGCAGACCTGAATGCCGCCGTGGCGACGGCCAATCAGCTGCTGGGCGTGGTCTACGACCTCTCGGTGATCTTCAGCATCGGCGCTCTCGTGGTGATCGCGCAGCTGCTGGGAGCCGGGGCGATCGGGGAGGCGCAGCGCTCCTCGGTGCTGGCGCTGCGGGCCAGCATGGTGCTCGGCCTG
This sequence comes from Tessaracoccus caeni, assembly GCF_029211185.1. Lineage (GTDB taxonomy): Bacteria > Actinomycetota > Actinomycetes > Propionibacteriales > Propionibacteriaceae > Arachnia > Arachnia caeni. The sequence continues at coordinate 26,358 of NZ_JARGDO010000003.1, forward strand.
GTGATCGCCGGGGGCATCGCGGCGCTGGCACCGGTGCTCGTCCGCTGGATCAACACGCCGGCGGAGATCGTCGACGACGCGGTCGCCTACCTCTGGGTGGTGGCAGCGGGCCTGTTCTTCAACGCCTACATCGTCACTGCGTCGGCGGTGCTTCGCGCTTACGGACGCACGGTGGCCCTGCTGGTGCTGGGCGTCCTCGTCAACCTGCTCGACGTCGCGCTGCTCGCCTTCTTCCTGTTGGTGCTGCAGTGGGGTCCAGTGGGCGCCGCGATGCCCACACTGATCGTGCGCGGCCTGGGCATGCTGCTGCTGTGGTGGCTCGTTCGGCGCGCCACGGGCGTGCGGGTGCTGGGTGCGCTGCCGCCGCGGGAACGGACGGTGGATGGCGGGCCCGCTCGGATGGCGAAGTTGTCGCTGCCGAGTGTGGTGGAGAACGCGGTCTACAACCTGGCCATCGTCGCCACCGTCTCCCTGATCAACGCGCTCGGCACCGACACCATCAACGCCCGTTCCTATGCGCTCACCCTGACGGCATTGGTCACCGGAGTGATCCTCGCGTTGGCGCAGGGCAACGAGACGATCGTCGGATGGGATGTCGGTGAGCGCGACGCGGCCCATGCCCGTCGCCAGACGCTGCGCACGGCCGTCGGAACGGCTGTCGCCTCGGCGCTGCTCGCAGCCGCGCTCTGGGCGGGGGCAGATGTGGCCTTGTCCATCTTCGGCCCGAACGCCACGGTCCTCGCCGGTGCGAAGGAAGCGCTGGCGATCAGCATCGTGCTACTGCCGCTCTCGGCGGTGACCGCCGTCGTCTACGGGGCCCTTCGCTCGTCCGGCGACGTGGTGATCCCGATGATCTACTCGGTGGCCTCCAGCGTCGTGGTGCTGGTGCCGCTGTCCTGGCTGCTCGTCTCCCAGCTGGGCCTGGGCGTCGCCGGAGCCTTCTGGGCGCTCGCTGCGGCCGAGGGGGTCAAGGCGGTGCTGCTCTTGGGGCGCCTGCTGCGCGGCAGTTGGGTGTCGCGTCCGTCTCTGACGTAGCCCATCCACCCGACATATCTGAAAACCCAGATACGGCTGGGAACGGGACGGAGTAGCGTCGCTGCGCCCGGAGGGGCACGGGGACGAGAAAGTTCTGTCAAGGGTGCTTGACGTCAAGTGAGCTTGACTGTACAGTCAACTTTACAAGACAGGCGTAGAAAGGAGCCGACATGAACACCTCGACCCCCACACCCCAGCCAACCGAAAGCCGCTGGGGACGCCCGTGGTTCGGCGGCAATACCCGCACCTTGATCGTGCTCTCCGTGGTGCTCGGTCTTCTGCTCGATGCCGGACTCGGGTGGCTGTTCGTTCTTCTCGAGCCAGCCGACATCTCCCCCTTGGCGATCTTCATCGTCGGGTTCTTGGTCTTCCTGCCCTTCTCTGTGGGGCTCATGTGGGGGATCCTCGTCGACTTCAACAGTCTTCCCGGGACGGTTGAGGATGCGGAGGACTCGGTCGAGAGCAGATGGCTGCTGCGAGCCGGCGCGTCGGCCTTCCTCGATCTGATGGTCACGATCGGCGTCGTCGCCGGCGTCCTCAGCTTCGTCGAGATCGACCTGGACATCACGTGGGTGCTGCTGGGGCTGTTCTTCGTCGGCTCAGTGGACTTCAGCATCCGCTACTTCGTGCTCACGAGGAGGGAAGGCTGATGCGCAACTCGTTGTCAGAGCTGCGGGCCGACCGGGGCTGGTCGCAACAGCATCTCGCCGACCAACTCGGGGTCTCTCGTCAGACGGTCATCTCATTGGAAAAGGGGCGGTTCGATCCGTCGCTTCCCCTGGCGTTCCGGATCGCGGCCGAGTTCGAATGCACCATCGAAGACGTGTTCTTCCCGGATCCACCTGCCGCTGCGGGCGACGGATCCTGACACGCAAGAGGTTCTGCCGGTAGGTGTTGCCTATCCGCGGAGCCTCTTGTGCACGCCAGCAGAGAACGAGGTGAGTCCTATACCCAGGGGCGCATAGGATGAGGGGGTTGTCATTCGTCAGGAGGATCATGTCCGAGGCACAGGTACACGAGGTCATCATCGTTGGGTCGGGTCCCGCGGGATACACCGCCGCCATCTACGCGGCGCGCGCCAACTTGAAGCCGATCGTGTTCGAGGGGGCGTTCACCGGTGGCGGTGCGCTGATGAACACCACCGAGGTGGAGAACTTCCCCGGTTTCCCCGAGGGCATCATGGGCCCGGATCTCATGAACAACATGCGCGCCCAGGCTGAGCGCTTCGGCGCGGAGCTGATCACCGACGATGCCATCGAACTCGACCTCACCGGCGACATCAAGATCGTGAAGGACTCCTCCGACGAGGAGTACCGCGCCAAGACCGTGATCCTTGCCATGGGCTCCGGCTATCGCAAGCTTGGCCTGCCCGATGAGGATCGGCTGTCCGGCCGTGGCGTCTCGTGGTGCGCCACCTGCGACGGCGCCTTCTTCCGCGACGTGCCCATCGCCGTGATCGGCGGCGGCGACTCCGCCGTCGAAGAGGCCACCTTCCTGTCGCGTTTCGGGTCCAGCGTCACCATCGTGCACCGTCGCGATCAGCTGCGCGCCTCCAAGATCATGGCCGACCGCGCCGAGCGCGACCCCAAGATCGACTTCGCATGGAACTCCGTGGTGAGCGGCATCAACGGCGAGAACAAGGTGGAGTCCGTCACCTTGACCGACACCGTCACCGGCGAGCAGCGTGAGCTGCCCGTGAGCGGGCTGTTCGTCGCCATCGGCCACGACCCGCGCTCCGAGCTGATCACCGGCCAGGTGGATCTGGACGCCGAGGGCTATGTGCTCACCGCCAACGACTCCACTGCCACCAACCTCCCCGGCGTCTTCGCCTGCGGCGACCTGGTGGATCACCGTTACCGCCAGGCCATCACTGCCGCCGGCAGCGGCTGCTCGGCCGCGCTCGACGCGGAGAAGTACCTGCAGTCGCTGGCCGACTGATACGGACGCTCCTTTCGAGGCTCCTCGCAGAGCTCGTCGCTCCTCAAGGAGCGTGAGGAAGGTGCGTTCACCGACGGTGGCTGGAGCTGCGGGGCCAGGGGGCGTTGCGCTTCGAGGAGCGTGCGGAAGGTGCTCTCGTCACGCGAGCAGCACGATCCGAGGAGCGTGGGGTGACTACGATGGCGCCCATGACTCACACGCCCTTGGTTCTGGTCGGCAATGCGAAGGACGGCAGCGTCTCCGTCCTTCGGCTCACGGAGGGTCGGCTGGAGCCGGTCTCGCGCAACGCCGTCGGCGTGGGATGCGCCACCTTCGCCGTCGACGCGGCCCGTGATCTGGTCTATTGCGCGACGAGGGAGCCAGAGCCGGGCCTGGTCACGCTGCGCCTGAACCGGGAGACCGGCGAACTGGTGGAGGTCTCGCGACGGGCGATCAGTGACACCGTCGCCTACGTCGAGCTCGCCAGTGACGGGGCCGTGCTGCTGGCGGCGTCGTATCACGGAGGCTGGGGTCGGGCGTGGCCGATCGTCGACGGCGTGCTCGGGGAGCCCGGGCCCGCGATCGAGTATCGCAACGTGCACTGCGTGCTCGCCGACCGCCAAGGAAAGCATGCGTACTTCGTCTCCCTCGGTGACGACCTAGTGGCGCAGTACGAAGTGGGCCGTGACGGCGCTTTGTCGCCGCTTGCGCCCGAGACCGTGAGCGTCCCGGTGGGGTCAGGGGCGAGGCACCTCGTGCTGTCGAGTGACCAGCGTTCCGCATATCTGGTCACCGAGTACACCGGCAAGGCCATCCGCTTCGACCGCGATCTCTCCACCGGCGCATTGACGATGGCCGAGTCCGTCGACATCGTCGACCCGGCCTTCGGGCTGGCGGTCAGCCGATACGGTGCGAACCCCCAGGCCGAGCATCTGATCTGGGGCGCCGACCTCCACCTCGCCGTCGGGGATCGCTGGCTGTTGTGCTCCGAGCGTTCCGGATCGACGCTGGCCAGCGTGCGGCTGGGGGATCACGGGGAGCTGGCCGAGGTCGTCGACTTCACCGGTACCGAGACCCAACCCCGTGGCTTCGGCGTCGCGCCCGATGGCCGGCACGTCGTCGTGGTGGGCGAGGCCTCGGGTGCCGCGACGCTCTACCGCCTCGAGGACGACGGAAAGCTCACCACCCTCGACCACATCGCCACCGGAGCCGGGCCCAACTGGGTCCGCTTCGTCAGCTGAAGAGGGCGTCGATCTCGGCGGGGGTGACGTCTTCCAGGCGGTCGTGGCGCCACTTCGGGGAGTTGTCCTTGTCGATCAGTAGGGCCCGGACGCCTTCGGGGAAGTCGATGGGCAGCGTCACCTTCACCAGAGCCAGGTCCTGGGCCAGCACCTCGGGCAGTGTCATCGACGTGGCGTTGCGCAGGGCGCGGAGGGCGACGTGCACGCCCAGCGGGCTGCGCTCTCGGATGTCGGCGGCGGCCTTGTTGGCGTCGGGATGCGGATGGGCCTCCAGTCGGCGCACGATCTCCAGCGCGTCGTCGCCGACGTAACACTCCTCGATCCAGGCCTTGTCGTCGTCGAACATCGGTGCGGGCAGCTCCCCGTCGGCGGACTCGTCGGCCATGCCCAGCCGGATGGCGTCGCCTCCCGTGAAGGTGGCCGAGGACAGCGCGATGTGCACGCCGCGGGCACCCGCTCGAGAGAGCTGATACATGATGCCGACGTCTGGGGCGAAGCCGATCTTGGTCTCCGGCATCGCGCACAGGGTGTTGGCGTAGACGATGCGATGCGAGGCGTGCGCGGTCAGCCCCAGCCCGCCGCCCATGGTGACGCCGCGCATGTAGGCGGTGATCGGCTTGGGGTAGGCGCCGATGAGGGCGTTCATCTCGTACTCGCGGACGAAGAACCGCTCCCAATCGGCACCGTCGGTGACCAGGCCCGCGAGCTGGCGGATGTCGGCGCCGGCGCAGTACCCGCGTTCCCCGGCGCCGTGCAGTTCGACGGCGACGATCTCGTCTGAATCCGCCCATTCCTTCAGCGTGTCGAGCAGGCCGTCGATCATGGCGGGGGTGAGGGCGTTGATGGGCCGAGGACGGTTGAGGGTGATCCGGCCCACGCCGTCGCGGACCTCGAAGAGCAGCTCGTCGGTCATGGCCGAAGGATACGCCTGCTAGAAGGGGTGCACGTTTTGTGCCTAGCCACGGGCCAGTGTTCAGATTCCCAGACGGGATTTGCACGTTCGTTCAGAGATATGGCGCATGCGTGCATCGCAGGACAACAATGGCGGGTAAGTCCTTTGCGTCTACGACAGACGCCCTACTGACACCAGAGCTGGTGTCGGAAAGTGAGCAACCATGACTCTAGGCACGATCTTCCTCTCGGAGGTAGTCGGCACTGCGATGCTGATCCTCCTTGGTGCTGGTGTGGTGGCCAACAACATCCTCCCGAAGAACAAGGGATTCGGGACCGGTGCGCTGCACATCAACTTCGGCTGGGGCCTCGCGGTCTTCGCCGGTGTGCTCGTCTCCTACAAGTCCGGCGGACACCTGAACCCTGCCGTCACCGTCGGCGTTGCGGTCTCGGGTGCTGAGACCTTCGTCGAGGGCATCCCCGTCAACGCCACCTCGATCCTCACCTACATCGCTGCGCAGATGGTGGGTGCCTTCATCGGCGCCGTTCTCGCCTTCCTCGCGTACAAGAACCAGTTCGATCAGGACGCTCCGGCCGCTACCAAGCTCGGCGTCTTCTCCACCGGTCCCGAGGTGCGCAGCCCCTTCTGGAACACCATGACCGAGATCATCGCCACCTTCGTGCTGGTCTTCGTCGTTCTCGCCTCCGGCAATTGGGGCGATTCCAACACCGCCACCCCGGGTGGCCTCGGCTGGCTCGGCGCGCTCGGCGTGGCCATGCTGGTCGTCGGCATCGGCGCCTCCCTCGGTGGCCCGACCGGCTACGCCATCAACCCCGCTCGTGACCTGGGTCCCCGCATCGCGCACGCCGTGCTGCCGATCAAGGGCAAGGGTTCCTCCGACTGGGGCTACGCCTGGGTTCCGGTGGTCGGCCCCCTCATCGGCGGCGTCCTGGCCGGCGCAGCGTCCTTCGTCCTGCTCCCCTGATCCGCTCCGTCCCCGTCAGCCACAAGCCACAACGTTGTGAAAGGAACACACACTAAATGACTGAGAAATTCATCCTCGCCATCGACCAGGGAACCACCTCGTCGCGAGCCATCGTCTTCAACCGCGAGGGACGCATCGTCTCCGTCGGTCAGAAGGAACACGAGCAGATCTTCCCGCGCGCCGGGTGGGTCGAGCACAACCCCATCGAGGTGTGGGAGAACGTCCGCGTCGTGGTGGCCGAGGCGCTGAGCAAGGCCTCGCTGAACGCCGCCGACATCCATGCCGTCGGCATCACCAACCAGCGCGAGACCACCGTCGTGTGGGACAAGACCACCGGTGAGCCCGTCTACAACGCCATCGTCTGGCAGGACACCCGCACCGGCAAGATCGTCGACGAGCTCGGCGGCGAGATCGGCCAGGACCGCTACAAGGAGCGCGTCGGCCTGCCGCTGGCCACCTACTTCTGTGGTCCGAAGGTCAAGTGGATCCTCGACAACGTCGACGGTGCCCGCGAGCGTGCGGAGGCCGGCGACCTGGTCATGGGAACCATGGACACCTGGGTGCTGTGGAACATGACCGGTGGTGTCGATGGCGGCGTGCACGTCACCGACGTGACCAACGCGTCGCGCACCATGCTGATGGATCTCAAGACCCTCGACTGGGACGCCGAGATCGCCGCGGACATGACCATCCCGCTGTCGATGCTGCCGCAGATCAAGAGCTCGGCCGAGGTCTACGGCGAGGGCCGCGCGCACGGCATGCTGGCCGGCGTGCCAATCGCCGGCATCCTCGGCGACCAGCAGGCCGCCACCTTCGGCCAGGCCTGCTTCGAGCCCGGCATGGCGAAGAACACCTACGGCACCGGCAACTTCATGATCATGAACACCGGCACCGAGATCGTCCCGTCCAAGAACGGCCTGCTGACCACCGTCTGCTACAAGATCGGCGACAACGCCCCGATCTACGCACTCGAGGGCTCGATCGCCGTCACCGGCTCGCTGGTGCAGTGGCTGCGCGACAACCTGCAGATGTTCGACTCGGCTCCTGAGGTCGAGGAGCTGGCGAAGTCGGTCGACGACAATGGCGGCGCCTACTTCGTGCCGGCGTTCTCGGGCCTGTTCGCCCCGTACTGGCGTGCCGACGCCCGCGGTGCGATCGTCGGCCTCACCCGCTACGTCAACCGTGGCCACATCGCCCGCGCCGCTCTGGAGGCCACCGCCTACCAGACCCGCGAGGTGCTGGACGCCATGGAAGCCGACTCCGGCGTGAAGCTGGCCGAGCTGAAGGTCGACGGCGGCATGACCGCCAACGAACTGCTGATGCAGTTCCAGGCCGATCAGCTGGGCGTCAAGGTCGTGCGTCCGGTGGTCGCCGAGACCACCGCGCTCGGCGCCGCCTACGCAGCCGGTATCGCCACCGGCTTCTGGGAGGGCGAGCAGGACGTCATCGACAACTGGGCCGAGGACAAGAACTGGGAGCCCGCCGCGGACTCCGACGAGCGCGAGCGCCTCTACCGCAACTGGAAGAAGGCCGTCGGCAAGACCCTCGACTGGGTCGACGACGACGTCAAGGAGTGAACTGACACCACACGACAGCGGTGCCGCCGGGCTCAGCCCGGCGGCACCGCTGCGTTGTGGCCCCGTCCGGAACACAACGGTCAGGAGCTCAGCCGCCGTGGGCGTCCATGCGACGGAGGGTCTCGCGCGCGGTCTCCTCGTCGATCACCAGGTCAGTCATCACGCCGAGCCGGAGCGCGCCCAGCAGGGGTGCCACCTTGGAGGTGCCGGCGACGACGCATAGGCGCTTGGGGATGGTGCGCAGTTCCGACGGGGTGATGCCGGTGGCGCGCTGGTTGATGGGGATGTCGCGCCAGCTGCCGTCGCTGCGGACCATCACGGTGCAGACGTCGCCGACGACCCGGTCGCGTCTGAGCTCGGCGAGATCCTCGCCGCTCAGGTAGTTCGCCGAATAGACGTGCGACTGGAGTTCCGAATCGAGGCTCCCGACGCCGAACAGCGCGATCCGGCACTCGGAGCGGACCCGCAGCATGTGCCGGGTGCTGCGCTCCTTCCACATCGCCGCGCGGGTGGCGGGGTCGTCGAAGAAGGCCGGCAGTGCGAACAGCTGCTCCTGGCCGCCGAAGGCCTGCGCGAACTGCGCGAGGATCGTTCCGGTGTAGGGCAGGCCGGTGGTCTGGTGGTTGGCGCCGCCGTTCATGCCGGTGACCATCACGCCGTTGAGCGCACGGGGACGGAGATGACGGGCCACGGCCTCGACGGTGGTGCCCCACGCGATGCCCAGCACGTCGCCGTCGGTGACCCACCTGCCGAGGACATCGGCGGCGAGCTTGCTCACCTGGTCGAGACGGTAGAGGCTCGATGCGCCGGGACGCACCCGCACCAGGTGCGCGGTGATGCCGAAGCGGCGCGAGAACTGCTCGGCGATGTGGTTGAGGGGTTTGGCCGGGTCGACGATCTTGACCTGCACCAGTCCGGTCTCCCGGGCCTCCTTGAGCAGTCGCGAGACCGTGGAGCGCGACACCCCGATCTGGTGGGCGATCGACTCCATCGTCTCGGCCTGGATGTAGTACATCTGGGCGACCGTCATCAGCCGGCGTGAGTGCTGCTCATCCATCGTGCTCTGCCTACCTTCCTCGGCATCCGTGCACTCACCCTACCCGCAGCCTGCATGAACGTTCAGAAGGCTTGAGTTATTCGTGCAAACGTACTTAGGTGGGCCTAAGGGCCGTGTCCTACATCACGCAAAGGAGCAGATATGTCGGTGGAGCTATCACTTGGTCAGCGGAATCGGTCGATCGAGGCGATGCGATCGCAGGAGTTCGACGTGTTGGTCGTCGGCGGGGGTGTGACGGGCGCCGGCATCGCGCTGGACGCGTCCGCGCGCGGCCTCAGCACGGCCGTCATCGACGCGCAGGACTGGGCAGCGGGGACCTCGTCGCGGTCGTCGCGCCTGGTGCACGGTGGCCTGCGCTACCTCTACAACCTCGACTTCAAGCTGGTGGCGGAGGCGCTTCGCGAACGCGGACGCCTGTTGAGCGTCACCGCCCCTCATCTGGTGGAGGCGCAGCCCTTCCTGTGGCCGCTGCGCACCCGTGCCATCGAGCGCGCCTACTCGGCGGTGGGCGTCGGCATGTACGACGCTCTGGCTCGGATCGGCACCGGCGGCAAGAAAACGGTGCCCTTCCAGAAGCACCTGTCCAAGAAGGGCGCCATCGCCCGCTTCCCCGACATCGCTCCCGACTCGCTGATCGGCGCCATCGAGTTCTACGACGCCCGTGTCGACGACGCCCGCCTGGTGATCACGCTGATCCGCACCGCCCTGAAGTACGGCGCCGAGGCCGCCAGCCGGGTCCGCGTGACCGGCATCCTCAAGGAGGGCGGACGCGCGGTCGGCGTCGAGGCCACCGACCTGGAGACCGGCGAGTCGCTGGTGATCCGGGCCAAGCGCATCATCAATGCGACGGGCGTGTGGACCGAGCAGACCCAGGATCTGGCCGGCGGCACCGGCGGGCTCAAGGTGCTGGCCAGCAAGGGCATCCACATCGTCGTTCCGAAGGAGCGGCTGAAGGGCCAGTCGGGCATGTTCCTGCGCACCGAGAAGTCGGTGCTGTTCATCATCCCGTGGCAGCACTACTGGGTGATCGGCACCACCGACACGGCGTGGCGCGAGCAGCTGAAGCATCCCGTGCCCACGTCGGCCGACATCGACTACGTCCTCGAGCACGCCAACGCGGTGCTCTCCACGCCGCTCACCCGCGACGACATCATCGGCACCTACGCCGGCCTGCGTCCGCTGCTGCAGCCGAAGGTGCTGGACGAGTCGAAGTCGACGAAGGTCTCGCGCGAGCACACCGTCAGCGAGGTGGTTCCCGGGATGGTGGCCATCGCCGGCGGCAAGCTGACCACCTACCGCGTGATGGCGGAGGACGCCGTCGACTTCGCCCTGGGCGAGCCCGAGGCGAAGCGCCGTCCGTCCGTGACGGAGACGCTGCCGCTGCTCGGTGCCGACGGCTTCGCGGCCGTGCGCAACCGGAGCCAGAGCCTTGGCGCGCGTTACGGCTACGACGCCGACCGGATGAAGCACCTGCTGGCCCGGTACGGCTCGGAGCTGCCCGAGGTGCTGGCCACCATAGACGCCGACCCGTCGCTGGCTGCGCCGTTGAAGAACGCCCCGCGGTTCCTCCGAGCCGAGGTGCGCTGGGCCTGCACCACGGAGGGTGCGATGCACATCGAGGACATCCTGGTGGCCCGCGTGCGACTCAACTCCGAGTCCCGCGACCGTGGCGCCTCCGTCGTCGACGAGGTGGCCGAGATCGCGGCCGAGGCGCTCGGGTGGGACGAGGCCCGCGTCGCGAAGGAGAAGGAGAACTACCTGGCCCGAGCCGCAGCCGAGCTGGCGGCCGAGAACGAGTCGTCCGACGCGGCCGCTTCCGCGGCGCGTGTGGTGGCGGAGGACATCGTCGGGTAGTCGCCAAGATGGACCGCTAGGGGGCGGAAAGCCAGAGGGCCGAGGTGCGTATCGATGCACCCCGGCCCTCCGGCTTGCCGCTGTTTCGCCATGGGAAGCGAAGGGCAAGTAAGAGGCCGGGCGTCCCTTGGGGGGCGGACACCCGGCCTAAGTGTGCTCGGCACCTCGCTGGCTCTTGGGGGGCACCAGCGCGCCGTAGCACTCCCCTATTGTGCCTTGTGTAGGTCGCATCGATCAAGTCGAGATCGTGTTTTGTCCGGATTTGTCGTGTGAGAGCCGATTTTAGGTAGGAAATGAGCATGGAAATCGCGTTGCTCCTGGCGATGGTGGCGATCTGTGGTGCCGCCGTGCTGGCCCCGCGGCTGAACGTCGCGGCCCCGCTGTTGTTGGTTGCCCTGGGCATCGTCGTGGGCTTCCTGCCGGGGATCCCGCCCATAGAGGTGGATCCGGAGTGGATCCTCGCGGGACTGCTGCCGCCGCTGCTCTACTCGTCGGCGGTGTCGATGCCGGCCATGAACTTCCGTCGCGAGTTCGCCCCGATCGCCGGGCTGTCGGTGCTGCTGGTGATCGTCAGCTCCGTCCTGATCGGCTTGCTGGTGTGGTGGCTGATGCCCGGGTTGGGACTGTGGTGGTCGATCGCGCTTGGCGCCATCGTCAGCCCCACCGACGCGGTGGCCACGTCGATCGTGAAGTCGATCGGGATCTCGCCCCGGATCACCGCGATCCTCGACGGCGAGGGCCTGCTGAACGACGCCACGGCGCTGGTGATGCTGCGCACCGCGATCGCCGCGACGGCCGTGTCGGTCTCGTTCTGGGGTGTGGCCGGGCAGCTGTTGTACTCCGTCGTGGTGGCGGCGCTGATCGGCTTGGTGGTGGGGAAGCTGAATCTCAAGATCCGGTCCCGCATCGCTCACCCGACGGCGACCACCGCGCTCAGCTTCGTGGTGCCCTTCGTCGCGGCCTTGCCCGCGGAGGGACTGGAGGCGTCCGGTCTGGTGGCGGCCGTGGTCGCCGGGCTGATCACAGGACACGGGGCCGCGCGGCACCTCTCACCCATGCAGCGTCTCTCCGACACCCAGAACTGGCACACGCTCGAGTTCGTGCTGGAGGGCACGATCTTCCTGCTGATGGGCCTGGAGCTGCATGCGCTGATCCTCGACCTCCCCGTCGACGCGTCCTCCGTGCTGCTGCATGCCGTGGGCGTCGCGCTGCTGGTGCTGGTGGCGTCGGTGCTGGTCAGGGCCGGCTTCGTGGCGCCCCTGCTGTACTGGTTGAAGGGCCGCTCGCGACGGCGCCGCCAGATCCAGCCGATGCTGCAGAAGATGCAATACGCCATCGACCAGGGCGTCATTCCGAAACGGGTGGAGAACTCGCGCTTCGGCCGCGATCCCGAACAGCTTCGGGTGCGGCTGCGTCGGATGTTGGCCGACATCGACTATTTCCTCGCCTCCCCGCTCACGGCCCGCGACGGTGCCGTCGTCGTGTGGGCCGGCATGCGCGGCGCCGTGACGCTGGCCGCGGCGCAGACCCTTCCGGTGGAGGCGCCCAACCGGTCGCTGCTCGTGTTGATCGCGTTCCTGGTGGCGGGCCTCTCGCTGCTCATCCAAGGCGGCACGCTGCGTGGTTTCGTGCGACGGGTCAAGCCCACGCCGGGGCCGTCGGAGGAGGAGCAGGCGCTCGAGCGGGCCGACCTGGTGGGCCTCACCGAACAGGCGGCTGCCGAGGTGGCAGGCGACCCCGTCGGCCCCGGCTACGAGCTGGCCGTGATCGAGGCCAAACGCGAGGCGCTGCTCGTCGCCAGGGACGACGGCCTGTTCGACGCGGCGGCTCTGACCACCCAGCTTGCCGCCCTGGATGCCGACGAGATCAGCCTGCGGCTGCGCAACCCGGAGTTGTAGCGCCCGCCGAGGCTACGAATCCTCGTCCGCTTCGCTGGCGCGAGGGATGGCGATGCCGCCGCCTCCGAGATCGTCGTCGTGCTCGTCCACGCCGACAATGTGGAACTTCTCGGACGACCAGTCGTCGGCGGTGCCGCTCGCGTCGGCGGCCCGTCGGTCGTGGGTGATCTCGGTGGGCACCTCGCGGCGCCAGGGACGACGTGCTTGGTCGACGACGATCGTCACCAGGGCTCGCCGTACGTAGGCCAAGCGGTTGTCGACGCGTCGCCAACGCCGATGCAGTCGCAGAAGCGCATCCTGCACGGCGTCCTCGGCGCGTTGCCGGTCGCCGCAGAGCAGATAGCCGGTGCGGCACAGCGTGACGAAATGCTCCCTCACGAACCGGTCGAACTCATCGTCGATGTTCACCGCCACCTCCTCTTATTACCCCTTAGACGTAGCGGGTGGCTCTTCGGGTTGGGGTGGGGAGGATCTACGCTGAGCGCTCGGCCCAGTAGCACTCGGCGCAGCGGCTCTCGTAGGTGACGTTCTGGCCTTCGATGCTCACCTGGTCGCCGTCGAAGACCACCTTCCCGTCGACCATGCGCGTGTTGAACACCGCCTTCTTGCCGCAGCGGCAGATGGTCTTCAGCTCCTCGATGCTGTGGGCCAGCTCCAGCAGGCGCTGCGCGCCCGGGAAGGGCTGGGTCAGGAAGTCAGTGCGCAGGCCGTAGGCCAGCACGGGCAAGCCGTGGCGGACCACCACCTGCATCAGCTGGTCTACCTGCTCCCGGGCGAGGAACTGCGCCTCGTCGATGAACACCGCCGAATAGTCGCCGCCATCCAGCAGCGGGGTGAGCAGGGCGGTGACGTCGTCGTCGTGATGCACCAGCGCATCCACTTCGCGGGCGACGCCGAGCCGGGAGACCACCGTCGTGTTGCCCTTGGTGTCGACGGCGGGCTTGAGCACCAGCACCTTCCGGCCGCGCTCCTCGTAGTTGTAGACGGCCTGGAGCAAGGCGGTCGACTTGCCGGAGTTCATCGCCCCGTAGCGGAAATACAGCTTGGCCATGGACGCCAAGAGTAGGGCAGGCCCTGGTTTACGACGCGGGGGTGACCGCGAAAAGCGCCACGCTCGGCGTCGAGCGGCTGGGGAAGAAGGTTGCAATAGGGTCACAATCGCGTCCGAAATGCACCCCAGGTGGGCGCGCCTCGACGCGGAGTGCTTAGATTCAAGGCAGAACGGCGTGCTGACCGTCTTGTTGCCACGCCATGACGACGATCAATCAATGGGAGATCAACATGAATGTGAGCCGACGCACGCTCTTGGGTGCAACCGCGGCCGTCGCGGTGGTTGGCGCCACCGCCTGTAACGCCAGCCCTCAGGCTTCGACGCCGAAGGACGGCGGCAGCGAGGGCGGTGGCGACACCGTCAAGCTGGGCGTGAACTACGAGCTCTCCGGCGACGTCGCCACCTACGGCCTCGCGTCGGTGGCCGGCATCAATCTGGCGGTCGAGGAGATCAACGACGCCGGCGGCGTGAACGGCAAGAAGATCGAGCTCGTGCAGGTGGACAACCAGTCCAAGGCTGAGGAGGCCACCAGCCTCGCCACCCGCCTGATGACCCAGGACGGCGTCATCGCGGTGATGGGCCCCGCGACTTCCGGCGGCTTCAAGGCCACCATTCCGGTCGCCAATGACAAGAAGGTTCCGGTGGTCTCCGGTTCCGCCACCGCCGACGACGTGACCTGGGACGGCACCACCGTCCAGGAGTACGCCTTCCGCATCTGCTTCAACGACTCCTTCCAGGGCACGATCATGGCCCGCTTCGCGGCCAACAACCTGTCGGCCAAGAAGGCCGCGATCGTCAAGGACAACAGCTCCGACTACTCGAAGGGCCTGGCCGCCGCGTTCACCGCGGAGTTCGGCACCCTGGGCGGCAGCATCGTCGCCGAGGAGTCCTTCGTGGCTAAGGAGACCGACTTCAACACCATCCTGACCCGCCTCAAGGGCCAGAGCTTCGACGTGATCTACCTGCCCGGCTACTACAGCGAGGCCGGCCTGATCATCAAGCAGGCGCGCGAGCTGGGCATGGAGCAGCCGGTGCTGGGCGGCGATGGCTTCGACTCGCCCGTTCTGCTGGAGCTGGGTGGCGCTTCCGCGCTCAACGACGTGTACTTCACCAACCACTACTCGTCTCTCGACGAGGACGAGAACGTCGCCGCCTTCATCGAGGCCTTCAAGGCGGCCAACAACGACGAGGAGCCCAGCGCCTTCAACGCCCTCGGTTACGACCTGGCCAAGTTCGTCGCCGACGCGGTGGGCCGCGCGAGCGCGCTGACCGGCGAGGCCGTGCAGAAAGCCATGGCGGAGACCAAGGGCTTCGTCGGCATCACCGGCACCTTCGACATGGACGAGCACCACAACCCGGTGAAGTCGATCGTCGTGGTCGGCCTCAAGGACGGCAAGCAGGACACCAGCGAGAAGATCATCTGACCGTATTCACGTGTCTAGTCAGGGTGCGGACCGGAAGGGAACTTCCGGTCCGCACCCGAAACGATTGAGGGGAGGTGGCCGCGTGACCGAGCTGTTTCAACAGATCGTCAACTCACTGTCGCTGGGCAGCATCTATGCGCTGATCGCGCTGGGCTACACGATGGTCTACGGCATCATCAAACTGATCAACTTCGCCCATGGTGAGATCTACATGCTGGGTGCCTACACGGGCTACTACGCGATGGCTCACTTGCACGTGAACTTCTTCGTGGCCCTGTTGCTCGCGATGATCTTCTGCACCGTGCTGGGCGTGACGATCGAACGCATCGCCTATCGGCCGTTGCGGAACTCGACGCGGCTCGCGGCGTTGATCACGGCCATCGGCATGTCGCTGCTCCTGCAGTACACGACGATGGCCATCGTCGGTCCCGACTCGCGCGCCTACCCGGGCCTGCCGAGCTTCATGACCGGCTCGTTCAGCGTCGGTGGCGTGCTGATCAAGAACAGCCAGCTGGTGATCATCGGAGTCTCGGTGGCACTGATGGTGCTGCTGCAGTTCGTGGTGAAGAAGACCAAGATGGGCAAGGCCATGCGGGCCGTCTCCCAGGATCCGGACGCCGCGCGGCTGATGGGCATCTCCGTCGACCGCACCATCTCCTTCACCTTCGCCCTCGGCTCCGCCCTCGCCGGTGCGGCCGGCGTGCTGGTGGGCGTCTACTACAACTCGATCAACCCGCTGATGGGCGTGCTGCCGGGCCTGAAGGCGTTCGTCGCGGCCGTCTTCGGCGGCATCGGCATCATCCCCGGCGCCCTCATCGGCGCCTACGTCATCGGTGGAGCCGAGACCCTCGTCTCCGGGCTGGGCTACTCGCTCTTCCGCGACGGCGTGGTGTTCGCGATTCTGATCGTCGTGCTCATCGTCAAGCCCACGGGCCTGTTGGGCAAGAACGTGCGGGAGAAGGTGTGAGATGAGCGCCGTCAAGAACATTGCATTGCGGTTGATTCCGTTCCTCGCCGCGTACCTCATCGTGCTGGCCCTGTTGAACCTTGGCATCATCGACGACTACTACTTCGCCACTCTGGTGACCATCTGCATCAACATCATCCTGGCCGCCAGCCTCAACCTGGTGGTGGGTTTCACCGGCCAGCTGTCGCTGGGGCACGCGGGGTTCATGGCGATCGGCGCGTACACCTGCGCCATCATCACCATGCGGATGCCGACGTTGCTGGGCTTCGTCATCGGCGTCTTCGCCGGAGCGGCGCTGGCCGCCGTCGCGGGCGTGCTCGTCGGGTTGCCGACGCTGCGGCTGCGCGGCGACTACCTGGCCATCGCGACCCTCGGCATGGCCGAGATCATCCGCGTCGCGGTGCTCAACATGGACGACGTCACCAACGGCGCCGCCGGCCTCTCGGGGATCCCGCGCTTCGTCGACTGGAACTCGCTGTTCCTGTTCACCGCCCTCACCTTGGCGCTGCTGTGGAACTACATCCGCAGCTCGCAGGGTCGTCGTGCCATCGCGGTGCGCGAGGACGAGATCGCGGCCGAGGCGATCGGCATCAACACGACGCGGGCCAAGGTGCAGGCGTTCACCATCGGCGCCTTCTTCGCGGGCGTCGGGGGTGCGCTGTACGCGTCGTACTTCTACGTGCTGAAGCCGGAACAGTTCGGCTTCCTGAAGTCGATCGACATCCTGGTGATCGTGGTGCTCGGCGGCTTGGGCTCGATGACCGGGACCATCATCGCCGCGGCCCTGCTGGCGATCGTCTCCGTGATGCTGGCCGACATCGCCAGCGCGCGCATGATCGTCTACGCGCTGCTGCTGATACTCACCATGATCTTCCGGCCGGGCGGACTGATGGGCTCGCGCGAGCTGAGCCTGAAGGTCTTCGGCCTCGGCAAGAAGAAGGACGACGCCAAGCCCGCCGAGAAGGAGGTGGCGCAGTGAGCGTCTTGACCGTTGACAAGCTCACCCGGCACTTCGGCGGCCTGACCGCCGTCTTCGAGGTGTCGATGCATCTGGAGGAGGGCGAACTCGTCGGCCTGATCGGCCCCAACGGCGCCGGCAAGACCACGTTGTTCAACCTGCTCACCGGCGTCTACCCGCCGTCGAGCGGCACCATCGAGCTGACCCTCGACGGCGTCAGCACGTCACTCGGTGGCAAGGCACCCAACAAGATCTGCGCCGCCGGCGTGGGTCGCACGTTCCAGAACATCCGCCTGTTCAAGGAACTGACGGTGCTCGAGAACGTGCGCTCGGCGCTGCAGCAGAACGAGCGCTACTCGTTGTTCACCGCCTTCCTGCACACCCCGCCCTACCGGGCGACGGAGCAGCGGATCACCGACGAGTCGATGAAACTGCTCGACGTGATGGGCCTCGCGGCCAAGGCCGAGGAGCTGGCCAGCAACCTGTCCTACGGCGAGCAGCGCCACCTTGAGATCGCGCGAGCTCTTGCCACCCGACCCAAGCTGCTGCTGCTCGACGAACCGGCTGCCGGCATGAACCCCAACGAGACCGCGGAGCTGACGGGCCTGATCGCCAAGCTCCGTCGCGACTTCGGGCTCACCGTGCTGTTGATCGAGCACGACATGTCGCTGGTGATGAAGATCTGCGAGCGCATCTACGTGCTCGACCACGGGATCGTGATCTCGTCGGGCCTGCCCGCCGAGGTGCGCAACGATCCCAAGGTGATCAAGGCGTACCTAGGAGAAGAGGCCCCCCATGCTTGAGGTTCGCGATCTGCAGGTGCACTTCGGCGTCATCAACGCCATCAAGGGCATCTCCTTCGATGTGGCTCAGGGCGAGATCGTCACCCTGATCGGTGCCAACGGCGCGGGCAAGACCACGACGCTGCGCACGCTGTCCGGGCTGAAGAGGCCCACGTCGGGCACCATCACCCTGGAAGGTGCCGACATCACCAAGATGTCGGCGCAGGCGCGCGTCACCAAGGGCCTGTCGCAGGTGCCGGAAGGGCGTCGCGTGTTCCCGGAGATGAGCGTCCTCGAGAACCTCGAACTCGGGGCCTTCCTGCGGCGCACCGTCGACGCGGCCGACTACGACGAGGTCTACGACCGCTTCCCCGTGCTGGCCGAGCGACGCAAGCAGCTGGCGGGCACCCTCTCGGGCGGGGAGCAGCAGATGCTGGCCATGGGGCGCGCGATGATGGCCAAGCCGTCGGTGCTGCTGCTCGACGAGCCGTCGATGGGTCTGGCGCCGCTGCTGGTGCAGGAGATTTTCGACATCATCGTCAAGATCAACAAGGAGTCGGGCACCACCGTGCTGCTGGTGGAGCAGAACGCGAATATGGCCCTGCAGATCGCCCACCGCGCCTACGTGATGGAGACGGGCTCGATAGTCTTGTCTGGTACAGCTGCGGAGCTGGCGCAGACCGACGAAGTGAAACGCGCGTACCTGGGAGGCTGACATGTTCGTCAAGTATCGGATGACGGCGAACCCCTTCACCGTGGGGCCACGGGTGCCCATCCCCGAGGCCGCCGAGTTGATGGCCGGATACGGCGTGCGGCACCTGCCCGTCGTCGACGAAGGCCAGGTGATCGGGGTGATCTCGAAGAACGACATCGCCGCTGCGGGGCCGTCGCAGGCCACCACGCTGGCCGCGTCTGAGGCCACCTATCTGCTGTCCAAGCTGAAGGTGTACCGGGTGATGAGCAAGCCCGCGTTGACCATCTCGCCGGATGCGCTGCTGGAAGAAGCTGCCGTCATCATGCGCGACGAGAAGATCGAGATGCTGCCGGTGGTCGACGACGGTCGGTTGGTCGGTGTGATCACGGAGAGCGACATCCTGGATTCGTTCATCGACATCCTCGGCTTCCGCGAGCATGGCACCCGGCTCACCATCGAGGCCAAGGACGAGCCCGGCGTGCTGGAGAAGATGAGCGGAATCACGGCCGCCCACGACGCCAACATCACGCACTTGGCAGTGCACCGCGGCAGCGGGGAGTACAGCGTGGTCATCGTCGGGTTGAACACGTTGAACACCGACGAGATCGAGGCCGATCTGGCTGCGGCGGGCATGAAGGTCGTCGCCAAACTGACCAACGTCCACATCTGACCGACCAGACGACGACAACCGCGTGCCCCGTCGGCCAAGCCGGGCTGACGCTCTTTGAGGTGCGGAGCGCAGCGGAGCCTCGACAATCAAGGCCAGCGCGGAGCACTGATGACGCTCTTTGAGGTGCGAAGGCTCAGGGGCGAGGAACGAGCCCCAAAGCCGAAGCCTCGAAAAGAGCTGACTGGCAGCCTGACAATGGTCGCTGCCATAGGTCACGCTGGCTCTCCTCGAGGCTCCTCGCAGAGCTCGTCGCACCTCGAAGAGCGTGGGCGATAGGCTGTCGACTGGTCGAACGAGGAGGATCAGGATGAAGAGCGTTCCGTTTGCGGGAGCACAGGCACCGGCGGTAGTCGCCGGGATGATGCGGATCATCGACAAGAGCGACGAGCAGATCCGCGAGTTGTACGACGCGGCGCGTGGCTCGGGCGTCGACTTCTTCGATCATGCCGACATCTACGGACGCGATCACGGCTGCGAGCGTCGCTTCGCCGAGGCACTCCGACTGAGCCCCGCGGAGCGTGGAGAGATCACGATCCAGACCAAGGCCGGCATCGTTCCCGCCGAGGCTGGAACCTATTTCGACTTCTCCTACGAGCATCTCGTCGGCCAGGTGGAGGGGTCGCTGCGGGCGTTGAACACCGACTACATCGACGTCCTCCTGCTGCACCGTCCCGACGCCCTCGTCGAGCCCGAGGAGGTGGCCCGGGCCTTCGACCACCTGGAGGCCTCCGGCAAGGTGCGGGCGTTCGGCGTCTCGAACCACACCCCTCGCCAGATCGACTTGCTGCGCACCGCCGTGCGCCAGCCGATCGTCGCCAACCAGATCCAGCTGTCGATCACGCACGCGCCGGCGATCGCGCAGGGCATCGCGGCGAACATCGCCGGAGCCGACCAAGCCCTGACCCTCGACGGCGGTGGCGTCCTCGACTACTGCCGACTGAACGGCGTCACGGTGCAGGCCTGGTCGCCGCTGCAGTCGGGCCGTCCGGGCGTCGGCACCTTCCTTGGCGCCCCCGAGTTCCCGGAACTGAACGCGGCCATCGACCGCCTGGCCAAGGCCTACGACGTCACCCCGCTCGGCATCGTCACCGCGTGGCTCACCCGGCATCCCGCGCAGATGCAGGTGGTGCTGGGCACCACCACCCCATCGCGGATAGGCGAGGCCGCTCGCGGCTCCGACGTGGTGCTCACCCGCCCGGAGTGGTACGAACTGCTCCGCGCCGCCGGCTACTTCGTCCCGTAACCTCGACAGTTGGGGAGAGCGCGGAGCACTGATGACGCTCTTTGAGGTGCGTAGGCGTCAGGCGAGGAACGAGCCCAGAGCCGTAGCCTCGACAGGTGGGGAGAGCGCGGAGCACTGATCACGCTCTTTGAGGTGCGAAGGCGTCAGGCGAGGAACGAGCCCAGAGCCGTAGCCTCGAAAAGAGCCCACGCGACGGTCCGCAGGAAGTTGGCCACGGTTGGCTACTCGTGCTGCGAACCCCGTAGTTGATACACCTGGTAAGTAGCTAATTGATCTAATCAACAGAGCACTTGGACCCGTGGGTGAGTCTGCTTTCGGCTGCGCGCAGGCTCTTTTCGAGGCTCGCTTCGCTCGCACCTCAAAGAGCGTCGTTGGTGCTTCGCGCTGGCCTTGATTGTCGAGGCTCGCTTCGCTCGCACCTCAAAGAGCGTGAACGGACTCCAGGCTCGGGTGTTAGTTGTCGGGGTCGTCGAGGGGGGCGGTGCGCTGCTGGTCGAGCCAGTCGGCCTCGTCGACCAGGTCGGAGGGCGAGGTGATCCGGTCGGGTTCCTCGGTGGGGTCGGTTGGGGTGAGCTGATCCACCAGGTCGGCTTCGGGAACCTCGGTGGTGGGGTCGATGCGGTCGTCGGTCATCTTTCCTCCTCGGTGTTTTCGTCGGTCCATCGCCAGAGTTTGGGTGGGCGTCCGCCGGAGGTGGGCGCCAGGCCGGCCTCGGTGAGGCCGGGGGTCTTGGTCAGGTCGCGATTGAGGTTGGCCCGGTGCGGTTCGCGGCCGGCGAGCTGCGTGGTGATCGCGACGGCGTCAGTGGCCGTGAACTGTGGGCCGGTGAGCGCCCGGGTGAAGTGGAGGTCGCGCCAGAGCAGGTCGGCCAGCAGCCGGCGCGATTGGGCGACGATCTGGTCGTGGTCGAAGGCCAGCTGCGGGGGATCGTCCAGACGAACCCAGCGCATGGACGCATCGCCGTCGTCCGGCGAGGGGAGCGCGGCCCACATCGCGATGGAGAGGGACGGTCCGCGCGGATCTCGCGACGGTTCGTCGAAGGTGCGCAGCTGGCCGAGTGCCGTGGGCGGTTGGGACAGCCCCAGCTTGTCGAGCGCCCGCCCAGCCGCGTGCTCCAGCCGCTCGCCGCTGAGCACGACGACGCCAGGCAGGGCCAGTTCGCCGTCGAACGGTGGCGCCGTTCGGTGATGCACGCCGAGCAGCACCTCACGCGCCGACCGGTCGTAGGCCAGGGCTACGACGTCGACCGAGACTACGCTGAAAATGCCCTCTGACATGGTCTGACAAGCCTACTCGCGTCTCGGTCGGTTGGGGATGGTCGAGGGGAAGGCGATCGACCCGGATGCCGCCGCAGCACGCTGCCGAGGTGGTCGCGCCCATCGTGGAGGGGGCCCGTCGTTGGTCGAGCTGAGGGGCGCGTCGGCCTGGCTCGAGTTGCTCACCGCTCTACACGAATGCCATCAGCCGACGGTCGAGGCGAGATGGGCCGTCGGACGTCAGGACGACGGGGGCGCCGACGGCCTCTGAGATCAGCGCCAAGACTTCGTGGTCGTTGTGGGGGAGCGGTTCCAGGCTGGGGTGGGCAGATGATGCGGTGACAGTGAGGGCGTCGAGCTGGTTCAGGTCTTGGCCAGTTGGCAGGGGGAGGGGATCGGGGTCGCCGTCCCAGGTACGGGCGACGCATAGCCCGCCGTGCGCGAGGGCGTCGAGATGCGAGACGCCCACGCCGTCGATCCGTCCGGCGACCTTCGCGGCGTAGCGCAGGGCCGGCAGGTCGAGGTGCCCGGTGCGCCAGCTGCCCTGGTAGAGGCCGGGACCGTTGTCGGGCTCGGGCAGCTCCAGGGTGCCGTCCTCGGTGGGCATCGGCCCGTGGCCGTGGCGCGTGGCGTAGGTGCGGGTGAGGCCCAGCACGTACGGTCGGTGGCCGGCTGCGGTCAGGCCCGCGACGAGGTGCCGCGGAGTGACCGTCGCCCAGGTGGTGTGCGGATGGAAGCCGTGCCACTCGTCGAGAAGGAGGCCCTGTGAGCCCTCGAAGATCACCGTGCCGGCGTCGAGGGCCTCGGAGATGGCGGCGTCGATGTCGTCGACGATCCGGATCTCTCGTGCGACCGTCATCAGTTCGTCGGTCATCTCGGCGACGGAGGGATGGCGGGCGTCGGCGTCGTCGACCAGGTTGAGGAGAGGACGGGCGTAGGTGGCGAGGGCGTCCAGGGCTGCCGTCGTGGTGGTGCGATCGGCCAGGTCGCCGAGACGGAGGGCAGGAACGGCAGGTGCATCGGCGGGGCAGGGGAAGTTGCCGATCAGTTCGCTGCGTTTGGCGAGTTGCTGGATGGCCAGGTCGTAGGCGACGGTCTCGCCGATGCCCAGGCCGGTCGAGCCGTGCCGAGCGGTGCCGCGCAGGATCTCTCGCGCGCGGTTCATAGCCGCGTGGATCGGGGTGGTGACCAGGCAGGTGGCATCGGCCGTGATCAGGCCGAGCGGGTCGGCCACGCCTTTCGTCTCCAGCTCAGCCGCTTCGGCGTTCAGCAGGAGGGGATTGACCAGCATCGGCGCCCGCAGGATGGTGGGCACGCCGAGGAAGGTGGCCGAGCCGAACTGGCGGAACGTGTGGTGCCGCGGCCCGTGCCGCACGTTGTGAGCGGCCTGGGCGCCGCCCGACCACCGCACCACGGCGACCGTGTCGTCGATGGTGGAGGCGAGATAGTCGACGGTGGCGCCCTTCGACTCGTCGCCATAGCCCAACCCGACGACGACGATGGCCTGCCGAGGCGCGGTGGTGAGCGGTGTCATGGTGTCTCCTTTTGAGTTCACGCTCCTTGAGGTGCGAGGCCGCCCGCGGCCGAGCCTCGAAAGGAGTTGGCGGGGGCCGAAGGACGGTCCCAGCCAGAGGTTGCGGTGGCTCTTTTCGAGGCTCCGCTGCGCTCCGCACCTCAAAGAGCGTCATTGGTGCTCCGCGCTCGCCCTAACTGTCGAGGCTCCGCTGCGCTTCGCACCTCAAAGAGCGTCATTGGTGCTCCGCACCTCGAAGAGCGTGGATGGGGGTCAGAGGTCGGCGGGGAGGAGGCCGCCGGCATTCGGGGCGCCGAGGGTGGCGAGGGCCTTGCCGACGGCCGCTCCGGTCTTGAGGCCTAGGTCGTTGAGATCCTGCAGGCCCTCGTCGAGGGTGATCGACTCCTCCATGATCCCGACGGTGAGCGCGATCAGGTCGCACACCGCGTCGGGGTCGTCGAGCTTCAGGAAGCGCTCGCCGACGATCTCCCGCCAGTGCTCCTCCAGCCAGGGCTGGTCGTAGTAGGAAGTGAGGTTGGGCACCACGAAGTAGACGTGGAACTTTTCCTCCAGCAGTCGGTAGACCTCTTCGATCGACAGGTCCTGAGCCACCTCGTCGCCGATGTAGCGGCGGATCGAGTCGGCGAAAAGGAAGCGCTTGTTGGCCTCGTCGCCGATCAGGAAGCAGTAGCCCTTGCGGCCGCGCTTGTCCAGGCTGTCGAGCTGTGCGCGAGTGGCGAGGAACCACGACGCCAGCGCGTAGCCCTCGCGCCTGTCGCCGCCTCCGCCGCCCTCCAGGTAGATGTCGCGCAGTTGCTCGTCGATGCGGTTGTCGCTCTCGAACTGGCCGATCTGCAGCGGCACCCGGTCGTAGACGTCGTCGCCGATCGCGCCGACGAGGATCTGCGGATCCTGCGCGTACCCGCCGCGGGTGAGCAGGCCCAGCAGGTCGGGCAGGCGCTTCTGCAGCGTGCGGGGCACGCCGCCCATCGAGCCGGTGACGTCGAAGAGGACGGCGATCGGCGTCGAGTTGGGGTGGTCGGCGCTGTCCCTGGCCTCGCGCACGGTGGCGCCGAAGGCGTCGAGGCTCGCGGCCGCCTTGCGGAGGTTGCGAGGCGTGTTGCGCATGGCGGAGGTGTATCCG
Organism: Tessaracoccus caeni; assembly: GCF_029211185.1. GTDB lineage: Bacteria > Actinomycetota > Actinomycetes > Propionibacteriales > Propionibacteriaceae > Arachnia > Arachnia caeni. The sequence continues at coordinate 50,516 of NZ_JARGDO010000003.1, forward strand.
AAATCGTCCTTGCCGGCGGCGCGGCGAGCCGACGCGGCATTGGTGTAGGCGGTGGTGTTCCAGTATCCGGTTCCCATGATGGGCTCCTATCCGTGAGGTGGTTGATGGGTCAGGCGGCCGGCCCGGAGGGCGGCATGGTGAAGGGGCGGAAGCGGCGGGGGCCGTAGAGGGCCTGCAGGAGCAGGTCGTATTCGCCGAGGCGACGCCCTGGAGCGAGACCGACGGCCTGGCGGGCGAAGGTGCGCTGGCGATGCTCGGAGGAGCTGAGCATGGCGTCGAAGAGATCGGAGATGGACTGACCGTCGGGGTGGTCGTCGTCGCCCCATCCGATGAGCACGACGCCGCGTTCCTCCGGATGGATCAGCACCGTGTCGAGCCCGAGGTTCCCGTGGGCGACGGTGGCCGCGTCCAGCGTCATGAAGAGCCGTCGCGCCATCCAGGCCCAGTCGCGCCCGTCGAGGCCGGCGGGGTAGGCGTCGCGCACCTCGCGCAAGGTGTGCAGGCCGTCGGGCAGGCTGTACGCCACCCATTCCCGGCCTCCGACGCTCCCACGATCGACGAGCGCGGGGCCGAAGGCCTGCATCCCCGCTCGCGCGAGCCTCTGGTGCGCCCGGCGCAGCGTCGAGGTGGCTGGGCCGGGGGTGCGGCTGATGGCGACGAAGGTTCGCTCCGTGTCGGTGGCGTAGGTGCTGAATCGCTTCGCCTGGCGGATCCTCTGTCGCAGCCGGTAGACCGCGTCCTGCCCGACGACGTGCGGTCCCGCCTTGGCCGCTGACGCGGAAGCGCCCGCCAACCACTGGTCGTAGAGCTGGTTTAGCCTCGCGGTTGCGCGCTGGGCATCGTCGATGTGTGCGCCGTTCGCCCTGGCCAGATCCGGATGAATCAGCGCAACGAGAGTGCGGTAATGCCGCTTCGCTCTCCTGGTGTCGGCGGGCACTGCGGGCTCGCCCGCGAACACGTCCGCGGGTCCGTGAGCCCCGAGGATGTGGCGGATCGCCTTGGCGGTGGTCATCTGATTCATAAGTTTTACTCTATATGAGTAATTTGGATTGTCAAGTCTTCTCGCCACCGAAAGTCGCCGCTAATATGTAAGTACAAATGGACGTCGGGTGACGTCGAGCGGCGGAACGAGGAGGTCTCACATGGCGATCCGGATCGGGTTGGTCGGATACGGCGACGGCGGGCGGCTGTATCACGCGCCCTACATCCAGGCATCGGAGGCCTGCGACCTGGTGGGCGTCGTCGTGCGCAATCCCGAGCGCGTCCGTCAGGCGCAGGAGGATCTACCGGGAGTGGCCGTGTTCGCCTCGCTGAGGGATCTGCTCGATGCCGGGGTGGACGCCGTGACCATCTCGACGCCGCCCGAGACCCGTCGCGACTTGGTGCTCGAGGCCGTGGCGCGTGGCGTGAGCGTGCTGGCTGACAAGCCGTTCGGGCCGTCGGCGGAGGCCGCCCAGGAACTGGTCGACGCCGCGAATGATGCCGGCGTGGTGCTCAACGTCTTTCACAACCGCCGCTACGACACCGACGTGGTGACCGCTCGCGACGTCATCGCGGGTGGGCAACTGGGTGAGGTGACGCGGCTCGACCTGCGTTTTGACCTGGACGAGGCCCGCACCCTGGAGGCGGGGCCCACAGGCGGGCTGCTGCGCGATCTGGGCAGCCACGTCGTCGATCAAGCGCTCTCGCTGATGGGACCGGCGGTCTCCGTCACCGCCTACATGGACTATGTCGACCTACCTGCCGGGCGCACCGACAGCGGCTTCGTGATCAACATCGCCCACGCGAGTGGCGGGCACTCGCACGTCTCGTCGAGCAAGATCAACTGCCTGGTCTCCAAAGAACTCCGGGTGCACGGCACTCTCGGGTCGTACGTGTCCGACTTCACCGACGTGCAGGCCGCCGCCATCAAGTGCGGAGAACGCCCCGCCGGACGTCGGAGCGAATGGGGCCTCGAGGCGGAGTCGCGGTGGGGGACGCTGGCCGTCGTCGGTGCCGATCCGGTGCGTCTGCCGTCCTCCCATGGCGACTACACGGTTCTCTACGACGAGTTCGCGGCGGCCGTCGAGAACGGCGGCGCCGGTCCGGTGCCGGGGGAGCAGGGCGTGGCCGTGCTGCGCGTCCTTGACGCCGCGCGCCAGAGCGCCGACGAGGGACGCACCGTCACGGTGTAGGCGGATGAGGTGCCGATTTCACGCCCTGTGGGTGGGCTCTGTGAGTGCGCCCGCTTCGAGGCTCGCTGGCGCTCGCACCTCAACGAGCGAGAACGGGCGCGCCTCGGCCGGGGCGGAAGGCGGAGACCGTCGGATCGCCGGGGAGCCAGAAGCGCCAGGGGAACTCCGGGCCGCCGGCTGTTCCCGCGACGCCGACCCGTGGGCCCGTGGCGATCTCCGTCGGCCGCGCATCCGGGGCCTCGAGCCGGAAGGGAGCAGCGAGCAGGTCGAGACCGTCGTGGGCCTCTCGCGTGATGCCCAGCGCGGAGGCGAGATTGCCGGGGCCGCGGGCCAGCACCCGGTCCGCGATCATCCGGCCGCTGTTGCCGGTGCGTCGCGAGCGGGCCAGCTCCGCGCCGGCCACTACCTCGCCGGCCCGCAGCAGGATCGCCGACGCGGTGTGCTCCGGCGAGCAGACCAGGTTGAGCGCGAAGTGCATCCCATAGGTGAAGTAGACGTAGGCGTGGCCGGGTGGGCCGAACATCGACGCGTTGCGCGCGGTCTTCCGGTCGCGGGAGTGTGATCCGGCGTCGTACGGCCCCGGAACGCCCACGCCGTGGTAGGCCTCCACCTCGGTGATCCGGATCGTCACCGGCCCGTCGTCGGAGCCGACGGTGAGGCTCGCTCCCAACAGCTGGGGAGCCACCTCCAGCGCGTGCGCCACGAATATGTCCCGATCCATGCGCCCGATTATGACAAGGGTGCGGGGGTCACGGGTGAGGGTTACGTGGCGGCTTAGCCTGACGCCGTGGGCTGATCAGCTTTCGGCGTGGCCCTTGCCCAGGGGGTTCGGCCCGGGGATCGGGTCCGAGGCGCCAGGGGCGGTCGTGAGGTCGGCGTTCACGTCGCCTGCGTCGTAGGCCTGGTTCAGCAGCCGGTAGCTGCGGGTGAGGAAGACCAGCGCGGTGAGGATGAAACCGAACACGCTGACCAGCACGAACACCAAGGCGATGCCGCGGGCGTCGCCGGTGCCGAGCAGCCACGACCATTGGGCCTGGCCGCGATCGGAGTCGGCGTAGGGCAGCAGCCAGAACTGGGCGACGGGGCCGATCAGCAGCGCGCTGAGCGGCGACGCCGACACCTCCACCGCCTGGGCGAAGCCGAACACACGGCCCTGCTTCTCCAACGGCACCACGCGCTGCATCATCGTCTGCTCGGCGGCTTCGATGAACGGCACCAGGATCATGTAGGCGAAGACGCCGACGGCCAGCAGCCACACGCTGTCGCGCAGCGTGAAGATGCCCGAGACCACCCACATGGCCAGGCAGGCGAACAGCAGCGTGCGCAGCGGCTTGACGCCCAGCCCCATCTTGGCGATCAGGGCGCCTCCGATGACGAAGCCGATGCTGCTCAAGCCGAAGAGGATGCCCCACGCCTCCACCGACATCAGTTCCAGGCCGTAGGGGTCGAGCAGGCTCATGAAGACGCCGCCCAGGAAGTTGTTGAAGGTGGAGAAGATGATCAGCCCGATCAGACCCGGCACCACGACGATCGCGCGCCAGGCGCCCTTGAAGTCGACGGCACTCGGCACGCCGTCGGCATGCACGATCTCAGGCTCCGGGATCCGAATGAACAGCAGATGTACCAGCGACGCCACCACCACGACGACGGCGAGCAGCAGCGTCCAGCCGATGCCCAACTGCCCGATGGACAGGCCTGACAGCACGCCCACCACCAGCATGGTCATGCCGTTGACGGCGCCGACCAGCCCATTGGCGTTGGCTCGCTTATCGGACTCGACGAGCATCGTCACGCAGGTGGTCAGCGCCAGCCCGCGGATCATGGCCAGCAGGGCGCCGAACAGGATCAGCCCGCAGAAGATCCAGAACCACGGCTTGGTGAGGGAGATGAGGTCGTCGTGCGGGGTGAGCCAGAACACCAGCCCGCCCAGCACGAAGGACACGGCGGTGCCCGCGGCCGACAGCATCATGATGGGATGCTTGCGGTAGCGGTCGATCAGGCTGCCGAACGGCACGCCGAGGATCGCCATGCCCAGCATGTAGGCGCCACCGAGGAACGACGTGGCGAGTACCGAGCGGGTCTCGAGGTACGCCCAGAAGGTGATGCCGAACCAGATGAAGGCGGTGCCGAGCCCCGCCGCGGCGCTGTTGATGAGCACGTGGGTGAAGGCGCGGGAGCGGGTCGCTTGGGTCGAAAGCACGGGGTAACGTAACACGACGCGGTGTTCAGGGGAACAATGGAGGCCATGAGCACTGTGCTGTTTGTCGGTCCGGGTTTGATGGGCGGTCCCATGATCGCCAACCTCGTGCGAGCGGGTCATCGCGTGCGTGCGATCGGACGCTCGGAAACGTCGCGTCGGAGAGCCGTCGACGCCGGTGCGGAACTGCGCGACCATCTCTCCGCCGCCGTCGACTGCGACGTGGTGATCACCATGTTGCCCGATACCCCCGACGTGGAGGCGGCGGTGTTCGGCGCGGGTGGTTTGGCCTCTGTGATGCCGTCCGGCCGGATCTTCATCGACATGAGCACCATCGTTCCCGCCGCCGCGAAGCGGATCGCCGAGGCCTTCGCCGAGCGCGACGTCGCCGCGCTCGACTGCCCCGTCAGCGGGGGAGAACAGGGGGCGATCGACGGCACGCTCACCGTCATGGCGGGCGGCGAGGCCGAGGCCTTGGAGCGAGCGCGGCCGGTGCTGGAGGCGATGTCATCGCGGATCACCCACGTCGGACCCGCCGGCAGTGGGCAGATGACGAAGGCGGCCAACCAGATCATCGTCGCCGCCAACATTCAGGCCGTAGCCGAAGCCGTGGTGCTGCTGGAGAGCGCCGGCGTCGACCTGGAGGCGGCGCTCTCCGCCCTGGGTGGAGGCTTCGCCGGTTCCGCTGTGATGGAGGCCAAGCGCAAGGCCTGGCTGCACGACGACTTCACCCCGGGCTTCCGAACGGAACTGCACAACAAGGACATGCGCATCGTCGCCGCCGCGGTGCAGGAGAACCGGCTGGCCTTGCCGTTGAACGCCCTGGTCACCCAGTTGCTCGTCGCCGTCGAGGCCCGGGGCTACGGCAAGCTCGACGACTCAGCCCTGCTCAAGCTCACCCGTGAACTCAACGGTGACTGACATGCGAGTGTTGGTGGTTCGTTCTTCGGTCGTTGAGGTGCGAGCGTTAGCGAGCCTCGAAATGACCCGGCGTGACCGTGTGTGTGGACGTGGAAGGTAGGGACGATATGCGAGTCCTGATGGTTTCCCGTTCGGTCGTTGAGGTGCGAGCGTTAGCGAGCCTCGAAATGACCCGGCGTGACCGTGCGTGCGGACGTGGAAGGTAGAGACGACATGCGAGTGCTGATCGCGCCCGACAAGTTCAAAGGAACCCTCACCTCCGTACAGGCGGCCGACGCCATCTGCGAAGGCGTACTAGAGCGCTGGCCGGACGCCTCCTGCACCGTGGTGCCGATCGCCGATGGGGGAGAGGGCACATTGGAGGCGCTGTGGGTCGACGGTGGTCGTCGGCTGGTCACCCCGGTGCTCGGGCCGCTCGGCGAGTTCGTCGATGCCGAGTGGGTGCTGCTGCCGGACGGAACCGCGGTGATCGAGTCGGCCCGCGCCTGCGGTCTGGCCCTGGTGGATCCCACGCCCGAGACGGCGCTGGCCAGTCACTCCTTCGGGGTGGGGCAGCTGATCCGGGCGGCTTTGGACGAGGGGGCGCTACGGGTGGTCGTCGGACTGGGTGGCAGCGCCTGCTCCGACGGTGGGTCGGGGGCGCTGCGGGCGCTCGGGGCGGAGCTGCTGGACCTCGATGGGCAGCCCGTCGAGCTGGGCGGAGGGATGTTGCGTGGGGCGGAGACGCTGGAGTTGAACGGCCTGGATGCCCGCCTCGCAGACAAGGAGATCATCGTCGCCACCGACGTGAACGCCCCGCTCACCGGGCCTTCGGGGGCGGCGCAGGTGTTTGCCCCGCAGAAAGGCGCCGATGCAGCGGCGGTCGAGGTGCTCGAGGCCGGGCTGAGGCATTGGGGCGAGCTGCTTGTCCGCGCCAGGCGGGCCATCGACTTCCCCGGTGCGGGTGCTGCCGGTGGTTTGGGTGCGGGTCTGGTGGCTGCCTCCCCGCGGGCCAGGGTGCTGGCCGGTTTCGATCTGGTCGAGGAGCAGCATCACCTGCCCGAGTTGATCTCCCGGCACGACCTGGTGATCACCGGCGAGGGCAGCCTCGACGCGCAGAGCCGCCAGGGCAAGGGGCCCTGGCGGGTCGCGGAACTGGCCATGGAGGCCGGTGTGCCTGTGTTGATCGTCGCCGGCCGGACCGATCCGCCGGCGACGGAGTGGCGTGAGGCGGGTCTGGAGGTCGTCTCGCTGACGGAGGTGACGGGATCGGCGGAGGCGGCGATGGCGGAGCCCGCCAGGTGGATCACTCAAACGATGAGAAACGCACACTAGAGGCTCCCTGGGAGGTTTTCTCGTCGGGTAGAGCCGTCGAGTGTGCGGTTCTCATCGTAAAGGTGGGTGCCTTTGTCGCGGTGCCGTCCGGAGTCAGTCCTCTTGATCGGGGAAGCGCTCATCGAAGCCGCGTCCGTGACCACGCCCGCGATGTCCGCGGCCGCCGGGACGTCCCGGGCGACCGGGGCGACCGGGTCCGCCGGGTCCGTCCGGTCCACCGGGCGGACCGAATTCGCCGAAGCGGGGGTCGCCGGGGAAGCCGCCAAGGCGCGGATCGCCACGGAAGCCGCCCATCCGAGGGTCGCCGTCGGCGCGCCCGCGCATGAACTCGCCGAACATCTGGCGGCGCATCTCCTCGCCGTCGCTCAGCTCCTCATGGACGCTGTCGATGATGCGGCCGAGGTAGTCGGCGAACTGCGCCACCTCGTCGTCGGAGAGGCAGTCGAGCAAGGTGTTCGCCTCGTTTCCCGGGGCCGCCGCGGCATCGGCCGCGCGGTGGCCGGCGTCGGTGAGCCGAACCTGTACCACGCGACGATCCGTCTCGGATGGCGTGCGCTCGATGAAGCCTTGGCGCTCCAACTTGGTGAGCAGCTCGGCGAGAGCCTGCCTCGACATGCCGAGGAGGTAGGTCAGCTCGCGCTGGGTGATCTCCGGCTTCATGGTGAGCAGGGCGAGGACGCGGCCTTGGCCGTGGCGCGGGTCGCGCTTCGGGCCGCGGTCGCCGTGCCGGCGGCGCATCATCCGGAACTGGAGCATGGAGAGATAGGTGAGTCGTTCCTCGGCTTGGGCGCGAGGGTCAGTGCTTGTGTCGTCACTCATTGTTGTGACCTTTCGTTCAAAGGAGTAGTTTGTCAGGTACCTGACTATAAGAATGCGACGATGCGTTCAATCTGTCAAGTACCTGACAATCTTTCGTGGGTTGCTCGTGCGATGAGAAACGCACATCAGAGGCCCTCAGGGCGGATTTTTCTCGAGAAGAGCCGACGAGTGGGCGTTTTTCATCGCCTACCCGACAGGTTCTAGAGGCGGGTGCCCTTGCCGCGATGGGGAACGGACGGGGTTCGCGGGCGGACGATCCGATCGACGGCCTCGACGATGTCGTCGCGGCTCAGCGGCTCGGTGGCCAGGGCGCTGTGGATGGTGAGACCCTCGATCGCGGCATCGAGGAGACGCGAGGTCTGGGCGCTGAAGTGGCGCTCCAGCGCAGCGCGGCTGCGTCCCATCCACGTGGAGGTCAGATCGCGGAAGGCCGGTTCGCGGGCGGCGAGGGTGTAGAGCTCGTGGGTGAGCACCAGTGTGCGGCGGTCGATGAAGACGTCTTCCAGGATGATCGTGATCACGGCCTCGCGGGCCTCGTCGGGGGTGCCGGCCTGCGCCATCCGGGTCTCGAAGCGCTGGGCGAACTCGGCGGTGAAGCGATCGAATGCCTCATGCAGGAGTTCGTCGAAGCCCACGAAGTGGTAGGTCATGGAACCGAGCGGCACGCCGGCTGCCTCGGCAACCTTCCGATGTGATGCGCCCGCCACGCCGTGCTCGGCGACGACGTCCAAGCACGCGTCGATGATCCGATCCCGGCGTCCGGGGTCGTTGGGTCGCCCGCGTCGCGAGCCGGGCTTGGAATCGGTGGCTGTCATCCCAAGACACGATACTGCGGAACCCTCCGCGGAGTGGCGAGCACCAGCCGTCTCGACACGACATCTAGAAACTCTCGACTCGCCGTGCGCCTTCTGCGGCCGAGTCATCCAGGCGCGGATCAGCCGTCGGTGCGGGCGAACGACGTGGTGGTGAGCACCAGCTGTTCGGCCTCGTCGCTGGCCGGCAGATCGACGACGGCGGTGATCGACCAGTCGTGGTTGCCTTCCGGATCGGCGACGATCTGGCGCACGTGCCACTTGGTGGCGTACTTGTCGACGACGAACAGCGCCGGACCGCGGGCGTCGCCGTCCAACAGGATGTCGTCGTGCTCGTCCCAGTACTCGCCGAGCGCGTCGTCCCAGGCGTCGGCGTCCATCGGAGAGCCCTTGGCCTCCAGCGCGGCCAGGGCGTCGACGTCGTCGTGCGCCGCCAGCTCGACGCGGCGGAACATGGCATTGCGCACCATGACCGTGAAGGCGCGAGTGTTGGCGGTGAGCCTGGGTGCCTCGGCGACGACGGGCTCCTCGCCGGCGGCCAACGCGGCAAGGTTGGACCATTCGTCAAGCAGCGAGGAGTCCACCATCCGGGTGATCTCGCCCAGCCACTCGATCAGATCCTCCACCTCGGTGGTGCGGCGCGACTCCGGCACGGTCTGGCGCAGTGCTCGGTAGGCGTCGGAGAGGTAGCGCAGCACCAGGCCCTCGCTGCGCTGCAGCTTGTAGAAGGCGACGAACTCGCCGAAGGTCATGGCGCGCTCGAAGAGGTCGCGGACGACGGCCTTGGGTGAGACGGGCGTCTCTGCGAGCCAGGGGTGGGTCTCGGTCATCACGCGGTGCGCGTGCTCCAGCACGTCGGCCAGCGGCTTGGGCCAGGTCACCGACTCCAGGATCTCCTGCCGCTCGTCGAACTCGACGCCGTCGGCCTTCAGCTCGGCCACCACCTCGCCGCGCTTCTGGAACTGCTGGGCGAGCAGGATCTGGCGGGGATCCTCGAGCGTCGACTCGATGACGGAGACGACGTCGAGCGCGTAGGTGGGCGAGGTCTCGTCGAGGATGTCCAGCGCCGCCAGCGCGAAGGCCGAGAGCGGCTGGTTGAGGGCGAAGTCCTTCTGCAGGTCGAGCGCCACCTGATATTTCCGCCCGCCCGGCGTCGGCCGATCGAGGCGCGAGACGACGCCCGACGCGATCAGCGACCGCCCCAGCGCCAGGGCCCGGCGCAGCAGCTTCCGGCGGGTCGCCGCATCGGGCGTGGCCGCATGGACGAGGGAGATGACGGCCTCGGCGGTGTCCTGGTCGCGCTCCAGCAGGTTGAGCAGCGTGGCGTGGGTGATCTTCATCCGGGGCACGAGCTGTTCGGGCTCCATGTCGATGATCTTGCGGTAGGTGGCCTCGGTGAAGTTCACGAAGCCGTCGGGCGCCTTCTTGCGCTTCACGCGGCGCAGCTTCTTGGGGTCGTCGCCGGCCTTGGCGACGGCGATCGCGTTCTCGATCTCGTGATCGGGGGCTTGGGCGACGACGTAGCCGACGGTGTCGAAGCCGGCGCGCCCGGCCCGGCCCGCGATCTGATGGAACTCCCGCGCCTTGAGCAGCCGCTGGCGCCGCCCGTCGAACTTGGACAGCGTCGAGAACAGCACCGTGCGGATGGGCACGTTGATGCCGACGCCGAGCGTGTCGGTGCCGCAGATCACGTTCACCAGTCCGCGTTGGGCGAGCTGCTCGACGAGGCGTCGGTAGCGCGGCAGCATGCCCGCGTGGTGCACGGCGATGCCGTTGTTCAGCAGCTTGGACAGCGTCTGCCCGAAGCCCGACGCGAACCGCACCTGCGCCATGGCCTCCTTGATCTGTTCGCGCTTGCTGCGGTCGAGCAGACCGGCGCTGAGCAGGGCCTGGGCCCGCTCGACGGCCGCCGACTGCGTCGCATGCACGATGTAGATGGGCGCCTTCTGCTCGCCGATCAGCAGCTCCACCGTCTCGGGCATGGGGCGCATCGACCAGGCGTAGTCCAGCGGCACGGGGCGTACGGCGCCGCCGATGATCGAGGTCTCGCGGCCGGATCGTTTCTCCATGTCGCGGGCCATCGACGTCACGTCGCCGAGGGTGGCCGACATGATGATGAACTGCGCTTGCGGCAGCTCCAGCAGCGAGACCAGCCAGGCCCAGCCGCGGTCGGGGTCGGAGATGAAGTGGAACTCGTCGACGACCACCTGGTCGACAGCGGCAGAGCGTCCCTCGCGCAACGCGATGTTGGCCAGGATCTCCGCCGTGCAGCAGACGATCGGCGCGCTCGAGTTCACCGAGACGTCGCCGGTGACCATGCCAACGTTCTCGGCGCCGAAGATGTCGCAGAGAGCGAAGAACTTCTCGCTGACCAGGGCCTTGATCGGAGCCGTGTAGTACGAGCGGGTGCCCGCCGCCAGGCTGGCGAAGTGGGCTGCGACGGCGATCAGCGTCTTGCCGGAGCCCGTGGGCGTGGTGACGATGGTGTTGTTGCCCGACAAGATGTCGACGATGGCCTCGTCCTGGTGTGGATACAGCTCGATCCCGTCGGCAAGGCTCCACTCCACGAACGCCTCGTACAGGGCGTCGGGGGAGCGGTCTTCGGTGAGGTGATCGATCAGTCGCATAGCTCGACCACCCTACCCCGACCACCCACGCTCTCCTCGAAGGGCGTGGGGTTCCTGACGCGGTGTGCTGAGAGGACTAGAGTCGGGGCCACTTCGTGGAAGGGGGCAGCTGCCATGCCGTTTTCATTGGACAACGTGCCTACCGAGTTCGGTCTCATCACAGTGGCCTTCGTGCTGTGCAGCATCATCGGCCTGGAACGGCAGTTCCAGCACAAAGCCGCAGGTGTTCGCACCCACGCGCTGGTGGGGCTGGGCAGCTGCGTGTTCACCTTGATCGGCGTCTACGGGTTCGCTGAGCTGGTGGAGTTCGAGGCCGTCCGCGACCCTGGCCGGATCGCCGCCCAGATCGTCTCCGGCATCGGCTTTCTCGGCGCCGGCCTGATCTTCATCAACCGCGACGTGGTGCGCGGCCTCACTACCGCCGCGTCGATCTGGCTGACGGCGGCCATCGGCATGGCCAGTGGCGCCGGTCTGATCCCGCTGGCGATTTTCGCGACGCTGCTCCACTTCGTCGCGGTGCTGCTGCTCGCGCCGCTGAGTCAGCTCATGCCGCAGAGCGGCGAGCGCGACGTCGTGGTCGTGACCTACCAGGACGGCAAGGGCGTGTTGCGGCAGGTGCTGCACGCGGCCACCGAGCTGGGGTGCGAGACCACCCTGCTCGACACCCGGTCGCGCACCAGGGACGGAATCCGCTTCGTCGATGCGCAAATGCGCTTCCGCAAGGGGCCGAGCCTGCGTGAGGTGATGGCGCAGCTCACCGAGGTGCCCGGCGTCGAGGGCATCTCGCAGCGCAACCGCGACGACGACCTCTGACCCTGTCGCCGCAACGCCCCCCAATCCCCCCAGCAATCCCGAAAATCGGCCAATGGCCGATTTTCGGCATCAGACACCGCAAAATCGGCCATTGGCCGATTTTCCGGAGAAGGGCCTGATGGGGCAGGGAGGGGCGGAGCTCGGGTGAGGGCAGCGCTTATTCCCCTGTTCGCGGTGCGCGGACAGCTTTGACTTGGGTGCCCCCGGTTGCTGACTATGGACCGCATGAGGAATCTGACGCGATCGCTGCTGGTGCGGCGGTATCACCTGGATTTCCAGCGCGTCTTTTCTGCGATGTGTCGGGCTTGAACGGCTCGGCGCGCCCTTTTTCCTTCCCCCGCCGGGCTGAGTAGCCCGGCTTTTCGTGTCCTGCGGGGCGTGCCGTCGCTACCCGGCCCCCAACCCCGAATCCGAGGACACCATGACCACCGCCACTCCCACGGGCGCGAGAGTTCGCCCGCCGCGCGAGGGCCGCAGCAACGGCCAATGGCTCATCGACGGGACGAAACCGCTCAACCCGAATGAGGAGTTCAAGGCCGCTGACAACGGCTTGAACGTGCGGGAACGGATCGAGCAGATCTACTCCAAGCAGGGCTTCGCGTCGATCGAACACGACGACCTGCACGGTCGGATGCGGTGGTGGGGCCTCTACACGCAGCGCAAGCAGGGCATCGACGGTGCCCGCACGGCGCAGATGTCGGCCGACGAGCTGAGCGACGAGTACTTCATGATGCGGGTGCGCACCGACGGCGGCGCGCTCACGCTCGAGCAGCTGCGCACGGTGGCGCAGATCTCGGTGGACTTCGCCCGCGACACCGCCGACATCTCCGACCGGCAGAACATCCAGCTGCACTGGATCCGGATCGAGGACGTGCCCGAGATCTGGCGACGGCTGGAGGCCGTCGGCCTGCAGACCACCGAGGCCTGCGGCGACACCCCGCGCGTGATCCTTGGCTCCCCGGTGGCAGGCATCGCGGCCGACGAGATCATCGACCCGACGTCGGCGATCCGTGAGATCGTCGAGACCTTCATCGGCGACCCGGAGATCTCCAACCTGCCGCGCAAGTTCAAGTCGGCCATCACCGGCCATCCGAGCCTCGACGTGGTGCATGAGATCAACGACATCTCGCTGGTGGGCGTCGTGCATCCCGAACTGGGCCCTGGCTACGACCTCTGGGTCGGCGGCGGGCTCTCCACCGCCCCGCGCCTGGCCGAGCGCCTGGGCGCCTTCGTCGCTCCCGAGCAGACCGCCGAGGTGTGGCACGGCGTGGTGCGGATCTTCCGCGACTACGGCTACCGGCGCCTCCGTAACAAGGCCCGGCTGAAGTTCCTGCTGGCCGACTGGGGGCCGGAGAAGTTCCGCCGCGTCCTGCAGGACCAGTACCTGGGCTACGAATTGCCCGACGGCCCGGCTGCGGTGGCCGACGGCAGCCCCAGCGACCACGTCGGCGTGCACGAGCAGAAGGACGGCAAGCTGTACGTCGGCCTGGCGCCGATCGTCGGGCGTTCCTCCGGGTCGGCGCTGCTGACCTTGGCGGACGCCGCCGAGGCCGCGGGATCGGGTCGCATTCGACTCACCCCGCACCAGAAGCTGGTGGTGCTCGACGTCGACCCCGCGCGCGTCGACGGCCTGCTCGAAGCGGCCGAGGGGATCGGCCTGACGGCGTCCCCCGGGGCGTTCCGCCGGCACACCATGGCCTGCACCGGCATCGAGTTCTGCAAGCTGGCCTTCGTCGACACCAAGAACACCGCCACCAAGACCGCGCTCGAACTCGACGCGCGGCTCGACGGCATCCAGATCGGCGCGCCGATCACGCTCAACGTCAACGGCTGCCCCAACTCCTGCGCCCGCATCCAGACCGCCGACATCGGCCTGAAGGGGCAGGTCGCCAAGAGTGCCGATGGCGACGAGTTCGCCTTCCAGGTGCACCTGGGCGGTGGCCTGGCGTCGTCGGGTCGCGACGAGGCGGGCCTCGGCCGCACCGTGCGCGGCTTGAAGGTGACGGCCAAGGAGCTGACCGACTATGTGGAGCGCGTCACCCGTCGCTTCGCCGAGGATCGGGCCGGGGACGAGTCCTTCGCCAGCTGGGCCCACCGTGCCGACGAGGAGGCGTTGCGGTGACGACCGCTGCTGAGTACCTGGTGCGGGGCCATGGTCCCGGTCGGCGTCGCACGGAGGCTGAGCTGGAGGCGCTGGCCCGGGAGGCCTCCGTCCGGTTCGCCGATGCGTCCGCCGACGAGGTGGTGGCGTGGGCGGCCGAGACCTTCGGGGATTCGCTCGTCGTGGCCTGTTCCATGGCGGCGGACACCGTCGTGGCGCACCTGGCCGCGACGCATCGCCCGGGCGTCGACGTGCTGTTCCTGGAGACCGGCTACCACTTTCCCGAGACCATCGCGACGCGCGCCGCGCTGGTCGACGCGCTCGAGATCACGATCGTCGACGCCCTGCCGCAGCTGACCGTCGCCGAGCAGGACGCCGAGTACGGCGCCGAGCTCTTCGCCCGCGATGCCCGCCAATGCTGCGCGATGCGCAAGGTGGAGCCGATCAACCGGGAGCTGAGCGGCTACGAGGCCTGGATCACCGGGCTCCGTCGCGAGGACTCCCCGCTGCGCGCGGACACGGCCCTCGTCGAATGGGACTCCGCGCACAAGATGGTCAAGATCAACCCCATCGCTGCATGGAGCTTCGACGAGCAGCTCGGCTACGCCACCGAGCACGCGGTGCCGGTCAACCCGTTGCTGTCGCAGGGCTACCCGTCCATCGGCTGCGCCCCCTGCACCCGCCCCGTTGCGCCGGGCGAAGATCCCCGAGCCGGCCGCTGGGCCGGTCTGGCCAAGACCGAATGCGGACTCCACGTCACCGAAGACCACCCCGAGGAGATCATCACTGTGCCCATCTTGGACGCTCGTATCCAGCTTGATCTGGACCCCGTGGATGAGTCGGCGCCCGAGGCCGCTCCTTTCGAGGCTCGGCCGCAGACGGCCTCGCACCTCAAGGAGCGTGAAGAAGGTGCTTCGCGCGATCCGATTGTCGAGGCTCGGCCGCAGACGGCTTCGCACATCGAGGAGCACACTCTGACGCATCTGCAGGAGTTGGAGTCGGAAGCGATCCACATCATCCGTGAGGCCGTCTCCGAGCTGGAGCGCCCCGTGCTGCTGTTCTCCGGCGGCAAGGACTCCGTGGTGATGCTGCACCTGGCGTCCAAGGCGTTCTGGCCGGGCAAGGTGCCGTTCCCCGTGATGCACGTCGACACTGGGCACAACTTCCCCGAGGTGATCGAGTACCGCGACCGCACCGTCGAGCGCCTGGGCCTGCGACTGGTGGTCGCCTCCGTGCAGGACTACATCGACGACGGCCGCCTCCTCGAGCGCGCCGACGGCACCCGCAACCCGCTGCAGACCCAGCCGCTGCTCGACGCCATCGCCGAGCACCGTTTCGACGCGGTCTTCGGAGGCGGCCGTCGCGACGAGGAGAAGGCCCGCGCCAAGGAGCGCGTGGTGAGCCTGCGCGACGCCTTCGGCCAGTGGGATCCGCGTAACCAGCGCCCCGAACTCTGGAACCTCTACAACCCGCGGCACCGTCCCGGCGAGCACGTGCGCGTCTTCCCGCTGTCCAACTGGACCGAGCTCGACGTGTGGCGCTACATCGAGGCCGAGAACATCGAGCTGCCCGAGATGTACTACGCCCACGAGCGCGAGGTCTTCGAGCGCGACGGCATGCTGCTGGCCGTGGGTCCGTACTCCCAGCCGCGCGACGGCGAGACCGTGCGCGTCGAGCAGGTGCGCTACCGCACCGTCGGCGACATGAGCTGCACGGGCGCGGTCGCCTCCGACGCGGCCACCGTGGCCGACGTGATCGCCGAGGTGGCCGCCACCCGGATCACCGAACGCGGCGCCACCCGGGCCGACGACCGCCTCACCGAAGCCGCCATGGAAGACCGCAAGAAGGAGGGGTACTTCTGATGAGCGCCTCAACACTGGAAGCCATCCGCCCGTCGACCACCGGCACCCTGCTCCGCCTGGCCACCGCCGGCAGCGTCGACGACGGCAAGTCCACCCTCGTCGGCCGACTGCTGTATGACAGCAAGTCCGTGCTCGCCGATCAGCTCGAATCCGTCGAGCGCGTCAGCCGCGACAAGGGTCTGGGTCACGTCGACCTGGCGCTGCTCACCGACGGCCTGCGCGCCGAGCGCGAGCAGGGCATCACCATCGACGTCGCCTACCGCTACTTCGCCACCGCCAACCGCACCTTCATCCTGGCGGATTGCCCCGGCCACGTGCAGTACACCCGCAACACCGTCACCGGCTCCTCGACGGCCGACGTGCTGGTGCTTCTGGTGGACGTGCGCAAGGGCGTGCTGGAGCAGACCCGCCGCCACCTGGCTGTCGGTCAGCTGCTGCGGGTGCCCACCATCGTGGTGGCGGTCAACAAGATCGACCTGGTCGACTACGACGAGGCCACCTACCGCCGCATCGCCGCCGAGGTGGGCGCCGTCGCCGAGGATCTGGGTGTCAGCGAGCTGATCACGCTTCCGGTGTCCGCCTTGGTGGGCGACAACATCGTCGAGCGCTCCGACAACACGCCCTGGTACGAGGGCCCGTCGCTGCTCGAACTGCTGGAGACGCTCCCCGCGGGGGCCGAGGCCGCCCGGCTGCCGTTCCGGCTGCCCGTGCAGCTGACGCTGCGCCCGCAGGAGGCTGCGCTCGATCCGACCTACCGGGAGTACCGCGGCTACGCCGGCCAGATCTCCACCGGTCAGGTGAGCGTGGGCGACGAGGTGGTGGTCCTGCCATCGGGCCGGCGCACCACCGTCGTCGGGATCGACACCCCCGAGGGCGAGAAGGAGACGGCCTATGCGCCGATGTCGGTGGCGCTGCGGCTGGCCGATGAGATCGACATCGCCCGAGGCGCGGTGATCGCCGGGGCCGAGTTCGCGCCCGAGCCCATCGAAGAGATCGACGGCATGCTCGCCTGGCTGGCCGAGCGGCCGCTGCGCGTCGGCTCGCGGGTGCTGGTCAAGCACGGCACCACCACCGTGCAGGGGCTCGTCCGCGACATCCACGGCCGGCTCGATCTGGACGCCCTGCGCCCCGAGCGCACCGACGTGCTGGAGCTCAACGACATCGGCCGCGTGGGCATCCGGCTGGCCGCCCCCGTCGCCGCTGACGACTACACCGTCAGCCGTCGCACCGGCTCCTTCCTGGTGATCGACCCGCAGACCGGCGGCACTCTGGCCGCTGGCATGGTGCGCGGCTCCGATGCCTTCGCCGCGAAGGCCGCCATCGGCGAGGCCGACGTCGTCGACTGGGTCATCTGACGTGAAACGACTGGTCATCCTGGCTCTGGTGGGTTTCGCCGCCCAGCTGGTCGACGGATCCCTGGGGATGGGCTTCGGCGTCACCTCGACGTCGCTGCTGCTCATCGCCGGTCTCACCCCGGCCATGGCCTCGGCCTCGGTGCACCTCGCCGAGCTGGGCACCAACGTGGCGTCCGGCTTCTCGCACTGGAAGCTGGGCAACGTCGACTGGCGGCTGGTGGCCCGTCTCGGCGTGCCGGGGGCGCTGGGGGCCTTCGGCGGGGCGACGTTCCTCTCTCAGATCTCCACCACCGCGGCCAAGCCCGTGATGGCGGCGATCCTCGGGGCGCTCGGCATGTACATCCTGCTGCGCTACGCGATCCGGCCACCGGCCGTGGCGCAGGCCCGGACCTCCCCGCACACCGCGAAGTTCCTGGTTCCCCTCGGCCTGGCCGGAGGGTTCGTCGACGCCACCGGCGGCGGTGGCTGGGGCCCGGTGGCCACCACGTCGCTGCTCAGCGCAGGCAAGACGGCGCCGCGGACGGTGATCGGCTCCGTGGACACCTCAGAGTTCATGGTCTCCTTCGCGGCCAGCCTCGGCTTCGTCGTGAACCTCGGTCTGCTCGGCATCGACTGGCGCATCGTCGTTGCCCTGCTTCTCGGCGGCCTCGTCGCCGCCCCCATCGCCGCCTGGCTGGTCTCTCGGATCCCCGCCCAGATCATGGGCGTGGCCGTCGGCGGAATCATCATCATGACCAACCTCAAGACGCTGTTCGACGCGAGCCAGCTGTCCAGCGAGCAGATCACCGTCGGGTTCACCGTCTTCGCCGCCGTCTGGGTGGCCATGACCGCCTGGACCGCATGGCGCTACGAACGCCGGCGCCGGGCAGAGATCGCTGCCAAGGAAGCCTCAGAAATGGAGTGGTCGATATGAGCACCTCACACACCGTCGTCCTTGCCTGGCACGGCACCCGTCATCCCGACGGGACGGTGGTGCCCGAGTTGGTGCGCCGCCGCGTCGCCCGGCTGCTGCCCGATGCGCGGGTGGTCAACGGGTGGGTCGACCTGATCGAGCCGACGCTGTCCGACGTGCTGGCCCAGGTCGGCGACGCCACCGTCGTGCCCTGCTTCCTGGCCGCCGGCTACCACGTGCGCCACGACATCCCGGAGGCCGCCGCGGCCAGCGGGCACCACGTCGAGGTGACCCGCCACATCGGCGGCCTGCTGACCGACGCCGTGATCGAGCGGCTGGCAGAGTCAGGCGGACCGGGCGACGCCGTGGTGCTCGCCGCCGCCGGCTCCAAGCGCCCCAACGCGCTCGCCGAGATCGACGCCGTGGCTGCCGAACTGGAGGAGCGTCTGGGGGTGCCCGTGGTGCCTGGCAACGTCTACATGGCGCGGCCGTCGGTGGCCGACGCGGTGGACCGGCTGCGCGCGGAAGGACACCGTCGCATCACCGTGGCGCCCTACCTGCTCTCGCAGGGGTTGTGGTCGGAGCGAATCGAAGGCCTCGGCGTCCGTGTCGCCGAGCCGCTGGGGGACCACCCGATGGTCGCGCAGGCGATCGTCGGTCTGGTTGCGCCCCGTCTCGCCGCCGTCGAGTTCCTGGCGGCATAAGCGCATAGAGACTCCACGCATATGAGATCCCGCTAGTAGGTGCCGCCTACTAGCGGGATCTCTGTGCTGGCATCCAGGCCGGTCCTGTGGCCAGCCGGTGCCCATCAGGTGACGCCGGTTTTTTACCATGGCGTGGATCAAGCTATTCTAAGCGCGGCTGATGCTAGGTCTCCTCTTCAAGGGGTATGGAGAGGACCGTTTCGGAACTCGTTCCGAGCATGAGTCGCACCGGGGGGTGTAAGCGGAGCCATGTGCTGCGCGCGCACCCTCTTTTTTTGTGTCTTCGTGAGGTTGCAAGTGCGAATGAAGGACGATCCCGTACCGGGTGGACCGTTCCAACAGCGGACTGTGACGGCAGTGTTGAGTGCCGTCCTGTCCGCTGCCTGCGGTGTTCCCCTACAGGCTCCGCGGGTTGCGGATGTCTACCGCCGGCTCGGGGTCGCCGTCATAGCGAAAGGAGGGAGGCCCGCCTGATCTCTGAGAGCGGCGTCCCGCCGCACCCCCCGTTCACAGATCCGACTTATCTATCACCCACTGACCTCCTACGAAGGGGAGAAATGAAGATCAACACGAAGAAGCGAGGCCTCCTCGCTAGCGTTGGAGCGCTGGTCGCGGCCGCCGCTCTGACCCTCGGCGGTGTGGGTACGGCCCATGCCGACCCCACCATCCATCTGCCGGCGTTCGCGACGGCGAACCTGCACATCACGAAGTACGACACCCCGCCGGCGGGCCCGAATGAGGCCGCCAATGGTCTGCCCACGAGCCATGGCGATGGCCCCAGCATCCCGGCCGGTGCCGTCCCCCTTGAGGACGTGACCTTCTCGGTGCGGCGTGTGTCAGACATCGACCTGTCGACCAACCCCGGCTGGGAGCAGGCCGGCGAGGCACAGCTGAACATCGCCGATCCGTTCAACCCGGTGGTCGAGACCAGCCAGGCGGACGACACCGCGCTCGACCTCGACGCTGCGGTGAGCCTGACCACCGACGTGAATGGCGTCGTGGACTTCGCCAACCTTCCGATCGGCCTGTACCTGGTGCAGGAGACGTTCACCCCCGCCGGCGTCACGCCGTCTGCCCCGTTCCTGGTCACGCTGCCGCTGACGGATCCGTCCAACCAAAGCGACTGGTTGACCGACATCTACGTCTATCCCAAGAACTCGAAGCTCGGCGAGCCGGAAAAGGCAATCGACGACGCCACGCCCTTTACTGCGATCGATCAGCAGCGCCTCTCCTACACGATCACCGCCGATGTTCCCCGCAACCCCGGGCAGACCGACGGAACCTTCCGTGCGCCCACCGGCTTCCGGGTCTCGGATGATCTTGCCGCTGAGCTGACGCCGGTATCGGTGGTCGCCGAGCTCGCCCCGGTGGCGGCGGGCACGCTCACCAGTGGCACCGACTACACGGTGACGCCGGCCACTTTCGCGGCTGGCGATGAGGTTGTGGTGACCTTCACGGCCGCAGGTCTGGAGAAGCTCCGGATCGCTGCCGCCACCCCGGCCTCCAAGGTCGTGGTGACCATCGTGGCCGACGTGTCCCCTGCGATCGCGACGGCCGATGCCGCCGCGCTGGCTGTCCTCGGCAACGTGGGTCGCGTGTTCCCCGACCAGGCGAGCATCGACGCCCCGCCGGCCGACGCCCGCTGGCTCGTGACCAACAACGTCGACACCCACTGGGGAACCCTGCGGTTCACCAAGGCGGACCAGGAAGGAAACCCGCTCCAGAACGCGCAGTTCAAGGTGGCGACCAGCCGCAACAACGCTGATACCGGAGTCTTCATCCGCGCCGCCGCAGTGATGAGCGCCGCCGACGGTGCGGTCGAGATCACCGGTCTGCGTGCCTCTGATTTCGCGAACAATGCCATGCAGGAGCTGGGTGCGGAGACGACGCCTGGCGGCGGCTTCGACACCTACAACCCTGACTACGTCGTGTACTGGCTCACCGAGACCACGGCACCAGAGGGCTACGAGCTGCTGGCCCAGCCTGTTCCCGTGGCGCTGCTCAGCGATGGCGAGGTCCGTCAGATCTCTCAGAACTCGGATGGTTCGCTGAGGTTCGACGCTGCCACTGGTCGGGCTGAGTACGGGAACCCGGGCGACGACCTCGAGATCATCAACGTGGCCAAGAACGGCGGCTTCACGCTGCCGCTGACCGGTGGCACGGGCACCCTGATGCTCACCGTCGGTGGCATCGCCCTGCTGGGTCTGGTGCTGGTGGTGGCGCGTCGTCGTCGCAGCCAGGCCTGATCGGTCGCTGAAACCCACCCCTTCGAAGCCAGGAAAGGAGGCACCCGATGAACCACCCGCTCATGAGCGAGTTCTCGGGTGCCTCCGGCCCTGCCCTTCGACGGACCGCGCCACGGCGTCCTTGGGTGCCGATCCTCTTGCAGTTCGTCGTGATCGCCTGCCTCGGAGCCGCCCTCATGGTGTTCGCTCCGGCGCAGGCCGATGCGGACGGCGTGCTCGGGATAGCCCCGGATGCCCGCACCCAGCTGATCGTGCACAAGGTCGAGCAACCGCATGACTTCGGCGCACCGGCCACCGGTCTGCCGCTCGATCAGGCCTCGCTCGACCAGCTGGTTCCCGTCCCTGGGGTCACCTTCCGGGCCACCCGAGTGCCCGGAATCGACCTCACGACGAACGACGGCTGGGCCTCCGCCTCCCGACTCACCGTGGCAACCGCCGCGACGATGACGGAGCAGCTGGTTCCGGAGGCCTCCGGACGCACCGACGGCGATGGCCTCCTGAGGCTGGACCTCGGCGTCGGGCTGTACCTCGTCGAGGAGACCGACAATCATGCCGAGCACGCGCTGGAGGGCGTGGTGCCGTCGGCTCCCTTTCTTGTCACACTACCCATGACCGACCCGGCGGGCGGCGGCACCTGGTTGGACACGGTGCACGTCTATCCGAAAAACGCCCACGCCGGCGTAGAACTCGACGTCAGCGAAGCCATCACCTGCGTACCCGAGGTGACGTGGACATCACGCTCCTCCGTTCCTCGCGTCACGCACCTTGACCGCTACGTCGTACAAAACGTCGTGGCCCCCACTGCCGAGTTTCTTGGGGGATCTTCGGCAGTGGGGGTTGCGATCGACGGGGCCCCGGCCCTGTCCCAGGGGACGCACTACACCGTCGCCCTGCTCGTCCCCCGAGGCGCCGGGCAGCGGACGGTGATCGAGACGGCCTTCACTGAAGCCGGTCGCGCCGTCCTGCTCGCCGCCCGCGACGCGAATCCCGACGCCGAGGTGACGATCGCGTACTCGACGCGACTGCTCGCGCCCGGCACGCATCAGAGCGACGTGCGGCTGAGCGTCGACGATGCCAAGGACGCCACCGGCACCGCGGCCGCCACCTACAAGCAGGACTGCGGTCCCAGCGAGTCGCCGTCGCCCAGTCCCACCCCTAGCCGCAGCATGACGCCCACCACGCGGCCCGATCCCAGCCTCAGCCCCACCGCACCGCCGCCCGTTGTGCCCAAGCCGCCCAAGCTTTCCGGCACCGGAGCTCAGGTTGGCGGCGTGGTCCTGGTGGCCGCGGTGGTGTTGATCGGCGGTGGGCTCGCCCTGGTCCGACGGGGACGACGCGGCCGGGAGGACGAATGAGCCGGGCCACGGCGACGGCCCGTCGCTCCGCTCCGGCGCGACGAACGCGACGACAAAGCGTGCTGGGCGGGGTGCTGCTGCAGTTCTTGGCCATGGTGGGCATCGGTTTGCTGCTCTACCCGCAAGCGGCCGACTGGGTGTCGCGGATCGGGCACAACGCGGACATCTCCGGCTACGTGCAGCAGGTGCAGGGGGAGACGCCAGAAGAGCGGAAACGCCTGATCGAGGCCGCTTATGCCTACAACGACGAGCTCGATCCCGGTCCCCTCACCGATCCGTATGTGTCCGCATCTGAGGACGCGGTGCTGCGCAGCGATCTGTACAAGGCCTACGAGGAGATGCTTCGGCTGAGCGGCACCTCCGCGATCGGCACCCTCAGCTATCCGGCGCTGGAGATCGGCCTGCCGGTCTTCCACGGAACCTCGGAGGAGGCCATCTCCCAGGGCATCGGCCACCTGTACGGCACCTCGCTGCCCGTCGGCGGTCCGTCGACGCGAGCCGTGCTCACCGCCCATTCAGGGCTGCCGCATGCCAAGCTGTTCTCCCCGCTGCACGACGCCAAGATCGGCGATACGTTCTGGATCAGCGTGCTGGGTGAGGACCACCACTATCGAGTGGAGTCCATGGAGGTGGTCGATCCGGGCCAGTCCGACTCGCTCAAGATCATCGACGGGGAGGACTGGGTGACCCTGTTCACCTGCACCCCCATCGGCGTCAACAGTCACCGCCTGATGCTGCACGCCGTCCGCATCCCCACCCCGGAAGGCGGCGGCGACGGCGTGATCGGAGGCGACGGCGTCGAGCTCGGCTTCCCCTGGTGGGCGGTCTGGTTCGTCCTCGGCTCGGGTGCCGTCGCCTGGCTCCTCTTCGCGCCCCCGAAACGCGATCGCCGACGCACCCTCTGAGGCGCGATGCCATCGTCGACCATCACAACTGAAGGGGGTCTGGTCGTCGGTTCGTATCCCGGATCGGCCGTCTCGGACGGCGACATCCCCAAGTACGCTCAGAAGTGGCGCGGCGGGCGGTTTCCCGTGAAACGGTTGGTTTCGTCGCGGATCCGGCTCAGTCAGATCAATGAAGCAATGGACGAGCCGGCCGATGGCAAGGCTATTCGCCGGGTCATCCTTTTCGACGAGGAGAGTTAAGTGGAGATCGAGATCGAGACGATTCTGAGTGACGTGCCCAAGGGCCAGTTCATCGGGGGGAAGTTCGTCGAGACGGGAAAGACCTTCCCGGTCCACGACCCCGCCACCGGCGAAGAACTCGCCCAGGTCTCCGACGGTTCGGCCGAGCATGCGCGGGCCGCGATGGATGCGGCGTGCGCGGCGGCGGAGTCGTGGGCGGCCACCGATCCTCGTGAGCGGGCCGAGCTGCTTCGTCGCAGCTTCGACCTGATCATCGAGCGACGCGAGCAGTTCGCCACCCTGATGACGCTGGAGATGGGCAAGCCGCTGGCCGAGGCCTACGGCGAGGTGTCCTACGGCGCCGAATTCCTGCGCTGGTTCGCGGAGGAGGCATGCCGGATCGAAGGACGCTGGTCACTGGCCCCGGCGGGCGGCAACCGCCTGCTCACCATGAAGCAGCCGGTGGGTCCGGTCTACGCGATCACGCCGTGGAACTTCCCGCTGGCCATGGGCACTCGCAAGATCGGCCCGGCGCTGGCCGCCGGCTGCACCGTCGTGATCAAACCGGCCTCACTGACGCCGCTGACGATGCTGTACCTGATGAAGGCCTTCGCCGACGCGGGCATCCCTGACGGCGTGGTGAACTGCATCGTCAGCTCCCGTTCCAGCGCGGTCTCCGAGCCCATCCTCACCGATCCCCGGCTGCGCAAACTCACCTTCACCGGCTCGACGGGCGTTGGTCAGGCGCTGCTGCGCCAGGCCGCCGATCCCGTGCTGCGCACCTCCATGGAGCTGGGCGGCAACGCCCCGTTCCTGGTGCTGCAGGATGCCGACGTGGACGCCGCCGTCGCCGGCGCGATGCCCGCCAAGTTCCGCAACAACGGCGAGGCCTGCACCGCCGCCAACCGGATCTACGTGCACCGCGACCTGGTGGAGGAATTCCAGTCCAAGCTGGTGACCGCCGTCGAGAACCTCGTCGTCGGCCCCGGCCTGGAGGAGGGGGTCACCCTCGGTCCGCTGATCGACGAGGCGTCGCTGGCGAAGGTGGAGGAACTGGTCACCGACGCCCTGGACAAGGGCGCCACGCTGCTCACCGGCGGCGCCCGCATCGACGGCCCCGGCCACTTCTTCGAGCCGACGGTGCTGGCCGACGTGCCCCGCGACGCGCGCCTGCTGAAGGAGGAGATCTTCGGCCCGGTGGCGCCCATCGTGGTGGTCGATTCCGACGACGAGGCCATCCAGTTGGCCAACGACACCGAATTCGGGCTGATGGCTTATGTGTACTCGCGTGACGTCAGCCGCGCGATCAAGGCGGTCGAGCGTCTGGAGAGCGGCATGGTGGGCCTGAACACCGGCCTCGTCTCCAACCCTGCAGCGCCGTTCGGCGGCGTCAAGCAGTCGGGCTTGGGTCGGGAAGGTTCCCACGAGGGCTTGGACGAGTACCTGGAGACCAAGTACATCGGCATCGCGTTGTAAGGAGATTCCTGCCACCATCCCCGACGCTCTCTGAGGTGCGAGCGCTAGCGAGCCTCGACAGTGCAAAGCGGCGAAGCACCTCATTCACGCTCTCTGAGGTGCGAGCGCCAGCGAGCCTCGAAGAGACCCAGCGCGAGCATTCGCAGGGACGACTGGTCGCGACCGCGTACCCTTGGGCGCATGAGTTCAGAAAAGCCAGTATTCGAGATCCCCAACGATCAGCCTCCCACGGTGCTTGTCCTGGAGGACATCACCGTCGGTGACGGTGCGGAGGCGTCGGTGGGAACCATGATCAGCGCCCACTACGTCGGGAAGTCCTGGTCGAACGGGCGGCAGTTCGATGCGTCCTGGGATCGCGGCGAGGCGCTGACCTTCCCGCTCGGTGCGGGTCGCGTCATCCAGGGCTGGGATCAGGGCATCGTGGGCATGAAGGTGGGTGGTCGTCGCAAGATCACCATCCCGCCGCATCTCGGCTACGGCCCGTACGGCGCCGGTGGCGTGATCGGCCCCAACGAGACCTTGGTCTTCGTCGTCGACCTGGTGGCCGTCAACTAGCCCCCATCTGCCTGCGGGATCTCCCCCGGTGAACGGGTCAGCGTTGGGGGCCGGTAGCTAGCCCCCATCTGCCTGCGGGATCTCCCCTCTTTCATCCGGCCAGTGGCCGATTCTCCGGTACCCCATCCGGAAAATCGGCCACTGGCCGATTTTCGGCATAAGACACCGCAAAATGGGCCATTGGCCGATTTTGCGGGATTGGTGGGGCAAGGGGGTGTCTGGGTTGAGGCGGCCGCGTTGACACCCCAATATGATAACGACTCTCAATAGTGTTACTGTGTTCCTACGGAATCGCCCGGGAGGCCCGGGCCAGACCACATAAGGACCACACATGCGCATGTTGCGACTGAGCGCGGCCGCCCTGCTGGGCGCCTCGCTGCTGACCCTGACCGCCTGCGGCACCTCGCAGACCGAGCCGGGCTCCACGCCCAGCGAGACCACCTCGACCGAGGCCGACCACGACCACGATCACGAGGGTGAGGGCACGCACGACGACCACGCCGACGACGACCACGACGAGCAGGAAGGCGCCACCAACGCCACGGAGGCGGCCGGCCAGACCCCTCGCGTCGTGACCACTTATGACGGCGGCATCCTGGTGCTCGACGCGCTCACGCTGGAGACCGTCGCCGACCTGCCGCTGGCCGGCTTCAATCGTCTCGCCGGCGTGGGGGATGGGCGCCACGTCGCCGTCTCCACCACGGGCGGCTGGGCGATCGTCGATGCCGGTACCTGGAGCCAGGGCCACGGCGACCACAACCACTATTACACCGCCGATCCCGCCCTGCACGACGTGATCCTGAAGGCCGAGGCGCCCGCTCACGTGGTGGTGCACGACGGCCTGACCACCTTCTTCGACGATGGCACCGGGCAGGTCACCGTCGTGGAGATCAGCGAGTGGGCCGATCAGGTGGAGCATGCTCACCTGCACCCGATCCGCGAGTACACCACCGCCGAACCGCACCACGGCGTCGGTGTCGCCATGGAGGACGGCACGCTCCTCGTCACCCGCGGCGACGAGGAGGCGCGCACCGGCGCCATGATCCTCGACGCCGACGGCAAGGAGATCGTCGCATCCGACGAATGCCCCGGCGTGCACGGCGAGACCGCCTTCGAGAGTTCGGATGGCGACGAGGTGATCCTGCTCGGCTGCGACGACGGCGTGCTCACCTTCCACGGCGACCACGCGCACAAGCTGGCCTCTCCCGACGAGTACGGCCGCATCGGCAACGCGTTCTCCGTGGACGGCAACGACGTGGTGCTCGGCGACTACAAGAATGATCCCGAGGCCGGCCTGGGCCTGAGCCAGGTGTCCCTGGTCGACACGGCTGCTGAGAAGATCAGCGTCGTGGATCCGTTCGGCGGAAACGGCTCCCAGTACACCTGGCGCGACCTGGCCCGTGGCGCAGCGGGCGAGGCGCTCGTCTTCGGCACCGACGGCGTCCTGCGCGTCCTCGATCCCGCCACTGGCAAGGAGACGCGTTCCATTCCCGTGATCGACGGCGGCTGGACCGTCCCCGAGGACTGGCAGAGCGCGCATCCCGCGCTGATGGAGCTCGAGGGCATGGCCTACGTGACCGACCCGGCCACGAACACCATCCACATCGTCGACTACGCCGGTGGCACGGTGTGGAAGTCGGTCGAGGTGGGCAAGGCGCCGGTCGAGATCGTCGGCGTCACGGGATAGTCCCACCCCCGAGCGCTCTTTTCGAGCCCCTCACGCGCGCTCTTTTCGAGCCCCCACGCGCGCTCTTTTCGAGGCTCGCTTCGCTCGCACCTCAAAGAGCGTAAAACCGGCCACCGCTCCCTCCTAGGCGGTGGCCGGTTGCCGTTGCGTCAGTTGTCCTGGTTGACCCTGCCCTCGAGCACCCACTGCAGGAACTCCGTCAGGTCTCCGGTCTCGCCGTCTCGGCCGCCCTTGCCGACCACGAGCGGCGGGTCGGTGCGGGGGAGTTTCACGCCGCGCAGGCGCTCCATCCAGCCGCCGGGAACCGTGAGGACGTAGTACCCGCCGTCCTCGCCGATGGCGAGGGAATGGTTCTGGCGGATGTACCAGCCGGTCTTGTCGGTCTTGACCACGTGCCCGTCGAGCGTCACCGCCCTCAGCGGGACCGGGGCGACGCCGCTCGTCTTCACGTCGATCAGGAACTGGTCGATCAGCTTCTGCGCTGCCACCGACTCCGCCTTGGCGTGGGCGTCGCTCAGCGCCTGTCGTACTCGCGCTGCCTCGCGCCGGGACATGTCATTGGCCACGAGCTGATTCTATCCGCCCGACCGGTCCCTCGATCCTGTGCCCAAGCGGAGATGCAGCCGACGCCACCGGCGTCATCCCGCTGGCGCCGTAGCCCGGCTAGACGATGGGTTTGTCGTTACTGCGGTCGTGAACGTCGCTATGCCGACGGATCCACTTGCGGGATCTCTTAATGTCACTTCTTCGCAGTGAACTTCTCGTTGACCGTGCAGAAACCACCGACGTTGTTGCCGGCGGTGCGGTAGAAGAAGCGGCCCTGGGTGAGCTTGCCGTCAACGATCCGGGCCTCCAGCCGCGAGTTGTACCAGACGCTGCCCTTCTCGTAGCTGTTCTTGGCCTCGACGTAGCCGTGGCGCGGGATCTTCGTCTTGGGGAAGGTCAGGGTCACGTTGCGATACGTGGTGTAGGTGCCGGGCGCAGAGCACGCCATGCGGGCGTTGACGATCTTGAAGCTCTGGATGGCACTGCTCTTGACCGTGAACTTGACCCCGTTGGTGGCCTTCCAGGTGCCGCTCTTCGCCTTCTTCGGTGCGCTGACGGCCGTGACCTTCAGCTTCTTCTTCACCGTCAGGCCCGATCCCTTGGCGGTCAGCGTGACGCTGGTGGACTTCTTCTTTCCCGTGAGGGTGATCGCGACGCGCACGGTCTCCGAGTCGCCGGGCTCGATGGTGCCGACCTTCACCTTCTTCACCGTCATGCCGGATCCGCTGCCGGTCAGCACGACGCCCTTGGCCTTGAGCTTGCCCGTGTTGCGGATCGTCACCCAGTGATACTGCGCCGAGTCGCGCACCAGCTTCAGCGACGCGACCTTCTTCGAGAGCAACTCCACCGACCCGAACTTCAGCTTCGGCGTGATGTAGTTGTCCTTCAGCTTGCCGACCTGCGCGTCGTAGATCACCTCGGGGTTGTCGCGGTCGACGACGAGCACGACGGCGCAATCCCAGGCGGTGGTGTTGCGTAAGCCGCTGTCCCACAGCCAGTACTGCGTGTCCTTCTTGGCGAGGCGGGTGTTGGCGGTGTCGCCGGCGTCGACGATCTCGCAGTTGCCCCCTTTGAAGACGCCGAGCCATGCCTCGATCTGGGTGTCGGAC
Organism: Tessaracoccus caeni; assembly: GCF_029211185.1. Lineage (GTDB taxonomy): Bacteria > Actinomycetota > Actinomycetes > Propionibacteriales > Propionibacteriaceae > Arachnia > Arachnia caeni. Next base: position 79,205 of record NZ_JARGDO010000003.1, read on the forward strand.
ACGTTGGAGGGCTGTCCCTTCACCCAGACGTCGGCCTCGAGCGCCACCTTGCCCTTCTTCAGGTAGTGCACGGTGATCTCGGAGCGCTTCAGCTGGCGTCGGGCCGCGTCGGTGGTCGGGAATCCCTCCACCGACGCGGTGAGCGTCGCCGTCTTGGTGTCGAGTTTCTTGTCGACGGCCGCCTCGGCCGACGGCGCACTCACGAGCACCGGCAGCGCCACGACCGCCGCCAGCATCGTCGCTGCTATTCCTCTGATGATCTGTTTCATGGCTCCCCCTGCGGTGAGTCGACTGTGTCTTCTTCGAGGTAGTCGCCACTCTAACCCGGGTGCCCGTCCACGACGCCGGTCGAGAAGCCCTTGATGAGCAGCCATAGCCCGACCGATAGCTCCCATAGCGCGATCGGCAGGGCGAGTGCGCCCGCGATGGGCGAGACCTGGTCGACCACGCCGAACAGCGTGCCGAGGAACGAGATCGCCAGCAGGGGAGCGCCGATCAGGCCGACGAGGGGAATGACCCGGGGGACGAGTCGATGGCGATAGAGCAGGGTGCCCAGGAGCAGCGCGTTGACGGAGGGCAGGAGCCCGGGGCCGAGGAGGAACGCCCAGTCGTGCAGCGCGACGAGCGCAGCCTCGGCCGCACTGCCCGAGCCAGCGCGCACCGTCGTGATGGACAACAGCGCCAGCACGCCGACCATGATCGTCGACGCCTCCACCGTCCTCGCCGCCACGAATCCGAGCGAGAGCGCCGGGCTGCGGGTGTGTCCGACGGGGTGGATCGCGACGGCGGTGCCGACGCAGGCGAACGCGAGGACGATCTCGAGGGCCGCTCCCCACAGCGCCGACGACGGTGCACCGTCGCCCCTCAGGAAGGACTCCTTCAACGCGAGCGCGGGAAAGGAGGTGACGAAGGTCAGGAGATAGAGGGAGCCCGCGGTTGCGGCGAGCATGCGGTCCGTGGCCATGAGTACGCCTTTCGCTCAAAGGTGTACGCCATACACCTCTCGCTGTGAGCATAGGTGTACGGTGTATGCCGAGTCAAGGAGGTGGTCATGCCGACCAACAGAGAGGCGCGGCGCCCGCGTCTGGATCGCGCGAGGGTGCTCGCCGAGGCGATTGCGCTCGCCGACGCCGAGGGGCTCGAGTCGCTGAGCATGCGCGCGCTCTCGACGCGGCTCGGCGTCGTTCCCATGGCGCTGTACAAGCATGTCGCCGACAAGGAAGACCTGGTGGGCGGGATGGTCGACGCGGTCGTCGCCGGATATGGGCAGCCGTCGGACGGTGGTGAGTGGAGGGCGCGGGTGAGGTTCCGTGTGCTCGAGGCCCGAGCGGCGGTTGCCGTCCATCCGTGGCTCGGCAGCGCCATCGAGAGCTGCACACGGCGCACCGAGACCGTCTTCGCGCACATGGACGCCGTCGCAGGCGAGTTCATCGACGGCGGGGTGTCGCCGGATCTCACCCACTACGCCATGCATGCCCTGGGCGCCCGCATCTGGGGGTTCAGCGTCGAGGCCTTCGACGACACCGACGCCCCGACCCTTGGGGACGCAGACAGCCCGGCCGTCGTCGAGTACATGACCGAGCGCTTCCCGCATGTGGTGACGATCGCCAGGGATGCGATGACGCGCAACCCCGCAGGATCCTGCGACCGGTCGGCGGAATTCGAGTTCACCCTCGACCTGATCCTCGACGCCGTCGAACGGCTGCATGCGGCCGGCTGGGTGTCGCGAGCGCCCGGGCGCGTGGGGTGATCGAGGGGTCTCATGGACTCATGCGGGGATCACAAGAAGCCCACAGGAATCACACAGTGACGGCGAGTGAACTCATCTCATCAGGTTGAACAAGCCCCATGAAAAGGAAAAATGATGAGAATCCGAACCAAGCTCGCCGCCGCCGCTCTCTCCTCCGTCCTCGTGCTCGTAGGCTGCGCGTCGGCCGGTGCCGCCTTGACCGACGACACCACCACCGGCTCCACGACCACCTCCTCCACCAGCACGAGCAGCACCACCGCCGACGCGGTCACCAGTTCTGATTCGTCCGCATCCACCACTGCGACGGAGGCGACGGCGTCGAGCATCGACGTCGACTGGAGCGAGCTGCCCAGCACCGAGGTCGAGCTCACCGACGAGGGTCTCGTCATCACCGAGGCCGGCACCTACGTCCTCAGCGGCACCTCCACCGGGCAGGTGCGGGTGGACTCCGACGGGTACGTGCGGATCGTCCTCGACGGCGTGACCATCGACAGCAGCGTCGGCGCCGCGATCCAGGTAGATAACGCCGAGGCCACGGTGGTGGAGCTCGCGGACGGCAGCGAGAACACGCTCTCGGATGCCGCGACGCGCACCGACGAGGAGATCGACGGCACCATCTACTCCTCGGACGACCTTCAGATCACCGGCAGCGGCACGCTGAACGTGACGGCCAATTTCGCCGACGCCATCGTCGGAAAGGACGACCTCTGGATTCTCTCCGGCACCATCAACATCACGAGCGTCGACGACGGGATCCGCGGCAAGGACTCGCTGACCATCGCGGACGGCACCATCACGATCGACGCGGCGGGCGACGGCCTGAAGGCAAGCAACGACACCGACCTCGGCAAGGGCGTGCTCACCGTCACCGGCGGCGACATCACCATCACCTCCGGTGACGACGCGGTCAAGGCCGAGCAGAAGATCCAGATCACGGGCGGAGCCATCGACATCGTCTCGTCGGTCGAGGGGATCGAGGCCCCGGTGATCGTGATCGACGACGGCGACATCATCGTCAACGCGTCCGACGACGGCATCAACGCGTCGGCCTCCGACATCATCTTGGACGGCATGAGCATCACCATCAACGGCGGAACCCTCGCCATCGCGATGGGTGCCGGAGACACCGACGCCATCGACAGCAACGGGGATCTGACGATCACCGGCGGGGTCCTCGACATCACCGCGCAGTCTCCCTTCGACTTCGACGGCACCGGCAGCCTCAGCGGCGCGACGGTCACTGTGAACGGCCAGCAGGTCACCGAGCTGACGAACCAGATGATGGGCGGCGGCCAGCCGGGCGGTGGCATGGGCGGGGGTCGCGGCGGGCGCTGACCCCGTCGATCACCCCAGGGCCTTCTTCGTCGGTGAGTCACTCGCCGACGAAGAAGGCCTTCCATGCAAAGGGCGGTCGCTCGGGGTGGTGGCGGCGCCTCTCGTGGGATCTTCCGTGCCCCACCATCACCACTTTCGCAACAGGCCCTAAAAGGCGCGTCGGAACAGCTGAGTCCACATGTCTTCGTTCTCGCCGGTGAGCTTGAACTCTCGACGGAACGACTCGGCGAGTGCCAGGCGCGCCTCGACCATGTGTTCGTAGAAGGTCTTGCCGCCGTGATCGATCGCGAAGCGCGACTGGGCCTCGCGGATCGCGTCGAGGATCTTCATGTGTGCGTCGCGGACCCCGGTGACGAACTCCCAGAGCTCGGCCCCGACGAGCACGTGGACGTAAGGCCCGGTGTGCCGTCGGACCAGGGCCGGCTTGTTGTTCAGCTGCTTCTCGGTGCCGTAGATGATGCCCAGGATGAGGTCGCACTTCGTGCGGTCATGAATGATGGGGAACTGCGTGATCATCTCGTTCGCGTGAGCCTGGGTCATCGTCCACGGCCCTGACTTCCACGACGCCAGATACCGCGTGCCCTCCACCGTGAGCTCGGCATCGAGCGGACTGAAGACCGCCCTGTCTCCGTACTTCTCCAGCGGGTCGGACATCCCGAACAAGGGGAAGATCCGATCCTCGACGAACTTCCCGAACGCCGTCGCGTCCCCGTGCGGCATCTTGGCGTTCTGCAGGTACCCGGCCACCTCGAACGGCGAGAAGACGTTGTAGGCGGGGGCCATCAGCAGCATGAGGAACGGATTCAGGTTGTTGTCGCTGATCACACGCGTCTCTTGCATCGATCGGAACCGTCGCTCGATGAACGCGAGCGACTCCGCGACCACGGCCTCGTACGTCGCCGTGGGCATCTCGTCTACCAGGTCGTCCCGCACGAGCGCCGACTCGACGACCAGCCGCTGGTCCTCCGCCGTCGGCTGATCGTCCATGGTGAGCGGCTCCTGCGCCGCCCAACTTCGTGTCGTGGCCATGGCCCTATCCTCGCAGAGGACTGCCGACCCCGCGATCGCGCCCGGCGTGGAGCGAGGTAACCTCCCAGAGCCGCCAGAGCGTGTAAAGAGGCAGGAGGTGGCTGATGCTGGATGAGGCCGGGTTCGAGGCGTTCGTGCGACGACGCGGGCGCGACCTCTGGCGGTCCGCGTGGCTGCTGACCGGCGACGGCGAGCGGGCCGAGGATCTGGTCCAGACCGCGCTCACCAAGACCTTCCCGCGCTACGACGGCAACGACCGCACGTTCGAGGCCTATGTCCGCACCACGATCTACCGCACGTTCGTCTCGTGGTGGCGGCGTCGCTGGACGGGTGAGGTGCCCAGCACGCTCGACGGCGCCACGGCACCGAGCCTTGACGCCGTGGATGGGCTGCGCGTCGACGTCCTCCGGGCGTTGGCGGAGCTGCCGCGAACCCAGCGCGCCGTGCTCGTGTTGCGCTACTTCGAGGACAAGTCCGTCGCGGAGGCCGCCGAGACGCTGGGCTTGGCTCAGGGCACCGTCAAGGCCTACTCCCACCGCGCGCTGCAGCAGTTGCGCGGGTCCGTCCATCTGGAGGAGCAGCGATCATGAACAGCGACGATGTCACCAAGGTGCTGGGACGAGTTGTGCCCGACGCCCCATCCCCCGACGCATGGGCGGGCAGCGCCATTCGAGGCGCGCGACGTCGCCGACGTGCGGGAATGGCTGCCGTCGCTGCCCTGGCCGTGCTGGCACTTCCGGTCGGAATGCTCTTGGTGCAGAAGCCTCCGCAGACCGCGGTGCCTGCCACACCGGGCGGCGAGGTGACGGGCGACGTCTGGATTTTCGGCAGGGCCGACGCGCCCGAGTTGTGCCTTGAGGCGGAACCGGTGCCGAACCCGAAGTCATGCTCGGGGCCTAGTCTCAAGGGCGACTTCGACTGGAGCGACGTGACCTTCGCTGTGGGCGGCGGCGAACGCGCCGAAGACCTCGGCCAGGTCGTCCGCTGGACCGAACAGCGCTACAGGGTCCGCGGGTTCTATGACCCGACCGATGGCGAGTACGGTTCGTTCACTCTGACGGCTCCGGTCCAGGAGGCGCCCCGGGCCGAGGAGCCCGAGACCACACATCCGCAGCTCTGCGACGACCCGCTGGCGGGTGCGCCGGAAGGGGTCGACCCTGAGTGGCAGCAGGCATTCGCCGGCGCACTGGAGGTGGCAGAGCGAGAGAACGAGATTCCCGTGGTGTCCACCTGGGGGTCCGGCACCACGTACAACTACCTGGTCCAAGGCGACGCCGAAGCGGCGTTCCAGAAGCTGCGAGCCGAGTTCGACGGCGGATTGTGCGTCCAGTCGTCGGATGCCCCGACGTGGGAACGCCGCAGGGAGGCGCTCGATGCCGTCCTCGCAGGGGTCGCCCAGCTCCCTGCACAGTATGTGGAAGGCGATGTCAGCGAGCTTCCGCCCGAGATCGAGGTGCGGGTGGCCATCGACACTCCCGACGTGGCGGCGGTGGTCGGCGGGGCCGCGGGCGAGGTTCCGTTCCGGCTCGCCCCTGTGTTCCTGCCCGTGACCGACACGTCGGGCGCCGCAACGACGGGCCCCGCACCCTGGACGCTCGACGTCCACCAGCCGGGGGAGTGGTGGACGCAGCCGCTGATCCCTGTTTCGGTGGTTCTCGAGCGGTGTCCGAAACCGTTCTTGGCGAGTTCCGATCCTGACTTGAGCGAAGTGACCGGGCTTCCACCGGGCAGTTCGGTGGAGTACACGTTCCTGTTCGATGACTATCACTGCGGGATCGGCTGGTCCGAACCAGAGCGCGAGATCCAAATCTCTCGCGACGAGATGACCACCGAGGCCGGCCTACGCCGGATCTGTTCGAGCAGCGGGCTGCCCATGGACGACACCTGGCGGTATCTCGGCCACCGCGAGCGCGAGTGGGCCGGTGAGCGGCCCGACCCGGGCGAGCCCGGCACCATCGATGAGGAGATAGTCACCGCAGCCTTCATCGACGACGACAAGACCTTGGTCAGCTGCATGGCCTACCTCTGGGACGGCCATGACGGTGGTGCGTACGTGGAGTTGTCCGCCGAGACCGGAGCCGCGGCGTGGGTGCAGGCCTGTCCTGTGGAGCCGAGCGGAATGGCGATGTCCGGCGAAGGCACCCTTGACTACTATGCGCTTCGAGGCGCGGGCGCCGTCCGCGACAGCAGCGGCAAGGTGCTGACCGGCGCGACAGCCATGCGCTTTCGCTTGGTTGGTGACACCGTGGCGACCACGCATCCCGTCGTGGAGGGCATCGTGATTGTCGACGCATGGGTGAAGCCTGAAGCCACCATCGCTCTCGACTGGGAGAATCCGCCGCCGATCGAGGGCGAGATTCTCGGGCCGGACGGCGATGTCCTAGCCACCTGTCGCGGCTAGGGCCTGTTGCGGAAGTGGTGGCCGTAGCGAGCGGCGTCATGGTGCGTCAGATGCAAGGCGCAGGAGGAAGTCGCTAGCGGTGCCTAACGACAACGAGTGCAACGAAGCAGATGGCGTGCCAGGGCGCCGCGTAGTAGGCCATCTCTACTTTCGCAACAGGCCCTGGGTCAGAGAGTCTGAGTAGGCGTGTCGACTGTCGCATCCCGACCGTTCGGGAGGAGCACCCAGCGAACCCGATCCCGCTGACCTTCGAGGTGTTCTATGGTCGGAGGAACTTGGCGTCCTCGAATCCAACTGGAAAGGCAGGATCATGTGCCCGCCCGCCCTTCGGCAGATCGCCGAACTCGATGTCCGCCTTGACGATGGCCGGACGCTGCATGCGTATGACACCGGTCTGGGTCGAGCTGCCGCCGCAGGCGAGGCCTCTGCATCGCCCGTGCCGGTGTTCTGGCTTCATGGATCGCCCAACCTCGGTAGGCCGCCGGAGCCGTTGTTCGCGGCTGCTGAAGCAAACGGTCTGCGCTGGATCTCGTACGACCGGCCGGGCTATGGCGGTTCGAGCCCGCACGACGGCCGGACGGTAGCCTCCGCGGCGTCCCACGTCGCGGCGATTGCGGACGCCCTCGGCATTGAGCGCTTCGCCGTGTTCGGCCATTCCGGCGGCGGCCCGCACGCTCTGGCATGCGCTGCGCTGCTGACGGAACGGGTGATCGCGGCGGTGAGCGTCTCCGCTCCTGCGCCGCTGACCGCCGACGGGCTGGACTGGTTCGCGGACTGGTCGCCTGGGCTCGCGGCCGAGAACCGTGCCGCGACGGCGGGGCGTGCCTCCCTGCAAGCACACTGGGCCAACACGGCGCCCGAGGAGACGAGCGCGTTCTTCACCGAGAGGGACATCGCCGCTCTTGGCGGCGACTGGTCGTGGCTGGGCGATGTCACCGGCCAGGCCATCGAACAGGGCGACGAGGGGTTGGTGGAAGACACCCTCGCCGCCGTCCAGCCGTGGGGCTTCCGGCCGGAGGACTTCGGCGTCCCGGTCCTGATCATGCACGGTGAGAGCGACAAGATGGTGCCGGTCGCGCACGGCCGCTGGCTCGCGGCGCACTGCCCGACGGCGACGCTTCGCACGATCTCGGGCGCGGGGCACATCACCGTGCTCGACAGCGCACCGGATGCTTTGATGTGGATCGGTACCCGCAGCCGTGACAGGCTCTAGGGTTCCGCTCCCATCTCCGCGATGCGTCGTGTGTACTCGGCGGCTATCGCGGAGTTGGGTGACAGTTCGCGCGCGAGCCGGTAGTTCTCCACTGCGTCATGGGTTCGACGGAGACGGCGGAGCGCGTCAGCCCGAACGGCGGGGAGCAGGTGGTTCCCGGTCAGCTGTTTCGGGCTGCCGAGGTGGTCCAGGGCAGTGAGCGTGGCTTCCGGTCCGTCGCGCATGCCGATGGCGACCGCTCTGCTCAGGGCGACGACGGGGTTTGCGCGGAGGGCGAGCAACTGATCGTACAAGTGCACGATCTCGGCCCAGTCGATCGCCTCACTACTTACGGCGGTGGCGTGCTGGGCTGCGATCGCCGCTTGAATGCCGTAAGGGCCGCCATACTGCGCGGCCTCTTTTGCCAAGGCGACGCCTTGGGTGATCATGGCGTGATCCCACCGGGAGCGATCCTGATCCTCCATCGGCACGAGGCCTCCAGCCGCATCGACGCGTGTTGCGCGGCGTGAGTGCTGGAGCAGCAGCAGTGCCAGCAGGCCCTGGGCCTCGGGCTCGTCGGGCAGCTCCCTTGCGACCAGTCCGGCGAGATATATCGCCTCCTCCGCCAACGAGTCGCGGACGACGCTGCCGTCGCTGGGGGCGTACCCCTCGGTGAAGACGAGGTAGATCACGGCGAGCACCCCGGGCAGCCGATCCTGCCGCGCCCCCGCCGGGGGAACGCGGTAGGGGATGCCGGCTTCGGCGATCTTGCGTTTGGCGCGCAGGATGCGCTGCGAGACCGTGTTCTCTCCCACGAGGAACGCCCGCGCGATCTCCCGCGTGGTCAGTCCCGCGACGGTCCGCAGCGTGAGCGCCACGCGTGACTCCAGCGGCAGCGCAGGGTGACAGCAGGTGAAGATCAGCGGTAGTCGCTCGTCGCCGGGCGGTGGAGGTTCACGGGTGGCTTCGACGGCGGCTGCTTCAGCGAGCTTGTCCCGCTCCGTGCCGCGCCTGCGCAGCACGTCGACCGCCCGGCGTCTGGCCGTCGTGACCAGCCAGGCACCGGGCTTGTCCGGAATGCCGTCACGTTCCCAAGCCGGCAGGGCACGCGCGAACGCGTCCTGGGCGCAGTCTTCGGCGAGCTGCCAGTCGCCCGTCAGGCGCACGAGCGTGCCGAACACCACCGCCCACTCGCCGCGGTACGCCTCCGCGAGCGCCGCGCGTACCTCTGCCGGTCGGGACACCGTCAGAACTCCCAGAACTCGCGCAGCTCGGCCATCCCCGCACGGGACATCGGCGACCGGGACAGATACTCGGTGACCTCATCCCAACCGCCGTCGACGAAGACGAACCCGGAGACCCACTGCGGCACGTCGGCATAACCGCTGGGAGAGAGCCGCAGCTCGCCGTCGCGCACGCGGACCGTCGTGGCCGCGTCGACCGTGGCCAGGTGCTCCCCACCCAGGTATCGGCCGGACGCCTTGCCGTCGAGCACCCAGGCGGCGACGTCCGCCGGGTCCGCGGTGTACGGAGGGGCGTCGGGGTCTTCCCGGAACAACGCGAGGAACCGCGACGCCGGCATGTCGCCGTCGTGCGGGACGTTCTCGGTACCCGGGCCCAGGTCGATCGAGCCGACGGGACGTACCTCGATGCATCCCGCGGTCGCCATCGGGTGCGAGCGCGCCACCTCGATTGCCTCGTCCAGATCGGACACCTCGATCAGGTCGTAGCCGGCGATGTACTCGGTCAGTTCCGCGAACGGACCATCCGTCACCAGCACCTCCTCGCCGCGAGCGCGGATCGTCTTGCCTTCCGAGGGATCCTTCAACGGCATGCCTTCGATGCGCACACCGCGGCCATTCCAGGTCTCCACCCACACCTCGGGATCCTCGTCGGTGGGCTCGCCGGTCGGATCGGCGCAAATGAACAGTGCGTACTTCATGATCGTTCTCCTTTCGAACGGTTTCACAAAGACGACGATCGGCCCGCCCGGAATCCGACAACGCGATCGTCGGACCAGGTCGGGGACGGTGGTTCTGACTTTAGTATCGGCTTGATTGTCAGTTCGGTCCCTTCGCTGCGAATGGTGTCATAGCGCTTCTGACCAGGCTGTACGGAGGCCGAACGATACGATGACGCATGGCACCAACCATCCGGCGAGATGCGGATGCGGTTCCCGCGGTTGACGCGGATGAGTTCGCTCGCATCGTGGCGCCCTACCGTCGAGAACTGCTGGTGCATGCGTATCGGCTGACCGGTGCGTCGTCGGATGCCGAAGACGTGCTGCAGGAGGGCATGCTCGCGGCGTGGCGCGGGCTCTCAGGTCTGAGGGAGCGGGCGGCGTTGCGGGCGTGGCTGTACCGCGTGACCACGAATGCGGCGCTCCGGCTGGTCGAGCGACGCGGACCCCGACTGCTGTCCTGGGATACCGCTACCGCGGCCCATCCCGCGGCGGAGTTGGGTATGCTCCGCGAGGATGTCCGCTGGGTCGAGCCGTTCCCGGCAACCGGCGATCCGGCGGAGGCAACGGAGCGACGCGAGCACATCGAGTTGGCATGGATCGCCGCTTTGCAGCACCTTCCTGCCACACAACGTGCGGTGCTCGTGCTGCGGGAGGCGCTGGGATACACGGCCGACGAGACCGCGAACATCCTCGACACGACGCGGGCATCGGTCAACAGCGCGCTCCAGCGAGCACGCGCCACCCTCGCGCAGCGGATGCCGCAGCCCGACGACGCCAGCGCCCCCGACCTCGACCGCGCCGCCGTGCGGACGTTCGTCGAGGCGTTCACGGCCGGAGACGTGGAACGCGTGGTCGCGCTGCTGGCCGAGGACGCTCGGTTCACGATGCCGCCGCTTCCCGCCTGGTTCGACGGGCGTGCCGACGTCGCCGCGTTCCTGCGCAACAGCGTGTTCGCCACCCCGTGGCGGGCGTGTGAGGTCGGGCTGGTCAATGGGTATCCGGCGGTGTTCGGGGAACAGCTGTGGGAGGGCGAATGGCGGCCCGGCGCGCTGATGATCCTGCACCTTCGCGAGGGAAGGATCGACTGGCTGGCGACCTTCATCGGCCCGATGTGTGCGGCCTGGGCGGAGAACCTTCCGTCCGACCGATGAATCTCCGCCCCCGCGCGTATCCCAATAGATGACGGATACATACGGAAGGAGCGCATCATGCGCAGGATCATCGTCAACAACATCGTCTCTCTCGACGGCTATTACGCCGACGCCACCGGTAACCCGCTCGTGCTGAACATGGATGCCGCCTTCGACCAGGCCAACCTCGACAGCATCAACGCTGCTGACATGGTGCTGCTGGGCCGGGACTCGTTCGACGGGTTCAGCTCCTACTGGCCGTTCATCGTCGACGCTCCTGAACCGGCCGACGCTGATGCCCCCGAGGCTCGCGCGTTCAACGAGGTGAACCGCGCGATCAGCCGCCGCTATAACGCGATCCCGAAGGTCGTCGTCAGCGACCGCGGCCCGGTGGCCACCGACAACGCGTGGGCGCAGACCACCACCGTGATCCCGCGCGACGAGGCGGCCGGATGGATCGCTGACGCGAAGCAGAATGGCGACGGCGACATCGTCGTCTTCGGCAGCCGTCGAACCTGGAACGGCCTCCTGTCCGAGGGGCTGGTTGATGAGCTGCATCTGATGGTCAGCCCGACCGTGCTCGGCGACGGTGTGCGCCTGTTCGGCGTCCCGGCCGACCTCGACCTGGTCGAGTGCCGCCGCTTCGAGGATTCTCCGAACGTGCAACTGCGGTACCGCGTGACCTCGCCGCGACCAGACAATGTCTGAAGACAGCGGCAGCATCCCGCGAGAACACCGAGCGAAGGAGACGGACATGCCTCATGTGACATCGGTCGACGGCACGACCATCGGCTACGACCGACTGAGCAGCAACGGTCCCGCCGTGATCCTGGTCAGCGGTGGGCTGGACGACGGTGCCGAGAACGTTCCATTGGGGCGACACCTCGCGGAGCAATTCACCGTCGTCACCTACCGACGGCGCGGGCGCGGCGATAGCGGCGACACCCAGCCATACGCGGTGCAGCGCGAAGTGGAGGATCTCGCGGCGGTCGTCGACGCCGTCGGCGGGCGGGCCCACCTGTTCGGCGCATCCTCCGGCGGCGCACTCGCCCTGGAGGCAGCGGCGGCGGGCCTGCCCGTGGACCGGATCGCCGTCCACGAGGTGCCGTACCTGCTCGGCGACGAGATGCTCGCCGCCTGGCGTGGCTACAAGACGGATCTCGATGCCGCTCTCGACGCGGACGACCGAGACGAGGCGCTGCGTCTGTTCATGCGGCTCGCCGGTGCTCCCGTCGAGCAGATCCCGGCTGCGGGAACCGACCCCGTGTGGGATGCGCTGCGAGCTGTGGCTCCGACGCTGCGGTACGACGCCGCCTGCCTCGGCGACGGCCCGCCGCCCGCTGGCCGGCTCGCCACGGTGGCACAGCCGGTCCTCCTCACGACGGGGGTGACTATCGACCCGCACATGGCCGGGCTGCCCGCGGACTTCTTCGGTGCCGCCGCCGACGCTGCTGCTGTCAGCCTCCCGAACGCACGCCGAGCAACCATCGAGCTTGCTGGGCATGTCCCCGATCCGGCCGTCCTCGGCCCGATCTTGAGCGACTTCTATACGCACTGAATGCGACGCGCCCCGGTTGAGGTTGCGTCCAGGACGAAGAACGAGAAACACCCTCGCGAAACGCGGTTCACAAGGGCGTTTGGCTGTGGTCTCTAGGGTACCCAACTGGAACCACATGCGCAGGCTGGAACGCCGTGATTCCGCGTGGATACGGGGATCTGCAACCCTCCAGGTGTCGCCGCCACTCACGTTTGACGAGGGTTTCGATGTCGTCGAGAACCCTAGTAGACGTAGTAGAACCCCTCTCGGGGAGAAGCAAGTAGAAGCTATTAGAACTGCCAGGGCGGGCGGCGAGAGCGTCATGGTGATCGCGGAGCGATTTGGTGTGAGCCGGATGACGGTGTGGCAGAAGACACGAAACTCGACCACCTGATGCCCAGGTACGCGGCTCGGCCCGAATCCTCAGTTTCCTGCGCTCGCTGACCGCACACTGAGTACACAAGGCCACAAAGTCCACAATCTGCTACGCTAGTGGTATGAACAGTGCAGAAGAGCTCGAGCCGTTCCTAAACGTTCGCGAAACCGCGAAGCTCCTTGGGGTACACGAGAACACGATCAGGAACTGGGTCACGGCCGGCACCCTCGTATCGGCTCGTGTGCCTGGCTCGAAGCAGCATCGCTTTGCCAGAGAAGAGGTGCTGCGTCTTCAGAAGGAACGTGGCTCAAGCGCTTCGTCGGTCGCACCCGCGCTCCGCACGGACGGGCCTGAGCTCATCACGGCGAACGAACTGAACGCCTGGGCGTCCCGCGATGATGCGAAGACCGCCTTTCCCGAGTTGATGCGTCGTCTTCTCGCGGTGACTCCCGGGATCAGCAATCTGCAAGTCCGTGCCCACGAAGGTGTGGCTGCCTCTGGTTGGGACGGCACCGCCACGTCTGCAGGTAGTGCATACCTTCCGGTCGGCGAGCTGCGCTTCGAGTTCGGCGCGGACGCCAACCCGAAAGGAAAGGCTCAGAGCGACTACGACAAGCGGGTGCTCGCGCTCCCCGCTGACGCGAGTTCAGTCTTTGTCTTCGCCACGCCAAGGAACTGGGGTGGCGGTAGCGCGTGGGCTTCCGATCGCGCCGCCGAGAAGAAGTTCGCTGGCGTGAAGGCCATCGATGCGCACACTCTAGAGAGTTGGCTCCAAGAATCGCCGTCCGTACATCGTTGGATTTCGGAGCGATTAGGCTACCGACCGCGAGACGCACAGACCATCGAACGGTGGTGGAAGGCTTTTCAGGGTCGCACGACGGTGGCGCTCCCGGCCGACTTCTTCGCGGCTGGACGCACTGCTGAGGCCGACGAGTTGCGTGCAACCCTTACTGCTGCAGGATCCAGCCATGCGATCTTGGCCATTCAAGCGCCGTGGCGCGATGAGGCCCTTGCCTTCACGTTCGCCGCCTTGGCTGCGCAGAACGACCTTCTGTACCGGGCCATTGTTGTCACCGACAGCGCCGCCTGGCAGCGGCTGACCGAATCACGGTCTCCTCTGATTCTCGTTCCGTTGTTTTCCGATGCGCTCGACCTCGCGGCCGCGGTCGACAACGGACATCGGGTGATCTTGATCGCCGAGCCTGGCGACATCATTCGAAACGCGAAGAAGATTGAGCTCCGCAAGGTCGACCGCGCAACCGCTCGCGAGGCGCTTAAGGCCGTCGTGTCCGACTCGAACAAGGCCGAGGCGATGGTGGCCCTCGCGCGTCGCAGTGTGCCCGCGCTCGTTCGTTCGATCGCACGCGAGCCACGCTTCCGAGCCCCAGAGTGGGTCACCAGTACCGATCAAGCCGCTGTCCTCGCACCACTCGTTCTGGTTGGTTCGTGGACGAACGCTGAAGGCGACCTCGCAGTGATCGAAAGGCTGACCGGACGATCACGCGACGATCTCGATCGCCTTCTGAAAAGCCTCGCCGGCCGTGCGGATGCACCGTTCGTTCGTTCGGGCGGCACCTGGCGTGTCACCTCGCCGGCGGAGGCTGCTCTTCTCCTCCTACCGACGCTTACTGATGGTGAACTATCGAGGTGGGCCGAGGTTGTCACAGATGTCCTGTTGACACCGGACCCCTACCAGGGCATGGATGCCGTCGCTCGTCTGACCGCGAGCGCCCAGGGCACCAACCCGCCCCATTCGGAGACGCTCAGGAAAGGCGTGGCGGACGGACTAGCGCTCGCCGCCGCGAGCGACGTCGAGCTTCCCGCTGACCTAGCCATGCAGGGGCGGGTCAGCCGGCTCGTTCACGATCTACTTCAAGCTGCAAACGCCGACGACACAGGAACGACCTGGGCTCGACTGGCCAGTTTCCTGCCCAGCTTGGCGGAAGCCGCCCCGGAGGTATTTCAGGATGCGGTTGAACTCGACTTGGACCGCGCCGACCCGATTCTTCGCACGATGTTCCAAGACAGCGGCGCGGACACTCTTTTCGGACCATCGTCACCACACCCCAACTTGCTGTGGGCACTCGAGACGCTGTGCTGGTCGCCGACCTATTTCGGTCGGGCGGCAGCGCTTCTTGGAAGGCTGTCCGCACTGGATCCCGGTGGTCGGCTAAGCAATCGTCCGATCGAGAGCCTGCAGAATGTCGCCGCGGGCTGGTTGCCTCAGAGCGGCGCGAGCGCCGACGACAAACTCGCCGTCATCGCGCGCCTCATGCAGCGCGAACCCGATGTCGGCTGGAAGCTTGCCCTCGGCGTCTGGCCTGAACATCGCGCAGTTGCTTTCCAGCCGCACGCTCCGACGTATCGCGACTGGTCACCCATCCGGCAATCGGTCACCTATGCGGACTGGGGGCATTTCGTTCATGAGCTCGTGTTCCTCGTCACCACCGCTGCTGGGACCGACGCAGCACGCTGGAAAGAGCTTGTTCCGCAGATCGATCAACTACCACCCCAGGAGCGGGTCACAGTCCTAGCCAAGCTCCGCGAGGTCATCGGCGCTCAAGACTGGTCGCCCGAAGACGTGTATGCGGTTTGGGAAACGCTGAGCAGCGAGGCAGATCGGCACGAGGAATACTCCGACGCCGAGTGGGCTATGCCCGCCGAGGACGTGGTCACGTTCCGAGAGCTTGCCGACGCCCTCACGCCCACCCAAGACGGGCGACGGTTCTCCAGTCTCTTCGACTGGCAGGCTCACGTACCCAATCTCAAGCTGGGCGACGAAGGATACGACATCGAACTCGCGCGACTTCGACGCGAGGCGCTCGACCACGTACTTGTGCTCGGCTCAGACGCACTGCGCTCGCTCATCATCGATGTCAAGACACCCCATGTCGTGGGACGGCTACTCGCAGGCACGGCCAACGCGCCAGATCAAGAGATTCTCGGGTGGCTAAGTTCATCGGAGCCCAACTTGAATCAAGCAGCGTTGAACTACGCGAGCGTGAAGATCCGCGAAGGCGGAATGGAGTGGCTGAAAGAAGCCTTCGCAAGCCCGGCGCTTCAGGAGGCCGAAGCTCGAGAGATTCTGATGGCGGCAGTGCCCCTCTCCCGCCAGTACTGGACTGAGGTGTCCTCGCTGGGCGAAGAACTCGAAGAGGCCTATTGGAAACGAGCTCAGCCCTTCGCTGCGGCCTCTGAAGATCGGGCGGAGGGCGTTCGGCGGTTCGTTCAACATGGTCGCCCCTGGGAGGCGATGGCACTTCTGAGCATCATGCTGCACGAGCATCAGGAACCGGAGATCAGTCTCGTCAAAGAGGTGTTCGACGCACTACGTCGAGGAACGGAGCCTCCCCAGGACGCCACGATGAGCGGCTACTACGTCGGCAAACTTCTGGAATACATGGAACAACGGGTGCCCGACGACAACGAGCTCCCAGGCTACGAGTTCATGTTCTTTGAGCTTGTCCACGACCATGAGCCTTCGGGCGCCCTCTATCGGGCGCTGAGCAAGGATCCCACTGATTTCGTCAACATGGTGAGCGCCATCTTCCGAGCGGAAGGGGAGCCCAAGCGAACGCCCACACCACAGGAGAAGGCCTTCGCACACCTATCCTTCTCAGTGCTCCGCAAATGGCGCACGCTCCCCGGACTCGCGGCCGACGGCAGTATCGACACCGACCACCTCACGGAATGGATACGCGCCGCCCGCCTTGCCCTCGCGGATAGTGGGCGAGCATCGATCGGCGACGAGCAGATCGGTCAGGTACTTGCCTCGAGCCCTGTTGGGTCAGACGGGGTTTGGCCAGCCGAAGCCGTTCGGGAGATCATCGAAAACGTTGGCAATGCACGGATCGATACGGGCTTGCACATCGGCAAGACCAATCAACGTGGTGTGACGTCGCGTGGCGTGTTCGATGGCGGCGATCAGGAACGTGTGCTCGAACAGCAGTACCGGGAGATGGCTGGCAAGATCGCCACGCGGTGGCCACGCACGGCTCGCATCCTGCGAGGCATCGCGGACAGTTATCAGCTTGAAGCCCGCCGTAACGACGCAGAAGCGGAACGAATGGGCGACGACGGATAATGCTCTCCTCCTCAATGATGATGGATCGCTGGGTGGTACCCGCGGCTATCTCCCGTAGCACTCGATGCATGCGAGCAGGAACCCTCAGGCTGACTGCGGGTGATTGTTGCTTTTCGCACCAATTCTCCTCCCGGATTTCTTCACTCGAGAGGCATGATGATCCGGGCCGACCGGGTCCGTGCGCGGACCTGATAGACGACAATGGCGCAGCTGAGGAGCGAGCTCAGCAGTATGTCCGACACAGCGAGGGAGCCGAGTGAATATTCCAGATATCGACTTCGCGTGCGTGCGCTTGCTTGGTGCGGGAGGCCAGCGTGACGGATACGAGCAACTCATCTGTGAGCTGGTCGCGCAAGAGCCCCCGCACGCCGACGCGAAGTTCGTGTCCCTTCACGGAGTCGGAGGCGATGGAGGCGTTGAGTGCTACTGGACTCTTCCCGGCGGTGCCGAGCACGGCTGGCAAGCGAAGTATTGGACCAGCCACGCCGACGTCGACAAGTCGCAGCTCGACGCATCCGTCAAAGCAGCCCTCACCAACCACCCGGATCTCACCAAGTACATCATCGCCATCCCCGCCGACCCGACCGGCCCTAGGGGCGGCAAGGGGAAATCGCTACTGGAGAAGATAAACGACCCTGGTGGTTGGCTCGAGGGTTGGCAGACGATGGCGGCCGCCCGCGGCATGACCGTCGCCTTCGAGTTCGAATGGGCGACGAACATTGCCACACGCCTGACCCGCTTGGACGCCTCCGGCGCCCAGCGGCGGTACTGGTTCGACGCCGACGTTCTCTCCCAACAGTGGTGGATCGACCGACTGCAGGACGCGACCGAGGCTGCTAGACCTCGGTACACCCCAGAGTTGAACGTGGACGTCCCTGCCGCTCGAAGCATCGCCGCGCTCTGCTCAGACGATGAGTGGTGGCAGGTCGTCCTCGGCCAGGTCGACGAGCTCACGGAAGCGACACGACGCCTGCAGCACGCCGGAAACGATGCAACGGCGGCTGATCTGGATGCTGCTCGTAGCGCCGCCACGACCGTCATTGAGGCCCTTAAGACATGGGAGCGCGCCCGGACGAACGCTGAGTTCCAGCGCCTCGACCAAACGCTGAAGGCCGCCGCCACTGTGGCCAGGGAGCAGGAGGCCCTCGAGGTCGACCGGATGAACGCGACGCACGAGAACTGGGACACCGCGGGGTGGAGACAGTACCAGAGCGAGTACATGGTCCAGTTCCCGGCCGAAGCCGTCGATGCTCTCCGCGCCTTGGGCGACAAACTCGAAACCGCAACCGAGCTCCTCATTAGCCCCCTCGGGACGCTCGCCAGCGCTCAAGTTGCGTTGATGACCGGACCCGCCGGCATCGGCAAGACCTACCTTGCGCTGGATGCCGCCGCCCGGCGCCTTCAGAGAGGGCGGCCCAGCATCGTGATGCACGGTCGCTGGTTCATTGACCGCGACCCGCTCACCCACCTTCGCGACGTACTCCAGATGCCAGCGGACCTGACCAGCGAGGAGACCATCGCGCTGCTGGACCAAAGCGCGCGCGCCGCGGGAGCACCCACCTTGCTCGTCATCGACGCGCTCAACGACACCCGCCCGCGGTCGGTGTGGCGGGACAATCTCGATCGCCTCATCTCCATCGTCACCCGGCACTCGCACGTTCGGCTGCTGCTGACCGCACGCACCCACTACATCAATCAGGTCCTCCCGCCCGGCATGTCCATTCCCCGGTTCGAGCACACGGGGTTCGAGGGTGTCGAGTTCGAGGCGGTCAGCGAGTACGCCGCGTTCTACGGTCTCGAGCCTCCGACGTCACCGCCTATCCACGGCGAGTTCGACAACCCGCTCTACCTCCGGTTGGTCTGCGAAGCGCTGCAATCTGATGGCCGCCTCTCGCTTGACCAGGCCAACATGGGGCTGGGCGAGCTCACCAAAATGATCCTCGACCACGCGAACGAGGCGGTCAGTAGTCGCATCGACGCATCGGTGTCCGACCAGATCGTTCACCGCGCGATGCACGCTTTGGCCGGCGCTGTCGCAGACAAGGGCGGCGCCCCGCTAACCCGCCTCGCCGCGCAGGCCGTGCTTAACCCGATCTGGTCCGATAACGGTGTGGAGAAGTCGCTGCTCGATGGACTCGTCGCACAGGGTCTTGTCGAAGAAGACGTTATCCTGGATAGCGGCCCTTATGGCACCGACATCATCACCGTTACCTTCGAGCGCATCGGCCACCACCTGATTGTCTCCGATGCGCTCGCACATGTGAATGACGCGGATGGCGTACGTGCTCAGTTGTCCGGTCGCCTCGGGGAGCTCATCGGACTCGACGCAACTATCGACGTCGGTCTCCTAGAAGCGACCTCGGTCGTCGTCGCCGAACGCTTCGGGCTCGAGCTGACCGCGTTCTCCGCCGAGATCCCCGACACCGCCGCCCGCGACGCTGCCGTCATCGCCGGCACGGCATGGCGACCCGTGTCCTCCATCTCCCTTGACGCGGGGAGGATCATCATCAACGCTTTGCACCGCCGTGAGACCTTCGACGCAGGCCTCACGATGCTGTTCAGGCTCGCAGCTCGCCCCGGCCACCCGCTCAACGCCGACTTTCTCCATGAGTTCTTCAGTGAACTCACCATGTCGACCCGAGATCAGTTCCTCGCCGGGTGGCTGCACACCAGTCACGGCACCAGCGGAGCGGTCGACCGTCTGATCCGCTGGGGAGGCGAGAAACCGCTAGACCTGGTCGGCACGGAAACCACCCGACTGTGGGTCACCGCACTGCTCTGGACGACTAGCGCCACTGATCGCCGCGTTCGCGAGCCAGCCACGATCGCCGCAGCCCGCCTGCTTGCGCGTCACCCTCACCAGGCCGCCGCCCTGATCGAACGATTCTGCATCGTCGACGATGAGTGGGTCGTCGAACGCGCGCTTCAGGTCTCCTACTCGGCGCTGCTGGCTAGCGGTAGCGACGCCGACTGGGGCGCTGCCGCCGAGGTCGTCTCGGCCGCCTTCTTCGCACCCTCCGCAGACCTCACCCCCAACGCCGCCGTTCGCGACGCCGCCCGCTGCATTCTCGAAGCGGCACTCGATCGCGAAGCGCTCCCCGCAGAGGTGACGCCTGACCATTTCCGCCCCCCTTACACCAGCACCTGGCCACTGACCTGGCCCACGGAAGAGGACATCGCCCCCTACGACAATCGCGACTACCCGAAGCTCGTGCACTCCACCACGACAGACGACTTCTTCACCTACCAGCTCACGCATGAACTCCGTGACCGGCCGGGTATCGACGCGGCAGCCGGCGCACGATGGGTAGTCGCAGAGGTCATCCGACTCGGCTACCGACCCCGCCTGCATTCAAACTTCGACGGCTACGTGCTGGGAAAGTACGGGCCCGGACGCGGGAAGCCAAAGTGGATCGAACGGATCGGCAAGAAATACCAGTGGATCGCACTCAACCGGCTCATCGGTCACCTATCCGACCACGCACCCAAGACCAGAAGCTCCTGGGAAGCCCCACCGCCCGCTATTCCTGGACCCGATTCCTCTATTGTCCGGCAGGTCGACCCCACAGTGACCGAGTTCGAACCCGCATGCGATGCGCCTCGCCCCTGGGTGCCGACCTACGACTGGGACGCGAAGACTGGGAAGACCGACGCTCAATGGGTGGCGGATGACTCCGACCTGCCCACTATTGACGTCACCTCTGCCAAACGAGACGGACGCCCCTTCATCGTCGTGTCGGGCTCATACAGCTGGGATCTCATTGGCGACGCCGCGAAGCGCACCCACCAGGTTTGGACCAACCTCTACACCCACCTGGTGAGCACCGACGATCTTTCCGTTGCCCTTGGCGAACTCGAAGGACGGGACTTGATCAACAGCCTGGGAATGTCCCGGCTCCCCATGAGCTATAACGGGTACGTCGGCGAGTACCCGTTCGGGCACCACCACGGCGCGACGCTGAGTGTCATGGAGCACGAGTGGACGGATCCGCTCAGCGTTTCGACACGACCAGCTGTATGGGAGCTGCTCGGCGAAAACGAGTACGCACGTGGGAATCTCGAAACGGTCTCGTTTGACGCCCCCGCTCCTGAGTTCTTCGGCCCCACACCGGGGGTTCTCCGCTGGAACGGTCGCAACGGATGGACCGACGCGCGCGGTCGGCTCATCGCCGTTTTACGCCACTCCGTCAACGTCGGCCAGAACGAGCTCCTGATCGATGCCGGTTTCCTGCGGGGCTGGCTCACCGCCGAGCGGAAGTCGCTGATCTGGGTCGAGAACACAGGAAAGGACGTCTACCGAGAGATGGGTTGGGGCAAGTCCCATCCGGGAACGCTCGTTCGTTCCCAGGTCCGGGCGTGGACCCCCGGGGAGGACGTGCGGACCGTTGCGCCTGGCTGGCAACGCATGCCCGCCCGCGACAATTGATATCACGATCGGCGCAACTCATTTCCACAGGTGGTGCCGATCTATCGAGATCCCCCAGGACGTGCCACACCAGACCGTTCAATGCCCACAGTTCAGTCAGCCTCTGGAGAGATCAAGACGAAGTACCACCGCATCATCGACGGACTAGAAGCGGCTGGAGACCGCGCAACTGTTCGTCTACAGCAACTGAGACGAGTACCCATGCCATCTCCGCGAGATGACAACCGCTGTGCGCCTTGATGCTGGCACGATACATCATCAGATATGCTTACGTGTGTACGTTTCGTCTCGAAGGTGGGGGTAGTTATGGCGACGTTGAGGCCGGGGACGGCCGAGGAGTCAGGCCTATCACGCAGCGGGCTGTACCGTGCGGCACGTGAGGGGCGATTGGAGCGGATCGCGCGGGGCATCTACCTGCCGGCGGATGCTCCGGCGGCAGACTGGGACTGGATCGAGGCTGCGACCCGTCGCCCGGATGCGACGATCTGCCTGACGTCCGCGCTCGCGCACCATGAGTTGACTGATGCGATCCCCGCCGCGTTGGATGTCGCGATCCCCCGCGGATCGCGTACGCCGGCGAGCACGGGCGCGATCGCGTGGCATCAGTTCGACCGGCCAACGTTCGAGATCGGCCGGGAGAAGATCCCGATTCCAGGCACAGATCAGACGATCGGGATCTACTCACCCGAGCGAGCGATCACCGATGCGTTCCGGCTGCGTGGCGAGGTCGGGTATGAGCTGGCGCGGGAGTCGTTGAAGGAGTGGCTGCGCCGCGGCGGGAAACCAGCCCATCTGATGGAGATCGCCTCTCGGCTCCCTCGGGCAAAGTCTCCCGTCCTCCAGGCATTGGAGGCGCTGGCATGAGTGTGGGCGATGAGGTGTTCCGCCGCATCCAGTCCGCGGCACGCTCCGCCGCCGCGAAGGCTGGGACGGGTGCGCCGACGCAGGAGTATCTGATCCGGCATACGCTGGAGTCGTTCCTGGACCGGCTTACGCGCACTGCCCATGCCGAGGACTTCGTGCTCAAGGGCGGGATCCTGCTGGCCGGCTACGGCGTGCGGCGCCCGACCAAGGACGCCGACGCGAACGCCATCGGAGCGGACGTCACTGCCGATCACCTCATCGCAGTCGTTCACGACATCGCCGCCGTCCAGACCGATGACGGGGTGGTGTTCGACCTCGACTCGATCAGCGTGCAGGAGATCCGCGAGCATGCCGACTACCCCGGATTCCGGGTGCGGGTCGGTGTGTCGATCGGGCCGTGGAAGGGCACCGCTGCGTGGGATGTCTCCACCGGAGATCCGATCGTGCCCGCGCCGCGGCAGGTGCGCATCGACCGCGTCCTGGGCGAACCGATCGCGCTGCTCGGCTACGCGCCCGAGACGACGATCGCTGAGAAGGGGGTAACCATCCTGGAGCGGGGGATCACCAGCACGAGGTGGCGCGACTACGTCGACATTGTCCAGCTCGCCAGGCAGGGCATCGACACTGACGAACTGCTTCGCTCCGCGCGGGCCGTGGCCCGCTACCGCGGCGTCACCCTCGAGCCCATCGCGCCCTACGTCGTCGGCTACGGGCAAGTCGGTCAGGCCAAATGGGCGGCATGGCGTCGCAAGGAACGACTGGAGGAGGCCTGTGAAGCAGACCTCGACGGGCAGATGACACTGGTGGCCTCTTACCTGGATCCCGTGTTCAGCCGCGGCGACGCCCCGCCACCTCGCACATAGCGCGCGTCTGGGCCCCGGAGCGTTGGGGCATGACTACTACCACCACAGAGAGTCCGTTGTCTCCGCTTCGGGCCGTGTCCTATGTCCGCGTCTCCACCCTCGATCAGGCCCGGCGAGGTGCTGAGCCGGAGGGGTTGTCGATCCCAGCGCAGCGGGAGGCGAACCGACGGCGAGCGTTGGAGATGGGTGCGCTCGTGGTTGCGGAGTTCGTCGAGCGTGGCCGCTCGGGCAGGTCCATCGAGCGACCCGAGTTGCGGCGGATGTTGGAGTACATTCAGGACCGGCCGGTGGACTTCGTGATCGTGCACAAGATCGACCGCCTCGCCCGCAACCGGGCCGACGACGCAGTGATCACGAAGACGATCCTGGGAGCGGGTGCGTACCTGGTCTCTACAACTGAGGCGATCAGCACGACACCGAGCGGGAGGCTGCTGCATGGGATCATGGCGTCCATCGCGGAGTTCTACTCCCAGAACCTCGCCACCGAGGTGATGAAGGGGATGCGACAGAAGGCAATCCAGGGAGGAACACCCGGACGGGCGCCGCTCGGCTATCTCAACGAGCGTCGCTTTGACGACGGCCATGAAGTCCGCACGATCACGGTCGACCCGGAACGCGCCGAGCATGTCGTCTGGGCGTTCAACGCCTACGCCACCGGCGAGTGGAGCGTCACCCGTCTGACCGCCGAACTCGAATCCCGTGGCCTGACGACCAGGCCAGGCCCGAACACGCCAGCGCAGCCGTTGACGGTCAACGGGCTCCACCGTGTGCTCCGACATCCGTACTACAAAGGCGTGGTCGTCCACAACGGCGTCGAGCATCCCGGTCGCCACAAGCCACTGATCGACCCGGTGACCTGGGCGACCGTGCAAGACATCCTCACTTCCCGCCGCAACGGAGAGCGCTCACGTGAGCACGACCACTACCTCAAAGGCACGGTGTTCTGCATCGAGTGTGGCAGGCGGCTGATCATGCAGCACACCCGCACCAAGACCGGCCGCGTCTACGAGTACTACGTCTGCCACCGACACCGCGAGGCCACCTGCCTGCAACGCAAGGTCCTGCCGATCGCCCAGGTTGAGCAGCGGGTCGAGGACCTCTACCGCACGATCGAGCTGAACCCCCGCCAGCGTGTACACATCGAACAGATTGCGCTCGCGAAGCTCCACCGACAGCAGGCAGCCAACGACGAACGACTCACGCAGATCACCGTCGAGGCCCAGACGGTCAACGCGAATCAGGTCAAACTGCTCGAGGCCTACTACGCCGACGCCATCAACCGCGAGCTGTTCCTCACCCACCAGCGACGGCTCAACACCGAGCAGACGAGCCTCGTCCACGAGAGGGCGAAGCTGGAGTCCGAGAACACCGAGATCCAGCAGCGCCTCTGCGACGCCCTCGACCTGCTTCAAGACGTCCACGCCACCTACGCCGATGCGCCAGCGACCATGCGGAAGCAACTCAACCGCGCCATCTTCGCCGGGATCTTCCTCGGCCCAGAACCCGGCCAGATCCGCACCGACCTCAACGAGCCCTTCGCGACCATCACCCAACCCAGATGAGTCCCGAGCGACCCTGGTCACCTTAGTAGAACCACCCCGGCGGAGAGGCAAGGAGAACCTACTCGAACCACCCGCGCTGCCAGCAAACCTGCTGATCAGAGCAGGTTTTCCAGCGAGCCAGGAGACGACTGAGGCCGCCCTCTCGGACGGCCTCACAAGCGTCGATCTGCACTTTTGACAAGAGCAACTGGGTGGAGCATAGGGGACTCGAACCCCTAACTTCCACCTTGCAAAGGTGGCACTCTACCAATTGAGTTAATGCCCCGAGACGGGTCGAGTATAGGGGGTGGACCGTCTCGCGGTCACATCCTGCCTGCCGGAGGCCTGTCTTGAGACAGAACGGTCAGGCGGTTGCGGGGATGTAGGTGATATCGAAACGGTCCTCAACCGGGGCACGATGGCGTCGACGGTACCGCCTGTCCCACCGTGCGCTTCCACAAGCTCGGTGTGGACGAGTCGTTGGCGACTCCGGCACCTGCCTACGTCGTCATTAGGACTAAAACTGCAAACTGCAAAAATCAAGTCTTTGCAGTTTGCAGTTTGCGTGCGTGCGTGCGTCGCAGAGCCGGGTGGTCAGTAGCCGAGCATCTCCTTGCGCTTCGGCAGCCAGGCGATGGCGTCGCGGACGGCGTCTGTCTCGGTGAGCTGGGCCTCCCATCCCAACAGGTCCTTCGCCTTCTTCGAGACGGTGTAGACGCCGGCGACGTCGCCAGGGCGCGGCGGACCGAACTGCACGTTCAGCGGATCGCCGCTGATCTCCTCGAAGGAGGCCGCCAGTTCCTTGACGGTCACGCCGTTGCCGGTGCCGACATTGATCACCTGGTAGTCGGCATCGGCGGTGGCCTCGTCGAAGTGCTCCAGCGCGGCGACGTGGGCCTGCGCGAGATCCCAGACGTGGATGAAGTCGCGGATGCCGGACCCGTCGCGGGTGGGCCATTCGACGCCGGTGACCGTGAAGGTCTCCTTGTTGACCCACGCCTCGAGCAGCTTCGCGAGCACGTGCGACGGCTTCTCGAGCTGCTGTCCGGAGCGCAGCTTGGGGTCGGTGCCGATGGGGTTGAAGTAGCGCAGCGACAGCACCCGCACGTCGGAGGCCACCGTGAAGTCCTTGAGGATCATCTCCACCATGAACTTGGTGGTGGCGTACGGCGAGCCGGGTCGCAGCGGGGACTCCTCGGTGACCACGAAGTTCTCGTCGGGCGCGTAGATCGAGGCCGACGACGAGAACAGGAAGCGCTTCACGCCACCCCGCTCGACGGCCTTCAGCAGTTCGACGGTCTTGCCGACGTTGTTGTCGTAGTAGCCCAGCGGATCCTCGACGGACTCCGGCACCACGATCTTCGCCGCGCAGTGCACGACGGCGTCGACGTCATTCTCGCTGAAGATGCGATCCAGGAGAGCGGCGTCGGCGATGTCGCCCTCATGCAGCGTGCGATCGCCGATGAACTCGCGGCGGCCCGTGGAGAAATCGTCCAGGATCACCACCTCATGCCCGGCGTCCTCGCACGCCGACGCGACGGTGCTGCCGATGTACCCGGCGCCTCCGGTGATCAGTACCTTCATCCGTGTCTTTCCCTCCGCTTCGAGACTAAGTCCATCCTATGGGGTGGGGGTGGAGCGGGCGACAGGGGCGCTCACCAACCGCGAGCGATCCAGTCCCGAAGCTGTGGGCGCTCGGCGCCGATCGTCGTCGAGTCGCCGTGGCCGGGGCAGACGACGGTGGCGTCGTCGAGGGCGAACAGCGCGGTTCCGATCGACTCGACGATGGTGGCGAAGTTGGAGTACTTCCAGCGCGTGGCGCCGGGGCCGCCGGGGAAGAGGGTGTCGCCGGCGAAGACGACGCCCAGAGACTCCGCGACGAAGCACGTCGAGCCGGGCGTGTGGCCGGGTGTGGCGCGAGCGACGAGGGTGGCGCCGGCTGCCTCGAACGTGTCGCCATCGTTCAGCGGGGCGAAGCGTGCGGTGGGGTGCGACTCGCGCCAGAGGAAGTCGTCGGGCTCGCGCAGTCGCGGCGGCACGTCGACCTTCTGGCCAAGGCCCACGGCGGCCCGGACGTGGTCCCAGTGGCCGTGAGTGAGCAGGATCGCGGTGACGCGACGGTCGTCGACCGCAGCCAGAACGGTGTCGGTGCTGTGCGCCGGGTCGATGACGATCACCTCGGAATCGTCGCCGACCAGCCAGGTGTTGTTCTCCATTCCGCTGACGGGGTCGGAGGTGGTGATGCGTTCGATCCGGGCTGTCACTGGCGGGCTCCTTCGTTGGCTGCGTCCACGCTACCTCGCTGGATGGAGGCCGTGATCGGGTTCTTGGGACTTCGCTAGCTCTCCTCGAGGCTCCTCGCAGAGCTCGTCGCACCTCGAAGAGCGTCACCGGGGGGCGGGTTCGGTGAAGCGGGAGGCGATCAGGCCGGTCAGGTAGATCATCCGGGCCTCGCCGCCGCCGGTGCTGAGCACGAACGTCGACTCGTACAGGGCGTCGATGATGTCGATGAAGTCGGCGACCTCGACGGTGAGCCGCAGGCCCAGGCGATCGGCAGCTGCGGTCAGCACCTCGCGGAACAGTGGCGTCAGCTCGCAGCGACGCTCGCCCAGGCGCTCTTGGAGTTTGGGGTCGCGGTGCGAGCGCAGGGTGATCTCCAGCATCGTGGTGTGCACCTCGGGCGAGACCATCCGGCTCTGCAGCACCAGGGCGACCGCCTCCTCCAGCTGCACCCCGCCGGGCAGCTGTTCGACGGCCTCCCGGAACAGCGCGCTGGTGGCGGTGTGCACGTCTTCGACGATGGCGAGGATCAGCTCGTCCTTGTCCTCGAAGTTGGAGTAGAACGCCCCCCGGGTGAACCCCGCGGCCTCGCTGATCTGCTCGACGCTGGTGGCGTCGATACCGCGGGCGGCGAACTCCCGGATGCCGGCCTGGATCAGGCGCTTCCGGGTGGCTTCTCGTCGCGGGGTGGGGTCGGTCATGCGCACAGCCTAACGGTCGGTGACACGATTGCGGGCGAAAGGATACAGATGTGTATGCTGCCTTTGAATACACCCTTGTATCCGAACGTGAGGTCTGCTGTGTCCGCATCGCTCTACGCCTTGGGCCGTTGGTGCTACCGCAACCGCGGCCGGGTGGTGGCCATCTGGCTCGCTCTCCTGGTGGTGCTGGGCGGCCTCGGCGCCACCCTGCGCGGCAGCTTCGACGACGCCTTCGAGATCCCGGGCAGCTCGTCGTCCGAGGCCTTCCGTCGTCTCCACATGACCTTCCCCCAGGCGACCGCGCTCACGGCCACCGCCATGATTGTCGCGCCCGAAGGCGCGCGCGCCGACGAGCAGAAGGCCGTGATCGAGGACGCGATCGACGACTTCCTCGCGGTCCCCACTATCGACGAGGCCCTCTCACCGTGGGACGAGATGGTCGAGGGCACCGTCTCCGACGACGGCCGCGCGGCCATGATGCAGCTCAATCTCAACATTCCGGAGACGCCGAACAGCGATCAGCTGGCCGAGATCACCGTCGTCGGCGACGCGCTGGAGAGCCAGCTGCCCGACGGCTGGCAGGTGGCGATGGGCGGCCAGGCGTTCAACATCGAGCTGCCGCACCTCACGATCATCGAGGCCGTCGGCCTGCTCGTCGCGCTCGTGGTGCTGGCCGTGGTGCTGGGCTCGCTGGTGGCGGCGGGGCTTCCGCTGATCACGGCCATCATCGGGGTGGGGATCGCGATGTCGCTCTTGTTGCTGATCACCCGCGTCGCGTCGATCAGCTCCACCACCCCGCTGCTGGCGGTGATGCTGGGCCTCGCCGTCGGCATCGACTACGCCCTGTTCATCCTCTCGCGGCACCGCGACGAGCTGCGCAAGGGTGCCGACCCCGAGGAGTCCGCAGGCCGGGCCGTGGGTACTGCGGGCTCGGCGGTGGTTTTCGCGGGCCTCACCGTCTTCATCGCCCTGCTCGGCCTTGGCGTCGCCAACATTCCATTCCTGACGGTGATGGGCATCTTCGCGGCGCTCGCCGTGGCCTTCGCTGTGATCATCGCGCTCACCATGCTGCCCGCCCTGATGGGCTACCTCGGCGAGCGGATGCGCCCCAAGCCCAAGGCTGAGAAGACGACGAAGAAGCGCGAGGGCGGCGCCTTCGCCTGGTGGGTGGGCGTCACCACGAAGCACCCGATCATCACCGTCGTCGCCGTGGTGGCGGCCCTGGGTGCGCTCAGCCTGCCCGCCGCCGGCCTGCGGCTCTCGCTGCCGAACTCCGGGCAGCACGAGTCCACGGCCCAAGACCGGATCGCCTACGACCTGGTCGCCGAGCACTTCGGCCCTGGCTTCAACGGCCCGCTGATCGTCACGGTCGACATCCTCAACTCCGACGACCCGATCGCCGTGATCGACGGCATCGTCGCCGATATCGAAGCCACCGACGGCGTGGCGGCCGTGCCGCTGGCGACGCCCAACGCCAATGTCGACACCGGCCTGATCCAGGTGGTGCCCACCACTGCTCCGGACGATCCCGCCACCCAGGATCTGGCCAACGCTCTGCGCGACCTGGAGTCGCACTGGCAGGAGACCTACGACGTCGACACCGCCGTCACCGGTATGACCGCCATCCAGAACGACGTCTCGGCCCGGCTGGGCGGCGCGCTGCTGCCCTTCGGCGTCCTCGTCGTGGGCCTGTCCCTGGTGCTGCTGGCCGCCGTCTTCCGCTCGGTGTGGGTGCCGATCAAGGCCACCGTCGGCTACCTGCTGAGCGTGGGCGCGGCCTTCGGTGCCACGGCGTTGGTCTTCAACCAGGGCTGGTTCATGAGCCTGGTGAACCTGGAGCAGCCCATGGCCGTGATCTCCTTCCTGCCGATCCTGCTGATGGGCATCCTGTTCGGCTTGGCGATGGACTATGAGGTGTTCCTGGTCAGCCGGATGCGCGAGGAGTATGTGCACGGCAAGACCGCCCTCGAGGCGGTGCGCTCCGGGTTCGTGGCGTCCGGGCCCGTCGTGGTGGCGGCTGCGCTGATCATGTTCGCCGTGTTCGCCTTCTTCGTGCCCGAGGGCATGGGGCCGATCAAGCAGATCGCCTTCGCGCTCGCGGTGGGGGTGGCCGTCGACGCCTTCGTCATCCGGATGACCTTCGTGCCGGCAGTGCTGGCCCTGCTGGGCGACCGCGCCTGGTGGCTGCCCGGCTGGCTGGACCGCCTGTTGCCCACCTTCGACGTCGAGGGCGAGACCCTCAGCCGCGAGCTCGAGCTGGCCGCCTGGCCGGGCGACGGCTCCGTGGCGCACGCCGACGAGCTCGCCGTCGACGGCGTGGCCGGCCCGCTGTCGCTGCGGCTGATGCCCGGCAACGTCGTCGGACTCGCCGGACCGGTGGGAGCCCGTACGGGTGCCGCCCTGGCGTTGACGGGCCGCCTCAGCGCGACGAGCGGTCGGGCCCGCGTGGCCGGCCACCTCCTGCCGGGGGCCGCGTCGCGCGTGCGGCGGACAACCGAATACACCGACCTGCTGCTGGTGCACGACGTCGCGGCCGCCCTCGGTCGGATCGAGGGTCAGGAGGGAACGCTGGTGGTGATCGACAACGTCGAGGCCGCGGCCACCGACGCCGAACTGGCCACCCTCATGGATCTGGTGCGACGCACCCGAGCCGACAAGGTCTCAGCCCTATTGCTCTGCGGCACCACGTCGGCCCACTTGGAGCTGTTCGAGCCCGACGGGGTCGTCCCGGCCCCACCGCCCGAACCGCAGGATGCACACCAGATCACCCAGCCTTCGCACGAGGGGAGCAACGCATGAGGCCCGAGTCTGCCGCCAGCGGGCGCACGCTGAGCTGGATCTCCGTCCTGATCCTCGGCCTGGTGCCGATCCTCGCCGTCGGGGTGCTGCTCGGCCTGGCCAAGCCCTGGAATGACACCTTGGTCAACGCGGCCATCGTCAACCTCGACGAGCCGGTCACCCTGCAGGACCAGTACGTGCCGATGGGTCGCCAGCTGGCCGCCGCGATCATCGACGAGGGCAGCGACATCTCCTGGATGCTCGCCAACGAGGACACCGCCCGCGACGGCCTGCGCTCAGGTGAGTTCTCCGTCGTGGTCACCATTCCGGAGAGCTTCTCGGCGGCGGCCACGTCGTTCAGCGAGAACGACGCCGCCAAGGCCTCGCAGGCCACGATCCAGGTGGACGTCAGCGAGAACGCCCCCATCACCGACGCTCAGGTGGGCGAGCAGGTGGCGCGGCTGGCCACGTCGACCATCAACTCGACGCTCACCGAGACCTACCTCGACAACGTGTTCATCGGGCTCAACACCGTCGGCGATCAGTTCGGCGAGATCATGGACGCCGTCACCCAGCTCTCCGACGGATCGGGCGAGCTTGCGAAGGGAGCAGGCCAGGCGGCCGAAGGCGGCGAGCAGTTGGCCGATGGCCTCGGCCAGCTCGCAGACGCCGCCAAGCCCCTTTCCTCAGGCGGATCGCAGCTCAAGAACGGCTCGGGCCAGCTGGTCACGGGCACCTCGGAGCTGGCCAAGGGCGCGGGCGAGTTCGCCACCGGCGTGGACACGCTGGCATCGGGCGTGGGAGAGCTGAACGACGGGGTCGCCGAGTTCGCCGGCCAGGCGCCGAAGCTCGTGGAGGGCGTCGGTCAGCTTGCCGACGGCGCCGACCAGCTCCTGGGCGGCATCCCCGACTTCGCACAGGGATCCAAGGACGTGGTGCTGGGCGTGGGAGAACTGGCGAAGGGACTGGACCAGGTCGTCGCCGGGGTCTCGGAGGAGGCCATCGGCGAGCAGTTCGCCCCGCTCACCGACGGCGCCAAAGGCCTGGCCCAGGGAACCTCGGGCGTGAGCGCCGGACTGGACACCGTCAACAAGACGCTCGGTGGCTTGGCCTCCGGCGACGAGACCGCGCAGCAGGCCGCCGGGCAGATCGGCGCGGGTGTCTCCGCGGCCTTCCAGTGCCCGGTGGAGGATCCCGCGACGTGTGAACTGCTCGCCCAGACTTTCGCTGCCGGCGCGAATGCCGCCGCGCTCGAGGGATTCAAGGCCGGCGCCGGCGCCGGAGTGCAGGCGCTCAACACCCCCGATCCCCAAGCCGGCGTGACCTTGCTGCAGGCCGCCCAGCAGGTGGCCGGGGGTGCGGGCCAGCTGTCCGACGGCGTGGGCCAGGTGGTCGTGGAGTTGCCGAAGCAGCTGGGCGGAGGCCTCGGTCAGCTCGCCGCAGGCGCGAACACCATCGTCACCCAGGCGCAGCCCATCGTCGACAACGCGGACGCCCTCGGCTCGGGAGCCTCCGCGCTGCTCGACGGGATCAACCAGCTGAACGACCAGGTGGGCGCGCTGCCCGAGGGCATCAACCAGCTGAAGGACGGCGTCTCGCAACTCAACGACGGAGCGGGTCAGCTGTCCGACGGCGCAGACCAGCTCGCCGATGGTGCCTCGCAGCTCGCCAAGGGCGTCGCTCAGTTCGACACGGGGCTGGGCACCTATGTCGACGGCGTGGGCCAGTTCGCCGCCGGGGTCACCAAGGCCGCCGACGGCGCGCCCGAGTTGGCCGATGGCCTCGGCAAGCTGGCCGACGGGACGAAGGAATTGAACAAGGGCCTCGACACCTTCGCCTCCGAACTGGAGTCGGGCGCCGAGGATCTGCCCAGCTACTCCGAGGCCGACCGGCAGAAACTCTCCGAGGTGGTCACCAACCCGGTGGCTGCGCCGGGTGGCGTCGCGGGGGCCAACACCACCGGCCTCGTGTCGCTGCTGCTGGTGCTCGGACTGTGGGTCGGCGCCATGCTGTCCTTCGTCGCCGTGCGCGCGGTGCCCTCCACCGTCGTCACCTCGCGGGCCTCAAGCCTCGCCCTCTGGGCGCGCACCGTCGGCCTGCCGACCCTGGTGGTCGCCCTGCAGGGCCTGCTCCTCGGCGCGATCGGCGGCGGGGTGCTCGGTCTGGGGGTCGGCCCGACGGCGATGCTCTCGGTGTTCCTCGTCGGGCTGGCGGTGAGCTTCGTGCTGGCCAACCATGCGCTTGCTGCGTGGCTGGGCAACGTGGGTCGCGGTATCTCCGTGCTGCTGATCGTCGTGACGGTGGCCCTGGCCATCTCGTCGAGCGGCACCGGCTGGCTGAGCTGGCTGAATGGCGTCTCACCCGTGCAGAACGCGTTCCTGCTGGTGCGCACCCACGCGGCCGACGGCTCGGGTCTGATCGGGCTCTGGGCGACCGCGCTGCTGCTCGGCGTGATCGCGCTGGCGGCCTCGATCGTCGCCATCACGTCGCGTCGCAGCCTTACAGCCGCCCAATTCCGTCGCCGCCTCGCCGCGTAACGAATTTATAGCTGGCTGGGTTGGTCGCAGTGTGCAATATGCACAGTGCGACCAACCCAGCCAGCTATATTTCCGGAGCCCGGTCCTGGCATGGTGGATAGACTGCGAGGTGTCGTCGGGAGGGGTGACATGAAGATCGTGATGGGCAGCGACCACGCGGCCTACGACTTGCGGATCAAGCTGGTGGAAAGACTCAGGGCCGACGGGTACGAGATCGTCGACCTTGGCACCGACAGCCCGGAGTCCACCGACTACCCGATCTGGGGCGCGAAGGTGGGCAACGCCGTCGTCGCAGGAGAAGGCGAGCTGGGAATCGCGATCTGCGGCTCCGGCGTCGGCATTTCGATCGCCGCCAACAAGGTCAAGGGCGTGCGGGCCGCGTGTGTGTCTGAGACCTACTCAGCCGCCATGTCGCGCAAGCACAACAACGCCAACGTGCTGTGCTTCGGAGCCCGAGTGGTCGGTGACGACGTCGCCTACGAGATCTGCCTGGCCTTCCTCGAAGCCCAGTTCGAGGGCGAGCGGCATGCTCGACGAGTCGGTCAGCTGATCGACCTCGACGAGTCGCTTCACTGCTGACCCTCTTCGAAGCATCCCCCACGCTCTTCGAGGTGCGAGGCCGCCTGCGGCCGAGCCTCGAGGAGAGCGTTGCTACTTGCCGTTGACGACGACCTCGTTCACGACGCCGCGGAAGCCGCCCTCGACCGGGGGCAGGTCGGTGAGGTAGACCAGCAGGTAGCGGGTGGAAGCGGGTTCCGTCAGTTCGAAGGCCGTCGTGCCCTGCGGGGTCGCCGCGTTCGACGCGACCATCGCCCACTGGTCCACCGTGGTCATCGACATGTCGTTGCCGGTGGGCGTGCGAATCTCGACGGCGGTCGGGCCGTCGCCGGTGAGCGTGAGATCGATGGAACTCACCTCGCGGGTCTCGCCGAGATCCAGCACCAGGCCGACGCCGGGCTTGAGCCCGCCCAGCTTCGACTGCCGGAGATAGCGCAGCGTGCTCCAGGCGGTGGCAGGGTCGCCGTCGATCGCGTTGCCCACGAGATCCGGGTTCTCTTCATCGTTGCCGCCGTCGGCCTCGGGATCGAAGTCCTGCGCGCTCACCACCGTCAGCGGACCGGCCCCGCCTCCGGGTTCTCCGGATGCCGAGGTCGAGGCACCCGGCGAGGTGCTCGCCGGGTTGGCGTTGTTGTCGGAGCTGAGCCCCTTGCTGATCAGCAGCGAGATCACCAGCACCAGGACGGCGAAACCGGCGATCGCGGCCACCACCACGCGCTGGCGTGAGGGGATCGGCGCTCGTAGCTCGCTGACGTCCTCGTGGGCGGGGCTGCTCGGCGTGCGCTTGGGGGCCGACGCCTTCGGAGCGACAGGTGCCACCAGAGTGGGGGGTGCCGACGTCGCGGCCAGCTGCACCGCCGGCTCGGCCACCGGCGTCAGGGGCCTGGCCGGCCGCCGCACGCGCCGCTCGAGGTCGGCGGAGGCGTCCGCAGTGCCCAGCATGTCGGTGAGTGCGTTGGCGAGCTCGCGGGCGGTGTAGATGCCCTGACCGTTCATCGCCGAGAGGCAGATCTGCTCCAACACGGGCGAGATGCCGTCTCGCAACTCGCTCGGACGGGCGAGCCGGCCGTCGATCATCGGCGCCGCCGCCAGGCCCCAGGCCGACGAACCCGGCCACCGGTGCACCGTCATGGCGTAGAGCAGGGCCCCGAGGGCTTCGATGTCGGAGCGCTCGCGCTCGCTCCAGGAGCGTTCTTCGTACGACGGCGACACCAGGGACGGTTCGATGCCGAAGCCCACCACCCGCACGGTGCCGGAGGTGGTGATCACGACGGTGTCCGGGCTGAGTCGCTCGTGGAACTGCCCCTGCGCATGCACGCCGGCCAGGGCGTCGGCGAGTTCACGCACCACCCAGGCGGCCTCGATGGAGCTGAGCGGGCCGGCGATCAGGAGCTGCTCCAGCGACTTGCCCGGCCCGTACTCGCACACGATATAGGCGCCGACCTCGAGGTCGGGGTCGTGCAGCACTCCCGCGTCGAGGATGCGCAGGAAGCGAGACTCGGTGGCGATGGCGCCCCGGCGTGCCGCGGCCAGCAGCTCGTCGGCGCGCGGGTCGTCCTTGCGCAGCAGGTGCACCACGACGTCGCGGGACAGCACCTGGTCGTGCGCCCGCCAGGTCTCGGAGCCGTCGCGCTCAGTGAGCAGCTCGGCGAGCTGGTAGCGCGCATGCACCACCGTGCCGTCTTCGGCGATGCCTCCGCCACCCAGGGGACGGAAGATGTCGTCGAGGACGTCCGCGACGCCCTCCTCCGGCTTCGGCAGCGGCGGAGGGATCAGCGGCGACGATGCCACCGCCAGCTGGGGCAGGTCGTCTTCGGTGTCCTCGTCCGGTGCGTCGTCGTCGATGATCGCGTCGTGCACCTGCGTGGGATCGCCCATCCAGTCGTCGTAGCGGCCGGTGGCAGGAGCATCGTCATCGTCATCGTCATCGGCGTCCATCTCGAGCCGTCGTTCGGCGTCTCGGCGATACAGCTCGTCGTCGGTCAGCGCCGGTTCGACGGCCGTCGGCATCAGATCCTCGACGAGCACCGCCGAGCTGCTGTTGCCGCTGCCCAGCGCCTCCTGGGTGGCCGGGATCTCGTTGATCCGCTCGGCGACCTTCTCGTCTTCGGTGGGCGACGGCGCTGACTCCGACGATGACGCCTCCGGACGACGGCGCCCGAAGCGCCCTCCGACCAGGCCCGCGATGTCCTTCAGCTCGGACACCTTCAGCAGCCGGCCGACCAGCCAGTAGGCGCCCAGGATCAGCGCGCCGCCAACGGCGAGGGCCACCAGGTTGCCCCACACCACGTGGGGGATCCAGCCCAGGATCACGTCGCTCAGGAAGTAGGCCCCGGCGCCGCCGATCCCGGCGCCAAGGAGGAGCCGCACGGTGTGCATGATGATGGCCGATCCGTCGAGTCCCGGCAGTCGGCGCTTGAGAGAACGCCACGACGCGAACACGCCGAGCGAGTAGGCCAGCGAGTAGGCCAGCGCCAGCACCGCGGCCACCAGCGAAGGATCGGTGATCAGCCACACCAGCAGGATCGCGCCCAGGGCGTTGAGCCCGGCGATGAAGCACTGCAGGAAGAACGGGGTGCGGGTGTCTTCCAGCGCGTAGAAGGTGCGCAGGCAGACGAACTGGACGGTGAACGGGATCAGGCCCACCGTGAATCCCATCAGGGTCCAGGCGATCAGGACGGCGTCGTCGGCGCCGGCACCATGGCCGAACAGCAGGCTGGTGGCGGGGCCGGCCAGCGCGATGAAGGCGGCGGTGGCGGGCACGATCGCCACCAGGGCCATCCGGATGGTCTTGGTCATCTCGCGGGCCACGTCGTCGAACTTGCCGTCGGCGGCGAGACGCGATGCGCTGGGCAGCATGGCCGTGGCCAGCGAGATGGTCACCAGCGAGTGCGGCAGGATCCAGATGAGGTGGGCGTTGGAGTAGACGTTGGCGCCCGCGCCGTGTCCGGTGGCGGTTGCCGAGGTGGCCAGTTTCTGCACCACCACTAGCGCCAGCTGGTTGACCGCGACGAAGCCCAGCGTCCACTTGGTCAACGAGAAGGTGTGGCCCAGACCGGTGCCCTTGAGGTCGAAGCGGGGGCGCAGCTTGAAGCCGATCTTGCGCACGTAGAACATCAGCACCAGCGCCTGGAACGCGATGCCCACCGTGCTGCCAAGGCCCAGCACGAGCAGCTGCGGCGTGGTGAAGGCCTGCGAGTGGTCGGCCTGGTTGCCCCAGACCACGAAGTAGACCGACAGCGTCGCGATCGAGATCACGTTGTTCGCGATGGGCGCCCACATCATGGGGCCGAACTTGTCGCGCGCGTTGAGGATCTGGCCCAGCAGGAAGAAGGCGCCGTAGAAGAAGATCTGCGGCAACGTCAGATAGGTGAGCGTCACCATCGACGCGTACTGGTCGGTGAGTCCGGGGGCGCGCCAGCTGCTCGACGAGTAGATCCAGGTCACGGCAGGGGCGGCGATCGTGATCAGGACGGCGACGACGGTCACGATCAGCATGAAGGCCGTCATGATGCGGTTGGTGTAGGCCTCACCGCCGTCGTCGTCGCTGTTCATGTGGCGCACGATCTGCGGCACCAGCACCGTGTTCAGGGCGCCGCCGACGAACAGCACGTACAGCGAATTGGGCACCATGGTGGCGATGGCCAAGATGTCGGACTGCCGGGTTGCGGTGCCGAGGATGAAGGTGATCAGCATCACCCGCAGCACACCGAGCACACGGGAGACCAGCGTGCCAGAGGCCATGATCGCGCTGGCCGACACCAGCCTCTTGGTACTACTGACTTGACTCATGCTTCTCCTCGGACCGGACCGCCCTGATTCTCAAGGCGGTTCCTCCCAGCACTACTGCACCTGAGATGACGATGATGATCCAACCGACACGCCCAAACTCGGTGGCCGTGATCTCCAATGTGGTTTCGGGCCCGAACGTGCGTCCCGACGCGGTGGCCAGCTGCCCGTGCACCAGAGTCACGCCGTTGGTGGTGGCCTGCGGGGTGATGGCGAGCGTCTGCGACTGGCCGGACGGGAGGGTGACGACCTCGGAGTCGGGCACCGAGATGCGCTGCGGGGTGTCGGACTGGAACCGCAGCTGCACCGTGACGGTCAGGGCGGTGTCGTTGGCGATCGTGACGGGCAGCGTCCCGGTGGTGGAGCTCAGGACGAACTGCTGGGCCGCGCGCACCGTGATCTTGCTCGGGTCGAGCTCGGCCTGCGGGGAGGCGTCGATCCACGCGAGGGCCTCGTCCTCGCTGCCCAGGTGACGGTTGAAGGCGGAGGTGTCGAACCGGGCCGGCGAATCGGGGGCCACGAGCTCCCAGTTCAGGCCCAGCTTGTCCAGGCGTTTGGCCAGTTTCGTCCACTTCGGTGCCGGTTGGGCGGGACTCCACGCGAGCACGCTACCGACGGCGCCCGTCGGGGTGCGGTGGGGACGGGCATCGTCGAGCAGGCCTTCGACGCGCACCTGGGCCTCGTCGGTCAGCAGGTAGTTGACGGGCATGCCGTGGGTCAGCTCGGTGGCCAGCAGGTAGCCGCGGGTCTCGGCATCGGATTTTCCGATGAGCGTGTCGGGGAGCTGAGCGCGCCGGCCTTCGGCGACGGTGCGGGTCACGCCTTGGACCTGCCTGGCGACGATGCGGTCGAAGTCGGTGAGTCGTGCGGCCAGCTCCTCCGAGCCGGTCTCGTCGAGCACCGCCGCGGTGGGAAGGTCGGCGAGGGTGTCCGTGGCGGTGCCGGCCAGCGCTTGATCGAGGAGGCCGACGGCGTCGGCCTTCGCCAGGTCGGGGTCGCCGCCGGGCAGTCGCCATAGCCGTTGGGCCGTCGCCAGCCGGTCGACCCGCGCCAGCCAGTCCTTGGCGGCCGGGTTGGCTTCGGTGGTCTCGTCGCCCACCGCCAGCAATTGCAGCGCGCGGTAGAGCTCTGGGTCGATGATGCCGATCACGCCCGACCGTTCCGCCGCCGTGAGCAGCACGTCCAACCGGCCTTCGACCTCGACGGCCAGTTGCTCCGCTGCGTCGTCGGTGAGAGCGGCGTCGTCGGGGAGGAGCGACGGGCGCGATGACAGCAGCACGGTGGCGCTGACCGGAAGCGGCTGCGTCGTCGCGGGAACCAGGACGCGGGCCCGACCCATCGTCGTGTTCACCCCGCCTTCCGGGATGGCGCGCACGTGGACGCCGAGCCAGTACACCGCGTCGGTGGCGGTGGGCAGGGCTAGCTGCCCCACGGTGGTTTTCACGCTGAAGTCGGCCGTCTCGCCGGGCTCGAAGGGCTGATCGGCGGCGATGAGATGCAGGTTTCCTGCTTCCAGGCTGTCGAGTCGGCTTCCCAGCGGTGAGGTCAGCGGGGCCGCGACGGCGGCGTCGACCTGCTCCGTGCTCACCAACGGCTGCTGACTGCGCCAGAAGTGAACGTTGACGTAGCGCATGTTCGTCTCGGAGGCGTTGGTCACGGTGCCGGAGACCTCGACCACCTGATCCGGCTTGGTGGGGTCGATGATCGTCGGCGCGATGCTCTCGATGCGCACATCCAACGGCTGCGTCTCATCGGCGCGCGCCAGGACGGAAGGGGAAAGGAAGAATCCGAGAAGCCCGATGGCCAGCGCCAGCAGCGCCCCACCCAGGGCTCGGATCCTCATCACCGTCATATGGTACTTGGCTGCCGCTCGGCGACGGGTCAGCCGGCGTTGGAGGCCCACCAGTCACGGAGGATCTGGGCGGCGTCGTCCTTGGACGACGGGCCGTGCTCCATGCGGTGGTCGAGGAGGAACTTGTAGGCCTTGCCGACGTCGCGACCGGGTCCGATGCCAAGGATCTCCATGATCTCGGTGCCGTCCAGGTCTGGCCGGATCTGGGCCAGCTCCTCCTGGGCGGCCAGCTCATCGATGCGCCACTCCAGTTCCTCGTAGGCCCGGCGCAGGCGGGTGGCTTTGTTCCGGTTGCGGGTGGTGCAGTCGGCCCGGGTGAGGATGTGCAGGTGCTCCAGCTCGTCGCCGGCGTCGCGCACGTAGCGGCGCACCGCGGCGTCCGACCACTCCGCGTCGGCGTAGCCGTGGAAGCGCAGGTGCAGCTCCACCAGTTTGGACACCGACTTCACGATCTGCGACGAGTAGGTCAGCGCCTTCAAGCGCTTGGCGGTGAGCTTGGCGCCCACGATGTCGTGGTGGTGGAAGGTGACCTTCGAGCCCTCGAACTTGCGCGTGGCCGGCTTGCCGATGTCGTGCAGCAGCGCGGCCAGCCGGTTGACGATGTCGGGCTGGTGACCGCGGGTCTTCTCCAGGTCGATCGCCTGCTCGACGACGGTGAGCGTGTGCTCGTAGACGTCCTTGTGACGGTTGTGCTCGTCGCGTTCCCGGCGCAGCGCCGACACCTCCGGCAGGAAATGGTCGGCCAGCCCGGTGGTGACCAGCAGGTTGAGGCCGGTGCGGGGACGATCGGTGAGCAGCAGCCCGGTGAGCTCGGCCTGGATGCGCTCCGCCGAGACGATCTCGATGCGCTCGGCCATCTCCGTCATCGCCTTCACGACGTCGGGGGCCACCCGGAAGCCCAGCCGCGAGGCGAAGCGGGCCGCGCGCAGCATCCGCAGGGGATCGTCGGAGAACGAGATCTCGGGCGTCGTCGGGGTGCGCAGCACGCCCTCGGCCAGGTCGCTCAGGCCGCCGTAGGGGTCGACGAAGGCGCGGGTGGCTACGTCGACGGCCATCGCGTTGACGGTGAAGTCGCGGCGGATGAGGTCGCCGTCGATGCTGTCGCCGAACGCGACGATGGGCTTGCGCGAGTCCTGCTCGTAGGCGTCGGCCCGGAAGGTGGTGATCTCGATCTTCCACTCCAGGTCGTCGACGCGCTTCATCGCGCCGATGGTGCCGAAGGCCTTGCCGATGTCCCAGGTGCTGCGGCTGAACTGGCGCAGCAGCTCGTGGGTCTGCTCGGGTCGGGCTGAGGTGGTGAAGTCGAGATCGTCGCCGAGGACGCCCAGCAGCGCGTCGCGCACCGATCCGCCGACCAGGTACAGCTCGTGGCCGGCCTGGCGGAACAGCTCTCCGAGTTCGTCGATGACCGGCGCGATGCGCAGCAGCTGTTGCATCGCGTTGGTCTGGGCTTGGGTGAGGCTCGGCACGACGCACGATTCTAACCGCCCCCGCACCAATCTCCCTCACGCACCGATCTCCGCCCGGGCGCCAATCTCTCTTACACGCCGATCTCCGCCCCCGCGCCAATCCAGGAAAATCGGCCAATGGCCGATTTTGCGGTGTCTATCGCCGAGAATCGACCATTGGCCGATTTTCCTGGATTGGGCTGGGGCAGCGGGACGGGGGAAGAGTGGGGAAGAGCTGGGCTGGGGCAGCGGGACGGGGGAGAGCTGGGCTGGAGTGGGGTGCGAAGATGGGGCCATGCTCGATTCCTGGTACGAGAACCTGCTGGTCAGCCTGCTCATCGTGGCGGTGGCATTCGTCGCCCGGGTGGTGCTGGGCTATGTCATCCGACGCTCCGTGCGCACGATCGCGCGTCGCAGCGAGCAGCGCACCGGGCTGTCGGGCAAGACCGCCGTGATCCTGGCCAAGGCCGGGGGCGCCGATCCCGAACGGCAGGCGCGGCGGGTGTCCACCATCGGATCGCTGCTGCGCAACGTGGTCAACGTCGTGATCGTGACCGTCTCCGTGCTCACCATCTTGTCTGTCTGGGGTGTGCCGATGGGGCCGCTGATCGCGTCGGCCGGCGTCGGTGGTGTGGCGCTGGGCTTCGGCGCCCAGTCGCTGGTCAAGGACTATCTCTCCGGCGTGTTCATGCTGTCCGAGGACCAGTTCGGGGTGGGCGACATGATCCAGGTGGGCGACCTCAAGGGCACCGTCAAGGAGGTCACGCTGCGCGTCACCAAGCTGGAGGATCCCAGCGGCGCGATCTGGTACGTCCGCAACGGCGAGGTGCTGACCCTGGGCAACCTCACTCAGGGCTTCTCGTCCACCGTCGTCGACATCCCGGTCGCGATCGACGAAGACCCCGACCGCGTCCGTCAGGTGCTCAGCGAGGCCATCGCCCCGATCGCCACCGAGAAGGCATGGAAGGACGTGCTGATGGCACCACCGGAGGTGCTCGGAGTGGGCTCGTTGCAGGGCGGCACCATGACCATGCAGGTGCTGCTGAAGACCAAAGCCAACCAGCAGTGGGGCCCCATGCGCGAGGTGCGCGAGTACGCGAGCGAGGCGTTCACGGCGCACGGCATCCGGCCGCCCCTGATCACCAGGATTGAGTGATCGGTTGCCGGTCCGCCTACCCTGGATCGCATGGCGTCTACCAAAAAGCGGCCGAACAAGAAGGCCAAGGCGAAGCGCGGTTTCTGGGGAAAACTGGGGATCGCCGCTCTGGTGACCTTCTTGATCGTCGGGTTCTCCGGCCTGGGCGGGTTCGCGTTCCTGTACTTCACGACGGACCTCCCGGACCCCAACGACGACTTCCAGACCAACACCTCCTTCATCTATTACGGCGACGGCGAGACCCAGATGGGCAGCCTCTCCGTGCAGAACCGGCAGACCATCGGCTACTCCGAGATGCCGCAGGTGATCAGGGATGCCGTGGTGGCCGCCGAGAACCGCAGCTTCTGGGAGGATCCGGGCTTCTCCGCGCGGGGCTTGGCGCGTGCGGCGTGGTCGATCGCCTCGGGCGGGCAGATGCAGGGCGGCTCCACCATCACCCAGCAGTACATCAAGATCCTCTACCTTGACTCCGAGCGCACGCTCACCCGCAAGGCACGCGAGATCATGCTGGCCATTCGCATGGGCAGGGAGGTGCCGAAGGAGGAGATCCTCGCCGGCTACCTCAACACCATCTACTTCGGGCGCGGCGCCTACGGCATCCAGGCCGCGTCGCGGTCGTACTTCCTGACCGATGCCGAAGACCTGACGCTGAGCCAGGCCGCCGCATTGGCCGCCATCCTCAACAACCCGGCTGCCATGAACCCCTCCGACGGCGAGGACAAGCGGGCCGTCCTGCTCGAGCGCTACAACTACGTCCTCGACGGCATGCTCGAGATGGGCACGATCGGCAAGGCCGAGCACGACGAGGTCTACGGCGAGCTGCCGGAGTTCCCGGAGGTGCCGCTCAACAATCGTTATGGCGGCGCGAAGGGCTTCTTGATGAAGGCCGTCGAGAAGGAGATGGAGACCCTCGGTTTCGACGAGGTGGAGACCCAGGGCGGTGGCCTTCGGATCATCACCACCATCGACGAGAAGGCGCAGGAGGCGGCCGTCGAGACGGTCGAGCGCTACACGAAGGAGGCCTCGGGCAACGCGGGCAGCGACGCGGAGGATCTGCACGTCGCGCTGGCGTCGGTGGACACCGAGACCGGGGCCATCATCGCCATGTACGGCGGCCCCGACTACGTGGAGAACCAGCGAAACTGGGCCACCACGCCGCGCGCCACGGCGTCGACCTTCAAGACCTTCGCCACCGTCGCCGGCCTGCGTAACGGCTTCACCCTGAACTCCATGTTCAACGGCAACACGTTCACCCCGCGCGGCGACGACCGTCCCATTCGCAACGAGTTCAGCTACCAGTACGGCCAGGTGAGCTTGCGCCGCGCGACGGCGGAGTCGATCAACACGGCCTTCGTCGACATGACCCAGCAGATCGACGACGGTGCCAGGGAAGTGGCCAAGGCCGCCGTCGACGCGGGTGCCCCCGAGCTCGAGGCCTGGGAGCTCAACATGAACAACCGGATCGCCCTCGGCGCGGTGGAGGTCAGCCCGGTGAACATGGCCAACGCCTACGCGACCCTGGCCAACAGCGGAAAGCGCAACGAGACGCACATCGTCGCCAAGGTCACCGACCAGCACGGCCAGGTGCTCTACGAGGCCAAGCCTGCGTCCGAG
Organism: Tessaracoccus caeni; assembly: GCF_029211185.1. GTDB lineage: Bacteria > Actinomycetota > Actinomycetes > Propionibacteriales > Propionibacteriaceae > Arachnia > Arachnia caeni. Next base: position 122,409 of record NZ_JARGDO010000003.1, read on the forward strand.
CAGACGATCGAGGCCGATGTCGCGGCCAGCACCACCGACGCGCTGACGTCCGTCGTGCAGGAGGGCACCGGTCGACGTGCGTCCTCTCTCGGGCGTCCGGTGGCCGGCAAGACCGGCACCCACGGCGTCCTCGACGACATCCAGTCGGCCTGGTTCGTCGGCTACACCAAGCAGGTCTCCACCGCGGTGATGTACGTCGCCGGCGATGGCACCGCCGACCTCGACCCCTTCCGCAGGCCGCAGGATCCCACCTTCTTCGGGTCGTCCTATCCGCTGATGACCTGGATCGACTTCATGGAGGTCGCCACCGACGGCATGCCGGTGGAGCAGTTCGACGATCTGCCGCTGAAGAACCGCCAAGGCGGCGGCGAGCGGACGCAGGCGCCGCCCCGCACCACCGAACCCAGGCCGTCGGAGTCCACCAGCGAGACTCCCAGTCCCTCTCCGACGCCGACGGCCACCCAGACGGAGGAGCCGGAGCCCACGTCAACACCCAGCCGGACCGCAGAACCGACACCCACCCAGACACCGACGCCCGAGCCCACCCCGACGGCAACGCAGACGCCCGCCCCGGAGCAGCCGGACAGCGACACGAATGCCGACGGGGGAGATGTGGGCGGAGGCGATCCCGCGGCCGGGGCCGATGGGTAACCTGACGCCGTGAAGGACGCGCTGCTGCCCGGCTTCGGTGGGCCGATGGGACGCCACGCCCGCAAGGAGGGCGTCTGGTTCGACCCCATGCCCTGGGCGCTGATCGTCGCCACGCTGCTGTTCGCCGCGCTGTACCTGCGCCACCTTCCCTGCCTGCAGTCCCAGGCGGACGAGGGCGTCGACACCTTCGTCCGGCTCTGTTACACCGACATCCAGACCTCATTCATCAGCCAGGGACTCGCGACCGGCGACAGCGTCTTCGGGGGGCAGATCTCTCTCGCGCCGCTGGTGGCAGTGGTGGTCGCCGCGACGGTGTGGCTCACCTCCGTGCTGGGCGGAGAGATCCCTCCCGACGCCGTCCTGCAGACCCAGCTCGACGCCTTGCCCCTGTTCTTCGGGCTGAGCGCGCTGGTGCTGTTCGGCTGCTTCCTCGTGACGGTGACCGCCGCCGTGCTGATGGGCCCCGACTCGGGCAACGCACGCTTCCGGTCGTGGTTCGGGCTCGCCGTGGCGGGGTCGCCGATCGTCTTCGCCGCCGGCCTGATCGACTGGTCCCTGCTTCCCATCGGGCTCACCATGTTTGGCCTGCTCGGGTTCGCGCGAGGTCGCGTGCTGGAGGCGGGCGTGCTGCTCGGCCTGGCTGCGTCGGCCGGCACCATGCCGATCGCGGTGTGGCTCGCCGTCGCGGTGGCCGTCGTGCTGCGCGGGGATCGACGTGCGGTAGCGGCCTTCCTGGTGCCGTCCATCGGCACTTTCCTCGCGGTCCACGTGCCGTTGATGCTGAACCAGCCGGGCGTGGTGTTCAACCACTACGTCGCGGAGATCAACAAGGGCACCAGCGATGGGTCGCTGCTGTATCTGCTGGAACACCTCCTCCGGTTCGAGTCGCGAGAGGTCGGGGGATTGTTCTTCGCCGCGCGGCTGCTCGTGCTCGGCGTCGTGATCGCCTGGCTCTACGTCACCCGACGGCGCCCCCGCGTCGGCAGCCTCGTCGGCGTGTTCGTCCTGATCACGGTGCTGCTCGCGCCCGGTTTCACGCCCCAGACCGGACTCTGGGTCTTGATCGCGGTCTACCTTGCCCGGCCCTTCCGGGAAGAGCTCGTCCTGACCGCCGTCACTCACACCGCGTACGTGGCGGCGATCTGGGCGTGGCTGTCCGGGCATCTGTCCCAGGCCGAAAATGGGCCGGAAGGCGTCTACTTCTGGGTGCTGCTGGCCAGGGCGGCGGTGGAGGCCTGGGTGCTGGCGTCGTGCCTGATCGACGTCGCCCGCCCCGGCAGCGACCGCCTGCGAACGCCCGACCTCAGCGATCCGATCGGCGGGGTGCTCGTCGACGGGGAGGAACTGAAGCCGCTGAAAGCCGTGCCATCGACCGCGGACGTAACCGTTGGGTAACGGTTCGCGATCCGCGAGAACTCGTCGTCGGAACCCGCTTCCCCTTGCCCTTATCCTTGATAGAAAGCGCCGTCTCATCCGGCATCCTCGATCCGGGGCAATCGCCCTCGGGTTCCGCCTAACAGGAGTTGACCTTCGTTGACTGACGTCCCGTTGTTGGTTTGGGTAGTGACCATCGCCGTCATAGCCGGCCTCCTCTTCTTCGACTTCTTCTTCCACGTGCGCAAGGCGCACATCCCCACCTTGAGGGAAGCCACCTTCTGGTCCGTGGTCTACATCGGCCTGGCCATCGTCTTCGGCATCGTGCTGTGGATCTTCGGCGGCCACCAGATGGGCGCCGAGTACTTCGCCGGGTGGGTGACCGAAAAGGCGCTGAGCGTCGACAACCTGTTCGTGTTCCTGGTCATCATGTCGAGCTTCGCGGTGCCGAGGGCCGACCAGCAGAAGGTGCTGCTCTTCGGCATCGTCTTCGCACTGTTCGCCCGCAGCGCCTTCATCTTCGCCGGCAAGGCGCTGATCGAGAACTTCTCGTTCATGTTCTACATCTTCGGTCTGATCCTGATCGTGACCGCCGGCAAGATGCTGGTTCCCGAGCGCGAGGGCGAGGACGAGGCCAACAACCTCATCATCCGCACCGCCAAGAAGTACCTGCACACCACCGATCACTACGACGGCGACAAGCTGTTCACCTACGAGAACGGCAAGCGGGTGCTCACCCCGATGCTGCTGGTGATGGTGGCGATCGGCGGCACGGATCTGCTGTTCGCGCTCGACTCGATCCCCGCCATCTACGGCCTCACAACCAACGTCTACATCGTGTTCACGGCCACCGCCTTCTCGTTGATGGGCCTGCGTCAGCTGTACTTCCTGATCGACGGGCTGCTGGATCGCCTGGTCTACCTCAACTACGGCCTGTGCCTGATCCTGGGGTTCATCGGCGTGAAGATGATCCTCGAGGCGCTGCACACCAACCAGCTGGGCTTCATCAACGGCGGCGAGCACGTCAATGTGTTCACCTTCGGCCCGTCCACGTCGCTGCCGATCATCCTCGGCATCCTGGCGGTCACCGTCGTGCTGTCGCTGACCTCCAAGAGGGGCCGCCTGATGGCTGCCGTGGGATCCGTGGAGCGGTTGGCCAGCGCCTACGTGCACACCGAATACCACGCCGAGGACGACACCGAGCGCGAGCAGAACTACGCCAAGATGCTGGAGGCCGAGGCCAAGCTGGCCCAGTTCGACAGAGCCAAGGTCACGGCGATGATGGAAGAGATGAACGCCGATCGCGCGCTGGAGAAGGCCAAGAAGCTCCACCCCGAAGCCACCAGCTGATCCGTCCTCCTCTGTGACTCTCATCAACGCCTTGAGGCGGCTGTGGAAGCACGCGGCCTTTCGCCGCCTGCTTCTGCTGCGCGTCTTCAGCCAGGCCGCGGACGGCACCCTGCAAGTGGGGATGGCCAGCTACATCCTGTTCTCCCCGCAGAGCCAGCCCGACGCGTGGTCGATCGCCGGCGTACTCGCTCTGACGCTGCTGCCGTTCACCATCGTCGGGCCGTTCGTCTCGCCGCTGCTGGACCGGTGGTCGCGACGCGAGGTCGCCTTCTACTCCGACATCACCCGTGCGGTGCTGGCGCTGCTGATCGCGGTGGTGATCTTCTCGGGGCTCACCTCCGGGGTGTGGCAGGCGGTGCTCTACGGCGCACTGCTGGTGGCGATGAGCATCAACCGGTTCATGCTGGCCGGGCTTTCCGCCGGGCTTCAGCACACCGTCGACGAGGACGAGTTCATCACGGCCTCGTCCATCGTCCCGACGGTGGGCCCGCTCGGGGTGGTGATCGGCGCCGGGCTCGGGTTCGGCGTCCGGCTCACGCTGGGGCGCGTGATGGAGTCGCACCAGGCGGATGCGATGGTGTTCGTCATCTCGGCCGTCCTGTTCGTCGGGTCGGTGATCATGTGCTCCGGGTTCACCCGCGATGCGCTCGGCCCCGATGCGCCGGGGGAGCGGACGCGGAGCATCGACGTGCTGCGCGGCCTGGCTGAGGCCGGCCGGCATCTGGGACAGCGGCTGCCCGCGCTGGTGGCGCTGATCGGGATGGTGGTCTCGCGGCTGCTGTTCGGGTTCTTCTCCGTCGCGATCATCCTGGCTGCGCGGAACCTCTGGCACGAGACCTCCGAGACGGAGGCGGCCCTGGCCGACCTCACGCTGTGGGGAGGGCTCACCGGAGCCGGGTTCGTGCTGGCCGCCGCGCTGGTGCCGGTGCTGGTGCGTCCGCTCGGACTGCGTCGCACGGCGGTCGGCCTGCTGAGCGTCGGGGCTCTGCTTCAGTGCGTCACCGTGTTCACCGACGGGAAGCTGGCCCTCTTCGTGGTGAGCTTCGGTATCGGCCTGATCACCCAGTCCTTCAAGATCTGCGTCGATACCCTGGTGCAGGCGCACGTCGACGAGCAGTACAAGGGGCGGGTGTTCACCTTCTACGACATGGGCTTCAACGGGGCCTTCGTCGCCTCTGCCGTGATCGCCGCCGTCGCGCTGCCACCCACCGGGCTCGACCCCGTCGCCTTCGGCGTCGCGGCCCTGATCTATCTGGGCACCGCGGTTTTCGTCGCGCTGGCCGCCCGCCGGATCGGCGTCGCACAGTTCGAGCGCGGCACGGAATCGCTCACCCGTAACGCTCTTTGAGGTGCGGAGGCGCTGGGCGTACTTCGAGACGCTCGTACCTCGCTCCTCAGCACCCGGAACGAGGTCTGAAGCTGAAGCCTCGAAAAGACCCCGCGCGATCTTTGGCAGGGACCATCGTGCGGCTACCGGTCGCTCTTTTCGAGGCTCGTTCCTCGCACCTCAAAGAGCGTGGGTGGGGTGCTGAGGTGACCGCAGGCGCACCCGCCGGGGCCCAGAGTCGTAGGCTCACGCACCGCCTCGCGCCATAGGCTAGGGACACCATGCTGACCGACCGACTGACGCGCGACCGGCGCACCTTCCTGATGGACACCCTCTGGGCCGTCCTCGCCGGAGTGGTGCTGGGCTTGCCCATGTTCGCGACCGATCACTCGTCGGCGGTGGCGGCCGTTCTGTGGTCGCTGCTGATGGCCAGCGCGCTGGCGGTTCGTCGTCGGTTCCCCATCGTCGCTCTGGGGATCGTCACCATCGCCGCGCTCGGCATGTACGCCTCCGACCTCACTCCGTTGCCGGCTCTCATCGTCATCCCGGTCGTCGTGTACTCCCTCGCCAGGTACCAGCGCGCCTCGACGGCGGCCGTGGTGGCGACCTTGGGGTCGGTCGGGTCGATCCTCGGTCCTACCCGCTGGGCCTCCCACCTGCCGGTGGAGATGCAGGCTCTGAGCAGCATCGTGCTGATCGCCCTGTGCGGGGCGACGGTGGCGCTGGCCTACGTGCTGGGACGCTACTCGCGCGAGCGCCGGGTCTCCGCGGCACTGGACAAGGAGATCGCCATCGAGCGCTTCGCTGCGGCGCAACGCCAGTCCGCGCAGGAGTCGCAGCTGGCGGTGGGTCGGGCGCGCAACGAGGTGGCGCAGGAACTGCACGACGTGCTGGCGCACTCGCTGTCGGTGATCGTCGTGCAGGCCGAGGGTGCGAAGGCCTTGATGGTGAAGAAGCCCGACGTTGCGGGGGAGGCGCTGGACGTGATCGCGAACACCGGTCGCACGTCGATCCAGGAGATCCGGCGCATCGTCGCCGTGCTGCGCCAGGAGGAGGACGAGGCGCAGTTCGGGCCCGCGCCGTCGATCACCCAGATTCCGGCGATGCTCGCCGCTGCGGGCGACCGGATCACGCTGGCCATGCCGGACGAGGTGCCGGTGGTGCCCGACTCGGTGGGGCTGACCGCCTTCCGCGTCGTGCAGGAGTCGGTGACCAACTTCCTGAAACACGCCGGCGCCGACGCGCGGGCCACCGTCGAGATCGAGTTCACGCCCAGCTCCATCGAGTTGCTGATCCGCGACGACGGAGTGGGCGGCCAGTCGCAATCCGACGGGCGCGGCGCGGGGCTGCGCGGCATGCGGGAACGGGTGTCGGCCATGGGCGGTACGCTCACCGCAGGGCCGCATCCCCACAGGGGTTTCGAGGTGCGGGCTACGCTGCCCACGCCCAATCAACTAGGCCGAGGATGGCTGGAATGATCGCATCGACCGGAGGTAAGTCATGATCAAGGTTCTGCTCGCGGATGATCAGTCGCTGGTGCGCAGCGGCTTCCGGATGCTGATCGACTCGGCCGACGACATGGAGACCGTCGGCGAGGTCGAGAACGGGCGCGACGCGGTGGCGTTGGTGAAGCAGCGCCAGGTCGATGTGGTGCTGATGGACATCCGGATGCCGATCATGGACGGCACCGAGGCCACGCGCCAGATCACCGCTCTCGGAGTGGGCACCAAGGTGCTGGTGCTCACCACCTTCGATCTCGACGAGTACGTGTTCGCCGCCATCCGCGGGGGAGCATCGGGCTTCCTGCTCAAGGACGCCCGGCCCGAGGAACTGCTGGGAGCCATCCGTAAGGTGCATGACGGCGACGCGGTGATCGCCCCGTCGACCACTAAGCGCCTGCTCGATCAGTTCGCCTCTAAGCTGCCGACGCCCGGCGAGCGCTCCGAGGATCCGCTGGAGGTACTGACCGAGCGCGAGCGCGAGGTGCTGCTCGAGGTGGCCAAGGGGGCCAACAACGCCGAGATCTCCTCACGGCTGTACTTGGCTGAGGGCACCGTCAAGACCCACATCGGTCGCCTGCTGTCCAAGCTGGGAGCCCGCGACCGAGTCGGCCTGGTCCTCATCGCCCACGAGTGCGGCCTCCTCGACTAACCCACCCCCACGCTCTCCGAGGTGCACCCCACCCACGCTCTTCGAGGTGCGAGGCCGCCTGCGGCCGAGCCTCGAGGAGAGCGTGACGCTGCGCAGGGATCTGTGGTCAGTCCGGTCATTCGACGGGGGCGTCGAGGCTCGTTCCTTGCGCCTCGACGACCCCGTCGAATCTCTCAGCGACCCGTCATCGAGTCGACGCGTAGGTACTCGTCGAGCTGCTGCTCGGTGACCTCTCCTCGCTCCAGGAAGCCCAGGTCGATCACGGCCTCGCGCACCGTCATGGAATGCGCGATGGCGTGCTTGGCCACCTTGGCCGCGGCCTCGTAGCCGATCACCCGGTTGAGCGGGGTGACGATCGACGGCGACGACTCGGCGTAGCGACGCATCCGCTCGGCGTCGGCCGTGATGCCGTCGACGCAGCGCTCGGCGAGCACACGCGACGCGTTGGCCAGTAGACGCGCCGACTCCAGCACGTTTCGGGCGATCACCGGGATCATCACGTTGAGCTCGAAGTTGCCCGCGGCGCCCGCGAAGCCGACGGCCGCGTCGTTGCCGATCACCTGCGCGCACACCTGGAGCGTCGCCTCGGGGAGCACCGGGTTCACCTTGCCCGGCATGATGCTGGAGCCGGGCTGCAGGTCGGGCAGGTGGATCTCGGCCAATCCGGTGGTGGGGCCCGACGACATCCAGCGCAGGTCGTTGCAGATCTTGGTGAGCCCGACGGCCACCGTGCGCAGCGCTCCGCTCAGTTCCACCACGGAGTCGCGGGTGGCCTGCGCCTCGAAGTGGTTGCGGGTCTCGGTGAAGGGGGTTCCGGTCAGGTCCGCCAGGGCCTCGATGGCCGCGACGGCGAAGCCGGGAGGCGTGTTGATGCCGGTGCCGACGGCGGTGCCGCCCAGTGGCAGCTCGCGAACGCGGGGGAGTACCGACTCGAGGCGCTCGGCGGCCAGGCTCAGCGTCGCGGCGTACCCGCCGAACTCCTGGCCGAGCGTCACCGGCGTGGCATCCATCAGGTGGGTGCGGCCCGACTTCACCAGATCGGCGAACTCCTCGGCCTTCGCCGCCAGGCTGGCGCGCAGCACGTCGAGGGCGGGGAGGAGATCCTCGGTGACGGCCAGCGACGCGGCCACCTGGACGGCGGTCGGGAAGATGTCGTTGCTCGACTGCGAAGCGTTGACGTGGTCGTTGGGGTGCACATCGACGCCGGCCTGGGCGGCCAGCGTGGCGATCACCTCGTTGGTGTTCATGTTGGACGAGGTACCGGAGCCGGTCTGGAAGACGTCGATGGGGAACGCATCCAGATTTTCGCCGGCGGCGATGGAGGCGGCCGCGTCCCCGATGGCGGTCGCCTGCTCCTCGGTGAGCACGCCGAGCCCGAGGTTGGCGCGGGCGGTTGCCTGCTTGACCAAGCCCAGAGCCCGGATGAGCCGGGGCTCGAGAGGAGTGCCGCTGATGGGAAAGTTCTCGACGGCTCGTTGGGTCTGGGCCCGCCACAGCGCCTTCGCCGGAACCTGGACCTCGCCCATGCTGTCTTTTTCGATACGCATATCGTTCATATATCCACCGTACCCCCGGCTGATCGGCGCGGGTACGGTGGGGTCCATGATGAAGAAGCTGATGTGGACCGCGATCATCGCCACGCTGATCTGGGCCGGCTTCAAGGTCACGGACGTGCGGAGGGCCAAGAAGCGCCAGGAACTCTGGGCCGAGGCCACCGACCCGGTGTAGCGCTCCTGGCGCTCGCGCATCCACCATCGGGAGTAGCCCGTTAGAGATTCCGCAAGTAGGTGCCACCTGCTTGCGGGATCTCTTAGTATTCGCGCCATGCGAAGAGACCCGCGGACATGGACAGAGTGGTCGGGTTGGCGATGGGTTCGAGGCGTGCTGTTGACGTTGGCCGCTGCCTTGACAGTCGGCCGAGTACGGCCAACCTCTCGCCACCCAACACGCGGGTAATACCAGGGCAGCGCCCGCCGGTTGCGGATGGCTGGGGCGATCAGCGCACCATCACCACGATCGGGATCCTGCTAATGGGAGCCCGTCTCTATAATCCCGCCATTGGTTTGTTCACCGGCATCGACCCCGTATGAGGCGGCCACGAAACCGTGTACGGTTACCGCAATGCAACGGGTCAGGTCGTAGAAGCTGTTTCGTAGAAGGAAGGTCACTTGTGACGGAAAGTGTGGACTGCTGAGGTGACTATGGGCAAGGTGGGTGCGGTTAGTTGGTCTGGTGTCGGGGTGGTTCTGGCGATACTATCGGCACCTTTTTTGTTGTCGTCGTGCGCGATTGAGTACTCGTGTACGCCATGGGGCGCTCGTGATCTTGATAGCGCAGTAGTCGCTGTGGAGGAAGGGCTCTCCGTGAAGGCTGATCATGTGTCCAGCTACGACTGTGAGGAGTACGGTGGGCAGGTGGGAATCCTGATGGCGCCGTTCTCTAAAGTTAGTATCCAGAGCCTGGGTGCCATGGGATGTGAACCAGGTGACGCCGAAGATGTCTACTTTTGTAGGACTGGTGATATAGATTTTCTAGTACGAGATGTCACTAGCCCTGACTTCAACGCCTTCGCCGGACCAGCGGGCGAGGTTGGGCAGTTTCAAATAGAGCTAAGATGATTCGTCGGGAGACGGGTATTGTTGCACTTGTTGTGACTGTCTCGAGTCGACTAAAATCAAGCCTTTTGCTGGCGGCCCTTGCTGCGTTGCCGTGGGTCACTTACTGGGATATTAGATTTTTCTCAACGGAGTCTTTGGTCCTAGCGTTCTCGTGGAGTCTGTTTTGGGTCTTCTGGGTGACTAGAGCGCTTCGAATCGGCCTATACTTGAATCAGCGTGAAGCGGAGCTGTTCTATAGAGGGCTGTGGCGGACTCAACGATATAAGATTGTTGATATCGAAGGATTTGACATAGTTCCCGTTCCTTGGACGTCGCTGGGTGGCGGGTTCTTGATTGCTATTTCCCGGAGGGTGCGATGGTCAAAAATTCTGTTCGGGTTGGGGGAAGAATCATTCGAACGGCACAAGGAACTCCTTGACTGCGCGATGAAGAGATACGCACAGAGTGGAGGGCTTCCCGAATTGCGCCTTGAGGTAGATGAAGAACCTTGACCAAGCCGCACGGGTCAAGGTGCTCCAGGGCAACCGCCTGAATAAACCTCAGGGGGTAAAGGTGGTCTTTTCAGCCACCACGTCAGATTTGATTGGGTCGTGAAAGAGGTGCCGGATTTGAGACGATGGCCGTCTCCCGGGGAGTTTTTAGCTGCGTCGTTGGGCCGCGAGAAGCCTACTGTGCGCATTCCGGCAAGGGGGCGTGTACGAATAATGGTTAGTGGCCTTGCTCTCGCACTTTCTCTGGTGCCGGGGTTTCTGTTCGTTGGTCCTGTAATAGCATTGTTGGTCGGCGAATGGGAACCGGTTCTGGCGCTGGTCTTCGGATTGGCGGCGGTTGCGATGCCCGCATCGGGGTTTCCCGGGGGTGTCGTTCGCGGAAAATCGGGGTTGTGGACGTGGCGTGGAAGAATCAAATGGGACGACTTGAGGGGCGTGGGGCTAGCGAGAACTTTTAATGTGTCTTCTGGTTCATTTGAAGATGGGCATCTCGTCCCCGTTTTGATCGTAAACTCTCGGGGAAAGCTTCGCTGGCGAGTCTTGAGGGAGTTGCGTTTATCGGGTCGGTTCGGCGGCGCCACCAAGGGTGAGCGGTTGGTCGGGGTGCTCCTGAGTCACGGTGCGACGCGCTTGACGCTGCCGGCCAAGCTCCAGCCGTTTCTGCTATGACCTGAATCCATGCCGCTCTTTGGGTGAATGGTATCGAGGAATCGCTCAGAAATCTCTGGTCCGGTCGGCGCTACACTGACAGGCGTAGGTCCTGGATTGGGAAGAAGGAAAAAGGTGAGTCGATGAGCCTGTTTCGTGATGATGAGCGAAGTTGGAGCGGGTTCCAGCTTCTGTTCGAAGACCCGACGCGCTTTCCGAGTCGGATCGTAGGTCGGCGAGACGTAATCAACTCGGTGTACGGCGAGATCTTGGCGGTGTGGGCCCAAGCCCAAGGTCTTGCGGCTTACCTCATCGTCAGACTCGACACAACGCAGGTAGAAAGTCCGCGATTCCACTGGCATCGCGTCAACGACGATCTTCACACCGTGAGCGTTGAGATCGCTGTGGATCTTGGCATCTTCGCCGAGGATCCTGTGCAGGCCGCGCTGGAACTTGTCGCTCAGTGCCAGGGCATCGTCGACCAGTGGGCGCACAAACTGGCGCTTCCAGTTCCCCCAAGGATCCCTCTCACCCGACGCGAACGTGAATGGTTGGAAGCGGGGAACACGGCACCGGAAGTGCAAGTGGTCAGTATTGATCTTGGTTTTGTGCCTGAGTCCATCGCGTCGAACGTCCGGCGCCCGGAGGGGCTCGAGGTAGGCGATCCGCCTCTGGTTTGCGTGAGTCTCGAGGAGCCGGTGTCTCCAGAGCGGATGTTCGAGGTGATCGCTCCCACCACGGACGCTGAAGCAAACTTCGACGGCTTATGGGATCGGCTGGAAGAGATCCCCGAGGAGGAGAAACCTGCTCTGGAACTGGCCCTGCAGGACGCGGTGGCGCAGTGGCAGGAGGCTGAGGCGGAGGTCACGGGCATCCACTGCGCCACCGATAGTGGTGCGATGCTGGCGATGAGCCTGCTGATGGGCGGAAGGGGGTTCTGGGAGGAGGCCCTGCGGAATCCCGCCGACTACAGGGACCAGTTCCCGATCGATCCGGGATGTGCGGAGGACGTGTTGATCCACTTCGGAATGTGAATCCGTTCGGGCGGGCAAGGGGTGGCGTCGCTGGCATGCCTGCCGATAGCCCTCGCGTCCCCGCCAATTCAGATCATGAACCCAGCGCAGTCAGGGTGATCAGTCAAGCACTGCTCACGGCAGCAGCTGCTCGGCACGAGTCAGCCGTCGACAAGGCGGTAGCTCTGCTTGCTGCTTCTCTTGGGTCGGGTGGGGGCCACCAGGCCTCGGTTCTCTAGTTCGCGTAGGCGCCTGAGGACTGACTGGTACCCCATCCTGAGGTGCTCAGCCAGGTCGCGCGAAGTGGTGTGTCCAGCCCGGATGGCTTGAATGATGATGTCTAGGTCGGCGTCAACGCCCGCTTGTTCCGAAGGGGCTGCCCCGTCGTCACTAAGAGAGAGTGGTGACTGGTCGACGTCCTCGATCAGTCGGTAGCTTGCGTAACGCTTACCCCCGGCGCGGACACACACACCTCGTGTGACGAGATCGCGGACGGCGCGTTGGGCATCGGCGTCACTGACGCCCCACGCGCGCAGCATTCCGACGCTGACGCGGCCAGAGCTTCGCATGATGGCCAAAGCTAGATGTTGCGCATCGGTAAGGCCTGTGAGGCCGAGCCGGGCGATCCAATCGACCGTCGCAGGTGCGAGCAGGGCGGTTCGTGGCACGGTCACCATGAGTCGGCCAGGCTCTGCGTCAAACTCCGGCGGCGACATTCCCGCTTGGCGCAAGGCAGCTACAACGGTGACGAGCCCGGATCCCCGATTTTCGGCAACGGTCTCATTTGGTCGATCAGGAAGCGGGACATCCGCGAGGAGCTTCGCAAGCGTCGCGTTGCGCGACCTCGACTCGATCCGCCCAGTGCCCAGCTGATCCACCGTGACGCCACCGAAGAGGCCACCGGGGCTCTTGACGACGAGCCTGTCCGGGTACAACTCGATCTGGACCTGCGTTCCGCGGCTTTCAGGACTGTAGTCGCGATGCATCAGCGCGTTGGTCACCAGCTCGCGGATCACCTCGATCGGATAGTCATAGCGATCCTCGCGGCCCAGGCCGCGAACAATCGCCGCCCGGTTCATGTTCCGCCGCAGAATCGCCACGATGTCATGGAGGATCGATGAAATCGGCCCGTCGACCGTGGCGTTTTCAAGAAATCGCTCACCTTCTGGGCCGACCTCTCCCATACGTACGGTGGGGAGAACGACGACGGACGCGAAAAGCTGGGGAAAGAACTGCTGCGGATAGATCCCCAGGCAGAGCAGGCCGGCCAGGGTGGGACGCGGCACTCCGTCCAGATCCCGTACCGCGCCAAGACGCGTCAACGCCGTGACTGCCTCGACACCGTCGAAGGCTCGAGGCGACCGCTCGGCTGCGCGGCGCAGCACCTGCTCGACGAGGCGTGGGTCGAGATCGTCAACAGTGGCGTGGGTCACAACCTCCTGATCGTCGACCGGCTGGCCGCGGTTCCACAGGAGCTGGGTGATCTCGTATCGGCTCAGGCGCCGGTCGCCGTCGCCGCCACGGATAAAGGACCCGTTGTACTCACCCCGATCGGTCACGAAGCACGGCTTTTCGACAGGATCGATTTCCTCCACATCGAGACGGACAACTTGCGCCCCGTCGAAGTCGACGACCTCGATGGTGCTCCGGATGGGTGGTGTCAGCTTCTGATGGCACGCGTCAGCCAATGCGTCTCGAATCTTCGACGCGCTGAAACCGGCAGCAGGAAGAAATCCGTCCTCGTCAAGGCCAAGCAGGAGCGTCCCGCCGTCGCCGTTGGCGAACGCGCTCAACGTCTCCAAGACGGACTTCGGCAACCCGCCGACAGCAGCCTTGACCTCGATCTCGGTTGGCTCCAGCCCGAGCCGCCGGAGCCGCTCGATCACCCCACTCAGACTCGACTCCGACACTCTCTCACCAACTCTCTCAGACTCTATCACCGACTCTATCACCGTCGGGTGCGTCTGTTGAGAGAGTTGTTTCGCGAGCAGAGGGAACCATCGCCATCGAGCTTGAGCTGATGCTGATCAATGGGGTGCGGGGAGTAACCTCGCTGGCATGTCTGCCGATAGCACTCGCGTCCCTACCGCCTTGGATCGGATCGCCGATTCCTACGTCGACGATCTGGTGACGCTCAGCCCCATCCTTGCCATCGATCTCGGCTACGACGCCGGCACGGACCGACTCGACGATCTCTCCCCCGATGGCCTTCAGGCCAGGGCTGATCTGACCCGCGCGACGCTGCGCAAGGTCGAGCAGGCCGAGGTTGTCGACGACGTGGATGCCGTCACCAAGGCCGCCATGATCGAGCGTTTGGGGCTCGGCGTCGAACTCTTCGATGCCGGTGAGGACTTCGCGGAGCTGAACAACATCGCCTCGCCGTTGCAGGGCGTGCGCAGCATCTTCGATCTGATGCCCACCGCCACCGCCGACGACTGGGCCGCTATCGCCGGACGCATGGGTGCCGTGCCCGACGCGATCCGGGGCTATATCGCGTCGCTGCAGCACGCCGCTGCTCAGGCCGATGGTCCGTTCCCTGCCATCCGGCAGATCGAGATCGGCATCGCGCAGTCAGAGGAGCTGGCGGGACGCGGCTCGTTCTGGACCAAGCTCGCTGCGTCAGAGGAAGCCCCCGACGAGTTGCGCACCGAGCTGGCGCGAGGTGCCGCCCACGCGGCGGAGTCCTATGCCTTGCTGGCCGACGCTCTCCGCGACCTCGCCTACCGCGCGCCTCGCGAGGACGGCGTGGGGCGCGAGCGTTACCAGCGCTTCTCCCGACGTTTCCTCGGCGCCACCATCGACCTCGACGAGACCTACGAGTGGGGCCGCGAGGAGCTGGCTCGCATCGTCGCCGAGCAGGAGGCCGTGGCGCGCGAGCTGTACGGATCCGGCGTGAGTCCCGCCGAGGCCATGGAGCGTCTCGACGCCGACCCCGGGCGTCAGCTGCGAGGCACCGACGCACTGAAGCAGTGGATGCAGGAGACCTCCGACGCAGCCGTCGCGGCCCTGGCCGGAAGCCACTTCGACATCGCCGAGCCGCTGCGCGCGCTCGAGTGCTGCATCGCCCCCACCCAGGATGGAGGCATCTACTACACCGGCCCCACCGCCGACTTCTCCCGTCCCGGCCGGATGTGGTGGTCGGTGCCGCCGGGCGTCACCGAGTTCAGCACCTGGCGAGAGAAGACCACCGTCTACCACGAGGGCGTGCCCGGCCATCACCTGCAGATCGGCCAGGCCGTGTACCGCGCGTCCGACCTGAACAAGTGGCGCAGCCTGTTGTGCTGGGTGTCCGGTCACGGTGAGGGCTGGGCGCTGTACGCGGAGCGCCTGATGGCCGAACTCGGCTTCCTCGACGACCCCGGAGACCGGATGGGCATGCTCGACGGGCAGCGGATGCGCGCGGCCCGCGTCGTGCTCGACATCGGCGTGCATCTCGGCAAGCCGTGCCCCGACGAGTGGGGTGGCGGCATCTGGGACGCGGATAAGGCCTGGCCGTTCCTGAAGTCGAACGTGAACATGAACGAGGGTTTCGTGCGCTTCGAGCTGGACCGCTACCTCGGCTGGCCCGGCCAGGCGCCGTCGTACAAGGTGGGTCAGCGGCTGTGGGAACAAGCCCGCGACGCCGCCGCCGCACGGGCTGGGGACGCCTTCGACATCAAGGACTTCCACCGGAAGGCCCTCGATCTCGGCTCCGTCGGCCTCGACGTCCTCCGGGATGCTCTGGCTCCCTGACGCTCTCCTCGAGGCTCGGCCGCAGGCGGCCTCGCACCTCGAAGAGCGTGGGTGGGGTGCTTCGTTGGCCTCGACGTCCTCCGGATGCTCTGGCCCCCTGACGCTCTCCTCGAGGCTCGGCCGCAGGCGGCCTCGCACCTCGAACAGCGTGGGGGGAGGCACCTCGACGAGCGTGGATCCTGATTCTCGAGGCTTCTTTGCCGGATAGGGGAGACTAGGGGGCGTGAGTCCTCTGGTCCTGAACTTTCCCGACCTGAACCCGGTCGCCTTCAGCGTCTTCGGCGTGGCCATCTACTGGTACGCCATCATGTACCTGCTGGCGTTCGCGATGGCGTACGTGCTGATGCGCCGCAGGCTGCGTCACGAGCCGTACCGCTCGATCACCAAGCCATCGCCGTGGACGACGGCCATCGTCGAGGACATCCTGCTCTACGCGATCGCAGGCGTGATCGTCGGCGGACGGCTGGGCTACTGCTTCTTCTACAAGCCAGCGGAGTACCTCGCCAACCCGATCTCGATCCTCTACATCCGCGACGGCGGCATGAGCTTCCACGGCGGGGCGATCGGTGTGGTGCTCGGTCTCGCGATCCTGGCGTGGCGGCAGAAGCGCCCCTTCCTGCAGCTCGGCGACTTCCTGGTGCCGACGGTGCCCCTCGGCCTGGCCGCAGGCCGGATCGGCAACTTCATCAACGGCGAACTCTGGGGACGCGAGGCCTCGGCCGACCTGCCTTGGGCCATGATCTTCCCGACGGGCGGGGACGTGGCTCGCCACCCGTCTCAGCTCTACCAAGCTCTGCTCGAGGGCGTCCTGCTGTTCGTGCTGTTGTGGCTGTACGCCCGCAAGCCGCGCTACCGCGGCCAGGTGCTCGGCGCCTTCTTCCTTGGCTACGGGGCGCTGCGCTTCGTCGGTGAGTTCTTCCGTGAGCCCGACGCTCACCTCGGCTTCTTGTCGCTCGGCATGAGCATGGGGCAGTGGCTGTGCGTGCCGATGATCCTGGCGGGTGCGGTGCTGCTGAGCTGGGGCCAGATGAAGGCCGTATCCGACGTGGAAAGCCCTGTGGACAACGAGGTGGAGAACTCCGACGAGCAGCCACCGAACGAGGGTGACATCGTCGCCTCGGGTGAGTCGGATGAGAGCGCAGATACGCGTGATCACGCGTCGGATGAGCGCTGAGTTGACAACTCAGGTTCACCTGAGAGTTTTTCAGGGTTGTCCACTGCGAGCTTGTCAACAGGCTTCTATCGTCTGTGGGAATGTGGCCGGTGGCACCGCTCATATCTGGCTTGACTAGGTGTTATTCCTGATGTCAGGTCGGATCCGGGATGTTGAAAACCTGGGGGAAAGTGCGAAACCGCAGAAATTGCTCGTTCTGTTCGATTCAGACTGCGGTTTCTGTTCACGGTCCGTTCGGATTGCGCTCGGGGCCTGGTTTCGGGCGGACTGTTGTGCTAGGGCCTTCCAATCGGTCGACCTATCTATCCACAACCTGGCTGTGGACAAGTGTGCTGAGTCGCTGCATTGCGTGGCTCCGGACGGCACGATCAGCGTCGGTCATGAGGCGGTCGCCGCCATCCTGCGCCGGAGTCGTCGGCCCTGGCCACTGGTGGGTCGGTTGATCCTGCTCCCCGGGATCTCGAGGCTCGCCGCCTGGGCCTACGGCGTCGTCGCGAAGAACCGCCACAGACTTCCAGGCGGCACCCAAGAGTGCCGCCTGCCCGACGCTCTTTGAGGTGCGAGCGAAGCGAGCCTCGACAATCAAGGCAAGCGCGAAGCGCCGATGACGCTCTTTGAGGTGCGAGCGAAGCGAGCCTCGACAATCAAGGCAAGCGCGAAGCGCCGATGACGCTCTTTGAGGTGCGAGCGAAGCGAGCCTCGAAAAGAGCCGGCAGCCGAAGAACAGTCTGTTGTCCGGCTGCCGGCTGGCTCTCCTCGAGGCTCCTCGCAGAGCTCGTCGCACCTCGAAGAGCGTGACGAGGGTTACACCGGAGTGGGCTCCTTCTGTTGTGCAGCCGCTGCCGACTCGATGCTCTCACCGATCCGCATGCCGTAGAACGAGCGGTAGATGAAGAACAGCGCCACCAGGCCGAAGCCGACGGCCAGCACCGTTGTCAGCGTGGTGTTGCCCTGCGCGTTGAACGCCACGGCCAGCTCGACGGCCAGCAGGCCGAACAGCGTCGTGAACTTGATCACCGGGTTCAATGCCACCGACGAGGTGTCCTTGTAGGGGTCGCCGACGGTGTCGCCCACCACCGACGCCTCGTGCAGCGGCGTGTTCTTCGCCGCCAGATCCACCTCGACCAGCTTCTTCGCGTTGTCCCACGCGCCGCCGGCGTTGGCCATGAAGATCGCCTGGTACAGGCCGAACAGCGCCATCGAGATCAGGTAGCCGATGAAGAAGAACGGCTCGGCGAAGGCGAAGGCCAGCGTGATGAAGAACACGCCGAGGAAGATGTTGAACATGCCCTTCTGTGCGTACTGGGTGCAGATCTGGACCACCTTCGACGAGTCCTCGTTGCTGGCCCGCGTGATGGTGTCGTCGAGCTTCATGTTCGCCCCGATGTACTCCACCGCGCGGTAGGAGCCGGTGGTGACCGCCTGGATCGACGCGCCGGTGAACCAGTAGATCACCGCGCCGCCCATGAGCAGTCCCAGCAGGAAGGGGGCGTGCAGCAGGGAGAGCTGGTCGACGTTCTCGGTGAGACCCTTGGTGAGGCCCATCATGATCGAGAAGATCATGGTGGTGGCGCCCACGACGGCGGTGCCGATCAGTACAGGCTTGGCCGTCGCCTTGAAGGTGTTGCCCGCGCCGTCGTTGGCCTCGAGGAGGTACTTCGCGCGCTCGAAGTCGGCGGTGATGCCGTAGTCGCGCTCGAGCTCCTGCTCGATGCCGGGGATCTCCTCGATGGTGGACAGCTCGAACACCGACTGTGCGTTGTCGGTGACCGGGCCGTAGGAGTCGACGGCGATGGTCACGGGGCCCATGCCGAGGAAGCCGAAGGCCACTAGGCCGAAGGCGAAGACGGCGGGCGCCAGCATCAGATCGCCGAGGCCCATCGTCGAGATCGCGAAGGCCACCGCCATCAGGCCGGTGATCGACAGGCCCAGCCAGAAGGCGGAGAAGTTGCCCGCCACCAGGCCGGAGAGAATGTTGAGCGACGCGCCGCCCTTGCCGGAGGACACCACGACCTCGTGGGTGTGGCGCGCCTTGACGGAGGTGAACACCTTGACCAGCTCCGGGATGAGTGCGCCGGCGATGGTGCCGCAGGACACGATCAGCGAGAGCTTCCACCACATGCCGCCGTCCATCGAGCCGATCAGCAAGAAGGAGGTGAGGAAGGTGGTGGCGATGCAGACGGCCGACGTGATCCAGACCAGCTGGGTGAGCGGGTGCTCGAAGTCCATCTCGTCGGCGTCCTTGTAGCGACCACGGGTGAGCGCGGCGTTGACGTAGTAGGACACGCCGGAGGCGACCACCATGACGGCGCGGATCAGGAACAGCCACACCAGCAGCGTGACCTGGGCGGTCACGTCGTGCACGCCCACCAGGATGAAGGTGATCAGCGCGACGCCAGTGACGCCGTAGGTCTCGAAGCCATCCGCCGACGGGCCGACGGAATCGCCTGCGTTGTCGCCGGTGCAGTCGGCGATCACGCCGGGGTTGCGGGCGTCGTCTTCCTTGACGCCGAAGACGATCTTCATCAGGTCGGAGCCGATGTCAGCGATCTTGGTGAAGATGCCGCCGGCGATGCGCAGTGCCGAGGCGCCCAGCGACTCGCCGATGGCGAAGCCGATGAAGCAGGCGCCGGCGATCTCGCCGGGCAGGAACACCATGATGATCAGCATCATGGCGAGTTCGATCGAGATCAGCACCATGCCGATGCTCATGCCGGAGCGCATCGGGATGTCATGCGCGGGGTAGGGCTTGCCGGCCAGCGCCGCGTGCGCGGTGCGGGAGTTGGCGAGGGTGTTCAGTCGGATGCCGTACCACGCGACGGCGAAGGATCCGCCCATGCCGATCAGCGAGAACAGGATCACCACGGCGGTCTTGCCGACGCCGAAGCCGACGAGGAACAGGTAGTACAGAACGATGATCGTCGCGATGAAGGCCCACAGCACGAGCAGGAACTTGCCCTGCTGCATCAGGTAGGCCTTGCAGGTGGTGTAGATCAGCTCGGAGATCTCCCGCATGGAGCGGTGGGCCGGCATCCTGTTCAGTTGCGAGTAGGTGAGGATGCCGAAGGCCAATCCGAGCACACACACGAACAGGCCCAGCGACAGCAGCGTGCCGCCCGGCATGCCGAGGAAGCTCACCTGGTTGAGGTCGGGCAGCTGCAGATTGGCCTCGCCGCCGATATGGGTGTCGCCTCCACCTTGCTGCGCGGTGTTGCTGCAGGCGCTCAGCGCGAGCGTGAGGATGGCCGCGATGCCTACGGCGCCGCGTCGCCATCGACGTGGACTGTCACCGACAGTCTCAGCGGACTTCTCGTTGTCCAACATGACTTCTCCTGGCGTTTGTTATCGGGCTGCATTGCCCACCTTCATACTACGACCAGTAGTTGGTCGCGATGAGGGGTACCCCCGTTAAATGTGAGTTCGCCCGGAAGGCTTTGTATATACAAGCCTGACCGATGGGGTTCGAGAGTGGGCGCTAGGGTTCAGGCATGCCAGCAGCGCCGCTAGAGGTTCACATCATCGCCGACTCCACGGGAGAGAGCGCGGTGCGCATCGCGCGCGCAGCGATGGCCCAGTTCCCCGCTCACCAGATGACCGTCGTGCGACACCGTCGGATGGCGTCCACGAAGACGATGATGACGGCCCTCGAAGCGCTCAAAAAGCGGGCAGGACAGCCGACGGCGGTGATGGTCACCCTCGTCAACGAAGATCTGGCGGAACTGGTGAAGGGAGCGTGCCGCGAACTGGGCTTCCCGTTCGTCGACCTCATGACCAACGCGATGCACGCGCTCGAGTCCATCACCGGCGTGCATGCCGACCAGGTGCCGATGCGTCCGGTGGGCGTCGAGGCCGACTACTTCGTGCGGATCGCAGCCATCGACTTCGCGGTGCGGATGGACGACGGATCCCTCCCGGCCGCGCTGGGGGAGTGTGACATTTGCCTGGCCGGGCCGTCGCGCTCCGGCAAGACCCCGCTGTCGATCTACCTGGGCTACCTCGGCTACAAGGCGGTCAATGTGCCGCTGATCCCCGGCATCGACCCGCCCAAGGAACTGTTCGCGCTCGACCGCTGGCGGATCATGGGGCTGACCATGGATGCGGAGCGCTTGATGTCGATCCGGGGACAGCGAGTGCGTGGCATGGGCGGCTTCGGCACCAAGGATGGCTACGCCGATCTGGCGAAGATCTACGACGAACTCGACGAGGTGGCCGCCATTCATCGTCGCCTCGGGTGTCCCGTGATCGACATGACGGGGTTAGCCCTCGAGGAGGCGGCGTCGCGGATCATCGACATGGTGGATCAGCGCGCCCAGCGGATGGGGTCGCGGCTGCGCCGCCCGCCGGGGGTGATCACCAGCAGGCCCTGACGGGATGGTTACGTGAGAAATCGTGCATGCACAAGTTCTCGCGATGACCATATGGGCGTTGCCAAATGGTTATCAAATCAGTCTGGCTAGTGACCTGCGAGTCTGTTAGCGTGACCTGTCAGGTGGTCCGGGAGGTCGCCGGTGAAGAATCAAGACCGCATTGGCGAGGTCTTGGTCCGAACAAAGGAAGCATGCGTATGAGTGTTGAGGTGGCCAAGGAGGCGCGTCCAAAGACGGAATTACCAGACCGGCGAAGAGCGATGCGCGTACGTCGTTCCAAGAACTACTTCACCTTCCTGCTGTTCGCGGGTCCAAATATCGCGCTCATCCTGTTGTTCATCTACTACCCGTTGATCATGAACTTCCGTTTCTCCTTCCTGGACTGGCGGCTTGGGTCGGCGAATGCGCGGTCGGTGGGCTTGCAGAACTACATCGAGTTCTTTACTTCCTCCAACGGTCTCCAAGTGTGGAAGGTCACCATCATCTTCACGGTCGCCACGGTGATCGGCGCGATGGTGCTGGGCCTGCTCATGGCGGTAGTGCTCAACAAGAAGCTCCCGGGCCGCACGGTCGCGCGTACCGCGCTCTTCTCGCCCTACGTCCTCTCCGGCGTCGGCGTGGGCATGGTGTGGAGCTTCATCTTCGATCCCCGGCTCGGCGTGATGCGCTTCGTCTTCGAGTTCTTCGGTTCCAAGTCTCCCGAGTGGTTCAACGACCCAACCTGGGCGCTGGTCATGGTGATCATCGTCTACATCTGGAAGAACCTCGGCTACGCCGCGGTGATCTTCATCGCAGGTCTGCAGTCTGTTCCGCCCGAGCTCCTGGAGGCGGCCGATGTGGACGGGGCCAGTCGCCGGCGGACCTTCTTTACCATCGTGATGCCGTTGCTCAGTCCCACCATCTTCTTCCTTTCCATCACCATGGTGCTGAACTCGATGCAGGCCTTCGACATCCTGCGGATCATGACTCCGTCTGGCAATGGCACCAACACCATCATCTTCGAGATCTACCTGCAGTCCTTCGGTGCCTACCAACGGGCGGGGTATGCCGGCGCGGTTTCGGTGATCCTGTTCCTCACCCTGTTTGCCATCACCGCATTCCAGATGCGCTACGTTCAGCGAAAGGTGCATTACCAGTGAGTGCGACTACCAAGCCCCGTGCCGGTTCGTCGGCCAGTCCTGATTTCCATCCGGATAAGTCGGATCTACAGAAGGCCTTCTCTCGCAAGAATCTCGTGGAGACCTTGTTCGCCGGCTATTTGCCGATGATCTTCGCGCTGATAATCATCGCCATGCCGCTGGTATGGATGGTGATCGCATCGTTCAAGCCGCCGACGGAGATCGTCACGATCAATCCCACGTTCTGGCCGCAGGAGGCCACGACGGCGAACTACGAGTCGGTTGCTGCCCGAGTGCCTCTGGTCTCCGCGGTGATCAACTCGCTGATCGTCACCATCGTCGGCGCCACGATCAAGGTGTTCCTTGCGATCACCACGGCGTACGCCTTGGTGTTCATCAAGATCAGGGGTGCTGGCATCGTCTTCATGGCGATTCTGGTGGCGCTGATGGTCCCAACCGAGGCGGCGATGCTGCCCAACTACATCACGATCTCCACGATGGGTGGACGTAACACCTTGTGGGGCATCATCCTGCCGTCGCTGGGTACCGCGTTCGGCACCTTCCTGTTGCGTCAGCAGTTCCTGACTCTTCCGCATGCGCTACTCGAGGCTGCGGAGTTGGACGGAGCCGGACACTGGAAACGGCTATGGCTGATCGTGGTGCCAGTGACCGTCCCGACGATCGCCACCGTTGCGCTGGTCACCGTGGTCAGTGAATGGAACCAGTTCCTCTGGCCATTGGTGATCACAGACAAGCCGGAGGCTATGACGCTGCCGGTGGCGCTGAACCTGCTGCAATCGTTGGAATCCAACACCGGCAACTACGGCGTGCTCATGGCAGGTGCCGTGCTGGTCATCGCCCCGATCCTCGTGGTGTTCGCCATGCTGCAGCGCTACATCGTCGCGGGTCTCACCCAGGGCTCCGTCAAGTAACCGGCGCCCATAGTCAGATAGCTATCCAAGTAAGTCAATCACCCCGCAACCGAACGCGAGTTGTGAAAAGAAAGGGAAAAGCACATGAGGAAGAACCCCCTGATCAAGGCGGTGGGTCTCGCCGGAGTGTCAGCACTGGCGCTGACCGCCTGCGGTGGCCCCATCGTCGACGGTGGCAACAATGGGGGCAGTGACCCCTCTGCCAACCAGACCGAGGCGACCGACTGGTCAACCGTCGAACCGGCCAAGGAGATCACGTTCTGGAGCACCCACCCCGGTGGCTCGATGGACTTCGAGAAGGAGATCGCGGCGAAGTTCGAGGCGGAGACCGGGATCAAGGTCGATCTGATCACCGCCGGTGCCACCTACGAAGAGATCGCCCAGCGCTTCCAGACTGCGCAGACCGCGGGTGACCAAGGCGACGTAGTCGTGATGTCCGACGCCAACTGGTTCTCGGCCTATCTGGCGGGCTCCATCACGTCGGTGGACGATCTGGTCGCGGCTGCCGACAATGACACGTCTACCTATGTCGACGCGCTCTACGAGGACTACCTGTACGACGGCAAGCACTGGGCCGTGCCGTATGGTCGTTCGACCCCGCTGTTCTATTACAACAAGGAGCACTACGCCGACGCGGGGCTGCCGGATCAGGCTCCCGCCACGTGGGACGAGCTGAGGGAGTACGCGGACAAGCTGGCTGCGGCCGGCCACACCACAGCCTTCGCCTTCCCGCCCGAGGCCGAGTACCCGGCGTGGACCATGGCCAACCTGGTGTGGAGCTTCGGTGGTGGCTGGAGCAATGAGTGGGACTTCTCTCAGGCCTACAGCGAGGGCACCGTGGCCGCGTTGAAGTTCGCTCAGGAGGCGCTCGCCGACGGCTGGGCGGCGGTTGCTTCCGCCTCTCCGCAGACCGACTTCGCCGCGGGTGCAAACTCGTCCGTTGTGGCCTCCACAGGTGCGCTGCGCTCGACGATCGAAGCCGCGAGCTTCGATATCGGCGTCGGGTTCCTGCCCACCGGCCCCAGTGGTGCAACCGACGTCGTGCCGACGGGCGGCGCAGGCCTGGCTATCGCCTCCAAGTCGGCACCCGAGAAGCAGAAAGCTGCTGCGATGTTCGTCTCCTTCATGACGAGCACCGAGAACACCGCTGCGTTCTCGGGCCTGACCGGCTACCTGCCCGTTCGCAAGGACGCCGATATGTCTGCCGTCTACGCGGAGAATCCGCTGTTCGAGGTTGCGGTGCAGCAGCTTGAGCGGGCACACGTGCAGGACTTCGGCCGCGTGCTTCTGCCCGGTGGCGACATCGCTCTGGCTCGAGGCCTTAACGAGGTACTGGTGCAGAAGGCCGACCCGGAGGAGACCATGAAGAAGGTCGCCGACGAGATGACCACCCTCTACGACCGCGACCTGAAGTCGGTCCTCGAGGGCTGATTCTCGGCGTCGTTACAACGCAGAAAGGCCCCGGTCTCCGCTGAGGAGGCCGGGGCCCTTTCTCATGCCGCGCATCCGGCCTTGTCTCGCGGAACTCGGTCACCTTTTTCGCTGGGGTGCGTGGGCAGAGTAGGCTGGGGGCGGCCCTCAGGGGCCCAGGGATTTGAGTCAAAGGAGATTGCCCAGATATGTCTGAGGATCGCTACATCTACGACCTTCACGAAGGCGACGCCAGCATGAAGAGCATCCTGGGCGGGAAGGGGGCCGGCGTTGCAGAAATGCTCCGCGTCGGCGTTCCCGTGCCGGATGCCTTCACCGTGACGACCGCCGCCTGCGTCTACGCGATGAACAACGGCGGTCAGTGGCCGTCGTCGCTCAAGGCGCAGATCGCGGAAGGCCTGGCCCGGCTCGAAGAGCGCACCGGGCGCAAGCTGGGCGGCAGCGAGAAGCCGCTGCTGGTCTCCGTCCGTTCGGGCGCCGTTGTCTCCATGCCAGGCATGATGGACACGGTGCTGAACCTCGGCATCTCCGACGAGTCCGTCGTCGCTGTCGCCGAGGAGTCCGGCAACGAGCGCTTCGCGTGGGACTGCTACCGCCGCTTCATCCAGATGTACGGCGAGGTCGTCGAGGGCGTGCCCGGGCACGCCTATGAGGACGCGCTCACCCAGCTGAAGCTGGAGCGGGGCGTCGATCTCGACTCCGACCTGAGCGCCGACGACCTCAAGGGTCTCGTCGCCACCTTCAAGGAGATCTCCAACGAGCACCTGGGCGGCGAATGGACCAGCGACCCGGTCGAGCAGCTCAACCGCGCCGTCAACGCCGTGTTCCGCTCCTGGGGCAACCCGCGCGCCGACGTCTACCGCCGCGCGCACAACATCCCCGCCTCGCTGGGTACGGCCGTCAACATCATGCAGATGGTCTTCGGCAACCGGGGTGAGACCTCGGCCACCGGCGTCTGCTTCACCCGCAACCCGTCCACCGGTGAGAAGGTGCTCTACGGCGAGTTCCTGACCAACGCCCAGGGCGAGGACGTCGTCGCCGGCATCCGCACCCCGCGGCCGCTGGAGGAGATGGAGGCGGTGCTGCCCGAGGCCTACGGTCAGCTCATCGACACCATGAAGAAGATGGAACTCCACTACCGCGACATGCAGGACATGGAGTTCACCATCGAGAACGGCAAGCTCTACCTGCTGCAGACCCGCAACGGCAAGCGCACCGCCGCCGCAGCACTGAAGGTGGCCTCCGATCTGTTCGACGAGGGCGTGATCACCAAGGAGGAGGCGCTGATGCGCATCGAGCCGGAGCAGCTCGATCAGCTTCTTCACCCTGCCCTCGACCCGAATCACGGCAAGGCCGCGCTCACCCAGGGGTTGCCGGCGTCGCCGGGTGCCGCCGTCGGTGAGGTGGTCTTCGATGCCGACACGGCCGCCGAGCGCGGTGGCAAGGGCGAGGCCGTGGTGCTGGTGCGGCACGAGACCACGCCCGACGACATCCACGGCGTGATCGTGGCCCAGGGCATCCTGACCTCGCATGGCGGCATGACCTCGCACGCCGCGGTGGTGGCCCGCGGCATGGGCAAGCCCTGTGTGGCGGGTGCCTCGGCGATCCGGCTCGATCTGGTGGCCAAGACGCTCACCATCGGCGACACCGTGATCAAGGAGGGCGACGTGATCACCCTCGACGGCACCACCGGTCAGGTCTTCGGGGAGGGCCTCGACCTGATTCCGCCGCAGATCAACGAGGACTTCGAGCGCATCGTGGCCTGGGCCGACGGCGTGCGTCGCCTGGGCGTGCGCGCCAACGCGGACAACTTCGAGGACTCCACCAAGGCTCGCGAGCTGGGCGCCGAGGGCATCGGCCTCTGCCGCACCGAGCACATGTTCATGGCGCAGGACCGCCTGCCGGCCGTGCGCAAGATGATCCTGGCGGAGACCCCCGAGGACCGCACCGAGGCGCTCGCCGAGATCCTGCCGATGCAGCAGAAGGACTTCGAGGGCATCTTCACCGCCATGAAGGGCCTGCCGGTGACGGTGCGCCTGCTCGACCCGCCGCTGCACGAGTTCCTGCCCAACCTGGTGGAGCAGTCGCTGCTGGTGCAGCGCCTGGAACTCACCGACGGCGACCCGGCCGAGCTGGAGGCCCAGCGTCAGACGCTGGCTCAGGTCAAGCGCCTGCACGAGCTCAACCCGATGCTCGGCACCCGCGGCTGCCGCCTGGCGATGCTCTACCCGGAGATCCCCGAGATGCAGACCCGCGCCATCGTGCGCGCGGCCCTGGCCGTGCTCGACCGCGAGGGCGAGACGGTGAGCGTCGAGATCATGATCCCGCTGGTGGCGCTCAGCCAGGAGCTGGAGACCCAGCGTGACATCGTCGAGCGGACCGTGGCCGACGAGCTGGCCCGGGCCGGCCGCAAGCTGGACTACACCGTCGGCACCATGATCGAGCTGCCGCGCGCGGCACTGGTGGCGGACAAGATCGCTGAGCACGCCGACTTCTTCTCGTTCGGCACCAACGACCTCACGCAGACCGCCATCGGCATCTCGCGCGACGACGCTGAGAACGGCTTCCTCACCAGCTACGTGATGGAGAACGTGCTCGAGCGCAACCCGTTCGAGTCGATCGACGTCGACGGCGTGGGCGCCCTGGTGAAGATCGGCGTCGAGAAGGGCCGCAGCGTCAAGCCCGGCCTGAAGACCGGCGTCTGCGGCGAGCACGGCGGCGATCCCGACTCGGTGGAGTTTTTCAACTCCGTCGGTCTCGACTACGTCAGCTGCTCGCCGTTCCGCGTGCCGATCGCCCGCTTCGCCGCAGCGAAGGCGGTGCTGAAGCAGCGCTAGAACGCAGCCAATCGACAAGGGGGTGGCCCCGGGACAAGATCCCGGGGCCACCTTTTTTGGTCGCTCGCGGTTAGCGGGGCTGATTCCGTACGGTTGCTCGCCGATCTGGCATCAGCGGGGTTCTGAATATCAGCATGCTGACATTCAGAACCCCGCTGAGCGTGGATGGGCCCGAACGCTGACGGATTCAGCCCCGATGGAACCGGACCGGGCACATCCGGACATTCGTAGGTGAACCGCAAACCTAAAGGAGGGGTGATGATGGATGTGCAGTTCCGCCGACCTGAGGTACGAGACATGATGGACGCCATGGATGACGACGCGCTGTGGGCGGCGCTCCGGGGGGCCGACGAGACGGCCTTCCGTGAGCTCTTCGGCCGCCACAACAAGGCCGTCTACAACGTTGCGTTCCGGCACGCGGCTTCCTGGACGATCGCGGAGGACGCCACGCAGGCGTGCTTCAGCACCGTCTGGCGACAGGCCTCCCGCAACCGTCTTCCGGTGGTCCGCTCCGGCGCGGTCAGGGCCTGGCTCTGTGCGTGCGGACGCAACGAGGCCCGCAATCTGGTCCGCTCGGATCGACGACGGTTCCGCCTCGTCGGCAAGGCGGGCGAAGACCCACCGCCTTGGCAGCACGACAACGTCGACGCGTGGCTGATGCATGAGGAGTCGATGCGACGCATCAACGGCATCCTCTCCCGCCTTCCCGACGGGCAGCGTCAAGTGGTCGAACTGGTCGCCTGGGGCGGCTGCTCGATGACCGAGGTGGCCGATGCGCTGGGAGTCGCCGTCGGCACCGTCAAGTCGCGGCTCGCCCGCGCCCGAAACACTCTCGCGACCTCCGAGGTCGCCCACCTGCTCGGCAAGGAGAACTGAGATGATGACCAACCTGCCCCCTGAACGAGATCTTCCCGGCGCCGCCCGGATGGTCGACGACATCATCAGCGGCGTGGACTCGGTCAAGTCCGAGCCCGTCCGCAAGAGTTACATCCCGTACCTGAGCCTTGCCGCCGCGGTGACGCTGGTCTCCGCGATGGGCGTGGTCGCCTTCCAGCTGATGGGGCGCGGCACTGCGCCGGTCGTTCCCGGAACTCCGACGCCCACCGCGCCGGTCACGATGACGTCTTCTCCGTCGGGCACGACGACACCCTCTCCCTCGGCCACGTCGTCGCCTGACCCGTCGCCGACGACGTCCTCCACCACCACGACCACGCCCGAGCGCCCGACCGGTCCGGTCTCGATCACCGCCGAGCTGGGCGAGACGGTGCGGACCCGCTACTTCGACGTCACCGTGAGCGCGCTCGAGGCTGACGACGAGGGCCTTGCCTGGGGTGCGAAGGTGGAGGTCTGCTACGCGGCCCCGCATTCGGAGCAGAACGCCGATGGCACCACGCGCACGAGCGTCGATCCGTGGTACTTCTCCGTCCAGGACGGCGAGGTTGGTGGGCCTGCCGAGTGGGTGAAGGTGAAGGATCTTCCGTCGTCGACGCGTTGGTCGCCGGCCTACGGGACCAAGCTCGTGAAGCTGGGCGAGTGCAACTCCGGTTGGGTGCAGGCGGAGCCGGGCAGCCCGGATCTGTTCTTCCCGGACCTGCGCTATGCCCCCGCCAACTTCGGCGACGACATCCGCTGGAACTGGCCGTCGTCGACCGACCCCGAGACGCCCGACCGTCCGACCGGTCCGGTCTCGATGACCGCCGAGCTGGGCGAGACGGTGCAGACCCGCTACTTCGACGTCACCGTGCTTGACTTCGATTCCCACGAGGAGAACATCTCCTGGGCTGCCGAGGTGGAGGTCTGCTACGCGGCCCGGCATCCCGAGGAGAACGCGGACGGGACAACCCGGACGAGTATCGATCCGTGGTACTTCTCCTATGAGGATCTGGAGGTCGGACGGCCGACGGAGTGGGTGAAGCTGAAGAAGTTCCCGCAGGCGGATCGGTGGGAGCCGGTGTACAAGACCAAGCTGCTGAAGCTGGGGGAGTGCAACACCGGGTGGCTGCAGATCGAAACGGGCAACCCCCATGTGGCTTACCCGAGCCTCCGGTACGCACCCGGTGACTTCGGTGACGACATCCGGTGGAAGGAGTGACCGGGTAGCCGTCTAGACGGTGCCGACGAGATAACGGGCTCTGGGTCGTGGTGGGAAGCCACGACCCGGAGCCTGTTCGCGGCTGACCACCGGTTGTGCGCGCAAGCTGCGGTGTGTCAGTCGGCGCTGCCAGAATGCTCTGGTGAACAAGGAAGCTCCGCGCACCAGGGTCAGTGTCGTCCGTGAGGCCTTGACCTCGGCGGTGTTCAGCGTGCGACAGGCAGTCGCGTGGACACCCGGCTGGTTGGCCGCCGTGGTCGCGGTTCAGTTGCTCATGGCGCTCACGCCCGCAGCCCAGGTGCAGCTCGTCGCCCTGCTCGTGAACACCGTCGACAAGGGTGAGCGCGGCGATATCTGGCTGCCGCTGCTCCTGCTCTCGGGCTTCATGGGGTTGTCGCTGGTCGCTGGCAGCCTCCTCAATGTCCTTGCTGAGCGGCAGTTCGTCCGGCTTTACCGCCAGTACCAGCAGCAACTCCTCCGTGCGCTCACGGAGGTTCCCCCGCAGCGATTGGCAACGGAGGAGACCAACTCCGAAGTCCAGGCATGCCGCGGTGCGCTGAGGGATCTCGCGCGGAACAGCATGTTCATGATGGCGGCGGTGACGGCCGTCGTCGGCGCGGCGGCCCTGTGCGCCTCGGTGTGGTCGCTCAGTCCGCTGGCGGGCCTCCTCGTGGTGCTCGCAGTGGTTCCCTCGATGGTGGCCTCCTCCTGGGTGGCGATCAAGCAGGATCAGCAATGGCCGAAGATCGGCGAGCACCAGCGAAAGATGGGCTACTGCCAGGAGCAGCTGGTGTTCGCTCGGACGGGCACCGAGCTGGCGACGCTGGGCTCCGGGGTGCGCATGGTCCGCCTCACCGACGAGGCGCAGGTGGAAAGCAACCGGCTACTCGATGCGCTGATGAGCACGATGATGCGGGGCGAGTTCACCGCCGGCGTGCTCACCGCAGGCATCATCGCGGCCGCGCTGTCTTCCATCGCCTTCGGCGACAGTGGCGGGGCCGGGATCGCGGCCGGCACCCTCGGCGTCATCGCGGGTGTGGGAGCGACAGGTGGCGCCGGATACGCCTACGGCGCGCTGATGAGCAACGCGCCGAAGGTCACCCGGTTCCGCGAGTTCCTCGACTCCGTCGAACCCGCCGAGCCCACCGTCGTGGTTCCGGTGGTGCACGAGCTGCGCGGCCAAGATCTGCGCGTCACCTATCCCGGCAAGGACGTTCCGGCGCTCGCCGGGTTCTCGTTCTCGGTGCGACGCGGGGAGACCATCGCCTTCGTCGGGGTCAACGGCGCGGGAAAGACCACCGCGATCAACGCGTTGATGGGCATCGTCGATCTCGACGCGGGTCGGGTGCTGATCGACGGGCGCGACGCCGAGGACGTGTCGCGGCTCCAGCGCCTGGGCTACTTCGGACTGCTGACGCAGGAGTTCGGCCGCTACGAGCTGACGGTGCGGGAGTCGGTAGCGCTGGGCACTCCGGAGTTGGAGGTGTCCGACGAGCGGATCTGCGCGGCGCTGGACGCCGCTCGGGCGGGGGAGATGGTGCGGTCTTTCCCCGAAGGTCTGGACACCCAGCTGGGCACGCAGTGGGGTGGCACCGGTCTTTCTGGTGGGCAGTGGCAGCGCCTCGCGTTGGCGCGGATCCACCTGCGTGGCGCGGGCATCTGGCTGCTGGATGAGCCGACATCGGCCATCGACGCCGAGGCTGAGCAGGAGATCTTCGCAGAGCTGCGACGCACGTCGGCAGACCGGATCACCGTCGTGGTGTCCCACCGGGCGTGGACGCTGCGCGGCATGGACCGCATCTACGTCTTCGACGAGGGACGCATCGTCGAAGAGGGTCGCTATGAGGAGTTGCTCGCTGCCGGTGGCCGGTTTGCAGAGATCTTCAGGGAACAGGCGGGATAACCACCCGGCCCGGTGCGGCGACGTTCGGAGTCGAGGGCCGGCTGTACCTGAGATTCGCCGGGGGGGGGGATGTGGCAGGATAACCCGGTGAGCGAAGCGGCGACGAGATCAAAGATGACCGTGCTGGGCGAGGCCCTGACGTCAGCCGGCTACAGCGTGAAGCAGGCAGCGGTGTGGACACCGGGCTGGTTGGCGATCTCGGTACTCCTCGAGTTGCTGATCGCGCTCAACCCTGCCGTCCAGGTGCAGCTCGTGGCCCAGTTGGTCCGTGCCGTCGACGGCGGGGGAGAGGGCGTGTGGCTGCCGCTGATCCTGCTCTCAGCCTTCGTCGGCCTTTTTCTGATCACCGGCAGACTGAGCGGGATGATCGGCGAGCAGTTCTCGATTTCCCTCGCCCGCGAGTACCAGAAGCAGCTGCTGTGGGCCATCACCGAGCTGCCGCCGCAGCGGCTGGCCACCGAAGAGGTCAATGCCAACGTGCAGGGCTGCCGGGGCGCGCTCTGGGACGTGAGTATGAACGTGCGCAGCGCCATCTCGGCCGTCACGGCGATCATCGGCGCTGCGGCACTGTGCCTATCGGTCTGGACGATCAACCCGCTGGCCGGCATCCTCGTGGTCGTCGCTGTGCTGCCCACGATCGTCGCCTCATCGTGGACGGCGATCGCCGAGGACCGGCAGTGGCCGCTGATCGGCGAGTTCGAGCGAAAGAAGGGCTACTACCAGGAGCAGCTGGTGTTCGCCCGGACGGGCACCGAGCTGGCAACGCTGGGCTCCGGGGTGCGGATGGCGCGGCTGACCGACGACGCGCAGGTCGAGCGCAACCGCCTGTTCGGGCGCCTCCTGCGCACCTACATGATCTCCGGAGTGCTGGCAGGTGCGGTCACGGCCGCGCTGATCGCAGGTGCACTGGGCTCGATCGCGCTCGGTGGCGGAGGAGGCGCCGGTGTTGCCGCGGGCACGCTCGGCGTGATCTCCGGCGTCGCCGCTATCCAGGGCGCGGCCTACTCATACGGCGCGCTCATGACGGAAGCGCCCAAGGTCACTCGGTTCCGCGAGTTCATCGGCTCCATCGAGCCGCACGAGCCGAGCGTCGTGGTGCCCGTGGTGCACGAGCTGCGGGCCACGGGCCTCCAGGTGACCTATCCCACGAAGGCCGTGCCCGCGCTCACCGGGTTCTCGTTCTCGGTGCGACGCGGCGAGACCATCGCCTTCGTCGGGGTCAACGGCGCGGGCAAGACCACAGCGGTCAATGCGCTGCTCGGGATCGTCGACGCCGACCACGGTGAGATCGCGATCGACGGGCGTGACGTCGCCGGGATGACCCGGTTCGAGCGCCTCGGCTATTTCGGGCTGCTGACGCAGGAGTTCGGCCGCTACGAGTTGACGGTGCGAGAGTCCGTCGCGCTGGGCACTCCCGACCTCGACGTGTCCGACGAGCGGATCTGGGCGGCGCTCGATGCCGCGCGTTCCGGCGACCTGGTGCGGTCCTTCCCCGACGGCCTCGATACCCAGCTGGGCACGCAGTGGGGTGGCACCGGCCTCTCCGGCGGCCAGTGGCAGCGCATCGCGCTGGCTCGGATCTACCTGCGCGGGGCCGGCATCTGGCTGCTGGACGAGCCGACGTCGGCCATCGACGCCGAGGCAGAGCAGGAGATCTTCTCGCAGCTGCGCCAGTCCGCGGCCGATCGCATCACGATCGTGGTCTCGCACCGGGCGTGGACGCTGCGCGGCATGGACCGCATCTACGTCTTCGACGAGGGTCGCGTTATCGAGGAGGGCCGCTACGAGGAGTTGCTCGCCGCCGGTGGCCGGTTCGCGGAGATCTTCAAGGAACAGGCCGGCTGACCGCTGGGCCGCACGCTGAGACGAGGGTGAAATGGGCTTCCTGGAGGCCTTCGGGGTGCGCTATGCGCTGCCGGACGGGCGCGCGCTGCTCCGGGACGTACATCTGAAGGTCGGCGACGGGAACGTCGCCGCCATCGTGGGCGCCAACGGCTGCGGGAAGACGACGCTGATGCGCATCCTCGCTGGGGAACTGCCGGCCGACAAGGGCAGCGTGCGGTCGGTCGGTGGCGTGGCCTACATGCCGCAGTTCGTCGGCGCGCGCGACTTCACCGGCACTATCACCGACCTGCTGCTCACCATGGCGCCGCCGTCGGTGCAACGGGCGGCCCGGAGGCTCCGTCGAGCAGAGGACGACCTCGCCGCACGAGACCGGCATGACGAGCAGATGGCCTACGCGAATGCGCTGATCGAGTGGGCCGACGTCGGCGGCTACGCGGTGGAGCACTCCTGGGAGATCGCGGCGTCCGACGTGCTGGGGGCGTCGATGAGCGAGGTCGGGCACCGAGCCTCAGCGCAGTTCTCCGGTGGGGAGCAGAAGCAGCTCGTCATCCGCGCGCTCCTCGAGGGCGACGACGAGGTGCTGCTCCTCGACGAGCCCGACAACTACCTGGACGTGCCGGCCAAGATGTGGTTCGAGGATCAGCTTCGTGCGACGAGCAAGTCGGTGCTGCTGATCACCCACGATCGTGAACTGCTGGCGGCCGTCGGCGATCACATCATCACGCTCGAGGGGCGCGAGGGACGGGGCAACTCGGCGTGGGCGCATGGCGGCGGATACGCCAGCTACCGGGAGGAGCATCTGCATCGGCACGCACGCCTCGACCTGTCGCACCGACGGTGGCGCGAGCAGCGCGACAAGCTCACCGCGCTCGTCGAACGGCTCCGGAACGCCGCCTCGCCGAAGACCGGGGCGGCCGTCACCAGGCTCGAGAGGCACCTGGCCAAGGAACCGCCCCGCGCCCCGGAGCGCGAAGAGGTGCAGATGCGATTCGCCGGCGGGCAGACCGCCAAGCGCGTGCTGACGGCGTCTGGGCTCGCTGTCGAGGGGCTCACCGATCCATTCGATCTGGAGGTGCTGCACGGTGAACGGGTCGCGGTGCTGGGCGGCAATGGCGTGGGCAAGTCCCACCTGCTCCGGGTGATCGCGGGCGACGAGACGGTGGCGTACCGGGGGAGCGTGACGCTCGGCGCCAGGGTGCAGGCCGGCCACTTCTCCCAGACCAACGCTCGAGCGGATCTGGATCAGCGTCAGCTGTCCGAGATCCTGTGGGATCTCGCATCCCTCCAGCCCGACGAGGCGCTGGAGCCGCTGGCCCGCTACGGCCTCGACAAGGCGATCGATCAACGGTTCCACACGCTGTCCGGCGGCCAGCAGGCGCGCCTCCAGATTCTGCTGCTCGAGCTGTCCGGTGCCACGCTGCTGCTTCTCGACGAGCCCACCGACAACCTGGACGTGCCCTCCGCCGAGGCACTCGAGGCCGCGCTGGAGGACTTCGACGGGACGGTGATCACCGTGACGCACGACAGGTGGTTCGCGAACGGCTTCGACCGGTTCCTCGTACTGGAGCGCGACGGCAGCGTCCGGGAGGTCGAGAAACCCGACTGGCAGAAGCTCTGACGCGAGCCGCATCGGAAAACCGAACGGGATCCGGATGGTGGTCGTCGAACCACCATCCGGATCCCGTTTTGTTCGTCTGGGTCAGCCCTTGTGGGCGAGCTGGTCGGGGTGCTTGACGGCCTCCTCGGCCGCGATCGCCGCGCCGATGATGCCGGCTTTGTTCAGCAGCTGCGCCGGCACGATGGGGGTCTTCAGCCTGAGGAGCGGACCGAACTGCTCCCAATCCTTGGAGATGCCGCCGCCGACCACGAACAGGTCAGGAGAGAGCAGCATCTCGACGTGGCTGTAGTAGCGCTGCAGACGCTCGGCCCATTCGGGGTAGGTCAGGCCCTCGTTCTCCTTGATCGACGACGCGGCGCGCTTCTCCGCGTCGTAGCCGTCGATCTCCAGGTGGCCGAGTTCGGAGTTGGGGATCAGGACGCCGTTGTGGATGAGCGCGGTGCCGATGCCGGTGCCCAGCGTGGTCACGATCACGAGGCCGGGATGCTTCTTGGCCGCTCCGTACTTCACCTCGGCCAGGCCGGCGGCGTCGGCGTCGTTGAACAGCGACACCGGGCGACCGAGACGGTCCTCGAAGTAGTCGTTGGCCGGGAAGTTCACCCACTCCTGCGAGAGGTTGGCCATGAACGGCACGGTGCCGTGCTGGACGGGGCCGGGAATGGTGATGCCCACCGGAGAACCTGCGGGCACCTCGTCGGCGAAGTGCTCGACGATGGCCGCGATGACCTCACCGCAGGCCTGAGGGGTCGAAGGCTGGGGCGTGGGAATGCGCAGTCGCTTGGCAGCGAACTTTCCCTTCTTGAGGTCGACGGGGGCGCCTTTGATCCCCGAACCGCCAATATCAATACCGAAGCTGATGGTCATGGGGTACAGGGTAGTATCCGGCTCCGCCAGACGCGAGGATGCCCGTGAACTATCGATCGCCGAGCGATCGCTGGGCGGCCCGAGCGCGACGTCCACGCAGGTTCTGCTCGTCGAAGAGCCGGCGCGCGTCGGCCTCGTCGAGGTGATAGGCCTTCAGGCTGATCGGGCCGTCGGTGGTGTGGATCTCGACGCTGGCCAGGCGCAGGCGGCGCTGCATCGGGCCTTGGCTGATGCCGATGGACTGCATCCGGCGGTGCGGCACGATCTGCCGAGAGTGCGAGAGCCAGCCGTCGTCGGCGACGATGACCTGGTCGGAGGCGCCCCAGGTGTGGTGTGCGAAACTGAGCGGGGTGAGCCACCTGGCGCGCTCGGGCTGGTGGTTGGGGGTGATCGTCGAGAGGTCGACGTCGGGCCAGATGGCGTGCAGCACGCGCATCACCTCGGGCCAGGTGCCGTAGGGGAGCATGACGTCGGTGGAGGTGCCCTCCTCGTCGCCCAGGCCGAGCACGGTGACCCGGACGCGGAACAGCCCGGTGATGCGCTGGAGGAAGTCGTGCTGGATGAGCACCCCTTGGATCCGGTCCTGGCGCACGCTCTGCGACGACCGGCTGGTGAGTCCGCGGGAGACGTGCAGTCCGTCCGGCGTCTGGGTGAGCACGAAGCCCCAGTTGCCGGCCACCTCCTTCCACAGCATGCCGGCGGCGCCGAGCAGGAAGCCGAACCCGTAGACGCCCAGGGTGCCGGTGGCCAACCCGACGACGCCGACGACGATCGAGATCAGGATGTACCACACCATGTTGGACACCAGCACGCCCAGCACGAGGGTGACCGGCTTCACCGCGACGACGGTCTGCGGCGGAGCCACCCATGCCGGGGCTGCCCACCCCGGCGCACTCCCTCCGACCTCTCCCGCGGCCCCCGGCCCCTCCCCGGAAAATCGGCCAATGGCCGATTCTGCGGTGTCTATTGCCGAAAATGGGCCAATGGCCGATTTTCCGGGATTGGTGAGGGAGTCTTCGGGGGAGTCATCTGGGGAGTCATCGGGACGGACGGGGCCGGGCTGAAGTCGGGCGATGCGGGTGCGGCCGCCCATGCGAGCGAGCAGATGGTCGCGGAGTTCCTCGGCCCGCTCGAGGCTCAGGTACTTCAGCGACTTCCCTCCGCTGCCACCGACGTCGATCTGCACGGCGGCCAGACCGAGCAGCCGCGCGGCCAGCGGTCGATGGATGTCCACGGCCTGCACCTTGGTGAAGTCGATCCGCGTCGACTCCCGCGAGATCAGGCTGCGCTCGATCCGGAACTCCTCGTCGTCGACGATGAACGTCGTGGTACGCCAGGTGATGACGCCTCCGATGACGCTGAGCAGCGCGACGCCGAGCACGATCGCGACGATGACCAGCGTCGCCCCGCTCCAATCGAAGGTGAGACCGCCCTCCAGGAACTCACGCCCGCCGAACGCGATCACCGCGACCAGCGCGATCCACGCGTTGGCGATGCCGGTCAGCGGATGCGGGCGCTCGATCACCTTCTCCCGGGGTGCCGGGGCCTCATCGGAATGGGACTCCGTCATCAGATGCCGGCCTGTTGCTGCTCGCCGCGGCTGATGAGACGATCGCGCAGCGCGGCTGCGGCGTCCTTGTCCAGGCCGGGGATGGTCACGGTGCCGGACGTGGACGAGGTGACCATCTCGACGGAGGCCAGCCCGAACATCCGGTCGATCGGCCCCGACGACACCTCCACCATCTGCATCCGGCCGTACGGCACGCAGGTGAGGTTGCGGAACCAGAGGCCGTTGGTCAGGTAGACGTCGTGCTCGCGCTCGGCGTAGCCCCACCGTCGAAACACCCTGGGGGCGCGCACCGCTCTCCAGGCGAACCACAGCACCATCACGCCGAGCACCACCCAGCCCCAGGGCTCGGGTAGGAAGAGGAAGGCGGCCACGGTGCCGCCGCCTCCGACGATGACCGCGCTGACCGCCAAGCCCAGGTACTTCGCCTTCAGATAGTTGGGCGAGAGGCGCTGCCATTGCTCGGTGGGTGGTGCGAAGAGGTCGTTCATGGACGTCGATGGGTCGCTCACGTGATTCGCTCTTCCGCCTATTTGATGAGTTTTCGGTATTTGCGTTCGTCCATGGCCGGACCATAGATCTTGATCTCACCCATGAGCACCAGGCCGCTCAGCAGCAGGGTCACGCCGCCGGGAACCGGAACCAGCCCCTCGACCTTCACCTCGCCCAGCACCGGGTTGATGTTCTCGGTGCGCACCCCGACGCCCTCCGGCACCCGGATCTTGATCTCCCCCATGATGCACATGGTGTCGAGCTGGATCTCCTGGTGGGCGAAGGTGGTGCCGATCAGGTCCAGATGCACGTCGCCCATCACGGTGCTGAGCTTCACGACGGGCTCCAGAAGAGTGATCCGTCCCGGACGCAGCGACGAAAGGTGCGCGTTGCCGCCGTCGAAACCCCTGGAGGTCGCGGGCGCGATATGGGGCGCACGGGGAGTGGCCGGGGCGGGCGGATAGCCGTATCCACGCTGTGGCGGTGGGGGTGGGACGAAGCGCTGAGGTGATTTCGGTGCGGCCGGGATGAGGTCTGAGGTGAGCTTGTTCAACTCCTTGTAGGTCTTCGCGTCATAGGCTGCCGCGATGCGGTCGGCGTGCTCGTCGAAGCTCAGCCGACCGTCGGCATAAGCCGCGTTCAACACCTCGGCCACCAGCTCCCGGTCCTGGTCGGCGCACCTGAGATGTTCTATGCCCTCTGCCTCGCTCATACGAGTAGTTTAGAGATCCCGCAAGTAGGTGGCGCCTGTCGGAGCCCGTTCCCGAGCGGATCTGCAGCCCCCGACGAAGGAGGAGCACGATGAACAAGAAGAAGATGAAGGTCGGCATTCTGACCGCGGGTGGCGACAGCCCGGGCCTGAACGCCGCGATCCGCGGCTTCGGCAAGGCGGCCATCGGTGAGCACGGCATGGAGCTGATCGGCTTCAGGGAGGGGCTGAAGGGCCTCGTCGAAGACCGCTGGGAGGTGATGGACTCCACGAAGCTCTCCGGGATCCTCACCATCGGAGGCACCATCCTCGGCACGTCGCGGGACAAGCCGCACAAGATGCTGGTGGACGGCGAGGTCCGCGACATGACGCCCGTGATCCTGGAGAACGTGGAGCGCAACGGCCTGGATGCGTTGGTGTGCATCGGTGGTGGCGGCACCGCGAAGAACGCGCAGCGGCTGGCGAAGGCCGGCCTCAACGTGATCCACCTGCCGAAGACGATCGACAACGACATCGCCCACACCGACACCAGTTTCGGCTTCTCCACGGCGCTCGGCATCGCGACGGAGGCCGTCGACCGGCTGCACTCCACCGCCCACTCGCATCACCGCGTGATCCTCGTCGAGATTATGGGGCACAAGGCCGGCTGGCTGGCGTTGGGTTCCGGGATCGCGGGCGGTGCCGACATCATCCTGATTCCCGAGATCCCTTACTCGATCGATTCGGTGGCGGAGTCGGTGCGTCGTCGCGCCGACGGCGGCAGCAAGTTCTCCGTGATCGCGATCGCGGAGGGTGCCCGTTCCGTCGAGGATGCCGCGAACCTGGAGGCGGCGAGGGCGCTGGTCGACGTCGCGAAGACGCCTGAGCAGAATGCCGCGGCCAAGCAGCACCTCGCTGCCGTCGAGGCCGCGCACCGCGACAACGCCTTCAAGCTGGCCGCCGCTCTGGAGGGCGCCACTGGGCTGGAGTCGCGGGTGACCATCCTCGGCTATGTGCAGCGCGGCGGGACTCCCGACGCCAACGACCGGCTGCTCGGCACCCTGCTCGGCAGCGCCGGCGCGGATCTGGTGGCGGAGGGCACCTTCGGCATCACCGTCGCCTCACAGGCCGGCAAGGCGGTGCCCGTGCCACTCGCCGACGTGGCCGGCAATCTCAAGGCGGTGCCCGTCGACCACGAGTGGGTGCGCGCCGCCCGCCAGGTGGGCACGGGTCTCGGAGACTAGGACGATTCGTCTTCGAAGGTCCGCCGGCCGGAGAAGACGGCGATGACCTTGCGGATGAGGCCCGTCAGGGCGTTCGCGATCGTCGAGCCGTTGCGTTCCCCGTTCTTCGTCTCGGCGGCGGGATCGACGCCCACGACGTCTGGTCGGTCGGACTGAACCAGGCTGGTGCCGTCGATGCCCAACGGGCATGCCGGCGGCGCCAAGGCGTCGTGGGGATAGGCGGCCCACAGGGCGTTGCGGTAGTCGTAGGCCACCTGTGCGACGAGCTCCGGATCGTCGGTGCGGGCCGCGATCTCGCGCTGCACGACGATGTGCTGGCGAAGCGTCAACGCCCCGCCAGTGCGGGGTGCGCTGGGCTCGCAGAAGCCGCACTCGACGCAGGAGTCGATGGCGGGGTTCAGACGCGGCAACAGCTTCAACCGTGTGACGTGGGCCTGCGGATCGCGGTTCAAGATGACGTTGGGATTCAGCACGTGGTCGGGGTCGAACAGGCGTTTGACCTCTCGCATCACCTCGTACAGCTCGTCGCCGTACTGGCGCTGCAGGAACGGGGCCATGGCGCGCCCGGTGCCATGTTCGGCCTTCAGCACGCCTCCGTTGTCCAGCACCAGGCTGACCATGTCGCGCATGAACCGGGTGAACCGGCGCACCTCCTGCTGGTCCTGGAAGTCCTGATACAGCATGTAGTGCAGCGTGCCCTCGGCGAGATGTCCGGTGATGGCCGAGTTCTCGTAGCCATGTTTCACGAAGAGCGCAGTCAGTGCATGGCAGACGGCCGAGATGCGCTCGTGCGGAACCGAGATGTCCTCCAGCAGGATGCTCGTTCCGTCGGGACGCTGGTTGGCCATCGCCGAGAACAGGCCGTGGTGGGTCCGCCACGTGGGATAGATCTTCTCGGGGTCGAGCTGCTGCATGGCGGTGGGCTCCACCCGGTCCAGCACGCTCCTGACGGCCTCGTCGAGCGCGGCCACCCCTTCCTCGGTCTCGTGACGCAACTCGAGCACCAGGGCCGACTGGTCCTCGAGGTCGAGGTCGGCGAACAGGGTGGGAGCGTCGGGCAACGTGCGCGCGATGCGGACGCCGTCGACGTCAAGCAGCTCGATGATGTCCAGGCCCGTGGCCTTCAACGGGGTGACCGCCTCCAGCGCCTCCTCGAGCGTGGCGAACAACGCGACGTGCACCACGCGGTATGGGCGCAGCGGCACCGTGCGGAAGGTCGCCTCCGCGACGAAGCCGAGCGTGCCCTCCGACCCCACCATCAGGTGCCGCAGCATCTCCACCGGATCGTGATGATCAAGGAACGCCTGGAGCGAGTAGCCCATGGTGTTGCGCATCGAGAAGAGCCGACGCAGTTCCGCGACCGACTCCGGATTGCTGCGCAGCCGGCGACGCAGCAGGAACAGTCCGCCCACCAGCTCGGGCTCGACCAGGCGCAGGGCGATGTCCGACGCCGAGTCCGCCGTGTCCAGCACCAGGCCGCTTGGCAGCACCACCACCATCGACTCGATGGTGTGATACGCGTTGTCG
Organism: Tessaracoccus caeni; assembly: GCF_029211185.1. Lineage (GTDB taxonomy): Bacteria > Actinomycetota > Actinomycetes > Propionibacteriales > Propionibacteriaceae > Arachnia > Arachnia caeni. Next base: position 163,463 of record NZ_JARGDO010000003.1, read on the forward strand.
CGGATGCCGCACAACTTGCCGGTGGAGTTGTTGGCGATGATGCCACCGATCGTCGCGGCGACGGCGCTGGCCGGATCCGGGCCCAGCCGTCGGCCGAAGTGGCGCAGTCTGGCGTTGACGTCGGCCAGCGTCGCACCCGGTCCGACGCGGACGCGCTCGCCGCCGTCGAGCACCTCGATCTGGCGGAAATGCGTGCGGGTGTCGGCGAGGATGCCGTCGGTCAGGCCTTGCCCCGAGAGACTGGTGCCACCGGAACGGAAAGTCAGGTGGCGTCGTTCTCGGCGGGCGAAGCGGAACAGCTCTGCCACATCCTCAGCGGACTCCGGGGTGACGACTTCTTCCGGAGTAAGGAGAAAACGGGAGGCGTCGTGAGCCATGGCCAGCCGGGTGAGGGCGCTGGCATCCCGCGTCATGCCTTGAGCCTCCTGTGGGACGCCCCGTTGCCCCGCCATGTCCACTTCACGCAGTCTAGTGCCCGAGAACGGAGAGCCGAACGTCGAGTTTCAGGGCGGGATCCGGCCGGTCTGACAGCGCGAGCAGGAGCCTGCTACCCTAGGCGACGAGCCGTTTCGGCGGCTTCGCGGGCGTAGCTCAATGGCAGAGCGCTAGCTTCCCAAGCTCGATACGCGGGTTCGATTCCCGTCGCCCGCTCCAGCTCATGAGAGAGTCCGCAGTCATGATGGGTCTGCCCGCCCACAACTGCGGACTCTTTCTCATTCTTCGGTCTTCAGGTGTTCGATCAGCTCCGGCGAGGCGCGGAAGAGCCTGAGGTCGCCGTCGTGGAAGAACTCGAACTCGCCCTCGCGGATCTCCGTCAAGACCAGGGCGTCGCTGAAGTCGTTCAACAAGTTCACACTGCGCCCGGTCGGTTCGTCGGGCCAGACATAGTCGTCGGGGAACGGCTCACCGCCCTCGCGCACCGCGTCGATGAGTTCTTCTATGCTTTGCGGCTCCCGAATGCTGACCAACTCGAAGTCGCACACCAGCGCGACCCGCAGCTCGTCGAGGTCGACCGGCAGCAGGGTTCCGGCGATATCGCAGTCCAGGTTGCTCACCGGTACCGGCTCGACAGTATCCGCCGTGCTGCGTCGCTGCTCCGTCCAGGCGGCGATCGCCGCGTCGTACAGTTCTTTCCCACCTTCCCTCACGGTGTCGCCGTCGGTGGCAGTCCGGCAGCCGTGCAGCTCGCCTCGCACCACCTGCGGCTCCTTGTCGGGGTACTCGAACACGAGGCGATAGGTGAGGCTGTACTCCTCGGTGCACGCGGCCATGGGGTCGGCCTCAGGGGCGTTCAGATAGGCGGCCACGAGCTCATCGGGGTTCAGGGTGAGCGGTTCCATCGGCCCGCGACTCCCGCTGGGCGTGCCGTTTCGTCCCTTGGCTGGGTCGGCCTTCTCCCTGGGCACGACGTCGGTCACGACGGCGTCGCCACACAGCCACACCTGGGTTGCTCCGGTGGTCACCGGACCAGGACCCGCTTCGCGAGGACGGTCCCATTCACTCAGGCAGGCGAGGTTCTCGGGGTAGAAGAAGCCCTCGGGGTAGGTTTGCGTCTTCTCCGGTTCGGGGCCGATTGTCTGCTCGGGGGTCGGTGACGCCGTCTCGGCAGGGGGCAATGCGACGGACGGTCCGTCGTCGGTGAAGTGCAGGGTCAGCGGCACGGCGATGGCCAGCACCGCGACGGCGGCCACGCCTCCCAGCGTCGCCTGACGACGCGTCCGCTTGGCGCGCGCCTTGTTGGCCCATCCCTGAGTCGGGGGCTCAGGGGGAGCGGCCCGGTGGAACAGATCGTGGATGTCGCTCATGATGCCTCCTCAACCAGATGGAGGGAGCCGCGCAGGCGTGCGCAGCCCCGGGAGGTGTGGGTCTTGACGGTGCCCTCGGTGATCCCGAGCGCCTCGGCGACGTCGGCCACCGAACGATCCTCGAAGAATCGCAGCACCAGCACGGCGCGCTGCATCTTGGGCAGCTCTGCCAGGGCCCTGGTCACGTCGAGACTGATCGACGACGATATATCGTCGGCCAGTTCGTCCGGCGGCTCGGCCGTGGGCAGCTCCGAGTTCCAGCGTCGACGCCACCAGCTCACGTAGGTGCGATACAGCGTCACCCGCAGATACGCCTCGTAGGCCTCGTCGTCAGCCATCGACTCGTAGCGCCCGTAGGTCTTGGACAGCGCCGTCTGCACCAGGTCTTCCGCCTTGTGTCGATCGCCGGTCAGCAACCACGCCGCGCGCCAGAGCCGACCGGATCGATGCGCGACGAACCGGTCGAAGCCGTCGGCGATCTGTTCAGTCATGACCCCTCCTCACCCCTACCACGCGCTGACCAGGACGGTCGGTTGACAACAGCATGCAGCGAGGTGAGCAGACAAGGATGTCGCCCCGCCGCCGAGAACACTCCAGTGGGAGATGTTCCCCCGTCTGCGAAGGAGCGAGGAGGCATCGTGTGTGCTTCAGCTGGGAGTGAGTTACTTGACCTTGGAGGTGGCCTTCGAGGTCTTCGAGGTGGTCTTGTAGCCGGGCCGGGAACCGGTCACCTTGACGGTGATCGTCTTGCCCTTGTCCGACTTGGTGAGGGTGTAGGTGGACTTCGTCGCCCCCTTGATCTCCTTGCCGCTTCGGAGCCATTGGTAGCTGACCTTGGATCCGTACGGCTTCCAGGTGCCCGCCTTGGCGGCGAGCTTCTTGCCGACCTTGGCAGTGCCCGAGATCGTCGGCGTGGGTGCCGAGTAGAACTTCCGCGGATCGGCGACCTTCGCCGTCTTCCGGGAGGTCATGGAGACGGTCTCGTGGTCGGGCTTGGAGCCGGTCACCTTGATGCTGATCTTCTTGCCCTTGTCGGACGCCGTGAGCGTGTAGCTGGACTTGGTCGCTCCCGCGATCGCCTTCCCGTCGCGCAGCCACTGATAGGACAGCTTCACGCCGGATGGCTTCCAGGTTCCGGGCACCGCGACGAGCTTGGAGCCGACGGTGGGGGAGCCGTCGATCCTGGGGGTGGGCGTCGACGTGAGGGCGCCGTCGATCTTCACCGTCCATTTGGCGCTGTTCGCGCTGATCCAGCAGGTCGACGTCACATCGTCAACGAGCCAATCGGTCATCGACCCCTTGTCTGCGTAGTCCGACCACAACGTCGTCGTCTCACCCTCCGTGCAGGTGAGCTGCAGGGCGAATGGAGCGGCGCCGTCGGCCGTGGAGTTGCCCGAGTAGCTCATCCGGAAGCGATAGACGCCCGGACTCACCGTGAACAGCGATGAGTCGTTCAGGCCGGTCCCGCTGAGGGAGTGGCTCAGCTTCGCCGACGGCGAGGTCAGCTGCGTGATGGAGGCCTCCCATGACACGTGGTCGGGCGCGTCGATATAGAACGAGAACGCCAGGTCGGCGTCCAACTGCATGAGGTGCCGCGCACTACCAGCGGGGGCATCGCTGACGACGAGCGGTGAGTTGCTGCTGTCCTCGTGGAACACCCAGGAGGTGAACCGATCCCCGCCGGTGTTGCCCGAGAAGCTGAGGTCGAACTGGTACGTCCCCGACGCGAGGTAGAGGTTCTCCGAGGCGAAGTATCCGTTTCCCTTCATCGAGAACGACGTGTCTGCCGCCGAGGCGGGTGTGACGACGAGGGCGACGAGGCCGACGACGGCCAGCGCGAGTGCGAGGCATGCGCCGAGTACCCTGGCCACGATCGATCGAGACGGACTGATGCTGCGGACGTCGCTCATGGTGGTTCCCCCTGACGAGTGTCAGCTTCTTCGCTGACGGTGGGGGAAGCGTACCAACCGGGCTGCCGCCGCGATACGTCGGGTTGCCCTGAGCGGCGGACGCCGCTATGCCGCGGCGAGGATGTCGAGAACCTCGTCGGCCGAATCGACGACGGCGCGGGCGCCCGCCGCGAGGAGATCCTCCCGCGTGCCCGCCCCGGTGGTGACGCCGAGGCCCGGGATTCCTGCGGAGACGGCCATCTGCATGTCGGTGGCGGCGTCGCCGATGTACCAGGTGTTCGCCGGCTGTGTGCCGAAGCGCTCCATGGCGAGGAAGGCGCAGTCAGGGGCCGGCTTGCCCTTCGCGACCTGGTCGGTGCCGATCACCAGGTCCACTGCGTCGCTGATTCCCGCCACGTCGAGCACACGGTGAGCAGCAGCGGTCTGCCTCGCGGTGACCACCGCCACCATCCAGCCGTCCGCGCGCAGCGCCGATAGGAGTTCCGTGACACCAGGCAGCAACAGGTCGGAGCCGGCCGCCGCGATGGTCTCGATGACCCTTGAGCGGTAGAGCCGCAGCATCTCCGGAAAGCGTTCGCTGGCCGCCAGCTCCGGGGCCAACCGCTGTACGGAGTCCACGAGCGGTACTCCGATGTAGGGAACGACCTGCTCTGGCCGGCAGGCGACCCCGAACTCGTTCAGGGCCTGGCTGACCCCTGAGGCGATGATCGGCACGGTGTCAGTGAGGGTGCCATCCAGATCGAACAGGGCGGCGCGCGCGTCAGTCATATGCCCCAGAATATGGCCTATCGTCGCTGGCCCTGAAACGCTCGGGCGACGTCGGCGGTGCCGGTCCCGTCGACGGGCAGCCGGTCCACGCCGATGAGGCCGAGGAACAAGGTGTCGTACTCGCCGGACGCGTTGACGGTGATCGTGGTGCCCCCGATCTCGATGTTCCCGCCGTATCCCTCCGCGTCCAGCATCGCGCGGGCGGCAGCCTTCGCAGCGCCAGTGTCCAGACGCGGTGTGCCGTCGAGATCGGAGACCACCTGCTGGCCCGCCGAGCGGGCGGCCTCTCGTGCCACCGCCCGGCACTCCTGCTCGGCCGTCGCGTGGCCGGCGAAGTCCACTCCGAGCCCGACGGCGATCACGAAGGCCGGCATGGCCAAGGTCGCCCAGACCGCGAGGCTCATCCCGCGCTCGTCGCGATTCGGGACGCGCTTCGGCCTCATGGCGTGAGCCGTTCGGTGGGGCGGGTCACCGTCTTCTCGACGGCGCCCAGCAGGTCGGGCAGGAGGGTGTGCGCGACGCCCCGCACCGTCACGACGGTGTGCCTGACATCGCGCCGGATCTCGACGGTGAAGGAGCCCATCGACCCGTTGTCGGCGGCCAGCTGGGCTGCCTCCCGCCCGGCGTCGGCGCTGCCGTCGAGGGCTGAGGCGACGGCAGCGCCATCCTGAGCGGCCGCCAACGCCGACGAGTTGGCCCAGGTCACCAGCGCCCACTGCACGACGGTGAGGAAGATAAGGAAGGCGAGCGGGAACAGCACGGTCAACTGGACCGAGTTGGATAGACCCCGTTCGCTCTTCATCGGGTCAGTGTGCCAAAACAGCCGGGCCACCTGCGTGATGCAGGTGGCCCAGCTGTGGAAAAGCGGAGGACGGATCAGGAAGCCGCGCCCGGGAGGACGTTGCCGGACGGCCAGGTGGTGCGGATGAACTCGGCTACCTCCGGCGAGTGCAGCAGGCCCTCGAGGACGGCGACGCCCTCGTTGGTGTTGTCGGTGCGCCACGCCAGGATGTTGGCGTAGGGGTTGCCCTCGACCGCCTCCACGTCGATCGCGTCCTCGGTGTTGAGCCCGGCGGTCAGGATGAAGTTGGAGTTGACCACGGCGGCGTCGACCTTCGGATCATCGATCAGGGTCACCACGATCTCAGGGTTGGTCTCTTCGAACTGCAGGCCCTTCGGGTTCTGCTCGTCGGTCAGCGACAGCACGGAGGCCGCGTCGTCGATGTTGGCCAGCAGGCCGGCCTTCTCCAGCAGCTTCAGGGCGCGGTTCTGGTTGGTCACGTCGTTGGTGATGGCGATCAGGCCACCGTCCGGGACGGCCGCGGGCTCGGCGTGCTTCGACGAGAACAGCGACAGCGGCTCGATATGGACGCCGGCACCGTGCTCGAAGGCGTAGCCCTTCGTCGCGATCTCCTCCTCCAGGTACGGGAGGTGCTGGAAGTAGTTGGCGTCCAGGGTGCCGTCCGCCAGGGCCTCGTTCGGCAGCACGTAGTCGTCGAAGGGGGTGATCTCGAGGTCGATGCCCGCGTCGGCGGCCAGGTTCTCGTCGATGTACTCCAGGATCTGCTGGTGCGGCACCGGGCTGGCGCCGACCTTGACGACGGTCACCTCGCCAGTCGGGGCCTCGGCGGACTCGCTGGTCGTGGGGGCGCCGGTGTCCGAGGGGGTGGTCGAAGGCGTGCTCGAACCGCAGGCGGTGAGCGCCAGGGCTGCTGCCAACGAGGCCGCGATGGTGGGGATAATCTTGCGCATCAGGAGGATTCCTTTGCTCCGGGGGCGACAACAAGTCGCCCGATTATGGGGTGGTTAGCGGTGGTCGACGGCGCGGCTGATGGCGTCGCCGATCCATTGGATGAGTTGCACGATCAGGATCAGGATGATCACAAGGAAGAACATCACCTCAGGCTGGTAGCGCTGGTAGCCGTAGTTGAAGGCGAGCCGCCCCAGGCCGCCTCCGCCGATCAGACCGGCCATCGCCGAGTAGCCGACGAGGGTCACGACGGTGGTGGTGATGGCTGCGACGATCGTGGGTAGAGCCTCCGGGATCAGCACCTTGGTGATCGACTGCATTCGCGTCGAGCCCATGGCGTGGGCCGCGTCCAACTTGCCGCTGTGCACGTCGCGCAGCGCCGTCTCCACCAGGCGGGCGAAGAACGGGGTGGCGGCGATGGCGAGCGACACCGACGCGGCAACCGGGCCGATCTTGGTGCCCACCAGGAACTGGGTGAGCGGACCGATCGAGATCATCAGGATGGCGAAGGGGAAGGAACGGGTGATGTTGACGATCGCCCCGAGCCCCCGGTTGATGACGCTGTTCTCCGTCATTCCACCGGGCTGCGTGACGAACAGCACCACACCCAGCGGAAGGCCGAGGACCACCGTGACAAGGCCCGAGATGCCGACCATCTGGAGCGTCTCCCAGATCGCGGGCAGCGTCGCCTTCTGGATGGCGGGGTTGCTGAACAGGTCGTTCAGCCAGTTCATGGGGTTCATCGACGCCCCTCCAGATCCGCCTCGCTGGTGAGCCGCGCGTCGGCGCCCTGCTCGCGCAGCGCGGCGATCACGGCGTGCGGGTCGGTGCCCTCGGGCACGGCGATCCGAAGATGAGAGAAGGTGGTGCCCGCCAGGTGCTCGACGGACCCCGCGAGGATGCTGAGCTCAGCGCCGACCACCGACGACGTGTGCGCCACGACGGGCAGCGCGGCCTTCTCGCCCGTGCTGAGCACGTCGACGAGGGCGCCGGGATAGCCCTGCACCGAGCTGTGCGGCGGGATGCCGAGCAGCGACTGGCTGAGTCGGCCGTCGAGCTCCCGGACCACCTCGGTGAGCGGGCCGGACTCGACGATCTGGCCGCCGTCGAGCAGCGAGACGGAGTCGCAGATCTTCTTCACGACGTGCATCTCGTGGGTGATCACCAGCACCGCGATGTCCAGCCGGTCCCTGAGCGCGAGGATCAGCTCGAGGATCTCGTCGGTGGTCTTGGGGTCGAGCGCTGAGGTGGGCTCGTCGCAAAGCAGCACATCGGGATCCGACGCGAGCGCCCGAGCGATGCCGACGCGCTGGCGCATGCCGCCCGACAGCTGGGACGGGTAAGCCTCGCCCGAATCCGCGAGCCCCACGAGGCGCAACAGCTCGGCCACCTTCGCGCGGCGTTCCTCCTTGCCGACGCCCACCAGCTCCAGCGGGTAGCCGACGTTGTCGGCGATGGTGCGCGAGTCGAACAGGTTGGCCTGCTGGAACACCAGCCCGATCCGGCGGCGCGCGGTGCGCAGCTCGTCGGCTTTGGCCTGGGTGAGGTTGACCCCGTTGATCTCGATGGAGCCCGACGTGGGGCGGTCCAGCATGGTGAGGCAGCGCACCAGCGTCGACTTGCCGGCACCGGAGTGCCCGATGATGCCGTGGATGGAGCCCGTCGGCACGGTGAGCGAGACGCCGCCCAGGGCGACCACCTCGCGCTTGCCCTGCCGGTAGACCTTGTGCAGGTCCGTCACGGTGATCACCGGCGCCTCCTAACGTGCTGAGAATCCTGATGACATTCAATCAGCCGAGCACTCAGGGGACGAATCGGGGGCGCGACTGTTCACGCAGGGCTCAATCCCGCCGGAGAACGCCAACTGGCTCAGGACGACGGGCGGCTCAGCGGTGGCGCGGGGAGGTCGCGAGCGCGATGAACTGCTCGAAGGTGAGCGAGCTCCCGCCGTTCCAGCAGCGTTCCGCGAATGCGGCGAGCGGCAGCTGGATTCGTCGAGTGATCTCCTCCAGCGACTCGCCGCCCTTGTCGCTCCAGATCGAGAAATAGGCGCCGGCAAGAAGATCCGGGTAGGGCTGGCGCCACTCCTGAGCGGTGACGCCGGCGAGCGGCGAGAAGACGCCGGGGTGCCAGTCGTCGGCCCAGGCGCGCTCCGACGTCGGGTGCCAGTAGCCGGCGTTCTGACCGACGACGTAGTACCAGTGCCGGTCGTCGAAGTTCAGCACCCGGTGACCCGCGGCGAAGGCCTCCTCGGCGGGCCGCATGTCCCGGTGGTAGTTGGTCCACCACGTGATCTCGACGCGCGGATCCAGGCGCACTAGGCTGCTGCGGAACAGGCCGTCGTTCCACGCGCGGGGGGTGAAGCCTCGCTGGATGAGGTACTCGGCGATCTCGTTGACGAAGTCGGTCAGAAGGTCGAAACCCGTTGCCCCCGGCCCGAAACGTCGCTCGGCCTCCGCGGCGAGCGTCGGGTAGTCGTCCATGCGGACGAAGTCGACGAACTCGTCTCCGCCGAGGTTCCAGTACGTGCTGTCGCGGAAAACGTCTGCGTAATCGTCGATCAGCCGTCGGGCGAAGTCGACCGCCGCGGGGTTGGTGATGTCGAGGGCGTGGCTGGTGTCGATGCCGCCACGCGAGGGAAGTTGCAGTTCGGGCCGTGTGGCCAGCGCGTGCCGGAGGTGGCCCGGCATGTCGAGCGAAGGCACGACGTCGATGCCCAGGTCGCGGGCGTGGGCGATGATCTCTCGCGCCTCGCTGCGATCGATGTGCTCGGCGGAGACGATCTCGGGGAACGCCGACGACGCGAGACGGACCCCCTCGTTCTCCGAGAAGTGCCATTGGAACGCGTTCAGCCGCAAATCGGCCATGCGCTCGAGAAGCGCATGGATCCACTCGCCGGGGAAGTACATCCGCGCAGCATCGAGATGGAGCCCGCGCTCCGCGACGGCTGGCCTGCCGGAGACCGAGTCTCGCGGCAGGCCAGCGTCGTGGTGAGGGAGTGGAGTGGTCACCCCTTGACAGCGCCTTCCTGCACGCCGGCGAAGAAGAATCGCTGCATCGTGGAGAACATGATCACGATGGGAACCAGCGCGATCATGGTGCCGGCCGCGATGAGACGCGGATCGGCGGCGAAGTTGCCGTTCAGGTAGGCCATGCCCACCGTCAGGGTGTACTTCGACGGATCGGTCAGCACGATCAACGGCCACAGGAAGTCGTCCCATGCGCCGATGAAGGCGAAGATCGCTACCACGCTGACCATGCCGCGGATGTTCGGCCACACGATGTGCCGGATCCGCTGCCAGGTCGTGGCGCCGTCGATGGTGGCCGCCTCCAGCACGTCGTGCGGGATGGCGCGGCAGGCGGTGGCAACCAGCAGCACGTTCATCGCGCCGATCGCGCCGGGGAGGAAGACGCCCCACAGGGTGTCGGCCAGGCCCAGGGCACGGATGGTCAGGAAGTTGCTGGTGACGGTGACCTCACCGGGCAGCAGCATCGTCGAGAGCAGGATGCCCATGGCGATCATCTTGCCCTTGAACTTCATGGTGCCGATCGCGTAGCCGCCCATGGTGGCGAGCACCACGTTGCTGACGACCGTGCCGACCGAGACGAGCAGCGAGTGCCACGCGTAGGTGTACACCGGGATGAACTCGGTGACCCGCGTGTAGTTGCTCACCGTGGGATCCTCGGGGATCAGCGACGGCGGGAACGAGTAGATCTCGTCGCCGACGCCCTTGAAGGACGTGGCGAGCTGCCACACCAGCGGGCCGACCACGATCAGGGTCATCACCAGCAGCAGGATGTAGCGGACGACCAGGCCGGCCAGAGTCGGCTTGGTGATATCGCCCGAGCCGCCGCGGCGGTAGGCGCGTTCCTTCTCCACCTTGTTCTTGGGTGTCGTCGTGGTGCTCATCACTTGGCCTTCTTTCCGCGGTCGTCGTTGTTCAGCCAGGCGATCAGGATGAGCGGCAGCAGCGTCAGCAGGAACAGCGCGACGCTGAGCGCCGACGCGTAGCCGACGTTGCCGTTCAGTCCGGAGCCCACCTGGCGGATCAGCATCACGATCGACATCGCCTGTCCACCCGGGCCGCCGGTGCCCTTGGAGAGCACCTCCAGCTCGGTGAAGACGCGCATAGCGGACACCGTGATCAGCACGGAGATCAGCAGCATGGCGCCGCGCACGCCGGGAATGGTGACGCTGAGGAACCGGCGGAAGGTGTTGGCTCCGTCGATCATCGCTGCCTCATGGAGCTCCTTGCCCACGTTGCCGAGGGCCGCAAGGTAGACCACCATGTAGTAGCCCAGACCCTTCCAGACCGTCAGCAGGATGGCGCAGAGGATCAGCCACCAGCGCTCCACCAGGAACGCGATGGGCTGGTCGGCGATGCCCATGGCCAGCATGGCCTGGTTGATCAGGCCGCGGCTGTCGAACAGCCAGGACCAGATCAGGGCCACCACGACCACCGACGCGATCACGGGGAAGTAGAAGGTGGTGCGGAAGAAGGAGATACCGGGGATCACCTTCTCCACGAGCATCGCGAGCAGCAGCGGCAGGATGGTAAGCAGCGGCACGCAGACCACCACGTAGACGGCGACCGTGATCAGCGAGTAGCCGAACAGCTCGTCCTCGAACATCCGTGCGTAGTTGGCGAGCCCCACGAACTCGCCCCCGCGCAGCGGGCGGGCGTTGGTGAAGCTCAGGAAGACGGTGTTGACGAAGGGCCAGATGCCGAACACCAGCACCCAAATGAGGGCTGGGCCGACGAGTAGCCACGGCGTGAACCACCGATGGGACCGAAGCGTCCCTCGCTTCTTGGGTGCTGGTGTTGCGGTCATCGGCTCAGTTCTCGATCCGGTTCTCGTTCGCGTAGGCAACGATCTTGTCGAGTGCCTCCTGGGAGCCGAGCTCGCCCTTGAGGGCCAGAGCCATCTGCTGGTCCATGTAGGTCTTCATCGCGCCGGTCCACTGGAACGGGGTGAGGATCTTGGCGGTCTTCATCGACTCGGAGATGATCTCCATGGCCGACTTCTGCAGCGGATCCTCGATGGCGGCGGTCAGCGCATCGGCGTTGGCGCTGCCCTCGACGGTGCCAGGCATGAAGCCGACGGCGATCTCGACGAACTTGAGCTGGTTCTCGGTGTTGGTCACGTACTCGGCCAGCGCGAGCGCGGCGGACTGGTTCTTGGACTGCGCCGAGACGGACAGGCCCTGGACGAACAGCGGCGCGGCGCCGATGCGCGGGGTCGCGATGGTGACGTCGTGGATCTTCGGGGCGTCGGTCTTCAGATCGCGGGCGAAGCCGGAGCCGGCGGTGGTGAAGGCCACCTTGCCCTGCTTGTACATGTCGGCGTTGCCGCCGTAGTCGCCGGTCAGCACCTCGGGCGGGAGCGCCTTGGCCGCGTAGGCGGCGGCGAAGTCGTCGATGATCTTGGCTGCGGCGGGCGTGTTGAACACGAACTCGCCGGCCTCGTTCATGACCGGGATGTCACTGGAGGCGAACAGGTCGAGCGTGGGCATCGACGAGAGCAGCGGCATCTGGCCGTTGGAGGCCTCTCCCACCTCGGTGGCGAGCTTGAGCATGTCCTCGTTGGTGGTGGGCAGGTTCTCGACGTCGGCGCCGTACTTCTTCAGCTCCTCGCCGTTCCACCAGGCGAGGTCGGTGCCGAGGTACCAGGGCAGGCCGAAGGTGCCTTCGAGGCCCGGGTACTGGTAGGCCTCCCACGCGCCGGGCACGTAGACCGACGCCAGGTCGGGCTTGGCGGTGGCGAGATCGAGCAGGACGCCGGCGTCGGCCAGCGGGTAGGCGATGTCCGGAGGGAGGTTGATCACGTCGGGCAGCGTGTTGGAGTTGGCCTGGCTGAGCACCTTGTCCTGGTAGCCGTCACCCGGCTGGTCGAGCCACTCGACCTTCACACCGGTCTCCGCCTCGAAGTCCTTGATCAGGGCCTCGAAGTAGGGGGCGAAGGTCTCGTTCTTCAGCGACCAGGTCTGGAACGACACGGTGCCGCTGAGTTCACCGTCGGTGTCCACGGGCTCCGCAGGGGTGGCCGGGCCGCTTCCTCCGGTGCACGCGGTGAGAGCCAGCGCCGCTGTGGCGAGAGCTGCCACTGTCTTTGTCCATCGTATTTGCATCTTCTGCACTTCCTTGAGCCGATCGGTGCGCTGCTGCGACCCCGCAACTACAGCGCTTAAGTACGGACACCGTAGGCATCGGCGCCGCCGTGTGTCAAGGGAAAAGCCCGAACGGTTCAGTGGGTGGCGAGCGCCGAGGGTCGGCCCGTCGACTCCCGGTGCACGACCTGCATCCCCATGGGCTCGGGTTTCGCCTCGGTGTGGGCGAGCAGGCTGAACATCTCAGCCGCCGCCAAGCGTCCTAGCGACACTGCGTCGCGGTCCAGCGCGGTGAGGGTGGGGTGCAGCACCTGGCAGGTGGTGGAGTCCTCCCAGGAGACGATCGAGATGTCCTCGGGGATGGAGAGCCCGCGCTGTGCGATGACGCTCATGCCGGCGAGCGCCATCACCTCGCTGTCGAAGACGATCGCGGTGGGTGGCTGGGGCGACTTCAGAAGGCGCTCGGTGGCTCGGCGGGCCAGCGTGGTGTCGAAGCCGCCTGCCAGCGCCTGCCCCCAGATGCCGTGGTCCACGCAGAATTGTTCGAAGGCCTGCATCCGGTGCTGGATGTGGCGGAAGGACTGATCGCCCGTGACCAGCCCGACGCGCTGATGTCCCAGCTCGTGCAGGTGCTCCATGATCAGCTGCATGGCCTGCGCGTTGTCGACGTGCAGGCTGCGGATCCTGGCATCGTCGACATCGCCGCCGACGACCACCGTCGGCGCGTCCAGTGCGATCAGGGCCGCGATGCGCGGATCGTCGACCCGGAGGTCGAGCACGAGGATGCCGTCCACCCTGCCGTCGCCCATCCACGCCTGATGAATAGCGATCTCGGCGGCGGTGTCGTTGGCCATCTGCAGCAGCAGAGAGTAGCCGCGCTCGCTGAGCGCCGACTGCACGCCCGCGATGAACTTGGTGAAGAAGATCTCCTCGCCCACCACGGCCGCGGGCCGGGTAAGGACGAGCCCGATGGCCTCGGCCGCCTTGCCCATCAATGTCTGGGCGGCGTGGCTGGGGCGCCAGTTGAGTTCCTTCGCGACGTTGAGGATGCGGGCGCGTGTGGCATCGGAGACACCACGTTTGCCATTGACGGCAAGGGAAACGGCGCCGCTGGTCACGCCCGCGCGCTCGGCGATATCACTGATCGTGACCCGCTTCTTCTTGCGGCCTCCATCCTTGACAGGCAATGCACCCTCGCTCTTGTTCCGGTTCGAAAGCGCATTCTACTCGGTTGACGGTGGGTGTCGTCCGAGGCCTTCCAGGCGCCGTTCTAAAGCGCTACAGTGATGCGACTTGGTTCACCCCTACGCAACGAGGCAACGGCATGAAGTTTGGCGTCAACTACACCCCCCGGGCGGACTGGTTTCATCACTGGCTGGATTTCGAGGCGTCGGAGGTCGCTCGCGACTTCGACACCATCGTTCAGCTCGGCGCCGACCACGTGCGGGTCTTCCCGCTGTGGCCGCTCTTCCAGCCCAATCCCACCTTCATCAGCCCCACCGCACTCGGCCGCCTCGACGAGGTGCTGACGCTCGCCGCGAAGGCTGGGCTGAGCGTCGCCGTCGACGGACTCCAGGGGCACCTGTCCAGCTTTGACTTCCTGCCGGCCTGGCTGCTCAGCTGGCACCGTCGCAATATGTTCACCGACCCCGACGCCATCGCGGCCACCGCCCGCTACCTCGAGGCGATCTCCGCCGTGGCTGCCGGCCACGAGAACGCCTTCGCGGTCACCGTCGGCAACGAGGTGAACCAGTTCTCCGGCGGCATCCATCCCGACCCGCATCCGGCCACGCCCGACGAGATCACCGTGTGGCTAGGGGAGATGCTCGCCGCCGTGCGCCGCGGGGCGCCGGATCTGCTCGCGTTGCACTCCTGCTACGACGCCTCCTGGTACGACGACCGGCAGCCCTTCACCCTGGAGCACGTCGCGCGCGAGGGCGACGTGACGCTGGTGCACTCGTGGGTGTTCAACGGCACCGGCCAGCTCTACGGCCCGGACGCTTTCGAGACCCGGGCCCATGCCCGCTATCTGATGGAGGTGGCGCGCGCCTTCCAGACCGACCCCGCCCGCCCCATCTGGATGCAGGAGGTGGGGGCCCCGCGCAACGTGCTCCCGGAGGCGTCGATCCCCGCTTTCATCGAGGAGACGGTCGCGCAGGTCGCCGCCGCTCCGGACGTGTACGGGCTCACCTGGTGGTGCTCTCACGACGTGGCGCGCGCGCTCGGCCAGTACCCGGAGCTGGAGTACGACCTCGGCCTGATCGACGAGAACGGCACCATCAAGAAGGAGGGCGAGATGGTGAGGGAGGCGGTCGCCGCCGCCCGCTCTATCGTGCCCGACCAGCCGGCCACCGAGATCGTGCTGGACCTCGACGCCGTCGGCGGTCGCCCGGGACTCGCGCCGGGCGGAGCGTTCTTCGAGGCCTACATGGCCGAGGCGCACGCGAACGGACACCCGCGCGTGCGCCTCGCCGGCTGAAGAACACTCCGCTCCGACGGTCTACAAAGCGGCACCTCCGGAGGCGACGACGCCGGTCAGCCAGGCGTAGGAGTCCTTCTTGATGCGGGCGCCGCTGCCGTTGCCATGGTCGTCCAGGTCCACGTAGAGGTAGCCGTACCGCTTGGCCATCTCGCTGGAGGAACACGACACGATGTCGATCGGCCCCCACCAGAACCAGCCACGGAGGTCGACGCCGTCGACGATCGCCTCGCGCATCGCCGCCAGGTGCGCCCGCATGTAGTCGATGCGGTACGTGTCATGGATCGATCCGTCGGCCTCGACGACGTCCCGGTGGCCGAAGCCGTTCTCCGTGATGTAGATCGGCACCTGGTATCGGTCCCAGTAGTCGTTCAGCGCCACCCGCAGGCCGGTGGGGTTGATCGCCCAGCCCCATTCGTTGGCGTCCAGGTGCGGGTTGCGGTACCCGTCGCTGTCGCCGGCCGCCCATCGCTCGGCGTCGGTCACGTTCGTGTAGTAGAACGAGAACGACATGAAGTCGACCGTCCCCGCCGCGAGCGCCTCGGCGTCCCCGTCGCCGAAGGTGACGGTGAGTCCACGGTCGGCCAGGTAGCGCTTGATGAACCCCGGATAGGAGCCGCGCACCGCCACGTCGCTGAAGAAGTACTGCAGCTGGTTCTGCTGCCGGGCGGCGAGCACGTCGGCCGGATGGCAGGTGGCGGCGTCCGCGTTGCCATGACAGAGCATCACACCGACGCGGGCCTCCGGATCGATCTCGTGCGCCAGGGCCGTCACCTTCGCCGCCGCGACCATCTCGTTGTGGACGGCCTGGAACTTGGCCTCCTCGAGGCTGGTGACTCGGTCGGCCGCGACTCCCAGATGGTTGAACGACTCGTGCGTGATCAGGTTGATCTGGTTGACCGGGATCCAGTACTTCACGCGATCGCAGTAGCGGCGGAACACCACGTCGGCGAAGCGCACGAAGAGATCGATGACCTCCCGGGAGTACCACCCGTCATAGGACGTGGTGAGGTTGAGCGGCATCTCATAGTGGGACAAGGTGATCATCGGCTCCATGCCGTGGGCGCGGATCGAGTCGATGAGCCGGTCGTAGTAGGCGAGGCCCTCCTCATTGGGTTCGGCGTCGTCCCCGTTGGGGAAGATCCGCGCCCAGTTGATCGACGTCCGGAACGCGTTCATGCCGGTGCCCGCCATGAGCTCAAGATCGGAGTCGAACGTGTGGTAGAAGTCGATCGCCTCCCGCTTGGGGTAGCGGCCCTCGGTGTCGGCGACGTGGAAGGCGATCTGGTCGGTCGTCATCTCCTTGTTGGAGCGCTTCTCCGGTGGAAGGTCACCCCGGTACAGGTTGATGTCGGCCAGGCACCAGCCCTTGCCGCCCTCCTGCCAGGCGCCTTCGGCCTGATTCGCGGCGATCGCTCCGCCCCACAGGAAGTCGGCGGGGAAGCCGGTCGGAATGCTCAGATCACTCATCGGTTGCCTCCAACGCGCGGAGCCTCGCGTCGAACGACTCGAGGGTGGGCAGCAGCTTCTTCACGAGCCGGAACTCGCTGTACGCCGTCATGAGGGTGTCCTGGGCGTGAGAGAAGAGCATCGAGTAGCCGAACTCCTCGCCGCCGGCCTCCGACTGGATCATCTCGGTGTGGACGATATGGGCGGCCTTGATGCCCTGGTTGGCCTCCTTGATGAGTTCCGCCGCTTTGGCGAAGTCGCCGGCATGGACGGCGTCGATCGCCCGATAGGTGTTGCTGCGGCCCTCGCCGGACTTGATGATGATCTGCATCGCCGACGCGGCGATCTGCTTCGCTTCCATGCTCAGTTCTCCTTCGAGGGATTGCTCGGTCCGGGCGCGGCGTCGTTGACCACCTTGCGCCGGGTGGGCCGCTTGAGGGTGATGCCCCCAGACGCCGGTGCGGTGGCCGGTGTCGGGGATGTGGGCTCCGTGGCCGGTTGGGCGGCGGGCGCCGTCGGAGCGACGGAGGCCGCCGCAGGTGCCTCGTCGACCGCTGCGCCATCGGTGCGGAGTTCGGCCTCGAGCGTGATCTTCTCGTACGCGACGAAGAACGGGTACCAGATCAGCGTCGACAGCGCGACGACGATCACCAGCAGCACCAGGGCCATCACCGAGCCGGTGGTGAACCACGTCGCGAAGGGGAACGGCGTGTACCAGAGCTCGAACTGCCGCATCGGAATGGGGGCGAGCGGAATGATCTTGGTGAACAGCCACACCACCAGCGGCAGCACGATGCCCTGCAGCCACATCGGCAGCATCAGCGTGGGATTCCAGGCGATGGCGCCGAACACGACGGGCTCGTTGATGTTGAAGAGCGACGGCACGAAGCTCGCTCGGCCGAGGGCCTTCAGTCGCTTGGCGCGCGAGCGCATCAACATGATCACCAGTGGCATGGTGCAGCCGATGCCGCCGATCCAGAGGTAGGTGGAGAAGATACTGGTGGAGGTCACCAGGTTCTCGGCCTCTCCGGCGACGTTGGCCGCGATGGCGGCGAGCAGCCCCGGCTGCGTGATGGGGGTGAGCACCCACGTGGAGATGCCCATCGAGTACAGGAAGCACCAGATGAACATCATCAGCATGAACCCGAACGGGCTCTCGATGATGCCGGCCAGCGGCGAGAAGATCGCCAGCACGATGTTGTAGAGGTCGAAATGCAGCAGGTCGATCAGCACCCAGCCGAACACGACGACGACGCCGACCGGCAGCATGGAGTCGAACCAGGCGCGCACGAAGTCGGGGATCGGGGAGTCTTCCTTGAAGAACGAGAACGTCCCGATCAGCGACATGATGAACGCGGTCACCATGCCCGTGACGATGGCGACGAACATGCCGCCGGCGCCGAGCGCCGCGTGGCCGAAGCCCGGGTTGCCGTCGGCGATCACCTGGGGGGAGATGGTGATCAGGAAGAGCACCAGGCCGGCGAGGCCGGCGATGATGCGCTGCTTGCGCAGGCGCTTCTTCTCCATCAGGTTGAACGGGATCAAGAACGCGACGAACAGCGAGACCATGCCCATGGTCCAGCCGTAGGGCGTCCAGAAGCTCGGCAGCGCGGGGATGTAGTCGTTGAGGATCGCGAGCATCGCGAACAGTGAGCCGACGAAGATGAACGGCAGGGCCTGCATGATCGAGTCCTTGAGGGTCACGATCCAGACGTTGTTGTTCACCTTCGACATTCGGGGCGCGAACGACCCCTCCAGCCATTGGATGAACTTCTTCATCAGGCGTCTTCGTCCGAGAGGACGGCGATCAGGTGATCGATGGCGAGGTCGCCGTCGAGGGTGGAGTAGTAGTCGGGGCGCATCAGGATGACGGCGACGGGACGGTCACCGACGTAGTCGTCCACCTCGTCCACGATGTAGGCCAGGTGCGGGCCCACCATGAGCACGTCGATGTCGTCGACGTAGTTCTCGATCTCCGATTCGCTGCGCGCGGTCACCGAGACGTTGAGCCCTCGGGCGGTCGCCGCCTTGCGGATGTTGGCGGCCATGAAGCCGGAGCTGGCTCCCGAGCCGCACACCAAGAGGACGCGAATGGTTTCCATGTGATTCACTCCTTTCAGAGGCGCCTCTGCGGTGAGGCGTCACCGCTATCGTCGCCAGCCGGAGGTAGCGGTGCCAGTAGCTTTTCTGCCGCACCCCGGCAGAAGCTCCGCCTGCCCAGACGTGATCTCAGGTGAGGAGTTCCAGCAGCATGGCCGAGAACGAATCGAAGGCCGTGGACGCCGCGACGAGCCGGTCGACGTCGGCCGGCTCTCCGAGCGCCTCGATCAGGGCCTCCAGTACCCGGCGGAAGACGGCCATCCCGTCGGGCGCGATCGCGAACATGACGACCAGCTGCACGTCGGAATCGCCCCAGGCTACGGGCTCGTCGCAGGCCAGCACGCAGACGCCGGTGCGCAGACTGTCCTGGTAGAGGGAGTGGGGGATGGCGAAGCGCCCGCCGAAAGACGTCGCCGAGCGCCGTTCTCGTTCCAGCACGTCGTCGATGAATCCGGGCTCGGCCAGGCCGTGCGCGACGAGCAGATCGGCACCGGCTCGGATCGCCTCTTCAGCGTCGGCGAACCGTGGCCGGTGCTCGTACAGGGCGGGATCCAGCATCGCGACCACGGCAGCCCGTAATGCCTGGCGCCGCTGTCGTTCGCGTTCGACGCGGACCGCCTCGCGGATGGCGGTGACGTCGGCGTCGGTGCAGAACGGGCTGATCCGCAGGAACGGGATGTGCAAGGTGGCGGGCGGTGCGGAGGTGGAGACGATGAGATCGCTCGTGATCGTCGTGAGGTCGGCGGTGAGGTCGGTGACGGTGCTCTCCACGGTCGCCCTGCCGCCGGCCGCGTGATCCACTCGCTCGGCCAGCTGGCGGGTGAGATCCCACTGCCCGGGTGCGACCAGCGTGATCGTGACGGGCGGTCCGGCCTCGAGCTGGTCCTGCAACTGGGCGCCCAGGTGCAGCGCGAGGTAGTCGATCTCGCCGGGATCCACCACGAGGCCGGTGCGGGCGTGGAGCGCGTGCGCGAACAGCAGAGCCATCTCGTGCAGGAGCGGATAGGTGCGTTTGAAGCCGGCTCCGAGCGGGCTGCTCAGCTGGCGGCCCAGTCTGGCCCGCTCCAGGAGGTGCTGCAGGTGAAGGGCCAGCGGTGCCAGCGGACGGTCGTCGGGCCACTGGAGACCGAACTGATCGGTCAACGCGGCGACGGTGTCGCGGGTGAGTGCGAGCACCTGCGGTTCCGGTTCGAGAGTGCCGGTGCCGTGCTTCGCTCGGCCGTTCGCGAGGAGGAAGTTGTAGAGCAGCGCTTGCTCGCCGTCCTCCAGCACCGCACCGGTGACCGAGTGCACGGCATCTGTCACCGCACGGACCCCGTCGGTGATACGAGGGTCGGCGTCGGCGGGGAGCCCGGCTCCGCTGATCGCGGAGCCGGAGCTGGCGCGTTCGCTCGCGACGGTGAGGTGGATCAGCAGATCCCCGCGCACGTACTCGTTGAGTTCGAGGTCTGCGCCGGCCAGCGCGGTGGTGAGCGCCTTGGAGAGCCGCGCCATCTGGCTCCCCGGCCGTTCCCGGACGCTGGTGAGGGCGTCGAGACCGGCACCCTCATCCGACGAGAACAGCAGGCCGCGGAGCAGCCCGCGCTTTGCGCGCTCGGTGCCCTCGACGACGACGTGCTCGCGGTCGCGGCGCAGCACCAGGTCGTGCTGGCGCAGGACCGAGCGAGCCCGCGTCAGGTCGGACTCCAGCGTCGCCTCGCTCACGTGGAAACGCTCGGCGAGCTCGAACACATCGCCTTCTCCCTCGCGAGCGAGGCAGCGTAGCAGCGCCGCGAGCCGCCGGCGTGGCGTGTCGACCCTGGCCTGTTTGGTGGCGCGGGCCGACCGGAGCCGCCAGTACACCTGCTCGTCGAGGTGGTAGCCCCGTTGATCGGAGATGACCACCGGCCGGTCCAGTCCGTCGTTGAGGCCGGCGACGTAGTCGCGAACGGTGCGCGGCGAGACGCCCAGTTGCTCGGCCACGACGCGTGCCGACAGCGGGGCCTGGCTTCGCCTGAGCACGTTGAGCAGCTGCGCTTGCCGTGCTTCCCGATCCGAGGTGCGCATGCCGGGAAGGCTACACGAGACACGCATGGATACAGCCGGCTACGCGGGGTCTGACAAGGGGAGGATCCCTGCCTGGAGGTCGCGTTCCTTTCGAGGCTCGGCCGCGGGGGGCCTCGCACCTCAAGGAGCGAAAAAAGAGGGCGGTGGCCCGGATTGCTCCGGACCACCGCCCTCTTCGGTTACTGGACGATCAGCCCTCGATCAGAGCGAGACGCTCGGGATCGTTGGCGAAGGCCTCCTTGAGGTTGTCCTTGGTGACCACCAGCGGATCGAGCTGGTAGATGCCGACTTCCTTCGCACCGTTGTCAGCCTTCTCGGAGGGCTCCGGCAGGGTGCCGGTGGACTGCAGCGCCTGGATCAGCTCGATGGTCTTGCCCACCAGCTGATCGGTCGGCTTGGCGACGGTCGAGTACTGGCGGCCATCGGCGATCCACTTCACCGACTCGTTCTCGGCGTCGAGGCCGGTGACGATCGGCAGGTCGCGGCCGGCCTGCTGGTTCGAGGTCAGGATCGCGCGGGCGATGCCGTCGTTCGGGGAGAGCACGCCGTCGAGCTGCTTGCCTTCGTAGTTGCCGGCGAGGATCGAGTCCATGCGGGCCTGGGCCTTCGAGTTGTCCCAGTCCTGGGTGGCGGCCTGCGTGAAGTCGGTCTGGCCGGAGACCACGGTCAGGGTGCCGTCGTCGATCTTGGGCTGGAGAACCTCCATGGCGCCCTGGAAGAACAGGCCGGCGTTCGGGTCGGCGGGGCCGCCGGCGAACAGCTCGATGTTGTAGGG
Source organism: Tessaracoccus caeni (assembly GCF_029211185.1). GTDB lineage: Bacteria > Actinomycetota > Actinomycetes > Propionibacteriales > Propionibacteriaceae > Arachnia > Arachnia caeni. The sequence goes on from NZ_JARGDO010000003.1 coordinate 184,654, forward strand.
GCCGTCACCCTTGGTGGCGAGCCCGTCGAGCAGCGACTGGCCCTGCAGCTGGCCGGTGCGAACCGAGCCGAACTGGATGACGCCGTCGACGGCCTCGGTGTTCTCGATCATGCGGTCGTAGCCCAGGATGTAGACGCCGGCCGCCTTGGCGGTCTCCAGCACGGAACCCAGCTGGGTGCCGTCGATGGGGCCGACGACGATGACCTTCGCGCCCTGCTCGACCATCGACTCGATCTGCTGCTGCTGCGAGGGCACCTTGTTGTCAGCGGCCTGGACGACGGCCTTGAAGCCGGCCTCTTCCAGCTTCGCCTTGAACATGGTGTCGGCCTCGGCCCAGTTCTGGGTGCCCAGCCAGGGCAGCGCCACGCCGATGGTGGCGTCGGCGGCGAAGCCTTCGCCGCCACCGCCGCCGGTGCTGGTGGCGCCGGGATCAGTGGTGTTGCCAGGGTCGGTGGTCTCACTGCCGCGGCCGCCGCCGCACGCCGTCAGGCTCAGCGACGCGACCACGAGGCCGATTGCGACCTTCGCGAGCTTGGACTTCATGGGGATTCCTTTCATTGACCTCCCCGGCCTCTCCGGAGAGGGATATGTCGGTCAGAGTTGATAGAGATGGATAGCGGATCAGGAGGAGCTTTCGACCTTCTTCTCGGAGGTCTTGCTGCCTCCGAAGCGCGCGGTGATCGCGCCGATGATCGACGGCTTGCCCTGCGCCTTGTTGGCGACGTCGAAGGCGACGGCGGCCAGCAGCACGAGGCCCTTGATCACCTGGGTCTTGTCGGCGCCGACGTTCATCAGCATCAGGCCGGAGTTGAGCACGGCCATCACCAGGCCGCCGATCATGGAGCCCAGCACGGTGCCGATGCCGCCGGAGACCGCTGCACCGCCGATGAACACGGCCGCGATGGCGTCGAGTTCCCACATGTTGCCGTCGTTGGGACCGGCGGAGGTGGAGCGGCCGATGAACAGGATGCCCGCCACCGCTGCCAGGAAGCTCATGTTGAGCATCACGAGGAAGTAGGTCTTGGAGACGTTGACGCCGGACAGCGCGGCCGCAGCCTTGTTGCCGCCGACGGCGTAGATGTGGCGGCCGAAGCGGGTGCGCTGGGTGATCACGTGGTAGATGATGACGAGGATCAGCAGGATCACGCCGGGGATCGGGAACGAGGTGCCCGGGCGGCCGGAGCCGAACAGGTAGGTGACGTAGCCGATGACGGCGGTGACCAGCACGATCCGCGTCACCGAGGCCCACATCGGCGACTCGACGCCGCGAGCCACGGCTGCCGAGCGCTTGCTCAGCTCGCTCCAGATGAACCAGGCGATGCCGACGATGCCGAGCAGCAGCGTCGAGTTGTTCATGTTCGTGGCGGCCGGTCCCCATTCGGGCAGGTAACCGGCGCCGAAGAAGGAGAACTCGCGGGGAACCGGAACGGAGATCGAGCCGGACCACCAGATCACCAGGCCGCGGAAGATCATCATTCCGGCGAGGGTGGTGATGAAGCCGGGGATGCCCATTTTGGAGAGCCAGAATCCGTGCCACGCGCCGACGATGGCGCCGATCAGCAGGCCGAGCAGCAGGCCGCCCCACCACGGGACGCCGAAGTCCCGGATCGAGATGGCGACCGACATGCCGACGAATGCCGCCACGGAGCCCACCGACAGGTCGATGTGTCCGACGACGATCACCATCACCATGCCGATGGCCAGCACCAGCACGTAGGCGTTGCCGGCGATCAGATTCTGGAAGTTGGAGGGGGTGAGCATGCGGCCGCCGGAGGCGACGTTGAACACGATCACCAGGAGGACGAGCGCCAGCATCATGGTGTACTGCTGGAGGTTGCCGCCCAGTACTTGCTTGAGAGCCTTCATGTTTCTTCGGTCCTGTTTCTTCTCGCCGGTCAGGCTGCCGGTTCGGATGAGGTAGTGGTCATGCGGCGCATGAGGGATTCCTGGTCGGCGTCGGCGGCCATCAGCTCGCCGGTGATCTCGCCTTCGCGGATGGTGTAGATGCGGTCGCTGATGCCGAGCAGCTCGGGCAGCTCGGAGGAGATCACGATGATCGCCTTGCCGCTGTCGGCCAGAGCGTGGATCAGCTTGTAGATCTCGAACTTGGCGCCGACGTCGATGCCGCGCGTGGGCTCGTCGAGGATGAGCAGCTCAGGGGAGGTGTACATCCACTTGGCGAGCACCACCTTCTGCTGGTTGCCACCCGAGAGGGTGGCCACGCCGACGTCGATCGACGGGGTCTTGATCCGCAGATCCTGGCGGTACTTCTCGGAGATCTCGTTCTCGATCGACGCCTGCAGCAGGCCGCCGCGGACGATGCCCTTGAGGTTGGCCGACGTGACAGTGGTCTTGATCGAGTCGAGCAGGTTGAGCCCCAGCACCTTGCGGTCTTCCGTGACGTAGGCGAGGCCGTCATCGATGGCCTGCTGCACGGTGGCGGGTGCGATCTCCTTGCCGCCCAGCGTCATCGTGCCGGACCGGAAGATGCCGTAGCTGCGGCCGAAGATCGAGCGGGCCAGCTCGGTGCGGCCCGCGCCCATCAGGCCCGCGAAGCCGACCACCTCGCCGCGGCGCACGTTGAACGACGCGTGCTTGACGATCATCCGGCCGGGGATGGTGGGGGACTCCACGTTCCAGTCGTGCACCTCGAGCAGCACCTCGCGGATGTTCGGCGTGTGCTCGGGGTAGCGGTTCTCGATCGAGCGGCCCACCATGGAGCGGATGATCCGGTCCTCGTCCACCTGGCCGGCGATCACGTCGTAGGTCTCGACGGTCCGGCCGTCGCGGATCACGGTGACCGCGTCGGAGACGGCGGCGATCTCGTTCAGCTTGTGCGAGATCATGATGCAGGTGATGCCGCGCGACTTGAGGCCGCGCATCAGGTCGAGCAGGTTGGCCGAATCGTCCTCGTTGAGGGCCGCAGTGGGCTCGTCGAGGATCAGCAGCTTCACGTTCTTGGACAGCGCCTTGGCGATCTCGACCAGCTGCTGCTGGCCGACGCCGAGGTTCTTGGTGGGCGTGTGCGGGTCGATGTCGAGGCCCACCCGCGCGAGCAGTTCGGCCGCGCGCTGGTGCGCCGTGTTCCAGTCGATCAGGAGGCCCTTGCGCACCTCGGAGCCGAGGAAGATGTTCTCCGTGATGGAGAGCTCGGGGATCAGCGCCAGCTCCTGGTGGATGATGACGATGCCCTTCTCCTCCGAATCCTTGATCGTGGAGTTCTTGATCTCCTCGCCGTCGAAGAACATGTCGCCTTCGTAGGTGCCGTGGGGCCAGACGCCGGAGAGCACCTTCATCAAGGTCGACTTTCCGGCGCCGTTCTCGCCGCAGATTGCGTGGATGTCGCCGCGGCGCACAGACATGGACACATCGTCGAGGGCCCGGACACCGGGGAACTCCTTGACGATGTGTCTCATCTCGAGCAGGACGTGACTGTCAGTCATGGCTGTAGGCGTCTCCTTCGACTTGGCCTGCTGGTGAAAATAACCCGGCCATCACGGGCGGGCGATTGGCACGAGCGTAAGACGGCGAAACTCTTTGCGTCAACTAATGAACTCAATGGTTATCAAACCGTTACCTTGTCTCATCGGACGTCGAGTGCGGCGTCGATGGGGCCAGAGAAGAGGAAAATGCCTAGTCAGCGCGATGGTCGTCGATAGGCGGCAGCGGGCGTCCTGGTGGTGTGTTGAGTTTTTGTTGTGAACTCAACTCTGGAGCCTCTCGTGCGGCGCTGCTACCGTGGAGGTTCGAATCGAGGAGGATTTGTCGTGATCGGTGGCCGTGCGCGGGGTTCGCAGACCTCGCTGCGTGAAGCCAACAGCGCGAGCGTGGTCGAAGCCGTCAAGCTGTACGGGCAGATCACCCAGGTGGAGCTCGCCGCCGTCACGGGGCTGTCTCCCGCCACCATCTCGAACCTGGTCAAGCAACTCCAGGCCGACGGCGTGGTGCAGACCGACGCCACCATCCGCTCCGGCCGACGAGCGCAGTTGGTCTCGCTGAAGCGCACCTCCGGGTTGTCCGTCGGCGTGCACATCGGGCGGAGGCAGGCCTCCGTCGTCGTCTCCGATGCGTCCTGGCGGATCAACCTTTCGCAGCATCTGCCCCTTCCCGCCGATCATCGCAGCGACACCACGCTCGACCGGGTCGCCCTGCTCGTCGCCGAGCTGAGCGAGCAGGTGGGAGCCGACCTCGACGAGGTGGAGGCGATCGGCGTCGCGGCGCCGGTGTCCGATGGTCGGCCCGGCCCTCCTGGGCTCGCGGGCTGGGAGGACATCGACGTGGCCGCCGTGCTCGAACGACGGCTGGGACGGCGCGTGCTGATGGTCGGCGAGGCCGAGGCGGTGGCTGTCGCCGAGACCCGCTTCGGCAGCCTGAGAGGGGTGGGGTCCGCGCTGGTGGTGCGTTCCTCCGCGGTCACCGACAGCTGCCTGGTGGTGAACGGGCGACCGCTCGCGGGACGCGCCGGCGCACTCGGACACATCCAGGTCGACCCCGCCGGACGCATCTGCCGGTGTGGCGGGCGGGGCTGTCTGAACACCGTCGTCTCGTCGCTCTCCCTGCAGGAGCTGCTCCGGGTGAGTCACGGGCCGATGAGCCTGAAGGCGATCGTCGAGGCCGCGAAACGCGGGGACGCGGGGTGCTACCAGGTGATCGCCGACGCGGGCGCCGCCGTCGGATCGGTGGTCGCGGATGCCGCGGTGCTGCTCGCGCCGGAACGCATCTGCGTGGCCGGCGATCTGGCCGCCGCGGGGGGAGTCTTCATCGAGCCGATCAGACAGGCGCTTCGTTCCCGGCCCGTGCTCGAGAACGGGCCGGAGCTCGTGGTCATGGCGGACTGCGAGGAGCCCGAGGCGCGCGGGGCGTGGGCGAGCGCCCAGGACGTCGCCGAGACGACGAGGACGGTGGCAGAATGAGCGCCGTGCGAGAGACGGCACCGATGCTGAGCTTGCGCTCGATCAGCAAGTTCTTCGGCGGCGTGCAGGCGCTGGTCGAGGTCGACCTGGATGTGTACCCGGGGGAAGTCGTGGCATTGGTCGGCGACAACGCGGCCGGCAAGTCGACCCTGGCGCGCATCATCGCGGGCGTCTATCAACCCGACGGCGGATCCATCCGGATCGAGGGCCAGGAGGTGCGCATCGCGTCCACCCAGGCCGCCATCGGTATGCGCGTGGCCACCGTGTTCCAGGAGTACGCGCTCGTCGAAGCGCTGGACGTCACGGCCAACATCTTTCTCGGACGGGAGCTCTCCGACGGCGGGCTGCTCGATCAGCACCGGATGGACGAGCTGGCGCGCGCCTACCTGGGGCGGCTGCGCACCCGGATCCCCGACCTGCGCACCCCGCTGTACGCGCTGTCGGCGGGGCAGCGGCAATGCGTCGCGATCGCCCGCACGCTGGTGAACAAGCCAAGGCTGGTGGTGCTCGACGAGCCCACCGCGGCGCTGTCGGTGGGGCAGACCGCCGAGGTGCTGAGCTACATCGAGGATCTCCGCTCACGAGGATTGGGTGTGATCGTGATCGGTCACAACCTGACGGATCTGCGGGCGGTGGCCGACCGCGTCGAGGTGTTGCGGCACGGCCGCAACAACGGCTCCTTCCCGGCGGCGACGGGCACCTACGAGGAGATCCTGGCCGCGATCACCGGCGCCACCCGTCTCCGCGCCCGCTCCTGAAGACGACGCGGGATCTTTAGTGAAGATCCTCCTATAGATCTATGGATACCCCGTCCTGACCTTTCGTCCATGCTGCGGAAAAATTGGTGGCCAAAATAGTTAGCCACTATGGGATAAACCTTGGGTTAATGATCTTTTGTGGCCATTTTTCTTGCCCTTATGACTAGATATCGCAGCGTTTGCCGGGCATTTTGATTTCGGATTTCGTGTGGTTATCCTACCGATGCCGACTCCGGGGGGTAGGTCGGAGAAGATGACTCACGTTCACCTAAATTTTCTTGAATGGATCAATATGTCTCACCGTCGCCGCGTCTCGGCGCTTCTACTCTCACTTGGGGTGGCCACTGGAGGATTCCTCCTGGGGCCAGGCTCGGCTTCGGCCCAGGCCGCTGTCAGCTGTGACACCCTCTCCAAGGCCGTCTACACGAGCACCAACCCCGGCCTCGTCACCGATCTTCTGACGATCTACGCCGACGAGCACACCCAGGCTCAGCGCGCCTACGGCTTCTCGGCCGACGCGGGAGTCATGGGCTACGGCTCCAGTCGTCAACGCGACGGCTTGGTGCCGGTGGCCCGGCTCTACAACTCGAAGACCGCGGACTTCGCCTGGGCGGTGGGTGACCAGGATGTGCAGCAACTGAAGGCTCGTGGCTTCGCGCTCGAGGAGAGCGCGAACTTCTATGCCGCGTCCGCTTCCGCCAGCTGCACCGTGGCCGTGCACCGCTACGTCAAGGGCGAGCACTATGCCTTCGCGGAGACCGCGGCGGAGCGCACGAAGCTTGCTGCGGCAGGCTGGTCTGATCAGGGAGCCATCTTCCACCTCAAGAAGGTCGAGGTGCCATCGGCGCCCACCACGCCGGCACCCACCAAGCCTCCTGCGACTCCGGCGCCCACTACTCCGGCCCCGACCAAGCCTGCCGTGACCCCGGCTCCGACGAAGCCGGCTGTGACTCCGGCGCCCACTACTCCGGCCCCGACCAAGCCTGCCGTGACCCCGGCTCCGACGAAGCCGGCTGTGACCCCGGCACCCACTACTCCGGCCCCGACCAAGCCGGCTGTGACCCCGACACCTACCACGCCTCCGGCGAACACCCGAGGCACTTTCAACCTCGCTGTCATCCCCGACACTCAGAACGAGACGGGGTCGAGCGATACCCGCATGGACAATCGGGCGAAGTGGTTGGTGGACTACCGGGCCAAGAACGGCCTGGAGTACGTGCTGCACACCGGTGATGTGGTCAACTGGGGAGCATTGGCTCCCTCACAGTTCGAGGTCGCCAAGAAGTCCTTCGCCATTCTCAAGAATGCGGGCATCCCCTATTCGATCGCGATCGGAAACCACGACACCCTTGCCGTGGGGCACAACGGAGTCTCAGGAAGTCGGGCGTACGGCGGTAGTGCGTATGCCGATAACCCGGAATGCAAGGAGAAACTGGGCAGCCGGTGCAATACCTCGCTGCTCATTCGCGATACGACTGCTTTCAACCAGAACTTCCCTCTGTCGAGCATGAAGAACGTCGGCGGGGTGTTCGAGGCCGGCAAGGTCGACAACATGTGGACCACCTTCAATGCGGACGGCGCCGACTGGCTCGTCCTGACTCTGGAGTTCCATGCCCGCGTGGAGGTCGTCGACTGGGCCAAGAAGGTCGTCGAGTCGCACCCGAACCACAACGTGATCGTCCAGACCCACTCGTACCTGACGGGTTCGGCCAAGATCTACCAGACGAACGCCGGATACGGCTCCACCACTGGCCAGTACCTCCTCGATGAGCTGATCAAGAAGTACTCGAACATCAAGCTGGCCTTCTCCGGTCACCAGGGCGCCGCTCACAGCCGTGTCGATACCGGAGTCAACGGCAACAAGGTGGTGTCCTACGTCGGTGCCTTCCACTCGGCCACGAGCAACCCCGTCAGGATCGTCACGATCGACGCGGACACCGGCGTGGTGAAGAGCACCGTGGAGGCGCCTTCGCTCGATACCACCTGGACGCAGTACTCGACGTCGCACACGATCAACGTGATCAAGAGCAAGACGAAGTAGTACCCCGCCCTCAGGTGTCGAAAGCTACCCCGTGTCCCGCTCGCGCATGCGCGAGCGGGACACGGTCACGTCAGCTTGTCGAAGGCTAGTTCGGCCAGGAGGCGCGCACCGTCGTCGAGGACCGAATCGTCGAACCGGGCGTAGGCCGAGTGGTTGAACGGGGCGGTGTCCGGATCGAGATCGGGTGGGCAGGCCGACAGGCCGATGAAGCAGCCGGGCGCCTCGAGCAGCAGCCGGGAGAAGTCCTCGGCGCCGGCGAGCGGGCGCTCCCAGCGTGCGTGACGCTCGTCCCCGAACAGCTCTGCGACCTTCGCCGCCACCACGTCGGCCTCGGTGTCGTCGTTGACGGTGACGGGGTATTGCTCGATCAGGGTGAAGTCGCAGGTGAGTCCGTGTGCGTCGGCGATGCCGTGGGCGAGCCCGCGGAGCCTCTCGATGAGCCGATCTCGGGTGGGGCGGGAGAATGCGCGCAAGGTGGCGTGGGCCTCGCCTTCCTCCGGGATCACGTTGGCGATCGTGCCGGCGCTCAGCTTCCCGACGGTGACCACGACGGGATCGAAGACGTCGAAGGAGCGGGTGACCATCGCGTGCGTCGCGGTGACCAGCTCGGCCAGTGCGGGTACGGGATCGGCGGCGCGCTGCGGGGTGGAGCCGTGGCCGCCTCGCCCGATGTAGCGGATCTGGGCCACGTCCGAGGAGGCCATCACTGTGCCGGGCTTGGTGCTGATCGTGCCGCAGGGGTCGAGCGCGGACCAGACGTGGATCGCATATACCCAGTCGGGGCGCGACCCGGCCACGTCGAGCAGGCCCTCTTCCAGCATGTAGCGGCATCCGTCGACGCCCTCTTCTCCGGGCTGGAACATGAAGACCACGTCGCCCGCGAGCTCGTCGCGTCGCTCACACAGCGTGTGGGCCGCCCCGATCAGCATCGCCATGTGCAGGTCATGGCCGCAGGCGTGCATGTTGCCGTTCGTGCTGGCCCACTCGAGGCCGGTGAGCTCGGTCACGGGAAGGGCGTCCATGTCGGCGCGCAGCAGCACGACGGGGCGCTTGCCCGTCGTCGGGCGGCCACCGCGCAGCACTCCGACGACTGACGAGACGGCTTTGCCGAGGGTGATCTCCAGGGGCAGCCCGTCCAGGGCTTTCAGCACGTAGGCCTGGGTTTCCGGGAGGTCGAGCCCCACTTCCGGGATCCGGTGCAGGTCGTGGCGGATGGAGACGAGATCGGTGGTCATGACACTTGTCTACCGCATCGGACGAACGGTGCCGTGGAGGATCTCTATCCGGGCGCCTCCCACGCGTTGCCGTTGCGAATGTTAGTCGATTGTCCAGGAGGTGCTGGGCCATTTGTCTAAGAGGTGGAGTTATGCAAAGATGACTGCAAGTACAGGTGTTGGGAGCCTGCACGGTTGCACCACATGGGGGGAAGTGCACATGAGTACCGCGTTCTTTTTGTCCGCGTTCGACCTTGTAGATGTCGGCGACGTTGACGTTCTAAACCAAGCCGCAGAAGAATCCGATCGCGTGGAAGCGCTCGTTCTATCCGATGAAGCGGTTCGCCAGGTGACAGGGAAACTGCCCGTCATCCCGGCCAAAGAGCGTCTGGAGATCGTAGGGGCGATCCGGGACGTCTCCGATGCGGACATCTTCGACCCGCACCGAAGCATCAAGCGCAGCGTGAATGACATCGTCTTCGCGCGCGAGAGCGTCGGAGTGGGCGCTGCGCCTGTCGACCGTTGGATCGCACCCCGGCGCCTTCGCCCGGCATCGGATATGGCCAGCCTGAGGGCCGCCAAGACTGGGCATGGCGTGCTCGGCTATGTGCCAGGGGCGTGGGATCGGTTCCACATCGGCCACCTCAACCTCCTGCGACGTGCTCGCCAGCACTGCGATCGGCTGGTCGTAGGTGTCGTGACCGACCAGGAGCTCTACAACGCCAAGGGCAAGATGCCGATGGTTCCGCTCGAGGAGCGGATGCAGGTTGTCGCGGCGATGGACATCGTCGACGCGGTGGTGGTCGACTTCTCGACCAGCAAGCTCGACGTCTGGGATCGCGTCCACTTCGACGTTCTCTTCAAGGGTGACGACTGGAAGGGCACCTCGAAGGGCACTCAGCTCGAGACAGAGATGCTGAGCGTCGGGGCCAGCGTGCATTATTTCCCGTACACTGCCCACACGTCCTCGACGGCTCTACGACAGATCCTCGCAGGCCGCTGATCCAGGCAACGCCGGATCCTCAGCAGCCTTTCGCTGAAATTAGGAGTTTCTTCCAGTGCACGTCAACAAACCGACCCGGATCGACGCACAGTCCAGTTCGGGCTCGTCGGACGCGCGTCCGACCGTACGCATCCTCGGCACCCATGGGGTGCCCGCCAACTACGGTGGATTCGAGACCGCCGCGGAGAAGGTGGGCCTTCACCTCGTCGCCGCGGGGTGGAGGGTGATCGTCTATTGCCAGGTCGAGGGCAAGGGTGAGATCACCTATGACGAGTGGCGCGGCATGGAGCGCGTCTTCGTCCCCGTCGATCTTCCGGGGTGGAAGGGCACCTCTCTCTTCGACCTCAAGTGCGTGGCGCACGCCAGCAAGTTCGACGATCTCTGCCTCGTGTTCGGGTACAACACCGGCATCTTCAACGTGTGGCAGCGCCTCAAGCGCATCCCCATGGTGATCAACATGGACGGCATCGAATGGTCCCGGTCTCGCTGGGGGTTCACCCGCCAAGCCATTCTGTACATCAACGAGCGGTTCTCCGCCGCCGCCGGCAACCATCTGATCGCCGATCATCCTGAGATCGAGAAGTACCTCTGGACGCGGGCGCCCAAGCGGAAGATCACGATGATCGCCTACGGTGCCGACGAGGTGCTCACCGCCGACGAGGCGCCCGTGCGTGAGCTGGGTCTCGAGCCGGGGGAGTATCTCACCATGATCTGCCGGCCGATCCCGGAGAACTCGATTCTCGAGATCGTCGAAGGATTCTCGCGCAAGCCGCGTCCGAAGAAGCTGGTCGTCCTCGGCACCTACGAGCCTGACAAGGATGATTACCACCGCAAGGTCGTCGAGGCAGCGTCTGATGACGTGATCTTCCCTGGGGCGATCTTCGATCCGGACGTCGTTCAGCCGCTGCGCTTCCACAGCGCGATGTATCTGCATGGACACACCGTCGGCGGGACGAACCCGTCGCTGGTGGAGGCGCTGGGTGCCGGAAATCCCGTCCTGGCGCACGACAATGCCTACAACCGTTGGACCGCCGGTCCTGACCAGTTGTATTTCACGACGGCGGACGACGTCGCCGAGAAGATGGACTGGGTGTTCGGCGCTCCCGAACGCCTGGCCACCATGAGCGAGGCGGCGCGAGCGCGCTACCACGCCGGTTTGACCTGGGATCAGGTCGGCGAGCAGTACCGCAGCCTGCTCGATCGGTATCTTCCCAAGAAGACCGCAAGACTCAGTAAGAAGAATCGCATTGGGGGCGATGAGTGATGGTGAAAGTAGCCGTTATCGGCTTGGGAAAGATGGGCATCTCGCACTTGTCCATGGTCCGGGCTCTGCCGGACGTGGAAGTGGTGGGCGTCGTGGACGCCACGGGATACCTGCTGAGCATCCTGAAGAAGTACACGGGGCTGAGGACCTACTCCTCGATCGACAAGCTGCTCGAGGCCGAGAAGCCCGACGCCGCCATCGTGGCGACGCCGTCGCGGCTGCACTACCCGATGGTGAAGCAGCTTCTGGATGCCGGCATCTCGGTCTTCTGTGAGAAGCCGTTCACGCTGAGCGGCACCGAAGGCGAGGAGCTGACCACGCTGGCCAACCAGCGCGGCCTCGTGACCCAGGTCGGCTACCACAACCGCTTCGTGGGTGCGTTCGCCGAGGTGAAGCGTCTCCTCGATCTCGGCGCCATCGGAGAGGTCACGCACGGCCTTGCGGAGTCCTACGGCCCGGTGGTGCTGAAGCCCGAGGGCGGCACATGGCGCAGCAAGAGCTCCGAGGGCGGCGGCTGCCTCTACGACTACGCGGCGCATCCGCTGAACCTGATCAACTGGTATCTAGGCCAGCCCGTCGGCGTCGGCGGCACGGTCCTGAACCGCGTGTTCTCCAACGAGATCGACGACGAGGTGTCCTCGACCCTCTACTACCCCGGCGGCAAGACGGTCAGCGTCTCCGTCAACTGGTCGGACGAGTCCGTGCGCAAGATGACCACCCGCATCACGCTGTGGGGTACCGGCGGGCGGATCTTCGCCGACCGCCAGGAGGTGCAGGTCTACCTGCGCGAGGACACCGCCATTCCTGAGGGCTACCAGCCCGGATGGAACGTGCGCTACACCACCGAGCTCACCGATCAGGTCGACTTCTACCTGCGCGGCGAGGAGTACACGGCGCAGCTGGCCCACTTCGTGGAGCGGGTCAAGGCGAAGCAACATGAGGGCATCAACACGTTCGAGTCCGCCGTCGAGACGGACAAGCTGATCGAGCGCATGATCGAGGACTCGAAGCGCGGGCCGGGGGTCCGACTGAGCGAGGAGATCGCTGCCCCGAAGGTGGTCAAGCGGTCGTTTGTGACGAGGGTGAAGGACGCCGTGCGGGCGTTCGGTGCGAACGGGAATCGGGGCTGACTGACATGGACAAGTTGCTATTCGGAGACAACCAGTTCTTCGGCGTGAACCACATGTCCGAGGAGAAGGCGCGCCAGCAGCAGATGCGCTTCCAGCGCACGGATGCCGTGATCGACGTCCTCAAGGACGCCTACGACGAGGGCGTCACGACCTTCATGTGCACCACGCACGACCGGATCGGTGAGGTGGCCGAGTACTTCCGCGAGAACCGCGAGCAGTACCCCGACTTCACCTTCTTCCCTGGCATGCCGTACGCGCACAAGTACGCCAACGCCGTCACCACCGATGGCATGATGGGTGCGCTCAAGCGCTTCCTGCCCGGTTCGGGCCTGGTCGACGCCGCCATGCGTGGCACCTCGTCGCTCGTCGGCAAGGACATCGAGGGCATGGTCACCCTGCTGATCGATGCCGAGATGAAGATGTTCGAGGGCCTGCCCACCCCGGTGATCTGGCTGCAGAACGTCGTCACCGACCTCCTGCTCGGCATGGGCTTCAACGAGGCGTTCAGCATCTTCGCCAACCACGTGCGCGAGAAGTACAACGCCGAGCCCGGCTTCATCACGATGAACCTGCCGATGCTGGCCGAGGTGCTCGCCAAGCAGGGCATCGCGTCGCCGCTGATCTGCTCCAACATCAACAAGATCGGCTTCCGGATGTCCGGCGGCATGGATGCTTACCGCAAGGCCCTGGAGTCGCACGACTTCCGCCCGGTGGCGATGTCGGTCTACGCGTCGGGTGCGATCCCGGCCGACGAGGCCATCCAGTGGGTGTGCGAGCAGCCGAATATCGAGGCCATCGTGTTCGGAGCCTCGTCGAGGCGCAACATCCGCAGCACGCGCGAGCTCGTTGACAAGTACTGGGTGAAGTAATGGCCGGGGATCCGCGGACCATCCTTGTCGCGAACCCGGGGGCGGACCTCTATGGCTCCGATCGCATGGCCATCGAGAGCGTGAAGGCGCTCGTCGGTGCCGGATACCGGGTGATCGTCACGGTGCCCGGGCCTGGCCCGCTGATCCAGATGATGACGGACATCGGCGCGACCGTCGTGGAGCAGCCGACGCCGATCGTTCGGCGCGGCCTGCTCTCGCCCAAGGGCCTCCTTCAACTCATCGGCGAGACCGTGTCGAGTTGGGGTCCCATGCTGCGTCTCATCACGCACACGAACGCCGGGACGGTGCTGGTCAACACGGTCACCCCGCCCCTGTGGTTCGTCGTCGGACGCTTCGCGCGCCGCTCCGTCGTGTGCCACGTGCACGAGGCTGAGTCCAAGACCTCCGTCCTGCTGCGCAAAGCGCTCTACGTCCCGTTGGTGTTGTGCCAGCGCGTCGTGGTCAACAGCCGCTTCACCCTTGAGGTGCTCGCTCAGGCTGCCTCCGCCGCGGCGAAGAAGGCCCGCATCGTGCACAATGCCGTTCCCGGGCCGGCGGAGGTGGTGCCTCCGCGCCCGGATCTCAAGGGTCCGGTTAGGATCGTCTACGTCGGCCGCCTCTCGCATCGCAAGGGTCCGCATGTCCTCGTCGAGGCCGCGGGGCACCTGCGCGATCGTGGACGTGACATCGCGCTCGAGCTCGTCGGGGCGGTGTTCCCGGGAAATGAGGGTTACGAGAGCGAGCTGAGGGATCGAGTATCCGCGCTCGGTCTCGACGAGGCAGTGACCTTCACGGGATTCCAACCCACCGTGTGGGGGGCCTTGGCGCGCTCCGATATCGCCGTGATGCCGTCCGTCTCCGACGAGTCGTTCGGTAATGCTGCGGTTGAGGCGGCCCTCGCCGCACGTCCTCTGATCGCCGCGGAGATTCCGGGGATCATGGAGGCCACGGAGCCCATCACCAGTCGAGTCGTCGTGCCGCCGGGAGACTCCGCCGCGCTCGCGGATGCGGTGGAGCGCATCGTCGACGACTGGGCGGACTACGCCGCGCGGGCGGTGTCCGACTCGAAGACGGTCGCCCGCACCTACTCCCAGGAGAGATACGCGGAGGGCCTGATCGCGGCACTCGGGCTTGCCGAACTGGCTCAGCGCTCTTCAGGTACCCAACGATCGTGACCGGATTGGTCGATACGTGTCCGATAGCAAAGTCCAGCCTGGCCGACGGCACGATTCGGTGGGCGATGTGTTTCGCGGAGTCGCACTAGGTGTCGAGATATATTGAAAATGAAGAAGATAGTAAGCAATCAATTCGATAGGGGGCTCGAGTTGCTCAACGGATCACGGTGGTCGCGACGATTCGCCGACTCAGGTTCAGGTTTGACGAACGAGGAAAGCGTGTACACGATTCAGAGAGAAGACGAGATCCGGTTCCTCGGTGCCGAGTACGCGTCGCTATACGCCAAGGCGAATGCCACGGCCTTTCAGAGTGGGATGTGGCTCGATCACCTCTACCGGATGCTCGTACCGGCGCGCGGCGCGAAGCCATGCATCATCACCATCCGAACGGCCGGCGAGCAGCGTCTCGTCGGGCTGCTACCAATGGTTCGGCGCAGACGCATGCTGGCCCGAACTGTGGAGTACGCGGATCTCGGGGTCTCTGACTATGCGGCTCCTGTTATCGACTCCGAGCATCAGAGGCTGATCCTCGCTGATCCGTCCGTAGCGAGCCGCGTACGCGCAGCGCTTGGCGGCTTCGACCTCCTTCGGATCGAGCGGGTGCCGGACGATCCGGCCCCGCTGGGGGATCTCATCAGCGGTGCGCGGTCCCAGGAGCACCTCTACGGTGCGCATCTCGTCGGGTTGGACGTTGACGTTGAGTCCTGGCATGGGGGTCTCGAACCACGTTTCACTCGTCACCTGAACAAGGCCTACAAGCGGCTGCGTTCCAAGGGTGGCCACACTTTCCGTGCGGTGACCTCTGAGAGCGAGGTCGATGCGGTGCTTGAGACACTGCGCCAGTTCCGCGCTGCCCGTTTCGGTGAACGTGGGGGCCTTGATCTGGTGCAGGATCCGGACTGCTATGAGTTCTATCGTGCCGTTGCTCGTGATGGTGCAGAGGGTCGCGGCCCAGCCAGGCTCAGCGTGCTGAGGGTTGGTGAAGAGATCGGTGCGGTCGCCCTGAACCTGCTGCAGGACGACCGGGAGCTGCATCTTCTCGTCGGATACGACTTCGCCAGACTCCGCAACTATTCGCTCGGGCTCTTGGCAGTGGACCAGATGGCTCAGTCTGCGATTGATCGTGGCCTTCAGCACTTGGATCTGACGGTTGGTGACGAACCGTACAAGATCGATTTCAAGGCGAAGCGGAGGCCGCTCTTCCAGCTCACGGTGGTGCGTACGCCTGGTGGGTGGATTGCGTTGAAGGGGCACATCGCTTATTTGTGGGCGCGTCGCACCGCAAAGAAGGCTCTCACTGAGTGGCAGAAACTGCGTAAGCGGTTCGTTGATCGTCGAAACGAACGGAAGCAAGCTCAGTCCTGAAGTCTGGATCGGCTCAGGGATCTGATGAATAACGCCGTGGAGAGATGCTATCTCTCCACGGCGTTTCCGGTACCTGGAGATTTTGCCGATAGGTCAGGGGCAGACCCGCACCGCATAGGTGCCACAGGTGAACCTATCCGCGCGACCGCCAGAATCGTGGCACGAGTCGCGATCCATCGATGGTCTCGATGTCGCCGCCGACGTTCAGCGTGTGGAGGCGAGTGCCGGGCCAACGCTCGCCGGAGGTGTGATGGCGGACGATGCGCTGGTCGAAGCCGTCGTCGTCGAGCTTCGTGATCTCCGCAATGCCGAGGGCCGCCCCGTAGCCGGTTCGGCCGTCTTGGACAGGGCGTAGCAGCGTGCCGTTCTTGTTCACCACGTGACCCGCGGGACGTGCGCTCGCGATGTCGACGAGAACCGGATTGTGCGCGTGAGGCGTCCACGGTCCGGTGAGATCTGGTGCCGACCAGATGCACAGGCTGTCGGAGAGAGAGCCACCGAACCCGACCGTCGCCATCATCCACCAGCGACCGTCATTAGTGAACACCGTGACGTCGCTGGCCTCCACGTCGTCGAGCAGGATCGAGTGGCGCTCCCAATCCCAGGGGAAGCGGGTGGCTCGATGGAGTTCGACGCGGCGCGCGCCGGAGGTCTCCGGAATCATCCATATCTCCCCGTCGTGTTCGAGCACGAAGGGGTAGGAGAGATGGACCTCGTGAGTGAGCACCGGCGTCGGCAGGCCCTTGGGGCCGTTCTCGTCCCACTCCGAGACGGAGATCACGCCCTTGCCGGTGCGATGGTCGAAGTCCTCGACGAACAAGTAGGTGCGGCCCTGGTGGGCGAAGGGGAACGGGTCGGCGAAGAAGCGGTAGCCGTCGTCGTCGAGATCCTCCCAGCCGCTCTTCGGCAATTCGCCGAGGTCGAGCACGTCGGGGCCGTCCAGTCGACGCCATCCGACTCTCCAGTGCGGGGCGCGGTACAGCATGCGGTAGGCCAGGCGGATGGCCGCTCCGACGACGCGGCGAGCGGCGATCTGCGCGAACGGGCGGGGCGAGGCGGGCTTCTCGTCTGCGTCTGCCGGCGTGACGAAGGGGCTGCCTGAGACGGCCCCGACGATCAGGGTGACACTTCCGGCGTGGAGATCCGCCAGCGCTGTGGACAGGAGGCCTGGTAGTTCGCTGCCGGGGCGTCCTGCGGCCCGTACGGCTCCCGAGTCATCCACGACGCTGACCAACGGGAAGCGTCCCCCGCGCAGCGCGTCCGCAGCGGCGTCGTGACCACTGCGACCGTCGTAAAGGAGGCGCCACGTGCCCTGAGCCGGAGTGCTGGTCAGGTCGAGCACGATGTCGGGCGTGCTTTCGGCCTCGCTGCGGCTCGTTGGCGAGGAGAGCGAGGCGGGTGCGAGCAGCCCCTTGGCGAGACCATGGAGCCGGCGTTCCAGCGTCAGAAGCCGCTCCAACTGTTTGCGCTCCTTCGTCGGCTCCTCCGTGACGATCCGCACCGATACCTCGGTGTCCGGTAGCGCGCGGAGCCGGGTGATGAGTTCTTCGTGCCAGCGGCGCTGCGAGCGTGAGCCGATGCGGACTTCGAGATGCATGAGTCTTCCTCTCAGGGATGTCCAGGTGCGTCAGTGGCTCACGCCGGGAGCGAGCCCATGTCGCGGTACCACTTCACCAGGACGAGCACGAGGATGATCGCGTTACAGGCGAAGAGGAGGGTGTAGATGCTGAAGAACACCGTGGGGAATCCCAACGAAAGGAGAACCAGACACATAAGCCCGTAGTCGGTCGGCAGCACCATGATCGCCCGGAGGACGCCGGTCGATGCGGTGGAGGCGGGCCGTTTACCTCCGGAGAAGCGCGCGGCAAGCAGGTCTTTGAGTATCTGACCTGAGAACATGGCTGTGTCGACGAGGGCGTATAGGAGAGGGACGAGAAGCCAAAGCTCGGCGACGCCGAAGAAGCGGTACGCCGCGATCAGCACGGCGAGGTGTACGGCGCAGACCTTCACCGCGTCCACCGTGTGATCGAGCCATTCCCCTTGGGTGCTGCCGCCTCCGCGAAGTCGAGCGAGTTGTCCATCAGCAGCGTCGAACGCGTAGCCAAGTATCAGCATCGCGCTGACCGCAACTCCAAGCCACCAGTGCGGCGGCACGACCGCGATGAGCGCAAGGCCTGAGAAGGTGAAGAACGCGCTGATGCCGGTGACTTGATTCGGCTTCAGGCCGGCCAGGTAGGCGAGCGCCGCGAACCGTCGGCCGAGCGGCCGGTTCACCAGACGCGAGTACAACGGTGTCCCCGCTGAGGGCTTTTGGGCGGCCTGAAGCCGGAGGACGGCGTCGCGGTAGCCGCCCTCGCGCTGCGGACGTGAAGAAGCGCTGTCGATATTCATTGATCCCCCAAGGCTCTATCTGAGTGCGGACTTTACCAGGATGATCCGACCCCAGTGTCAGGCAGGGGACACCCTGCGGCCGTGGAGGTCCGTGCGATCGCAGCCGGTCCGAGGCTTCGTTGGTTGCCGTGCGGCTTTGCCTTCGTCGGGTCGTAGGGTAGACCTAAGTCGTATGTGCAGATCCCACCTATTGGACTTTTGGATAAGACGAAAGTGACAAGTAGGTGGAGATATGGTTATATACGACCCAGGGGGGAAGGTTACCCACAGGTGCAACCGAGGTTGCCGAAGGTGGGGATACCTAGTACATGGGATGATCTCGATCCCCCTGTGGTTCTTCGGGGGGAGACGAACATGGGAACTAGTGGGCGCCTTGTGGCTGCCACACTCGCCGTTGCGCTGTTGAGCGCGTGCACGGCCGGCACTGACGTCGTGGGGGGAACGCCGTCGTCAACTGATACTCCAGTCGCTGTGGGTTCTATCGAGCCGTCCGCGTCGCCATCGAGTGGCGCGACGCCTTCGCCGACAGACACTCCCCTCGAAAGCGCGCCTGAGACGACGCCTGGAGAATCCGCGGTCGAGCCGAGTTCCAAGCCGGATGATGTCGAGCCACTGCCGAAGGTGCAGCGCTCCGATGCCGCCGAGCCGACCATCACCGCCACTCCGGCCGACATCGAGGAAGAGGTCGCCTACCCCGACGGGGTGACGCTGCGCATCGTCGATGTCGAGTTCGGCGAGGAGACCAAGGAAGGTCCGGGGCGCTTCCCTGGACGAGAGTTCGCCATCTTCGATGTGGAGGTGGATAACGGGGGTGAACGGGCGCTCGACATGAACACGACGGTGATCAGCGTTCTTGACTCGGATGGCGAGCAGGCCGCGCCGGTCTACGTCGAAGACGCCGATGTCGCAGATTTTGCGGGAACGGTTCAACCGGGCAAGTCTGCCAAGGCTCGCTACGCGTTCGCGGTGCCGAAGAACTCGCGCTCCGAGGTCACGGTCGTCGTTGACTTCGACGGGGTGCATACGTCGGCAGTTTTTCGTGGCGAGCTGAGCTGACATGGGTACGAGGATTCGGAGGCTCCTGCAGTCCCGCGCGCTCGGAGCTGCAGTGTCTCAGCTATGGCAGGCGGTCGGCAGCTTTGGCTTGCAGATCGTTGCCGCATGGACCCTCGGTGCGGTTGGACTGGGACTGATCAGCCTCTCCTTGGGCGTGATCGTTCTCACGACTGCGTTGGCTAGCGGCATGATCGGCGATTCCCTCGTGATCCTCGACCGCTCGAACCCGAAGATCCGAGGCGCACTTCAGGGATGGGCTCTGCTCATCGTCGGGGCGTCCGCGGTCGTCGCGGGGGTCGCCATGGGTTTCACCGTCCTCACTCCAGGTCAGGCGTTGCTCTTCGGGGCTGCGCTTGCGGCGTTCCAGATCGAGGAACTGGTACGTCGAGTGTTCATGGGCCTGATGCAGTTTTGGAAGCTCGTGATCCTTGATTCTGCTGCCGTGTTCGTCGCCCTGGGCATCATCACCGCGACGGCGCTGCTCGGCGGCATTACGGTGGGGTCGTTTTTCGCGGCTCTGCTTGTCGGCCAGCTGGTTGGAATCGCCGTCGGGGTAGCGATGCTTCCGTCGATCGAGCGTACCTGGGCCCCGATCAAGGGATCCGAGTTCCGCACCGTTGGTGCCTTTGGGTCTTGGCGGGGGGCCCAGGTGGCCGTACCGCAGTTGATGATGACGCTGTCACGCATCTTGGTCACCGCTTTTGCCGGTGGCGCCATGCTCGGTCTCGTTGAAGGCGCACGGATCCTCGTCGCGCCCGTGCTCTTGACCGTCCAAGGTCTTGGCGCATATCTGCTTTCTAGCTACGTGCGGGACAAGGCACTAGGCGTTGTGAGGTTGCGCCGCCGCGCGTGGCGCGCGTCGTCCATGCTGATGGGCGCCGCGTTGGTCGTGGGCGCCCTCGTCGTGGTGCTGGCTGGGCCACTCGGGCATCTCATCAGCGGGCCCGATTTCTCCATCGAACGTCTGACAGTCATTGGCTGGGTCGCCTATGTCATTGCGTCGGCATCGCTCCAGCCCTTTGCCAGTCTCGCTGCCGTTCTGGGACGCCAACGGCGCGTCTTCCTGTGTCGCCTGCTCGACGCAGCCTCCACTCTTCTTCTCCTCACAGCAGTTCTGGCGGCCGGAGTTCCGGCAGCTTGGACGCCTTTCATCCTTGCCGCCGGGCTGGCGTTCGGCGGCATTCTCGTGCGGGCCATCGTGCTCGCTCCACTTGCCAAGACGTCGCCCGAGAAGCGGGCCTCCGAAATCAGGACGGTGCAACATGTTTGAGTCGAAGCTACCTTTCCGCAAGCACCTCAGCGGGTTGTTGGCCGGCGCGGTCATCGCAGCCTCGGGGGTGATCGCGCTCGGAGCGCCTCAAGCCGCGGCTCAACCGCAGCTTCCATCGGATCCTCCGACCGTCACGGCCCAGGCTCTGCCTACCTGGCAGGTGAACGGTGTCGTCTGGAGCACGGTCGTGGTGGGCAACACCGCTTACGTCACAGGCGATTTCTCCAAGGCGCGGCCGCCGGGCGCGGCGGTCAACAGCCCACTCTCGGTCGATGCCAAGAACATCTTCGCCTTCGACGTGACCACGGGTAACCCCGTTGCGTTCAACCACTCGCTGAACGGCCAGGGCCTCGTCATCCGTGCGAACGATGCGGGTACCAGGCTTTACGTCGGTGGCGATTTCACGACCGTCGACAACGTTGCGCGTGGTCATATCGCGGCCTTCGATCTGACCCAGCCGGGTGCGCCGTTGACCAGCTTCGACGCGCGAACGGACGGTCAGGTCCGTGGGTTCGCCCTCATCGGCGACAAGGTGTACGCGGGCGGCAACTTCCGCTCTTCGAACGGGCTACCGCGAAAGCTGTTCGCGTCGTACCAGACCGAGACCGGTGCCTTGACCTCCTGGGCCCCTCAAGGCGACGGCGGATACGTGTGGTCCATGGTGGCGGCGCCGGACAACTCGCGCATCATCGCCGGAGGCTCCTTCACGACGCTGAACGGTGTCTCGGCCTATGGCATGGGCTCGCTGGACGCTTCAACGGGAGCGACCCTGCCGTGGGCCGCCAATCAGCGGCTGCGTACAGCGGGCGCCAACGGTGCGATCAACGGGCTTTCCACTGATGGCACGGCCATCTATGGTGCCGGATACGCTTTCGGAACCGGCGCCACCTTCGAGGGCACGTTCTCGGCCGACCCGCTCTCCGGCGAGATCAACTGGATGAACGACTGCATCGGCGATACCTACGACACATTCCCCATGGGCAATGCGTTGTACACCGTGAGCCACGATCACAACTGTTCCGCAGTGGAGTCCTTCCCCGACACCAACCCGAGGAACCGCTGGCAGAATGCCTCCGCGGAGCGGATCGGGCCGCCGATCGGCACTTACACCACCAAGGATGCCGCTGGTTGGGACTTCATCGGTCTCCCGTACACCGGGCTTCTGCATTGGTTCCCCAGCCTTGCGTTCGGTAACTACACCTCGTCCAAGCAGGCTGCCTGGTCCATCGGCGGCAACGACGACTATCTCGTGCTTGGAGGCGAGTTCCCGAAGGTGAACGGCGTGGATCAGCAGGGGCTCACCCGGTTCGCGAAGCGGGGTGGCAGCACGAGTGCCAAGCCCGTGATTTCCCGCAACGCGACTCCCACCGTCATTCCTCGGGGCCAGGGCAAGGTTCGTGTGATCTTCGATGCGATGTACGATCGCGACGATGCGACGCTGAGCTACGACATCTACCGCGGTACGCCCGGCTCGTCTCGGCGTGTCGGAACCATCACCGGTGAGGGCGCGACCTTCTGGGATACCCCGACGGTCACCTACGACGACCAGGGACTCACCGCAGGAGACCAGGTCCGCTACCAGATCCGCGGGCGCGATGCGGACGGCAACGACCAGTGGTCCGCTTGGTCTGGCTACTTCACGGTGGACAGCAACAGCGCCTCCGCATACGCCGATTCGGTGGAATCCGACGGCGCTACGCACCACTGGCGTCTCGACGAGTCTTCTGGCTCCTCGCTCATGATCGACGCTGTGGGTCATGCTCACGGTGTGCCGAACAGCAACATGACGGTCGGTAGCGACGGCGTGCTTCCTGAGGTGCCCAACAAGGCCGTGACCTCGAAGAACAGCGCCGCGATCACCACGGCGGCCACCGAGCAGGCGCCGAGCACCGTGACGGTCGAGGCCTGGGTGAAGACCACCAGCAGTCGGGGTGGACGCATCATCGGCTTCGGCAACCGGGCGACGGGTACGTCCCCCGTCACCGATCAGGTTCTCTACCTGGACAACTCCGGTCGGCCGAACTTCAGCATCACCGACACGGCGCGCCGCACCATCACCGCTCGCTCCGGGATCCGGGATGGCGCATGGCACCATGTCGTCGGCATGGTCGGCGAGGACGGCATGCAGCTGTTCGTCGACGGCGTCCGCGTGGCGAGGGATCAGAGGTTCACCGAACCGATGGAGTTCAACGGTTCTTGGAGGATCGGCTCCGACACCACTACTGGCCTCCCCAACCGTCCGTCCGACACCGCGATCGTGGGACAACTCGACGAGGTCGCCGTGTACCCGAGGGCCCTCACCATCGAGGAGATCCAGGATCACTACGTCACCTCCGGGCGCTCCGGTGGGTGGGGAGTCCGCGCCACCGATGACTACGGACAGGCCGTTCTGGAGGACGCGCCCGATCTGTTCTGGCGACTCGACGAACCGAACGGGGTGGCGCGTGACTCTGCTGGCTCAGGGCAGGTCGGCAATGTCTCTGGCACCGTGACGCGCCAGCAGCAAGGCCCGGTCGCGGGCGGCACCGCGGCGACGTTCAATGGCAGCAACGGGGTTATCGTGGCGCAGCAGTCCTGGTATGCCCCCGGTCCGTTCACGGCCGAGATCTGGTTCAAGACGAACACCACGAGGGGCGGCAAGCTCATCGGGTTCGGAAACGCGGCCAGCGGTCTGAGCGGTACCTACGACCGTCACGTGTGGATGCAGAACAACGGCCGGTTGGCCTTCGGCGTCAACAACGGTGCTCAGCAGACGCTCACCACGGACGCGTCGTACAACGACAACCAGTGGCACCACGTGGCAGCCAGCCAGGGCCCTGACGGGATGCGCTTCTACATCGACGGCGTGCTGGTCGGAAGCAACAACGTGAGCGACGCCCACGCCTACCTCGGGTACTGGCGTATCGGCGGCGACCGGGTCTGGTCCGGCGCCACCAGCAGCTACTTCGCCGGTCAGCTCGCCGAGGCGGCGGTCTACCCGTCGGTTCTCAGCGAAGACGACGTGCTTGCCCACTTCGTCGCCGCCGGACGCACAGCGCCCAACCGACCCCCGGTTGCCGCCTTCACCGCTGACACCTCGTTCCTGGAAGTGAGCCTGGACGCGGCGCAGTCGGCGGATCCTGATGGCCCCATCGCCTCGTACGAGTGGGCCTTCGGCGACGGCACCACCGCGACCGGGGTCACCGCTTCCCACGCCTACACGCAGGCCGGTACCTACCAGGTCTCGCTGACGGTGACCGATCCCCAGGGGCTGTCGCACACCGTGACTCAGCCCGTCACCGTGGCGGCGAACCAAGCCCCCGTGGCCGCGTTCGAGTCGACCGTCACCGGATCCTCGGTGGCGTTCGACGCGGCGGCCTCGGCAGACGTCGATGGCCAGATCGTGAGCTACACCTGGGCCTTCGGCGATGGTCAGACCGGCAGCGGCAAGACGGTGACCCACGACTACGGCGCGGTCAATACCTTCCAGGTCACCTTGACCGTCACGGACGATCGGGGTGCGACGCACTCCGTGACCAAGACCGTTGAGACCGTGGATATCCCCAACCAGGCGCCCACCGCTGATTTCGGGGTGACCGTCAACGAGTTCGCGGCAGCGTTCGACGCCTCCGCGTCCGGTGATCCGGACGGCGAGATCGTCAGCTACGCCTGGGACTTCGGCAATGGTGCGACCGGAACGGGCAAGACCCCGTCGTACACCTACGCGTCGAATGGCTCCTACACGGTGACCCTGACGGTGACCGACGATCGCGGTGCGACTGCCACCACGAGCAAGACCGTGGTCATCAACGTCGCTCCCGGGCCGGTTGTGGCTGACTCGTTCGAGCGGATGCTGAACGGCACCTGGGGTGTGGCCGACCGCGGCGGAGCTTGGACCATCGTCAACGGGGCACCTCGTTTCTCCACCGCTGGTGGTAAGGGCAAGATAACCCTGGTCAACCCGGGCAGTGGTGTCACGGCGCGACTGGACAGCGTCAGCCTTGCAGAGTCCGACATGACCTTCGATGTGAGCATGGACAAGTCGGCAACAGGTGGCGGCATCTATGTGGAGGCGCTTGGACGCACTGTCCCGGGCGTGGGATCTTACAGTGCGAACATCCACGTCTTGAGCACGGGGGTCATGCAGGCCGTTGTGATGAAGACCGTAGGTACGACCGAGACGAACTTGGCTAACGGGCTCCTGACTGGTCTCACCTACACGGGTGGCGAGACGCTCCACGTGAGGCTGCAGGTTACGGGCTCCGGCTCCACTCAGCTGAAGCTCAAGGTGTGGAAGGGAGACACTGAGCCCACGAACTGGCAGCTTTCCGCCACCGACTCCACCAGTGCGCTCCAAGCCCCTGGCGGCATCGGACTGAGCACCTACGTGTCGGGATCGAGCACCAGCCTTCCGCTGGCGTACTCGTTCGACAACCTTCAGGTCCGACAGCCCTAGCAAGCAGAGGAATGGGAACCATGCCAACTGGAAAGCGCCTCCGGCGCGTCATCTCGCTCATCTCCGTCCTCGCCCTGACCTGGACGGGGGTGAGCGCCCCGACAGCGGAGGCTGCGCCGGCGCCGATCCAGCCGCGGCCGGCAAGTGAGTTCACTGCCGACAGATTGCCGACGGTCCAGATCAACGGCGTGGTCTGGTCCACCGACATCGCCGGCAACAAGGTGTACGCGGGTGGTTCCTTCACCCGCGCGCGCCCTGCCGGTGCCGCGGCGGGAACGAACGAGACGGTGCGCAACAACCTGTTGGCCTTCGATGTCACCACGGGAAACCTCGACACCGGCTTCGCTCCGGACCTCAACGGACAGGTGCTGGATGTCGCGGTCTCCCCGGACAAGTCTCGTGTCTATGTCGTCGGTGACTTCACCACGGCGAACGGTCAGGCCCGTCGTCGGGTCGCGGCGTACAGCACGACGACCGGCCAACTGATCACCGCGTTCAACCCGGTGGGCGTCAACTCCCGTGCACGCGCGGTGGTCGCCACGAACGACACGGTCTACGTGGGCGGCAGTTTCGGCAGCGCAGGATCCAATCAGCGAGGCAACTTCGCCGCGTTCCGTGCTTCGGATGGCGCGATTCTTCCCTGGGCCCCGCGGGCTGAGCGGATCGTCTGGGCTATGGCCTTGAGCCCCGACGGGCAGCAGGTGTTCGCCGGAGGACAGTTCACCACCGTCAACGGGCAGGAAGCCTACGGCCTGGCGAAGATGGATGCGACCACGGGCGCGCTCGACACCAGTTGGCGGCCTGAGGTGCGCAACGCCGGCGACGACGCGGCCATCGGCAGCCTCACCGCGCACGGCAACGATCTCTATGGCACCTCGTGGCACTTCGGTCCGGGCGGAAATCTCGAGGGAACCTTCAAGGTTCCCATGTCCACCGGCGAGGTCGACTGGGTCACCGACTGCCATGGCGACATGTACGACGCCTTCAAGATCAATGGCATCGTCTATGCCGCGGGCCACGCGCACTACTGCGGCAACATGGGAGGCGGCTTCCCCCAGTACCCCACCTGGAAGTTCCAGCATTCGCAGGCCTGGAGTGATACCGAGGTCGGCGACATCCTCCACGAGGTGCACGGTTACTACAACTGGGGCGGCAAGAAGCAAGGCCCCGCCATGGTGAACTGGCTCCCCACCATGAGCATCGGAAGCTACACCGGGCAGTACCAGGCGGGCTGGACGGTCACGGGCAACGACAACTACCTCGTCTTCGGCGGCGAGTTCCCGCGTGTGAACGGCACGGCTCAGCAAGGCCTCGTCAGGTTCGGCAAGCGGCCGACGGCGCCGGGAACCCAAGGGCCGATGTTCGACAGTGGTGTGTTCCGACCCGAGATCACCCCGTACGGGGCGAACTCCGCTCGCATCGTCTGGCCTGCGGCATATGACCGGGACGACCGTGAGCTCACCTATCGTCTCTACCGCAACAACACGTTGATCCGCACCATGACGGCGGAGTCCAACTGGTGGACCCTTCCGGCGCTCGGCCATGTGGACACGGGGCTGACCAACGGAGCCACGTATTCGTACCGGCTCACCGTCGCCGACGCGACGAACACGGTGAACTCCACCACCGTCAGCTACACCCATTCGTCGAACGCCCCCGTGCCGCACGCCTACGGCCAGACGGTGCTCGACGCCGGTGCCTCTCTGTATTGGCCCTTGAACGACACTCGCACCGGCAATCCGATGACGGTCCGCGATCGCAAGGGGTTCAATGACGCCGTCGCCGACAACGACGTGACCGCCGGCCAGCCCGGCGCGATCACCGGGGATACGGCGATGACCTTCGGCACCGCTCAGCCGAACCAGCCGTGGGGTCGCGTCTATGCGAAGGGCATCGAGTACGCCCCCGACACCTTCACGGTGCAAGCCTGGATCAAGACCAACACCACCCGGGGCGGACGGATCGTCGGTTTCGGCGACCTCCAGCAGGGCGAGTCCGGGCATCGCGACCGGCATGTCTACATGACCAATGACGGCAGGCTCGTCTTCGGCGTGCGTGCCACCGACGGATCGAACCGGACGGTGACCAGCGGCTCGTCGTTCAATGACAACGAGTGGCACATGGTGACCGCGAGCATGGGATCGCGTGGCATGGAGCTCTACGTCGACGGCGTCCGCGTCGCACGACGCGCAGACACCACCGTCGGTGAGACCTACCTCGGCCACTGGCGCCTCCAGGGCGACAACCTGGGTGGATGGGCATCTCGCCCGTCGACGGACAACTACGTCGGCTCGATCGATGAGGTTGCCGTGTACCCGACCGCGCTGACCCAGGACACCATCCTTGATCAGTACCGGGCGAGCGGGCGCACGGCCAGCGTGCCGGAGGCCCCCGCCGACGCCTATGGCGCGGCTGTCTACCAGGATGATCCGGACCTGTTCTGGCGGTTCGAGGAGACGACAGGTACGACTGCTGCCGACTCCGGCCGGTCTCAGAACGCCGGCACCTACCGCAGCGGCGTCACGTTGGGCGGTGCGGGTGCCGTGGCGGGTGGCAAGGCCGCCGGCTTCGATGGCTCCGACGACGTGGTGTTCTCCAATACCCAGTTCTCCAACCCGACGGTGTTCTCCACCGAGGCGTGGTTCAAGACGACCACCACCTCCGGCGGCAAGATCATCGGCTTCGGCAATGCGCAGCAGGGCGAGTCGGGCAGCTATGACCGGCATGTCTACATGCTGGACAACGGGCGCCTCGTCTTCGGCGTCTGGACCGGGCAGCAGAACAACATCGAGACTGCGGCCTCGTTCAATGACGGTGATTGGCACCACGTGGTGGCGACGCAGTCAGGCGACGGCATGCGGTTGTACGTCGACGGCGAACTCCAGGGCACGAACCCGCAAACGCAGGCGCAGCCCTACGACGGCTACTGGCGGGTCGGCGGCGACAGTCGTTGGGCCGGCTCCAGCAACTACTTCCGAGGCACGATCGACGAGGTCGCCGTGTACGGATACGAGTTGTCGGCCTCGCGTGTCACGGCTCACTATCAGGCCGGCGGCGGAGTGCCGAACCAGACGCCTACCGCGCAGTTCACCTCTTCGGTCGATGGGCGGCGAGCGACCTTCACGGGGTCCGGCACCGATCCGGACGGCACCGTCGTGGCGTACGCGTGGGACTTCGGGGATGGTCAGACGTCCTCGCAGCAGAGCCCGACGCACGTGTACACGTCGAACGGCTCCTACGACGTCACCCTCACGGTGACCGACAACAAGGGCGCGACCGGAAGCGTGACCCATCCCGTCACGGTCAACGCGACCGGCCTCCCGACCGATACCTATGGTGCGGCGGTGATCGCGGACAGCCCCAGGCTCTACTGGCGTCTCGGTGAGACCAGCGGGACCGTCGCCCAGGACTCGAGCGGCGGCGGTAGCACCGGGTCGATCGTAGGAGGCCCCGTGCTCGGTCGTCCGGGCGCGATCGCCAACCCGAACACGGCGATTCTGTTCGACGGCGGTGGCAAGTACATCACCTCGAACGACTCGTTCGAGAACCCGACGGTGTACACGGAGGAGGCGTGGTTCAAGACCACCTCCGCCTCCGGCGGCAAGGTGATGGGCTTCGGCTGCACCTTCCTCAGCCCCTCGAACTGCTACGACCGGCACATCTACCTGCAGGGCGACGGCAAGGTGGTGTTCGGCACCTACACCGGTACCACGAACACCATCACGTCGGACGAGTCCTACAACGACGGTGCGTGGCACCACGTCGCGGCGACGCAGTCCTCCGCGGGCCTGCGGCTGTACCTCGACGGCGAGCTGGTGGGCACCCACGCGGCGACCGGCGCCGAGGCTTACACCGGCTACCTGCACGTGGGCGGCGACAACACCTGGGGTTCGGATCCGTGGTTCGACGGCGAGATCGACGAAGTGGCGTTCTACCTCCACGCCCTCTCTGAGACGCGCATCGCCGCGCACTACGCGGCGGGCCAGCCGGCCCCGAACCAGCCCCCGGTGGCGTCCTTCACCGCAACGCCGGACGGCCTCAAGGT
Source organism: Tessaracoccus caeni (assembly GCF_029211185.1). Lineage (GTDB taxonomy): Bacteria > Actinomycetota > Actinomycetes > Propionibacteriales > Propionibacteriaceae > Arachnia > Arachnia caeni. Next base: position 213,583 of record NZ_JARGDO010000003.1, read on the forward strand.
CGACTTCGACGCCAGCGGCTCCTCCGATCCGGATGGGTCCATCGTCAGCTACGCGTGGGAGTTCGGTGACAACCAGACCGGCACGGGCCAGACGGCTTCGCACACCTACGCGGCGGCGGGCTCGTACACGGTGAAGCTCACGGTGACCGACGACGCCGGTGTGTCGAGCTCGAAGACCGAGACCGTCTCGGTCCTCGGGCCCAACCAGCCTCCCACCGCATCGTTCACGCTGAACGCGACCAACCTCACGGTTTCCGTGGACGCGGGCGGGTCACAGGATCCGGACGGCATGATCACGTCCTATGCGTGGAACTTCGGTGACAACCAGACCGGTACGGGCGCAACGGCGTCTCACACCTATGCCGCGGCCGGCACCTACACGGTGACGCTCACGGTGACCGACGATCGAGGCGCTACGGCATCGACGACTAGGACCGCCACGGTCGCCGGACCTCCGAACCAGGTTCCGGTGGCGTCGTTCACGTTCTCGGTCAACAACCTGGTGGCGGCCTTCGATGGGTCGGGCTCCTCCGATCCGGATGGCACGATCGCGTCCTATGCGTGGAACTTCGGTGACAACACCACGGGCAGCGGGGCGACCCCCAGCCACACCTACGCGGCGGCGGGAACCTACACGGTCACGCTCACCGTCACCGACAACGGTGGGGCGACGCATAGCACATCCCAGTCGGTGACAGTGGTTGCCGCTCCTACGATGATTGCCTTCGACGGATTCAGTCGAACCGTCGCCAACAACTGGGGAACAGCTGATCTCGGCGGTGCCTGGACACGTGCCGGAAGTGCGTCGAATTTCGCAGTGGCAGGAGGCAAGGCGACGCTTCGGATGGCCGCGGGAAGTGGGCCTGGAGCGTACTTGAACAGCGTGTCAGTGCGGGACATCGACATCCTTACGGATGTGAGCTATGACAAACCGGCAACCGGCGGTGGCATCTACACGTCGATCGTCGCACGGCGTACGGCGAACGCTGATTATCAAGCCACCATCCGGGTGACCAGCACCGGCATCACAGCTCAGATCGTGAGAACAAGCTCTGGATCTGAAGTCGTGATTGCCCAGGCCAATCTCGCTGGTGCGCCGCTGAGTGCCAATGATGTGTTGCGCATGCGATTCCAGGTCTCGGGGGCGAACGCCACGACGCTTCGCTTCAAGGTGTGGCGGGATGGCGCTACGGAGCCAACAGGTTGGACGGTGTCCGCAAACGACTCGCTCGCGGTTCTTCAGCAGCCTGGGGCCGTTGGGCTACATAGCTACCTGTCAGGATCAGCGACGAACGGGCCCATTCACGCTGCATTCGGCGAGTTCGCCGTTCGTCCGGTCTAGTCTTGGCGCCTAGTATTGGGCCAGCCGCCGCCGGTGGCTGGCCCAATACCGTGGGAGGGACTATCCGTGTCGTTGACCGAGGTCATGCAGGGCATCAAGGCTCGTTGGGCCCTGGTGCTGCTTGTCACGGTCCTCTCGATCGGTGCCGGAGCCGTGGCGGCACTCGTCGCGCCCATGGTCTACGTCGGAACGGCGACCTTGGCGCTGCGGTGGGTCGGCGCGCAACCAGGTGTCGCCGAACTCGCCAACGTGCGATATCTGGCCCGGGAGGCAGAGAGCGTTGCGGTGCTGGTCGAGCGCCCGAGCGTCGTTGAACGTGCCTCTCGGGACGTGGGGCTGGAACTGGAAACGGAGGACGCGCTGCGCGCGGTGAGCGCGGAGGTTCCTCTTGATAGCCAACTGGTCAAGGTTTCCGCGGAAGCTGACACTCCCGAGCGTGCGGCTGCGTTCGCGACCTCCGTCGCGGAGACGCTGGTCATCGACGCGAACGAGGAGGGTTTTGCCCCCGATGCGGAGGCCTTCATGGTGCTGTCCGCTGTGCCCCCGACGAGTTACAGTGAACCGCGTCTCATGCTCTATCTCATCGCCGGGCTACTGGCCGGGTTGGTCGCGGGCATCGCGGCCTCATCAGTGCTCTTCTTGTCCGAGCGCAGGACCGTGCCGGTGAGCGCGTCCGCGCGAGTTGCTCCAGGGGAGGAGCGCCGATGGAAGGCCCTGCAGACGCCGCACCTCGTGTGGGTGCTCGTCGTTGCGGCGTCGATTCCATGGAGAACGGACACCTTTTACGAGGGTGGTGCGGATCCTGTCGTCATAGCCAAGGCTGGGCTCAGTCTGGTCGCCCTGGGTATCAGCGCCTGGGCTGCATTCAGGGCACCACACAGATATCCTCTGCCGGCCACGCCGGTGCTCCTGCTACTCGTCTATGTCGCAGTTACCCTCGTGGGAGGACTAGCGAACGACGCGATCGTGCCCTCAGCGGTTGTGGCAGTCCGCGTCGCGATTCTGGCGGCTGCGGTGTGTCTGCTGGCTGTGACGACGCCGGCATTTCAACTTTTCAGGGCGCTCATTCAAGTGCTAGGTATCTCGGTGGCCTTGTCGGCGCTGAGTGGAATGCCCAGCTACTCCGGTCGTTTGTCGGGCGTGATGCCGCCGATGGTGCACAACCTTCTTGCCATGCTCACCTGCATCGTGGCGATCTGGTTACTGAGTAAGATTCTCACCGGCAAGGACACGTTCTGGGAGCTCTTCGGGCTGGGGGGCTGCCTGCTCGTCATTTTTCTTACAGGCTCGCGCACGAGTCTCGGAGCTTTTGCCGCAGCAGCCGCGGCGATGGTTCTTCGGATGACGGCCCTCCGGATGAGGACTGTGGCGTTGATTGCCCTCAGCCTCCCGGTTGTGACGTTCATCGTGCTGGGCACCAATCTGCTTCAGGAGGTGCTAACGCGGGGGGGTAACGAGGACGTCGGTAGCCTGAGCAACAGAACCATCGCCTGGAATGCGGCTTTCAGCATGGAGAGAGATGGGTGGCAGACCTGGTTCGGTCAAGGCCTCGCTCAGAAGAAGATCAGCGTTCCCGGCCAATGGTGGGACACCCAGATGCTCGACAGCTCGTGGGTTTCAGCTCTGGTTCAGGGCGGCTATCTCGGGACGGCAGTGGTCATTCTGCTTGCGACCATTACGCTGCTTCGGGCGCTTTTTGGGCCGCGTCAGGATGGTCCGCTGTGGTTCGGATTGGCCTTCTACTTGGTATTTACAGGGTTCCTGGAAAGCGGTCTTTTTGACGGAACCGTCCAGTTCATGGTGTTCCTGGTTGCGGGGGGGGGGGGGGGGGGGGGGCCCCCCCCCCCCCCCCCCCCCCCCCCCCCCCCCCCCACGACTCACCAGCGACCGAGCGTCTTGGAGCCGGCGGGGCGCCCGATGGCGGAGGCCACGTCGGCGGGCAGAGGCTCAGCGATTGAGCCCTGAGCGCTCTTCACGGAGGCGGTCAGATTCAGGTTGCTGTCGACGATGTTGGCGCCGACGTACTCCTTGCCCTTCTTCTCCTGACCGGTGGTCTTCGAGAAGTCGGAGAGCGTCGTGAAGATGTACGGGTTGGCGTTCACGTTCGCACGGGACCAGACCACGAGCCAGGTGGGCTTGGACGCGGCAGAACGTGCATAGACGTTGGAGTTCGCCGTGATCTTCATCTGCTCCGCACTGTGCTTGTTGCTGTAGTCCTCGACACACAGGAGGCAGTTCGCCGCCGTGGTCGGATGAGCCACGACGTTGTTGCGGATCGTGACGGGGCCGAGAGTCCACGGCATCGCGGGATCCGGGAAGGACACGCGCGGATCAACGGCGGCATCGTTCTTGTTGGTGTTGCGCCTGGAGTCCTGGACGATGTTCAGCGGGCGCCCGTTGGACGCGAAGGTGTTGTTCCAGATCTTGACGTCACTGGTGTTGTTCACCTTGATGCCGAACTCCTGATTCCGGGCGAACTCGTTGTCGCCGACGATGGCCTTCGCGGAGATCTCGAGGAACAGCCCTGTGCCCACGTTGTCGTTGAACTTGGACTGGCGGAAGACCGAGTTGTACACCGACATGTCCTGCCAGAACCCGTGACCATAGTTGCCGGAAAGGCTAGATGCCGTCACGATGACTCCACGGGTCTGACCGATTTTCACGCCACCAGCGACCGGGGCGATGTTGAAGCGCTCGTCGTTGTTCTTCGTGCTGAGCACCTTCGTCAGCTTGAGGTTGTCTGCGAAGCGGCCATGAATGCCCAGCATTCCGGACCCGGTGATGGTCACCTGATTGAGGGTTGTGTTCTCGCGCAGGATGCTGATACCGGTGGTGGCGGCGTCGCTGATCACGACGTTCTCGAAGGTCACACCCGGCTGCTCGACGGTGACGGAGCCCATATGGAACACCGAAGGGGAGAAGCGTCGGATACCGATGCCGCGCACCACGCTCTTGGCGCCGCGCACGTTCATGGCCTTGATGATGGTGCTCGCATCGACGGTCTTGCCGCTCGGGTTGGTGCCGATGTAGAGCTTGGAGGCGCTCTGATCGAGGTAGAACGTGCCCTCCTTGACGAGGCTCTTGCTCTTCACCTGCTGGAGGGGTGAACCGTTCACGAAGACCTGATCTGGGTGTGCGGCCATCGGGTAGGTGCTGGTGTTGACGAACTGCCAGTATGGCGTCGTGCTGTCCTTCGCGCCCTGGGTATAGGTGGGGCTGCTGTCGAAACGCGTCTTCCAGCCGTCCTTGCGCCACATGCTGCCGTCGGCCACCCAACCCGTCACGGGGGTGGAACCGTCCAGCCAGACGGCCTCCTTCGGGTAGTTCTGGATGGTCACCGTCTTCGAGATCGTCACGGTCTCCCGGTAGATGCCGCTTCGGACGACAACCGTGCCGCCCGACTTGGCGAGGTCGACACCGCGCTGGATCGTCTTGACCGGAGCCGACTGCGTACCCGCGGCGCTGTCGCTGCCGCTGGCAGAGACGAAGATGGCGCCGGACGGGACGGTGTAGGAGACGGAGCCCACCGTGAGCGAGCCGGCGTCAGACTTGGTGGGGCTCGGAGCGGGGGTAGGGGTCGGCGTCGCGGTCGGCTTGGGAGTGGCCGCGGCCGTCGGCTTCGGGGTGGCGGTCGCGGTCGGCTTGGGGGTGGCGGTCGCGGTTGGCTTGGGAGTAGCCGTCGGCTTGGGGGCCGAAGTGGTGAGGGGCACGTGGAATGCCACGCCCTCACGGGTCCACCCGGTCAGGGAGGAACCGACCGCGCTGGTGGCCAGGCGGTGCTTGCCGGACTTCTGATAGCTGTACACCGGCTCGGTACGACCGGTGATGGCTGAGGCCGACGCGTAGAAGTCGACTCCTTCGTCCACATAGCCGGCGGCGATCGCGTTCTTGAAGGTCTGCGAGCCGGCGATGGCCGCGGTGAAGTCGATCGTCTTGCTGTTCCACAGTCGATGCACGGCGGACAGGCCGCTCTTCGCCTCGAGAGATGCCTTGAAGGGCTTCCCGAGATCGGTGGTGTAGCCGTACGTCTTCTTGGCCTCGCTGACCTCGTCGGCCCAGGCCGTGACGAGGCTGACGCCTGTGCTGGGGTTGAGTATTTGGTAGATGGGAGCGGTCATGTCGTCGGCCGCGTCGGCGTGAGCCAAGGGAGTGCTTACTGCAAGTGAGATGGGGGCGAGCAGTGCAATCCCGAGAGTGGCGCGTATGAGCTTGCGCACAGTTCTAGGTCTCCTAGTTTTGGGGCCCGGGGGAGGGGCCTAGCGGGGGGAAACCGCCCAACTGGGCGGCTGTCGCTTGCTAGCAGGCGACAGCCGTTACCTTAAAACATGAGAATAAGCTGAAGCAATTCAGATTCCATTAAGGAACTGAGCCCGTACGGCTCACGGTTGCTGGGCGCGCCTCGCTTGCATCTGGTTCGCGAACGCCCCCCAGGCGAGCACGACGAGCAGCCCGATGGTGAATCCGAGCGCCGCTCCCATGGCGAGGAAGAGCAGGCGGCTAGGTGAGGTGGGCTTCGTCGGGAGCTCCGCGTCCACAGCGGTCGACAGAACAACCGGCGAGGTTTTCTCGATGGTCTCGATCTTCTCGATGAACGTGGCGAGGTGCTTTGCCGCCGAGTCGGCGAGCGACTTCGCCTCCTCCGGCGACCCACCCTCAGCGGTGACATGGACGAGCGGAGTGTCGACGGGGTTGGCAGCCTTGAGCATGGATCGCAGATCGGCATCGGAGTACTGCTCGCCGAGATCCTTTCGGACGCCGTCGAGAACTTCGGAACTGTAGATGAAGACCGGGTACGACTTTGCTCGAGCCACCGCGTACTGGGCGGCGATGTAGTTGGCGCCGGTGGTGGCGCCGGGGATGCCCTTCACGAGTTGGGTTGCCGTCGCCGTGTACGTGGGGGCGACGACCTGCAGCGCCCCCCATCCCAGCCCTACGCCGAGGACCAGGCTGAGGGTCAGTACCCACCAGCGTCGGACGACCAACATGAGCAGATCCGTCACGCGGTATTCCTCGGCCATTGGCTACTCCCCCCTCCTCGGGGCACCTAGCGGGCCCCAATCAGGGACCAAGGATAGTCGAGTGTGAATGTCCGCCCATTCTGCCGATCTACGCGTGGACGCTCCCGTCCATTCCGCACGGGAGCGTCCACGCGTAGCTTGATGCGCTCAGTTCTTGAAGTCGAAGCCCGTGAACGTCTGATCGGCGAGAATGGTCGCCTTGGTGTACGGGGCGTACACAGAGGTCGTGACCGAGCCCTTCGCGACGTCGAACTTGACGACCCGGACGGGGTTGGTGGTCTCGCTATGGAAACACTGCAGAAGGCTCAGGATCTTGTTGCCGTTGACGCCGGTATCGACGCGACTGGCCTGGGAGCCTGTGTGGCCGGACAGCACCATCTTGATGTTGGGATAGACCTTGATGAGGCTGTCGTACAGGTGCTTCGGGGACGTCGAGCCGTAGCCACCGTTGCTTCCGCCGATCGATCCATCGGCATTCAGGTAAGCGTGGGTCGACACGATCACGTTGTGATCCGGGTTGGCCGCAACGACCTTCTTCGCCCAGTCGATGGCACCCTGCCGTGGCCAGAGCTCGAGATTGAGCATCATCCACTTCTGTCCGCCGGCCGTGAAGGTGCTATAGGTGTTGTCTACCTTGCCGGCCTCGTACTGGCCCTTCACGCTCGTGAAACTGGAGAGAGGGAAGGCCTTGTTGAAGCCGGAGGTATCGCGCACCGTGATGCTGGCATCCTTGCCAGCGCACGCCGAGCCACCCTTGCACACAGCGGCGGTGTCGTGATTGCCGATCGTCAGGGCGTAAGGGATCTTGCCCTTCAGGGGCGCGAGGGCTGCCTGAGCCCGGGTGTACTGAGCGGGGCTAACGTCGCCCCAGTCGACCACATCGCCCACATGCGTGACGAACTTCATGTTCAGGGATTGCGCATTGGCGACGAGCCACTCCGAGCGGTTCTTGAACCGAGTGTCGCTGTCCGTCCACACCTCACGCTGCGTGTCGGGGATCACGCCGATGGAGAAGGTGGTTTCGGTCTTGGAGTCCGTCGCCGCGCCGCCGGTGGGGTTCTTGTTGCCATTGGTGACCGGGGGGAGCGGCTTTGTAACAGGCGGGACGATGGGCTGGGTGGTCTTGCCCGGCGCGGCGTAGAATGCGGCCGACTTGTCGGCAACCCAACCGGCCTTGACGAGGGAATCGCGATTGGCCTCGCCCAGCGCGAGCTGCGTGACCGAGTCCTTGGTGAGACGGTACACCGCAGAGGTGCATGTCGACTTGGCGCTCACACCGTAGAACTGGCGGAACTGGGCGGTGTAGCCCTTGTTCTTCATGACGGTCAGGTCCGCGCCGTCGGCAGCCCACGAGAAGTCGTGGGTCTTGTCGTTGTATACGCGCCAGACGGCGACGCGGCCTGTGTCGGCGCTCGGCGCGACCTTCATGGCGGACGAGTCGGCGAGAGCGAAGCCGTAGTTCGCAGCGCTCGTCACTTCGCCCGAGAACTGCGTGAGCAGCGACGTACCGGAATCGTTTGTCATGCGGGACAAGGTGACGGTCAGATCGGCGCAGCTTGTCTCGGCGGCGGATGCCTGTGTGGGAGCAAGCCCTGACAGGGCCAGCGGGGCGAGAACCGCGACAGCGGTCATAGCCTTCCAGAGTCTCATTTGTGGTCCTCAAGTGGGGGAGTCTTGTAAAGAACTCGCTGACCTTAACACAACCTGAGGAAAAAGAAAGTGTTTCTCAGGGAGGGCTCAGGAGGGCGACTCCCAGACGCCTTGCATCGTGCCCCTCAGTACGCGGCAAGCACCCTGCGCAGCTCGCTGGAGGAGGTTTGAGGTGTATACGGAAAGTAGTGGACCTCGACGCCGACGCTCGCCATGTCTGCCTCGAGCTTGTGCCCCTTGGCGGTGCCTCGCCAGTCGTCGCCCTTGAACAGCACGTCGAACTTGGTTCGCTCCCAGACGTCCAGCTTGTTGACCGAGTAGTCGGGCACCACCTCGTCGACGATGCCGATCGAACCGAGGATCTCCATGCGTTCTTCCAGAGGAACGATCGGGTACTTCCCTTTCATGTCGAAGAGAGTCTGGTCGGAGACCGCGCCCACGATCAGATACCCACAGTGCTGCCGTGCACGCCTCAGGATGTTCAGATGGCCGATATGAAACATGTCCCATGCGCCGGGGACGTATCCGCGAAGGCTGGCTGCGTCGGGCTCGACCTTTTTCACAGCACCGCCCCCTCGCTGCGTGCGCGCGCTCGTCTCATGCATCATTTCCCCCCGTGGAAAAGTCCGGTCGAGCGCCGGGGAGCCCGGCAATCAGCCCGGATATGAGACGCGACCCTACCACCGTTGGGCACCCGTTCCTAGGGTTTCGTGCACTGTGTAGCGGCGGCAAAGGGCGGGGCTCAGGGGCGCAGGGCGTCGCGCACCGTCTCGAGAAGGCCGGGCTGGGTCACGTCCGCGTTGGCTCCGAGCTGAGGTAGCGCGGGCCATCCACCGTCCACCCACTCAAGGCCACCGAAGTGACGTGGCTCGGCATAACGCGGCACCACATGGAAATGGAGGTGCGCGTCGACCATCATCAGCATCAGGTAGTTCATCTTGTCGGGCGCGAATGCCTCGCCCAACCGGGCCTCGATGAGCTTCGTGATGACGGCGAGATCGGCGACCTCCTCCGCGGTGGCCTCGCTCATCGACGCGCAGAAGCGCTTCAGCGACAAGACGCCGGCACCCAGCGTCGCCTGGTCGGGCCGAACCGACCAGATCCAATGCTCGCTTCGAGCGATCTCGAGTTCTTTGACCCGGAACTTCTCGGTGAACTCGGCGAGGTTCGATGTCATGGTGCCTGACTCCTTGTCTATCTGATCTATTTGAGCATCCGCTTCTCTGCGGCTGGACCTATGCCGACGCGAGATAGGCAGTGAGCCTCTCGTCGGCGGACGTCGGAACAAAACCGGCAGCCGCCAGCTTCGACAGATCGAGGGTGCTGTGCTGCGGACGAGGCGCCATCTGCTTGCCTGCCCCGTACTCGGCGGTGGTCACCTCGGTCACGTCGTCGGCGGACCGGCCGCACAGCTCGAAGACCCGCTTGGCGATGCCGGCCCAGGTCTGCGTCGGCCCCTCGCTGGTGAGGTTGTAGATGCCCGAAGGCGCCTGGCTCCGCGCCAGATGCACGATGCCGGCGGCGAGATCCTCCGTGAAGGTCAGCCGACCGAACTGGTCGGCGACGACGCCCGGCTTGATCCCGCGCTCGGCGAGCGACGCCATGGTGCGCACGAAGTTGTTGCCGTCGCCGATCACCCAGCTGCTGCGCACGATCCAATGCGTCGGGAGCGTGGCGACGAGCGCCTCGCCGGCGGCCTTGGTCTGACCGTAGACGCCGAGCGGACTCGGCTTCTCGTCCTCGGAGTGCACCTCGACCGTTCCGTCGAAGACGTAGTCGGACGAGACGTGAACCAGCGGGATCCGGAACTCGCGAGCCTTCTCGACGAGCGCGCCGAGCCCCGTCACGTTGACGCTCCAGCAGTCGCGCCGGCCTTGTTCTGTCTCGGCCGCGTCGACCGCCGTGTAGGCGGAGGCGTTGATGATCAGCCCCACCTGCGACCAGTCCACCGCGTCGAGGGTCGCCGGGTCGGCGAGATCGACGTCCGGACGGGCCAGCGCGATGGCATCGGGCAGTTGCGCCCGCAGCGCCCGGCCCAGCTGTCCGTTCGCCCCGACGATCACCGTCGACGGCGGCGCCATCGGGGTGACGTCCGCCAAGCGCGGATGGTTCTTGTCGGCGTCGGACACCTCGGCCAGCGGCAGCGGCCACGGGATGCCCGCGGTCTCGTCCTCGAGGTTGAGGAAGGTGTAGGAGGCAACCGCCTGCTGGCTCCAGTGGCGGTTGACGAGGTACGAGTAGACGGTGTCCGGCTCCAGAGCCTGGAATCCGTTGGCGACCCCCCGCGGCACGAAGACCGCGGAATCGACGCCCATCTCGTGGGTCACCGTCGTGCCGAAGCTGGGGCCGGGGCGAAGATCCACCCAAGCGCCGAAGATCCGGCCCTTTCCGATCGAGACCAGCTTGTCCCAGGGCTCGGCGTGCAGCCCGCGGGTGGTGCCCGGGGTGGCGTTGAAAGAGACGTTGTTCTGCACGGGACCGAAATCGGGCAGCCCGAGGCCGACCATCTTCGCACGCTGCCAGTTCTCCTTGAACCAACCGCGCGCATCCCCGTGGACGGGGAGATCGATGATCAACAGGCCCTCGATGGCGGTCTTCCTGACCGCGAGCGGGCCCGCCATTACTGACCTGACTTCGCGTACTTGGCCTCGGTGGCGGCCTTCATGGGGCGCCACCACGCCTCGTTGGTCTGGTACCACTCGATCGTCGCGGCAAGACCCGACTCGAAATCGGAGTACTGCGGCCGCCAGCCGAGTTCGTCGCGCAGGCGCGTCGCGTCGATCGCGTAGCGCATGTCGTGGCCGGGACGGTCGTTGACGTGGTCGTAGGCATCGGCCGACTGCCCCATCAGCGACAGGATCAGCTCGATGACCGACTTGTTGTCCTTCTCGCCATCCGCGCCGATCAGGTAGGTCTCGCCGATCTGGCCGCGGTCGATGATCTCCAGGACGGCGGCGTTGTGGTCGTCGACGTGGATCCAGTCGCGCACGTTCAGGCCTGCTCCGTACAGCTTGGGGCGCTGGCCGTCGATCACGTTGGTGATCTGCCGCGGAATGAACTTCTCCACGTGCTGGTAGGGCCCGTAGTTGTTGGAGCAGTTGCTGATGGTGGCGCGGACGCCGAAGCTGCGCACCCAGGCGCGCACCAGCAGATCCGAGCCGGCCTTCGACGCCGAGTACGGGCTGGAAGGGTTGTACGGCGTGGTCTCGGTGAACTTGGCCGGATCGTCCAGTTCGAGATCCCCGTAGACCTCGTCGGTGGAGATGTGGTGATAGCGCTTGTCGTGCCTGCGCGCGGACTCCAGCAGCTGGTACGTCCCGACGAGGTTCGTCTGGATGAACGGCGAAGGGTCGTTCAGCGAGTTGTCATTGTGGGACTCTGCAGCGAAGTGCACCACGATGTCATGGTCGGCGACCAGCCGGTCCACGAGTGGGGCGTCGCAGATCGACCCCTCCACCAGTGCGAACCGGGACTCGGGCAGGCCGTCGAGAGACGAGCGGTGCCCCGCGTAGGTCAGCGCGTCGAGAACGGTAACGGAATGGTCTGTGTGTTGGAGGACGTGCCGGACAAAGTTACTGCCGATGAACCCGGCCCCCCCAGTGACGAGTAGCTTCGACATAGCACGGGAGTCTAGACGGACACGCAACCGAGAGTCCACGTGAAACAATGGCTGCCATGCGCGGCATCATTCTGGCCGGTGGCTCCGGCACACGGCTTCATCCCATCACGCTCGGCAGCAGCAAGCAGCTCGTTCCCGTCTACGACAAGCCGATGATCTACTACCCGCTTTCGACGCTGATCCTCGCGGGTATCTCCGAGGTACTGATCATCAACACCCCGCACGAACAAGAGGCCTTCAAACGGCTGCTCGGAGACGGCTCGCAATTCGGCATCTCCATCAGCTATGCGGTGCAGCCCGAGCCCAAGGGCTTGGCCCAGGCCTTCACCATCGGAGCGGACTTCATCGGAGATGAGTCGGTCTGCCTCGTGCTCGGCGACAATATCTTCTACGGCCAGGGCCTGGGCACCCAGCTCGGCAAGTTCCAGAACCTCGACGGCGCGGTGGTCTTCGGCTATCACGTCGCCGATCCCACCGCCTATGGCGTCGTCGAACTCGACGACACGGGTCTGGCCATCTCCATCGAGGAAAAGCCGGCCCGCCCCAAGTCGCACTACGCCGTGCCGGGTCTCTACTTCTACGACAACCAGGTGGTGGATATTGCGCGCAACCTGGCCCCGTCGTCTCGAGGTGAGTACGAGATCACCGACGTGAACCGGGTCTACCTCGAGAAGCGCCAGCTCAAGGTGGAGGTGCTCCCCCGCGGCACGGCCTGGCTCGACACCGGAACCTTCGACTCGCTCAACGACGCCAGCAACTTCGTTCGCACCATCCAGGCGCGCCAAGGCCTGCAGGTCGGCTGCCCCGAGGAGGCTGCGTGGCGTCTGGGCTTCCTCTCCGACGAGGCGCTTGCCGAACGCGCCGAGGCGCTGTCCAAGTCGGGATACGGTGCCCACCTCGCCTCTCTTCTCGCTGAGTAGGCGCGGAGCGGGATCTCTTCTCGCTGTGCTCTGAGGATCCGCCCGTGCGTGACTGAAACAAGGTCGCGTACGGGCGGATCTGCTTTTGTGGCCGTTGGATCGACGAGCGACCGAGGCCACCCGGGGACCAGCAAGACTACCCGCGGGTAGGTTTGTGCCCCATCTTGGTTGGGAAAGTGGGTAGATTGCCCCCGATCGAACCGCCATTGGTGCGAGATCTGATGTCGCACTAAGTATTCATACTTAGATTGAGGGGCGTCGAGGGTGGCCGAAGGTCGTAGAAAATAGTTCGACGTTTGGCAAAAAAGTTGCGATTTCAACTGGCGTGAGCGTAGGGAACGTGAGATGCTACTCAAGTCGAACGCCGACCTGGCCAAAAGTCTAGGGGGGACGGGGTCGGTGAGAAGAGGATTGGGGGATCCAAAATGGCTGAGATCAAGGTGTCGGCAACCTACCTACCACTTGTGGAGCGACTCACGTCGGTTTCCACGACAACCAATGTGCTGCGTTCGCAGCCTTTGCAGCGTTTTGTGCTCTGGCTGATGGACATCGTGGCAGTCGGCTTGGTTTTCCTGTTTGCGATTCAGATGATGCAGAGCTTCCACCCCGTTCCGCTGAACGCCAACGTGCTCGCGATGAGTGCGACCGCGCTGGTGCTGTGGTCCGTGATGCTGTGCAGCATCGGCGCCTACTCGCTCAAGCACACTCGCGCAGGGGCGCTCGAGTACAAGCGGGCGATCAACGCGACGGTGCTCACCGGTGGGCTGATCGGGATCGCCTGCTACCTGCTCAACTACGACTACCCGCGTGGGCTGTTCGCGGCCTGGATGATCGGGGGGATCATCCTGCTGGTTGCGATGCGTTGGTTCCGCCGACAGATCATGCGCTTCCTGCACTCCCGTGAGCTGTTCGTGACTCCGGTGGTCGTGGTGGGTTCCAGCCATCACGTCGACGAGATCGCGATGGTCCTCAAGCGCGAGGAGTGGACCGGTTACCGTCTGCGCGGCGCCGTCGTCGACGATTCCGGAAAGGCCACGGCCATGGGGCTGCCGGTGCTGGGGCGTCTGCGTGAACTGCCGGCCATCATCGACGCCACTCGGGTGCCGACCGTGATCTTCGCGGAGGGCTCCTTCCAGTCGTCCGATGAGTTCCGTCGCCTGGCCTGGCAACTGGAGCAGTCCGACGTGCAGATGATCCTCGCCCCGACCCTGGCCGATGTCAGCGCCGAGCGCCTGGAGTTCCGTCCCGTCGCCGGCCTGCCGCTGGTGGACGTCGCTCGTCCCCGGGCCATGAAGTCGCTGCGTTGGTTCAAGCGTGCGGTGGACATCGTCGGCTCCGGCGTGCTGCTGGTGGTGGCTGCTCCGATCCTGGCCATCACGGCTCTTGCGATCAAGCTCGAAGACGGCGGCCCGGTGCTGTTCCGGCAGCGCCGCGTGGGCCTGAACGGCAAGGAGTTCGACTGCCTGAAGCTGCGCAGCATGTGCACCGACGCCGAGGCCAGGCTCGCCGCGCTGCAGGCCCAGAACGAGGGCGCCGGCGTCCTGTTCAAGATGAAGGACGACCCGCGCATCACCAGGGTCGGCAAGTTCATCCGTCGCTACTCGATCGACGAGCTGCCCCAGCTGTGGAACGCCTTCATCGGCGACATGAGCCTGGTGGGCCCGCGTCCCGCGCTGCCCCGCGAGGTTGCTCGCTACGACTTCGACACCCGTCGTCGCCTTCACGTCCGCCCCGGCCTGACCGGCCTGTGGCAGGTCTCCGGCCGCTCCAGCCTCTCCTGGGAGGACACGGTTCGCCTCGACCTGTACTACGTCGACAACTGGTCGCTGGTCCAGGATCTGATGATCCTGCTGAAGACCTTCCGGGCCGTGTTCGGGAAGTCGGGCGCCTACTGATCGGCCACGCCGACACCACTGATCCGTTTTGTGGCACCATCTGGGGGAAACTCCGGCTGGTGCCACAAGGCTGTTCCGGGCGTTTTCTTCCTAACGGATAATGCAAAACTCCTGCGGGACTGGCGTCGGTGGCCTTACCCTTCCCCCATGGCGAAAAAGAAGAAGATGGACAGGGCCCTGTACGAGGCCGAACTGCATCGCCTGCAAGCCGAACTCGTCGAGATGCAGGAGTGGGTCAAGTCCACTGGCGCCCGCGTCGTCGTCATCTTCGAGGGCCGCGACGCTGCGGGCAAGGGTGGCGCGATCAAGCGGATCACCGAATACCTGAATCCCCGCATCGCGCGCGTCGTGGCGTTGCCGGCACCGACGGAGCGTCAGCGCACCCAGTGGTACTTCCAGCGATACGTGGAGCACCTCCCCGCCGCCGGCGAGATCAGGCTCTTCGACCGCTCCTGGTACAACCGTGGCGGAGTCGAGCGTGTGATGGGCTACTGCACGCCGGAGGAGCATCGTCGCTTCCTGCGTCAGACCCCGATCTTCGAGCGGATGCTCGTCGAGGACGGGATCATCGTGCTGAAGTACTGGTTCTCCGTCTCGGACAAGGAACAGCTCAAGCGATTCAAGTCGCGTCTCACCGACCCGATGCGGCAGTGGAAGCTCTCGCCCACCGACCTGGAGTCGATCACCAAGTGGGAGGACTACTCGCGGGCCAAGGACGAGATGTTCGTGCACACCGACATCGACTCCGCCCCGTGGCACGTCGTCGAGTCGGAGGACAAGCGCGCGGCGCGGATCAACATGATCCACCACCTGCTCAGCTCGATTCCGTACGAGCGCATCGAGCGACCCGAGCTGGTGTTCCCGAAGCGGCCCAAGTCGACGGGGTACCGGCGCACCGAGCGGAGCCTGCAGCATCAGGTGCCCGACTACGCCGGCACGCTGCCCCCCGACCCCGGAGAGGACTACCAGGATCCCGAGGACGAGGCGCTGAACGGCAACGGATATAGCGAAGTGGACGTGGAGCTGGATCTGGACATCGCCGTGGCGGAAGGCGCTGAGCCAGAGAATGCGTAGCTTCTCGGTCGAGTTCAATCCCGACCGCGACGTCACACTGCACGCCAGTCTGTTCGACCTGCCACGGGCCGACGAGGATCCGGGCTCGCTCGAGTACCCCCGTCCGGCGGTCATCGTCTGCCCGGGCGGGGCCTACCGGTTCCTCTCGCAGCGGGAGGCGGATCCTGTCGTCGTCGCGTTCCAGAGGCACGGCTTCCACGCCTTCACGCTGCGGTACTCGGTGGGCGAGCATGCGGTGTTCCCCAACCCCGCCGTCGACGCCGCCCGCGCGGTGCGGTGGGTGCGCGGGCACGCCGAGGAGCTGGGCGTCGACCCCAACCGGATCGTGATCCTCGGCTTCTCCGCGGGAGGACACGTCACGGCGCTGCTCGGCACCTATTGGCACCGGGAGGAGCTGGTCGAGGCCGAGCGCGCGGAGTATGAGGACCTGGTGGCGCGCGGCGTCGACGCCAACGCCGGGCTGCTCGAGCACAGCTCCCGGCCCGATGCGATCGTGCCCTGCTACGCCGTCTTCAGCCTCGACTGGACGCCGATGAAGGACGGGCTACAGGACATGCTCAAAGAAGACTGCATCGCCGCGGTCACCGACCAGGTGCCGCCGGCGTTCGTCTGGACCACGGGCGAGGATCCCGTGGTGCCCGCGACGCAGTCGCTGCGCTTCGTGAACGCGCTCTCCGAGGCCGGAGTGCCCTTCGAATACCACCACTTCGCGCGCGGGCCGCATGGTCTGGGCGTGGCGGATGCCACATCGAATGCCGACCGCAGCCAACTGCCGGAGAATGCCGGCGCCTGGGTGGATCTCTGCGCGCGCTGGCTTCGGGCCACCCTGCGATAGATCGTTCTCCGACGCCGGTCAGGCGGAAGGCGCCCAGGGGCGGGCGTGCGCGCGTTCGACGGCGCCCGTCGTGATCGCCCGTTGCATGAGGCCGGCGAGGTACTGGTCCTCGCAGGCCTCGTCGATGCCGTAGAAGGGCGTGCCGGAGTCGACGAGCCGTCGCATCTCGGTGAGCACGGTGCCGATCGCGATCTCGTCGTCAGAGAGCCGTGCCGGTGCCAAGGGATTGCGGTAGACGAGATCATCGCCCAGCGCGATGCCGCGAAGGTGCAGACCGTCGAGGTCGCCGTCGGTGCCGGTGTGGTCGCGCTGCAGCTGCTGGCGGACCGGATGCGCGGGGGCTCGCATGTAGGTCACCTCGTCGTTGCAGAGCTCTCCTCGCTCGCCGCGGATCGCGAGCCGGCGCGACCGGATGGGGGAGAAGTACTGCTCGCCCGTGAAGTCGTAGAGGCCTGTTGTGCCGTTGTCGAAGCGAAGCTCCGCGCGCACCCGTCGCGCGGTGGTGGCGACCAGTTCTGGCGCCCATCCTGCGCGGCCGAGGGTGCCCACGACGGGCTCGTCGATCGCGCTCGCCCGGATGCTGACGGGGGAGAACCCGGTGCCGAGGATCCGGCGGATCAGGCTGACGCCGTGATAGTCGTGCGCCACCGAGACCTCGGCGGTGCCCACCGAACCCAACAGTCCGCTGTCGGCGACGGCGATCCGGGCCGCATGGGAGGGCTGGTAGCGGTACTGCTCAGCGCTCTGGATGGGCGCGGTGGCCCAGCGTCGGTACAGCGCGGCCAACTCCTCGGTGCTCGCTGCCAGCGGTGTCTCGACGAGCGTCGGCAATCCGGCATCCAGGCTGAGCGTCAGCAAGTCCGAGACGAGATCGCGGGGAACGCACAGCACGACGTAGTCGAACCGTCGCGCGAAGAACTCGCGCTCGGCGGTGGTCGACGGCAGGCCCCAGCGGCGAGCCACCCGCTGAGCCGTCGCGTCGCTGCGACAGAACACGCCGTCGATCGAGAACAGGTCGGGTCTGGCCTGGGCGACGGTGAAGTAGGCGTCGGAGCGCCAGCCGGCCCCGACGAAGCCGATGCTCGCCGGAGCGTCGGTCACGACCTTGTCCCGAGGCTCACTCGGCCAGGCCGTAGAGGCGATCGCCCGCGTCGCCGAGGCCCGGCACGATGTAGCCCATCTCGTTGAGCTTCTCGTCCACCGCCGCGACGAAGAGCGAGCATGGCACGCCCAGGTCGGAGACCAGCTTGGTGAAGTTGTCGATGCCCTCGGGGGCCGCGAGCAGGCAGATGCAGGTGATGTCGTCGGCGCCGCGGTCGACCAGGAACTTCACGGCCTCGCCAAGGGAGCCGCCGGTGGCGAGCATCGGGTCGAGCACGTAGCACTGGCGTCCACGCAGATCGACGGGCAGGCGCTCGGCGTAGGTGGTGGGCTGGAGGGTCTCCTCGTCGCGGATCATGCCCAGGAAACCGACCTCCGCGGTGGGCACCATGCGCAGCATGCCGTCGAGCATGCCGAGGCCGGCGCGCAGGATGGGCACCACCAATGGCGCGGGTGTGGCCAGCCGGGTTCCGGTGGTGGGGGAGACCGGGGTGACGATGTCATGCGGCTGGACGCGCACGCCGCGCATGGACTCGTAGGTCAGCAGGGTGACCAGCTCGTCGACGAGCTGACGGAAGATGGGCTGTTCGGTGTTCTTGTCGCGCAGCAGCGTGAGCTTGTGATCGACCAGCGGATGAGTGACGACATGCAGTTCCACGGCTCAACTCTGTCATACCGACGGGCCGGTTTGCGGGTGTGGGCCGAGGTTGGGGTGGGGGCTGTGTCGGGCGGTGATCCGTGGGAGGATAGGAGTCGTGGTCGTCTACCGGAGGAAGGGAGAGTGCAATGGACGCCTTTGACGAGGATGCCGAGCCGTTCGATCTCACCGATGATCTGGAGGACGACGCCGACGACGACGAGTACGACGACCTCGAGGAAGCCACCGAGGACGACGTCGACCTGGTGGTCGCGCTGTACCGAGAGGACGGCCAGGCGGTTGCCGTGCCGCTCGAGGTGGAGTTGGCCAACGACCTGGACGAGCTCATGGAGCAGCTGCGTCGACTCCCCGGCGATTCCGGTGCCGACGGTTGGGTTGCGATCGGCGGCGACGTGTTCGTGATCTGCCGCGTGCGCGGCCGCACCGTCGAGGTGCTGCTCAACGATGTGACGGCGGCGCTCGACTGGCCGATCGCTCGCGATGTTGTGGACTATCTGGGCGAGGACGTGGCCGAGGACGACGACCCTGCCCCCATCGGCGATCTGGAGATCTACGCCGCAAGTGGTCTAGGTGCCTTCGAGATGGAGGCCATCGTCACCGACTACGAGGCGGACGCCTACGATCAGCTCGCCGCGATCGCGCGCAAGCTGCGCGTCGAGGACGAGTTCTTGGCCGCCGCCGACGAGTTCGGCGGCTGACGGCCTCACCGTGGGTACCCGTTGGCATGGCGCCATGCAGCGCGCGCTGGCGGAGGCTGAGGCCGCGCCCGATCACGGCGATGTTCCTGTCGGCGCCGTCGTGCTGGATGCCGACGGTGCGGTGCTCGCCGTCGCGCACAACGAGCGAGAACTGCACGGCGACCCCACAGCGCACGCCGAGGTGCTCGCCATCCGTCGCGCCGCCGAGGCGATCGGGGAGTGGCGTCTGGAGGGCTGCACGCTCGTTGTCACCCTGGAGCCCTGCACCATGTGCGCGGGAGCGATCGTGGGCGCTCGCGTCGGTCGTCTGGTGTTCGGGGCCTATGACGAGAAGGCTGGTGCCGTCGCGTCGCTGTGGGACGTGGTTCGCGATCCCCGGCTCAACCACCGCCCGCTCGTGGTGGGCGGCGTGATGGCGGAGGAGTGCGCGCGCCCGCTGGACGCCTTCTTCGCCGCTCGTCGCTGATTGGCCAACGTCGCCCCGGGCCTTGTAAGCTAGCCGACGGTGACGTGTCTGAGCGGCCGAAAGAGCTCGCCTCGAAAGCGAGTGTGGGGCAACCCACCGAGGGTTCAAATCCCTCCGTCACCGCCAAAAATTCGGACCTCCGTATGATTACGGGGGTCCGAATTTTATGTAGGGTGCAGAGGCGTGACTGCTTGCCGATTCGCCGCCGTGCTCTTCGATTGCGACGGGGTGCTCGTCGATTCCGAAGCCATCACCCTCAGTGTGTTGCGGGAGATGCTGCACGAGATGGGATGGCCGATCTCGGTGGAGGAGTGTCACCGACGGTTCGTCGGCACCGCCTTCAAGGACGAGTGGAAGGTGATCTACGACCACACCGGCGTCGCCATCGATGACGAATGGATCGTCGGCTTTCGAGCCCGTCGCGACGTGGCGCTGCGGGCGCGGCTGACGCCGGTGCCCGGGGCGGGTGACGCGGTGCGGGCCGTCGTCGAGGCAGGCATCCCCGTCGCCTGCGTCTCAGGTGCCGATCGCCACAAGGTGGAGATGCAGCTCGGGATCGTCGGGATCAGGGAGCTGTTCGGCGACCGGATCTTCAGCGGCGTCGAGGTGCCGCGTAGCAAGCCCGCTCCCGACGTCTACTTGGCCGCCACCACGGCGCTTGGCGTCGATCCTGCGGCGTGCGCGGTGGTGGAGGACTCCCCGCCGGGGGTCCGTGCGGGTGTGGCCGCCGGCGCGACCGTCTTCGGTTTCGCGGGTGACGGGCCCACGTATCAAAGCCCGGAGAAGCTGCTCGAACTGGGAGCAGCCCGTACCTTCACGTCGATGAGCGAACTGCCGGGACTGCTCCTGGAACAGGACTGACGGGAGCGCCCTCTCGGGATCCGCTACTCGCCCTCTTCCTTCTCGGTGGGCTCCGTCGATGCGGACTCGCTGGCCGTAGGTGTGGGCGTGGTGCTGGACTCGGGGTCCGGCGGCACGCACAGGCTGCCCGTCTCAGACTCGACCTTCTTCAGCGGGCCCTCTCCGAACCCACCCCAGTCGGATCCGACGAGCACGTCGACGGTGCCGTCCACTCGCTGGTCGTTCTGGATCTCGGCGCCGCCGAAGTAGCTGGCTGTGAGCTCCAGCGCCGCCTGGTTCTCGGCGTTGCCGCGGATCACCGTGTTCTTGACGCGCTCCTCGGTGTTGCCGGTGGTGAGGATCTGGAATCCGGCCGTCTCCAGACGCTTGGCCGCCTTGCCCGCCAACCCGGTGGTGAACCCGCCGTTCAGGATCCGCACCGACACGTTCTCCGGCTTGATGACGTCGATGGGCTGCGTCACGCACGGCGTCGGTTCTGGGGTCGGCAACGGTTCGGTGAGGTTGCGCCAGCCCCATTGGGCCGCCCACAGCAGTGTGACGAGCAGCGCGAGCAGGACGATGGGCGTCGCGATCAGCCGGAAAAGACGCACGCGGTACCTGCTTTCTGGATGGCCATGGTGGGTCGGTCCTACAGTTCCAGCACCCGGGCGTGCATGGTCTGACGCTGCTGCAGGGCGGCGCGCAGCGCACGGTGCAGCCCGTCTTCGAGATACAGCTCGCCCTGATAGGACACGACGTGGGCGAACAGGTCGCCGTAGAAAGTGGAGTCCTCCTCCAGCAGCGCCTCGAGGTCCAACGTGCGTTTCGTCGTGACGAGTTGGTCCAGCCGCACCTGGTGTGGGGCAATGGACGCCCATTGGCGCTGCGTGTACCTGTGGTCGGGGTACGGGCGGTCCTCGCCGACTCGCTTGAAAATCACGCCCCTAGCCTAGGGCATCTCTCCTAATGGGGGGACGACCTGTGCCACGGAAGGGCTATCGTGGCGTCTTTGCCGCGGGCTTATCCACGGGAACGAGGGCCAGCGTGCACGTGGGACCGACCTTCAGGTCGCCCGTCGTGAGACGGGATCCGCTGGTGTCCAGGTAGCCCTTGACCATGCCTTTGTGCAGGGCGCAGACGGCGCGCAGATCGTCGCCGTCGATGTGGGCTGAGCGATAGGGGCAGTGGTCGAACCAGATCTGCTCGCGCGCCACGGTGGGGGCGAATCCTTGTTCGGCGAGGATGTGCGCCAGGCTGTTCAGGATCCCCTGCTCCTCATCCGGACGGCCGTGCTCCCTGCCCCACTCGTAGCCAGCCTGCTCGGCGAGCTGGGTGCCGTCGACCTTCTCGACGAGGAAGTTGCGGATCAGGATCTGGCAGAGGTTCGAGAGGTGCTCGGGCGTGACGTTGGGCGACGCCGCGGTGGCCCGGTACACGAGCTTCGGTCGTCCGGTCTCCCCGGTCAGCAGCTTGTCCCGAGTCACGTAACCGTGTTCGGCGAGGCTGTCGAGATGGAACCGCGCCGAATTCTTGTGGATCCCGATGTGCTCGGCGATCTCGGACACGGACATCGCGCCGACCGACTCTTGAAGAAGCTTCAGCACCTTGGCCCGCGTCGGTCCCAGGCCGTGCCCAGCCTCGTTGCTCATAGGCCGATTGTGTCACTCCAACCGGCCGATGAACGCGTCGCCCCCCGCTAAGAACGGATTTGCCCCCAATGGCTTGGGCAAATGCCGCTGGAATCCGTGCGGCGGCGACGCTGGATCGCCCGAAGTGCCTCTCCTCAGTCAGCCTGCTTCTCTAGAGTGGAGCGAAGGAGGGGAGCCGGGTGATCGACGACGACCAGATGCTGCTTGAGCGGATTGGTGAGCAACCGCAGGAGCATGCGCCCGAGCCGATGTCGCGGCGCCGGCGGTTGCTGATCGTCACCGCCTTCGTGGCCACGTTGGCCATCCTGGCCGGGGCCGTCGCCGGCTACGACGCGTGGCAGAACCGCGGAGGGGACGGCTACCTCGAGGGGATTCCGTCGGAGCCCGAGGTGGCCTGGGAGCTGTCGGTCCCAGTCAGGTACGGGGGCATGACGAGCTTCCCCTTCATGGCGGTAGGTGACGAAGCCCTGCTGATCGGCCCGGGGTTTGACGAGGCCGAAGACGCGATCCGCCTGATCTCCCTCGACACCGGTGAGGAGATCTGGCGCCACCGGCTGCCCGACTGGGCGGAGCCTGATGACGGCCTCTGGGCGCCGTTCGCCAATGAGGACGGCAGCGTCCTGGGCTACGGCTTGGGCAATCGACTGGTGCTGCTGGATTCCCGCACGGGCGAGGTCGCCGACGACGTGGCGCTGGGCGACCCCTTGGACATGATCGTCGACGCCGCCGCTCGCGGCACCGATGTGTACGTGGGTCGCGGAACGTCTGACGGAGAGGTGCTGGCGAGGCTCGACGCTCGGCGGCTGGGCGGGGGCCCGATATGGGAGGTCACGCAGGCCCAACCCCAAGGGATCGGCGATGTCGATGGGTTCTCCGGCTTCCCGTCGATATCCGAGTTCGTTCAGGCCCGTGGTGAGGCAACCGGCGAGCTGGACGAGTTCCCGTGGCTGAGCTCGATCTGCCTCTCCGGGCAGGCGGTGTCGTTCGGTCGACGCGTGGTCTCCCGTGCCGACGGCTGCCTGGTCGAGGCGCTCGCCACCTCCGTCTTCTCCCTGGAACTCGGCGAACGTGACGGGGACGAGAGTGAGAAGGAGGGGGAGATCCAGGTGATGATGCAGATCCGCCGTGACCACCAAGAGGCCTTCGCGCCGCTCATGGTCCTCGATGCCATCTCGGGCGATCCGCTTCCCGCGGTGGATATCTTCGACACCTCACGCCGCCACCTCATCGGGCCGCACGGCATCGTCGAACTCGATGCCGGTCCGTTCGCGACCGCACCGTCGCTCGCCGGCGTGGACGGCGCGGAGATCTGGACATCCGAGGTGGAGGCGGACGAGGCGAGTGTGGGAACCCCGGGCATCCTGCTGCGGGCCCCAGGCAGGGTGACGATGCTCGACGAGGGCACGGGGGAAGCTCGGTGGGAGATTCGGGTACTCGCGACGTCCGTGGCGGCGACGAGGCTCGGCCCCGTTCTGGTCTCGAGCGGGGATGCGACGTGGCACGACGGGGACACCGGCCGCGAACTGTCTCGGTGGACCCCGCCGCCCGGTTCGGCGCACGTCGTGGGCGAGAGCAGGCGCCAGGTGATCGTGCGCTACGACGGTTTCAGTCCGGTGCTGCAGGCCTTCGATGCGTCGGGGGTGTTGCTGTGGGAGCGCCCCGTCGCGGGTGAGGCGCTGGTTCGAGGGTCGGCCTTGCTGGTCTACGACGGGTCGACCTTGTCGCGGCTGCGGTCGCGCTGACCGTCACGTAGTATCCACAACATGTTCGGGTTAATCGACGGCTATGGCCGGGTGGCGCGCGATCTCAGGGTCTCGCTGACCGATCGCTGCAACCTGCGCTGCACCTATTGCATGCCCGCCGAAGGACTGGCCTGGCTGCCCACCGAACAGACATTGACCGACGACGAGGTGGTGCGCCTGCTGCGCGTCGCCGTCGAGCGGCTCGGGGTCACCAAGCTGCGCTTCACGGGTGGCGAGCCGCTGCTGCGTCCTGGGTTGGAGGGGATCCTCGCCGCTGCTGCCCGGCTGCGCACCGTCGACGGGGGAGTGCCGGAGCTGGCGCTCACCACGAACGGGCTGGGTCTGGACAAGCGGATCGGCCGGCTGAAGGCAGCGGGACTGCAGCGGGTCAACATCTCCATCGACTCGCTCGACCCGGTCGTCTACGCGCGGCTCACCCGCCGCAACCGCCTGCACGACGTGCTCAGCAGTGTCCGCGCGGTCGACGAGGCGGGACTCAGGCCGCTGAAGGTGAACGCCGTCGTCATGCGGGGCGAGAATGAGGCCGACGTGGTGCGCCTGGCCGACTTCTGCCTGCGCGGCGGCTACGAACTGCGCTTCATCGAGCAGATGCCGCTCGGGCCGCAGCACACGTGGGAGCGTTCCGGCATGGTGACCGCGCACGAGATCCTCGACCTGCTGACGGCGCGCTACACCCTCACC
Source organism: Tessaracoccus caeni (assembly GCF_029211185.1). Lineage (GTDB taxonomy): Bacteria > Actinomycetota > Actinomycetes > Propionibacteriales > Propionibacteriaceae > Arachnia > Arachnia caeni. The sequence goes on from NZ_JARGDO010000003.1 coordinate 237,792, forward strand.
CCCGTCGACGAACCGCGCGGCGCCGCGCCGGCCGCCCTGTGGCGGGTCGCGCCCGACGACACGCAGCCCGGTGGCACCGTCGGCGTGATCGCGTCGGTGAGCGCCCCGTTCTGCGGCGACTGCGACCGCACCCGGCTCACCAGCGACGGCCAGGTGCGCAGCTGCCTGTTCTCGCGTCGCGAGGCCGACCTGCGCGCTATCCTGCGCGGTGGCGGGAGCGACGACGATCTGGTGGCGGCCTGGAAGGGTGAACATCTGATCAAGCCTCGCTCCCATGGCATCGACGACGTGGGCTTCGAACAACCCAGCAGAACCATGAGCGCAATCGGAGGATGAAGATGCAGATCAGGTACTTCGCCGGAGCCGCCGAGGCGGCGGGCTGCGAGTCTCACACCGTCGAGGTGAGCGGGCTCGACGTGGCGGCGCTCGTCGCGCAGCTGGGGGAGGGGAACGAGCGACTGGCCAAGGTGCTGTCCGTCTCCACGCTGCTCGCCGACGGCGCGCGCGTCGAGGGTAGCCACGACCTGAGCGGCGTCCAGCAGCTCGACGTGCTGCCCCCCTTCGCCGGCGGGTAGGTTTCAGCGATGCGCCAGGCCATCGTTCTCGGCGGCGGCCGCTCCCGGCGGATGGGCCGCGACAAGATGGGCGTGCTGTTGGAGGGGCGCAGTCTGCTGCGGCGCACCGTCGACGCAGCTTTGGGGTGGGCCGAGTGCGTGGTCGTGGTGGCGCCCGAGCCCGATGGATGGGAGCCGGATCCGCGCGTGAGGTTCACCCTGGAGGATCCGCCGTTCGGGGGCCCGGTTGCGGGTATCGCGGCGGCCACCGCCATCCTTCTCGCTGCGGGACAGGTGAACGAGGTGCTGCTGCTGGCGGGAGATCTGGCTGCCCCTGAGGCTGTGGTCGGCCGGCTCGCGGAGGTCGAGCCCGGTACCGACGGCGTGGTGCTGCGCGACGAGGACGGCTGGCCGCAGTACTTGGCGGGTCGCTACCGGTTCGACGCCCTCGTCTCCGCCATCGACGCCCTGGACGGAACTCGCGACCTCTCCGTCCGCCGTGCCCTGCGTCGCCTCGATGTCGCCCAAGTCGACGCCCCGAGCGCCGTCACCAAAGACCTGGACACCCCAGAAGACCTGGCGTCCCTCACTGACCGGCGGCCGAACACGACGGTTGTAACCACAGCTCTCGACCACAAGCCCTCAGACACGGTCACGCTCTCCTCGAGGCTCGGCCGCGGGCGGCCTCGCACCTCGAAGAGCGTGGGTGGGGCGCACCTCGAAGAGCGTGGATAGGTACACCTCGAAGAGCGTGGGGTGGGGAAATTAGGGTTGCCTTTCTAGCGAATGACCCTGTCAGCGCATAGACTCCTACGAACCGTAGTGAGTGACTTTCTTTTCACTTCGGCTGATTTATCCAAGATTTTTGGACAAGGTGGTCTCATGAGTGACACGGCGAGGATCGACGGAGCCGCATCCGAGGCTCTGTTGAAGGTGGGGCGTTTCTTCACGAAGTGGGACGAGACGGCGGATGGACGGGCGGTGTTCCGCAAGGGCGGGCGCGCCGGCGACGTCTTCTATCGCGACCGCTGGAGCCATGACAAGGTGGTGCGCTCGACGCACGGTGTGAACTGCACGGGCTCCTGCTCGTGGAAGGTCTACGTCAAGGACGGCATCATCACGTGGGAGTCGCAGCAGACCGACTACCCGTCCACCGGCCCCGATCGCCCGGAGTACGAGCCTCGCGGCTGCCCGCGCGGCGCGGCCTTCTCCTGGTACACCTATTCGCCCACTCGGGTGCGCTACCCGTACGGCCGCGGCGTGCTGCTGGAGATGTATCGCGAGGCCAAGCAGCGCCTGGGTGATCCGGTGGCCGCGTTCCATGAGATCAGCACCGATCCGGTGAAGCGTCGACGCTACCAACAGGCCCGTGGCAAGGGCGGATTGGTGCGCATCTCCTGGGACGAGGCCCTGGAGATCGCCGCCGCGTCCTACGTCAACACCATCAAGCACTACGGCCCTGACCGGATCGTCTCCTTCTCGCCGATCCCGGCGATGAGCATGGTGAGCCACGCCATCGGCACCCGCTTCACCCACCTCATCGGCGGCGCGATGACCAGCTTCTACGACTGGTACGCCGACCTCCCCGTCGCCAGTCCGCAGGTGTTCGGCGACCAGACCGACGTGCCCGAGTCGGGCGACTGGTGGGACGCGTCCTACCTGATGATGTGGGGCTCGAACGTCCCGCTGACCCGCACGCCCGACGCCCACTGGATGGCCGAGGTGCGCTATCGCGGCACAAAGGTGGTCACCGTCAGCCCCGACTATGCCGACAATGTGAAGTTCGCCGACGAGTGGCTTCCGGCCCAGGCGGGCACCGACGCGGCGCTCGCGATGGCGATGGGTCACGTCATTCTCAAAGAGAATTTTGTTGACAAAAAAGTTGACTATTTCGATTCCTATGTAAAGCAGTACACCGACCTCGGAATGCTGATCACGCTTGTGGATCATCCGAATGGTCACGGTCTTACCGCGGGCAAATTCATCACCGCCGCCGATCTTCCGGAATATCAGCATCTGAGCGATGCCGCATTCAAGACGGTGATGTGGAACAAGGCTTCCGCATCTACGGCGGTGCCCAATGGATCGATGGGCTTCCGCTACTCCGAGGACGGCGCCGGCCAGTGGAACCTGGAGCTGGGCGACATCGAGCCCGCCCTCACCTTCCACGGCGACGCCGACGCGGCGGCCGTCGAGGTGGCGCTGCCGTGCTTCGAGGATCCGCGCGGCGAGGGCTCGATCATCAAGCGGGGCGTGCCCACGCGTCGCATCGGCGACAAGCTGGTGACCACCGTCTTCGACCTGATGCTCGCCCAGTACGGCGTCGAGCGCGAGGGTCTGCCGGGCCAGTGGCCGAGCGGATACGACGACGTCAACACCCCCTACACGCCGGCCTGGCAGGCCGAGATCACCTCGGTACCGGCCGAGGCCTGCATCCGCACCGCTCGGCAGTTCGCGCAGAACTCCGAGGAGTCGAAGGGCCGCACGATGATCATCATCGGCGCGGGCATCTGCCACTGGTTCCACGCCGACGTCACCTACCGCGCCATCATCGCGCTGCTGATGATGACCGGCTGCATCGGCAAGAACGGCGGCGGCTGGGCCCACTACGTCGGTCAGGAGAAGTGCCGCCCCATGACGGGCTGGTTCAACATGGCCAACGCCATGGACTGGCAGCGTCCGCCGCGCACCATGATCGGCACCGCCTACTGGTACATGCACACCGACCAGTGGCGCACGGACGGATTCTCGGCCGACCGGGTGAAGTCGCCGCTGTCCACCGGCGCGCTCGACGGCATGCACACCGCCGACGCGCTGGCGCAGTCGAACCGGCTGGGCTGGATGCCGTTCTATCCGCAGTTCGACAAGAACCCGCTGGATCTGGCCGACGAGGCCCAGGCCGCCGTCGACCGTGGCGAGGCTGAGAGCGTGCAGGCCTACGTCGCCGCGAGGCTGAAGAGCGGCGAGCTGAAGAGTTCGATGGAGGACGTGGACGCGCCGCAGAACTGGCCGCGCACCATGATCCTCTGGCGCTCCAACCTGTTCGGCTCGTCGGCGAAGGGCAACGAGTACTTCCTCAAGCATCTGCTGGGCACGCACAACAACCTGCTGCCCAACAACCACGGCGCCGACGAGCGCCCCGAGCACGTGAAGTGGCACGACGAGGCGCCCGAGGGCAAGCTCGACCTGCTGATGACCGCCGACTTCCGGATGACCAGCTCGACGCTGCTGTCCGACATCGTCTTCCCGGCCGCCACCTGGTACGAGAAGCACGACCTCTCCAGCACCGACATGCACCCCTACGTGCACTCGTTCTCGCCCGCTATCGACCCGCCATGGGAGGCCAAGACCGACTTCGAGCTGTTCACCGAGCTGGCGCACAAGCTGTCGACGATGGCCAAGGGTCGCCTCGACAAGCGCAAGGATCTGGTGGCCGTCGCGCTGCAGCACGACACTCCCGGCCAGATCAAGCAGCCGGGCGGCGTGGTGCGCGACTGGAAGGGCACCGACATCCCGGCCGTGCCCGGCCAGAACATGCCGGTGCTGGCCGTCGTCGAGCGCGACTACACCGCGATCGCCGACAAGCTCGCCACCGTCGGCCCGCTCGCGGAGAAGCTAGGCTTCACGGTGAAGAACATCACCTACCACGTGGAGCATCAGGTGAATCAGCTGGGCCGGCTGCACGGCGTCTACCCGAGCGGTCCGGCTGAGGGTCGCCCGGCGATCAACACCGATCAGCGCATGGCCGAGGCCATCCTGATGTTCTCCGGCACCACCAACGGCGAGCTGGCCACCCAGGGCTTCCACGACCTGGAGAAGAAGACCGGCCGCAAGATCGCCGATCTGGCCGAGGGCTCGGAGGAAAAGCTGATCACCTTCGCCCAGACGCAGAACGCGCCGCAGCCGGTGATCACGTCGCCGGAGTGGTCGGGGTCTGAGACGGGCGGACGTCGTTATGCGGCCTTCACCATCAACACCGAGCGACTGAAGCCCTGGCACACGCTGTCCGGCCGGATGCACTTCTTCCTCGACCACGACTGGATGATCGACGCCGGCGAGCAGCTGCCCACCTTCCGTCCACCGCTGGACATGTCCAAGGCCTACGGCGAGCCCGAGCTGGGCCCGGCGGGGGAGAAGGCGATCACGCTGCGCTACCTGACGGTGCACAACAAGTGGTCGATCCACTCCGAGTACCAGGACAACCTGTTCATGCTGTCGCTGGGACGCGGCGGCCCGCAGGCGTGGTTGAGCGTCGCTGACGCCGCGTCGATCGGCGTCAAAGACAACGACTGGATCGAGCTGACCAACGCCAACGGCGTCTTCGTCGCCCGCGCCGTCGTCACCTCGAAGCTGCCGGACGGCATCTGTTACGTGCAGCACGCGCAGGAACGCACCATCGACGTACCCAAGTCGGAGGCGACGGGGCGTCGCGGCGGCATCCACAACTCGGTGACGCGCATCCTGCTCAAGCCCACCCATTTGATCGGCGGCTACGCCCACCAGGCGTACGCCTTCAACTACATCGGCCCCACCGGCGTGCAGCGAGACATCGTCTCGACGGTGCGCCGCCGCTCGCAGGAGGTGCAGTACTGATGGCGAAACAGCGCCGTGTCATGGCTCAGGTGGCCATGGTGATGAATCTGGACAAGTGCATCGGCTGTCACACGTGCTCGGTGACCTGCAAGCAGGCCTGGACCAACCGGGCCGGCATCGAGTACGTGTGGTTCAACAACGTCGAGACCCGGCCCGGGCAGGGATACCCGCGCGCCTACGAGGACCAGGAGAAGTGGCAGGGCGGCTGGGTGCGCACCAAGAGCGGCCGGCTCAAGCTGCGCTCCGGCGGCCGTTTCAAGAAGCTGCTGAGCATCTTCGCCTCCCCGGTGCAGCCGGGCATGGAGGACTACTACGAGCCCTGGACCTACGACTACGAGAACCTGATCACCGCCCCGCTGGGCGACGACTTCCCGGTGGCCCGGCCGAAGTCGCTGGTGACAGGCCAGAACATGGCCATCAGCGCCTCGGCCAACTGGGACGACTCGCTGGGCGGCGTCGCGGCCACCGAGCAGGGCGACCCCATCCTCAAGAAGCTGCGCGAGGAGGCCAACCAGCAGATCAAGCTGGAGTACGAGAAGAGCTTCATGTTCTTCGTGCCCCGGATCTGCGAGCACTGCCTGAACCCGTCGTGCATGGCCTCGTGCCCGTCGGGAGCGATCTACAAGCGCTCCGAGGACGGCATCGTGCTTGTCGATCAGGACAAGTGCCGCGGCTGGCGCCAGTGCATCACCGGCTGCCCGTACAAGAAGATCTACTTCAACCACCGCACCGGCAAGGCCGAGAAGTGCCACTTCTGCTACCCGCGCCTCGAGGTGGGCCTTCCCACGGTGTGCTCCGAGACGTGCGTCGGCCGGCTGCGCTACATCGGCATCATCCTCTACGACCCCGACAAGGTCACCCAGGCCGCGCTGGCGGATGAGAAGGACCTCTACGAGGCCCAGCTCGACGTGATGCTCGACCCGTACGACCCGCAGGTGATCGCGGACGCCCGCGCCAACGGCATCCCCGCCGACTGGCTGCAGGCTGCGCAGAAGTCGCCCACCTATGCGCTGATCAAGCACTTCCAGGTGGCGCTGCCGCTGCACCCGGAGTACCGCACCATGCCGATGGTCTGGTACATCCCGCCGCTGTCGCCCGTCGTCGATCTGCTGAGTTCGCAGGGCCACGATGCAGAGGCCGGGGGCAACCTGTTCGGCGCCATCGACGCGCTGCGCATCCCGCTGGAATACCTGGCGGAGCTGTTCACCGCCGGCGACGTCGAGCCGGTGCGCCTGGTGCTGCAGAAGCTGGCGGCCATGCGCTCCTACATGCGCGACGTGACGCTCGGCCGTGAGCGCAACGAGGAGCTGGCTGCCGCCGTCGGCATGACCGGCGGCGCGCTGGAGCAGATGTACCGGCTGCTGGCGATCGCGAAGTACAACGACCGCTACGTGATCCCCAAGGCGCACCGCGAACAGGCGCACAACCTGGAAGAGATGGGCTGCTCGGTGAACTTCGACGATGACCCCAGCGCGATGGGCGGCTTCGGCGAGTCCTCGGGCCGGGTGGTTCCCGTCGCCATCGAGTCCTTCGCCGCGGTCAAGGCCAAGCGCGAAGAGGCCGAGCGCGACATGGCGGAGAAGGCGGGTCGTCCGTGAAACTGCCCACCCCGCCGCCGAAGAACCACCGCGTGATCTACGCGGCGGCCGCCGTCGTGCTCGCCTATCCCGAACAGGAGGTGCTCGACCGCCTCCCGCTCGTCGAGCAGGCCCTGGCCGAGGTCGACGCGCTGGACGGCTTCCGGCCCACGCTGGAGCACCTGCGCTCGATGCCGCTCATGGACGCTCAGTCGTGGCACGTCCAGGAGTTCGACCTGTCGCGCCGGCACGCCATGCACCTCACCTACTGGACCGACGGCGACACCCGCCGCCGCGGCGAGGTGCTGGCCGCGATCAAGCAGACCTATCGCGACTCCGGACTGCTCGTCGATCTCGACGGCGAGCTGCCCGACTACCTGCCGATGGTGCTGGAGTTCGCCGCCAACGGCGCCCCGGCACTGGGCGTCGCGCTGCTCAACACCTATCGCGCCTCGCTCGAACTGCTGCGGCTGGGCCTGCTCAAGGACAAGCTGCCGCAGGCCGGCGTCGTCGCCGCCGTCTGCGACACCCTCGGCGGTCCCTCGCCGCAGACCAGGGCCGAGGTGCAGCAGCTCATCGCCGCCCCGCCCAGCGAGCTCGTCGGGCTCGACCCCTTCATCCACTCCACTCCGTTCCCGGTGGGCAGCCAGAACCTGGCCGGCTCCAAGCAAGGAGGCTGACATGGAAACCTTCGCCTGGGGCGTGTTCCCCTATCTGGTGCTGCTGATCTTGGTGGGCGGCCTGGCCTGGCGCTACCGCTACGACCAGTTCGGGTGGACCACGCGCTCGTCGCAGCTGTACGAGTCGAAGCTGCTGAAATTCGCCTCGCCCCTGTTCCACTTCGCGCTGCTCGCGGTGTTCATGGGCCATGTCGTCGGCCTGATCATCCCGAAGGCGTTCACGGACTGGATCGGGATCGACCAGCACATGTACCACATGGGTGCCTTCTACGGCGGCGGCCTGGCCGGCATCGCCCTGGTCGTGGGCCTCGGGTTGCTGATCTACCGGCGTCGCACCCAGACGGCGGTCTTCCAGGCCACCACCTGGAACGACAAGATCATGTACCTGGTGCTCGCCACCGCGATCGGCGTCGGCATGGTCGCCACGCTGACCGGCGACGTGACCCCCACCGGCGAAGAGCACAACTACCGCGAGACGGTCTCCGTCTGGTTCCGTTCGCTGGCCTACTTCCAGCCCAACATCGAGGCCATGGGGGAGGCCACCTGGCAGTTCAAGGTGCACGTCCTGCTGGGACTGACGCTGATCGCCATGATTCCCTTCACCAGGCTGGTGCACGCCTTCTCGGCGCCCCTGCACTACCTGTTCCGTCCCTACATCGTCTACCGGAGCCGCGACGCCGCGCCGCAGCAGTCGCACACGGTCAAGGGTCGTGGCTGGGATCCCATCGGCACCCCGGACAACAAGAAATGACCGGCCGCTAACGGGCTTATCCAACCCCGGGTGCTACGGCTTGTAGGACGTTCGGCAGACTGTCACCGATAACTACCAATAGTTTGAAGAAACCCATCTCACAGAGAGACCATCGACAGTGAGCAAGAACCTCATCGAGGTGCCACCCGTGCACGAGACCGGCAAGGGTGCCGGCCGGGTCATGACCATGTCGACCATCGCGTTCACCCTGATGTTCGCGGTGTGGCTGATGTTCGGCATTCTCGGCATCCCCATCCAGAAGGAACTCGGCATCAGCGACGAGCAGCTGAGCTGGATCTCCGCCGTCGCCGTGTTGAACGGGTCTATGTGGCGGCTGCCCGCCGGCATCATCGCCGACCGGATCGGCGGCCGGAAGGTGACGCTGTTCCTGCTGTTCGCCACCGCCATCCCCGCCTACATGGTGAGCTTCGCAGAGAGCTACACCTGGCTGCTGGTGCTGGCCTTCCTCGTCGGCTTCGCCGGCAACCTGTTCTCCGTCGGCACCACCTGGAACTCCGCCTGGTACAGCAAGGACCGTCAAGGTCTGGCACTCGGCGTCTTCGGTGCGGGCAACGTCGGCGCGTCGGTCACCAAGTTCATCGGCCCGCCGCTGATCGCCGCCACCGCGGGCAGTACCTACATTCTGGGCATCCAGGGCGGCTGGCGCCTGATCCCGGTCATCTACGCCGTGCTGCTGGTGATCGTCGGCATCCTCACCTGGGTGATCGTGCCGCGGGTGGACCGCGCGCCCGGCTCGTCCCGGAAGCTGAGCGACATGCTCGCCCCGCTGAGCAGCGTGCGAGTGTGGCGCTTCAGCCTGTACTACGTGGCCGTCTTCGGCGCCTACGTGGCGCTGTCGGCCTGGCTGCCCAAGTACTACGTCGACAACTTCGGCGTGAGCCTCACCGTCGCCGGTCTGCTCACCGCGACCTTCATCTTCCCCGCCTCGCTGCTGCGGCCCGTCGGCGGCTGGCTGAGCGACCGCTTCGGCGCCCGCAAGGTCATGTATTGGACCTTCGCCCTGATGCTGCTGAGCAGCGGGGTGCTGATGATGCCCAACGGCTTCATCACCGTCGTGCATCCCGACGGTGCGCAGACCGCGCACCTGCACTACGAGATCCAGCTGGTGTGGTTCGTGGTGCTGGTGTTCATCCTGGGATGCGCCATGGGCTTCGGCAAGGCCGCCGTTTTCAAGCACATCCCGGAGTATTTCCCCGACAACGTGGGCTCCGTCGGCGGCCTCGTCGGCATGCTGGGCGGCTTGGGTGGCTTCTTCCTTCCGCCACTGTTCGCCTACACCAAGACCTGGTCGGGCTTCCCGAGCAGCACCTTCTTCTGCATCTTCATCCTGGTGGCGATCTGCGCCATCTGGATGCACGTCACCATCCACCGCATGATGACCGACGCCACTCCTGAGACGGCCTCGCTCATCGAACCCGAACTGGAGGCCGCCAAGTGAGCGCAGCACTCGAGACCAAGGGCGACTGGCTCCAATCCTGGGATCCCGAGGATCCCAAGAAGTGGGACAAGAAACTCGCCTACAGCACGCTGACCGTCACCACGTTCACGCTGACGCTGTGCTTCGTCGCCTGGTTCCTGCCCAGCGCGATCATTCCCAAGCTGACCGCCCTCGGCTACACCTTCACCAAGGCGCAGCTGTACTGGATGGCGGCCATGCCGGGCCTGTCGGGCGGCATTCTTCGCCTGGTGTGGATGGTGCTGCCGCCCATCATGGGCACCCGCAAGATGGTGGCGCTGACCACGCTGCTGCTGATCCTGCCCGTGCTGGGCTGGGGCTTCGAGGTGACCAACCCCGACGTGCCGTACTGGCGGCTGATGGCACTGGCCTTCCTCGCCGGCATCGGCGGCGGCGCGTTCTCCGGCTTCATGCCGTCGACGTCGTACTTCTTCCCGCGTCGCATGTCGGGCACCGTGCTGGGCATCCAGGCGGGCGTCGGCAACTTCGGTGTCTCGCTGGTGCAGCTGCTCACGCCGTGGCTGATCTCCTTCGGCATGTTCGGGTTCCTCGGCTCGCAGGCGATGTCCGTACCGGGTAAGGAGTCGGTGCTCGTCTGGTACCAGAACTCGGCGCTGGTCTACATCCCGTTCATCATCGTCGGCGCGATCTGGGCGTACCTGGTGCTGAAGTCGGTGCCCGTGAAGGCCAACATCAAGCAGCAGTTCGACATCTTCGGCAACCAGGACACCTGGTGGATGACGCTGCTCTACATCATGACCTTCGGCACCTTCTCAGGGCTGTCGGCCCAGTTCGGCTTGCTGATGAGCAACCTCTACGGCTCGGGCAATACCGACATCGTCGAGGGCGCGGGAGCCACGGCCACCATGCTGATCGACGGGTACGCGCTGCCCGACCCGGTGAAGTACGTCTTCCTCGGGCCCTTGATCGGAGCCGGCGCGCGGGTGTTGTTCTCGCCGCTGACCGACCGCATGGGCGGCGCACTCTGGACCCTGATCTCCGGCATCGGCATTCTGGGGTCGATCGTCTTCACCATCCCCGCCCTGGTGCCCGACACCAGCAGCGCGGAGGCGCTCACCTCCGGCTTCAACCAGTTCCTGTGGGGCATGCTGCTGATCTTCCTGTTCTCGGGCATCGGCAACGCGTCGACGTTCAAGCAGATGCCGATGATCTTCGAACGGCGCCAGGCCGGCGGCGTGATCGGCTGGACCGGCGCCATCGCCGCCTTCGGACCGTTCCTGTTCGGCGTGGGCCTCACCATCATGTCGCCCACCACCTTCTACATCATCGGCGCGGCCTGGGCCGTGATGTGCATCGGCATCACTTGGTGGCGCTACGCCCGTCCGGGCGCGCCTAAGAAGAGCTGAGGATCTTTTGAATGAACTGAGTGGCGTCGTCGAGGTGGACATCGACGTCGACGCGCTGGAGGCCGCCGTCTCGTCCGACAGGGCAGGAGCGGTGGTCACCTTCGCCGGCGTGGTGCGCAACCACGATCACGGCAAGGCCGTCACGGGCATCGACTACGTCGGCCACCCGTCGGCCGACGAGGTGCTGCGCGAGCTGGTGGCGGAGTTCTCCGGCCGCGACGGCGTGCATGCGATGGTCGCCCAGCACCGGGTGGGCTCGCTGGGCATCGGCGGCATCGCGCTGTTCGTCGCGGTGGCGGCGTCGCATCGCAGCCAGGCCTTCGGGTGCGCGTCCGACTTCGTCGACGAGGTGAAGCGGTGCCTGCCGATCTGGAAGAAGCAGTACCTGGCGGATGGGAGTTACGAGTGGTCGCAGTGTCCCTGAGTTCCGCGCCGGTGACGGAGTTGAGCGACGAGCAGCGCGAGCGCTACGTGCGCAACATCGACGTGGTGGGCATGGGGGAGGAGGGGCAGCTGCGGCTGCTCAACTCGTCGGTGCTGGCCATTGGCGCCGGTGGCTTGGGCTCTGCCGCGCTGCCGTACCTGGCCGCGGCGGGCGTGGGGCGGATCGGCATCGTCGACGGCGACGCGGTGGAGTTGAAGAACATGCAGCGCCAGGTGCTGCACACCGAGCTTGGGCGCAACAAGGCCGTCTCTGCGATGGAGCGTCTGCGCGCGCTCAACCCCGACGTGGCGGTGGCCGCGTACCCCGACTACCTGGCCTTCGAGCGCGCGCGTGAGTTGTTCCCCCGCTACGACCTGGTGCTGGACTGCACCGACTCCTTCGGGGCGAAGTTCATGCTGTCGGACGCGGCGGAGGCGGTCGGCGCCCGGCTGATCTGGGCGACGGCGGTCGGCATGCAGGCGCAGTGCTCGGTCTTCGGTATGCCGGATGAGCATGGCGACCGGCTGTACCTGCGCGATCTGCATCCGAAGGAACCGGCGGTCGGCGACTACCCGCAGGCCACCGATATCGGCATCCTCGGCGCGAACGTCGGCCAGGTTGGCGCCATGCAGGCCGCCGAGGCGATCAAGCTGCTCGCCGGTTTCGGCCGCCCGCTGGTTGGTCGCGTCGCCGTCCTCGACACCTTGAACGCCCGCTGGTCCACCCTCCCCCTGAGACGAGCGCCCCACGCTCTTTGAGGTGCGAGCGTCAGCGAGCCTCGAAAAGAGTCGGCGCGACTTTGGGTTGGGGCTGCTTGTCGGCTGCCGGTTGGGTCTTTTCGAGGCTTCGGCTTGGGGCTCGTTCCTCGCCCTGAGCCTTCGCACCTCAAAGAGCGTCATTGGTGCTTCGCGCTCGTCTTGATTGTCGAGGCTTCGGCCCGGGGCTCGTTCCGGGTGCTGAGGAGCGAGGTACGAGCGTCTCGAAGTGCGCCCCGGCGCCTTCGCACCTCAAAGACCGTGATGATGACGCTCTTTGAGGTGCGAGCGCCAGCGAGCCTCGAAAAGAGTCGGCGCGAGTTTGGGTTGGGGCTGCTTGTCGGCTGTCGGGTGGGTCTTTTCGAGGCTTCGGCCCGGGGCTCGTTCCTCGCCCTGAGCCTTCGCACCTCAAAGAGCGTTATTGGTGCTTCGCGCTCGTCTTGATTGTCGAGGCTTCGGCTTGGGGCTCGTTCCTCGCCCTGAGCCTTCGCACCTCAAAGAGCGTGGCGTCGGAAGCGATCCGGTTTTGACTATCTCCTATCGTGCGGGGATGCTGGGGGGAGTATCGGCCGCGACGCCGACCGCTGACTGTTTTCTCCTTGGAGGCCCCTCGTGAACGCCGCACCGACCCAGAACACTCCTCGGCGAGCCGTGGTGCCGACGCTGGTGATCGTCGTGGCTGTGGTGCTGATCGTGTTCGTCGTCTTCCTGCAGCGAGGTACCGCTCCGTCGGCGGAGACGCCGGCGTCTCCCGCGAACACCGCGCCCGCGACGGCGGAGACCGTCGCGCCGCCGACTGGCGAGGAAACAGCTCAGCCCGACCTCACGGCGATCGAACGTCGCGACGAGAACGACCCGCTGACGGCCGGCTCGCCCGACGCGCCCGTCGGGATGGTCGTCTTCTCCGACTACCAGTGCGGCTACTGCGCCAAGTGGAGCGCCGAGACGCTTCCGACGATGCTCGAGTACGCCGAGCGCGGCGACCTGTGGATCGAGTGGCGCGACCTGAACATCTTCGACGAGCCGTCCCGGCGCGCCGCCCGCGCGTCCTATGCCGCCGGGCTCCAGGACGCCTTCTGGCCCTATCACGATCAGCTGTACCCCGAGGGTAAGACGCGGTCCGCGGATCAGCTCACCGACGAGGCGCTGATCGCCCTCGCCGGTGAGCTCCAGCTGGACACCGAGCGCTTCGCCGTCGACATGAACGCCGAGGACACGGTGGCCGCCGTCGCCGCCAACGAGGAGCTGGGACGCCGGCTGGGAGCCTCGTCGACGCCGGCCTTCCTGCTGGGCGGCACCCCGATCGTCGGTGCGCAGCCGACGGAGGTGTTCGTCGAGGTCATCGAGACAGCCTTGGCCAATGGTGCGTGACGACGGCGCGTTCGAGTCGGTCTACCTGCTGCCGAGCTGGCCAATGGTGCCTGACATCGACGAGTGCGACGACAAAGACGGCGTGAAGGGGCGTCGCGTGAGTCGGGCGCTTCTCTGCTTCTGCAGCGGATTCCGGGGCTGAACCGGTGGACATCGGCCTGGTCACGGCGTTTTTCGGGGGAGCGCTGGCCATCCTCAGTCCTTGCGGGGCCCTGCTGCTGCCCGCCTTCTTCGCGTCCACCGTCGGATCGGGGCCGCGCTTGCTGCTGCACGGCGGCATCTTCTATGCGGGCCTGCTGCTCGTCCTCGTGCCCCTCGGGGTGGGGGCCGGCGCGATCGGCGCTCTCTTCATAACGCACCGCACGGCGATCATCGGGGGCGCGTCGCTCCTGCTCGTGGCACTCGGGGTGATGCAGATCTTCGGGTTCGGCTTCGACGCCGCGCGGCTGCTGCCCGGCGGTCGGGCGCTCCAGGACCAGGCGGACTCCCGGGTGGGCCTGCTCAAGACCTTCTTGCTCGGCGCCACCAGTGGCGTCGCCGGATTCTGCGCCGGCCCGATCCTGGGCGCCGTGCTCACCATGGCGGCCGCGCAGGGCAGTGTCGTCGCGGCCGGGGTCCTGCTCGGCATCTACGGAGCGGGCATGGTGGTGCCGCTGCTGGTGATCGCGGCGCTCTGGGGCAGGATCGGCGAGCGGGCGCGGCGGGCGCTGCGCGGCCGTACCTTCACCGTCGCGGGCCGGGACTTTCACACCACGTCGGTGATCACCGGCGTCCTGATCGCTGCGGTGGGTGTGCTGTTCTGGGCCACCAATGGGCTGGTCACGGTGCCGGCCTTGTTACCGACGTCCGTCTCGGCCTGGCTGCAGGGGCGAAGCTCGGTGCTGGCCAACGGGTGGGTCGACATTGCCGCTATCGTGCTGGTCGCCGGCGTGGTCCTGGTGCTCTGGTGGCGGGCGCAGGGCCGCCGGGTATGCGAGGAAGGTGAAGCGTGACCGCCATTGAATCGCAAGGGAAGTCGACGTCTGTGATCCAGCGACGCACCCTTCTCATCCTGGTGATCATGCAGGTGGTCGGCACCGTCGGGGTGGGCGTGGCGCCCTCGATCGGCATCCTGCTGGCCAGCGAGGTGACCGCGAACGAGGCATGGGCCGGTTTGGCGCGTACGGCGAGCACACTCGGTGCCGCGCTGTTCGGCCTGCCGCTCGGGAACCTCGCCGCGCGAGCCGGGCGACGAGTCGCGCTCTCGCTCGGCTGGTGGGTGGCCGCGGCCGGCAGCGCCATCCTGGTTGCCGCCGCGCAGTGGAGCCTCGTGGTGCCGCTGTTCATCGGTCTGCTGCTCATCGGCGCGGGCTCGGCGGCCGCGCTGCAGTCGCGCTTCGCCGCCACCGACCTGGCCGAGCCGCAGCACAAAGCGCGTTCGCTGGCGCTGGTGGTGTGGGTCGGCACCTTGGGCTCGGTGCTGGGCCCTAACCTCGGTGCGCCCGGCGAGATCCTTGGCGCGGCCACCGGACTGACGGTGTTCGCCAGCGCCTTCCTCATCGCGGCCGTCTGCCTGGCCCTGGCAGGAGTGATCGTCTTCGTCTGGCTTCGCCCCGACCCGCTGCTGCATGCCGCGCGCGAGTCGGGAGCGCCGCCCCACGCTGCGTCGAGGAAGGGGCGGATCAGGCGCATCTTCGCCGAGATCAGGGCCAACCGTCCCGCCCGGATCGCGGTGATCGCGATCCTCACCGCCCAGATCGTGATGGTCGCGGTGATGACGATGACCCCGGTTCACATCGTGCATCACGGCGGATCGGTGAACGTCGTGGGCATCACCATCAGCCTGCACGTCGTGGGCATGTTTGCCCTGTCGCCGCTTGTGGGTTGGATGGCCGATCGCTACGGGCATCGGCTGGCGATGTGGATCGGCATCGCGATCTTCCTCGCCTCACTGCTCGTCGGGGCGCTCTGGCCCGACGACATGGGCTGGATCGTCGTCTCGCTGATTCTGCTGGGCGTCGGATGGTGTTTCGTCAACGTCGCTGCCTCGGCCCTGTTCAGCACCGCCGTCACACCGGAGACGCGAGCCTCGTCGCAGGGCGGCGTCGACGCGCTGTCCAACCTCTTCGGCGCCACGGCCGCCTTCCTCGCCGGACCACTACTGGCGGCGAGTAGCTTCGCGACGCTGTCGCTGCTGTCGATGGTGGTGTTGGTTCCGCTGGCGCTGCTGATCGTCCGTCCACTGGCTCGATCCGGCCCTTAACCGCTTGCTTAACCACCGAAGTCAGTGGTTAAGCAAGCGGTTAAGGGGCTCCGCTCATGGCCCAAGTAGCGCCAGTGGAACGACGGCGGTGCCGTCGGGCAGCCGATGTGCGAACTGTCCAGTGTTGATGATCAGCCGGTCGACCACCAGGTCGTCGGTGGACTCGGTGAGCCACGAGAGATGCTTGGTGTCCGCAGCGGATACGGAGTTCGACAGCTTGACTTCAATAGCCACCACACGGTGATCGTCGCGTTCGACGATGAGATCGACCTCGTGGTCGCCATTGCGAGTTCGAAGGTGGGAAACTCGTCCACCGATCTGTTCCGCGAAGACACGCACAGTCATCACAACCAGCGATTCGAACAACGCCCCGAGAAGCGTGCCTTCGCGAGAAATGCCGCCGTCGATCTGGTCGGTGAGCAGCGAGTCTTCGGTTGCGCCGAGAAGACGAGCGGCGAGGGCTGGGTCGACGAGGTGATGCTTGGGCACCTGGGCGAGGCGGCTCAGCGGGTTGAAAACGGGAGTCCAAGCGGGGAGAGGCTCAAGGATCATCATCCGCTCGAGCAGTTCCCGGTATACGCCGGCGGTGACGCGCGAGAGTTTGTCCGAGTCGCCAGGCGTGGCGGCATTGAGGATCTTCGTGTAGTTCGTGGTCGTCGAAGTCGCCGCCGCGTAGGCGGTAAGCCATGCCCGCAAGGCGGCGGGTCGTCGCACCTCGACGCCCAACTCGGGGATGTCGTGCTCCACCGAGTTGGTGAGGTATGAGTCGATCTGACGGAGTCGGTAGCCGGGGGGATCCTGTCGCACTCCGGGCAGCCCGGACCAGAGGATCTCCCTGGTGTAGTCCCTCAGGGAGAACTCGCAGTGTCCAGCTACCGGCTGGGCCTCGCCTGCCAGGATGCGTGAGAAGGACACGCTCGGAGTGCACACACCTCGTTCGGGAAGTGTCATCGGCCGCATGCGGAGTCGTACGATCCGTCCGGCTCCCGAATGCAGACGGGCACCTGAAGCGGGGGCGGACGAGCCCGTGAGGATGAAACGGCCGGGGATTCGTTCTCGGTCGACTTCGCGGCGCACGACGTCCCACACCGGCGGGACCAGCTGCCACTCGTCAATGAGAGTCGGCGGTGCCATACCGAGGATGACCTCTGGGTCGGCTTCCACGTTGGAGCGGACGCCGGCGCGATCCAGGTTGAGGGTGGACGACGCGTATTGCTGCGCCGTTGCTGTCTTTCCGACGCCCTTGGCGCCTTCGATGGCGATGGCGGGCAGCCCGGAAAGCAGGTCCTTCAGGAGGGGGTCGACGACCCGAGACTGGTACTCCATCCCACTACTATACATCTAGCAGATATTCTGCTTTACATTTAGCAGCAGTTGTACTGTGCGTCTAGCCGCCCTCGCGGGTTGCCTTCTGTGGTGGAGCTGCCGTCGATGGTGGTGTTGGCTCCACTCGCGCTGCTGATCGTGCGCCCCCCGACCCGTCCACGCGCTTAACCGCTTGCTAGACCGCCGAAGTCGGTGGTCTAGCAAGCGGCTAAGCGGGCTAAAGGCGGCCAGGATGCTTGGTGGCGATCGTCAGGAGGTGGGCCGGGGCGCCGCGGAGGCGTCGCGGGCCCTTCCAGATCGCGGTGAGTGGGCGACGAAGGGCAGTGTTCCGCAGCGGAACCCGCCTCAGTTCGCCCGTCGAGAGCTGTGTGCGCACCGCGAGCACGCTCAGCACCGCGGGGCCCGCCCCGGCGGCGACGGCGACCCGCACCGCCGCGTTGCTGCCAAGTACCTGGGTCGGCTCGGCCAGCGGCAGGCCGTTCATCAGTTCCTCGAAGGCGTTCCTGGTGCCCGAGCCGCCCTCGCGCACGATCAACGGGGTGGTGGCGAGTTCCTCCAGCGCGATGCCGTCGGATCGTGCGGCCCAGGGGTGGTGCGGAGCGACCACCAGCGCCAGCTCATCCTGCCGGAGCGGAGCGGTGTTGAGGGTCGGCGGGAGGTTCGGCGTCTCCACGAGACCGAGCTGGAGCGTGCCGTCCAGCGTCTCGTTGATGACCTGGGCGGAGTTGTGGACGTGGACCTCCACCCGCACCCGAGGCTCGGCTCGACGCAGTTCCGCCAGCCATGCGGGAAGGAGGTGTTCGGCGATCGTCATGCTTGCGCCCACCTGCAATTCGATGACGTCGTGGTCGTGGGAGTGGTGCAGCCAGTCGGAGAACTCGTCGGCCGCGTCGAGGAGCCGCCTGGCGTGGGCGGCGAAGAGCAGGCCCGTGGAGGTGGGGCGGGAGCCACGAGGGTGGCGCTTCAGCAGCGGGGCGCCTGCCTCGGCCTCCAATTGGGCGATCATCCGGCTGGCATTGGGCTGGTACATGCCCATCTTGCGTGCTCCGGCGCCGAGACTGCCCTCGTCGACGACGGCCAGGAAGAGGGCCAGTGCCTGGAGATTGGGCAATCGATTGCTCATATCGCAATGATATGGCCTGTGCGGGAACTGCCGTCTACCGGGATGAGTCCGGCGCCGGGAATATGGTGGGCGTGCTTAGAGATTCCGCAAGTAGGTGGTGCCGTAGCGAGGACGTGCTGGATGGATGAGCTGGCAAGACGGAGAACGAAACTGCCATTGGACATGCCAGTGAGTTCGACAACGAAGCCAGGTCGCCATCCAGTGCGCCGCAGTAGGTGCCACCTACTTGCGGGATCTCTCACTCCGACCACCACGCCGACCACACTCCGATCACGCCCGACCCGATCGCGCCCGACGACGTCTCCCGGCTCCCTGGTACCCGGCGTCGTGCTGAGCCTCGCCGCGGCGGCGACGGCCTATGCCGTCAACCGACTGCTGCCTGGGATGAGCCCGCTCGTGGTGGCGATCGTGCTCGGGGTGCTCGCCGCGAATGTGGTCCGTCTTCCCGAGGCGACGGCCCCGGGCGTCGCATTCTCCGCGAAGCGGCTGCTTCGTCTGGGGATCGTGTTCCTCGGCCTGAAGCTGGCGCTGGCGGACATCGTCGCGCTGGGTGCGCCGATGCTGCTGGTCATCGTCGGAATCGTCACGATCGGCATCTTCGGCACCCTGCTCATCGGTCGGCTGCTGCGCGTGCCGAAGGGCTTGAGCCTGTTGATCGCCTGCGGGTTCTCGATCTGCGGCGCGGCTGCGGTCGCCGGTGTGGCGGGCGTCGTCGATCCTGACGACGAAGCCGAGGGGGACACCATCACCGCCGTGGCATTGGTGGTGCTCTTCGGAACGCTGATGATCCCCTTGGTGCCGCTGCTGGCGCCGTTGCTGGGCCTGCCCATCGAGGCGGCCGGCATGTGGGCGGGTGGATCCATCCACGAGGTCGCGCAGGTGGTCGCTGCCGGAGGGCTGCTGGGTGGGACCGCGCTGAGCGTCGCCGTCGTAGTCAAGCTCGGGCGGGTGCTGCTGCTCGCTCCGGTGGCGGCCGTGCTGAGCATCCGGCAGCGACGAGCGGTGCGTGCTGCTGTGGAGGCAGGGCAGCCCAACGCTGCAGCGAAGTTGCCGCCGGTGGTTCCGCTGTTCGTCGTCGGGTTCCTGGCGATGGTCTTGCTGCGATCCTTCGCTCCTCTTCCGACCGCGGCGCTCGCCGTCGGGGAGATGCTCCAGACGGGCCTGCTGTCCGCCGCCATGTTCGCCCTGGGATGCGGTGTGAAGCTGCGGAGTCTGGCGAAGGTGGGGCTGAAGCCGTTCATCCTGGCCGCGCTCGCGACGGTGCTGGTCGCCTTCGTAGCCCTACTTGGCATCACCGTCGTCGCGCCCGTCTAAGAGATCCCGCAAGTAGGTGGCACCTACTGCGGCGCACTGGATGGCGACCTGGCTTCGTTGTCCAACTCACTGGCATACCCAATGGCAGTCTCGTTCTCCGCCTTGCCATGTCATCCATCCAGCACGTCCTCGCAACGGCACCACCTACTTGCGGAACCTCTAAGATCGACGTTTACGCTGGATCTCTAGGCCTGAGGAGCGAAATGCTGACCGTGGAGCAACACCGGGAGCGGGTGCTCGCGCTCGCGGTGCCGCTGCCCGCCGAGGAGTGCGCGCTGGGCGAGGGATTCGGGCGGGTGCTCGACGAGGATCTGGCGGCCCGCTTCCCGGTGCCGCCCTTCGACAACTCCGCCATGGACGGCTTCGCGGTGCGCAGCGTCGATGCGACCGAAGGCCAGACGCAGCTGCGCGTCGTCGGGGACATCCCGGCGGGGGCATCGAGCGCGCCGACGGTGGGCCCCGGCGAGGCGGCGAGGATCATGACGGGGGCGCCGCTGCCTCCGGGAGCCGACGCCGTCGTTCCGGTGGAGCACACGGATCAGCCGCTGGGCGATACGCCCTTGCCGGAGTTCGTCGTAGTGGGGGCCACCTCGGCGGGAAAGAATGTGCGGCACGGTGGCGAGGACGTCGTCGTCGGGGATGTGGTGCTGCGGGCCGGGCAGCGCTGGACCCCGGCCGCAGCCGGGGCCGCGGCCTCTATCGGGCACGCGACGGTGCGGTTGCGTCGCCGCGTCAAGGTGGCGGTGCTGGCCACCGGCACCGAGTTGGTGGCGGCGGGGGAATCTCTCGGCTTCGGCCAGATCCCCGACTCCAACTCCCTCCTGATCTCCGGCCTGGTGGAGCAGTTCGGCGGTGAAGTGGTGCTGGCGCGAGCGGTCTCCGATGACGTCGACGACTTCCGCGCGGCGCTCGCGGAGGCGGCCGATGCCGACGTGATCGTCACCTCGGGCGGGGTGTCCGTCGGGGCCTTCGAAGTGGTGCGCCAGGTGGTGGAGGGGGACGTCGAGTTCGTCAAGGTAGCCATGCAACCCGGCAAGCCTCAGGGCTGCGGTCGGTTGCGGCGCGCTGACGCTGGTGAGCAGGCACTGCTCGCCCTGCCGGGTAACCCGGTGAGCGTGTTCGTCTCGGCGTGGGTGTACCTCCGTCCGCTGCTGGCCGCGTTCCAGGGTGTCGCCGCCCCGTGGCGCGGCCTGCGTCTGCCCGCGGCGGATGGCTGGAAGACGCCGCCCGGACGTCGTCAGTACATCCCGGTGGTACTCACCGACGACGGCGTGCGACGCTCCCACCGGCTGGGCTCGGGATCGCACCTGGTGGCCTCGCTGCATCTCGCCGAGGCCCTAGCGGTCGTTCCTGAAGACGTCGAGGCCGTCGCCCCTGGTGATCTGCTGGATGTGTTCCTGATCTGACCCGGCCTGGGTGTGCTCGCGTGGCTGATCTGCATAGCTGTCGCGTGAAACGTGTCCGACCGTTAGTGTGTAACTTGTCGCCTGGAGGATGTGTAAGTTGCAGATTGGAGCGCAATGATGGTCGATCTCAGCCCTGACCGTCCCTATCTTCCGCGCTTGGCCGATCAGGCGCTTGACGACCAGCTCTACGCGATGGGGGCAGTCCTTATCGAAGGCGTGAAGGGCTGCGGCAAGACGGCAACGGCTCGACAGCGGGCCGCGAGCGAGGTTCTGCTGGACACCGATCCCGAGGCCGAGCGTCGCGCGGCAATCGACCCGCGCCTGCTGCTTGATGGCGCGACGCCCAGGCTGCTCGACGAATGGCAGCGCGCACCCCGAGTCTGGGACGCCGTGCGCCGGACTGTCGATGATAGAGGCCGGCCAGGGCAGTTCATCCTGACGGGCTCAGCGACACCCGATGACTCCACGGCACGTCACTCTGGTGCCGGACGGTTCGGCACCCTGCGAATGCGGACCATGACGTTGTCGGAGAAGCGGGCGGTCGACCCGAGAGTGTCGGTGGCCGACCTACTCGGCGGGGTCGCGCCGACCCCGGCGAACAGCTCGCTATCGTTCAGGGACTACCTCCATCACATCGCCGTCGGAGGGTGGCCGCTGCTTGTTGGCTCGGACCAGCGAGCCGCTGAGATCTACCTTGAGGGGTACCTTGACGTCATCGTCGAGCGTGACATCGACGAAGTCTCCGGCGCGCCGAGAAACCCCCGCCTGGTGAAGCGCTTCCTTCATAGCTACGCGCAGATGATTTCGCAGCCCGCCAATCTGAGCACGATCATGAAGCGCGCTCGCGAGGAGACTTCTAGCGATGCTGACCTGCCTGGACGTCACGCTGCTGACCTTTATCACCGCGCGCTGCAGCGCATGATGATCATCGATGAAGTTCCACCGTGGGAACCGGCGGTGCGGTCGTCCAAGCGGCTCACCAAGATTCCTAAGCGGCACCTCGCTGATCCTTCGTTGGCAGCAGCGCTCTTGCGAGTATCCCCGTCGCGCATGCTCAACGACCTCGAAACAACGGGTTTCCTCTTTGAGAGCCTCGTGGCTCATGACCTCCGCATCTACGCCGAAGCCTCGGGCGCGGATTGCTTCCACTATCGCGAAGCAGAAGGACGCCTCGAGGTCGACTACGTGCTCGAGACCCGTGACGGCGACTGGATCGGCATCGAAGTGAAGATGGGCGAGAACGAACTGGATAAGGCTGCCACCTCGCTTCATCGCCTAGCAGAGCGGGTCTCCCGGAAGCCGAAGGCTCTCGTGGTCATTACGGCCACCTCGCTTGCGTACACCCGCGATGACGGAATCCACGTAATTCCTCTTGGTCTACTCGGACGGTGATCCGGGCCGGGCCGGCGCCCCGGTACGGATCTGAATGAGGGTGAGGTCGAGCAGGGGAGTGGGGACTCCGAGGGCGCGGGCCTCATGGGCGAGGTTGCCCAGGATGTGTTCGGCCTCAGTGGGCAGGCCGGCGATGAGGTCGCGGTACAGCGATGATGTGAACGCGGAGCCCTCCTCGGCGAGGAGGCGCAGCGTGTGCGCGTGGGCCTTATCCGACACCGGGTGACCGGCCGCGGCGGAGACGGCCTCGGTCTCGGCGATCGCGGCGTGAATGGCGTCCAGCCCACCGGCATCGATGATCCGTCCGATCGGGCCGCGGAACAAGCAGCAGATGACGCCGGCCGCTGCGATGAAGGCCCACTTCCCCCACAGCTCACCCAGGATGTCGTCGCTGACGCTCAGGCGGATGCCGGGAACTCGCAGGGCGTCGGCGACGGCGTCCACCGCCTGCAGCCGGTCGAGCGCGCCGATCGTCAGCACGGTGAGGTCGGTCATCTGGCGCACCGCGTCGCCGTCCAGGGTGGTGACGATCTTCGCCAGCCCGCCGAGCACCTGGCCCGGGAACTCCTGCTCGAGGAGCCCGATATGCGCCATGCCGTTGAGGATGGGCACGATGAGGGTGCCCGGGCTCACATAGGAGCGGACGTCCGAGACCGCCGACTCCAGGGCGCCGGCCTTCACCGTGATCAGCACCAGATCGAAGGGCTGAGCCTCCTCGCCCGAGACGAGAGTCTGCACCCGGTAGGTGCGATCGGTGGTCGGAGAGACGAAACGCAGCCCGTCGCGACGCAGCACCTCGGCGCGTCGAGGGCGCACCAGGTAGGTCACGTCCCGTCCGGCATCCTGGAGCCGCGCTCCGAAAGCACCACCCGTTGCTCCCGCTCCGACGATCAGAATCCGCATGATTGCGCTTGGCCTCCTGCATTGCGAGTCTCGCCAGCATATCCAGCGCCGTTCGCCGGAGGACGTTCTGGTTGGATGGAAGGTATGGAATTCACCCACCTGGATTCGCGGGGACAGGCCCGCATGGTCGACGTCACCGCCAAGCAGCCCACGGTGCGCACCGCGGGCGCGGAGGCCTTCGTGTCTTGCTCGGCCGACGTGGTCATGGCCCTGCGGGAGGGCACGGTGCCGAAGGGCGACGTGCTCGCCGTGGCCCGGGTGGCCGGCATCGCGGCGGCCAAGAAGGTGCCCGATCTGCTCCCGCTCGCCCACGTGATCGGAGTGCACGGTGTGGTGCTCGACATCGAGGTGGTCGAGGGCGGCGTGCAGATCCGCGCGGAGGTGAAGACCGCCGACCGCACCGGCGTCGAGATGGAGGCCCTCACCGCGGTCACTGTCGCCGCGCTGGCCGTCGTGGACATGGTCAAGGGGGTGGACCGCAGCGCTGAGATCGTCTCGGCGAAGGTCACCTCGAAGTCGGGCGGCCGCAGCGGCGACTGGAGGCGCTAGGCGGCGTCGGCAGGCTCAGAGGTTCTCAAACATCGGCTTGCACATCACGTGCTCGACGCCGGTCTCAGGATCGACGGCGGTGAGCACCTTGATCTGCATGTCGTAGGTCTCGGAAAGACGCTCCTCGGTGAGCACCTCGCGGCTGGGGCCGTAGGCGAAGAAGCGGCCGCCGCGCATCAAGGCTGCCTTGCTGGGGTAGTAGAAGGCCTGGTCGGGCAGGTGGGTGATCATGATGATCGCCTTGTCCTGCTCGGTCGCCAGCCGGTTGGCCACCTTGATCACGGTGGCGGCATTGCGATAGTCCAGGTGGCTGGTGGGCTCGTCCATCATGATCAGCGGCGTCTGCTGAGCGAGCGCCCGGGCGATCAGCACGAGCTGCCGCTCACCGCCGGAGATCTGGGTGTACGGCACGTCGGCGAGGTGCCGCATGCCCACCGTCTCCAGGGCCTCGTGGCATAGCTCGACGTCCTTGGCACGCGGCGAGCTGAGCGCCGCCAGGTGCGGCGTGCGGCCCATCGTCACCACGTCGATGACGGAGAACGGGAACGGCGCGTTGTGGTCCTGGAACACCATCGCCACTCGTCGCGAGAGCTGTTTCGGGGTGAGCCGGCCGACGTCGTCGCCCGCGAGCGTGACGCGGCCGGAGGCGAGCCGGCGCTCGGCCAGCAGCACGCGCATCAAGGTGGACTTGCCGCACCCGTTGGCGCCGAGGATCATCAGCACCTCACCGGCCGACACCTCGAAGCTGACGTCCTTCAGCACGGGGACGTCGGCGGTGTAGCCGAAGGCGAGGTGCTCCGCGCGGATCACCGGCTCCATTGGCGCGTGCTCCTTCTCAGCAGGACGGCGAAGAACGGGGCGCCGATGAAGGCGATGGGGATCGACAGTGGCAGCGAGGTCTCCGACGCCGAGCGGGTGAGGTTGTCGATCAGCAGCAGGAAGGTGGCGCCGATCACGGCGGCGGCCGGGATCAACTTGCGATGATCCGGTCCGACGACGATGCGGGCCGCATGCGGGATCACCAGCCCGATCCAGCCGATCGCGCCCACCTGAGTGACGGCCGTCGCGGTGAGCGCGGTGGCGCACACGATGACGATCACCTTCAGCCGGGTGGTGTTGATGCCCAGCGAACGGGCCTCGTCGTCGCCCATGGTCAGGATGTTGAGCCGCCAGCTGGCCAGCCACAGCCCCGCCATACCGAGCACGATGATGGGGGTGGCGAAGGTCAGGTTCTCCCACCTCACCCCGGACAGCGATCCCATCAGCCAGAAGGTGATGGCGGGCAGGTCGTCGTAGGGGTCGGCCAGGTACTTCATCACCGAGACGCCGGCGTTGAACAGCGAACTGGTGACGATGCCGGCCAGGATCAGCATGGTGTTGGGCACCGTGCCGCGCGTGTAGGCGAGGAAGTAGGCGATGAAGACGCCCGAGACGCCGAAGACGAAGGCCAGCACCTGGACGCTGGGGGAGTAGGCGCCCTGCCAGAGGATCCCGATCGCCGCGCCCAGCGAGGCCGCCGCCGAGACCCCGAGGATGTCGGGCGAGACCAGCGGATTGCGGAACACGCCCTGATAGGCCGCGCCGGAGCACGACAGAGCAGCCCCGACGAGCACCGCCATGAGCACCCGTGGCAGCCGCACCTCCCACACCACCTTGGCGTCCATCGCCTCCCAGGTGGGCTCGATGGGCACCACGTGCGACGCGATGATCCGCAGCGCCTCGAGGGGAGAGATGGGGAAGCGTCCCATCATGAACGACGTCACGATGACGACGACGAGCACGGCGACCGCGACGCCGAACGCCACCCCGAAACGTCGGGGCGCGCGTCGGCGCGCGGTCGCCGTGTCCTGGCTCATTCCCCGGGTCAGCCGCGGGTGAAGACGTCGGCCACGCTCTGGCCGTCGGCCAGGTTGAACAGGTGCGCCAAGTCGGCGTCGGTCAGCTCGAAGCCGAAGCGCGTCGCGTAGAAGTCGGAGGTGTTGGCCTGCAGGTCCAGGTCGGCGAACAGCTCGGGCTGAACGGCCTTGGCGAAGAACTGCATGGCCAGGTAGACCTCGGGGCCGTTGTAGGCCCACGACATGGCGCCGTTGGGGATCACATAGACCTGGTTGTTCGCGACGGCGTCGAGCGCCGACAGCACCGAATCGGCGGCGATCGCGTCGGCGATCTCCTGCGAGTCGACGAGCAGGATCTGCGGGTTCCAGGCGAGCAGCTGCTCGGGCTCGATCTTGGTCTGGCCAGACGGCCCCATCGACTCGCCGTCGGCGTCGATGGCGACGTTCACGCCGCCGGCCAACTCGATCAGCTCCTGCCCGATCGCGGTGCCGTTGTTGGCCTGCAGCACCTCTCCCGCGCTGGACAGCTGGGCGACGGAGGGACGATCGCCCTCGGGAAGCCCCTCGGTCTTGGCCGCGAGCTGCTCCCGCATCGCGGTGAACTCCTCGGCGTAGGATTTCGCGTTGTCGAGCTGGGCGCCACCGATGGCCTCGCCCATGTAGACCTGGTTGTCGCGCACCCAGTTGAGGTGGTCGTAGCCCTCGGGCTGGGAATCCTTCGCGCCGGAGACGGCGGAGACCTCAAGATCCTGGAGCTGCTTCAGCGTGTCCTCGCCGTAGCGGGCCGCGTATAGCACCAGGTCGGGCGAGGTGGCGAGCAGCGCCTCCATGTTGGTCTCGTTGGATGCGAACACCACGGGGAGATCGGCCAGCTGCGGGTACTTGCCCTTGACCCACTCGTTCTTGCCGTAGTTCTCCTCCAACGCGACCAGCTTGTCCGCGCCTCCGAGTAGAAGGACGGAGGTGGTGAACGCCGGTGCCGTGGTGGCGATGCGCTGGGCCTCTGCGGGAACGACGACGTCGCCCAGCATGTCCTGCATGACGCGGGTGGTGGCCTCCGTCGTCGGGGCGGTCGCCGAGGCGCTGGTGGATGGGGACGACGAGGTGGTCGGCTGGGAGGCAGGAGTGCTGCAGCCGGCGACGGCCAGCGTGAGGGCGAAGAGGCCTGCGAGGCCGGTGCCGATGGTCCGCTTCATGGGCGAGATTCTCCTTATGTGCCGCAGTTGCGGCGAGATGGTGGGGAATGAGTACGCGTACGCGGGTCAATTTAGACGATTAGTTTGGGCAATGTGCGGCCGGGGTCGAGTTAGGACGCAGCGAGGCCCCGTTCAGTCGCTGAACGGGGCCTCAGTGGGGTGCTGGTCAGTCCATGTCGTGATCGGCGCCGTCGAGTTGATCGACGATGTGGTGCAGCAGGTCGCCCACCACGGCGATCGTGTCGCGAGCGCCGCCGCGTGAGCCCGGCGCGTTGATCACCAGTGCGCGCGGGTAGCCGAGAAGGGAGACGACGCCGGCCACCCCGCGCGATAGCAGCGACTTGGTGGTCTTCTCCGCCCCACGTCGGCGCACCTCTTCCATCAGGCCGGGCAACTGGTAGTCGATCAACGGGAGGGTCGCCTCGACGGTGACGTCGCGCGGCCCTACCCCGGTTCCTCCGGTGGTCATGATCACCCGGGCGCCGGCCTCGATGGCCTGCTCGATCTCGTCCGCGATCCGCTCCACGTCGTCGGGAACGATCACCGCCTCCGCGACATCGAATCCCAAGCCGGCGAGCGCGTCGCGCAGCACCGGGCCCGAGCGGTCCTCGTAGACGTCGGCTGCGGCGCGGTCGGAGCAGGTGATGACCGCAGCTTTGTACGAAATCATGGGGCATAGCCTAGTCCGGGTCGTGCATAAATCTGCGCCTACGCCCCGGCCTCGCCATATGCGGGAGGCCTTCGCGCATACGCAGATTTATGCACGAGCCGAGGCGAAGGAGGTTAGGGGACCCTGGGTACTTCTTCCGAATTTGCCTTGTTAATATCCTCGGCATGACGCATATACGGATCTCGACAGCGGCGAAGCTGCTCGACGTGAGCGACGACACCCTGCGGCGCTGGATCGACAAGGGCCGGCTCAGCGCGAGCGTGGACGACAGTGGCAAGCAGGCCGTCGATGGCGCTGCTTTGGCAGCCTTCGCCCAGGAACTCGCCGACGGCTCCCTGGATCAACTCGACGACGGCGTCGGCCGCCGCTCGGCCCGCAACCACTTCACCGGGCTGGTCACCCGCGTCGTCTCCGACACCGTGATGAGCCAAGTGGAGCTGCAATGCGGGCGCTACCGCGTGGTCTCCCTGATCTCCACGGAGGCCGTCCAAGAACTAGGGCTCGAGCCCGGGGTGATCGCTACCGCGGTCATCAAAGCAACCAACGTCACCATCGAAGGACCCCATCTATGAAGCTCACGAAGCTCGCCGTCGCGCTGAGTGCCACCGTCCTCCTCGCCGCCTGCGGCGGCAACACCACCCCCACCGATACGGAGAGCCCGGCGGCTCCCGAGACGTCGGCCAGCCAGAGCGCTCCGGCCGACCCGACGACTCCGGCCGCAGCGCCCACGTCGGATGCCATCGTCTTCGCCGCCGCCTCGCTGAATGCCGTCTTCCCCGAGATCGCCGACGCGAAGTACTCCTTCGACGGCTCGTCGGGCCTGGTCGACCAGATGATGGGCGGCGCCCCGGCCGACGTGTTCGCCTCCGCCGACCAGAAGAACATGGACAAGGCCGTTGCCGAGGGCCTCATCGACGGCGATCCCGTGATGTTCGCCACCAACTACCTGGTGGTCGTCACCCCGGCCGACAACCCGGCGGGGATCACCGGCTTCGACGCGTCGCTCGACGGAAAGAAGCTGGTCATCTGCGCCGCCGACGTGCCCTGCGGCGCGGCGACCCTCAAGGCCGCCGAGGCCAACAACCTCACCCTGACGCCGGTTTCCGAGGAGGCCAAGGTCACCGACGTGCTCGGCAAGGTCACCTCCGGTGAGGCCGATGCAGGCCTGGTCTACGCCACCGACGCCACTGGCGCCGGCGATGCCGTGCAGGTCTTCGACGTGCCCGGCGCCAAGGAGGATCCCAACACCTACTGGATCGCCAAGGTCAAGGACGCCCCGAACGGCGCGGCGGCCGATGCCGTCATCGCCGCCATCACCGGCGCCGACGGCCAGGCTGCGCTCGCCGGCTACGGCTTCGGTCCGGCGCAGTAGTCGTCTCGTTCCGTGACACCCTTCCCCCGGTGGGCGTGGGCCCCGTTCGGCCTGGGCCTGGCCCTGCTGTCGGTGCCGCTCATCGGGATGCTGGGCCGGGTCTCCTGGGCCCAGCTACCGGAGTTGCTGACGTCGGAGCGCGCACTGGACGCGCTCCGACTCAGCCTCCTCACCTGCGTGATCTCGACGACGATCGTCCTGATCCTCGGCGTTCCCACCGCCTTGGTGCTGGCTCGGACCCGAGGCTGGTGGACCGAGGTCGCCCGCACCCTGGTGACCGTGCCGATGGTGCTGCCGCCCGTCGTCGCCGGCTTGGCGCTGCTGGTCACCTTCGGTCGACGCGGCCTGGTGGGTCAGCATCTCTCCGCGATGGGCATCGAGATCGGCTTCACCACGGCCGCTGTGGTGCTGGCGCAGTCGTTCGTCTCGCTGCCCTTCCTGGTCATCTCCGTCGAGGGCGCGCTGCGCACGTCGAGCAGCCAGCTGGAACGTGTCGCCGCCAACCTCGGGGCTTCGCCCAGTCGCGTGTTCTGGCGGGTCACCCTGCCGGTGATCCGGCCCGCCTTGGCCTCCGGCACGGCCCTGTCCTTCGCTCGGTCGCTCGGCGAGTTCGGTGCGACGCTGACCTTCGCCGGATCCTTGCAGGGAACGACGCGGACCCTTCCGTTGGAGATCTACCTGCTGCGCGAGTCGGATTCCGAGATCGCCCTGGCCTTGGCGCTGGTGCTGGTCGTCGTGGCCGTAGCCATCGTGTTCGTCTCGACGCGATTCCAGGCGTGGGGGCACCACAATGACGCTCTCTGAGGGGAATTATGATGACGCTCTTTGAGGTGCGGAGCGCAGCGGAGCCTCGAAAAGAGCGCGACCGTGCGTGAGGACTTGTGGTCGGGATCGTCGTTTGGCTGCGGGCTGGGCCCTTTCGAGGCTCGCTTCGCTCGCACCTCAAGGAGCGTGGGGGATGGCCATGACTGAGTTCCTGAGCATCAATGCCCGGGTGGACGTGCGCGACGTGGAGTTGCGCGTCGCCGTGCGTGAGGGGGAGACCGTGGCCGTCGTCGGGCCTAACGGCGCGGGCAAGTCGACTCTGCTGCACCTGATCGCCGGATCGTTGCGACCCGACTCGGGCTCGATCACCCTGCGTGGATCCGAGCTGAGCGGTCCGACGCGACACCTGCCGCCGCATCGTCGCCGCTTCTCCTTCGTCGAGCAGCACTCGTTGCTGTTCCCGCATCTGAGCGTGCTGGACAACGTCGCCTTCGGACCCCGATCCCGCGGTGTGCCGAAGGCCGAGGCTCGCGCCCGGGCTCGCGTCGAGTTGGAGGCCACCGCCTGTGCGGAACTCGCCGAGCGCAACCCCAGGCAGCTCTCCGGCGGCCAGGCACAGCGCATCTCGCTGGCCCGCGCGCTGGCGATCGATCCCGAGATCCTGTTGCTCGACGAACCCTTCGCGGCGCTGGATGTCTCCGTCACGCCCGACCTGCGACGGCTGCTGCGCGAGCGGCTCGCCGACCAGACGGCCCTGCTGGTGACCCACGACTTCCTCGACGTCGTCACGCTCGCCGACCGGGTGATCGTCGTCGAGGACGGACGCGTGGTCGCCGACGGACCGGTGGCGGAGGTGTGCGCCGCGCCACCCACGCGATTCCTCGCGGACTTCGTCGGAGTGAACCTGCTGACCGGAACCGCCGCCGCGGGCAACGAGCTGAGGGTCGGAGACCAGATCCTGGTGGGAGCGGAGCCGACTCTCCAGCAGGGCCACCCGGCCAGGGCCACCGTTGCCCCCAATGCGGTGAGCGTCTTCCTGACCGCGCCTGAGGGCAGCCCGCGCAACGTGTTGAGCGGCACCGTCGAGTTGATCGAGTCGCGCGGCAGCATCGTCGGCGTCACCGTCGACGTGTCCGGTCAGCGCCTCCGCGCGGATCTCACCGCCGGCGCTGTCGCCGAGCTCTCCCTCGTCCCAGGCACGCCGGTCTACGCCGTCGTCAAAGCCACCCAGGTCCAGCTGCACCCCGACACCCACGACGGTGTCTAGGGACTTGTGATTGGGTTTCCGCGGATTCTTACGCTGGGTCTCCTCGAGGCTCGGCCGCGGGCGGCCTCGCACCTCGAAGACCGTCATCAACCGGCAGCCGAACGCTCAGCCCGACACTGTGATCGGGTTCCTGGGGATTCTCGCGTTGGGTCTCCTCGAGGCTCGGCCGCGGGCGGCCTCGCACCTCGAAGAGGTTACTCGACGGTGTACAGCTCGATGGCGGGGTCGTCGCGGACCTCGTCGGTGTGGCGCTGCAGCTCCACCGTCAGTTCCTCGGTGG
Organism: Tessaracoccus caeni; assembly: GCF_029211185.1. Taxonomy (GTDB): domain Bacteria; phylum Actinomycetota; class Actinomycetes; order Propionibacteriales; family Propionibacteriaceae; genus Arachnia; species Arachnia caeni. The sequence continues at coordinate 268,981 of NZ_JARGDO010000003.1, forward strand.
TCAGGTCGCCGCTCAGGAAGCGTGTCATCAACGCGTCGAAGGGCTGCTGCAGGCCGTAGTGGGAGATGAACCGCCAGGAGAAGACGTGGTCTCCTGCTTCGGCCAGCATCCGGGTTTGGGCTCCGAGGGAGGTGGATCCGGTGTCGGCAGGCACTGTGTCCTTCACGATGGTCGGCACCAGGTTGGTCACCGCGAAGTGCGCGGCGGCATCCCGGGAGAGCATGGTGCGGAGGAACTCCTTGCCGCCGACCACGCTCGCGGCGGCCTTCGGCACCACGAAGGCCTCTGCGGCGGAGGCGTGGATGGCGGCGTGAGGCATCGTCGGGGAAGAGGTGAGCGTCGGCCCCGGACCGCACGTCATCCGGAACCCCTCGGCGGTCTGATCCAGCATCTCGCGCTCGATCCAGGCGCCGGAGGGATACAGCAGCGAACGACCCTCGAGCGACCAGGTGGCCTGCGTGGCGAGATAGCCGGCGTCGGGATCGACGGGCTGCATGAAACCGCGTCGCACGCATTCCTCGAGCTGGGTCAGGGTCCGCAGAACGGCGGGGTGCTGCCAGGCTCCGCCGGCGACCCCGTCCAGGGCGCGTCGCACCTCGTCGCCGCTCTCCTTGATCGCCGATGAGATCGCCAGCTCGAGATAGTAGGTGGCGGCGTCGGGCGACCAGGCGAAGAGATATCGCTGCTCCTTCGAGGCGAGCTCACCCAGCTCGAGCATCTCGTCCCACGTCGCAGGCAGGCTCCAGCCCCTCTCCTCGAAGAGGGAGGCCGAATACCACAGGCCATAGACGGTGAAGACGTAGTTGAGGGCGAGCAGTCGACCGTCGAAGGTGCCCGGCGACAACGCCGAGCTGTACAGCGTGTCCTTGATGGGGGTGCCCTCGAGGTTGGGCGCGTCCACCAGATCGTTCAAGGGCTCGAGTTGGTCCAGCATCGATCCGATCGGCAGCGCGCCGGCCCCCGAGTTGTTGACGACGTCGGGCGGGTCGGCGGCGAGATCCAAGTCGGAGATGCGTTCCAGCCCGGTGACCGCCACCGTCACGCCGGTCAGCCGGTCCTGCAATGAGTCGGCGACGTAGTGGGCATACCCGGTGCCGTAGCCCCCATCGAAGATCGCCACTCTGAGATGGGCGGGGGCGAGGGTACCGAACGGGGTGTCGGGCGCGGCCGACGACGTGGGCGAGCTGGAGGGCGACGGGGAGGTGGGGGCGATGATGTCGTCGGTGCATGCCGTCAGCGTGGCGGCGACGGAGACCGAGCTCAGCAGTGCGCGCCGGCTGAACGTGCTCGTCATTGCTCGTCCCCCTCCCTGTGTCGAATCGCGGTGATCATGGTCTCCGCGACTCCTCGTGAGCCTACCCCGAGACGCTGTGAGCGAGCTGTGCAGCCTAGAGATCGCGCCAGTGGTGGTGCCTAATGCGGCGTGCTGGATGGCGACCTGGCAACGTTCTCGAGCTCGCTGGCATGTCGGTTGTCATCCTTTTGGGGGACACGATTGCCATCCCGGAGACAGGGCGACCGACGAAACGCCCCCCTTTGGCGATCGCAGCGTCGATGATCCCCTAGTCACAGGGCTGTTCGCGGGAGAACGCCGGAAAAAGTGAGCGGGTAGTTCAGTGATGGGAGAACTCTTCAGTTGCCCTACCCATCGTGATAGGTTCCTGGGGCAGGCGTCGTTGAGTGGAGAGGTGTCCTCATGCCCCGTCGTCTGGGCTGTTGGGGGGTGACTGGTGGACTCGGCCAAGTGGGGGCCGAGTCCCCAGTCACACAGGCCTAAGGCTGGATCCACCGATTGCCACCTACTTGCGGGATCTCTAAGCCTGGATGCCTCTGAGATCCTGTTCTTCCTGCACGTCGAACCAGCCATCGACCATGGCTTCGGTGGCCGCGTGCGTGGTGTTGTGCACGGTGCGTCCCACCAAGCCGTACTTCTCGTAGGCCCGCCGCAGGTAGGTCTTTACCGTCGACGCTGAGATCTCGGGACTGAACTGGCGTCCGATCGCCTTGACGGGAACCCCCTGCGCCGCGAGACGAAGACACTCGAGTTCCTGCTGGGTGAGGGCCGGGACGCTCTCGCTCGCCTCCAGCACCATCTGGGCCAGGGCGCTCGACGGTGCCCATCCGGTGTTCGCCACCGAGACGATCGCCTGAGTGAGATGGTCGATCGGGTCGGCCTTCAGCACCAACCCACGAGCGCCCGCGGCCATGGCCAGATGCACCGGCACCCGACGCTGGTCGGCGGTGAAGACGATGCTGGGAATGTCCATCCTGGTCAGCTCGGCGATCACGAGGTGCCCCGTCGCTCGACCCTCCACGATCAGATCGACGACGGCTACATCCGGCGGAGACGCCGTCGTCAGCGCAAGGAACTCCGTCGGGGAGCTGTGCGTGTGAGTGATGGTGATCGGTTCGCTGCTGGCGGTGATGATGCTGCGCACCGAGCGCAGGACGAGCGGATGATCGTCCAAGACGGCGACCCGGATGGCGGCAGACATGACACTCATCGTAGTGAGGCCCTCTTCGGGGCCGGGACCGCGGCCTGGGTGAAGTCCTCGTCCACCGTCACCAGCCACTCCGCCACGTCGTGCTGCTGGTCTGCGGTCAGGCCTGGGGACGCGACGGTCACCGTCACGGTGCGCTGACCCGACGTGACGGTGAGGCGCTGACCTGCGACGGCATCCGGCAAGGCGTCGAGGAGCCGACCCAGCTCGTCCTGCGTCGATGGCGGGATCTCGTCGGTGCTGAGGCGGCATTCCCATCCCCGCCTGCGCAAGGCGTCGAGGTGCTCCGAGAGGTCGGTGGTGTCGGGCCAGAGCCGGAGATCGTCTCGCATCCTGGCCTCGAGGAGTGAGGCGGTGCGACGAGTGGCGGGCGCGTCGGGATCGAGTCGACCCTGAGCGACGCCCATGAGGAACGGCAGGGTGAGCGCGCGGGCGTGGTCGAGCCACTCCCGCCACACGGTCTCGCGTTGCGCAGCCGCCTGGATGCGAGCCTGCGCGAACTCCTCCAGCTGCCTGCTGCGGTAGGCGTGGTTCGACACCTTGGTAGCGCCGATGCTCAGGATCAGGGTGATGACGGTGTAGCTCAGGATGGCCAGCACCGAGCCGTAGTGCGTGGTGAGCGTCGCCCGGAGACCGATGAGCAGGACCGCGCCCAGCAAAGTGCCGGCGCAGAACAGCGTGGCCATGCCGACGATGCACCATCTGATCGTCTGAGCGGGCAGCACCAGCAGCATGATCGCGCAGGACAGGGAGATCACCCAGAGATCCCACCCGTTGCTGAGCGACGGATCGATCCAGGCGTAGTTCGCCAGCGCCGCCACCACCGCGAGAGCGGTCAGCGCCCAGCCGGCGCGATAGTCCATGCGGCCTCGGAGCAGCAACAGCGTCGCCCACGCGATCACCGCCACCAGGCCTGGGCTGACCCCGTTTCGTAGGTCCAGTCGTTATGAGGGTCGTCCTGTTGCCCGCGGTCGCGGGCAGGGAGACTGGTCAGATCATGACGAACAGCAGGAAGCGTCACACCCCGGAGCAGGTCGTCCG
>NZ_JARGDO010000040.1 GCF_029211185.1 Tessaracoccus caeni
CGAGGCATTCATCGCTTTGGCCAACGCGGTCATCGTGATCCGACGCCTCGTCCGCACCGCTTGGACAACCCACCGCTGGGACACCCGACCAACCCGACGACCATGACCTACCTGCGGAATCTCTTAGCAGCCGCCTCGCTTGCTGCCTGATCGTAGATGGCGAGCAGATGCTCGCGGCGTTCGCGCCCACTGAGCATCGTCCAGCGGCTGGCGCCGAGCAGCCACCACGAGACTACGAGCGCGACCAGCCACACCACGAGCGAGAGCGCAGCGAAGCCGAGCGCCAGTACCCCGACAATCATGGAGACCGAGCGCCATTCCGTTCCCTTGAGTAGGAAGGTGATGAAGCCCGCGATCAAGTAGATCACCAGGCCGATGCTCAGCCCGAAGGCGCCGAATGCACGGATGGCAAGCCAGATGGCGCGTGCCCGGCCGCCCGTCCCGTCGATGGGTGTCATGATGCGCTCCTTGCCCACCCATCATGCCACCGGGTTCCGACGGTGCCGTGATACCTGGGGTGGAGCTGGGTGAGCCGAAAACATCAACTTTGGTTGATATGGCCTCATGTATCAACTAAAGTTGATACATGGCAGATCAGATACGCATTCCGTCCGCCGACGACCCAGCCGAGGCGTTCGCCGCCGTCGTGGCCCTGCGTCGGCTCGCCAACTCGCTCGAGAGGTCCGCCGTCGACAGCGCCCTCACGAAGGGCTGGACCTGGGCTCACATCGGGGAGGCCCTCGGCATGACGGCCCAAGCTGCGCATAAACGTCTCGCCCCCTCCAAACGGTCAACCTCAACGAAAGAGAAGCCATGAACGCTATCCAGGAGATCCGGACCATCAATGCGCTTCTGACCGAGGCTGAGCGGCAAGCGCTCGCGCTCGGCGACGAAGCGCCCGCTGCGGAACACCTCGTCCTCGCAGCGTTGCTTCTCGAGGACGACTCTGCTCGCGTCGCACTGGGTGTCGACGCTTCCCGATTCAGGGAGGCGCTCGTTGCGGTTCATGCCGGTGCGCTCGAGTCGATCGGAGTTGCCGTCGGTGACGGAGAACTGCCGTCGGCGCAGGCGAAGCCAGGGGTGTATCGAAGCGAGGTCTCGGCTCAAGAGGTTTTCCAACGTGCCCGTGTGCTGGCGAAACAGGATCGGCCGCGCGGGCTGAGGATGGTCCACATCGTGCGGGCGGCAGCGGAGCGCGAGCACGGCACGGTGGCGCGCGTGCTGAGTGCCCTCGGAATCGATCGAGGCCGGCTTCTATGAGGCGATTCGCTGCCCTGGTCGTCGGTGCCTCGTTCTTCCTTGGCGTATGCGCGGGAGAGTCTCCGGGGCCTGACGTCACGCGGCGGACCTCCGGCGCCGACGGGGTGAGCCAGAGTGAAGCGCTCCTTGAGCATCTCCTCACGACAGATGCTCCCGGGTGCTCCGCTGCGGTCGCCGTCGACGGCACCCTCGCGTGGGCCGGGGCGCGCGGTGTGGCTGACATGGAGACGAAGGAGCCCCTGACGGAGGCGGGCCTGTTTGACTTCGCGTCGGTGGCCAAGCAGTTCACCGCCACGGCGATCCTTCTCCTGGAGAAGGAAGGGACGCTCTCGCTGGAGGACTCTCTGCGCGATTGGCTGCCCGAGCTGCCGTCCTGGGCGGCGTCGATCACGCTGGCGGAGATGATGCGGCATCGGACTGGCATCCCGGACTACACCTGGCTGCTCGTGGATGCGGGTGTCGATGTCTCCGATCTGGCCACGCAAGACGACGCGCTGCGGGCGATCGGGGAGGTCGAGGAACTGGCTGATGTCCCCGGACTCCGGTTCGACTACTCCAACTCAAACTACGTGCTGCTCGCCGAAGTCGTGGAAGCCGCGACCGGGAGACCGTTCGCAGACTTCCTCGCGCGCAGGGTGTTCGGCGAACACGAGCTTCGGCTCGAGCCGGCCTCTGACGCCATCGTGACTGGATACGAGGGTGGGCGGCCGTCATCGCCGGCATGGCTTCAAACTGGAGATGGCTCTGTGGTCGGCACCCCCACCAGCCTCGTCCTGTGGGCCGACTATTACCGCACCGGCCTGATCGACGGTGTGGACCTCGCGGGCCGGGCCACCGCTGACGCCGTCCCGATGGGAGGGCCCGACGGGATCAGCTATGGCGCGGGGATCGTCGTGGACGAGGCCGGTGCGCTCAGCCACAGCGGTGCGTGGGCCGGACAGCAGACCCTCTTCGGCGTCACCCCGGATAGAAGGACGGTCATCGCCGTGAGCTGCAACTCCATGGAGATCCCCGTCGACGACATCGCCCAGGGCCTCCGCAAGATCTGGGAAGAGGTCTGACCAGGACCGGGGCCCACGAGTCGTCTGACGCCTGGCGTATAGAATACCTACAGTAGGTATAACGCTTGGAGGTGTGATGTCGATCACCATCACGAGCCGTGAGTTCAATAGAGATGTCTCCGCAGCTAAGCGGGCCGCTGAGCACGGGCCCGTCACGATCACCGACCATGGTCGGCCCTCGCATGTGCTTATGACGGCCGAGGAGTTCGAACGGCTGTCTGGTGCTCGCGAACTGGTGGGGGATCGGCTGTGGTCCCGCGGCACCGAGGACGTTGAGCTTGAGTTGCCCCCGCGTCGACGAGAGGCTCCGCGAGAGCTCGATCTGTGAGGTACCTCCTCGACACCAATGTCGTGAGCGACGCACGCGCCAAGCGATCGCCGGAGCTGATGTCCTGGCTGAGTGGGCAGGCGGTCGGCGATCTTGCGCTCAGCGTCGTCTCCATCCTCGAGCTGGAGCTGGGCGTCAGACTGAAAGAACGCCGTGATCCCGCCGGCGCCAACCTTCTCCGGGTATGGCTGGAGGAAGATCTCAAACCGATGTTCGCCGGGCGGATCCTCGGTGTCGACGAGCCGGTGGCGGTCGTGGCTGCGGGGTTTCACGTACCTGACCCGATGCCCGAGATGGATGCCCTGATCGCGGCCACCGCAGCGGTCCACGACCTCGTTCTGGTTACTCGGAATGTGATGGACTTCCAGCGGGCCGGAGTACGGCTCCTCAATCCTTGGCTTGAGTCCTGACACAATCAGCACCCGACTGCCGCAGATGCCCTGGTCTCTGATCTGGGTACTCAGGTGGGCGGATCGGTGATTCGGAGTGCCTTGGGTGCGGCTATCGCCAAGAGCGCGACGAGCACCCAGCCGACGACGAAAACCGCGCTCGCGCGGTGATCGCGACGCGCATGCAGACCCTGTTCCCAGGCCCCTGCTCGCGCCCGGCTACGCCCCGAGATAACTGAGCACCGCCAGCACCCGATAGGTGTTCTCCGGCCGGAGTGCAGACCCAGCTTGTTGGCGTACGCCGTTTCAGCTCTTCTTCGGAACCCGGTAGTGGGTGCACACGAAGTCACGGTTTCGCACGGTGTCGACGAGTTCCAGCTGGAGAGTCCGGGGGAGCAGCGGCTGTCCCGAGCCGAGGGTGATCGGGGCGAACTGTACCCAGACGTCGTCGAGCAGCCCCGCATCGGCGAACTGGCCCACCAGGTCGCCACCGCCCATCACCCAGACGTCCTTCTCACCGGCTGCGCGCACGAGCTCGGGGTGCACGGTAGCCACGTCGCCGTGTACGAAGCGCACATCGGCACCAGTGGGAACGGGAAGCTCCCGGTGGGTGAACACCCAGGCGGGCTGGGTGTAGGTCCACTCGTCCTGATGGCGAAGCAGCCACTCGTACGTCGAGGCCCCCATCACCAGAACGCCGATCCCCTCGATGAACCGGGGGTAGGCCATCGGGCCCTCGACATCGAAGTCTTGGGTGAAAAGCCACTCAAGCGAGTGATCTCCGGTCGCGATGAACCCGTCGAGGCTCGATGCCGTGTAGTAGTGAGTCGCCATCGTGCCACGTTACTCGCCCCGCCTACGCAGACTATCGCGGCTCGCGTCGGGATGCGGCGTTCCGGGCAAGTGGGCCGTGACAGCGCTGGATCTTTACGACCACCACTAGACGAGTGAGTCCAAGGGGTTCAGTGGTCGTAGGCGATGAGTGAACGACGGATGGCGGCGCCGATGTGGTCGTTGTGCCAAATCGCGGTGGTCAGTGCAAGGATCTTGGCGGCGATCCGGG
>NZ_JARGDO010000041.1 GCF_029211185.1 Tessaracoccus caeni
GCCCGGATCGCCGCCAAGATCCTTGCACTGACCACCGCGATTTGGCACAACGACCACATCGGCGCCGCCATCCGTCGTTCACTCATCGCCTACGACCACTGAACCCCTTGGACTCACTCGTCTAGTGGGCGCGCCTTCGCTCATCGTCTTTGTGCGCCATTCGTTCGGTGCGGCCGTGGCTCATGGCCGCATCAGCGCGGGAGGACCTAGTGGCAGGGCTGCTGCCGATCCTCGACGTTGAGGATCGGCGCTCTGGTCACCGTCGAGTCGACAGCTCTGCCGCTTGCGTGGTCAGTGCGTCGGCCGTGCGCTGGATCCAGTCGGCGATCACCTTCAGTTGGTCGATGGTGAACGCCGCCGTTATCTCCGTCATCGCCGTGTTGAGGCGTGCGTAGGCGGCGGTCACCTGGGGATTGCTGGAGGGCAATGCGGTAACCACCAGACGTCGTCGGTCGTTAGAGCTCCGCTCGCGCCGTGCGAGTCCTGCAGCCTCGAGCCGATCGATCAGCCCTGTCGCCGCGCCACTCGTCATGCCTGTCCGGGCGGCCAGCTGACTCGCAGACAGGGGTCCGTCTCTTCGGAGGATGCCCAGCGCCTTGTGGTCGCCGGCGGAGATCCCGAGCAGCTCGCCGATCGCCTCGTCGAAGAGGAGAACGGCGTCGCTCAGGGCGACCCCTAGGTAGCTCGTGTGGTCGCTGCGTGAATGCGTTGAGACGACGCGTGTGGAGGGGGGGATAGGGGGTTTCGTCACGTAAGTTCCTTCGGTTCTGAATTTATCTTAGCAAGCTGAATCAATTAGTCAACTTAACGACTCCGAGCGGGGTTTGACGAGGCCGCAAGCGTGGCAACTTTGTATATACATATATCGAGATGAGGGCCGTCGGGTCGCTCAGAAATAGGTTTTTAACGGAAAAATTCGGTCAATCTGGCAGCAACGCATGCGTCGCTCATCGCTGACGGGGTCCGGAGTGTCTGCTAACGCGACCATCCGCGGCAACTGTTCCCTGGGAAGGAGGGGGTGGAGGAAGAGGGGCGACGATGAACCCGGATGCCACAGCGCGCCTCCTGGTCGAGTTCCAGAACGATTTCACCAGCGTCGGTACTGGCCTCCCGGTTCTTTGCGGCCGGTTCCTGGCGAGTGACCAGCGGTCGCTGCCAAGATGGAGACAACCCTTGGTCTTTGCGTAGCGGAAGGATCCTTCATGGCTGGTTCACACGTCGGCATCGTCTGGAACCCATCGAAGACGAGCAAAGAAGAGTTGGAGGCCGCCTGGGACGAGGCGGCGGCAGGGCACGATGATGTCCGGGTCTCGTGGTTCGAGACGAGCGAGGACGACCCTGGCCGCCGCGCGACCCAGCAGGCGCTGGACGCCGGCGCCGAGGTGGTGTTGGCTGCTGGAGGCGATGGCACCGTCCGCGCCGTCGCTGAACACCTGGCCGATACGGGTGCTGATGCGGCACTGGGAATCGTCCCGCTGGGCACGGGCAATCTGCTCGCCCGCAACCTTGAGGTGCCGCTGGGGGATCTTTCGGGGGCCTTTGCGCGCGCATTGGGCGACGGGGCCACTTCTCTTGACGTCGGCTGGGCCGAGGTGACGCTCGCGACGGGAGTGGAGCGGCACGCGTTCGTCGTGATGGCCGGCTTCGGCATCGACGCCCACATGATCTCCGAGACCGACGACGACCTGAAGGACAAGGCCGGCTGGCTGGCCTACGTCGAGTCCTTGGGACGCGCCTTCTCCGCGAGCGAGGTGATCGAACTCCGGATCTCGATCGATGACGCGGAGCCGACGACCGAACAGGCCCACACCCTCATCGTCGGAAACTGCGGCACGCTGCAAGGCGGAGTGACCCTGCTGCCCGATGCCCAGCCCGACGACGGCGAACTCGATGCGCTCATCCTCAGCGCCGACGGCGTGCCCGGCTGGATGGACACCTTGAAGAACATGGTGTGGGACAACGGACTCAAGCGGATGCTCGGCAGCAGCGACCAGGCCGAGAGCTGCGAGAGTGCCACCCATCGTCGGCTGACCTCGCTGGCCGTCGACCTGAGCGAACCTCGCCTGGTCGAGGTGGACGGTGACGAACTGGGCGAAGCAACTCGCCTCGTGGTCACCGTGCAGCCGGGGGCCATCACGGTGCGATAGATCGTTCGCTCGCGCGTCTGCGAGAATCGACGACGTGCGAGCGGCAGCGGAGTGGATGGAGCGCCATCAGGTAGCCCTCTATCTGCTGGCCCTCGCGGTGGGTGCAGCGGCTGGTCTGCTCGTGCCCGGGATTGCGGATCCTGCTGAGCGCGCCATCAATCCGATCTTGGCCTTGCTGCTCTATGCCACCTTCCTCGGTGTGCCCTTCGCGCGGATCGGGCAGGCGGTGAGGGACTGGCGGTTCTTGGGCACGGTGTCGCTCGTCAACTTCGTGTTCGTGCCCGTCGTGGTCTGGGCGGTGACGCGGCTCATCGCTCACGACCACGTGCTGCTGGTCGGTGCGCTGTTCGTGCTGCTGACGCCGTGCGTCGACTACGTCCTGGTGTTCACCGGGCTCGCCGGCGGAGCGAAAGACCGCCTGCTGGCCGCCGCTCCGCTGCTGATGCTCGCGCAGATGCTGCTCCTGCTGCTGTACCTGTGGGCTTTTGTCGGCGAGGAGTTCGTCGAGCGGGTCGATCTGGCCCCCTTCGCGGAGGCCTTCCTGTTTCTCATTGCACTGCCGCTGGCTGCTGCAGGGCTCACGCAACTGCTCGCTTCGCGACGGAGTGTCGACCCGCAGGTCGGAGGTGAGGAACGCCACCGAACGCGGGTGGCGCAGCTGTTTGCTTCGCGACGGCGTATCGGCCCGCGGCTCGGACGAGGGGGACGCCACCGAATACGGGTGACGCAGCTGCTCGCTTCGCGGCGACGTGCCGGCGAGGTGTTGCGCGATGCGGTTGTCGACGCCATGGTGCCGTTGATGATGCTGACGTTGGCCGTGGTGGTGGCTTCCCAGATCGCGGGCGTCGGTGAACGGATCGGTGCGCTGGTGCGCGTCGTACCGGTCTATGCGCTGTTCGCCGTTGGTATGGCCGTGATTGGCGCAATGGCCAGCCGGGTGGCCGGCCTCGACGTTCCTGGCCGCCGCGCGATCGTGTTCAGCGGCGTCACCCGCAACTCGCTGGTCGTCCTGCCGCTGGTGCTGGCCCTACCCGCTGCATTCGATCTCGCCCCGCTGGTCGTGGTGACCCAGACGTTGGTCGAGCTGGTCGTGATGGTGATCTTCGTCCGCCTGATCCCGCGCCTGATCCCCGAGACCGACGCTCCCTGAGGTGCCCCATGCTCGCTCTTCGAGGTGTGAGACCGCTCGCGGCCGAGCCTCGAGGAGAGCGTGACGGTTCAGAATCCGCAGGTAGCTGACCAAGCTGCTATGCGTGGTCGTGCCCTCCTGGGAGCAAGAGCATGACAATCGACGCTCTTTGAGGTGCGAAGGCGCCGGGGCGCACTTCGAGACGCTCGTACCTCGCTCCTCAGCGTGCGGGCTGCTTCGCGGCCGCCTTGGGGCGGGAAAGTGTTGCTGCTGGGCGCCGGTGGGGTGCATGGTGGAGATAGGTGGCGCTGGGT
>NZ_JARGDO010000042.1 GCF_029211185.1 Tessaracoccus caeni
CTGGTTCATCGTCGAGGTCCTCGGAACAGGGAGTGTGGTAACTCCTGATCCTGAGGGCCTCGACCCCTACCTCAGCACACCACCCTCACCCAGCGTGTCGCCCACCCACCGCAAGTACGAAGAGCCGCCAAACGCCGGCGAAGCGGAAGCAATTGCCGCAGCGTTTCGTCGAGCGGTTCCTTTGCTTATCAACGATGGTCCTGCGACCAAACACGCGCAAGAACGAGGCCTACGGACGGAAGACGCCGCTAACTCGATCCGTCGGCTGGCGATGACGCCGAACCAAAAGTACCGGCTTTACCTCGATATGGATCGCTCTGTTGGCAACGCTGGTGGTCCTGTGCGAGGCCCGCTCTGGTATAGGGACTAGCTGAGAGCCGGCTCGTCAGGGTAGTCAGCCGAAGGTTCAAGCTCAGGTAACCAGGCCTGCCCCAGGTGTCGTCGTCGGACTAGAACGGTATCTGACCAACTCTTGTGTTCATCCGTGAATGGGCCACGTTGCACCTGGCGCTCCTAATCGGCGATGCTCGATCAGTGCTCTTTGCGCCACTACTTGCTGATTGGCTGCCCGTCGAGGTTCCGACGCTTGTCATGTTGCTGCTCGCCGCTGCGGTCGCTGGCTGGGTTGACGCCGTCGTCGGCGGGGGAGGGCTGATTCAGCTACCTGCGTTGGTGATCGGGCTGCCCAAGGAGATCGCGACTCCCGTCGTGCTCGGCACCAACAAGATGTCGTCGTTTGCCGGCACGCTACTGGCGACGGGGGTCTACCTACGGAAGCTGCGGGTGCAGGCGGTCGTGTTGGTGCCGTTGATCCTTGGAGCGTTTGCCGGGTCCGGTGGTGGGGCGTCGGTGTCTCGCTATCTGCCACGCGAGGTTCTTGAGCCGATCGTGCTCGTGGCCGTCATTGCGGTGGGCATCTACACCGTTCGGCGGCCGAGTCTAGGACTCGAACATGCGCCGAGGCGGCAGGGACCGCTCACCACTGCGTGGCAATCCAGCGCAATCGGCCTGGTTGTGGGGTTCTACGACGGCATGCTCGGGCCGGGGACCGGATCCTTCTTCGTCATCCTGATCGTCGCGGTGCTCGGCTACGGCTTTCTTCAAGCCAGCGTGCACGCCAAGATCGCGAACCTCGCCACCAATGTCGCCGCGATCCTGGTCTACGGCGTGCATGGGGAGTTGTTGCTGGCACTGGGGCTGATGATGGCCACCGCAAACATCGCGGGTGGCTTCTTCGGCGCGCGAATGGCCGTGAAGAACGGCAACGCGTTCGTACGCCGGGTGTTCCTCGTCGTGATGGGCATTCTGGTGCTGAAGCTGGCGTGGGACGTCGTCGGGAGCTTGCTGGCCTCCTACTGAACACACGGGAACTTGCCGGTCTTGCGGCGATCGGTGGAGATAGGAGATCGTTCGGAGCCTCCAGTCCTAGTCTTGGCGCATGTCAGACGAGGTGATCGAGGGGGCTATTCGTGAGGCGCGACGTCGGCAGTCGGCGTCGGATCGTGACCTCGGGCCTGAGGTCGAGCACTATGCTCAAGCGCTGCGTTTCGTGAGTGCCGACTGGGGTCTTGAGGCGGAGGTCTGGTTGCCGGGCGGAGTGAACCCACCGCCCATTGCGGTGCGGACCGAAGATGGCAGCCTCGCGGTGTTGAAGATCCAGTCGCCCGGCGTCCAGGACGCGGCGGTGGCGGTTCTGCAGGCGGCAGCCGGCATCAGCTACGCCAGAGTCCTGCGCTGGGATGCCAGCTGCGGCGCACTCCTCACGGAGAAATTGGGGGAGTCGTTGTGGGAGGACCGCAGCGATCTGGTGGGGCAGGCGCGCGTGATCGCGCCGTTGTTACGACAGGCCTGGACGGTCCCGCTAGAGGTAGGAAGTGTCGGCGAGTCGAAGGCGTCAGGGCTGGCAAGGATCCTGGCCACGCTCGGCCCCCGGTACGGTGCGGCCGCGCCGCGCGCTCTGGCTCTGGCAACGACGCACGCCGAGTTCCTCGCTGCCGGCGAACGAGCCGAGGTCGTGTGCCATGGGGATCCACATGCCGGCAACGTGCTGCGTCGAGGCGATGGGTGGGCGTTGATCGACCCCGATGGTTTTGTCGGCGAGCGAGCCTATGATCTTGGGATCGTGCTGCGCGACGCCTGCGCAGAGTTCCTGGAGGCTGAAGCTATCCGGCCAGGTGGAGGGGTCGAGTTCCTGTGGCAGGGGAGCCGGCTTCTTGCTGAATTCGGTGGCGCTTCGCCTGACCGGGTCTGGAGATGGGGCTTCGTCGAGCGCGTGACGACGGGGCTCTATCTCCATTGGTTCGGTCATTCCGAGCAGGGTGCCCAGTTCCTTGGGATCGCGGAGACGATCGCCCGGGCCGACACAGGCGCGGCGTTGTCGCCTAGCGTCGAGAAGTAGACCCTGCCCACCGGCTCGTGTCAGCACGGGATTAGGCTTGCCTAAGTACGGTCCGGATCCACGGGCCCCCTGCTGAGGAGATCACCGTGACGTTTGTGAACATGACCGCTCTGACGTTCCCTGCGGGAGCGGAGGCTGAGATCGAGACGCGCTTCGCCGCTCGCCGGAAGGCCGTGGATGCCGCACCAGGGTTCCAGTCGTTCGAGTTGTTGCGACCTGCGTTCGGAGAGGATCGCTACTTCGTGGTGACCCGCTGGGACTCGCGCGACGCCTACGACGCGTGGCGGGCGGCGCGTCCCGGTGGTGGTCATGAGGACGACAAGCAGCGGGGCATGTCCGTCGACGTGCTCGGGTTCGAGGTGGTCCAGCACGACGAGTGACGCGCAGCGGCAGCCCGTCGAGATGTCGTAGCTCTAGGGGCCGGCCGCTCGTCGACGATGGGCACGCCAGGCCGCGAGCGGGATGCTGCCGGCGACGCCGTGGCCGCCATACTTGGAGCCGATGTAGAACACCGCGCGGTGGTGATGAGGGCCCCATCCGGTTTCGCCCTGCACGAGCAGCACGTCTCCGGGGCTGGCCCTGCGCCACCAGAACCACGCGTCGGTCTGAGTGCCGTCGGGGAACTCGATGATGGCCTTCGTTCCATCCTTGGCCCTCATGTACACGCGACGCACGCGCGCGAGTTGAAGCCCCTTAGAGATTCCGCAGGTAGGTGCGTGTCGGTGACGTAGGACAGGCACGAGTCTCGGTAGGAGAGGTGGTATCTGACGCCGCTTCTTCCCCGAGGTACTCGTGCCTGCACTGCCATCTTTCATCATGA
>NZ_JARGDO010000043.1 GCF_029211185.1 Tessaracoccus caeni
TGCTGGCAACGATGAGCGGTGTCGCGCCAGAAGACGCGGTGGCGTGGGTCCGTTCCCACTATCACCGGCGAGCTGTCGAGACGGGCAGGCAACGACGCTGGGTAGAGCAGACCGCGACCTTGCTTCAGACGGAGCGGGAGTGACCTTGGTCGTCAGCGTCGGGCGGCGGCGTAGGTGTTCCAGGCTGAGCCGGTGAGTTCAGCCCAGCGGGTCGCGGTGGTGATGTGGATGCCGATGAGCGAGGCGAACACGGCGGGCGGGGTCGTGGAGGCCAGGTGCAGTAGCGCGGTGCTCCGGCTGGCGCGGGTGAAGATGCCGAGCTGGTTCATCCGCCGCATGAGTGAAGCGGGATGAAGATGGGTGCCCGCGTTCTTGCCAGTGAACAGCCACCGGGCATCAGCCAGGATGCTCGCAGTGCCGAACGGCTTGACGACCGGTAGCGCGGTGACCAGCCCGTCCAGAGGCGGGATCAGCAGCAGCGGTTCGCGGCCGAGCCGCAGATAGGTTCCCGTGTCGCGGACCTCGATGTCGTCGGTGGTGAGGGCGGCGATCTTCGCGACGGGCTGGGCATAGAGCAGGATCAGGCAGGCGGCGGCGCGATCCTCGATGCTGGCGACGGTGGAGTCGTGCAGGAGTCGGCGGGCAAGGGCCAGCTGATCTTCGGCGTCAACCTGATGGGCGGGGTCTTTCGCCGCGACGGGTTCGGGCAACGTGACTCGGGGTAGGTAGCCGCCTCGTGTGAGCCAGCGGACGAACCCCAGGCGGGTGCTGCGGCTCGTGCTGAGCCAGGCGTCCACGCAGGCTTGCGGGCAGTCGTCGAGGGTGTGACCGCCCGCGGTCAGGTCGTCGAGAAAGGCGTGGGCGGTGTGAATGTCGCTGCGGCAGCGTGCGGCGACATGAGCGGTGAGGTGGCCGTGGCGGTTGGTCTTGGCGCGGCCGACGACGTGCCAGCGGGCATAGCGGGACAGCACGCCGCGCAGCTCGGGATCGGTGATGTCGGCGCCGGCTTCGGCGGCGTGGCGGTGTAGCCGGGCGGCGTTCTCGTCCCGGGGCGGCAACGCGCCGGAGGCGACGAGCATCGCGCGCAGGTAGGTCACCGAGAACACTTGCGGGCGGGCATCGAGAGCATCGTGTGACAGGTCGAGCCGGCCTTGAGCGATGTCGGTGAGCAGGTGCAGGCTCGGCAAGTCGTGCCAGTTGTTCAGCAGCGAGCGGGGTTGGCGTAGCTCGGTCAGGGCATCGCGGACGGGTTTCAGCTCGGGTCGGATCGTGCCGTCCGGGCCGGTGAGCGCGGCGTCGATCTGCTGGGTGGCTTGGCAGGCGAAGCAACGGGGCCGGCCGTGGTTGGTGGTTCGCCGGCCGAGCGACCGCTGGCCGCAGATGGAGCAGTCGATGACCGGCGCTTGGTAGCAGGTCGGGCAGACGTCCGGGCTCGCGGCGGTCGCTTTCAACGCGACTCGCTTGAGCCGGCCGCAGACGCCGCAGGACCGACGCGGGTGCCGGTAGCAGCGAACGCAGAGATTCCGCGATCCATCGGACTTCCCGCCAGCTCGGGTGGCGAGCGGGCCGATAGTGCCGCATCCCTCGCAAGCATCCTCACCGGCGCGGTTTCGGGCGTAGCAGGTGGTGCAGATAGCGCCGCCGTCGCTGGTGCGGGCGTTGACTCGCCGCTGCCTGCCGCAGCCGGTGCAGGTCTCCTGGGGTGAGCGGCGGGCGCGGCAAGCCCGACACTCACCCCGGTTGAGTGTGTGGTTCCAGCGCAGGTTCCTCACCCGTCCGCAGCGGAAACACTCACCGGGGACGATCGTGCTCGCCATCTGGTCCGGTCAGTCCCCAGCAGGCTTGATGACTGCGCGAGTTGGACGGTTCCGGCTGGGCTTGGACTGCGTGCTGGTGCCGGTGGTGCCGGTCTTGCGTCCGCGCCGCGAGCTGGTGGCGACGTAGGGCTCGATCAGGTCGTTGGGGGTGACGTCGAGGATGTCGCAGAGCGCGGCGAGCAGCCGCATGTTCAACCGCTCCGGCTCGCCGGTGACGATCCGGTAGACCTGGGTCGAGGTCATCACCACGCCCCGGTCGGCCAGCAGCGGCACCAGTTCGGTGGTGGCGTTCATGCCGTGCTCGTTCATGATCTTGCGCAGGTGCCAGTGGTAGGCGACGGTCTTCGTCATCAGCGTGATCCTTCCTCGGTTGCGGTCGGTGGGGTGAACGCGGCGTCCAGGGCGCGGCGCAGGGTGCGGTTGCGGTAGTCGCCCGAGACGCCGGTGTAGAGGGCTGTGGTCGATCCCCACCGGTGCCCGACCTGCTGCTGCACGAACAGCGGGTCGAAGCCGTCCTCGATCAGATGGGTCACATACGAGTGCCGCAGACAGTGCGGGTGCAGCGCGGCGTCGAAGCCGAGGTCGTCGCGGTACTCGGCGAACCTCATCCCGACGTAGCTGCCCGTGATCCTGGATTGTCGTTCGGTCGGCCACAGCATCCCGGCGCCTGCCGTGTCGAACAGCGGCAGCACGTCGGTGACGTATTCCTCGATCACTGGGCGGGTCCAGTCGAACACCGCC
>NZ_JARGDO010000044.1 GCF_029211185.1 Tessaracoccus caeni
TGCTGGCAACGATGAGCGGTGTCGCGCCAGAAGACGCGGTGGCGTGGGTCCGTTCCCACTATCACCGGCGAGCTGTCGAGACGGGCAGGCAACGACGCTGGGTAGAGCAGACCGCGACCTTGCTTCACGCGGAGCGGGAGTGACCTTGGTCGTCAGCGCGGGGTGGCGGCGTAGGTGTTCCAGGCTGAGCCGGTGAGTTCAGCCCAGCGGGTCGCGGTGGTGATGTGGATGCCGATGAGCGAGGCGAACACGGCGGGCGGGGTCGTGGAGGCCAGGTGCAACAGCGCGGTGCTCCGGCTGGCGCGGGTGATGATCCCGAGCTGGTTCATCCGCCGCATGAGTGAAGCGGGATGAAGATGGGTGCCCGCGTTCTTGCCAGTGAACAGCCACCGGGCATCAGCCAGGATGCTCGCGGTGCCGAACGGCTTGACGACCGGTAGCGCGGTGACCAGCCCGTCCAGAGGCGGGATCAGCAGCAGCGGTTCGCGGCCGAGCCGCAGATAGGTTCCCGTGTCGCGGACCTCGATGTCATCAGTGGTCAGGGCGGCGATCTTCGCGACGGGCTGGGCATAGAGCAGGATCAGGCAGGCGGCGGCGCGATCCTCAATGCTGGCGACGGTGGAGTCGTGCAGGAGTCGGCGGGCAAGGGCCAGCTGATCTTCGGCGTCAACCTGATGGGCGGGGTCTTTCGCCGCGACGGGTTCGGGCAACGTAACTCGGGGTAGGTAGCCGCCTCGTGTGAGCCAGCGGACGAACCCCAGGCGGGTGCTGCGATTCGTGCTGAGCCAGGCGTCCACGCAGGCTTGCGGGCAGTCGTCGAGGGTGTGACCGCCCGCGGTCAGGTGGTCGAGAAAGGCGCGGGCGGTGTGAATGTCGCTGCGGCAGCGTGCGGCGGCATGAGAGGTGAGGTGCCCGTGGCGGTTGGTCCTGGCGCGGCCGACGACGTGCCAGCGGGCATAGCGGGACAGCACGCCGCGCAGCTCAGGATCGGTGATGTCGGCGCCGACTTCGGCAGCGTGGCGGTGTAGCCGGGCGGCGTTCTCGTCCCGGGGCGGCAACGCACCGGAGGCGACGAGTATCGCGCGCAGGTAGGTCACCGAGAACACGTGCGGGCGGGCATCGAGAGCATCGTGTGACAGGTCGAGCCGGCCTTGAGCGATGTCGGTGAGCAGGTGCAGGCTCGGCAAGTCGTGCCAGTTGTTCAGCAGCGAGCGGGGTTGGCGTAGCTCGGTCAGGGCATCGCGGACGGGTTTCAACTCGGGCCGGATCATGCCGTCCGGGCCGGTGAGCGCGGCGTCGATCTGCTGGGTGGCTTGGCAGGCGAAACAACGGGGCCGACCGTGGTTCGTGGTGCGGCGGCCGAGAGCGTGCTGTCCGCAGATCGAGCAGTCGATGACCGGCGCTTGGTAGCAGGTCGGGCAGACATCCGGGCTCGTGGCGGTCGCTTTCAACGCGACTCGCTTGAGCCGGCCGCAGACACCGCAGGACCGACGCGGGTGCCGGTAGCAGCGAACGCAGAGATTCCGCGATCCATCGGACTTCCCGCCAGCTCGGGTGGCGAGCGGGCCGATGGTGCCGCATCCCTCGCAAGCATCGTCACCGGCGCGGTTTCGGGCGTAGCAGGTGGTGCAGATAGCGCCGCCGTCGCTGGTGCGTGCGTTGACCCGCCGCTGCCTGCCGCAGCCGGTGCAGGTCTCCTGGGGTGAGCGGCGGGCGCGGCAAGCCCGACACTCACCCCGGTTGAGCGCGTGGTTCCAGCGCAGGTTCCTCACCCGTCCGCAGCGGAAACACTCACCGTGGACGATCGTGCTCGCCATGCAGCCGGTCAGTCCCCAGCAGGCTTGATGACCGCACGGGTCGGACGGTTCCGGCTGGGCTTCGACGGCGTGCTGGTGCCGGTGGTGCCGGTCTTGCGTCCGCGCCGCGAGCTGGTGGCGACGTAGGGCTCGATCAGGTCGTTGGGGGTGACGTCGAAGATGTCGCAGAGCGCGGCGAGCAGCCGCATGTTCAACCGCTCCGGCTCGCCGACCACGATCCGGTAGACCTGGGTCGAGGTCATCACCACGCCCCGGTCGGCCAGCAGCGGCACCAGCTCGGTGGTGGCGAACATGGCGTGCTCGTTCATGATCTTGCGCAGATGCCAGTGGTAGGCAACGGTCTTCGTCATCAGCGTGATCCTTCCTCAACAGCGGTCGGTGGGGTGAACGCGGCGTCCAGAGCGCGGCGCAGGGTGCGGTTGCGGTAGTCGCCCGAGACGCCGGTGTAGAGGGCTGTGGTCGATCCCCACCGGTGCCCGACCTGCTGCTGCACGAACAGCGGGTCGAACCCGTCCTCGATCAGATGGGTCACATACGAGTGCCGCAGACAGTGCGGGTGCAGCGCGGCGTCGAAGCCGAGGTCGTCGCGGTACTCGGCGAACCTCATCCCGATGTAGCTGCCCGTGATCCTGGATTGTCGTTCGGTCGGCCACAGCATCCCGGCGCCTGCCGTGTCGAACAGCGGCAGCACGTCGGTGACGTATTCCTCGATCACTGGGCGGGTCCAGTCGAACACCGCC
>NZ_JARGDO010000045.1 GCF_029211185.1 Tessaracoccus caeni
GACACCTGAAAGGTGCTCCTTCCAGCGGATGGCTACGGGTCTCAACACCTCGTATCATCCCAGGCCAGGAGCACCTTTCGCCATTCATTCCGCCGGTCGAGACCACACCCCCGTGAAATCTCGAGGCCAGGGCGGCAGCCGGATTCACGGACCTGGACACGCTGCGCGATGCAGCAGCGGGGATGCAGGCTGCCGTTGCAGAGGATCGAAACAACCTTGGGCTGCAGCAAAAGGTCTCAGACACGATGATCTCGAAGAACGGACCGATGAACGTCGGGATGATAATCGCGGCGGCATTTGCCCAGCAGGATCTACCTGCGTCGGAGCTCGCGGCCAGAGACCGGTTGCCCCAGAACACCGCCGAAGCTGTGCAGTGGATCTGGAACGTGGCCAGCGGCTTCGCGCACGGGTACTCCTGGCCGCGGGTCGCAGACACCATGACTGATCTCTGGCACAACATCAGCACAGCGATGTTCTACGCCGGCGCGGTGATGAAACTGCTCCACCTGGCACATCAAACCTCCCGCCAGGAGTGGTCGCAGCTCATGGCTGATTATGCCCAAGCCGGGGACTGACCTAGGCGTCACCTCCGAGGGTTATGGCGGGGCAGTCCGTGACCCACGGGTCGGTCCGTCGTGACCTGCTAGTACTCTCACGGAAAGTCATCTACGAGGGAGAGCTATGGCGAAGGCGCTGTCGTTGAACGAGATCCGGCGGCGGGCTGCGCAGTTCGTCGTGGAATGGCGTGACGAGCCTGGGGATGAGCGTCAGCAGGCTCAGTCGTTCATACGGGACTTGCTGCGGGTCTTTGGGATCACGAGTACAAAGGCTGCGCTGTACGAGAAGCGCGCAAAGCGCTCCTCGACGGGGCACCGCGGATACATCGACGCCCTCGTGCCGGGCCTGTGTGCGATCGAGATGAAATCCGCCGGGAAGGACCTCGAGGTAGCCGAGCGCCAGGCGCTGGACTACATCGACGACCTGACCGACGTGGAAACCCCACGCTGGGTCATCTCTAGTGACTTCACTCAGTTCCGCATCCTGGACCTCAAAGCACCCGACGGCGCCGACACGCGCACCTTCACCCTCGAAGAGCTGCCGGCCAACTCCGACCTGCTGGCGTTCCTGGCCGGCTACCAGACCAGTCCCTTCGGGAACCAGCAGCAGGAGGAAGCCTCGGTCAAAGCCGCCCAGATCATGGCCGACCTGTACGAGGCGCTCTCTGATTCTGGCTATGACGACCACGATGCATCCGTCTTTCTCGTGCGGGTGCTGTTCTGCCTATACGCCGATGACGCAGTTGAGTCCCGCATAGTGGTGTAGCGCGGTGGCCCCGTGATCGTCCCGGACGTGGACGCGGCCACCGTGTGATCTTTCGAGTGAACCTCTCACAGCACTCTCGAACGGAGTCATCACGATGACCGCTCCCCATGGGCTGACCCCGTGATGTAGGTCCAGTCGTTGTGGGAGTCGTCTTGATGCTCGCTGCTGCGGGCAGGAAGACTGGTCTCATCATGACGAACACGAGGAAGCGGCACACGCCTGAGCAGGTCGTGCGCAAGCTCGGACAGGCCGACCGGATGCTGGCCGATGGCGCGGACGTCGCGGCGGTGTGCCGCGAGCTGGGCGTGTCGGAACAGACGTACTACCGGTGGCGCAACCAGTACGGCGGGCTCAAGGCCGACGACGCCAAGCGCCTCAAGGAGCTCGAGAAGCAGAACGCCACCCTCAAGCGTCTGCTCGCTGAAGCAGAGCTGGAGAAGGCGGCGCTGAAGGAGCTGGCAGAGGGAAACTTCTAGGCCCGGGCAGGAGGCGCGCCGCCGTCGCTCACCTCATCGCGAAGATGCGGGTGAGCGAGCGGATGGCGTGCCGGCTGACCGGGCTATCCAGGTCCGCCTACCGGCGCACCCTCAAGGCCGATACCGTCGCCGACCCCGACGCCGCCTTGCGTGAATGGCTGCGCGGTTACGCGAAGAAGCACCCCCGCTGGGGCTATCGGCGCGCGTACCACGACGTCCGCGGCGAGGGCTGGCAGGTCAACCACAAGAAGATCCAGCGGCTATGGCGCGAGGAAGGCCTACGCGTGCCCCAGCGACGTTGGGCTGACCCCGTTTCGTAGGTCCAGTCGTTATGAGGGTCGTCCTGTTGCCCGCGGTCGCGGGCAGGGAGACTGGTCAGATCATGACGAACAGCAGGAAGCGTCACACCCCGGAGCAGGTCGTCCG
>NZ_JARGDO010000046.1 GCF_029211185.1 Tessaracoccus caeni
CGTGATAGCTGGTTCTCCCCGAAATGCATTTAGGTGCAGCGTCGTGTGTTTCTTACCGGAGGTAGAGCACTGAATGGTCTAGGGGGCCTACCAGCTTACCGAAATCAGTCAAACTCCGAATGCCGGTAAGTGAGAGCGCGGCAGTGAGACAGTGGGGGATAAGCTTCATTGTCGAGAGGGAAACAGCCCAGATCATCAGCTAAGGCCCCTAAGTGGTAACTAAGTGGAAAAGGATGTGGAGTTGCGTTGACAACCAGGAGGTTGGCTTGGAAGCAGCCATCCTTGAAAGAGTGCGTAATAGCTCACTGGTCAAGTGATTCTGCGCCGACAATTTAGCGGGGCTCAAGTTATCCGCCGAAGCTATGGCAATCACATGTATGTGTGGTTGGGTAGGGGAGCGTCGTGTGCTGCGTTGAAGCGGTGGGGTGACCCGATCGTGGAGTGCACACGAGTGAGAATGCAGGCATGAGTAGCGAATGACGGGTGAGAAACCCGTCCGCCGAATATCCAAGGGTTCCAGGGTCAAGCTAATCTGCCCTGGGTAAGTCGGGACCTAAGGCGAGGCCGACAGGCGTAGTCGATGGACAACGGGTTGATATTCCCGTACCGGTCTTGCATCGTCCGTGTTGAGGCGAGTGATACTAAGCATGCGAGCCGCTCTGTCCGGCCTTCGGGCCTGTGGGGTTGGTGAGTCTGTGACCTGATCTTGTAGTAGACAAGCTGCGGAGGGACGCAGGAAGGTAGCTCATCCTGGGCGTTGGTTGTCCCAGGCTAAGTGTGTAGGAAGGGCTGTAGGCAAATCCGCAGTCCGCATATTCTGAGACATGATGGGTCTGACACATTTGTGTTGGATTGAGTGATCCTATGCTGCCTAGAAAAGCTTCGTGAGCGAGAGGCATGTACCGCCCGTACCCTAAACCGACACAGGTGGATTGGTAGAGAATACCGAGGCGATCGAGATAATCGTGGTGAAGGAACTCGGCAAAATACCCCCGTAACTTCGGGATAAGGGGGACCTGACACGTTAAGAGATTCACTCTCCGAAGCGTTGAGGGTCGCAGAGACCAGGCCCAAGCGACTGTTTACTAAAAACACAGGTCCGTGCTAAGTCGTAAGACGATGTATACGGACTGACTCCTGCCCGGTGCTGGAAGGTTAAGGGGAACTGTTAGTCTTTTTGGCGAAGCGGTGAACTTAAGCCCCAGTAAACGGCGGTGGTAACTATAACCATCCTAAGGTAGCGAAATTCCTTGTCGGGTAAGTTCCGACCTGCACGAATGGAGTAACGATTTGGGCGCTGTCTCCACCACGAACTCGGCGAAATTGCATTACGAGTAAAGATGCTCGTTACGCGCAGCAGGACGGAAAGACCCCGGGACCTTTACTATAGTTTGGTATTGGTGATTGGTGTGACTTGTGTAGGATAGGTGGGAGACTGGGAAGCTCAGACGCTAGTTTGGGTGGAGTCATTGTTGAAATACCACTCTGGTCACTCTGGTTATCTAACCTTGGTCCATTATCTGGATTAGGGACAGTGCCTGATGGGTAGTTTGACTGGGGCGGTCGCCTCCTAAAAGGTAACGGAGGCGCCCAAAGGTTCCCTCAGCCTGGTTGGCAATCAGGTTTTGAGTGTAAGTGCACAAGGGAGCTTGACTGTGAGACAGACATGTCGAGCAGGGACGAAAGTCGGGACTAGTGATCTTCTGGTAGCGAATGGAAGCGCCAGGACTCAACGGATAAAAGGTACCCCGGGGATAACAGGCTGATCTTGCCCGAGCGTCCATAGCGACGGCATGGTTTGGCACCTCGATGTCGGCTCGTCGCATCCTGGGGCTGGAGTCGGTCCCAAGGGTTGGGCTGTTCGCCCATTAAAGCGGCACGCGAGCTGGGTTTAGAACGTCGTGAGACAGTTCGGTCCCTATCCGCTGCGCGCGTAGGAGTCTTGAGAAGAGCTGTCCTTAGTACGAGAGGACCGGGACGGACTAACCTCTGGTGTGCCAGTTGTTCCGCCAGGAGCACGGCTGGTTGGCTACGTTGGGAAATGATAACCGCTGAAAGCATCTAAGCGGGAAGCATACTTCAAGATGAGGGCTCCCACACTGTTAAGGTGGTAAGACCCCCAGTAGCCCACTGGGTGATAGGTCGGATGTGGAAGTGCTGCAAGGCATGGAGCTGACCGATACTAATAGGTCGAGGGCTTGTCTACAACAC
>NZ_JARGDO010000047.1 GCF_029211185.1 Tessaracoccus caeni
ATAATGATCTAGGTCAATGTTCCACAGAAACCCATCCCACAACGGAAAACGTGGGACATATATGGCTCCTTAGAAAGGAGGTGATCCAGCCGCACCTTCCGGTACGGCTACCTTGTTACGACTTAGTCCTAATTACCAGTCCCACCTTCGACGGCTCCCCCCACAATGTGGTTAGGCCACCGGCTTCGGGTGTTACCGACTTTCATGACTTGACGGGCGGTGTGTACAAGCCCCGGGAACGTATTCACCGCAGCGTTGCTGATCTGCGATTACTAGCGACTCCGACTTCATGGGGTCGAGTTGCAGACCCCAATCCGAACTGAGACCGGCTTTTAGAGATTCGCTCACCCTCACAGGCTCGCAACCCACTGTACCGGCCATTGTAGCATGCGTGAAGCCCTGGACATAAGGGGCATGATGACTTGACGTCATCCCCACCTTCCTCCGAGTTGACCCCGGCGGTCTCCCATGAGTCCCCGGCATAACCCGCTGGCAACATAGGACGAGGGTTGCGCTCGTTGCGGGACTTAACCCAACATCTCACGACACGAGCTGACGACAGCCATGCACCACCTGTAAACCGACCAAAAAGGCACACCCATCTCTGAATGCTTCCGGCATATGTCAAACCCAGGTAAGGTTCTTCGCGTTGCATCGAATTAATCCGCATGCTCCGCCGCTTGTGCGGGGCCCCGTCAATTCCTTTGAGTTTTAGCCTTGCGGCCGTACTCCCCAGGCGGGGTACTTAATGCGTTAGCTACGGCACGGAGAACGTGGAATGTCCCCCACACCTAGTACCCACCGTTTACAGCGTGGACTACCAGGGTATCTAAGCCTGTTTGCTCCCCACGCTTTCGCTTCTCAGCGTCAGGAAAAGTCCAGAGAACCGCCTTCGCCACCGGTGTTCCTCCTGATATCTACGCATTCCACCGCTTCACCAGGAATTCCATTCTCCCCTACTTCCCTCAAGTCAGCCCGTATCAAAAGCAAGCTCGGAGTTAAGCCCCGAGTTTTCACTTCTGACGCAACCAACCGCCTACAAGCTCTTTACGCCCAATAAATCCGGACAACGCTCGCACCCTACGTATCACCGCGGCTGCTGGCACGTAGTTAGCCGGTGCTTCTTCTCCCACTACCGTCAAACAAACTTCGTCATGGGTGAAAGCGGTTTACAACCCGAAGGCCGTCATCCCGCACGCGGCGTTGCTGCATCAGGCTTCCGCCCATTGTGCAATATTCCCCACTGCTGCCTCCCGTAGGAGTCTGGGCCGTATCTCAGTCCCAATGTGGCCGGTCGCCCTCTCAGGCCGGCTACCCGTCGAAGCCTTGGTGAGCCACTACCTCACCAACAAGCTGATAGGCCGCGAGTCCATCCCCAACCGAAAAAACTTTCCAACCCCCACCATGCGATGAGAGCAGAATATCCAGTATTAGCAACCGTTTCCGGCTGTTATCCCAGAGTCAGAGGCAGGTTACTCACGTGTTACTCACCCGTTCGCCACTCGTGTACCCCCGAAAGGGCCTTACCGTTCGACTTGCATGTGTTAAGCACGCCGCCAGCGTTCGTCCTGAGCCAGGATCAAACTCTCCAACAAAAAACCACAACCAACACAACCCCAACCACAAAGAACCAGAGAAGACATTGGCCATAATCAAACATGAAGAGCGAACCAAAAACCCAAATCCAAACATCTAGCTCGAATCCGAATCAATGAACACTCAAAGAAAAACCACAACCTGCAACCACAAAA
>NZ_JARGDO010000048.1 GCF_029211185.1 Tessaracoccus caeni
CCAACGCTGACGGCGGAAGACGGCGTACAGGCCCGCGGAGATGATGACCATTGCCAGAATCGATAGCGGGTAGCCAAAATCCCAGGTAAGTTCCGGAATTGACTCAAAATTCATCCCGTATATCGCTCCGACAAGGCTCGGAGTGAATAGGATGGCGGCCCACCCTGAAACGCGCTTCATGTCCTCGTTCTGTTTCTGGGCCACTAGGGCCAAGTAAACCGTAACGAGCTGTGTCAGCCGTGCGTGGATGCCGGACACTCTGGACAGAAGGTCATCTGCGTCCTCGGCGAAGGCCGCAGCATCGGCTGACCAGTCTGAGTTCTTCGACGCCCCTGGCGCGGGGATTCGATCGATGAACCGGCACAGGGAAGCAAGAGAGGAGCGGACCTTGCTGGCATCGGAGCCGAGCCGATAAACGCTCTCGATGTCCTTCTCGAATTCCCCGAAAATACTCGACTCGCAGTCCGCAGTGCCGTCCTCCAGGGAAAGTGCGGCAGAGTCATAGGAATCGATCGCGGCCTCGACGATGAGCGTTAGCGTCAGTTCCGCCTCATCTGCGGCAAAGTATCGCCCTGAGTTGTCTTCCGCCGGATGCCAGGCGGTCCCGATTCCGTCGACATCTTCAAAGACCACCAGCCAGTCGTCATGAAAGACAATGTGTAGTGATTCTATTCGTAGATCTTCTTGCCCTGCTTTTGCGATCCGGTTTATTCGCAGAAGGAAGGAGGGGCCGAATACATCCAGGCGAGGGCGACCGGCTCCTTCACGCAGGATTTCTCGCATGTTCTCCGGGAACTCGAATTCAGTTCCAAGTTGGTCAACCGTGTGCTCGCGCCCACATTGGCAGTCGACGACCTCGCCTCGATCCGTGATCAATGATCGGAGATCCGCAATCGGCTGCTGTTGCTTTGGTCGGACCTGCGGTCGCATCGCGTGTGCGGTGCCACCGGAGCATCCAAGGTGTTCAGTCATCCGGCGAGTGTAGTGGCGCAGAGGGGAGATGCGAGAGCCAGAGCCGCTCACGATGCCGGCCAGGACGCTGTAGCGCGCTGGGTCTCCTTCCCGAGTCTCACGAAGGAGAACTGGAGTATGCCCACGAAGTTCTGCTCGGAGCTGCGTGATCGTGCGGTCCGCATGGTCTACGACCGCCACGCCCTTGAAAGTGGCCCAGGAGCGCAGTCGACCCGCGCCGTCGCGCCCGAGCTCGGCGTCGGTGAGGAGCCCTTGCGGAGCTGGTGCAACCGCTACGGCCCCGCCGAGAGATCGTCCCGTCCGCAGGAATCGCTCGAGGAGGAGAATCGCCGGCTGAGGAGCGAAGTGACCGACATGCGCCGTGCGAACGAGATCTTGAAGAAGGCATCGGCATTTTATCCGCGCAGCCCGATCGCCCCACGACGAAATGATCCGGTTCATCGATATGCACCGTGAACAATTCGGTTTCGAGGCTGTCTGCCGCGTGGTCGGCACGACAGAATGTGGGTTTCTCACCTCCCGCGGCTGCCGAGCCGCGAAGCAGCGCCCAGCCTCTGCCCGCGGCATCTGGGCCGCAAAGTTCACCTGCGTTCGCATCCCGAAAGGGCTCTGCGACGCCGCGCTCTTCACGGACGTCCGCACGCGGCGGATCGTCGGCTGGGCCGTCGCGGCCCGCCTGCCCACCGAGGCATTGCCGTTGCAGGCCCTCGAGCACGCTCTACTGTGCACCTGCGCCGAAGC
>NZ_JARGDO010000049.1 GCF_029211185.1 Tessaracoccus caeni
ACCCGACGGAGTAGGCCAGCCGCCGCCTGGTCATCCACTGGAGAAATTCCTTGGTGCCGCCGGCTCCGTCGGTGCGGATCAGAATCTTCTTCGACCCCCGCCTGCTCCGGGCCAGCAGGGCTGGTGGTCAAGTCCCGGGAAGTGGTGTAGCGATCCTTCGTTTGGGGGTCAGGCGGTCAGGGCGGGCAGGGAGCTTGTGGTGACCTCCTCGGTGCTGGTGTCGGGGACGACGGTGAGGCGGCATCGGGCGAGGACGTCCAGGCCGAGATAGCGGCGTCCTTCGGCCCATTCGTCGGTCTGCTCGGCCAGGACCGCGCCGACGAGTCGGACGATCGCCTCGCGGGTGGGGAAGATGCCGACGGAGTCCGTGCGGCGGCGGATCTCCTTGTTCAGCCGCTCGGTGGGATTGTTCGACCAGATCTGCACCCACACGTCCTTGGGGAACGCGGTGAACGCGAGCAGATCGGCGCGGGCCGCGTCGAGGTGCTCGGCCACGTCCGGGAGCTTCTCGCTGACGTAGTCCAGCAGCCGCTCGAACTGGGCGTTCACCGCTTGTGCGTCGGGCTGGTCATAGACGCTGTGCAGCATCGCTTTCACCGCCGGCCACATGCTCTTTGGCGTCACGGCCATGAGGTTTGCGGCGTAGTGGGTGCGGCACCGTTGCCAGGCCGCGCCGGGCAGGTGCGCGGCGATCGCCTCCACCAAGCCGGCGTGGGCGTCGCTGGTGACCAGGCGGACTCCGGCGAGGCCGCGGGCGACGAGGTCGGCGAAGAAGCCGTTCCACGCCGCTCCGGTCTCGGAGGTGGCAATACGCATGCCGAGGACTTCGCGGTGCCCGTCGCCGTTGACGCCGGTGGCGAGCAGGACGACGGCGTTGATCACGCGCCCGCCCTCGCGGACTTTCATCGTCAGCGCGTCAGCGGAGACGAACGTGAATGGCCCGGCCTCGTCCAAGGGCCGGTGGCGGAACTGCTCGACGTGCTCGTCCAATGACTCCGCCATCCTGCTGACTTGCGACTTCGAGAGCGAGTTGATGCCGAGGGTCTTCACGAGCTTGTCCATGCGGCGGGTGGAGACGCCGGCGAGGTAGCAGTCCGCGACGACCGTGATCAGGGCGGATTCGGCGCGCTTGCGCCGCTCGAGCAGCCAGTCGGGAAAGTAGGTGCCAGAGCGGAGCTTGGGGACTGCGACGTCGATCGTGCCGACGCGGGTGTCGAGGTCGCGGTGGCGGTAGCCGTTGCGCTGCGCAGAACGACCAGCGCTGGGCCGACCGTACTCCGCGCCGGCGACAGCGTCTGCGTCCGCGGAGAGCAGGGAGTTGATCACGTCCTGGAGCAGGCTGCGCATCAGATCCGGGGACGCTTCAGCCAGGGCTTCACCGAGCAGGCCGGAAGGGTCGACAATATGGGGAGCGGTCATCGTGATGACTCCGTTCGAGAGTGCTGTGAGAGGTTCAGTCGAAGGATCACACGGTGGCCGCGCCCACGTCCGAGACGATCACTGCTGCCACCGCGCTACACCACTATGCGGGACTCAACTGGGCTGGTGGGAGCTGCGCGAGCGCGGCCTTGGTGACGGTGATGTGATCAGCCGCGGTGTTCGAGCCGGCGTTGCCGGGGCGGAGATGGATCGCCAGCGGTTCCCCAGTCCCTTCGCTGCCGTGGTC
>NZ_JARGDO010000004.1 GCF_029211185.1 Tessaracoccus caeni
GGGGGTGATCTGTGCGTATTGCACAGATCACCCCCGCTCAGCCACTTTTATTTTGGTGAGTGCCGGTGGAACGTGCTGAAGAAGGCTTCCCGCGCGGCGCTAACCTGGGCGCATGCCGTCTGCTGAAGGAAATCTCACCTGGGTCCCGCTCGCCGAGGGGCTTGACCTGGTCGCGCCTCCCGTTGCCGCCGCCGCAGCCCTTGTGCCCGGAGCGCGTGTCGCCGAGATCGACGCGACCCTGGCCGACACCGCCGCGTTCTGCGAGGCCTACGACGTGGCCGAGGAGGCCTCGGCCAACTGCGTCGTCGTGTTCGGGCGACGCGGCGAGGAGAGTGTGCACGCCGCCGTCATGGTGCTGGCCACCGACAAAGCCGACGTGAACAAGACCATCCGCAAGGAACTCGGTATGCGCAAGATGTCCTTCGGTGACCAGGCCACCACCGAGGCGCTCACCGGCATGACCCAGGGTGGCATCACTCCCGTCGGGCTGCCCGAGGATTGGCCGATCCTGGTGGATGAGGCCGTCGTCGCGGCGGGTCTCGTGGTGATCGGCGGCGGGGTGCGAGGCTCGAAGCTGCTGCTGGACGGCGCCGACCTCGCGACGCTCCCCAACGCGCGCGTGCTCCCGCTCGCCCTGCCTGCATCGTAAGTGCCAGCCCTGCGCGTCGTAGGTCTGCCCGCCCGTGCGCCTCGTAGGTGTCCGCCCGCGCTACCGTTGACTCAAGCCCTGCATGGGGCGAAGAAAGGAAGACCCGTGTCCCAGCAGCCCCCTTACGACCCGTATCAGCAGCCCGGCCAGCCGTACCCGCCTCAGGCGTATTACGGCGGCTATCGGCCGGCGCCCGTGTCGTCGAAGTCGAAGATCGTCGCCGGTGTCCTCGGCATCCTGCTCGGTGGCCTCGGCATCCACAACTTCTACATCGGCAAGACCACCCGCGGCATCGTGCAGCTGGTTCTGACGCTGCTCTCCGTCGGCATCGCCTCGATCTGGGGCCTCGTCGAGGGCATCCTGATCCTCGTCTCGCGCCCCGGCAGCCCCTGGCACCAGGACTCCGACGGCTACGAACTCCAGGACTGATAACGCTCTTTGAGGTGCGAGGAACGAGCCTCGAAAAGAGCCAGCGCAACCTTTGACAGGGTCTGTCATTCGGCTGTCGGCTGGGTCTTTTCGAGGCTCGCTGGCGCTCGCACCTCAAAGACCGTAGACAACTGCTCGCACCTCGAAGAGCGTGATGTCGTCGCACCTCGACGAGCGTGGGTGTCAGCGGTTGTAGTAGGCCTCGATGGTCTGGACGATCGCGGGGCGGAGTTCGGCCGTGGAGATCACCCGGTCGACGGAGCCGACCCGAACCGCGCGGTGGATGCTGTGGATGCCGTCGAACTCGGAGGCGATCTCGGAGATCTTCTCCGCCCGCACGGCCGCGCGGACGTCGTCCAGCTCGAGCTGCAAGGACGCCTTCTCCGACGGGTCAGCCGCGGCGACGCGCGCCTCCAGCTCCGTGACGCGGGGATCGGCGGCCGTGCGCTTGGCCACGTCGCCGGCGAACACCACGGCGGCGGCGGGGGCGCCGCCGATCACCGAGGCGTAGGAGCCCTCCAGCGCCAACACCGTCATGGACTCGTTCAGGCGCTTGGAGAACACCACGAACGCTCCGCCGTGGTAGCGCGAGATCACTACGAAGATGATCGGTCCGTCGAAGTTGACGATCGCCCGCCCGATCTCGGCGCCGTACTCCAGCTGCAGATTGCGCATCGACTCCGGCGAGCCGTCGAAGCCCGACAGGTTCGCCAGCACCACCATCGGGCGGTTACCCGAGGCGGCGTTGATCGCGCGGGCGGCCTTCTTCGAGGAACGCGGGAACAGCGTGCCGGCGGTGAAGGTGTCGGGGCCGTCGGCCGGCGGGAAGCCTGCTCGCGACACCGGCTGCGACTCGATGCCCAGCACGCTCACCGAGTGGCCGCCGATGCGGGCGTCCACCACGACGGCGGTCTCGGCCTCGGCCATGCCGGCCCAGCGCTCGGCGCGCGGGTGGTCCTGATCGCAGACCGACGCGATCACGGTGCGGATGTCGAAGGCCTTCTTCCGGTCGGGGTTGTGCTCGGCCGAGAAGATCTGGCCCACGGTCGCGAAGTCGCTGCCGGCCAGCTCGTGCGGGAAGTCCGACACGTCGCGATCCGTGGGATCCGACGTCGCGGCCCGACGGGGGACGGTCTCGCCCGGCGCCACGTAGGTCGAGTCGTAGTGTGCCATCAGGATGCCGAGCGCCGAGACCAGGTTGGGTGCCCAGTACTGGGCCTGGCCGTTGGGGCCCATCACGCGGTCGTAGCCGCCGATGCCGAAGTTGTCCTCCGCGGAGACGCCGCCGGAGAAGTCGAGCGACTGCTTGCCGGTGAGCACCATCGCGGAATCCGGGGTCATCACCAGGATGCCGCGGGTGTGCATGAGCATGGTGGCTTCGGCGTTCCAGTACGGCTGGGCGCCGACGTTGATGCCGGCCACCACGACGTTGATCTCGCCGCCGGCCTGCGTGAACTCGACGATGCGACGAAGCGCCGCGCCCACCCAGTCCATGTTCTCGACGCCAGAGTCCATCGAGATCCGCGCGCCCGAGCTGAGCGTGAACCACTCGACGGGGACGCCCAGCTCCTCGGCGAGGTCGATGGCGGCCATGATCCGCGAGCACTCCGGTTCGGCCACGGCGCCCAGGCCCTTGGTTGGGTCGCCGCAGAGCACGATGCGGGTGATGCCGTCGGGGTGGAGGGCGGTGGGCGTGGTGACCTTGGCGACGATGATGCCGGCCTTGTTCAGGCCCGGCCCGCGATCGACGGGCACCAGTTTTCCGGTCTCGTCCAGGTCGAGTTCGGCGATGCTGCCGCCCTTGCCGGCCAGGGTTCCGGTCAGCTCGTAGGGGTAGACCAGGCCACGACGACGGGCGCGCAGCACCTTGCCGGTGTAGTCGTCGACCGGCTTCAGCGGCTCGGTCGGCGGCGCGTCGACGGAGGCCGTCACGCCGGCGCCGGGCACGGAATGGAAGCGGATCGACAGGGGCGTCGGCTCACCGCCGCCGCGGGCGAAGCGGCCCTGGCAGAGCACCTCCTCGATGCCTGCCGAGTCGGACAACGGCGTGATCTTGTGCTGCAGAGCGGTGATCGACTCCAGATCCAGATCGATCACCGGCCAGACGTGCACCCACACGTGGTTCATGTCCAGCTTGCTGCCCGCGGGTCCGCGAGCGGCTCGGGTGCGACGGATCGCCTCCAGGCAGTTCTCCACCGCGCGCTCGGCGTGCGGCAGTCCGATCAGGCGGCCGTCCTCGTCGTAGACGGCGGCGAGCTGGCGCACCTGGGCCATCGCGATGAGGCGCCGGTCGCCCGGGTTGGACTTGGCGACGCACTCGAACAGCAGCACGTCCTCCGGCGCAGGCAGCGGGGTGACGTCGAACCCGTCGAGGCGCCACAGATCCAGGCGACGTCCCGCCATCGGGTGCATGCCGCGGATCCGGGGATCCTCGACCAGCTCGTCGCCCTCCGGCCGGAAGGTGAAGTACTCGACGGTGCCCTCGGCGGTGCAGACGCCGACGCCCATCCGGCGGGTGGAATCGTCGAAGGGCCACGCCGACAGCGTCGTGCGGAGCGTCTCGGACAGCTCGTCCAGGTCGCCGGCCTCCGGCTGGTAGATGTACAGCTCGAGCACGGCGGCCACCCCGTCGGGATGCTGTGTCAGCTGCTCGGTGACCGTCCGGGCCAGGGCGCCGTCGGGGGCGAGCTCGTCGGCGGTGCCGACGGTGGTGACATAGTGGGTGTCGTCGCCCTTGAGCTGGTAGCGCGCGGTGACCACGGCGCGGCCGTCGACGGCGAACGCGTTCACGTCGCTCAGGTCGTGGTGCTGGTAGTACTTGCGCAGCAGCACCTCGAG
Organism: Tessaracoccus caeni; assembly: GCF_029211185.1. Classification (GTDB taxonomy): domain Bacteria; phylum Actinomycetota; class Actinomycetes; order Propionibacteriales; family Propionibacteriaceae; genus Arachnia; species Arachnia caeni. The sequence goes on from NZ_JARGDO010000004.1 coordinate 3,917, forward strand.
CATGGGCTCGTGCGCGGAGATGCCTCCCCGCAGCCGCTGGGCGAGGTAGTCGGCCGTCCACTCGGGGATGTCGGCCAGGCGGGCGACGCGTTCGGCGTAGTCGGGGGCATCGGGCGTCGCCGCCAGCGCCTCCAGCTCGCCCTCGACGCCGGCCAGCACCTCGGCTCGGGCGGCGTCCACCTGCGGCTGGTCGAACCAGCGGAAGCGCACCGAGCGGGCCACGTCGCGCACGACCGGGAAGCGCAGCTGGGTGGCGCGCCCGAGCCGCTCCAGCTGGGCGCGGGCGGAGGCGGCGCGCTCCTCGTCGGGGGCGGGCTCGGTGCTCCAGCGGTTCAGGATGGCCAGCACGATTCGGGCATCCGACGAGACGCGCTTGCTCGCAAGGAAGAGGCGGAAGACGGCGGACTCCAACTCGGGCGTGCGGTCCAGTTCGGTGACGCCGTAGTGGACCAGCGCGCGGCTCAGCCGCTCGACGAACTGTTCGGGCAGACCGGCCCGGTCCACGTCGAGCGTGGTCAGGTAGCGGTGGAAGTGCTCGCGATCGGAATGGATGCGCAGCTCCGTGTTCACCTGCTCGCCGAACGGCCGGTTGCGGCTCAGCTCTGCCATGTCGGCGAACAGGCCGATCAGCGCGATCTCGCCCGAGAGCGCGTCGCCGCCCGCCTCGCGCAGTGCGTCGCGCGCGGTGAGGTAGCGGGCCAGGGTCTTGGCCTCGGGGTCTTCGTCGTAGCCGAGCAGCGTGGCGGACAAGGCCGCGCGCAGCCGCTCGATCTGGTCGGCGGGGCTGTCCTCGGCGACGGCGGACGGCAGCTCCACCGCCGATCCCTGCGCGGCCTCGGCCACCTCGTCGTCGTCGCCGACGGGCTCCAGACGCACCAGCGGCGCCATGGTCTCGACCTGGGTGCCGGTCATCACCAGCAGTTCCTTCACGCGGCCGGCGAAGGGAGCGGGGATGACCGTCTCCATCTTCATCGACTCCAGCACCACCACGGGTGCACCGGCGGCCACCTCGTCGCCCACCGCGACCGGAGTGGCGATCACCAGGGCCGGTGCGGGGGAGCGCAGCACGCCGCCCTCGTCGCGCGTGACGCGATGCATGACCGAGTTCACCTCGATCAGGTGCACGGGGCCGTGGGTGGCGCTCACCAGGCGGTAGCGGTTGCCGTTGACGGTGATCCGGCCGTGCACGTCGTCGAGGCGCTGGACGCTCACCTCGCAGGACTGGTCGCCGACGAGCACCCGGTAGTCGCCGGGTCCGGTGGCGTAGGTGGTGAGCGAATGGGTCACGCCGCGCAGCTTGAGGTCGACCTTCACGCCGGCCTGGTGCTGGGTCTGCGGACGTCCGCCGCGGGAGGTCTCGAGCAGGCGTTCGGCCTCCAGCGCGGTGACCTCCTCGTACGCCTCGATGGCCGCCGCCACCAGCGCGACGCCCGCGTGCTCGTCGGCGATGAGGCCGCCGGCCGCGCGCTCGCGGTCGATCCAGCCGGTGTCGGCCCACGCCACATCGGGCGCGCCGATCACCTCGGGCTGGCGCAGCAGCTCGAGGATGAAGCTCTTGTTGGTGGCACCGCCCTCGATGACGACGGTGGTCTCGGTGAGCGCGCGACGTAGCCGGCCCAGCGCCTCCGCCCTGGTGCGGCCGTGAGCGATGATCTTGGCGATCATCGAGTCGAAGTCGGCGGGGATGGTGTCGCCCTCGGCGACGCCCGTGTCGACGCGGATGCCCGGGCCTGCCGGCAGATCGAGCCGGACGATGTGGCCGGGGGAGGGAGCGAAGTCGCGGTCGGGATCCTCGGCGTTGAGTCGGGCCTCGATAGCGTGGCCGGACTCGGTGGGACGCTCCGTCAGGCGCCCGCCGGCCGCGATGTGCAGCTGGGCCTTGACCAGGTCGAAGTCGTTGGTCACCTCGGTGATCGGGTGCTCCACCTGGAGGCGGGTGTTCACCTCGAGGAAGGCGAAGGCCTTGGTCTCGGGGTGGTAGAGGAACTCGACGGTGCCCGCACCCCGGTAACCCACGGCCAGGGCCAGGCGCTCGGCCGCGGACTTGATCTCGGCGTTCTGCTCGTCGGCGAGCAGGGGAGAAGCGGACTCCTCGATGATCTTCTGGTTGCGGCGCTGGACGGTGCAGTCGCGCACGCCGATCGCCCAGGCGGTGCCCTGCCCATCGGAGATGAGCTGCACCTCGACGTGACGGGCGCCGGTGACCAGCTTCTCGAGGAAGACGATGCCCGAGCCGAAGGCGCGCTCGGCCTCGTCGCGGGTGCGCTGGTAGGCGTCGGCCAGGTCGTCGGCGGAGTCCACGCGCCGGATGCCGCGCCCGCCGCCGCCGGCCGTGGCCTTCAGCATCAAGGGGTAGCCGACGCGGTCCGCGGCCGCCAGGGCCTCGTCGAGGGTGTCGACGCCGCCGCCCGACCACGGAGCGACGGGCACGCCCACCTCCTCGGCGATCAGCTTGGAGCCGATCTTGTCGCCCAGCTTGCGCATCGCGTCGCCCGTGGGGCCGATGAAGGTGATGCCCATCGACTCCATCAGATCGGCGAAGGCCGCATCCTCGGCGACGAAGCCCCAGCCCACCCACACGGCGTCGGCCTTCGCCTCGCGCAGCACGCGCGCGAGGAGTTCGTGATTGAGGTAGGGGCGCTCGGACGCCGGGCCGAGCGGATACGCCTCGTCGGCCTCGCGCGCGAACATGGCGGAGCGCTCGGCGTCGGTGTAGAGCGCGATCGTCACCAGCGGCTCGGCATCGACCCGCTCGGCGTTGAGGTCGCGGACGGCGTGAATGAGCCGCGTCGCGGCCTCGCCCCGGTTGATGATGGCAATGCGCTTGAGCACTACGGTTCCCTCCTGGCCCTCGTCCAACGGGTCGCCCTGGAAAAACAGGGCGGGACGTTGAGGAGAATCTTCCATTGTTCAGGGGATTACGCGAGGAGACGCGACGGTTTTTCTCAGACTTCTTCTCATCCAGTCCAGATGAAACCAATCTCTCGGGAAAGACTTTGTTCGTTCCCCACAAGTGGGGAGCGGCTCACGCGGTCTCGAACTGGACGTGCAGGGTGGACGAGATGGCGATCTCCTGGGGCGCGAGCTCGACCGCCTGCGAGGACTCGGCGAAGGCCGCGCCGCGGGCGAACATCGCGGACGGCCCCTGGTACGAGGACTCCTCGCCGTGTCCGAGCAGACCGGGATCAGCCACCTCGACGACGCGCAGCGTCGGCTGGCCCAGATAGCCGGCAGCGACGGACGCGCGCTGGTGGGCGTCGGCGAGGGCGGCGACCAAGACGTCGGCCTTCACACGCTCGCGGGTATCGTCGGTGAGCTCCCACTCGACGTGCCCGATGCTGATCGAGGGCTGCTCGCCCCAACGTGACACCGCCGTCGACAACGCGAAGAAGTCCTTGAACTTCACTCGCGCCCGGCACACCGCCTGGTATTGCCGGGCCTGCGCGCGACCGTGCTGATCGCGCGGCTGCCAATTCGACGTCGAGATGGCATCCATGGAGTACCAGGTGACGGGGCCGGAACGCAGCGGCTTCAGGTCGTCCAGCAGCCAGTTGGCGGCGGACTCGGCGGCGCGAAGAGCGGTCTCCTGGTCGAGGTTCTCGGCGGAGATGGTCAGATGGACGGTGCCGCGTTCCGGAGCGACGAGAGCCTCGGCATGGCCGGAGAAGGTGATACGCATGCGCCCATTCTGGTTGGCCGGTCAAGGCATCGTGTAGCCCCAGGGCGGATGCCCGCCAGGATGGCCCGTGGATATGTTCGCCGGCATGGGACGACGAGTTATGGCACCGGCGCACACAGACGGCTGTGGCCGATGATCCGCGTCGAGGAACTGCGATTCGACTACGGTGCGGAAGCCGTTCTGCAAGGCGTCGACGTGCACGTCGAGGCAGGCGAGGTGGTCGCTTTGATGGGGCCGTCGGGATCCGGGAAGAGCACGCTGCTGAACTGCGTCGCGGGGCTCTTGGGCGGCTGGAGCGGGCGGATAGAGCTGGCGGGCCGCCCGATCGCTGGGCTCAGTGAGAGGGAGCTCGCGGCCATTCGTCGTCGGGACTTCGGCTACGTGCTGCAGTTCGGGCGGTTGGTTCCTGAGCTGACGGCGGTGGAGAACGTGGGGTTGCCGTTGCGTCTTCTCGGGACGCGGCGGGCCGAGGCAGAGCGGGCGGCGTTGGCGACGATGAAGCGAGTGGGCGTGGCGGAACTGGCGTCGCAGAGTTCGGGGACGTTGTCGGGCGGGCAGCAGCAGCGCGTCGCGGTGGCGAGGGCTTTGGTACACAGGCCGAAGATCATCTTCGCCGATGAGCCGACCGGCGCGCTGGATTCGGTGAACAGCGCGAACGTGCTGGGCTTTTTGATGGAACAGGTGCGAAGCCTGGGTACGACGGTGTTGATGGTGACCCACGACGAGGACGTTGCGCGCCGGGCGGATCGGGTGGTTCACCTTCTGGACGGGCGCATCGCCGGAGGCAGGGCCGTCGGCTCATGAGGGGGTGGTCCAAGCGCCCCGATGCGACGCGCATCGCGTGGGGGATGGTGGGCTGGTTGGCCTGGCGGCGGTTCCGTTCGGCGCGTGGCGAGATGATCGTGCGGGGCATGGTCGGGGTGTTCACCGTGATGCTGCTGCTGGGGGCGAGCGCTCTCGCGCCGAGTTCGTTGAACGTCGCGGAACGGGAGGCGAACGCCTATCCGATGTGGGTGCCGGACGAGTCGCAGGACCGGGGGATCCGATACGACGTGCGGCGCGGCTACATGGAGGAGCGCGACGTCCATGTTCTCCGGGTGGCCCGGGTGGGGATCGACGGGGCCGCCAGCTATGGGGGAGTCGAGGTGCCCGGGGAGGGCGAGATGTTGGTCTCGCCGGCGGCGGCTGCTCTGTTGGGGGAGTCGGAGGTCTTCGCCGAGCGCTATCCGGGGGAGATCGTCGGCGGGATCCCGCTCGAGTTCGTGCCCGGACCTCGTTCCTTGATGATCTGGGTCGGGGTGGCCGAGTCGGAGCTGCCGCCGGACAGCCTGTGGCTGGCGGAGGAGTGGGGACACGACGACCTCCGCAGCAGCGTGCCCGACGTGATCCAGGTGGGTTATGTGGTCGTCATCATCGGCTTCGTCGTTCCGCTACTCGCGCTGTCCAGCATCGTCGCCTCGCTGGGCTTTCGCCGCCGTGAGGAGCGTGCGTTGGCACTGACGTTGGTGGGGCTCTCGCGGAAGGACATCGCGCTGTCCGGGGCGATCGAGGATCTCATCCTCATGACGGCGGCCACCGTCGGCGGTGTGGCGCTGTTCTGGGCGGTCGTGCCGCCGCTGGCGCCCCACCTACCGTTTGGCAGCGGGGTGTGGTCGAGCGACATCGCCGTGCATGTGCCGGGAACGATCGTGTTGTGTGTGCTGGCGCTTGTTCTCTCGGCGACGTTGACGTGGGTGCGTCTCAGCAGGGTCGGGATCGTGCGGCGACGCCGGCGACGTGCCGTCGATTACTCCCGGCTCGGGTGGCTCATGCTCGCCGCAGCGGTGATCCTGCTTGCCCTGTCCCACGTCGGCCGGGTGCCGACCAATATCGCAAGCTACCTGCTTCTCGCGTCGATGCCGCTCGGCATGCTCGGCCTGGTGTGGGGGCTGCCCGGCATCGTGAGGGCCGCATCCGGCGTGATCTCGCACGTGGGAGTGGCGGGTACCTGGGCGGGGCGCGTCGTGGAGAAGGAGGCAGCGGCGGTCTCTCGAACCAGCATGGGAATCGTGATGCTGCTGGTGGCCGCCGGCGTGATGCTCGTCTTCTTTCCCCTGATGTCGGCCACCAACGCCGTCGCGCAGAAGGCCATGAGCGAGCTGATCGGGCCGGACACCCTCGTCGGCAGCGGCGAGGATACAAAGGCTCATCGCGGGGCCTGGGCGTCGATCCGACCCACTGACCGGCCGTCCCTCGCTATCCGATGGCATCAATCAGGTGGGGAACACAGCGAGATGCTGAACACCTTCGTGGTGAACTGCACGGACCTCGCAGAGTTCACCGGCATCCCCGAACCCCGCTGCGAGGGCGGGCTACTGGAAAGCGCCGAGGTCGCCTCCTTCTACGGGCCGGGGGAGGAGTTCCAGCTCACCGACGACAGCCCTGTGCTCGTGGTGCCCGACACCGCCGTCGTCGACCAGGCGGCAGCTGATCTCGTGGGCGAGTACGCGAGGGGGCGGGGGCTCATCGTTTCGGAGACCTCGGTGCCGGATCTGCCGGCAACCGGAATGCTGTACCTGGTCAAGACCGATCACACCTCCATCGAACCGGTGCGAACCAGGATGGAGATCGACCTCGATGCCAGGGCCCTGACGCCCGACGAGATGTACCGGATCAGCACCTACAGCACCAGGCAGTTCCTCGACCTGCTGCGATTCTCGCTGGGACTGATGCTCGCGGTGGCCGGGCTGTCCACCTTCCTGACCGCCCACGACAGGCTCAAGGCGACGCGGCCCGAACGCCGCCTCCTCAGCATCTCCGGGGCAGGTCCGAGCACCTGGCGACGATCCTTGCTGCTGCAAGCCATGACCCCGGTGCTCGTCGGCGTGGTCAGCGCGACGACGTTCAGCCTCGTCCTCGCCTGGTCCTATATCACGCTCTTCGAAAGGGACGGCGGCATCGCCTACCTTCCCGCGACGGAGATGACGACGCTCGCGCTCATGACCCTCGGCATCTCTTACCTCGCCGTCGAACTGAGCAGTCGGCTGGAATCCAGAGAAGAACTCCTCAGGGCGCCCGAGTAGCTAGGACTCAGACCTGCCAGGCGACGCCCGCGTCGAGGAGGTCGTCGCGCACCGCGTCGAGGTTGTCGGGGTGGACGGCAGCGGTGAGTTCGGCCAGCACGACGGTGTCGTACTCGTCGGCCTGGGCATCCAGCGCGGTGGCGCGCACGCAGTAGTCGGTGGCGATGCCGCAGACGTCCACCTCTTCCACCTCGCGGTCGGCGAGCCAGTCGGACAGGCTGACGCCGTCGTCGGATCCGCCGACGGTGCCTTCGAAGCCGGAATAGGCGGCCTCGAACGAGCCCTTGTCGAAGATGGCGTCGAACGCGGTGTCGGCCAACGCCGGGTGCAGTTCCTGACCGGCGGTGCCCACCACGCAGTGGGGCGGCCAGGAGTCGACGTAGTCGGGCTCGTCGGAGAAGTGGTCGCCGGGATCGATGTGATGGTCGCGGGTGGCCACCACGTAGTCGTACTCGTGATCGGTGCCGAGGAGGTCAGCGATCGCCTCCGCTACCGCGTTGCCGCCCTCCACGCCGAGCGCTCCGCCCTCGCAGAAGTCGACCTGCACGTCGACGACGATCAATGCCCTGGCCATCACAACCTCCTTCAAGGACCGATGCTTGAGGATAACCCGAACAGAAGCCCCGCGGCGGCCTCCCGGTAGGGTGAGACGGATGAGGCAACTGGTGGCCCAGCTGGGCGTAGGGATTCGCGACGACGGTTTTGTGAGCGCTGACGACCTGGGACTCAACCGGGGCGACGGGTGCTTCGACGCGACTCTGGTGCGCGTCGACGGCGGTCGCGTGACGGCGGACTTCGTCGAACTGCACCTGGAGCGGCTGACCGCTTCCGCACGCATCCTCGAGATGCCCGCCCCCGATCTCGACGCCTGGCGCGCGCTGATCGACGATGCCCTCGTGGCCTGGGCGGAGCGCGGGGGCGGCGAGGCCGTGCTCAAGCTGGTCTACACCCGCGGCAACGAGTCCGTTCCCGGACCGCCGCTCGGACTGCTCACCATCACCGACTTCCACGCCTCACGCGCGGCGGCTGTCGCGGCGACGATGTCGGCCGGCCGCACCGTCGACGCCCTGAACGACGCGCCCTGGCTGCTGGGCGGCGCGAAGACGTTGTCCTACGCGGTCAACATGTCTTACGCCAGAGAGGCGGCGCGACGGGGCGCCGGCGACGCGATCCTGGTCTCCACCGACGGCTACGTCCTGGAAGGCCCCCGCGCCGGCGTGCTGGTGCTGCGCGCTGGGCGCCTGATCTCCACCCCGCCGAAGGAGGCGGCGATCCTCGACTCGATCACCGTGCGCAAGGCACTTGCCGGATGGCAGGAGCAGGGCGGAGAGGCGGCCTACGAGCTGTTCACCGTCCAGGACATGCTGACGGCCGACGGCGTGTGGCTTGCCAGCTCGGGCCGGGGCATCGTCCCGGTGGCGAGCATCGACGGCGTCGAGATCGCCCAGGACCAGGAGGCCACTCAGCAGTTGAGGGAGCTCGTTCGCCCGTAGGCCCGAACATAACGCTGGGTATTCGGCGCGGCGTGTACCTATTTCACACGCCGCGCCGAATACCCAGCGTTGTTCGTGGCATCAGTCCACAGTGGCGGTCATTCGCAGGGTGTGCGGCACGCCTGGCTTCAGCAAGGTGGCCTGGCCCTGGACGTTGCCGTACTCGACGCAGACGAACCGGCGCCATTCGTCGCCGGCCAAGCCGCCGGTGGCCGGGCCCGACTCGACGCCAGGGCTCCAGACGATCGAGCTGCCCGCGCCCTCCGCGTTCAGCCGCAGCGCCCGGTCCCCATCGCGCAGGATCAGCGCCGGGGCGTCGTCATAGACCCGGTCGATGTGGTGACCGAATCGGACCGGAGCGTCGCTGACCCCGGTCGCTCCGTCTTGGGCATAGTCCCGGAACGCGACGCCCTCCAGCCCGTCGAGGCTGACCGTCGAGAGATCTGAGACCGCGAAGTAGGGATGCAGGCCATGGTCCATGGCGAAGCCCTGGCTGGGGCTGAGCACGGTGAGGGCGTACTCCAGGCGGCGACCGAACCTGATCTCCAAGGAGAAAGCGAGGTCGGCGGGGTAGCGGTCGGCCCCGGGCAGCCCGGCGAAACGCGCGGCGTCGACGGCGAGCCGCACGCGGGCCTCGTCGTCGAGTTCCACCACGTCGACGACGTCCCACTGCACCAGCCTGACCAGCCCGTGCTTGTGCGGAGGCATCCAATCGCCTTGCCCCACGCCGAACCACGGCGCGCAGAGCGGGATGCCGGCGTGCTCGGAAGCGCCGGGCCCGGGCTGGGCATCACCGGCGACGAACAGCCATTCGTCGCCGCCCGGACGCCATGACGTCACCGTCGCACCGAAGGCGCTGACCGCGCCCGAACCCCAACTTCCGCTGACAAAGATCTCATCCACGCCGCACACTCTAGGGAAGGATCCGGTGTCGTGCGCGTCGTCATGTGCCTGTGACACCCGGCCACTAGGGTGTCCGCATGAGCCTCAGGATCCGCCGTGCGTGTGAAGACGACCTCCCCGCGATCACCCGGATCTACAACGAGGCCGGAGTGAACACCACCGCGTCGTGGCGGCTGCAGCCGGTCACCGTCGCCGACCGCCGAGAGTGGTTCCAGCGGCAGCAGGCCGACAACTTCCCCGTGCTCGTCATCGAAGTCGACGGTGAGGTGGCGGGCTTCGCCTCGTATGGCACCTTCCGGTCGCTCGAGGGGTACCGGTTCACGGTGGAGCACTCCATCTACCTGTCCGAGCAGTACCGGGCGGCAGGCGCCGGGCGGTCGCTGATGCGAGCCCTGATGGACGTCGCCCGCGGCCAGGGCATTCACGTGATGGTGGGTGTGGTCGACGGAGACAACGAGCAGTCGTTGCGTTTCCACGAGAGTCTTGGCTTCGTCGAGGCCGGTCGGCTGAACCAGATCGGCCACAAGTTCGGCCGCTGGCTCGACTGCGTCTTCATGACCTACATCTTCGAGGGCCCCCAATCCGATCCGTCGGGTGAGCCCGTCCGATAGCATGTCGCCCATGGCTTATCACAGCGACGCGAGCGATCTCGAAGGCAAAGAAGTCCTCACCTGGAACCTGCTGGGCGAGGCAACCAGAGAGCTGGCTCAGAACGTCGTCGACTCCGGCTTCCGGCCGGAGGTGGTGATCGCGGTTGCGCGCGGCGGCCTGGTTGCGGCCGGCGCTCTCACCTATGCCCTGGGCGTGAAGCTCGTCGACGCGATCAACGTCGAGTTCTACACCGATGTCGCCGAGACGCTGCCAGATCCGGTGCTGCTGTCGCCGATGCTCGACACCGACGCGATCGCCAACCAGTCGATTCTCGTGGTCGACGACGTGGCCGACTCCGGACGCACCCTGCATCTGGTGATCAAGCTGCTGCGCGGCTTCGGCGCCGAGGTGCGCAGCGCGGTGCTCTACGAGAAACCCACCACCGTCGTCCACGCCGACTACGTCTGGCGCAGCACCGATCGCTGGATCGTCTTCCCTTGGTCGGCGGAGCCTCCGGTGACCGCTCGCGAGGAAGGCTGAGCCATGGCCGACGTGCGCACCTTCGAGTTCGGATCGGGCGAGGGGATCCAGAAACTCGTGCGAGACGCTCTGGGCGAGAACGTCCGGCCCATCGAGCCGGGGCAGGCTCCCGCAACCGGAGCCGCCGACGACGATGCCGCCCCCGTGAGCGCGGCCGATCTGCCCATGACGACAGGTGAGACCATCCCGTTCTCCTGGTGAGAACTGATTTAGTTGGGGCCGAGAAGGCTCTGACGACGAAGACGCTATGGAGTTTGCGGACCACTGTCGGTGGTCCTGACACAGTAAGGAAGATAGACACGTGGCTTTGGAATGGACCGAGCAGGACTCTCGTGCGGTGGATGTGGCCAGGATCCTGGCCGTCGACGCGGTGGAGAAGGTAGGCAATGGGCATCCGGGTACCCCGGTGTCGCTGGCGCCGGTGGCGTACCTGCTGTATCAGAAGGTGATGAACACCGATCCGGCGGATGAGAAGTGGATCGGACGGGATCGGTTCGTGCTGTCGGCGGGTCACGCGTCGCTGACGCAGTACACGCAGCTGTACCTGGCGGGACTGGGCCTGGAGCTGGAGGATCTGAAGGGCCTGCGGACCTGGGGGTCGAAGACGCCGGGCCATCCGGAGTACGGTCACACGAAGTTCGTCGAGTGCACCACGGGTCCGCTGGGCGCGGGCGTGTCGAACGCGGTGGGCATGGCGATGGCTGCTCGTCGTGAGCGTGGTCTGTTCGAGCCGGAGGCCGCGGCTGGTGAGTCGTTGTTCGACCGGTTCGTGTACGTGATCGCTGGCGACGGGTGCTTGCAGGAGGGCGTCTCCTCGGAGGCGTCCTCGCTGGCCGCGACGCAGAACCTCGGCAATCTGGTGCTGATCTATGACGACAACCGGATCAGCATCGAGGGCGACACCAATATCTCATTCTCCGAGGATGTCTCGGCCCGCTACGAGGCGTATGGCTGGCACGTGCAGCATGTGGACTGGACCAACGGCGGTACCGAGTACCGCGAGGATCTGGAGGCGCTGAACGACGCGATCGAGGCCGCGAAGACGGTCACGGACAAGCCCAGCTTCATCAAGCTGACGACGGTGATCGGTTGGCCGTTGCCGACCAAGCAGGGCACCCATGGGATTCATGGCGCGAAGATCGGTGGCGACGAGATCGCGGCCGTCAAGGAGCTGCTCGGTTTCGAGCAGACGCCGTTCGCCGTCGATCAGGCCGCGGTGGATCACGCGCGCGCCAATGCCGCTGCTCGTGGCGAGGCCGCCCGCAAGGCGTGGGACGCCAAGTTCGAGGCCTGGGCGAAGGCGAACCCGGAGCGGGCCGAGCTGCTGGAGCGGGTGCGGGCGCGGAAGCTGCCGCAGAGCCTGCGTCTGCCGGTGTTCGAGGAGGGCACGAAGTCGACCCGCGCCGCGTCGGGCGAGGTGCTGTCCGCATTGGCCGACCAGCTTCCCGAGTTGTGGGGCGGCTCTGCCGACCTGGCCGGATCGAACAACACGACGATGAAGGGCCAGCCGAGCTTCCTTCCCGAGTCGCGCCAGTCGGAGGATTGGAAGGGTGGGCCCTACGGTCGCACCCTGCACTTCGGCATCCGCGAGCACGCCATGGGCGGCATCCTCAACGGCATCGTGCTCTCGGGTCTGACCCGGGCCTACGGCGGCACCTTCCTGGTGTTCGCCGACTACATGCGCCCGGCTGTCCGGCTGGCGGCGCTGATGGGTGTGCCCACCACGTTCGTGTGGTCGCACGACTCGATCGGTGTCGGCGAGGACGGCCCGACGCATCAGCCCATCGAGCACCTTGCGTCCTTGCGTGCGATCCCCGGTCTGGCGGTGGTGCGTCCGGCGGACGCGAATGAGACCTCGGTGGCCTGGGGCGAGATCCTGCGTCGCGCCGATGGGCCGGCCGGTTTGATCCTGTCGCGTCAGGATCTGCCGATCTTCACGCGGGGTGACAAGATCGCCTCCGCTGAGGGCGTTGCCCGGGGCGGTTACGTGTTGAGCGAGGCTTCGGCGGATCCGCAGCTGATCCTGATCGCGACCGGTTCCGAGGTGGCGCTCGCCGTCGACGCTCAGGAAGCGCTCGAGGCCGATGGTGTGCCCACCCGTGTGGTGTCGATGCCGTGCCAGGAATGGTTCGACGAGCAGGACGCGGAGTACCGCGAGTCGGTGCTGCCGGCCTCCGTGATCGCCCGCGTATCGATTGAGGCGGGTATCGCGATGGGCTGGTCGAAGTACCTCGGCTGCGGCGGCGCGTCGGTCTCGATCGAGCACTTCGGTGCGTCCGCGGCCGGCGGCACGTGCTTCGAGGAGTTCGGCTTCACCGTCGACAACGTGGTGACCACCGCCAAGGGCCTGCTGTAACGGCCGGCCCGAAACAGCCAGAACCAGCGAGGGGGAGCGTCGGAAGACGCTCCCCCTTTCGCGTCCCGGCGACTTGTCGGAGGGCCCAGGTACATTGGCTTGCATGACGACGAAGCCGAAGAGCGCGAAGGCATGGGCGGACAGGCTCACGGCTGACGCCGGAGTTGTATTGGAACTGGATCTGGCTCGGGGGGTGTTGGAGACGCGTCCGAGCAATCCGCTGGAGGCCCTCCAGGTGGTCAACGCCACGTCCCTGGCGCGCCTGCGTGAGGCCCTGCATGAGGCAGCCCAGGACGATCGCGTGAAGGGGCTGATCGTTCACACCGCCCCCGCCGGCATTTCCACCGCGGCGTACGACGAGATCGGCCAGTTGATCGAGGAGTTCGGCACCGCGAAGCCGACGCTCGCCTGGGTGGAGTCCTTCGGTGAGCTGAGCAACGCGTTGGCCACCTACAAGCTGGCCACCGCATGTCGCTCCGTCTGGGTGCAGCCCACCGGCATGCTCTGCATCGGCGGCGTCGAGGTGCAGATCATGCTGTTCAAGGGTCTGCTGAACAAGGTCGGGGTCGACCCCCAGTTCGGACAGCGGCACGAGTACAAGTCGGCTGCGGAGAGCTACTCAGGCAGCGAAGTCAGCCCCGCGAACCGCGAGATGATGACGCGGATCGCCCAGTCGATCGTCGACGATGCGGCAGAGACCATCGCGCGCCGCCGCGGGGTCTCCCTCGAGACGGCATGGCAGGGCATCAACGAGTCGCCCGTCACGCCGACCCGCGCGCTGGAACTGGGCCTGATCGATCATGTCGGATACCGCGACGAGGCCTACGCCGCCGCGCTGTCCGAGTGGACGGCGACGCCGGAGGAGCTGCGTTTCGTGCACCGCTACTCGGCCAAGCCATCACTGACCAAGGCGATGCGCCGACGTCAGCTCCCCAAGGTGGCGATGGTTTCGCTGCGTGGGCCCATCGTCTCCGGTCGCGGCGGTCCCAGCCTGAACGGCGGCAGTGCGGGCAGCGACGTCGTCGACGAGCACCTGCGCGCCGCCCTGCGCGATGACGAGATCAAGGCCGTGGTGTTCGAGGTGGACAGCCCTGGCGGCTCGGCCGTGGCGTCAGACTTCATCCGACGCTCGGTGCAGCGCGTGCGCGAGGCCGGAAAGCCGGTGGTCGCCGCGATGGGTGCCGTGGCCGCGTCGGGCGGCTACTACTCGGCCATGGCTGCCGACGAGATCGTCGCCCAGCCCACCACGCTCACCGGCTCGATCGGCGTGCTGGGCGGAAAGATGGTCACGGCCCGCCTGTACGAGAAGCTGGCCGTGGTGCGCGAGTCGATCCACATCGGGGCCTCGGCGGGCATGCTGTCCGATTCCGGTGAGTTCACACAGGACGACTGGGCGAGGCTCAACGCGTGGCTCGACAGGGTCTACCACGACTTCACCACGGCGGCGGCCGAGGATCGTGGCATGCCCTACGAGCAGCTGGAGGCCCTGGCGAAGGGACGGGTGTGGACCGGCGCGGATGCGAAGCGCAACGGCCTGATCGATCACCTGGGCGGGCCGCGTCTCGCGGTGCGACGTGCGGCGGAGCTCGCGGGCCTCGACCCGGAGAAGGTGATGGTAACCCGCATCGGTGATTCGGGGCTCCTGAACCGTCTGCTTCCGGCCGCCTCCAGCGAGTCGAACGGCGGTGCGTCCAGCGGGGCGGCGTCGTCCGAGGATCTTCTGACAAAGGTGGCGACGTGGGCGGGAGTTCACGTATCCGGGCCTGTCAGCCTGCCGTTCTCCGTGCGGATCAACTGACCTTCGTCGGGTCCGGGAGCTCCATGGCCTGGGCCGAGGTGTTTTGGCGCGAGCCATTTGGCTCGTACCATGGACGCCGGACCGCATGTAGCCGAACCCAGGGGGAAAGTGCGTGAGTAAGACAACCGAGCCCAAGCCGAAGAGGTCCGGGACGAAGTGGCTCCTGGGGTCGGTCCTTGGGGTGGTCGTCGTCGTGGGCGTGCTGTACGTCGTCGGTTATTTCGTGGCCGGCAACCAGCTGCCCAAGGATGCGGCGGTGGCCGGCGTTCGGCTCGGAGGGCTCAGCCCCGCTCAGGCGGCGGAGAAGCTGGAGAGCGATCTCGCACCCGCGCGCGCCCAGACCATCACGCTGAACGGACCCGACGGCACCTCTGCGCAGATCGTGCCGGCGGAGGCCGGGCTGTCGCTCGACGTCGAGGCAAGTGTCAAGGCGGCAGGCGGCGGGTTCAGCTGGAACCCGACGGACATCATCGACAACCTCTTCGGCGGCAACCCCGACGCGGCGCCCGTCGCGCTGGTCGACGAGCAGCAGCTCGACGCCGCGCTGGCAGCTGCGGCGCCGTCCTTCGCGGTGGAGCCCGTCGCGGCCACGCTCGACATCGCCGCCGGTGAGATCGAGCGCACCGAATCGGTGCAGGGCATGGCGCTCGACGCGGACGCCTCTGCGGCCGCCGTCATTGCGGCGTACCAGGCGGGCGAGGCGCAGGCCGACGCCGCGGTCACGCTCACGGATCCCGAGATCACCACCGAGATGGTGGACAAGGCCGTTGCGGAGTTCGCGGAACCGCTGCTGTCCGGCTCGGTGGTGTTCACCTCCGATGACGGCAAGATGAAGGTCTCCGCGAAGAAGCTGGCCAAGGCGGCGTCCTTCGAGGTCAAGGACGGCGCGCTCGTCGGCAGCCTCGACGCCAAGGCACTGCTGAAGAGCACCTCCAAGGAGCAGAAGAAGCTCAAGCTGAACTCTCCCAAGGACGCCAGCTACAAGTTCAAGGACGGCAAGCCCGTCGTGGTGCCCTCGGTCACCGGCGAGGTGATCGACGAGAAGGCCTTCGCCGAGGCGCTCCCCACGCTCGCGCTCAGCAAGGACAAGGCCGCGCGCACTGCGGAGATCGCGCTGATCATCGAGGAGCCGGAGTTCGACACCGACGCGGCGACCAAGGTGAAGCCGCGCGAGGTGATCGGCGAGTTCACCACCTACTACCCGCATGCCAGCACCGACTACCGCAACAAGAATCTCGGACGCGCGGCCGAGATGGTCAACGGCACCGTCGTGATGCCGGGGGAGATCTTCAGCCTTGACAAGACGCTCGGCCCCCGCACCCCGTCCAACGGCTACATGGATGGCTACGTGATCGACGGCGGAATACTCGTCAAGGCGTCCGGCGGCGGCATCTCCCAGTCGGCCACCACCATGTACAACGCGGCCTTTTTCGCGGGCTATGAGGATGTCGAGCACAAGCCGCACTCGTTGTACTTCGACCGCTATCCGGCGGGTCGCGAGTCGACGATCATGTCCGGTGCGTTCGACATGCGCTTCCGCAACGACACCGAGTACCCGGCGATCATTCAGGGTTACATCCACCGGTCGAGCTGGGACAACAAGGGAAGCATCACCTTCAAGGTCTGGTCGATCCCCACCTGGGACAAGGTGACCTCCAGCGAGATCAAGAAGTCGGGCTTCTACTCCGGAGGCACCAAGACCATCCCCTACGGGCAGACGTGTGAGCCCCAGAGCGCCATTCAGGGCTTCACTGCCACCTACAGCCGCCTGTTCTGGAAGGACGGCGAAGTGGTCAAGAAGCAGAACTACTCGTGGAAGTACAGCGCCGGTGATCGAATCATCTGCGCTCCGAAGCCTCAGCCGAAGACGACCGAACCCAAGAAGGAAGAGTCGAAGAACGAAGACTGACGTCGCCCGATACGTCGTCGACGCCCGTTTTGGGCCGAGAGTGAACGTGCCCCGAGTGCTGTGGCGCCGTCTCTTGGCCGACTACTAGACTAAATCCGATCTCAAACCAAGGAGTGTCATCGTGACCTACATCATCGGTCTGCCCTGCGTTGACGTGAAGGACCGCGCCTGCGTGGAGGAGTGTCCCGTCGACTGCATCTACGAGGGCAACCGCATGCTGTACATCCACCCCGAGGAGTGCGTCGACTGCGGCGCCTGCGAGCCGGTGTGCCCCGTCGAGGCGATCTACTACGAGGACGACGTGCCCGAGGATCAGGCCGAGTTCTACGACGTGAACGTGCAGTTCTTCGATGACATCGGCTCGCCCGGCGGCGCCGCCAAGCTGGGCGTCATCGACAAGGATCATCCGGTGGTCGAGGCCCTCGAGCCTCAGGGCGAGTAGGGGTGTCGGCGTCTGGGCTGGGCGCCCGGCTGCCTGATTTTCCGTGGGATACGTTGGCGGCGGCCAAGGCCAAGGCCGCTACGCATCCGCGCGGCCTCGTCGACCTCACCGTCGGTACGCCCGTCGATGCCACGCCGGAGCTCGCCAAGCGTGCACTGGCGGACGCCGCCGAGGCGCACGGCTATCCCACGGTGTGGGGCACTCCGGCAACCCGGCAGGCGATCGTCGACTATCTGGAGCAACGCTGGAACTCGGTGGCCTTGACTCACGAGGGCGTGTTGCCCGTCGTCGGCACCAAGGAACTGGTGGCCTACCTTCCTCTGCAACTCGGCGTGGGGGCTGGTGCTTCGGTGGTCTTTCCCGAGTGCGCGTACCCCACCTACGAGGTGGGAGCGCTGGTCTCGGGTGCGACCCCCGTGCCCTGCGACGATCCCTCCGCGGTTCCCGCCGACGCCAAGATCATCTGGATCAACTCGCCGGGCAACCCCACCGGGCGGGTGCTCGGCCTCGACGAGCTGCGGGCCTTCGTCGCGGTGGCGCGCGAGCGCGGTGCCGTGCTGGCCAGCGATGAGTGCTACGGCGAGTTCTCGTGGGACGCCGAGGCCATCTCGGTTCTCGATCCGCGTGTCAACGACGGCGACCTCACGGGCCTGCTCGCGGTGCACTCGGTGTCCAAGCGGTCGAATGCCGCCGGCTACCGGGCCGGGTTCATCGCGGGCGATCCCGCCGTGGTCCAGGAACTGCTCGCGGTGCGCAAGCACCTCGGCATGATGTTGCCGGCGCCCATCCAGGCGGCGATGGTGGCCATGCTGGGCGACCAGGAACACGTCGAGGAGCAGCGTCAGCGCTATCTGGCCCGTCGCGCCGTGCTTCGTCCGGCGCTGGAACAGGCAGGCTTCCAGGTGGATCACTCCGAGGGATCCCTGTATCTCTGGGTGACAAGGGGCGAGTCCGGCCGCGACACCGTCGATTGGCTGGCCGAACACGGCATCCTCGCGGCCCCCGGTGACTTCTACGGCACCAAGGCCGTCAACCACGTCCGCATCGCGCTCACCGCGACGGACGACGCTATCGCCGAGGCTGCCGCCCGGCTCGCGGATTCCTAGGACAGGCTGTCATATGGCCAACCGCAGCTACCTCTATGTCATCGACCGGATTCCGACCGACTCAGACCCGGTGCCGCGGGTGTCGGGTGTCATGGAGTGGAAGAGCGAGGTTCCGATCTGCCACATCCTGCTCGTGAGCGGCAACGCCCAGGAGTGTCCGTCGCTCATCTGGGGCGAGGGTTCGAGCGACGACCAGGGGCGCGAGTGGCCCGCTCCGAAGGCGATCGTCGGCGACGCACGGATGGGGATCGCGAACCTCGAGCGCGCCTTCGCGCAGTTGCCGTCCACGCCGAAGATCCAGCAGGAGATCGCGGCCGCGCGAACCGCGTTGGCTGAGGCCATCAGGAAGGGCCCCTACTTCCTCCTCGAGCATGCCGAGATCACCTTCGACTTCGCAGAGAGTCCCGACGAGGCGCTCGCCGAGTACCAAGGAGTCCTCCGCCAGGCGCAGTCGCCCGACGATCTGGTCGCCTATGTCGCACGGCACAGGGACGCCTCCGCCGATGAGGTGACCGGTGCAGGGGGCTACTGGTCGTCCACGTTGTATTTCTCACCCATCGGGTCTGCTGTCGACGAAGCCCCCGTGGAGCCCGAGCGCGGCATCCCCAGTTTCCAGCCGCCTACGACCCAGGCACCCCCGGGCCCGCCGCCCATGTCTCCGCACCCGGCTCCTTATCCGCCGCAGCCGTACCCCGCCGCCTACCAGCTGAAGCCCGACTACGGCACCACGCCCTGGGCGCTCGGCTTCTTGGTCTGGCTGCCCATCCCGTTCCTTTCGGTGGTCATCGCCGGCCTGGCCATGCTGTTCTCCGGACGGGGAAAGAGGCTGCGGGGAGGCCTAGCCGCCCAGAACGGGACGAATGCCGCCAACTGGGGTGCAACCGCCGCGCTGCTCATGGCGGTCCTGCTCTCGTTCCACGGGATCCTGCTGTACGTCCTCACCAAGGACGGCCCGGTATCGGGCTTCTTCCCGTTGGGCATCGCGCCGGTCCTGATGGCGGTGCTGATCGTCGTCCATGCCATCGTCACCATCGTGGGAACGGTGAAGGCCAGCAAGGGCAAGGTCTTCCGGATGGTGGCATTCCCGTTCCTCCGATAGTCGGCCGCCCTCAGCCAGTGCGCCCCAGCGTGCTTTCGCGCAGAGTGACCTTCCAGGGCACGTTGAAGCGCTCACCGGGGGCCGTGCTGCCGTTGATGCGCTCGATCAGACGCGTCAGCACCTGTTCCACCAGGTAGTCCATGTCCGGGGCCACGGTGGTGAGGCTCGGGCTGGTGAAGCTGCTCTCGAGAATGTCGTCGAAGCCCGCCACCGCCACGTCGTCGGGCACCCGCACCCCCCGCTCGAAGCAGGCTCGAAGCGCGCCGATCGCCATCAGGTCGTTGAAGCAGAACACGGCGTCGGGGGGAGTGGGGAGGGCGAGCAACTCCAGCATCGCCGCGCGGCCGGCCTCGCGGGAGTAGGTCTCGGTGGCCATGATCATGCGCCGGTCGACGCGCATTCCGGCCTCGTCCATCGCCTGGCGATAGCCCTCCAGGCGCACCGAGCCGGTGGAGACGCCGCGGCTGCGGCCGATCACGGCGATCCGACGGCGACCGAGCGCGATGAGGTGCTGGGTCATCGCTTTGGCCGCCGCCACGGAGTCGACGGCGACGTGGTCAACGCCCTCGGGGATGGCCCGCTCACCGAGGAAGACGGTGGGCACATCCATGCGGGAGGCCTCGATCTCGCCCGCGCCGAGGCTGAGCGGCGAGAAGATCACCCCGTCGATCATCCGCGACTGCACGCCCTGCAGCACCGTGCGTTCCGCCTGGGGGTCTGCGCGGGTGATGTCGAGCAGCACGATATAGCCGTGTCGGGTCGCCGCCTGGTTCACCTTCTCCGCCAGCTCCGCGAAGTAGGGGATCACCAGGTCCGGCACGGCCAACGCGATGAAGCCGCTGCGGCCGTACTTCAGGTGCCTCGCGGAGAGGTTGGGTCGGTATCCGAGTTCGTCGATGGCGGTGAGCACCTTGGCGCGGGTGGCCTCTGAGATATGCGGGAAGTCGTTGACGACGTTCGACACCGTCTTGACCGACACGCCGGCCAGTTCTGCCACGTCTTTCAGTCGGACCGCCATGGCGCTCAGCCTAGTGCGGGCGGGGCCCCGCCTCCAGAGGCTTCCAGGACAGACTTACTCCCGTTGTAAAATTGTTATCCGAATCCTCTTGCAACGCCCCCCGTCGGTGTCGCAGACTTACAGCACGCAGATTTACTCCCGTTGTAAATGAGGATTCAATGGCTGATTCCATCATCGTCGCGCACCCGTCGTTCACCGTCGGCGCGCTCAACCGCCGGATCTTCGGCACCTTCGTCGAGCACATGGGCCGGTGCGTCTACACCGGCATCTATCAGCCCGACCATCCCTCCGCCGACGAGCACGGGTTCCGCCAGGATGTGGCGGAACTCGTCGAAGAACTCGGGCCGACGCTGGTGCGCTACCCGGGCGGCAACTTCGTCTCCAACTATCGCTGGGAGGACGGCGTGGGCCCCAAGGAGGAGCGCCCTCGTCGGTTGGATCTGGCGTGGCGGTCCATCGAGACCAACCAGGTGGGCACCGACGACTTCCTCGGCTGGTGCGAGCGCATGGGTATCGAGCCCATGCTGGCCGTGAACCTCGGCACTCGCGGGCTGCAGGAGGCCGTCGACTACCTGGACTACGTCAACGGCGAGGACACCACCCTTGCTGGGCAGCGCGCCGCCAACGGGCGCGAGGAGCCTTGGGGCGTTGCGCTCTGGTGCCTGGGCAACGAGATGGACGGTCCGTGGCAGATGGGGCACATGACGGCGGGGGAGTACGGCCGGGTGGCCGAGGAGGTGGCCAACGCCTTCAAGCGCTTCGATCAGAGCCTCGAGCTGGTGGCCTGCGGGTCGTCGAATTCGGGGATGCCCACCTTCGGCGCCTGGGAGCACGAGGTGCTGAGCCGCAGCCTGCACCTCGTCGACCACATCTCCGCCCACGTCTACTACGAGCCGATCGACGGCGACCTGGTGTCTTTCCTCGCCGTCGCCGAGAACATGGACCGCTTCATCGACTCGGTCACCGCCACCGCCGACGCGGTCGCCGCGGCGCGCAAGATCGACAAGCGGATCGGCGTCTCCTTCGACGAGTGGAACGTCTGGTACCAGTCGCGCTTCGACGGGGAGGGCAACCTTCCCGTCCGGGAGGCCCCGCCGCTGATCGAAGACACCTACACCGTCGCCGACGCCGTGGTGGTGGGGTCGCTGCTGATCACGCTGATGCGTCACACCGACCGGGTGGCGATGGCCTGCCAGGCCCAGCTGGTCAACATCATCGCCCCCATTCGCACCGAGCCCGACGGCCCGGCGTGGAGACAGACGATCTTCCACCCCTTCGCACTCACCTCCAAATATGCCAAGGGCGACGTGCTCGACCTGCGCGTGCAGTCGCCGACGATCGACACCCCGGCCTTCGGGCCCGTCGATCAGGTGTGGAGCACCGCCACCTACGACGAGGAACAGGGCGACCTAGCGCTGTTCCTGGTGAACCGCGGTCTTGACGACGACGTCGCCGTCACCGTGGACCTCACCGCTTTCGCGGAGATGGGTCTCGTGGAGCACCTTCTCCTGCACGAGGACGATCACACCCTCACCAACGGCGCCGGCCAGGAGCGCGTCGTGCCGAAGGCCGGCCAGAGCAGGCTCGACCACAACACCCTCACCATCACCCTTCCGGCCGTCTCGTGGCATTGCGTGCGGCTGACCACCCGGCTCGACCGAGCCTGAAAGGAAGCACCATCATGAACACGTTCACCCGGCGATCGCTGATCGGCTCCAGCCTGGGAGTGGCGGCAGCGGCAACCCTGAGCGCATGCGGCACCAGCGCTCAGACGCCTCCGCCCTCCTCGCCCAGCGCCTCGCCCTCCGGCGACGGCGGCGGCGCGGGCTATGACGGACCCAACGTCGATCTCCAGTTCTGGAACGGCTTCACCGGCGGCGACGGCGCCTTCATGAAGACCCTCGTCGACCAGTTCAACTCGGAGCACGCGAACATCGCCGTCGCGGTGCAGACGATGCAGTGGGCCGACTACTACACCAAGCTGCCGACGGCGGTGCAGTCCGGCAACGGGCCCGACATCGCGGTGATGCACGTCGACTCCGTCGCCACCAACGCGGCCCGCAGCGTCATCCAGCCTCTCGACGACGTGGCCACCGCCTTGCAGCTCTCCGAGGCCGACTTCGCCCCGGTGCCGTGGAAGGCCGGCATCTACAAGGACGTCCGTTACGCGATCCCGCTGGACGTGCATCCGCTGGGCTTCTTCTACAACAAGGACGTGATGTCGTCGGCCGGCCTCGATCCGGACAACCCGCCGCTCACCCACGACGACTACATGGCCGCGCTGGATGCGCTCAAGGGCAAGGACATCCAGGGACACTGGGCCTCGCCGTTCCAGTTCACCGGCGGGCTCTCCGTGCAGTCCCTGATCGCCCAGTTCGGCGGCTCCCTCTTCAGCGCCGACGCCACCAAGGCGGCATGGGGTGACGAGGGCGGCGTCAAGGCCCTCACCTGGTGGCAGGATCTGATCAAGAACGGCTACTCGAACCCGAAGGTCGCCCAGGACGCCGACTTCATCGCACTGCAGAACGGCCAGACGGCCTTCAACTGGAACGGCATCTGGTCGATCAACACGCTCGCTGAGAAGAAGGATCTGAACTGGGGCGTCACCGTGTTGCCCAACATCGGTGGTCAGAACGCCGCCTGGGCCGGATCGCACCAGTTCGTGCTCCCGGTGCAGAAGACGCCCGACGAGAACAAGGCCACCGCCTCGCGGGTGTTCCTCAACTGGATCTCCCAGCAGTCCCTCGAATGGGCCAAGGGCGGCCAGGTGCCGGCCCGCAACTCGGTGCGCGAGTCCGCCGAGTTCGCGGCGCTCACCGACCAGGCCAAGCTCGCCGAGCAGATCGACTACCTGGTGTTCCCGCCGGCTGTTCCCGGTATCGGCGACGCGCTCGTCGAGCTCGAGAAGGCGATCAACGAGATCACGCTGGGTCAGAAGGATGTCGCCACCACCCTGAACGACGCGGCAGGGCGGGCCGACAAGATCCTTGAGGCCAACGCGAAGAAGTACGCCTGATGTCTTCGCGCCAGACCCGCCGGGGCCGTCACGGCCCCGGCGGGTCACCGCTCACCGGGTACCTCTTCATGGCGCCCTACCTGGTGTTGTTCGGGATGTTCATCGTCGCGCCCGCCATCTACGGTGTCTGGATCTCGCTGCACGACTGGGACTTCACCTTCCCTAACAGGCCGTTCGTCGGCCTGACCAATTACACCGATCTGTTCGATCCACTGTCGGTGCAATACGAGCCGTTCTGGAACGGCATGACCAACACGCTGATCTTCACGGTGGCGAGCGTGCCGTTCCTGGTGGCGGTGCCGCTCGGCCTGGCGATGCTGCTGAGCCTGAAGTTCCCGGGACGCACCTTCTTCCGCGCGATCTACTTCGCCCCGTACGTGCTGGGCGTCGCCGTGATCGGCCTGATGTGGCGCTACCTGCTGGACGGCAACTTCGGGCTCATCAACGCCATCCTCGGGCTCGACATCCAGTGGACGACGGAGCAGCCGTGGGCCTGGATCGGCCTGGTGGGGGTGACCCTCTGGTGGACGATGGGGTTCAACGCGATCATCTACCTGGCGGGCCTGGGCGACATCCCGCAGCACCTGTACGAGGCCGCCGCACTGGACGGCGCCGGTGCGTGGCAGCGGTTCCTGCACGTGACGCTGCCCGGCCTGCGACCGGTGCTCATCTTCATCCTGGTCACCACCATCCTGGCCAGCGCCAACATGTTCGGTCAGTCGTACATGATCACCCAAGGTGGACCGACGGAGTCCACCCGCACTGCCATCATGGTGATCACCGAGACCGGCTTCGGCCAGAACCGGGCCGGCCAGGCCGCCGCGATGAGCTACCTGCTGGCGATCGCGCTCGGCGTCATCTCGATATTGAACTTCGTCCTGCTCCGCGACAAGGACCAGGCCGCCGAAAACCGGACGCTCCGACGCGCGGCCAAGAAGGCGAGGACGTCATGATCAACACTCGACGCAATCGAAACCCGCTGTTCTGGCTGTCGCTGGTGCTGTTGGCCATCGTCTTCATCGGCCCCGTGGTGCTGATGATCCTCACGTCCTTCAAGACCCGCGTCGAGTCGCAGAGCGTGCCGCCCAAGATCCTGCCGCAGGAGTGGACGATCCGCGCCTACGATGTGCTGATCGCGCCCGACTCGGCGACGCCGGTGCTCAGATGGTTCCTGAACTCGATGGTGTCCGCGACCCTGCACGCCCTGCTCGTGGTGCTGGTGTGCTCGATGGCCGGCTATGCCCTGGCCCGGCTGCGCTTTCCCGGGAGGGGAGTGCTGTTCGGGCTCATCGTCTCGACGCTGTTCGTGCCCGGATTCATCTTCCTGATGCCCAACTTCGAGATGATGTCGATGCTCACCTGGCTGGACTCCTATCTGGCGCTGATCGTCCCAGGCGCAGCGGGTGCGTTCGGGGTGTTCTTCATGCGCCAGTTCTTCCTCGCCCTTCCCCTCGAGTTGGAGGAGCAGGCCCGCGTCGACGGAGCCGGGCCGTGGCGGATCTTCTTCTCGATCATCCTACCCAACGCGAAGGCCGCCATGACGACGCTGCTGGTGATCTCCTTCCTCGCCAACTGGAACGACTTCGTCTGGCCGCTGTACGTGATGTTCTCCTCCGACATGCTCACGCTGCCGATCGGGCTCAGTCGATTGCAGGGCGCCTACACCATCGACTACCCGGTGATCATGGCCGGCGCGACCGTGGCCGCCGTGCCGGTGTTGCTGCTCTACGTCTTCGTGCAGCGCTACGTCATCGACGGCGTGGCAGCCTCGGGGCTCAAATGAGGGGCCACCTTGCCGCAGGCCTGGCCGTGTTGGCTGCCGTGTCCGCGTTGGCCGCATGCACGGCGACGCCCGATCCGGCGTCGCCATCCACCGCCAGCACCAGCCCAGTCGTCGAGGAGAGTCCCGTCGTGATCACCAATCCCGTCTATCCCTTCGATTTCCCCGACCCCCAGATCATCGCCGACGGGGACGGCTACCTCGCCATCGCCACCAACGGCAACGGAATGAATGTGCAGACCATCCGCAGCGACGACCTCGCCACCTGGCGGCAGGGCGTCGACGCGTTGCCTTCGGTGGCGCCGTGGTCGTCGTCGGGAAAGGTGTGGGCACCGGAGGTCGTCGCCTGGCCGGGCGCCGGCTACCGGATGTACTACACCACCAAGGCCCCCGATCCAGCGTGGCAGTGTATCTCGGTGGCGGTCGGGGAGAGCCTCGGCGAGTCGTTCGCCGATGAGTCGGCCGAGCCCTTGATCTGCGAGATCGACGAGGGCGGCTCCATCGACGCCTCGCCCTTCGTCGACGCCGACGGCACGGCCTACCTCTACTGGAAGAACGATGGCAACGCGATCGGGGTGGACACCTGGATCAAGGCGGCACCGCTGAGCGACGACGGCCTGAGTCTCGCCGGCCCGGTGACCACGTTGTTCCGGCAGGATCTGCCGTGGGAGGGGCACCTCGTCGAGGGGCCGGCCGTGGTTCAGGTCGATGGCGTGTACCACATGTTCTACTCGGCCAACGATTACGGTTCGGCCGACTACGCGGTGGGTCACGCCGTCTCGGACAACCCGCTCGGCCCGTTCACCAAGGATCCCGACCCCGTGTTGTCCACCAACGAACTGGCCGCCGGCCCAGGGCATTGCCAGCTGTTCCAGGTCGGCGATCAGTGGTGGATGGTCTACCACGCGTGGCCACCGGACAGCGTCGGCGACCCCGCTGCGGGGCGTCAGATGTGGCTGTCGAAGGTGAGCTTCGAGGGAGAATCGGTAACGGTGCGGCCACCCGAACTCAACCCCTGAGGCTTTGCCTCAGGAGCCGAGGGTGAGGACGGCGGCTCCGATGTCGGTGTGGCTGCTGGCCGTGCTCCAGCCTGAGCCGTCGGGTTCCCAGATGAGATCGTCGAACGTCGCCTGAGAGATGCCGGCCTCGTAGCTGTTGGCTAGGGCCATGTTCACCGCCGACCACGCCTTGGTCTTGTCCTCGGTGTTGGCGATATGGACCTGGTTGCCTTCGACGGAGTAGTCGGCACCGATCGCGTCGAGCACCGGGGTGAGCGCCGTGGCGTCGGCCTCGTCGACCGAGAAGTCGACGCAGCTCAACGACTCCGGGGCGCCCAACAGCGACTTCGCGACCGCCGTGGCGTTCTCGACGTGCTTGCGGTAGGCCTCGGGGAAGCCGCTGCGCTGTACCTTCTGCGCCATGTCGTTGATGTCGGTGGTCTCCCAGTCGTCGAACTTCACCAACTCCTCGTAGAAGCGGTTGGAGGTGTACCAGGGATCCATGATCTCTTCCTCGGTGCCCCAGCCGTAGGAGGGACGCTGCTGGAAGAGCCCCAGCGAGTCGCGGTCGCCGTAGTCGAGGTTGCGCAGCCCCGACTCCTGGTAGGCCGTGGCCAGAGCGATGATGGCCGCACGCTCGGGGAGGCCGCGCTCGACGGAGACCGCGACGATGATCGACGCGTTGCGGGCCTGTTCCCTGGTGAGGATGACCTCGTGTTCGTCGACGATCACGGTGCAACGCTCCGGGGTCATCCGCTGGTACAGATACCGATAGGCCATGTAGCCTCCCACGCCGAGTCCCGCCAGGATGACCAGGGTCACCACCAGCGCGACCCAGCGCTTCGCCGTCATCAGGAGGCGATCAGTTCGCGTGCAGGGCGTCGTTGAGCTTGACCTGCTGGCCGCGGCGATTCTTGACGATCACCTTGCCGGTGGTGGAGTCGCGCAGGAAGAGCAGGTCGTCGCGACCGGACAACTCGCGCGCCTTGGTGACCGTGCCGTCGGGGAGCGTCACCTTGGTGCCGGCGGTGACGTAAAGGCCCGCCTCGATCACGCAGTCGTCGCCGAGCGAGATGCCGAGGCCGGCCTGCGCGCCCAGCAGGCAGCGTTCGCCGATCCGGATGATCTCCTGGCCGCCGCCCGAGAGGGTGCCCATGATCGAGGCGCCGCCGCCCACGTCGGAGCCGTGGCCGACGACGACGCCGGCGGAGATCCGGCCCTCCACCATCGACGTGCCGAGCGTGCCGGCGTTGAAGTTGACGAAGCCCTCGTGCATCACGGTGGTGCCCTCGGCCAGGTGGGCGCCCAGGCGCACGCGGTCGGCGTCGGCGATGCGCACGCCGCTCGGCACGATGTAGTCCACCATGCGCGGGAAGCGGTCGATGCCGTAGACGGTGAGCTGCTCGCCGCGAGCGCGCAGCAGGGCGCGGACGCGGGCCACGTCGGCGATCCGCACGGGGCCGCGGGTGGTCCACGCGTTGTTGGGCAGGATGCCGAACACGCCGGTGAGGTTGATGGTGTGCGGCTGCACCAGTCGCGCGCTCAGAAGGTGCAAGCGAAGGTAGGCGTCCTCCACGCTGGACGGGTCGGCGTCGAGGTCGATCTCGACGCGCACCACCTTGGCCTCCACGCCGCGGATCTCATCGCCGCACTGCGCCTCGATCAGCATCGACGGAGCTTCGTCGGTGATGTCGTCGCCCAATTGGGGCTCGGGGTACCAGACGTCGAGGACGACTCCGGTGCGATGGACGGTGGCCAGGCCCCAGGCCCAGGCGGTGCGGTTGGCATCACTCATGGGGAGCATTCTAGTGAGTCCGCCAACCTTGACGCCCCGCTTTCCCCACCGCCGCTTCTCCGGAAAATCGGCCACTGGCCGATTTTCGGCATCAGACACCGCAATATCGGCCATTGGCCGATTTTCCTGGATTGGGTGGGGTGATGGGGTGGGTGGTGTGTCTGGGGCGACGGTGGGGCCGGGCGCAGCGGTAGGGTCGGGGCATGAGTCTTGACGTGGAAGCCGGGCTGGTCGCGCTGCTGCAGCAGATCGTCGACATCGAGAGCGTCTCCGGCAATGAGCGGGAGCTGGCCGACGCCGTCGAGCTGACCCTGCGATCCCATCCGCACTTGGATGTGGAGCGCGATGGTGACTGCGTCGTCGCCCGTACCCAGTTGGGTCGCGGCGAGCGCGTGGTGATCGCTGGGCACCTGGACACCGTGCCCGTCGCGGACAATCTGCCGTCGTCGCTGGAGGAGCATGCCGAGGGGCTGCGCGTCGTGGGCCGGGGCACCTGCGACATGAAGGGCGGCGTCGCGGTGATGCTCGCCCTCGCCACCGAACTGACCGCCCCCAACCGCGACCTCACCTGGATCTTCTACGACCACGAGGAGGTCGACGCGTTCCGCAACGGCCTGCGCCGGCTTTCCGTCAACCGACCCGAGCTGCTCGCGGCCGACTTCGCCGTGCTCATGGAGCCCACCAGCGCCGAGATCGAGGGCGGCTGCCAAGGCACCTGCCGGATCGCGATCGCCGCCGAGGGCAAGGCCGCTCACAGCGCCCGAGCCTGGATGGGCACCAACGCGATCCACGGCCTCGGCGACGTGCTGCGACGCCTGGAGGAGTATCAGCCGGCTCAGGTGGAGGTCGACGGCCTGGTCTACCGCGAGGGCCTCAACGCGGTACGGATCCAGGGCGGCATCGCGGGCAACGTGATCCCGCCGTCGGCGTCGGTGGAGATCAACTACCGATTCGCGCC
The DNA here is from genome assembly GCF_029211185.1 of Tessaracoccus caeni. GTDB lineage: Bacteria > Actinomycetota > Actinomycetes > Propionibacteriales > Propionibacteriaceae > Arachnia > Arachnia caeni. The sequence continues at coordinate 32,460 of NZ_JARGDO010000004.1, forward strand.
CGACAAGTCGCCCGACGACGCGCTGGCGGAGCTGCGCCGCGTATTCGACGGCTACGAGTTCGAGCTGCTCGACATGTCTCCCGGCGCGCGTCCGGGGCTGGATCGGCCGCTGGCCCAGCAGTTCGTCGCGGCCGTCGGAGGCGAGGCGCGCCCGAAATACGGCTGGACCGACGTGTCGCGGTTCAGCGCGCTCGGGGTGCCTGCGGTCAACTACGGCCCGGCCGACCCGCTGGTGGCCCATGCCGACTACGAGTACTGCCCAGCCGCCGACCTGGAGCGCTGCCACACGGGCCTGATCGCGTGGCTCACCACGACCACCGAACGAGAGGACGATCGATGACGAAGCGATCTCGCCGACAGGGAGCCGTGCTGTTCTCCGGGCGCCAGCAGGGCACGCCGATGGCCGACCAGGCGCTGCTCGACGTCGGCGCCGACGACTGGGGCAACCACGATCCGTGGCGCGTGCTGCGCATCCAGTCGGAGTTCGTCGAGGGCTTCGACGCGCTGCGGCACCTGCCGCCCGCCATCAGCATCTTCGGCTCCGCCCGCACCAAGCCGGGCACGCCGATGTACGAGGCGGCCCACGTGGTGGGGCGCCGGCTGGTGGAGGAGGGCTTCGCCGTGATCACAGGCGGTGGCCCGGGCATCATGGAGGCCGGCAACAAGGGCGCCTACGAGGCCGGCGGCGTCTCCGTCGGCCTGGGCATCGAGCTGCCGCACGAGCAGGGGCTCAACGACTACGTCACCCTCGGCATCGACTTCCGCTACTTCTTCGCCCGCAAGACGATGTTCCTCAAGTACTCGCAGGGCTTCGTCGTGATGCCCGGCGGGTTCGGCACCCTCGACGAGCTCTTCGAAGCGCTCACCCTCAGCCAGACCGGAAAGGTCACCCACTTCCCGACGGTGCTGTTCGGCACCGAGTACTGGGCCAAGCTCATCGACTGGCTGCAGAGCGACGTCTCCGGCGGCGGTTTCATCAACCCCGTCGACCTCGACCTGATCACGCTCACCGACGACATCGAGGAAGCGGTCGCGGCCATGGGGCGGCCGCGCGCCGCCGGCTAGGGGAGACACATCGTGGTGTGGGTGATCGTCGTGCTGGCGATGGTGGTGATGGGTCTGGCGGCCATCGCGGGCACCGGACGCCTAGGAGAGATGCCGCACCCGGTGAGCGACCGGCCCAAGCCGCATTTCCCCGAGCGTCCCTTCGATGAGCAGTATCTCGCCGAGCTGCGTCTGCCGACCCTCCTGAACGGCTACGCCCGCGACCAGGTCGACGAGGCCCTCGCGGCCTGCGCAACGGGAGCCGCGGAGGTGGCGACGCTGGTTCGGATGAGGTTCGACGTGGTGCGCGGCGGGTACGCGATGGACGCCGTCGACGAGCTGATCGACCGCCTCACCCGGGCCGATGAGGCGGCCCGAGCGGAGGCTCAGGACGCCGTGGATGACCTGTTCTCGCCGGAAGACTTGAAAGTGCGCGATAATAGGGGAGTCCGCACAACCGAAGAGATTGAGGATGCTCATGGCAGCGATGAAGCCCCGCACTGGTGATGGACCGATGGAGGTCACGAAGGAGGGTCGCGGCATCGTGATGCGTGTCCCCGTCGACGGCGGAGGGCGCCTCGTGGTGGAGATGAACGCGGAGGAAGCGACCTCCCTGCTCGATGCCCTCAAGGACGTCGTCGGCTGACCGGCCGAAACCAGTAAAACAATCAAGAGCGAGGCCGCCCCGGAATCGTCCGGGGCGGCCTCGCTCTTGCACGCTCGATCGAGCGTCACGAACCGTGGTGCGCGATCGCCTTCTTGTACACCTCGATGGTTTCCAGCGCGATCTTCTCCCAGGAGAACTCGTCGATGCAGCGCTGACGGCCCGCGGTGCCGTAGGCCTTCGCCAGCGCCTCGTCGCGGGTGATCCGGTTGACCTTGTCGGCGAAGTCGGCCTCGAAGCCGGCCACGAAGCTGGGGTCGCCGGCCTGCGCGGGGTCGTAGCTCACCAGCAGGCCGGTCTCGCCGTCGACGACCACCTCGGGGATGCCGCCCACGGCCGACGCCACCACGGGCGTCTCGCAGGCCATCGCCTCCAGGTTCACGATGCCCAGCGGCTCGTAGATCGACGGGCAGGCGAAGACGGTGGCGTGGGTCAGCACCTGGCGCACCGAGGCGCGCGGCAGCATCTCTGGCACCCAGATCACCGGCGCGTTGCGTCGGGCCTGCAACTCGGCGAAGGCCTCGTCGAACTCGGCCTTGATCTCCGGGGTGTCGGGGGCGCCGGCGAGCAGCACCACCTGCGTGTCCGCGTCGAACTGCGCGGCGGCCCGCACCAGGTGCACCAGGCCCTTCTGGCGCGTGATACGGCCGACGAAGACCACCGACGGCTTGTCGAGGTCGACGCCGAGGCCGCTCACCACGTCGGTGCCATGGTCGGGCTTGAACTCGTCGGGGTCGATGCCGTTCTTCACCACGTAGACGCGCTCGGGATCGAGATCGGGGTAGGAGTCGAGCACGTCGCGGCGCATGCCTTCGCTGACGGAGATCACCGCGTCGGCGGCCTCGAAGGAGGTCTTCTCCGCCCAGGACGACACGGCGTAGCCGCCGCCGAGCTGCTCGGCCTTCCACGGACGGTGCGGCTCGAGCGAATGAGAGGTCACGACGTGCGGGATGTCGCGCATCAGGCCGCCCACCAGGCCGCCGAAGTTGGCGTACCAGGTGTGGGAATGGATGATGTCGGCGTCGTCGGCGATCGCGGCCGCCATCGAGAGATCGGCGCCGAGCACACGGAGCGCGGCATTGGCGCCGGCGGGGTAGTCCTCGGCGTGCGCCTGAGCGCCATCGCGGGGCTCGCCCATGCAGTGCACCTCGACATCGATGAACTTGCGGAGCTGGGGGACGAGCTGGCCGACATGGACGCCGGCGCCACCGTAGATGTGGGGCGGATATTCACGGGTCAGCAGTGACAGTTTCATGGTCATGACCCGATGCTTCCACATGGAAGCGCCAGGTCCGGGGCAATCCGTGAAATCGGTTGTGGGGCCTCTCAAAAGGCAATAGGGTCAAGCCATGGTGGCTCGTCCTAAAATCCTGTCTATCGTCCTCGCCGGCGGCGAAGGGAAGAGGCTGATGCCTCTCACCCAGGATCGCGCAAAGCCGGCGGTCCGCTTCGGCGGCACGTACCGTCTCATCGACTTCGTGCTGTCCAATCTCGCCAACTCGGAGCTCCGGCAGATCGCCGTGCTGACTCAGTACAAGTCGCACTCGCTCGACCGGCACATCTCGATGACCTGGCGCTTCTCCACGTTGCTCGGCAACTACGTCTCCCCGGTGCCCGCGCAGCAGCGGCTCGGCAAGCAGTGGTACCAGGGCAGCGCGGATGCGATCTTCCAGTCCCTCAACCTGATCCGCGACGAGGATCCCGACTACATCGTGGTGTTCGGGGCCGACAACATCTACCGGATGGACATCAAGCAGATGGTGGAGTCGCACATCGACTCCGGGCTCGGTGCCACGGTGGCCGGCATCCGGGTTCCGCGCAAGGATGCGTCCGAGTTCGGTGTGATCGACGCCGCCGCCGACGGCAAGATCCGCAGCTTCCTCGAGAAGCCTGCCGATCCCCCCGGCCTGCCCGATTCGCCCGACGAGTCGTTCGCGTCCATGGGCAACTACGTGTTCAGCCGGAAGGCGTTCGTCGAGGCTCTTCGCTACGACAACGAGAACCCCGAGGGTCGCCACGACATGGGCGGCGACATCATCCCGTGGTTCACTGAGCAGGGCCAGTCGCAGGTCTACGACTTCACGGCCAACCGGGTGCCCGGCGCCACCGAACGCGACCTCAACTACTGGCGCGACGTAGGTTCGATCGACGCCTACCACGAGGCCCACATGGATCTGGTGTCGGTGGAGCCCGAGTTCAACCTGTACAACGACAGCTGGCCGATCTACACCCACCAGCCGCAGCTGCCGGGTGCCAAGTTCGTCATGCGCGGCCGCGCGGAGGACTCGATCGTCAGCCAGGGCTGCATCATCTCCGGCGGCGAGATCGAGCGCAGCGTGCTCAGCCCGGACGTGCGCGTCGAGAAGTGGGCCTCGGTCAAGGACTCGGTGCTGATGGACAGCGTCGACGTGGGCCAGCACGCCATCGTGCAGCGGGCCATCCTCGACAAGCACGTGGTGGTCGAGCCGGGCGCCCAGGTGGGCGTCGATCATGAGCACGACCGCGCTCGCGGCTTCACCGTCTCCGACGGCGGCATCACCGTCGTCGGCAAGGACATGGTGGTCAGGCGCGACTGATCACCAAGCCGGGCAAAGACCGACGCCCGCGATCCTTCGGGATCGCGGGCGTGGTCTTTTTTGTTCGGAAGGGCTTGTGGTCAGCTCTTGATGGCGACCAGCAGGCCGTTGCCGACGGGCAGCAGCGAGTAGGTGTAGGCCTCGTTCTGCGCGATCGAGTCGATGGCCTCGCGGATGATCAGGGCCTCGTCGGACTCGTTGCTCTGGTCGGCCACCTCTCCGTGCCATAGCGCGTCAGCGAGGATCAGCATGCCGCCGGCGCGCAGCATCCGGTCGGCGCTGATCACATACTCCACATAGGAGGTCTTGTCGCCGTTGATGAACACCAGGTCGTAGGCGGCGTCACGCAGCTTTGGCATGATCTCCAGCGGCGAGCCGGCGATCAGCCGGAATCGGGAGCTGGGGAAGCCCTCGCGGGTGAAGAAGGCGCGGGCCGCGTGCTGGTTGTCGGCCTCTGCGTCGATGCTGGTGAGGATGCCGTCGGGTGCCATCGAGCCCAGGAAGACCAGGCCGGAGGAACCCATGTAGGTTCCGATCTCCACGACGGCCTTGGCGTTGATGGCGCGAGTCAGGGTGGCGAGCAGGCTGAGGGTGCCGGTGCTCAGCGGCGCGTGGCCGGCGGCGGCCGCCTCACCGATGGCCTCGGAGACGGCGGGCGACGGCGCCACGTGCTCCTCGCAGAAGGCCCAGGTGGCCGGGGTGGGTGCGCTCGAAGTACGGGGTGTGCTGTTCACGGGGCCAAGCCTACCGACTTCCCCCGTCAGCGCGTGCCTCGGTGCCGTCTTGGACGTGACGCACCGCGCCCATTCCGGCGGCGAGACCGTTAGGATGGCCCGCATGCGGAGTTCTACACCAGGTGACATGCGGCCGATCTTCGGTCGCGTCACGTCGGCCATGATCACCCCGTTCACGCAGGATCTGCGTCTCGACCTGGACAAGGCGGCCGTGCTGGCGCGCCACCTGGTGGACGATCTGGGTCACGACGGGCTGATCATCAACGGAACCACGGGCGAGTCGCCCACCACGTCGGATGAGGAGAAGCGCGACCTGCTGCGCGTCGTCGTCGAGACCGTGGGCGACCGTGCGAGCGTGGTGGCCGGGGTCGGCACCTTCTCCACCGAGCACTCCCGCAAGCTCGCCCGCGAGGCCGCCGAGGCGGGCTCCGACGGCGTCTTGATCGTCACCCCGTACTACTCGCGGCCCCCGGCCGATGCGTTGGAGGCGCACTTCCGTGCCGTCGCCGACGAGACGGATCTGCCCGCGATGCTCTACGACATCCCTCATCGCGCCGGCCTGCCGATCCCCGAGGACATGCTCATCCGGCTCTCGGAGCATCCGCGAATCACGGCGGTGAAGGACGCGAAGGGCAACATCTCGTCGTCGTCGGTGGTGATCGCCAACTCCGATCTGCACTACTACTCCGGCGACGATGCATTCACCCTTCCGCTGCTCGCGGTGGGCGGCGTCGGCGTCGTCGGCACGTCCACGCACTTCACGGCGCGTCCGATGAAGCGGATGATCGAGGCCTTCCTCGCCGGCGACGTGGCGGAGGCGTGCCGGCTCAATCAGCGTCTGCTTCCAGCTCTGACGGGCGTGTTCGCCACCCAGGGCTGCATGATGGTCAAGGCGGCGCTGGCCGCGCGCGGGCTCGACGTGGGCCCCTGCCGCCCGCCGATGGGAGCCGTCGCCGAGGAGACGCTGGCACGCTATGTCGCGACGCTGGAGCAGTACGACGACCTCTGAGCCGGAGCCGGGAACAATCCGGGGCACTTGTTCGTTGTAGGCGGTGAGGCGCGCCGGATTTCCCGGATCTCAGGGTCAGATCAGGGCAAGCCTGGCCGTTGGTTCATAGCTTCCTCACAGGTTGATGGGCCACACTTGATGACTATGGAAAGGCGCAACGTGTTCCTAAGCCGCAAGGCGAAGCCCGAGGTGCAGGCCCAGGAGTGGGTGGCACCGACGTGGCAAGAACTGGTGCGCGACTATTCTGCCCAGGTCTATCGCTTGGCCTACCGGCTGACGGGCAACCCGCACGACGCCGAGGATCTCACCCAGGACGTGTTCGTCCGGGTGTTCAAGTCGATCCATACGTTCAAGCCCGGCACCCTCGACGGCTGGCTGCACCGCATCACCACCAACCTGTTCCTCGATCAGGCGCGGCGCAAGCAGCGGATCCGGATGGATGCCCTCAGCACCGCCCCCGAGTATGTCTGGGGCGAGGCCTCGGGCCCCGATCAGATGCACGACGACGCGATGCTCGATCCCGATGTCGCCGAGGCGCTCGCGGCGCTGAACCCCGAGCAGCGGGTCGCCGTCGTGCTCTGCGACGTGGAGGGCCTCAGCTACGAGGAGATCGCCGCCGTGCTGGACGTCAAGATCGGCACCGTGCGCAGCCGGATCGCCCGCGGGCGCGCCCAACTGCGTGACGCCCTCAAGCACCGGGCTCCTGAAAACGACCGTTCTCGATACCTAGGGGTTTCATAGTGGCAGCAGCCCCACTCGATGGGCGCTGCCAGAAGATTCGCCCAGACCTGTCCGCCTTCATAGACGGCACTTTGCCGCGGAAGCGCTGGGAACAGGTCTGCTACCACCTCGCCGGATGCCAGAGATGCCGCGACGAGATGACCGAGCTTTCCGAGGTGTGCTCGGTGCTGTCGCGCCACCGCAAGACCGACCCCGGCGCGCCCACGGATCTGGCCTCACGGCTGGAGAGCATCGCCGGGGAGAGCGCCGAACAACCGTTGTACCTCAGCGCCGGCGCGTCGTCAGCGGGAGCGGCGCTGCCGTCACCTCGTCGCGCGAGGCAGCGGCTGGTCGTGCAGTCCGGCGTGGCGGTGCTGACCATCGTCGTCGCGGTGATGGTGCTGGCGGTGGCCATTGCCCCCAGTCCCCCCGTCGTCTCCCAGCCGGTGGAGACGGCGCACGACCAATTCAATCTGGCGCTGGCGGCCATCGGATCCACCGAGAGCATCGGAGCGGTGCTCTTCGCGCATGAACGCGGCGCGCAGTTCGCCCAGAGTTCGACGGAGCGCGCGGTCGAGGTCGTACAGGAGCAGGCTCTGCGGATCTCGGCAGACGATGCCGCCAAGCTGATCGCCGCCGCGTTCGATCCGGGTCTCAACTATTCGGGCCGGCAGCGCGTCGCGGTCGCGCACGGCGGTGGCGAGTTCCTGACGGCCGAGGTGCAGCTCGACAAGGTCGAGGGCGAGGGAACCAGCATGGTGGTGCTGGACGCCACGGGCGATCGGTTCGTGTCCACGATCCATCCGGAGCTCTCCCACACGGGGATGGCCCCGCCGAGCTCCTGGAGCTTCTATCAGTACCCGACGGTCGCGACGATCGCAGGGCGCGGAGCCACGGTGGTGGAGGCGCGCGTCGAGGATCATGTCGCAGCGCGCTGGTGGATGGACGTTCCGACCGGCGTCCTGCTGCGTGCCGAGCGCTTCGACTCCGACGGTGACCCCGCCCTGATGGTCGGTTTCGAGTCCATCTCATATGAGTCCGCGCAGCTGCCCGACGATGCCCAGCAGCTGATCGCCCTCATGCCGGCCTCAGCCAGCGGCGTCACGGGATGGTGCCGAGGCGCGGCGAGCTGCGCCGGAACCCTGGCAGGGCTGCCGCTGGTCGCCTACTCGTCGGGCGACGAGGAGGACGCCAGTTCGATGCTGCTGGTGTATTCGGACGGATTCCAGACGGTGACGGTGTCCTGGTCGCACGGCATCCTGGCCGACGACGCTCCGTCGGGTCTCCAGCTGGCGAAGGGGCAGGCCAGCGTGCTGGCGTGGCAGGCCGGGGAGTCCGTCGTGCTCGTCGCCAGCAACGGAAGCTCGGAGCTGCTGGAACAGGCCGCCTCCGAGCTGCCCGGAGAGTCGCCCTACCCGGATTCGTGGCAGCACTGGGTGCGCCGTGGCCTCAGCCGTATCTGGTGACGCCGCGTAGTGAGCTAGGATCGGGGACGTGTTTGGCATCTCGGGGACCGAGCTCCTCATCATCATCGTTCTCGCGGTGCTCATGTTCGGTCCCGAACGCCTTCCCGAGTTCTCCCGCAAGGCAGCGCGAGTCTTCATCTACCTGCGTGGCATCGCGAACAACGCGCAGTCGACGCTGCGCACCGAACTCGGTCCCGAGTTCGCCGACCTGAAGCTGCAGGATCTCAACCCCAAGAGCTTCGTGCGCAAGCACCTCGCCAATGAAGTGGCCGCGCTGGAAGATGCGCAGCGCGAGGTGATGGAGGCCACCAAGTCTTTGGGCGACGCCACCAAGCTGGCCGGCCAGGAGGCCGACGCCGCCGCCAACACCCTCAAGGCTGCCCCGTCTCCCGTTGCCGCAGCCGTGGCGCTGGCCCCCACCCCGTTCGACCCCGAGGCCACCTGAGTTTTCTAGGGAAGTGCTGATTAGTGGGGTGCCTAGCGAGGACGTGCCAGGCGGGATGAGTTACGTCGCCTAGATCTTGTACGCGTATCGGGAATACGTATCAAGAGATAGGTGGCGTAGGTCGCCCGATCTGGTGCGCCGCAGCAGGTGCCCCATTGATCAGTGCTTCCCTAGACCCCCAGCGGGATGCGCTGGCCGAGGAGGCCGCGCTTGCGGGAAGCGATCGTCTCGGCCAGGGACGTGAGGGCCTGGGCCGACGGGTGGTCGGGATGATCCACGACGATGGGTCGGCCTCGGTCGCCGCCAGCCAGGAGTGCCTCGTCGAAGGGGATCTGGGCTAGCAGCGGCACGTCGTAGACGACGCGCTCGGTGAGCGCCTCGGCCACCAGGGCGCCGCCGCCGGAACCCCAGAGCTCGAGGCGGTGCGGCTCGTCGCAATGCGGGCAGGTGGTCTCCAGCCAGGACATGTTCTCGACCACACCGATCACGCGCTGCTCCATGATGTGGGCCATGGTTCCGGCGCGCTCGGCCACCTCGGAGGCGGCGGACTGCGGGGTGGTCACGACGATCACCTCGGAGGAGGGGATCTTCTGGCCCAGCGACATGGCCACGTCGCCGGTGCCGGGAGGCAGGTCGACCAGCAGGTAGTCGATGTCGCCCCAGTAGACGTCGGCGAGCAGCTGGGTGAGCGCGCGATCGAGGATGGGGCCGCGCCAGGCCACCACCTGGTCGCGGCTGGGCTTGAGCATGCCCACCGAGATCACCTTCAGGTTCTCGATGGCGGGCACCGGCATGATCATGTCCTCCACCGGCGTCGGGCGAGCGTCCCCGAGGGCGAGCAGATCGGGAATGGAGTGGCCATAGATGTCGGCGTCGAGGATGCCGACGCTGCGCCCCATCTTGGCGAGGGCGACGGCGAGGTTGACGGTCACCGAGGACTTGCCGACGCCGCCCTTGCCGGAGGCCACGGCGATCACCTTGGTGAGGTTGCCGGGCTGGGCGAAGGGGATCACCCGCTCGACCTGGCCGCCGCGCAGCAGTTGCCGCATCGCGGAGCGCTGCTCGTCGTTCATCACGCCCAGCTCCACGCGCACGCCGGTGGCGCCCTTCACCGTGGCGACGGCGTTGGTCACGCGGGTGGTGAGCTCGCTCTTCATCGGGCATCCAGCCACGGTCAGCAGCACCTTGACGTACACGTGCCCGGCGTCGTCGATCGCGATCTCGTCGACCATGCCGAGGTCGGTGATCGGCCGGCGGATCTCGGGATCGTCCACCTCGTGCAGGGCAGCGCGGACTAGGGGCATAAGAGGATGCTCGCTCACCTGTCCTTCCTATGCCGAACCGGACTCATATGCAAGTGAGTGTGACCTAATAATTCGTTCAAAGGCAGGCCACGGAGAGTTCGCCTCACCGTCACCTGCCGGGGCTGCGGCCAGCGGGTATTGTCGCTGAGGCAAGACGACACGGATGTGTGTGAGGAGGCGACAGATGAGCAAGAACGATTTGTCCGTTCCGGGGGAGCGTTCGTTCTTCCGCAGAGGCGGCTCGCGGCAGGGCAAGACCCCGATATCCGAAGCCATCGCCGCTTTCATGGGCACCACGGCCTTCATCTACTGGATGGCCGTGCTCGTCGCCGCCTGGTTCGTCTGGAACACCATGGCGCCCGTGGGTCTTCGCTTCGACCCGTACCCGTTCCAGTTCCTCACGCTGGTGCTCTCGGTGCAGGCGTCGTTTGCCGCCCCGCTGATCCTGCTGGCTCAGTACAGCCAGGAGCAGCGCGACCGGGCGCAGGCGCTCGAGGACCGGCACAAGCTGGAGCAGAGTCGTGCGGACACTGACTTCGTCGCGCGCGAGCTGATGGACATGCGCCGCCAGCTGGGCGAGATGTCGTCGCGTCAGTTCGTCACCAAGCGCCTGGACACGATGGAGGAGCGGCTACTCGACGCCATCAGCAGCGCCACCGCCCGGCCCCTCGCCGAGGGCGTCGCACAGCACGATGACGCTCACCGCGACCACGGCGGGGAGCCATACGTCGGCGAAGCCCGCCAGCACCACGATCATCGTTCCTGACAGCAGCACCGTCAGCAGGCGACCGCGGTACGACTGGCGACGTGCGCTGCCGGCCACCAGCCACGTCGCCCAGATTGAGCCGTAGACGACGGCGAACACGGCACCTGCCAGCGCGCCCAGCCACCAACCGCCGCCCATCTGCCACAGCGAGTAGCAGCCGATGGCGAGCACGCCGAGGTGGGCGAGGAACTGCACCACTGCGTACCACTGGACGCGCACCCCGGGGTTCGTTCGTGTCTCAGCCATGAGCTGCCCGCACCGGCGGTTCGCCGTCCATCTGGTCGCCGCGCCAATCGTCGGGGAGCATGTGGTCGAGCACATCGTCGACGGTGACCGCCCCCACCAGCTGGCGCTGATCGTCGACGACGGGGGCCACCACCAGGTTGTAGGTGGCGAAGAAGCGGCTCACCTTGGCCAGCGGGTCGGCGGGATGCAGGGGTTCGAGGTTCTCGTCGAGCATGGTGGCGACGAGCAGCGTCGGTGCGGCGCGCAGCAGCTGCTGGATGTGGGCGGCGCCGATGTAGCGGCCCGATGGGGTCTCCAGGGGCGGCCGGCAGACGAACACCATCGACGCCAGCGCGGGGGTCAGCGACGCCTGCCGGCAGAGCGCCAGCGCCTGGGCGACGGTGGCGTCGGTGTCGAGGATGATCGGCTCCGGCGTCATCATGCCGCCCGCGGTGAACTCCTCGTAGACCATCAGGCGCCGCACGTCGGAGGCCTCCTCCGGCTCCATCCGGCGCAGCAGGTCTTCGGCGAGCTCGACGGGCAGCTCGCGGATCAGGTCGGCGGCGTCGTCGGGGGCCATCTCCTCCAGCACGTCGGCGGCGCGCTCCACCTCCAGCGCGGAGATCAGCTCCACCTGCTCGTCCTCGGGCAGTTCCTCGATCGCGTTGGCGAGGGTCTCGTCGTCCAGGGCCTCGACGACGGCGACGAGCTGGTCGCGCTCCAGGTCGTGCAGCTCCTTCGCGACATCGGCCGGCTTCATCTCGCTGAACTCGGCCACCATCTGCTCGGTGGTGTTCTTCGGGGTGAGCGTCAGAAGCGGCACGTCGCTCCACGGCACGATGTTCGGCGTCGTGCGTCCGCCCAGACCGAAGCGGCCGAGCGGCGAGACGGTGCGCAGCGCGACGGAGAAGAGCTCCCATTCGCGGTTGCGCACCTGCTTCATGGCCACGTCCTGGATCCGGGTGGGCTGGTCGTGGGTGGTGCGGCGGTCGAACAGGTCGGCGTCCACCAGCACCTCGCCGCTGCGGCGCTGGAAGCGACGGGTGTCCACCTGCCCGAGGATCGCCACCTGAGAAGGGGTGATGTTGTGCACGCGCACCATGGGGACGAAGATCCGCTGGCGCGCGAACAGTTCCACCACCAGGCCCTTAACCCGCGGGGCGCGTCCCTCGTCGCGCAGGAAGCACACCACGTCCTTGACCCGTCCCACCTGATCGCCAGCGGCGTCGACGATGGGAAGGCCGATGACGCGTGAGATAAACACCTGTCGATCGCCGCTCATGGCACCCATTCAAGCATCAAGCAGCCAACGCCGGAAGCAACCGCGGGTAGGGTGGAGGGCAACCACGCGTGAGGAGGCGGGATGTCCAGCCCGATGATGAATCCCAAGAAGGGCTTCGAACTCAGCTTTCCGCAGTCGCTGGCGTCGTTTCGTTCCTATGAGGAGGCCCAGAAGGCCGTCGACTACCTGGCCGACAAGGGCTTTCCCGTGCAGAACCTGATGATCGTCGGGGCCCAGCTGAAGTCGCTGGAGCGGGTGACGGGACGTCGCACCTGGGGTTCCGTGCTCGGCAAGGGAGCGGCGTCGGGGATCACCACCGGCCTGCTGGTCGGGCTCATGCTGATGATCTTCCTCGGCGGTAACACACCGACCGGACTGCTGCTGCTCGCCGGCCTGGCGCTGGGCATGGTGATGGGCGTGATCTCGGCGGGCTTGGGGTACTCGATGACCCAGGGCAAACGTGACTTCGAGTCGATGCGCCAGATCGTCGCCACCAGCTACGAGGTGCTCTGCGAACACAAGGTGACCGCCCAGGCCAAGGAACTGCTGGATCAGATGCCCGGCTTCCGGGCCCAGTACTTCCAGTGACACGAACCCACCCCTCACCGCCCGCGATCCTGGAGGAACCACGATGAAACTCACCTGGCAACTGACCAACCCCGACGCGCACGCCGATCGCATTCTCCTGCTCTCGCCCAGCCTCGCGGGGCACGCGGAGCATCAATGGGGCGATGTGGCGCGCCTGCTGGCCGCGGATGCCTTCGTGGCGCTGGTCTACCTGCCCGGGCATGGGCCGGTGGCGCCTTGGGATGAGGCCGACGAGGCCACGCTGGATGCGGTGGCCGGGGGGATGGTCGCCGTCGCCGCTGAGGTGCGCGCGCAGGTGGGAGACCTGCCCGTCTCCTACGCTGGCCTGTCCGTCTCTGGCGCGGTGGGCCTGCACCTGGCGCGTGACTACGCCGACGTCTTCTCCGGCATCGCCGTGGTGGCCTCCGCTGCGACGGTCGGCGAGCCCGACGCCTGGCTGGAACGCGCCGCCCAGGTGGAGGCGGGCGGAACCGAACCCCTGGCCGAGCCCACTGTCCAGCGCTGGTTCACTCCGGCCTTCGCGGCCAAGGAACCGGCGGTGGTGGCGCGGATCCGCCAGGACATCGTCGACACCGACGACCATTCCTACGCCCAGCTCTGCCGTGCCCTCGCGGTGCACGACGTGCGCGACGACCTGCCGTCGATGACCGTTCCGCTGCTGATCATCGCGGGCGAGGAGGACGCCTCCAATCCGCTGGAGAAGGTCCGCCTGGTGGCCGATCGCGCACCGGACACCCAGCTCGTCGTGGTCCCCGGCGTCGCCCATCAGGTGCCGCTGGCCGCCCCTGTTGCGGTTGCCGGGCACCTCCGGGAGCTCATGGCCGGCCACTGACGGGCGGCGTTCGGCAACTACTCAGAATAAAAGTGGCTGAGCGGGGGTGATCTGTGCAATGCGTACAGATCACCCCCGCTCAGCCACTTTTATTTGTGAGACTCAGCTCTGCAGGCGGGCCAGCCAGGCTTCGACATCGTCTGCCTGGCGGGGCAGAGCGCCGGACAGTAGGACGGGGTCGCCGTCGGTGATCAGGACGTCGTCCTCGATCCGGATGCCGATGCCGCGATATTCCTCGGGCACCAGCAGGTCGGTGGATCGGAAGTAGATGCCCGGCTCCACCGTGATCACCATGCCGGCCTTGAGATCGCCCAGGCGGTAGGACTCCATGGACGCCGCCGCGCAGTCGTGCACGTCGAGGCCCAGGTGGTGCGAGGTGCCGTGCACCATCCAGCGCCGGTGGTACTGCTTGTCGGGCTGCAGCGACTCCTCGGCCGAGCAGGGCAGGACGCCGATCTCCTCGAGGAAGCGCGCCACCACGGCGATGGCCGCCGCGTGCACGTCGGCGAACTTGCCGCCGGCACGGCAGGCCTCGATGCCGGCGTTCTGCGCGGCCAGCACGGCCTCATAGACGCGGCGCTGGGCGGGCGAGAAGGTGCCGTTCACGGGCAGGGTGCGCGTGACGTCGGCGGTGTAGAGGGTGTTCACTTCGACGCCGGCATCCAGCAGGAGCAGGTCGCCGGGGATCAGGTCACCGTCGTTGCGGATCCAGTGCAGGGTGTTGGCGTGGTCGCCGCCGGCGGAGATGGTGTCGTAGCCGACGGCGTTGCCCAGATGCCTCGCGTGCAAGCTGAAGATGCCCTCGACCCAGCGCTCGCCGCGCCCGTTGCCCACGGCTGCCGGCAGCTCGCGGGCGACGGCCTTGAAGCCGACCTCCGTCGCGTCGCAGGCGCGCTGCAACTCGGCGATCTCGAACTCGTCCTTGACGAAGCGCAGCTCGGAGACGTTGCGGGCCAACTCCGCGTCGCCGTCCTCGTCGACGCGCCCGCGGGCCTCGTCGACCTTGGCGGTGGCGGCGGGGTCGGCGTCGCGGATCACCAGCAGGTGCTCGGCGTCGGCCAGGACTTGCGGCAGTTCGTCCCAGTGCCGGCAGGCGATCTGGGTGGCGGCCGACATCTCCTCGACGGAGTCGCGGGTACCCACCCACATCTCGCCGTAGCGGGCGTCGGCATAGAACTCGCGGTCGGTGCGGGGCGCGCGTGGCTTGAAGTACAGGGTCGCCGACGCGTCAGGGGCGACCACGAGCACCGAATCGGGTTCGCGATCCTCGCCCAGGCCGCTCAGGTAGGCGAAGGCGGTATGGGGGCGGAAGCGGTAGTCGGTGTCGTTGGAGCGCACCTTGAACGGGCCTGCCGGGATGACGAGAGTCGCGCCCGGATGCAGCGCGACGAGGCGCTCGCGGCGAGCTGGGGTGTAGCTCGTGGCGGGCAGCGCCGGGGGAAGAGCGTCGGGGTACGGGGCCCAATCCGAGACGATGAACGCCTTGAACTCCTCGGAGAAGGGGTCGCGGCGATTGCTATTGCTGTCGGTCTCATCGGCTGCGGTCATGGGGCCCGATTCTACGCCTCGGCTAGAGATTGATCTGCAGGGCTCCGTCGGGCACGTGGACCGGGCCGGTGAGCTCGGTGTGGTCCACCCAGGCGCGCCAGCAGAGCAGCTGGAAGGGCAGCTTGAGCGACTCGCCGGGACGCGCGGAGGAGTCGTAGAGGTCCATCACGGAGCCCACGAGCCGGTCCAGCTGTTGGAAGTTGAGCTTGGCCACGAAGGACTGATTTCGGACGAGCTGGGCCATCTGCGCTCGGCTCACCGTTTGCCAGATGCGGAAGGCTCGCTGGTCGATCTCCGCGAAGTACTTGGCCTCGCGGAGCTGTTCGAGCGAGGAATGCCCGTAGTCGCCGCTCATCGCCAGCGGATCGTAGCGGCGCAGCAGCGCCTGGAGCCGGCGCACCCAGGGCACGGAGTCGTCGCGGATCACATACGACGCGGACAGGCAGCCGCCGGCCATCAGCACTCGGGTGATCTGGGGCAGGGCGGCCTCGAGATCCAGCAGATGCAGGCCCTGGTGGATGAACACCACCTCGAACTGGAAGGGGTCGAACGGGAGGGCGGAAGCGCTGCCGATCAGCGGCATCAGACCGGGGCCGGTCAGGTGCTCCACCTTCGTGGCGTCGTCGGTGAGTGCGATGACCCGGTGGCCGCGTTCGCCGAGCCGCCGGGGAAGATGCGTGTCGTTGCCGACGACGAGGCCGCGGACGTTGCCCCATACGGCCAGCCAGTCCAGTGCCTCATCGGGCATGGTCGCTCGACTCATCGCATCCTTTCCCGTGTTCGCTCTCAGAACCACACCCTATCCCCGTTGCCATGAGGTTCCGCAGGTATGAGTTTTCCACAAACCGAAAATGCGATGGGACGCGGGGGCCCGTGCGTTCTATCAAGAAGGCATGACTCATGTGCTCTTGTGCGCCAGGGACGAATCTCTGATCGAGGCGGTCGAGACCACCGCGATCGCCCTGGGGGTGGAACTGACGGTGGCGGGGTCGGCGGGGGAGGCCGCCGCTCGCTGGTCGGACTCCGCGGTGAGACTGATCTCGCCGGAGTTGGCTACGGGGCTGTCCCGGTTGGGGCCGTTGCCTGGGTCGGCCTATCTCGTCGGGCGCGTCGCCGCCGATCTGGTGGGTGCGTCGTCGGTGCTCGAGCTGCCCGTCCTGGTGCTGCCCGACGGCGGGTCGCGGCTCGCCGAGGTGATCGCATCCGCTACCAGCACGAGCACGTCGAAGGCGAAGGTCGTCGCCCTGGTCGGCGCGTCCGGAGGCCTTGGAACGAGCACCATGGCCGCCGCGCTGTCCTTGACTGCTGCGGACCAGGGCTCGCGAGTGGCCCTCGTGGAACTGGATCCATGCGGCGGCGGACTCGATCTGCTGCTGGGGGCCGAGACCCAGCGAGGTTTCCGATGGCCGGATCTGCTGCACGCCGCGGGAGAGCTTGAGGATCTGCGGGAGTCCTTGCCCAGCGTCGACGGAGTGGCCGTGGTCTCCGCGCAGCGCAGCACCCACGTCGCGGTTTCCCCGGCGTCGGTGTCCGCCGTGCTGGGATCTCTGCGCCGCACCAACGACTACGTCTTCCTCGACTGCGGGCGCGAGCCTCGCGACCACGGCGCCGAGGCCGACGAGATGATCCTCCTCGTCGGCGCGGATGTGAGGGGCGTGTCGGCGGCCCGGATGCGCATGGCCACGTCGGGCGTCAGTCCCACCGTCGTCATGGTGCGCAGCGGCGTGGGGCGGAGGGTGCCGGCGGGCGCAGTGGCCGACGCGATCGGCCTCCCGTTGCTGGCGGAGGTGCGTCACGACGCGGCCGTGCCGAAGCTCGCCGAGCTGGGCCTGCCGCCCCGCAACGGTCGAGCCCGCCGACTGAAACGCGATGTGGCGGCGGCGTGGAAGGGGCTGCGCGATGACCGATGAACAACTCGATGCGCTGCGTCGCCTCCTCGCCTCCCTCGGTCGCGCCTACACTCCGGCCGACGTAGCCGCGTCCATGCGCAGCCTCGGCCTTGTGGTGAGCGACGAAGGGGTGCGCGACGCGCTGGCGCGGCTGCGGCGTCACAGCGTCGGGGCAGGGCCGTTGGAGGAACTGCTGCGGCGTCCGGGTGTCAGCGACGTGCTGGTGAACGGGCCGCATGATGTGTTCGTCGACCAGGGAGCGGGCCTCGTGCGGTCCGATGTCCGGTTCATCGACGACGAGCAGGTGCGTCGACTGGCGGTTCGCTTGGCGACGGCCACGGGCAAGCGTCTCGACGACGCCCAGCCTTTCGTCGACGGCCGGCTGGCCGACGGCACCCGGCTCCACGCCGTGCTCGCTCCAGTGGCCGAACCCGGCACCTGTCTGTCGCTGCGGGTGCCGGCGCGGCGATCCTTCTCCCTCGCCGACCTCGTCGCGGTGGGCTCGTTGTCAACCGAGGGGGCAAGGCTGTTGTCGCGGGTGGTGGAGCGTCGGGTGCCCTTCCTGATCAGCGGGGGCACCGGTGCCGGAAAGACGACGCTACTCGCGGCGATGCTCGCGCTGGTGCCGGGTGGCGAACGGATCGTGCTGGTCGAGGATGCACGCGAGGTGGTCCCGGATCATCCCCACTGCGTCCGGCTGGAGGCCAGACCCGCCAACGCGGAGGGCGTGGGACGGATCGACCTGACGACGCTGGTGCGCCAGGCCCTGAGGATGCGGCCGGACCGGGTGGTGCTGGGTGAGGTGCGTGGGGCGGAACTGATCGACCTCCTCACGGCCCTCAACACCGGGCACGAGGGGGGATGCGCGACGGTTCATGCCAACTCGGTCGCAGACGTGCCCGCGCGTCTGGAGGCGCTGGCCGCGCTCGGCGGCTTGGGTCGGGAGGCCTGTCACGCCCAGATTGCAGCGGCCTTGAGGCTGGTGGTGCACGTGGCGAGGGACGCCTCCGGTCGCCGCCGCGTCGACGAGATCGGGCTGGTCCGCAGGGGGTCCAGCGCGCTGATCGAGATCGTTCCGGCGGCCGAACTCGCGGGTGGGGTCGTGCGCTACCGGGAGGCCGGCGACGAGCTGCGACGGCTGGTGGGCGCATGATCGGCGCTGCGGTGATGGCCGCGCTCGCCGTGCTGTTGTGGTTGTCTCCGTCCGGGCCGCAACGGCTTCGTCGGCTCGACGCATCCGATCTCGCGTCGCATCGACGGGGCGGCGGGCGACGGTCGGCGTTGACTGTGATTGTGATCGTCATAGCGGTCGTGGGCACCTGGATGGTGCCTGGACTGGCGGCAGTATTCGTCGCGAGCGGCACCATCGGATGGATCGTCCGGTCCCGTCGGAGACGTCGTCGGGCAGCCCGTGCGGTCGAGGATGTGGCGGAGGGGGCGACGCTGCTCGCGGCGCTGCTGAGGACCGGCCAGGTTCCCTCCATCGCGCTGCGGGAGGCTGCTCACGACTGCGAGGCGTTGGAGTTCGCGGCTGCGGTCTCGGCGCTGGGAGGGGATGTGGGCAACGCTCTGGCCCAGAGCTCCACCGAACCTGGCCGGTCTCAGCTGGCAGCCGTGGCCGCCGCATGGACGTTGGGTGGTCGCAGCGGTGCGCCGACGGCCGAGCTATTGGCCGGCGTCGCGGAGAACCTTCGGCACCGTCAGGCCCTGGGCTCGCTGGTCGAGTCCGAGCTGGCGGCGGCGCGCGCCAGCGGCCACATCATGGCGGCGCTGCCGTTTCTCGGGCTGGGCCTGGGGGCGGTCGTCGGAGCCGATCCGCTGAGCTTCTTGCTGCACGATCCCGGCGGCTCCTGGGCGATCCTGATCGCCGTGAGTCTCACCAGCATCGGGGTGCTGTGGATCGAACGCCTCGCCGCGGGAGCTGAACGGACGAGAACATGACCGCACTGCTCGCGGCCCTGCTCGCCGGGCTGGCCTGCTGGCTGTTCCTCCTGCCTCGGCAGTTGGATCGGCTGCGGCCGGTTCGAGCTGTTCCGCTGCGAGGCGTGACGCGCGGGTGGTGGGGCCGTGCGGCCAAGGAAGACGATCGGTTGAAGGCGCAGCTGCCGGACGCACTCGGCTTCCTGGCGGCCGTGCTCGAGGCCGGCGCGCCGGTCGGCGTCGCGGTGCGGACCGTTGCCGAAGTCAGCCCGGAGCCCACCCGGACCCTGCTGACGCAAACGGCGTCGTCGTCAAGTCTCGGGCTAGACGAGGGCGGGTCGTGGGCGTCGCTGGCAGAGCACTCGGTGTGGGGTCGGGTGGCTCGCGATGTCGCGCGCTCCGCGCGGTCGGGTACCGCGCTGGTCGAGGCGTTGCGAATGCACGCGGAGCGCGCCCGTCAGGCGGAGCGCGACCATGCGATCAAGGCGGCCCGCACCGTCGGGGTCAAGTCGGTGCTGCCGCTGATGGTGTGCTTCTTGCCGGCCTTCGTGCTGATCGGCGTCGTCCCGATCATCGTCGGACTGCTGCAGGATCTCATCGGATGAGCCGAACCGTCGGGCCCCGGTCAGCGGTCCACTCGGGTGATCTTGTCCGGGTTGGCCACTTGGCGGATGCCGCAGACCAGGCCCTGGGAGTCCAGCTCGAGGGAGACGACGTCGAGGCGGCCGGGAAGGTGGAACGCGACGGCGGAGCCGCCGTTGATATTGATGATCTCGAGACGCGGCGGCAGGTCGGGGAAGTTGCGCGCTGCTCCGGAGAGAATGCCCACCAGGAAGCGGACGATGGTATCGGCGCCGAAGAGGGGGTTGCGCGCGCTGCGCATCTTTCCTCCGCCATCGGACCAGAGGATCGCGTCGGGATGAAGCATCGCGACAACCGCGTCGATGTCGCCTGACTCGATCGCAGCGACGAGTTTCTCGAGTGCGCCACGATCGGTGCGCGGTGCCGCCATGGTGTCCGGGGCCAGTCGCAGGCGCCGGCGGGCGCGAGAGATCATCTGCCTGACGGCCGCCGGCGATTTGTCGAGAACCTCGCCGATCTCCACCGACGACATCCCGAAGGCGCGATACAGGACAAGCGCGGCGCGGGCTTCTGGCGCGAGCTGCTCGGCCATGTGCAGAAAGGCTAGCGACAGGAGTTCGCGGTTGGCGATGGTGTCCTCAGGGAGCTGCTCTGTGGCGATCGGCTCGGGGAGCCACGGGCCGGGATACTCCTCCCGTATGGCAGCCTGCTGTCGCACGCTGTCGATCGAGCGGCGCACGCACACCGTCGTCAGCCAGGCGGGCCACGAACGCACGTCGGTGGTGGCGTCGCGTTCCGTGCGCAGGGCCTCGATCGCGACTTCGGAGACGACATCCTCGGCATGACCGAAGTCGCCGAGCATTCGGTACGCGATGCCCAGGAGGCGGTCGCGTTCTGCACGCCAGGCCGAGGTTGCGGGAGTTGATCCTGTCACCTTGCCCACGGTAGTCCCCCGATCGGGTGATCATGGCCGGTGTCGATCTCGATCAGGCAACCGGGTGCCTCTCATCGATGGGCGGAGTCATACCCGTGGCGATCGCGATGCGGTTCCACACGTTGATGGTCGCGATCGCCAGCACCAGAGCGCCGAGGGCGCTGTCGTCGAAGTGCTGGGCGGCGGCGTCCCAGACCTCGTCGTTCACCGAGTCTGGGCCGATCAGCGTCACGGCGTCTGTCAGCGCCAGCACCGCTCGTTCCCGCTCGTCGAACAGTTCACCGGCGTGCTGCCATCCGGCGACGGCGTGCAGCTTCCGCTGCGAGATGCCGCACCGGGCCCCCTCCGTGGCGTGCATGTCGATGCAGAAGCCGCAGCCGTTCACGATGGAGGCCCGCAGTTTGAGCAGCTCCAGGAGCTCTTTGTCGACGGACGTGCGGGCGTAGCCCTCCATCCCTATCACGGCGGCGTAACCGAGCTTGTTGGTCTTGCCGATGTTGATTCGCGTCATCCTGTCCTCCTCCGGCCCGCTCGAATATGGCGGGCCTTCATCAGAGACGTCGGACGGCGCGACAAAAGTGTGACAGCCGCTCAACCTGTCCGAGCAGTACCGCTTGGCGTCGACGAGTGGTCGAAGAACAGTCTCCGTCATGGCCCGTTCGGGTTCTCTTCGTCGTTCGATGATCGTGGCTCCAGGGAGCTGTCGGTGGGAGGCCATACCATTTCGGTCATGTCGTCCTCTTTCTCCAGCCCTCGTTGGCAGTGGCTGCTGGAGCGCGACGAGGTGGTGGCGACCCGCAGGGTCGAGGCGTCGCCGGGGCAGCGTGCAGAGTGGCCGGAGTGGCTGGGGGAGGAGACCGTTGCGCGGATCCAAGCCGACGGCGTGCCCGCCCCGTGGCGGCATCAGGTGGAGCTCGCCGAGCACGCCTACGCCGGTCGGCATGCGGCGATCTGCACCCCGACGGGGTCGGGAAAGTCGCTGGCTTATCTCATGCCGGTGCTCGCGGCCACCGTCGACGGGCGGCTGGGAGGAAAGGCGGATCCGGCCGAGCGCCGGTCCGTCGGTTCGCGGCACACCGCGCTGTACCTGTCGCCCACCAAGGCCCTGGCACACGACCAGGTGCGGGCTGCGCGTCCGCTGGGCCCTCGGAACTGGTGGATCACGGCGCTGGACGGCGACTCCGATACGGCGGAGCGTCGCTTCGCCCGCGACCACGCCTCGCTGATCTTCACCAACCCAGACCTGCTGCACTACTCGATGCTGCCCAACCACCGCCGCTGGGCGTCGTTCCTCGGCGGCCTGCGCTACGTGATCGTCGACGAGGCTCACCGGTACCAAGGCATCTTCGGCGCCCACGTCGCTCAGGTGATCCGGCGGCTGCGCCGCATCGCCGCCCAATACGGTGCCCACCCCGCCTTCGTGCTGTCGTCGGCCACCGCGCCCAACGCCTCGGAGTTCGGGGGGCGCTTGATCGGCGAGTCGAGCGTCGAGGTGGTCGGGCAGAACACAGCGCCATCGCCGGCTCGCACGGTTGCGCTGTGGCAGCCCACCGACTCGCTGAACTCCGATGCTGCGGTGCTCCTTGCCGGCCTCACCGACGACGACGCCCAGACGCTCGCCTTCGTCGCTTCCCGGATCGGCGCGGAGCTGGTCTCTTCGCATGCCCAGGACCGTGCGGCCGAGCCCACCCGGATCGCCTCCTATCGGGCTGGCTACTTGGCTCTGGACCGGCGCTCGCTCGAAGCCCAGCTGCAGGATCGACGGCTGCTGGGGGTGGCCACCACGAATGCGCTGGAACTGGGTGTCGACATCTCGGGCGTCGACGCCGTGCTGGTGGCCGGCTATCCGGGCAAGCTGTCGTCGCTCTGGCAGCAGTTCGGGCGCGCCGGACGAGGAGGGCAGGAGGCGCTGGCCGTGCTGCTGGCCCGCGAGAACCCGTTGGACGCGTATCTCCTCGAGCATCCGGAACTCATCTTCGACGCGCCCGTCGAGCATGCGGTGGTGCACCCCGACAATCACTTCGTACTGGGCCCGCACCTTGCCGCTGCCGCCCAGGAACTGCCGCTGTCGGCGGCCGACGAGTACTGGTTCGGCCCCACCTTCCCGGCGCTGGTGGCAGAGCTGTCGCGTCAACGCGTCCTGCGCGACCGCGGGGGCCGCTACTTCTGGACCAGGCCCGATCGCGCCGTCGATTACATCTCGCTGCGCTCCCCGGGACCGAAACCCCTCGACATCGTCGAACGCGACACCGGCCGGGTGATCGGGGTGATCGATCACGAGGCCGCCGACCGCACCGTGCACCCGGGCGCGGTCTACCTGCATCAAGGGGAGAGCTACCTGGTGGAGGAGTGTTCTTATCCCGAGAATCAGGCGCTCGTCGTGCCCGGCCGTCCCCGTTACTACACGCAGGCGCAGAGCAGCTTCGAGATCGCCGTCGACCGGGAGCGAGACAGCCGCGCTTTCGGCGCGACGATGGTGCACCGCGGCGACGTGACGCTCACCTCCCAGGTGGTGGGCTACCTGCGGCGCGACGAGGTGACCAACGAGGTCTGGGACTCGACGCCGCTCGAGATGCCTCAGCGGCGGCTGGCGACCGAAGCGGTCTGGTGGAGCGTGCCCTGGGAGGTGAGCGCGCGAATCGGCTGGCCCGACCTGCGCGTCGGCGCCGCCCTGCATGCGATGGAGCACGCGGCGATCGGCCTGCTGCCGGTGTTCGCCCCGTGCGACCGGTGGGACATCGGAGGAGTGTCGACGCCGATCCATCCGGATACCGGGCTGCCGACCGTCTTCGTGCACGACGCACTCGCCGGCGGTGCGGGATTCGCTCGCCGCGGCTTCGACGTGGTCGAACAGTGGCTGCTCGCGACGCTCGAGGTGCTGCAACGATGCCGCTGCGAGGAGGGCTGCCCGGCGTGCGTGGTCTCGCCCAAGTGCGGCAATGCCAACCAGGTGCTGAACAAGGCGGATGCGACCATGCTGCTCACCCTGCTGCTCGATGGGTGATCTCTCACTTTCCACAGGGCGAGTTCGCGACGAGATCCGGTTTCCACAGCGAGGAAAGAGAGTGGGAAAAACGGGGCCCCGATCGCAATAACGGTGATGACCCGGACGAAAGGCGTTCGGGCAGGAGAAAGGTCACCGTCATCATGTCTGATTCCCTCGAGGTTCGGCCTCGTTCCTCCGTCCGCCGCCTCGCCGAGCGCGGGCTGACCACCGTCGAGTACGCCATCGGCCTGCTCGCCGCCGCGGCGGCCGCCCTGGTGCTGCTGCGGGTGTTCAACGACAACCGGTTCTTCAATGAGCTGTTCGAGTGGGTGGTGGATGCGTTCACCAAGGTCGCGGCGACGCTGTGAACGGCCGCGCTCGACTCCGCCAGCGCGGCATGGTGACGGTGGAACTGGCCATCGGCTTCGTGACGGCCACCCTGCTGCTTGCGGTGCTGATCTCGCTGGGCCAGATCGGCGTCACCCAGGCCGCGTGTGCGGAGTCGAGCGCACAGCTCGCCCGGCAGGAGGCCCGGGGTGACCAAGCCGCCGTCGAGGCCGCGGAGAATCGCCTGCCCCCGGGCGGTTCGGTGAAGACGACGCGGAAGAAGGACGGCGTGCGGGTGCTGGTGTCGGCCGAGGTCCGGGTACTCGGCTTCGGCCGGGTACCGGTGTCCGCCGAGGCCTTCGCCGCCTATGAGCCCGGAGAAGTGCCATGAGCCGGGCATCGGAACGCGGCGCGGGATCGATGCTCGTCGTGGGCGTGTGCGCGGCGCTCGGCGCCGTCATGTTCATGGCGACCATCCTGATCTCCTGGTTCGCCCAGATCCGCCATGCGGAGCAGGCCGCGGAACTCGCGGCGCTGGGAGCGGTGGCCGCCGCGGTGCGGGGCGACGACCCGTGCCCGGCCGGTGAGGAGGTGGCGCGCGCCAACCAGGTCACTCTGTCGGGGTGCCGTGTGCTGGGGGTTGCGCCCGATGTGGTGGTGATCGCGGAGGTCTCCGTCGACCTGCAACCCGCGGCGGAGCTGTGGCCTGGCGGCGAACTGGTACGACAAGCGACGGCTGGCAGCCGATGATCCGGCGGTGTCTCGATAGGGTGATTCCCATGACGTATTCCGCATGTGCAGACCGGTACTCAACGATGCCCTACCGCAGGCTCGGCACCTCGGGGCTGAAGCTGCCCGCCATCTCGTTGGGGCTGTGGCACAACTTCGGCGACGACACG
The DNA here is from genome assembly GCF_029211185.1 of Tessaracoccus caeni. Classification (GTDB taxonomy): domain Bacteria; phylum Actinomycetota; class Actinomycetes; order Propionibacteriales; family Propionibacteriaceae; genus Arachnia; species Arachnia caeni. The sequence goes on from NZ_JARGDO010000004.1 coordinate 57,200, forward strand.
CCCCTGGAACGGCAGCGCGCCGTGCTGCGCCATGCCTTCGACCGCGGCATCACCCACTTCGACCTGGCCAACAATTACGGGCCTCCCTACGGCTCCGCCGAGACCAACTTCGGTCAGCTCATGGCCGAGGACTTCCGCCCCTACCGCAACGAGCTGATCATCTCGTCGAAGGCCGGTTGGGACATGTGGCCGGGCCCCTATGGCTTCGGCGGCTCCCGCAAGTACCTGCTGAGCAGCCTGGACGACTCGCTGCGCCGGATGCGGCTCGACTACGTCGACATCTTCTATCACCACCGTCCCGATCCGGAGACGCCGCTGGAGGAGACGATGCAGGCGCTCGACCAGGCCGTGCGTTCGGGCAAGGCGCTCTACGCGGGCATCTCGTCATACTCCGGCCGGCTGACGCTCGAGGCGCAGCGCATCGCGCGTGAGTTGGGCACGCCGCTGGTGATCCATCAGCCGTCCTACTCGATCGTCAACCGCTGGGTGGAAGAGGGCGAACCGAGCCTCCTGGCCGCGTGCGCCGAAGCCGGCATGGGGCGGATCGCCTTCTCGCCGCTGGCGCAGGGCATGCTGACCGGACGCTATCTGAACGGCATCCCAGCGGGGTCCAGGGCATCACAGGGCAAGTCGCTCGATCCCGCGCTGCTCAGCGACGACAACATCCGGCGGCTCCGCGCGCTGAATGAGATCGCCGCCGCGCGCGGTCAGAGCCTCGCGCAGATGGCCCTCGCCTGGGTGCTGCGCGACCAGGGCGAGCGCACCGTCACCTCGGCGCTGATCGGGGCCTCGTCGCCGCAGCAGCTCGACGACAACCTCGGCGCGTTGAACAACCTGTCCTTCACGGCCGAGGAGATCGCGTCCATCGACGCCCAGTCGGACATGGACGGCATCAACCTGTGGCAGGGCGCCACCGACTCGGTGAAGTGAGGTCTTGGGTCCAGTGATCGACGCCACCGCGCTGCGGGCAGCCTTCGAGGCTGCCGGATACACCACCGATGCCGTCATCGAGCGGATCGGCGACCTCGGCCAGGAGGGACTCGGGCGAAACTCCACGGTGCCTGCCGATGTCGCTCTAGCGGGTGCGATGGATCCGCAGGCAGCGCTGATCCGGCTGTTCGTCCTTCAGCAGCGGGTTTCAGCAGGTGCGTTGGGCGCTGTTTTCGACGTGGAGGCGCTGCTCGCACACGGCCTCGCTGCCCACGATCCCGAGGACGAGTCCGATGACGTCGACCCAGCCATAGACATCCGGCCCTTCGCCTCGCCCGATGACGGCGCCTCGGGGTGGGTCGTCTCCGATCTGACACCGGGCCTCGATCAGGACACCGAGCCCACTCGCCCCGATTACGTGCTGGGCGTCTCGCCGGCCTCGACGACGTTGGCTCAGTTGATCTCGCGGCGGCCCGTGGAATCGGCGCTCGATCTAGGCACCGGCTGCGGAGTGCAGTCGCTGCACCTCGCTCGGCATGCCGAGCGGATCGTGGCGACCGACCTGAACGAGCGGGCCGTCGAGCTGGCCCGGCTGACGCTGGCGCTGAGCGGCGCGGAGGCAGACCTGCGCGTCGGTTCGCTGTTCGAGCCTGTCGCGGGGGAGCGGTTCGACCTGATCGTCTCCAACCCGCCATACGTGATGAGCCCGCCCTCGGAGGACACGGAGACGCTCGTCTACCGCGAGACCAACCTGCTCGGCGACGGCCTGGTCGAGGCCATCGTTCGGCAGGCCCCGGCGCACCTTACCCCCGGCGGGAGGCTGCAGTTGCTCACCAACTGGGCGATCGTCGACGGAGTCGATTGGCGCGAGCGGCTCTCGTCGTGGGCTCCAGACTGCGACCTCTGGGTGATCGAGCGCGAGCGCCTGGACGTGTTCTCCTATATCGAGATGTGGCTCACCGACGCCGGCCTGGGCGGCTCGGAAGCGTGGCTGCCCACCTATCGGCGCTGGCTCGACTACTTCAATGGGCTCGGTATCCGTGAGGTGGGCATGGGCTGGCTCTGGCTGCGCACGGTCGAGGGCAGGGAGCCGGTGCACCACCTGGAGTCGTGGCCGCACGCGGTGGCCCAGCCCGTCGGCGACGTGTTCGCTCGTTATCCTGCGGCGCTCGAAGCATCGCGGTTGCCTACCGAGCAGCTGCTGGCCAGCCGACCGCGCCTGGTGGACGTCGTGGAGGAGACCATCGGCCGTCCCGGCGAGGCCGACCCCGAGCACATCGTGCTGCGCCAGCGCCGAGGTCTGCTGCGCGCGATCGAAGTGGGCACGGCGGAGGCCGCGGTCTTCGGCGCGCTCGACGGCGATCTCACGCTGGGTCAGGTGCTGGCTGCCGTGGCGCAGGTGCTGGAACTCGATGCTGCGGAACTGGTCGCCAGCATCCTTCCGATGGTCCGCGACGCGTTGCGCGATCAGTTCCTTGAGATCACCCCGAACGGCGTATCCGGCGCGGATGTGTAGCATGTGAGCCTGTTGCACGGCGGCGACCGCGAGGATATGCCGCCGGCTTCCGAGGAAGGGGCCCTCAGCTTGACCGCCGGGGTAGTCTCACACAACGTTGCCTATCCACCGAGAACGGGAAGTGTCCGCATGGCTGAGAAGCTGAAGCGCCTGGTGATCGTCGAGTCGCCCACCAAGGCGACCAAGATCGCCGGTTTCCTCGGCGACGGCTTCATCGTCGAGTCGAGCCGTGGCCATGTGCGCGACCTGCCCACGAAGGCTTCCGAGGTTCCGGTCAAGTACAAGGGCGAGAAGTGGGCCCGCACCGGGGTCAACGTCGACGACGCCTTCCAGCCCATCTACGTGGTGTCGCCCGACAAGAAGGCCACCATCCGGGATCTGAAGGCCAAGCTCAAGGACGCCGACGAGCTCCTGCTGGCCACCGACGGTGACCGCGAGGGCGAGGCCATCGCGTGGCACCTCCTGGAGGAGCTGAAGCCCAAGGTGCCGGCCAAGCGGATGGTGTTCCACGAGATCACCAAGCCCGCCATCGAGGAGGCCGTGGCCAATCCGCGCGAGCTGGACGTCGACCTGGTCGACGCGCAGGAGACCCGCCGCATCCTCGACCGGCTGTACGGCTACGAGGTCTCGCCCGTGCTGTGGAAGAAGGTCATGCCGAAGCTGTCGGCCGGCCGTGTGCAGTCGGTGGCCACGCGCCTGATCGTCGACCGGGAGCGCGAGCGGATCGCCTTCGTGCCCGCCTCCTACTGGGATCTGGACATCGCGCTCGACGCGGGTGCCGACGCCGAGCCCCGGGTCTTCCCCGCACGGCTCAGCACGCTGGGCGGGCATCGCGTCGCCCAGGGCCGCGACTTCGATTCCAAGGGGCAGGTCAAGTCCCAGGGTCTCGTGGTGCTCGACGAGACGGGCGCGGCGGCGCTCGCCAAGGGCCTGCAGGATGCGAGGTTCGCCGTCGCGAGCGTCGAGGCCAAGCCCTACACCCGTCGCCCCTACGAGCCGTTCCGCACCACGACGCTGCAGCAGGAGGCCGGGCGCAAGCTGGGCTTCTCGTCGCAGCGCACCATGTCGGTGGCGCAGAACCTCTACGAGGGCGGCTTCATCACCTATATGCGTACCGACTCGGTGACGCTGGCCAGCTCGGCCATCGATGCGGCCCGTGCCCAGGTGCGCGAGCTCTACGGCGAGCAGTACCTGCCAGCCAAGCCGCGCGTCTACGCGTCGAAGGTGAAGAACGCCCAGGAGGCGCACGAGGCGATCCGCCCCGCGGGCGACACCTTCCGCCAGCCCGAGCGCACCGGCCTCACCGGCGACCAGCTGCGCCTCTACACCCTGATCTGGAAGCGCACGGTCGCCTCGCAGATGGCCGACGCCAAGGGCGAGTCCGTCACCGTCAAGATCGACGCCACGTCCTCGGCCCCGGTGGCTGGGGCCACCGAGGTGGGGCTGACCGCGTCGGGCCGCACGATCACCTTCCACGGCTTCCTCCGTGCCTATGTCGAGGGCGTCGACGAGGGCACCGAGACCGACGACAAGCAGGCGCGCCTGCCGCGGCTCGCCCAGGGCCAGGAGCTGGCTGCCGACTCCATCGCGCCCGCCGGACACACCACCACCGCGCCCGCCCGCTACACCGAGCCGTCGCTCGTGGCGAAGCTGGAGGAGCTGGAGATCGGCCGGCCGTCCACCTACGCCTCGATCATCCGCACCATCACGGCCCGCGATTACGTGTTCAAGAAGGGCTCGGCCCTGGTGCCCACCTGGCTGGCTTTCGCGGTGACCAGGCTGCTCGAGGAGCACTTCCCGGAGCTGGTCGACTACGACTTCACGGCCCAGCTGGAGGACCAGCTCGACGAGATCGCCGGCGGCAAGGCCGAGCGGATCGCCGTGCTCACCGACTTCTACCGGGGCCGTCCGGGCGCGGAGCATCAGGGCCTGGAGCGCCTGGTGAACGAGCTCGGCGACATCGACGCCCGCGCCATCTCCACCTTCCCGCTCGGCGACACCGGCATCAGCGTCCGGGTGGGGCGCTACGGCGCCTACGTGGAGGCGGCCGACGGCCGTCGCGCCAACCTTCCTGAGGATCTGCCGCCGGATGCGCTCACCAAGGACGTGGCCGAGGAACTGCTCAGCAAACCCCTCGACGACGAACGCGAGCTGGGCGTCGACGAAGCCAGCGGGCACATGATCATCGCCAAGAACGGGCGCTACGGGCCCTACGTCACCGAGGTGCTGCCCGAAGACGCGCCCAAGTCGGCCAAGCCGCGCACCGGATCGCTGTTCAAGTCGATGACCCTGGACAGCCTCGACCTCCCGACGGCGCTGCAGCTGCTGTCGCTGCCGCGGGTGGTGGGCTACGACGCCGACGGCGTGGAGATCACGGCGCAGAACGGGCGTTACGGTCCTTACCTGAAGAAGGCCGCCGACTCGCGCTCGCTCACCTCCGAGGATCAGATCTTCAGCATCACCCTGGAGGAGGCCGAGGCAATCTATGCCCAGCCCAAGACCAGGGGCCGGGCCGCTGCGGCGGCACCGCTCAAGGAGTTCGGCGCCGATCCCGTCTCGAGCAAGCCCGTGGTGCTGAAGTCGGGCCGGTTCGGTCCGTACGTCACCGACGGCGAGACCAACGCCACCCTGCGTCGCGACGACGATCCGGAGACAGTGACGCCCGAGCGCGCCTTCGAACTGCTCGCCGACAAGCGCGCCAAGGGCCCCGCCCCCAAGCGCACCACGAGGAAGCCGGCCGCCCGCAAGACGACGACCACTCGCAAGCCGGCTGCCAAGAAGCCGGCCGGCTCGTAGGGGCGTCCGCACCATGTTCGTCTGCTTCGAGGGCGGGGACTCCGTCGGCAAGTCCACCCAGGTGACGCTGCTCGCCGAGTGGTTGACGGCGCAGCGGATCCCGCATCTGATCACCCGGCAGCCCGGGGGAACGCTCGTGGGCAACGAGCTGCGCCGCCTGGTGCTCGATCCGGCCATGGGCGACGTCGACCCGCGCGCCGAGGCGCTGATGTATGCGGCCGACAAGGCCCAGCACGTGCGCGAGGTGATCCGACCGGCTCTGGAACGCAGAGAGGTGGTGGTCTCCGACCGCTACGTCGACTCGATGATCGCCTACCAAGGCGCAGGCCGTGACCTGGGCACAGAAGAGATCGCCACCATCGCCTGGTGGGCCGTCGGCGATCTGCGGCCCGACCTCACCATCGTGCTGGACGTCGATCCGGCCGAGGCCGTGGCCACCATCGAGCGCAAGGATCGCCTGGAGGCCGCGGGGGACGAGCTGCATCGCCGCGCCCGCCAGCACTTCCTCGACCTGGCCGCCGCAGAGCCGGAGCGCTACCTGGTGCTGCACGCCCGTCGGTCCCGCGAGGACATCGCCGCAGAGATCCGCATCCGCATTGCGAAGGCGCTGAACGGTCGCTAGACCGTCCAGCGCCTCTAGAGGTTGGACCTTCTCGGCCGGGCCTACTTGGCGACCGGCTCACGCCGTCCCAGTCGCACCTTCTTGACGGTGCGCTCGCCGTCGATATCCGAGTCCTTGAACCCGAAGAAGTAGGTCGCCGTGAAGGACACGGCCAGTGCCGCGAGCGAGGCCACCCAGAACCCGGTGAAGGAACCGTCGAGACCCTCGGGGTTGACGAAGGACGGGAAGCCGACGAAGGCTCCGGTGAAACCGAACATGTTCACGTCGAAGAGCCCGGTCAGAAGGCCGCCGACGGCGCCGCCGAGGGACGCGGTGATGAACACCTTGCCGTACTTGAGGTTGAGGCCGTACATGGCCGGCTCCGTGATGCCGCAGAAGGCGGAGATGGTGGCGGGCCCGGCCAGCGCCTTGATCTTCGCGTTGCGGGTCTTCAGCCACACCGCGAGCGCGCCGCCGCCCTGGGCCACCATCGTCGCCGACACGATGGCGTTCAGCGGGGAGAAGCCTTCAGCGGCGATCTGCGACGCGATGAGCGGGATGACCGCCCAGTGCAGGCCGAAGATGACCAGGCACTGGTAGAACCCGCCGATCAGCAGGCCCGCGATCGGATAGCTGAGGTCGATCAGGCCGTTGATGCCCTGAGCGAGGCCGCCCGACAGCATCATGATGATCGGTCCGAAGACGACGAAGAGCAGGGTGGCGACGATGAAGATCTCCAGCAGAGGGGCGAAGATCGAGTGGATCACCGCCGGCAGGATGCGCTTCAGCCATGGCTCGATCCGTGCCGCGAGCCACGCCGCCACGATGATCGGGAAGATCGAGTAGGCGTAGGCATTGCCGGCGGGAAGGGAGATCGGGATGCCGAGGAAGTCGGCGTTGAAGATCGTGTTGCCCAATTGGGCGACGACCGTGTCCGTCTTCGCGAGCTGCACCACCGAGGGATAGACGAGGACGCCGCCGATGATGGCCACGATGATCGGGTTCGAGCCCAGCCGCTTGGCTGCGGTGAAGCCGATGATCATGGGGAGGAAGAAGAACATGGAGTCCGACATCGCGGAGATGAGCAGGTAGGTGTTGCTCGACCCCTGGATCACCTCGAACTGGGTGAGCAGGGCGAGCAGCCCCTTGAGGATGCCGGAGGCCGCCATCACGCCGACCACCGGGATCATCGAGCCGGTGATGACGCCGATGAGCTGGCTGAAGCCGTACTTCAGCCAGCCGACGGCCGTGGTGGGCTTCGGTTCCGCTTCTTCTTCGGCGTCCGCGCTCGCGGTGCCTCCGGCGCCGCCCAGCCGCTTGACCACGGCCGCGTAGACGTCTTCGACCTCCGGCCCGATCACCACCTGATACTGGCCGCCGGCCTTCGCGATGTCGATCACGCCGTCGAGGTTGCCGATGACCTTGTCGTCGGCCAGGGAGTCGTCGCGGAGGTAGAACCGCACCCGGGTGATGCAGTGGAGCACCTTCTTGACGTTGGAGGCTCCGCCGATGTTGGCGATGATGTCGTAGGCAAGGAGATCGAACTTGCCGAGCCCGGCGCGCTCGGGATCCTCGGCGGGTGCCGCGGAGGAGACCGCGGCCGCGGCGGGCTTCGGTGCAGCCGGTGCGGCAGGTGCAGCCATGACGACGGAGCCGGACGCCCCGCCCAGCGCCACCTCGCCGTCCTCGAACGAGGCGCTTTCCACCTTCTTCATGTTGGTGAGGATGATCATGGTCGTCGCCGGCTTCTCTGCCTGCTTGACCATCGTCAGATCCATGGTGCCGACCTGCTGACCGGCGGACACCTCGTCGCCACCGGCGATGGTCAGAGCGAAGGGGGCGCCGTCGAGTTCGACCGTGTTGATGCCCATGTGCACCAGGAGCTGCAACCCCTCAGGCGTTGCCAGGCCGAAGGCGTGTCCGGTCTTGGCCACCATCACGATCTTCCCTGCGACGGGGGAGACCACGGGAACGACGCCGGTTCCGGAGGGTTCGACGGCGAACCCGTCGCCCATGGCCTTGGATGCGAAGACCGGATCGGGCACCTCGGCCAGTGGCAGGAGCGTGCCCGCCAGTGGGGAGGCTAGTTGGATATCTGTCATTGTTTTCCTTATCTCGTGGGCCTGAACGGTGGCGTCAGGCGAGGAGCGCCGTCGCCTGGTACGGCGCGAGTTCCATCTCGGCCGCGGCTATGGCGTGGGGATAGTTGCTGATCAGGACGTCGGCACCGACGAACTGAGAGGGGATATCGATGCTGGTCGGTTCGCCGTAGAAGTTGCAGACGACGAGAAGCCGCTGCTCGCCGAGCCGTCGTAGATAGGCCATCACCGACGGGTGGCCGGGCTCGTACGGCGCGAACGTTCCCTCGGCGATGATGGGATGCGACTTCCGCAGCTCGATGAGCCGCCGGTAGTAGGGCAGGATCCGGCCGCCCGCCTCTTCCACCGCGACGTTGATGCGATCCTGATTGGTCGGTTTCAGCCAGGGCGTCCCCGACGTGAATCCCGCCCCAGAGCCATCGCTCCACTGCATCGGGGTGCGCGAGTTGTCACGTGCCTTGGCGTGAACGATCGCGAATGCCCGCTCGGGGGAGGTGCCCTCGTCGAGCAGTTCCTGGTAGGCGTTGATCGCCTCGACGTCCACGTAGTCGTCGATCGAGGTGTAGGCGGGATCGGTCATCCCGATCTCCTCGCCCTGGTACACGAACGGCGTGCCCCGCAGCAGGTGGATGGCGGTGGCCAGCATCGTTGCGGATTCCGCGTGGTAGCGAAGCGGATCTCCGAACCGGTCCAGTGCCCGGGGCTGGTCGTGGTTGTTCCAGAACAGCGCGTTCCATCCGCCGCCGGCCTCCATGCCTTGGCCCCATTCGGCGAACAGGAGCTTGAGGGCAGCGAAATCGAACGGTGCGAGCGTCCACTTGCGGTCGCTGGCGTAGTCGACCTTGAGGTGATGGAAGTTGAAGGCCATCGACAAGGCCCGGTTGTCGGGGTTGGTGTACTCGATGCACTTGCCGATGGAGGTGGAGGACATCTCTCCGACGGTCACCGTCTCGGGGTCTCGGCCGTAGGAGGTGGCGGCCAGTTCCTGGAGCCACGGGCTGACCATCTCGCCGTCGGTGTACATGGCGCGGTCGTCGGTTCCCTCCGGGGCGGAGGGCAGATCGGTGGGCTTCCCGATGAGGTTGATGACGTCGAAGCGGAAACCCTTGACGCCCTTGGCGTGCCAGTAGTCCACGACCTTGGCCATCTGCCGGCGAACCTCGGGGTTGTGCCAGTTCAGGTCGGCCTGGGTGACGTCGAAGAGGTGCAGGTAGTAGAGCGGCCGGCCGGTCTCGGGGTCGACGTGGTCGCCGAAGCGCGCCCAGGCGGGACCGCCGAACTTGGATACCCAGTTGTTCGGGAGCGACCCGTCCTCGCCTCCCGGCCGCACGTAGTAGTAGTCGCGGTAGGTGAGATCCCCGTCCCATGCGCGCTGGAACCACTCATGTTCGGTCGAGGTGTGGTTGAGCACCATGTCGAGCATGATCCCGATGCCGTGCGCGGCGAGCGCGGAGGCAAGCTCGTCGAAGTCCTCCATCGTTCCCATCTTCGGATCGATCGCGTAGTAGTCGGCGATGTCGTAGCCGTTGTCACGCTGGGGAGAGACGAAGAAGGGGTTGAACCAGACCATGTCCACGCCGAGCGAGGCGATATAGGGCACCTTCTCGAGCACCCCGCGCAGATCACCCACTCCGTTTCCGGTGGAGTCCCGGAAGGACTTCGGATAGACCTGATAGATCGTCTTTGAGCGGAAGCTCTGGGGGACACTCACCTTGCACCTCGGGGAATAGCCGTCGTCGGTTCATTCGAGCATGAGGATATGGCGAGGTTCGGGGCGTCGGAGCGGCTTGCGCGTCGGTTTGCGTAACCGTTGCGTTCCGGCCGGATTGTTGCGCGGCTTGCGCAGTTTCACGTGTTCGAGGCCAGCGAGACGCTCAGGGCTCCATCCGACGGGTCGTCTCGCGTACCACGAGCCGGGTGGGGAGGGCGATGGCCTCCGTGGGCTGTTCACCACGGAGCAGCCGCAGGGCCAGGGTTGCGGCCGCGCGGCCTTGTTCTCTGGCGGACTGCGCGATCGTCGTCAGCCCCAACATGCCGGCTATGGGGTGGTCGTCGACGCCGATGATCGAAAAGTCTCGAGGAGCGGTGACGCCCGCCTGACGGAACACCGCCATCATCTGCGCGGCCATCTCGTCCGAGGCGCAGAAGATGCCAGGGGGCAGGCTGTCGGACGCGAGCAGCGTCTCCGCCGCCTCCCTGCCCGCGCCTTCGCCGAACGGCACCTCGACTTCCCACGGCTCCAGCCCCGCGCGGGCGATGGCTCGACGGTACCCCTGACGGCGGTTCTCGGTCGCGACGCCGAGGCTGCCGTCGTGGTCGCCGTAGTAGACGTAGGCGACTCGGCGGGCGCCGAGGTTCACCAGGTGGTTCGTGGCCTTCTCTCCGACGGCGACGTCGTCGATGCCCACGCTGGGAATCCCGGGAAGGAGCGAGCCGGCCACCACCAGCGGAACCCGGCGGACGGCGCGGATCTGCTCGGGAGTGAGATCTGGCGGCGCGGGAACCAGCACCAGCAGGTCGGCGTCGGGGTCGGAGTCCGCCAGCAGGCGGACCCGGTCTGACGCCGACAGGCCCTGCAGCATGTTGAGCGAACTGCCGGCCGGTGCCAGCACGTCGTGCAGGCCCGCCAGGATCGAGCCGAAGATCCACCTGTCCGACTCCGGCGTGACGGCGGTTATCCGCGCCTGGCGTGCGGGGACGGGCCTTTCCGGCGTGTTGCCGACGGGGGAGAGGTAGCCCAGGTCGAGGGCGATCTGCATGATCTGGGCCCGCCGCGCGGCGCCGACCCCGCGCGCCCCGGAGAGTGCTCGCGACACCGTCGAGACAGCCACTCCTGCGGCTGCGGCGATGTCGGACATTCCCACGGGCTCATCCGTGAGCCCGGTGTTGTGGCTGGGCATAGCCCAAAGGATATCCCGAGGCGGGCGCGCGGCCCTGTGGTGCTCCGGCCTCGAGCCGCCGGTTCTGCACCTGCGCGGGACGTCGGCCGGCTGTCGGTCGGTCCTGGCAGGATAGGTGCCGTGGGTGACGTTTTCTCGGAGTTGATCGGGCAGGACCGCGTGGTGGCGACGCTGCGACGGGCCGTCGCGGGCGGCTCCCACGCCATGACCCACGCCTGGTTGTTCGTCGGTCCGCCGGGATCGGGGCGCTCCAACGCCGCGCGTGCCTTCGCGGCCGCTCTGCAATGCGATCGTGGCGGCTGCGGCCAGTGCGAGGCATGCCGTACCACGGTGAGCGGTGCCCATCCCGATGTCACGCTCGTTCGCACCGAGCAGCTGTCGATCGGCGTCGACGAGGTGCGCGCGATGGTGGGCCGCGCGGGAGTCGCTCCGGTGGGGCGCCGTTATCAGATCGTCGTGGTCGAGGACGCCGACCGGATGACCGAGCGCGCGGCCGACGCGCTGCTGAAGGCGCTGGAGGAACCATCGCCCCGCACGGTCTGGCTGCTCTGTGCTCCCACCCCCGACGACGTGATCGTCACCATCCGCTCGCGGTGTCGGCTCGCGCGCCTGGTCACCCCGTCGGCGGAGGCTGTCGCGGAGCTGCTGGTGCGACGAGACGGGGTCGACCCCGAGCGTGCCGAGCAGGCCGCCCGAATCGCGCAGGGCCACGTCGGCAGGGCCAGGGCGCTGGCCCGCTCCGACGACGCCAACTCCCGTCGCCGCGACATCTTGAGCGTGCCTCCGCGCCTGCGCACCCTCACCGATTGCCTCGAGGCCGCAGGGCGTCAGGTCGACGCGGCCGCGGCCGAGGCGACGGAGATCACCGCGCCCCTGGACGCCAAGGAGACGGCCGCGCTCCAGGAGGCGCTCGGCATGGGCGGCAGGGGTACCAAACCGCGCAATGCCCAGGCGGCGCTCCGCGAACTCGAGGACCAGCAGAAGCTTCGGCTCAAGCGCCTGCAGCGGGACGCGCTGGACCGGGTGCTGACGGAGCTCACGTCCTATTTCCGCGATGTTCTGGCCGTGCAGACCGGGGCCGGTGCGCCGCTCATCAATGCCGACTTCGCGGAGGAGATCGAGAGGCTCGCCGAGCAGTCCACCCCTGAGCACACCGTGCGGGCCATCGACGCCCTCCTCGAGGCGCGCACCGCGCTGGAGGGCAACGTCGCGCCGCTGCTGGCGTTGGAGGCCATGTTCATCGCCGTCTCGCGGGCCGTGCGTCGCTCCTAGGGGCGTGTCACGAGTGTTCGATTACCGCGAGGGTGCCAGGATGGAAGCCCTAGACCGCCCAGAATGACGAGGTAGGACATGTCGACGAACCAGGAACGCTCCGGAGACTGGATCCGGGAGTCCACACCCAACGACAGCGACTGGAACGAAGACAATGAGTACGGCATCGCCATGAATGATTGGGATGACTACTCCTCCGACCAGGCCGACCCGACGCCGGCTCCGCCCGTTGTGGTGCAGGAGGAGAGCGAGGAGTCGGTCGAGGAGGCCGTCGTGCCCGTGGAGGAGATCCAGAACGAGCTCCCACCGACCGTCGAGGAGGAGGTCGTCGTGCCCGTGGACGAGATCCAGGACGAGCTGCCCCCGACCGTCGAGGAGGAGGTTGTCGAAGAGCAGGCGGAGACGCACGTCGACGAGGTGAGCGAACCGCAGACGGAACCCGTCGTCGATGCCCCGGCAGACCAGCCCGTCGAGGTCGCGCCGGCCGACGACGAGCCCGTCATGAGCGCCGTCGAGATCGTCGAGGAGGCCTCCTACGATGAGGCCCCTGGCTCCGACGAGGATATCTCCGCTCCCGTTGATGAGGCCCCGGCCTCCGACGATGAGGTTTCCGCCCCCGTCGATGAAGCCCCCGCCTTCGACGACGAACCGGCGCTCCCGCGTGCGGTGACCGTCGACGAAGAAACTGTTGAGGCTGTCGAGGAAGAGCGTCCCCGTCCGACTCCCGGTGCCGTCTGGGGAGAGCCGGTGCCGGAGGTCGATGAGACGCCGGAGGCTGATGAGACGCCGGTGGCTCAGGAAGAGCCGGAGCGAGTCCTGCGCGGGTCGGACTTCGGACGTCCCATCTCGGCGCCGATCATGGAGAGCCCCGTGGAGCCGGAGCCGGTGGCGGAGGTCGCTGAACTCACGCAGGAGTTGCCGGAGCTCGGTCACGCGACCGAGGAGACCGCGTCCCTGGCAGCCAATGAACTCGACGGCATCTTCCGCGGTGCCGCCGCGGGGGCTGCGCCGCAGGCGGCGGATGCGGTGGAGACCACCGCGGTGATCGACCCCGAGATCCAGCGGAGGCTGGAGGCGGAGCGGATCGAGGAGGAGCGTCGCGCCATGGAGCTGGCGGCCCTGCGCGAGGAGCGCAATGCCCGGCTCGGCGTCGTGTCCACATCGCCGGAGAACGCCACCAGGCCGATCCCGCCTAAGCAGAAACTGGTCACCGACAAGTTCTTCGGCAGCTTCGGGCTGTTCGTGCTGCGGCTGGTCGTGGCCGGCATCGTGGGCGTGGTGGGCTACCAGATCCTCTCCGACGTCGACGCGACCGCGGCCTTCCTCGGGCAGACGCTGCTGCCGGAGCCGCGCCTGAGCGCGTGGATCGTCGGGTTCACGCTCGGCGCGATCGCCGTGCTGCTCGTGATCGGCATGCTGGTGCGTGTCGCCGGACTCCTGCTGCTCGTGATCGCGGGCGCCTCGCTGGCCTTCATCCGCTGGGGCGCGTTCAACATCTTCGTTCCCGGGCTCGAGGGCTTCCTCGGCGACAGGGATCTGCTGATGGCCGCCGTGGCCCTGCTGTTCCTCAGCCTCGGTGGAGGCCGTTGGGGGATCGACGGGGCCTTCCGCAAGGCACGCGAGAACGCTCGCGAGGCCAGGCAGGCCTGAAGGGCGACCGCTCGGTGAACAGCGCTACTTCTGGGCGTCGCCTGCGCTCCGTGCAGGTGATGCTGGCGGTGCTCGCCGTGAGCCTCACCTTCGGCCTGATCCTGTCCGTCATCGGCGGCGGGGGAGGGCCGGCTCCCAGCCAGCAGACGCCGAGCACGGAGCCGGGCCGATCGGTGGCGCCCGGCGAACGGATGCCGGGCGTGCCGGAGACTCCGGTGGACGAGCTGGAGACCTTCGACCGGCCCTCTGAAGCGAATGCGGATCGGCAGCTCGACTATCAGCCGTCCGGGGCGCCGTCGGTGGAGTTTCCCGACGGCCTCGGCAGCCTGGCGGCGTATGCGGCCCAGGATCTGGAATGGAGAAGCTGCGACGAGGGGGCCGCGGCGTGCGTCACCGTGCTCGCCCCGCTCGATTGGGAGGATCCGGAAGGCCCGGCCGTCGAGATCGCGCTCAGACGCTACGAGGGCTCCGACGGCAGCCTCGGCCCGCTCTTCGTGAACCCGGGTGGGCCGGGCATCGGAGGGCAGGATTTCGCCGGCAGCCTCGTCGGCATGGGGTGGGACGGCTACGACATCGTCGGCTGGGATCCGCGGGGCACGGGCCGCTCGACCGCGGTGCAGTGCGGGACGATCGATCAGACCGATGCGATCTTCGAGCTCGATCAGAGCCCGGACGACGACGCCGAGGACCAGCTTCTGCGCGACGGGCACCGCGACTTCGCACAGCAGTGCCGCGACGCCTCCGGGCCGCTCCTTGATCACCTCTCCACCATCGAGAACGCTCGTGACCTCGATCTGCTGCGTCACCTGCTGGGCGCGCCGAAGCTCGACTACGTCGGAGTCTCCTACGGCACCTTCATCGGGGCCGTGTATGCCCAGCTGTTCCCCGGCAGCACGGGGCGTTTGGTGCTGGACTCTGCGGTGGACATCACCGACTCCGACGACGCGCCCCCGCAGGCGATGGGCTTCGAGCGGGCGCTGACCGAGTGGGCGTCGTGGTGCGGGGACACCGACGAGTGCTTCCTCGACGGCTCCGCAGAGCAGATCAAGGGGCAGATCTCCGACTGGCTGAAGCGACTCGATGCGGAGCCCCTGGCCGTGGGTGACCGAAAGCTCACCCAGACGTATGCGGCCGACGGCATCCTCGGGTACCTCTATTCGACCGACGAGGCCTATCCGTATCTCAGCGAGGATCTCCAGGCCGCCATGGTGGACTCCGACGGAGAGGCATTGCTGGGCGTCTCGGATGCGATGAACGGTCGGAGCCCCGACAAGTATGAGACCGACGCCTTCGCCTTCCCCGCCACGTTGTGCGCCGACCATTACGACGAGGGCGCCGATCCCGTGCGAGAACGCTGGCGCAAGAGCTTCGAGCTCGCACCCACCGTCGCGCCGAACACCGGCATCGCCTACTTCTGCGCGCTGTGGACCGCCGATTCGGCGCCGACGCTTCGGATCACCGCGAAGGGCGCTCAGCCCATCCTCGTCGTGGGCACCACCGGCGACTCCGCCACGCCGTACGAACATGCGCAGACGATGGCGGAACAACTGGAGTCGGGACGGCTGCTGACCCTGGAGGGCGCCGGTCACGGCGCGATCGACACGGAGAACCGCTGCCTGCGCAAGGCGATCGACGAATACCTGCTGGAGGGCGTCCTGCCGGCCGAGGGAACCGTGTGTTCCTGACGAGCGCCGGCGTCGTCGCGTGCTGATTTCCCGCCTCGCTCGGGGAGCCGCTATAGTTTCCGATGCCGCCGCCCTAGCTCAGTCGGTAGAGCGACGCTCTCGTAAAGCGTAGGTCACGGGTTCGAATCCCGTGGGCGGCTCCAAGCAGCGGTCGTCGACCGCAAAAGCCTCAAAACCCTTCAGGATAGCCCGGGGGTGCGCCCGGCCTAACCAGCCCCGCCTTAGGGGTAGGCCCGATGAAGCGATAGTCTCGTCACCTGAACCATTCGAGGAGGGACCCACATGATCGACTGCGCCATCATCGGCGCCGGCCTTGCCGGGCTCGTCGCCGCGCGCAATCTGATCCAGCGCGGCCTCACCGTCGTCGTCCTGGAGGCGAGAGATCGGGTTGGCGGCCGGGTAGAGAACGCCAACCTCGGTGACGGGCAGTACGTGGAGCTGGGCGGGCAGTGGGTCGGCCCCGGATTCGATTCGCTGGCCGAGCTCACCGAGTACTACGGCCTCGAGATGATCGACATCCCCCCGACGGGCAACCTCGTCGTTCGCCTCCGCGGGCAGAATCTGCAGGTTCCGTCGGCGATCGAAGGACCGCAGCTGACGCCGTTCGAGGTGTCCGATCTCGGTCAGGGTCTGTTGCGGCTGCGTCGACTGGCCGAGCGCTTCCGCAAGGACGCCGCGTGGGCGCAGTCCAACCACGTGTGGCTGGAACAGGATCTGATGCGCTGGATCAGCACCAACCTGCGCACCAGGGGAGCCAGGCAGCGCTTCGCCGAGGTGTACGAGGCGGCGTATGGCAGCATGTCGAAGGATGCGTCCTTGGGTGAGGGGCTGCGTCAGGTGATGGCAGGCCCCGATCTGGAGACCATGCTGGCCAGCAGCGGCGGCCTGCATCAGAAGCGCATCGCCGGTGGTGCTCATGCCCTTCCGGAAGCGATCGCCGACGAACTGGGCGACGTGGTGCGGCTGTCCACCCCGGTGGAGAAGGTCAGCCATCGCGCCGACGGCGCCACGCTCCACCTCGCGGGCGGTGAGCAGGTCGAGGCCCGCCAGGTGCTGTCGACCCTGCCGCCGCGGTTGGCAGTCTCCCTCCAGCACGAGCCGCCGTTGGCCCCGTGGCGCTCCGAGGTGGCCTCCAAGGTCTCTCCCGGCAACGTGATCAAGGCCTTCCTGATCTACGAGTCGCCGTTCTGGCACGAACGCGGCCTCTCCGGGCAGTCGTCCGCCGACACCGGCGCCATCCGCGTGACCCTCGACGCCTCCGTCGCGGACTCGCCGCGCGGCCTGCTGATGGGCTTCTTCGAGGGGGCCGAGGCCGATTCGCTGTCGCGCCGTTCCAGCACGCTGCGTGAGCGTGCCTTCACCGACGCGGTCAAGGCCACCTTCGGCGACGACGTGCCGAAGCCGATGGCCTACGTCGAGCGTGACTGGAGCGCAGAGCCCTACACCGCCGGCTGCCATGGCGCTCACTTCGCGCCGGGTGCCTGGAGCGCCGACGGGCCGCTGCTGGCCGAGCCGGACGGCGTCCTGCACTGGGCGGGTGCCGAGTATTCCTCGCGGTTCAACGGCTACATGGAGGGCGCGGTGCGCTCCGGTCTGGAGGCCGCGGCGGCCGTCGCTCGCGACTGCGCCTGAAGCGCCCGCTGACGAATCGGGGTCCACATCCAGGTGTGGACCCCGGTTTTTTTTGTTTTCCGGCGACTGCCGCAGATTTGTTTGTCATCTTTTTGGACGACATGACAGGGCTTGACAACGCCCAAGAAAGGTCGACGTCTGCTTTACAGCCTGGGAAAATGCCGTTGATTTCCGGCCAATGTCCCGTTTTGGCTAGGTATTTCTTTGGTCGCGCGGTGAATGTTACCTGGCCAAAAGGCTAATGACCATGGGGCGGGGGCCCCATCGTGTGCTGTTCGGAGATGCGGCAATATTCGCCTCGGCGGTGTTGCTCATCGCCATACCGCTACGAGGATCTGGGGGCGCACCGTGGGCATGAATTGGCGTAAGCCCGCCGAGACCATTGGGGTGGGCTCACTGGCGCTCGCCATTGGCATTCTTGCCTTTGTTCACGAGGGAGTGCCCGCTGCCGAGATCGAGCTCAACGACGGTGGGGTATGGGTGAGCAACGGCGCGAAGAAGTTCGTCGGTCATCTCAATTATGAGTCGCGCACTCTGGACGGCGCGCTTCGTACGACCACCTCGTCGTTCGACCTGTCCCAGTACGGCAACAACGTGATGGTGACCAGTCCGGAGTCGATTCACGAGCTGGACACCGCGTCAGTCGCGCTGACGTCTGAGACCTCTGTCGCGGAGGTGTCTTTCGCGCAAGGCGATGAGACCGTGTTGTTCGCCCATCGCGAGGAGGGCAAGGTCTGGGCGAGCACGCTCGAGGGCATCAGCGGCTTCAACCCCCAAGCCGATCCCCTCGTGGAGGAACTCGACAAGCCGTTGATCGCGGTGGGCCCACACGGTGACGCGTTCGTTGCGACGGCGGATGGCGTCGTGCGCACGATCACCGGCCTGGGGGAGGACGCAGTGATCGAAGAGGTCGGCTCGTTGGGCACGGAGCTTTCCGAGGCCGCCCAGTTGACGGTGGTGGACAAGACCCTCGTCGTCTTCGACCAGGGCGCGGTGCGCACTGTCGACCGGGTGATCGAGCTTCCGGAGGTAGCCGAAGCCGTGCTGCAGCAGCCGTCGCTCGCGGGCAATGAGGTGTTGCTGGCAACCGCTGACTCTCTGATCCGGGTGCCGTTGACCGGCGGCGAGGCGTCATCGGTTGATGTGCCGAACGGCCAGGCGGCGCGCCCGGTTCTGCTCGATGGCTGTGCGTACGGGCTCTGGGCGAAGTCCGGCTACTACTTGAGGGATTGTGGCGACGCCGAACTGAACGAGGCCGCGCAGTTCCCAGAGCTCGCCAAGGCCAAGGATCCGGTGTTCCGAACCAACCGCAAGGTTCTCGTGATCAACGACCTGGCCACTGGCGCGGTGTACCTGCCATTGGAGTCGATGGAGCGGGTGGACAACTGGGATCTGATCTCCAAGAATCTGGAGGAGCAGGAAGAGGAGAAGGAGTCCGACGAATCGACGGAGACCGAGTTCTCACAACTCCAGGAGTTCTCCGAGGAGCAGAATCCTCCGGTTGCTGAGGACGACAAGCTGGGCGCTCGCCCCGGGGTCTCGACAACCCTGCCGATCTTGGTCAACGATCTCGACCTCGATGGTGACGTGCTCACCGCGATCATCAAGAAGCAGCCTGCTGGGATTCCGGTGAGCCTTGCCAAGGACGGACGTGCCGTCAGCGTGGATGTCCCTGCTGACGCTACCGGTCGGTTCACCTTCACCTATCAGGCTTATGACGGTGTCGACCTGAGTAACGAGGCCACCGTTGCCGTGACGCTCTCGCCGGAGGGAAGCAACAAGGCTCCGGAGCGGCTTCGCTCCAACACCATTCAGCTCTCCGAACGCGCCACCGCAGAGTACTCGGTGCTGCCCGACTGGGTAGATCCAGACGGGGATCCTCTCTTTCTGGAGAACGCGGTCGGTGAGGACGGCTTGTCGGTGACTTGGCGACCCGACGGATACATCTCCGTTCGGGACTTGGGAACAGGTGGCCCTGGTCGCCGATCCATCACCGTGGTGGTGAGCGACGGCTCTGAGTCGACCGCGAAGGAACTGGTGGTGCAGATCATGCCAGGCTCCTCGAACACGCCACCGGTGGCGAACAACGATCATTTCGTGGCGAACGTCGGGGAGATGATCACGCTGCGTCCGCTCTCCAATGACACAGACGCCGACGGAGACGCGCTTCGTCTGGTGGAGTTCGGGGCAACCGAGCCTCAGGTGGAGTTGGTTCCCGACTACAACGACAACAGCGCGCAGTTCACCGCTGACGAACCTGGCAGCCATATCGTCGTCTACTCGATCAGCGACGGCCCCAACAAGAGCAAGGGCAAGATCCGCGTCGACGTGATCGACCCCGAGGAGGCCGACGAGCAGCCCGTCGCGGAAAATGACCTGGCGCTGATGTCTCCCACAGGCACGGTGGTCGTGGAGCCGCTGAACAATGATTTCGATCCCGCTGGGGGAGTCCTGGTGATCCAGGGCACTTCTATGGGCTCCGCTGAGGGCATCAACGTCGAGGTGGTGCGCCACTCGCTGTTGCGGGTTACGGCGCCCGCTGGGATCGAGAGCCCGCAGAGCTTTGAGTACACGGTGAGCAATGGCAAGGCCAGCGCCACCGCGTCGGTGCTCGTCGTACCTTTGGCCGCGCAGTCCGAGATTCAGGCCCCGGTAGCGGTGCCGGAGAAGACGGTGGTGCGCGCCGGAGACATCGTCACGGTGGACGTGTTGGCTAACGATTACTCTCCTGCCGACCTCCCGATCCATCTGCTGCCGGAGCTGGATGTGCGTTCGGATGAGGAGCTCGGTGAGTTCTTCGTCTCGGGCGACAAGGTCCGGTTCCGCGCCGGGGACGAAGCGGGTACCGCCGAGGTGATCTACACCGTGGCTGATTCGCAGAAGAACGTGGCGTCCTCGACCGTGACCATCTCGATCCGAGGCTTCGATGAGACCAACCAGAAGCCGGCCCCTCGCGCGGTCACGGGACGTACCTTCTCGGGAATGACCACGATGATCTCGATCCCTATGGATGGAGTCGATCCCGACGGCGACTCTGTGGAGTTGGTGGGCGTCGGGAGCATCGCTCCCACCCGGGGATCCGTGGAGGTGCAAGGCAACTTCTTGGTATATACGGCGTCAAAGGTGGATCCCGGCACCGATGTGTTCACCTACAAGGTGAGGGATCGCTTCGATGCGAATGCCGAGGGTTTCGTTCGGGTGGGTATCGCTCCCGCGCCGACGCAGAATCAGCCTCCGGTGGCCGTGCCCGACGAGATCGCTGCCCGGCCGGGAACCCGTCTCGAGATTCCAGTGATCAAGAACGATATCGACCCCGACGGGGACAAGATATCGATCATCGGAGACTCGATCAAGCCGGTGGATGACCGCTGGAACCCGGAGGCGAAGCTCGAAAAGCAGAGCATCTCCGTGCTCACACCAGCTGAGGAAGGCACCTACCAGCTGTACTACAGCATCAGGGACGGACGAGCCGCGCCGGTGGTTGGGGTCGTCACGATTACCGTCGACGAGAACGTGCCGCCTGTGGCGCCGGTCGCGCATGATGACTACGTCACCGCTAGCTCAGTGGCGGAGCTCGACGCGGTCGAGGTGGCTGTGCTGGACAACGACGAAGATCCAGATGGCGAGAAGAAGGAACTCGTCGTGGAGGTGGAGGAACCTGCGACGGTCAATGGCGCAGTGGTGACCGTGCCGCTCACCGAAGACCGCCAGATCGTGCTGTACACCGTTCGCGACCTCGATGACCTGACGGCGCGCGCCGCGATCGTCGTGCCCGGTAAGAACCAGATCCCGCCGATGCTGAACCCCGAAAAGGTGCCAGCTGTGGTGGAGGGGGGAAAGACCCTGACGGTCGACTTCAGCGAGTACGTTCTCACGCGTCCTGGCCACAGCGCGAAGCTGACCACGGTGGACTCGGTCGTTGCGGGTCCTGGCGGAAACAAGGAAGACCCTGACCTTGGGCTCAAGTGGCCGGACGACACCACAATCACCTTCACGCCGGATGTGCGCTTTGTCGGTGCCACGTCGCTCAGCTTCGAGGTGCACGACGGCGACTCCGTGGACGATCCGCGTGGGCTGCGGGAGACGTTGAGCCTCCCCATCGAGGTGACGTCCTCGGGACTGTTCCCGCCCGAGTTGCGCCCAGGTGAGGTCAGAGTGGAGCGGGGCGAAGCGCCGATCGACGTCTCGTTGGCTGGCATGGTGGACGATCCCGATGATGGGGACAACGAGAAGATGGCCTACTCGATCATCTCCGCCTCTGACGGGGTGGACGCCTCGATCAGCGGGCAGACTCTGAGCGTCTCGGTGCCGGCCGACGCTCCCCTGGGCACGGGTGGCAGCATCGTGGTCTCTGTACATGACGGCACCACGGATCCGCTGGAGATGACGCTGCCGGTCACCGTGCTCAGCTCAACGAGGCCACTCATGTCGGTGACCGATATCAATGAACCCGAGGGACGCGTCGGCGTGCCGAAAACGTTCAATCTGGCGGACGTGATCACCAACCCCTTCGCAGATCGAGGGGGAGAGATCGAGCTGGTCGGTCAGCCTGAGGTGTCTGGGCCCGCGGAGGTGAGCGCCGAGGGGCTGACGGTCACCGTGACGCCGCAGACATCGGGGTCGACAGGAGACTCCGCCGAGGACGTGGTGGTCACCTACACGGTGGCCGACGCCACCAAGGATTCCAGTAGGTACCGCACTGGCACCATCAGGGTGGTGGTGAAGGACGTACCAATGCCGCCGACGAACGTGATTGCAACAGCGCGAGAGTCCAAGACCGCCAACGTTGAATGGTCGCACTCCGGGTGGCGGGGCGGCCAGCCCGACGGGTTCACCGTCTCCTGGGACGGTGGCAGCAAGGACTGCGGCCTCCAGACCAGCTGTGACATCGACACGCTTGCCAACAACAACACCTACACCTTCACGGTGAGTGCGAGGGTAAAAGAAGCCGACATTGCTGATTCGGCGGCATCGGTGCCCAGCAATGACATTTTCGTCGATGCTCTGCCCGACACCCCGGTGGCTCCCGTGGCGAAGTTCGGCGATCAGGAGATCGACCTGTCATGGGCAGCCACCACCGTGCCCGACGGGGGTTCCCCAGTGACGAGCTACACCGTCGAGATCATGCCGGCGGACACTGCCGGGCGTACTCAGCAGGTGGTCTCGGGCACGTCGATGACGTGGAACAAGCTGGCCAATGGTACGGCCTACACCTTCACGCTGACCGCCCACAACAAGCTGACCGAGGTAGATACTCGGGTGACTGCGCCCACCGGCCCGGCCTCTGCGCCAGAGACCCCAGCGGGTGCGCCCTCCAACCAGGGTGCCCCAGAAGTTGTCAAGGACAAGGCTGCGGCCGGAGTCGCGCCACGAGCCACAGTGAGTTGGTCAGCGCCGGGCAATCCCAACGGGGATACCAGTTTCACTTATCAGATGCGTCAGCGCGGGATGAGCGACCTGCTCTACGAGGGCTCCAGCACATCCTCCGCGGTAACCATGAGCGTCGGTACTGAGGACAAGACCTTCGAGGTGCGCTCCACCAACAAGTCCGGCAAGTGGAGCGAATGGTCGCCGGCCTCCAATGCAGTGCGGGCCTTCCAGCCACCGGGTGCGCCGGGCAACTTCCGTTTGACCCCCACAGGGGACGGCACCAAGGCGCGGTTCAACTTCGGAGCGGCTGCCGGCAACGGCGCGAAGTCCAGCGAGATCGTCTACCGCTGGAACGCAGGTGGTGATAACGGTACCGTCACCGACGGCCAGACGATCAACAGCTCGGCCTTCGCGCTCGGCCATGACGTGCAGGTGCAGTTGAGGGCGATCAGCACGGTCAAGGGAGAGACCTCCGAAGGCCCCACCACCAGTGCGACGGTCAACACCTATGCGCCGCCGGATCGTCCGTCGGTGTCAGCAGGTCGGGCCTCGAACGGGCGAGTGGACGTCTCTTGGAGTATGCCGGAGCGTAGCAATGGGCGACCTGTGACGGTCAAGGTGTCGATGTCCGGAGCCTCCGGCTCTCCGGATGGCTCAACGTCCCGTTCCGGAAACGCCACCGTCGGTTCTGGGCCGAACCAGAACATCACCATCACCGTGAAGGTCACCAACAGCGAGGGACAGACCAGTGAGCGAAGCGCCAGCGCTTCTACTCGAGGTAACGGTCGGGCGTACGAGCGACACGCGTCGAACGCTGTCGGCTGTCCAACGGGCGTGACGCCTGGGCGAAACGGGTGTAGGCCGTTCCAACTTGAGCTACGTGACTGGTACCCGAACTCGACGGTGACCTGCACCGTTGGCGGCACCAATGGGACTACCCGCGATCAGACCTATCACGTTGATGGCAATGGGTGGGCTCGTGGGAATCAAAGCGACGTTGCCGTGGCGATCGACTGGAGCGGGTACACGGACGGCAGGGACGTGACTCATGAAGTCAACTGTCGGTATTGAGCTAGCAACCGCGTGAGATCGAGATAGGAAGACAACGAACCATGACAATGACCCCAGAACACGCGGCGTTTTTCGCGGATATGTTCGGCAGGCTCACCGACAATGTCGGACAGGCGCTGCTGGGCAAGGCCCCGGTGATCCGGCTGGCTCTGACCTGCATGCTCGCCGAGGGACACCTTCTGCTGGAGGACGCCCCGGGCACCGGCAAGACCGCTATGGCCCGCGCCATCGCGGCCTCGGTGCATGGCTCGCACAACCGCATCCAGTTCACTCCCGACCTGCTGCCGTCCGACATCACCGGCATCACGATGTACGACCAGCGCACCGGGCAGTGGAACTTCCATGCCGGGCCGATCTTCGCTTCGATCGTGCTGGCCGATGAGATCAACCGGGCGTCGCCCAAGACCCAGTCGGCTCTGCTCGAGGTGATGGAGGAGTCCCACGTGACGGTCGACGGCGTGCAGCACCGCACCGAACGGCCGTTCATGGTCATCGCAACGCAGAACCCCGTGGAGCAGGCTGGCACCTACAAGCTGCCCGAGGCGCAGCTCGACCGGTTCCTGATGAAGACGTCCGTCGGCTACCCCGACAGAGCTGCCGCGGTGGAGGTGCTGGGCGGTTCCGCGCAGCCGGATCGTTCTCGCTTCCTTCAGCCGGTCATCGCGCAGGCTGCGGTGGCCGAGATGATCGATTCCGTCCGCGACAACTATGTCGACGCAGCCGTGCTCGACTACACGCAGGCCCTCGTCGAGGCCACTCGCGACGATGCCGAGACCAAGGTGGGTGTGTCCACGCGAGGCGCCATCGCCATGGTTCGCGCAGCTCGCGTCTGGGCCGCGGCACATGGCCGCAACTACGTGCTGCCCGACGACATCAAGGAACTCGCCGACTGCGTCTGGACGCACCGGCTGATCCTGTCACCGGAGGCCGAGTTTGCCGGCACGGAGCCGAAGGACGTGATCGCCCGTGCGTTGAGCCGGGTCGAAGCGCCCGTGAACCGGATGGCTTCCTGACCCGTGGCCCGAACGACCTTCTCATCGCGACTGGCCAAGGCGCGCGCCTGGGCTGGCCCCATGGCGCGCAGGCTGCGCCGGCACCCAGCCGTGGCCAGTATCACTCCCATCGGCTGGACGCTGCTGCTCGGCGGGGCAGCCGCCGCTGGAGTCGGCTGGAACCGTGGCTGGTTGGAGTTCCGTGCGCTCGGAACAATGGCCGCCGTGGTGCTGCTCGTGGCGCTGGTCTCCGTTCTGCGACGTCGTGAGCACGAGGTCGCGCTGGAACTGCATCGTCCGCGAGTGCAGGCCGGTGAGGAGGCGCTCGGTCGCGTGCTGATCACCGCCGGCGGGGGAAAGAGCTCGGGGCCGACGACCATGGAGTTCCCCGTCGGCAAGGCGGTGGCGAGCTTCCGCGTGGGCACGCTCGCTCCCGGAGACGAACATGAGGAGATGTTCAGCATCCCCACGAGGCGGCGTGGGATCTTCGTGCTCGGACCTGTGAGTTCCGTGCAGTCGGATCCGGTGGGCGCGGTGAGCAGGAAGAAGCACCTGACCGACGCGACCGAGCTGTACATCCACCCGCGAATCGCCCACGTCGACGCGGGAGCCATCGGCATGCTCAAGGATGTCGAGGGCGTCACTACCACCAACCTCTCATCCTCCGACGTGTCCTTCCACGCGCTGCGCGAGTACACCCCTGGCGACGATCGCCGAGCGGTGCACTGGCGCACCACCGCGCGCACCGGCAAGCTCATGGTGCGCCAGTTCGAAGAAACGATGCGGGCCCACCTGGTGCTGATGCTCTCGACGATCGAGAGCGACTACGAGACCCCAGATGACTTCGAACTCGCCGTGTCCACAGTGGGTTCGCTGGGGGCATCGGCGCTGCGCGACGAGCGGCAGGTGTCCCTTCTTACCTCGGTCGGGGAGATCCCATTTCCCAGTGCCTTGGGCCTCCTCGACCGGCTCTCCGGTATCGAGATGGTGGCCAAGGGACACAGCCTCCGGGAACTCGCTGTTCAGGCCGGCAACATCCCGGGTGCATCGGTCGGCGGCATTGTCACCGGCACCACCGCGCCCGCCGAGTTGCGCGCCGCCCAGCTCGCGTTGCCACCGTCCCTGTACCCGTTCGCCGTGCGCTGCGCGGCGTCCCTGAGTCTGGCACGTCGTCAGGTGGGAGACCTGACGGTGCTGGACGTCTCTGCATTGGGCGAGCTGGCCGTTGCGTTGAGGAGCCTGCGATGAAGCGCCACCTGGTTCCCGCATTGTCCTGGCCCCGAGTGGCGGGCGCTTGGCTCCTGCTGCTGCCCGGGGTGGTGGCGTTCCAACCCACGTTCGGCGGACTGTCGGGCTACCTGGCCTCGTTCGTCGGCGTCACTCTCGGGGCTGGAATCGCTCTTGTCGCGGTGGGCCTCGGGTGGTCGATCGCACTTTGGGTACTCGCGCTGGTGGCGGCATATTTCCTCGTCGGCGGACCTTTGGTGTTGTCCGACACCACCCTCTTCGGCGTGGTTCCGAGTGTGGAGACGCTGCGCGAGCTCGCCCTCCTCATCGTCTTCGGCTGGCGCGATCTGTTGACTGTCGCGACGCCCGCGGGCGACTTCCAGGGTCCCGCGGCGGTTCCCCTGATCGCAGGACTCCTTGTCGGCACGCTCGGGGTAGGGGTTGTCCGGGCCACGCGATCGGTGCATTGGGTTCTCGTCGTGCCGGTCGTCTGGCTGGCGTTCAGCATCGCCTTCGGCGTGCGCACGGCCCCCACTGCGCCCTGGCTCGGGGCGGTGTTGGGTGCGGGGCTCGTTGCCTGGATGACTGTGCACCGGATGGCGGCCCACCGCAACGCGAGCAGTAAGTTCTTGATGCGCAAGGAGACCGGATTGTCCCGAGGGGCGATCAGGATGATCTCGGCGGCCCTTGTCATCGCGCTGGCCGGAGGCGTCGCCATCGCCATCAACCTCGTCGGCGAAGAGCGGGTGAACCGACGTGTGCTGCGCGATGACATCGAGCCTCCCCTGAACCTGCACGAGTATCCGAGTCCCCTCATGAAGTACCGGCTCTACGAGCTGACGAAGAAGGACGAGGTGCTCTTCGAGGTGCGGGGCATGCCCGAAGGCGCCCGGCTGCGTCTCGCGGTGCTGAACACCTACGACGGCCATGTCTTCAATGTGTCTCAGGATGCAAGCCAGTTCCTGCGTTCGGGAAGGGAGCTTCCCGTCGTGGTGGACGGCGCTCCCAGGGAGATGACGATCAGCGCGGTGGGCTACGACGATGTCTGGCTGCCCAGCGCCGGTCGGGATACGTGGATCAGCTTCGACGGCGACCGGGCAAAGCCTCAGGCCCAGGGCCTTTACGTCAACCGCGGCAGCGGCCAGACGCTCACCACTGCCCGCTTCTCCGAAGGCTCAGTCCTTGCGGCGCAGGCCGTGCCGACGGTGCCTCACACAGAGGAACAGCGGGCTCGGTTGACCCAAGCGGGGGCAGGAAAGGCGCAGCTCGCTGAGGTGTCGGAAGTGCCCGACGTGCTGGTGGGGCTGGCCACTGAGTGGACTGCCGAGGCCACCAGCGCCTATGAACAGCTCGCTACGCTCTCATCCGAGCTGCTGGAAAAGGGCTACTACTCCAACGGGGCCGACGGGAAGTCGCGTTCCGGGCACAATCGCGAGCGACTGTCGTCGATGTTCAACGCCGCGCAGTGGATCGGTGACGACGAGCAGTACGCCACCGCCATGGCCCTGATGGCTCACCAGCTGGGCATTCCGGTACGCGTGGTCATGGGGTTCTACCCCGACGAAGGCAATGCCACCACCGATGTCTGGGAAGTGAAGGGTGCCGATGCCCACGTCTGGGTGGAGGCGCACCTGGATGGAGCCGGCTGGGTGAGTTTCGACGTCACTCCCGACCGCGAGCCGCAGACCGAGGTGCCCCAGCCCAAACCCAAACCCAAGCCGCAGGTGGACCCGCCCCCCAACCCGCCGGAGCGGCTCCCCGAGGAGCCGATCGTCGCGGACGAGGAGCCGTACAACGCCGAGGAGGAAGACCAGGACGACGATGGATCCTGGATGCTGCTGCTGATCATCGCGGGTGCGGTCATCGGTGGGCTCGGGCTGCTGGCGTTGCCGTTCGCTGTGATCGTTGGACTGAAGTCCCGCCGTGCCAAGCGTCGCCGTACGTCAGGTGTCCCTGCCGAGCAGGTGGCGGGCGCCTGGGATGAGATCGTCGATCAAGCGCGCGATATCGGCTACGAGGCACCTAGCACCGTGACCCGCCAAGAGGCAGCAATGAACCTCCAACAGGCCTATCCGGCGGTCGAGGTCACGACGGTTGCCGCTCAAGTCGACGCAACGGTCTTCGGCCCGGTGGAGCCCTTCGAGGCCCAGAGCGAGGCCGCCTGGAGCGTGGTGCCTGATGTGAAGAAGGCGTTGCTCGCCCAAGTGCCGTGGTTCAAGCGCCTCCCTGCTCTGGTCTCGATGCGCTCGCTGCGCAAGAGGCCGACGGAGGCGGCCCTGACCAGGCGTCGCAAGGCCAAGCAATCCGCGCAACAAAAGAACCCCAAAGCCAAGAAAGGCCGGTCAGTGATGACTGGTGAGGATACGAAGGAGCACGCATGACCATGCAGTTCGAGCGCCGGGTGGGACAGCCCGTGAGCCTCGGGAAACGCGTCGGTGCCAGGCTGATCATGGCTGGTATCGCTGGTATCCCCGCGTTGATCATGAACCTCAAGATGGGCGAGGTCATGGCGTCGACGCTGTACGGCATCCCATTGAGTGGGGGCACCTCATTTCTCTTCTACGGCTCTATGCTTCTGAGCCTGGGGATCGCGGTATGGGGGCTGGTGCTGATCTTCAAGGAGTCCACGACGATCGGTGGCAAGCTGCTCGGATTCCAGTTCGTGGTCGCGCCAAGCGGCGAGGACGCCAAGGTCAAGGTCTTCCTGAAATACCTCTTGCAGGGCCTGCTTGAAGGCGTTACCTTCGGATTGGCCGCGATCTCGTACCTCGTCACCTACCGAGACGGGCAGCATTGGCTTGACCGCGCCCTGGGTGTCGTCGCGGTCGACAAGGCATCGATCGCCCGGGCTTCCTCCGCTCGGAGTCCGATCGCGGCCGCACCGCAGCCTGCTGGCGGTGCGGTCACTCCGGTTTCCATGCCGCAGGCGCCCCGCCCGCAACCCCAGCCCACGGAGAACACGTCCGCCGCCGCGCCTGATTCTCTGAGATCCTTCCGGATCCCGACCAATGCGCCCGCCACGCCCGTCGACACCGTAGATTCCGCACCGCCCGCCGGTTTCGGTGGTGCTTCAGGCTTCGTCGCCACGCCGCCCACTCCGATCCGCCCGGTGTCCGCGACCCCGGAGCCCCCTGTCAAGGAACCGCCGGCGGCGTTCGCCCCTCCGAACCCTTGGGCGAGGCCTCAGGAGAACTCACCCGCCCCAATCGCCACTCCCTTCGGAGCATCCCCAGCGCCCTCGTCGCCGCCCTTCAGCCCTTCCATTCCTTTCTCCGGGGCGCCCGTCTCGGCGCAGCCAGTTCCTCCACTCGGTGCGCCTCAGGTAGCTCCCGAGGCATCGGCGTTCGGGGCGTCGGCGCAGCCGTCGTTGTCGCTGCTCGATGATCGGACCGTCGTCGACATCGAGGAGGATGAGGCGGTCGTGGTGGTACTCGACGACGGGCAGGAGGTTCGCGTCGATGCGCCGCTCGTGCTCGGACGCAACCCCAGCGCGCCCGCGGAGTATCCCCAAGCGCGTCCGGTGCAGTTGATCGATGAATCGATGCGATTGTCCAAGACCCATGTCGTCTTGTTGCCGTTCGGCGGCGGCCTGGCCTTCTACGACGTGGGTGCCACCAATGGCGTCTCTATCGAACTCGACGGCAGCAAAGCCAAGGTGACGGCCAAGGAAGTCCACGAGCTTCCCGCAGGTGCTGTTCTTCACGTCGGTGGACGCCACCTGCAGGTGCGGCAGTGACCGAGCCCCTGTTGGACGTCCGCTTCGGTGCCGCCTCACACCAGGGCCTGGTGAGGGGGTCCAACGAAGACTCCTACCTGACGGTGCCCCCGGTGTTCGTCGTTGCCGATGGCATGGGCGGGCATTCCGACGGAGAGCTGGCATCGCAGGCGGTCGTTGACGTGTTCGCCAGCCTTTCCGGTCAGCGCTGGCTGACGCCGGACACGCTGGTGGACGCCGTCGAGCGAGCGACTGCGAAGGTATCGGCCCTGCAAAGTGCCGGCCGTGCTCCCGGCTCGACGTTGACCGGGGTGGGACTTACCCAGCAAGGCGGAATGCCTTGCTGGCTGGTCTTCAATGTCGGCGACTCGCGTACTCATCTGATGCGCGACGGTGAACTCACGCAGATCAGTATCGATCACTCTGCTGTGGTCCAAAGGGGCGCCACCGCGCTGGAGCGCAACGTCATCACCAGAGCACTGGGGGCCGGGCTTCGCCGGCCCGTTGCCGATCAATGGCTGATACCAGCGGCGGTGGGGGACCGCATCGTGCTGTGCTCGGACGGGCTGAGCAACGAGGTCACGCCCGAACTGATCACGGCCATCCTGCTCACCACAGCCGACACGCAGGAGGCCTCCCGCGCGCTCGTGCAAGCCGCGTTGCAAGCGGGGGGCCGTGACAACGTCACGGTGGTGGTGGTCGAGTGCACCGCTCTGATGTCGACGGCGTCGCAGTCGTTGAACCATGTCGACTCCACGGCGACGGCGGACTCTGATGACACGGTGCCCGATGAAGGGGAGGTGTGATGGATCCTCAGCACGTGGCGAGATGGGCCCCTGGAGAGGACATCGTGATCGCCTGGCCCGGTGGTATTGCCCTCGTCGACGAGTCGGTCGGGCTGGGCGCCGCCGAGCGGATCTGGAGCCGGCTCCATCGCGACTCGCAGTTGGGCACCTTCCTGAAGACGCTCGCGGAGTCGTCGGAGACAGGGTTCCTCGACCTCCCCGCCTTCGCCGTCGCCATCCAGTCCGTCGACCGGTGCCACGTCGCGGTGCGTGGGCCCGTCCCCGTTGAGGCTCAAGTCGGCGGTACGACGGAGACCATTTCAGGAGAGTCGGTGATGACCTGGGCGGAGAAGGTGATTCCGTTGCCCGATGCTATCCGCTTGGGTGGGGCGCGGTCGTCGGCCGACGGCGGACCTGTCGTCGACGGCGTGCTGAGAGCATCAGGGATCGAGCGGGGAGTGTTTCGGGCCGCCGCGGAGACCTCGGCGACACCAGTCGCTGTTTCCGTCTATCAGCCGCCATCCGAACAACGTGACGTGCCCAGCAATGCCGAGTCCCCGAAGCCAGTGGTTGAACTGGTCGCTGAGGCCGATCCCGTCTTGATGCTGCCGGCGCAGCCGGGCGACCGTATCGATGAGCCGTCGGAGCAGCCCTCCCCGGACCCGGACCGGACGCGTTCGGGGTTCACCGCTGCGCACGAGACGCTCAACGACGACGAGCCCGTGATCGAGGTTGAGGAGCCCGTTGCTGTCAACCCCTATGCGTCGTTGTGGGATCCTTCGGTGGCCTTGGACATCGAAGCAGCAGCTATCCGGCCCAAGGACGAGGTGCAGCCGGCTGTGCCGGGATCCCGCAGTGGGTACTCAGAGGTGAGTGACGCCCAGCTGTCCGGCGACACCGTGCTGGAGGACGGGATGGCTCAGGTGGTCATGGAACGGGTCGCAGCGGGACCGTCGGTACTGGCCCGGTTCTGCGACCGCGGCCACCCCAATCCGCCGGATCGCGGGCATTGCTACGTGTGTCAGGCGCGGGTGAGCGGCGACGCGAGGATGGTTGAACGCCCTCAACTGGGATACCTGCGCGTAGAAGGCGGGGAGACGGTTCCTCTGAAGGGGCCGATCATCGCGGGACGCAACCCGCGATCGACGGCGCTGAAGCTCAGCGAGACTCCGCGCCTGATGGCCTTGCCGCACGCCCATGTCTCGGGCACCCACGTGGCGTTCCTGCTCGAAGGATGGCGGGTGATGGTGCGTGATCTCAACAGCAGCAACGGAACCTACCTCCGTCGTCATGGGAAACCGGCCGTCCGCCTCCCGGACACGCCTGTGCTGCTCATCCCGGGAGACCTGATCGATCTCGGCAAGGGTTTGTTCATCCATCTTGAAGGGACGCCCTGATATGGCGCAGCGCTCCATGCCTCCGGAACTGCCGGGCTTCGTCTACATCGATTGGCTGGGTGGTGGCGGTTTCGCCGATGTCTTCCGTTACCAGGATGCGCTGGGCCGTAAGGTCGCAGTAAAGGTGTTGCACGGCGGAGACGAGAGTGCGTTCGACGCCGAAGCCAACCTGATGGCCAAGCTCTCCAGCCACCCGAATATCGTGAGCATCTTCCAGGCGGGCGTCGCCGCGGATGGCCGGCGGTTCCTCGTGATGGAAGAGTGCGGCACCGCTCATCTCGGCAGTCGCGTCGCTAAACGTGTGCTCAGCACGTCGAAGGCCATGGAGATCACGATCCAGGTGGCTGGTGCCGTCGAGACGGCGCACCGGATGGGCATCCTGCACCGTGACATCAAGCCGGCCAACATCTTGTTCACCGGAATCGGGCGTCCCGCACTCACCGACTTCGGCATTTCCGTCGGCTCCGACGTGGCGGCAGCGAAGAACGCGCTCAGCCGGTTGTGGGCACCCCAGGAGCAGTACCCGGATTCGGGATTGCCCATGGGCCCGTGGAGCGACGTGTTTTCGCTGGCGGCCACCATGTGGGCGATGCTCGTCGGTCGCAGCCCGATGGAAGAGCCTGGGGGACCGAACGATCCGCTGAGCTTGCGTCATCGAGCCCGCACCTTCGTTCCGCGCGCCACCGGTCGACAGGATGTCCCGGAAGTGCTTGAGAGAGTGCTGGCTACGGCGCTGACCAGGGATCCGCAGCAGCGCTACCAGTCCGCGCTCGAGTTCGCCCGCGCGCTCCAAGGCGTTCAGGGCCAGATGAACGAGTCGGTCACCCCCATCGACGTGCTCTCGGACCATGTCGAGGAAGATCTGCACGACGCGACTGAGATCGAAGGCTCCGGTACCCGAATCAGCGGATTCATGCTGATCGACCCGGATCAGGTTGGTGATCGCACGGCGACGAGCACCGGGCCGAGCAGCGGCATCACGTCGCCCTTCGACCATTCCGATCCTCACACGCCCATGGCTCTCGTCTCTGCAGCCCACGTGGCCCAGCATGGCCGCGGCTACGGCGTTGCCGGCGAGCGGGATTTCACCGGTCCTGTGGTGCCTGAGTTCCGTGCCAAGAGCGTCGCTGAGGCCGAACAGCCCGGATCACGAGCGCAAGGGGAACACGACAAGCCACGAAAGTCCGGGTCTCCCCTCGGGGCGGTGGCGGTGGTGCTCGTCGTGCTGCTCATAGGCGGCGGTGTTGCGTGGGCGATGTTCTTCAGGGGGGATCCTTCGCAAGCCGACACGGTCCAGTCAACCGAGTCGATGACGGTGAAGCCGAAGGATCCACTGGTTCTACGAGTGCCGCCGGTCGAGGATCTGGAAGGCGAGGTGAAGGGCGACAAGGTGACGTTCACCTGGACGAACCCGGATCCGAACGAGGGGGACAAGTACATCTACGAGCAGTTCTTGGCTGAGGAACAACCCGTGGACGACGTGGATGAGCCGACGGTCTCGGTTCCGGCGCAACCGGGTCAGACCTGTATCGAGGTCATGCTTCGTCGCAGCAACGGATCGGTGTCCTCGCCGCAGCGGGAGTGTGTGGAGTCATGAGAAGGCTGGAAGTCGAACTTGCCGGTGAGCGGCACACCCTGTTGCCCGGACAGGAGTTCACGATGGGACGGGTCGGGGATCTGGTCATCGACGACAATCCCTATCTGCATCGCCACTTCCTGAAGCTGTCGTTCGCCGAGGGCTTCTGGTGGCTGGCTAATGTCGGCGCCCGTGCCACCGCCCAGCTATCTGATGCTGTCGGGCTCAGCCGCAGCACGCTTACCCCTGGCGCGAAGATGCCACTGGTGTTCGGCAACACAGCGGTGACGTTCTCCGCCGGGCCGTACTGCTATGAGCTCAATCTCATGGTCGACGAGCCCGCCTACGAGCCCATCACTCCAGAGACGCCCGCCAGCGGCGACACCACAGTGGGTGCCACCACCTTCACCGACAGTCAGCTATTGGCCATTTTGGCCTTGGCCGAACCGCTGCTGCGCCGGACCGGAACTGGCGCCTGGCAGGTGCCGACTGCAGTGCAGGCCGCCCGTCGACTGGGATGGACGCAGACCCGGTTTAACCGGAAACTCGACAACGTCTGCGACAAGCTCGATCGGGCCGGTGTGCGTGGTCTGAAGGGTCGCGTTGGCAAGCAAGCGCTCAACCGCCGAGCCGTGCTGGCGGAATACGCCGTCAACTCTCGCTTGGTGACCGCAGAGCACCTACCTGCCCTGGATACCGAAGCGGCGGCAAACGTGTTGTCGAAGGAGGCCACATCGTGAAAGTCCTTGTCACGCTGGAGAGACCGGATCGACTGGGCCAGGCACATGTCGAGATCACCGCAGACGGGACGGCGACTGTTGGGCAAGTCGCTCGCGCGATTGCGTCGTGTCCGGAGAGCGGGCACGGAGCAATCCAGGAGCAGGCGCTCACGTTGAGGGCGTACGGAGACAGAGGTGGCTCCCGTGAGATTGGCCCTACCGTAAGTCTTATCCACTCTGGGATTGCCTCGGGGTCCCGCATCGAGGTAGTTGGGGCTTCTGGTTCCGCGAGCGCTGGTCAGCCGGTGGCGCTTATCAGGGTGCTTTCCGGGCCGGACCGAGGCGTCGAGGTGATGCTGCCCTACGGCATCTCGACGGTGGGTCGAAATGCCTCCAGCACCATCCGACTCAGTGATCCGCGGGTGTCCAAGAATCACGCGCAGATCAACATCGTTGATGCAATCGAGATCGTAGATACGAACTCCGCCAACGGTGTCGACGTGGGAGGCGTACGCGTTGCAAGGGGCGCTCTTGCACCTGGCGACCAGTTCCGGGTGGGGGACACCGTTGCGGTCGTAGAACTCTTGCGAGCGCTGGGGCCGGCGAACGAGAACACCGACATCGTCTTCATGCGGTCCCCCAAAGTACTGAAACGGCCAAGAGACGAGGAGATTGAGGCCCCTGAGGTGCCGAAAGAACCTCCTCCCGCACAGTTTCCGCTTTTGGCAATGGTCGCTCCGCTCATCATGGGCGCCGTGTTGTACATGTTCACCCAATCCGTGATGAGCCTGATCTTTGTCGCGCTGAGTCCCATCATGATGCTCGGGAGTTGGGCGTCTCAGTGGTTTGGTGGGCGGAGGCAACGGAAGAAGGACACTGCTTCCTTCAAGGCGAGCCTCGCGCATCTGGATGCGCGTGTGGCGAAGGCCGGCGAGGAACAACGAACTCGGCTTGAGGAGCTTTTCCCGTCCCTCGATCGATCCCTCGGGTCACTCGGCTCCCTGGACTCCGCTCTCTGGACTAGGAGACCTGAGAATCCGGAGTTCGGTTGCGTCAGGTTGGGGATCGGTGACGTACTCGCCGCAACTCAGATTCGAGTGAACAAGGCCCAAGGCCGCCCCGACCTGCTCGCATCCCTGAGTGAGGTTGTCGACGCTCGCAAGGTTGTGCACCGTGCACCGGTGATCGCGAATCTCGCTGAATGTGGCAACGTCGGTGTTGCTGGGGCCGCGCGGTCTGCTGGACTTGTCGCGCGGGGCCTGATTCTTCAACTCGCTGTGACCCACTCTCCCAACGAGCTCATTCTGGGCTGCCTGACGTCGACCCGTCTCCTGAATGAGTGGAGTTGGCTTCAGTGGTTGCCCCATGTGAATCCGAGTACCTCGTCCTTGGGATCGGCCCCCCTCAGTTCCGATGAGGCGAATGGACGCCGAGTGCTGGAACGGTTGGAGGAACTGATTGAACAACGTTCCGGAACTCACAAGGGTGGCGGAGCACGCGGCCCGTTGGTGGACTCTCAGAAGGGGGAACGTGTCGCGCCTCCGCTCCCTTTGGTTGTGGTTGTTGTCCAGGACGCACTTGCTGAGCTGAATCGGTTGATCAGAGTCGCCGAGCGTGGGCCCGACGTCGGCGTGCATGTGATCTGGGTTGCTGACGCAGTTTCCGAGGTGCCGGCGGCGTGTCGCACGTACGTCGATGTGGACCAAGCCACCGTCGGGATGGTGCGAGAGGAACTCGTGATCGCTCCGCTTGAAGCCGAGGGTGCCCATGTCGAAACCGCGCAACAGGCGGCGCGACAGTTGGCTCCAATGGTCGACGCCGCGGCCTTGGCCGACGATGAGACCGATCTGCCTCTCAGCATGTCCATGGTGACCCTCATTGGACGAGAGCAGGCCGATGATGCAAGCCAGATTCTTGCGCACTGGCGCGAGAACGGTTCGCTGGTCGATCGGAAGCGCGCGCCCCAACCCCGCGAGCAAGCGCTGACTCTGCGGTCTCTGGTGGGTCACACCGGACTTGAGCCCTTCACCTTGGACCTGCGCGCTCAAGGGCCGCATGCACTAGTGGGTGGAACGACCGGTGCGGGTAAGTCCGAGTTCCTCCAGGCCTGGCTTCTAGGGATGGCGATGGCATACGCGCCAACCACCTTGACCTTCTTGTTGGTGGACTACAAGGGCGGCACCGCGTTTGCGCATTGCGTCAAGCTTCCGCACTGCGTCGGCCTTGTGACCGACCTGAGCCCTCATCTCGTGCGGCGTGTGTTGCGCAGCCTGCGGGCCGAGATCACGCGGCGCGAACACCTGTTCAACGAGAAGGGTGTGAAGGATCTCATAGAGTTCGAGAACCGCGGCGACCCAGACTGTCCGCCCGCCCTGGTGATCGTGGTGGATGAGTTCGCGGCCCTGAAAGCCGATGTGCCGGAGTTCGTGGATGGCGTGATCGACATTGCTCAGCGAGGTCGATCTCTCGGACTACATCTCATTCTTGCAACTCAGCGGCCTGCTGGTGTTATCGGGGACAACATCCGTGCCAACACCAATCTGCGCATCGCGTTGCGCATGAACGATGAGCACGATTCGAAGGATGTCATCGACGACGTTGTATCAGCCCACTTCGATCCCGCAATCCCCGGACGTGGGGCGGCGCGGGTTGGCCCCGGCAGGATCATCCGGTTCCAAACTGCGTATCCAGGTGCTCGTACGCCCATCAAGCCCGATTTGCCCACCGTCGGTATTCAGGAGTTCGCGTTCGGAAACCGCACCCGGTGGTCTGTTCCTCGCCCGCCGCAGCAGGGGCCGAAGGTCGCGAAGGACATCGAGCGGATACTCACCTCGCTCATTGCGGCCAGCCAACAGGGCGAGGTTGCATCCCCGAGACGTCCTTGGCTGGACGAGCTTTCTCGTGGCTACGACCTGCTGGATCTGCGGCAGCGACGGGACGACGAGTTGGTGCTGGGTAAAGTTGATGATCCCGACGATCAGAGCCAACGCGACGAGTACTTCCGCCCGGATCTTGAGGGCAACATCCTCTTCGTCGGTGCCGGTGGCTCCGGAAAGTCCACGGCGCTGCGAAGTTTGGCGCTTGCGTCTGCGCGTACGCCTCGAACCGGTCCCGTTCACGTGTATGGGATTGACTTCACAGGAAGTGCACTCGTCTCGCTCGAGGTCATGCCTAATGTGGGTTCCATCATCCCGGGGGCTGACGAAGAGCGGGTGGCGCGGCTCCTGCGGACTCTGGATGGATGGGTCAGTGAGCGTGCCGACCGGTTTGCTGCTGTCAACGCCAGTTCACTGCCTGAGTACCGCGAGCTTGCTGGCCGGGCGCGGGAGCCACGCATTCTCGTGCTGGTTGACGGGTTCAGCGCCTTCTATGAGGAGTACGCGGCCGATCCAGCGAAGAATGCGCAGTATCAACTCTTCCTGCGGCTGCTGGCGGAAGGCCGCGCGGTTGGTGTGCACTTCGCAGTGACCGCCGACCGGCCGAATGTGGTCAGTACGACAGTGTCTTCGGCCTTCTTGCGCCGTGTCATTCTTCGCCAGGCGAACGAGAACGCGTATCTCGACTTGAGTGTTCCGCGGGACATGCTCTCGCCGAGCAGCCCCCCTGGCCGCGGCATCTGGTCTCCGGAGAACCTCGAGATTCA
This sequence comes from Tessaracoccus caeni, assembly GCF_029211185.1. Classification (GTDB taxonomy): domain Bacteria; phylum Actinomycetota; class Actinomycetes; order Propionibacteriales; family Propionibacteriaceae; genus Arachnia; species Arachnia caeni. The sequence continues at coordinate 94,776 of NZ_JARGDO010000004.1, forward strand.
GCTCGCATGTGCCGGCGGAAAACCCAATGCTGCGGAGCAGGTGGGAACCATGGAACTGCTGGCGGATGCAGCGAAGGTGCACCATCGGGTGCGCCCGCCGGCCATCCGCAAGCTGCCGGTGTTCATTTCTCTGAAGGATCTCCCGCGGCGTGGCCCGATCCTCGGGCTGTCCGATCTCACGCTCGACGCGCACCCGGCACCCAGCGAGGGTCTGGCGCTCATCGCAGGCACGGGGCGCAGCGGCCGGTCGAATGCCATTGCGGTATGGGCGCAGACTCTCAAGGAGACGTACCCGGGGATCGATCTGGTGCTGCTTGCCGCGCGCAAGAGTCCAATATCTGGTCTGCGGATCTGGCGGCGTACGGCGGTCGGTCAGGCCGAGGCTCAGGTTCTGATCGAGACCTTGCTCGCTCAGCCTCTAGCTGGTTCTGAAGCTCAGCCTACTCGGGCCGTCTTCGTCGAGGGACTCCCCGACTTGAGCAGCGGTGGACTGGGGATGCAGTTGGCCACCCTGGCCCGCAGATGCTCCGAGGAGCAGAACCTCTTCGTGGCCGAGGGAAGCGTAGACACCTGGAACAAGGATTATGACGTGAAGCCGCTCCTGCTGGGAGCAGGCCAGGTGCTCTTGCTCCAGGTGGGGTCCGACTCAGCATTCTCATTTGTTGATTTCCCCTTGCCCAAGTTGAAGGCAACCGACAGGGTGCCGGGCCGGGGATTCTGGGCTCAGCGAGGCAGAGCGGTGAAGGTTCAGATCCCCATGATGGGGTGATGGGGAGGTGGACCCATTGTCGGGTTGTCAGCCCGGTGGTGTGATTTACCAAGACGGAGGGTTACGACAGTGACCACCCAACAAAGGCCAGCGAAATTCGGTGGCCGAAGAGAAAAAGGAGAAACAAATGGCACAGATCTTGGGAATGGACCCGCAGGCCGTTCGGGAGCTGGCGCGCCAGCTTGATCAGTCGGCCGGACAGATCGAACAGATTCGCTCGCAGCTCACCAGCAAGCTGTCGGGAACCCAGTGGGTCGGCAACGATGCCCAGCAGTTCCGCAGCGATTGGGAGAGCACCCACGTGTCGAAGCTGAACGAGGTAATCGGGGCGCTGCGTCAGGCGAGCCAGACCGCGAACCGCAACGCTCAGGCCCAGGAGCAGACGTCCAGCGCGTTGTGAGTTCCGTGTGTGTGCGGCGGCCCGCTGGGCCGCCGCACACACGGAGTTCACGTTGTGAGAAAGAGAGGACCAGCGCATGAGTGGAATGATCGGCGCGGATGTTGGCGGTCTGCGCGAGCTCGCGGGAGCCATGCGGAACTCCTCGGCGGAGTTGGAGACCATAGCCTCATCGCTAAGGGGTGTGTCGCGCTCCGTCTGGGTCGGCAATGATGCCCGCTCGTTCTTCAGCACGGTCGACACCAGCCTGTTGCCTCACCTGAAAAACGTGGCAACGGCGCTAACTGATGCTGGTTCGCTGCTGGAGCGGAACGCTCAGGCTCAGGAGCAGACGTCAGAGACACTAGGCGATCCGCAATCCGCAGGTGGCGGTTCGTCCGCTCCGGGCGAACGGCCCACGGACCGAGTCACGCCAGGGCCTGGGCCGCTGGAACGGATACTCCGGGACGGAGGCTCGTTCCTCGCCGACGGTCTAGGGCTCGCCGAGTCGGCGCTCAAATGGGCTAGGCCAGATCCGAACTTGGCGAAATGGTGGGACACAGATGTCCCGGGAGGTAAAGCGTTGTCTGCCGCCTCGGGGGTTCTCACGGCGCTTGAGATCCGTGACCTTGTGGCCGAGGGGAAGTACTTGGAGGCATCTTGGGCGGGTGCGAAGGCGGTTGCGAGCAAGGGCCCGGGAGCCGTGGGTGTTGCCGCTCCGATCGGTATGGACCTGTTCGAGATGGCCGTGCCAATCGGTGACGACCGTGCGCAGCAGGTGATGGACGCCTATGCGAAAAGAACGTACGGAACGACCGACCTGACTTATGAGCAGGCTAACGCGGTCGCGGACCGGTACACCTCGCCCACCGGGTTCTTCAACATGATGAAGGATTCATTTGACGAGTCGATAGAGAATCCGAAGGGCTTCACGCAAACCGCGATCAAGGTTGTCGGTGAAGGTGCTGGCAATTTCATATGGGATGTCTATGCCGCCGTTACAGGCAAGGAGTGATCTAGTGAGTGCACAACAGTTCTCGCAGGAATCTGCCGATTTGATTCGAGAACGAGGTATTGAAGTCGGCGTCGATGTGGCCTGGTCTCTGTTGATGGCGGCCCCGGCCGTCAGCGATGTTGTCGAAGAGGTTTTGCCCGACCTCGTTGAGCGCGCCGGAGCCCTGACCTCCTTCCTACGTGATGGTGGGTTGGAGTACCCGCCGGGTACTCCCGAGTGGATGCGTGCAGATCTTCAAAGGATCAGTATCGCTGCCTCGTGCGCCGACGATTCGCTAGCTATTACGAGTCGCGAATCGATGCTACGGCCAGTTGTCGTGCTGACCTGCGACGAAGACGCGGTCGTGGTTCTTCCCGGCGTTGAGCAGGGCATGGTCATGTTGGTGACACCGAGCGAAGCTGCGCTTGTCGCGTCAGATGTGCTTTCGAGGCTGCAAGAGGCTGGTGTTGAGTGGGCTGCGAGGCGACGACGCTACGGACGCCCAGTTGTCGCGGTGACATCGCGTGATTCGGTGTTTGAGATCAGGGCCGCGGAAGGCGCTGAGCCCCCGCAGACCATCGCGTTGGCAATGGGGATGCTAATAGGCGGGGCGGATCATGCGGGATCTCGTTGAGAGCTGTTTTCGTTTCATGGGACGTCAGAGAATGATCTGGGTGATGGGGAGCTTTCCTGAGTTGGGCGGTAGCTCTCGTGGGTGACATGATAGGGATGGATATTGAGGCTGGGCGTGACTTAGCAGCCTCGATGAGTCGAGCAAGCTCGGATATGTCGCAGCTCCGGGACTCCTTGGGGCGAGCGCTCCAGTCGTCCACCTGGGTAGGGCGGGATGCAGAGCAGTTTCGCTCCCTCTGGAATGGTCAGCTGAGCCCGAAGCTGTCGAGTGTGGTCACCGCCCTGTCTGAACAGGCCGAATTACTGCGGAGAAACGCTCAGGCCCAGGAGATGACATCCGCAGTCTTGGGTGAAGCGAGTTCTGGTGTTGCTAGCGGTGGCGGTAGAGGTGACGACGAGGAGTGGTATACCCCGAAAGCTCAATCCGCAGCGTGGCTCAGTGAGCTTCCTCGTGTTGAAGAGAGTCGGGAAGAGTCGTTGAAGCGGGCTAATCCGAAATATCGCGACTTTTCTCAGGGTCTATCCGCGGCCTTCAATGCGATAGGATTGCTTGAGTCTAGCGGTGAGTGGCGAAACAACTGTGGGTACGCTGCGATTGCTTACGATATGAGGCGTCGTGGGTTCGATGTAGAAGCGAAACCTGACCTCAATGGTGACACCTATATGAATCTCGCTGCTGCTTATGCGGATCCGGTGAGCGGTCAACCTGGTGAGTGGGAGACTACGGGTGATAAAACGGCCACCGTCGATCGACTCACGGAATATGGGACCGGTGCTCGTGCGATGGTGGTTGTGGAATGGGAAGGCCGCTCGGGCGCACATGCTTTTGTTGCGGAAAACGTGAATGGGCGCATTGATTTTCTTGATCCGCAAAATCCGGCGGGTAACGCCGACTCCTACTTCGACAGGGCTGAGCCAGGGAAGGTCATGGTGTTGAGGCTCGATGACCTAGAGCCGCGAAGTAATCCGATGAAGCATCAGATGGTGGAAGAAAATGGTTCATAAGTTAGGCTTCCGAGAAGCTCGGGTACTTGTTTCGTCCATGGTTGAAATGCAATACCAGTCCCTAGGTTCGGCTCGTGTGCAAGTGGCCCGCGTGGGTCGGGATCTGGGAGATGAGTGGGCGCTGTTCTTGGAGGTTGCCTCGCCTCAAGCTGGGCTCATGCCTGTAGTCGGTGCCCCCGTGCTTATCGTTTCTAAGAGCGGAGGCACAGTAAAAGCCGCTCAAATACCGCCGAGCTTCGAGATTCTATATGCCCCCAAGGTCATCGATGAAGATGAGTAGCTATCGCATCGGGGCAAGGTGGGCAAGGCCTTTTGTGTCAGTCGGGTCTGCGACGAGGGACATGAGGATATACGTAGGTGGAAGACTAGGTCAGAAGGGGTAATGAGATTGAAGAGAAGCGTGGTCCGTGCGATTGTTTCGGCTCTACTCGGACTTAGTTTGGTGCTCGGACCGTTGATCACAGCGTCGGCGGACGGTGCGTTGAAGAGGTGGACGAGTACGCCTACTCCGACTGTGTCGGGGAGCGTGTACATCGGTGAGACGTTGAAGGTGAAGCCTGGGGCGTGGAAGCCGTCGGGGGTGAAGCTGTCCTATCAGTGGTATCGGGGTTCTTCGAAGATCAAGGGTGCGACGAAGTCGAGCTACAAGCTGACGTCGAAGGACAAGGGCAATTCGATCAGGGTCAAGGTGACCGGGAAGAAGTCTGGGTACAAGTCGGTGACGAAGACGTCGAAGGCCGCCTCGAAGGTTAAGGTACCCAAGAAGCTGTCCAGCACTCCTATGCCGAAGATCACGGGTACGGCGAAGGTTGGGAAGACGCTGAAGGTTAAGGCGGGTTCCTGGAAGCCGTCCGGTGTGAAGCTCAGTTACCAGTGGTATCGGGGCTCTTCGAAGATCAAGGGCGCGACGAAGAGTAGCTACAAGCTGACGTCGAAGGACAAGGGCAAGACGATCAAGGTTAAGGTGACCGGCAAGAAGACCGGCTACAAGACGGTGGCGAGAACGTCGAAGGCGACCGCCACTGTCGAAGCAGGCAGCGTGTCGGTCAAGGTGTCCACTATCAAGGATCCCAACCTACGTGCATGCATCGTCGACGAGGCGGGACTCTTCCACACCGACACCTTGACGTGGTCGACAGCGAAGGCTGTGACAAACCTGGACTGCAGTTGGCGCGAGATCGAGACTCTTGAGGGCATGCCCGTGTTGCCGAACCTGACGTCCTTGCAGCTCGAAGGCAACTCGATCCAGACCGCAACGGTTTTGCCCGATCTCCCGAGACTCGCCTACCTCGGGCTGAAGTTCAATCCCCTGTCCAGCGTGGAACGGCTTCCAAGAAGTTCGGCCGTCCCCGAACTGGAAGTGCTGAATGTCCAGGGAACTGGGCTGGAGACTCTGAAAGGGCTCCCGGCCTATCGGGGGTTGGCGACGCTTGGGGCTCGTGAAAATGGTCTCACTGACCTCAAAGGTATGCCGTCGCTTCCCCGCCTCGAGGAGCTCTTGCTGAGGTACAACGACATCACGACTCTGGAAGGCATGCCGAGGCTGCCGAAGCTCGCAAACCTCGAGCTGGTCGAGAACCCGCTCCGTGATCGAGCTGCTGACACGAAACGACTACAAGGGCTGGTGCCAGCCAGCTGTGGGGTCTGGTGGGATTGGGGAGATATGGGGACGGTCGGAGCCTGAGCAGGACGTTGGGGTGAAGCCAGGGTAGTGCAGACCGTCTGCGCGATGCCCGACCATCTCCTTGGCCCTGGAGGGGGTGCTTCAAGTCGGGGCTCCTTTAAGTTGCCCTATGCCCCTGTGTCCCTGCGTGGTATTGTGTACACATCGTTACGCTGTTGAGGGGGTTGGGTATGAGCACAACGGTTGGCGTTCGGGAGTTCCGGCAGAGCCTTGCTGAGTTCATCGACCAGACGGAGCCGGTCACCATCACCCGGCATGGACAGACGGTCGGTTTGTTCATCCCTGTCCACCGGGATCGCAAAGCGGAGATCGCGGCCTACGCTGAGGCTGCGCGCAAAGCCAACGCCCTCCTGGCTGAGTGGGGTGTGACTGAGGACGAGGTCGTCGCCGAGTTCGATGCGTTGCGACGGGCAGGGCGCGAAGCGGAACAGAGCGCGTGAGGCCGCGTCGCATCGTCCTCGACGCGAACATCCTTATCCGGGCGGTGCTCGGAAAGAGGGTGGGTGAGCTGATTGAGCAGTACGGCGCGGACACTGTGTTCTTCACACCAGAGGTCGCCTTCCGCGAAGCCGCGCGTCATCTCCCGATGATTGCTGCCAGGCGCAGATACGATCCGCTGCTGCTTCTTGAAGCACTTGATCAGGTGAAGGTACTGGTTGAGACGGTGACGGACGACGTGACTGCGCCGCTTCGGGGAGCCGCTTTGGAGCGGATTGGGTCACGCGACCCGATGGATTGGCCCATCGTCGCTGCAGCCATCGCGCTTGATTGTCCGATCTGGACCGAAGATCGCGACTTTTTCGGTGCCGGTATCGCGACGTGGACGAGCGCTCACGTGGAGATCTATCTGCGTGGAGGTTGAGTGGCGTCGAATCAGGCAGCGATTCTATCCATTGCGAAGCGCTGCTCCTTCCGGTTGGGAGGAGCAGCGCTTCACTGTCTTTCGTCTTGAGGAAGGCTACTTCTTGGCCTTCTTCGCGGAGCTGGTCTTGGATACGGTCTTGTAGCCGGACTTCTTGCCGGTGACCTTGACGGCGATCTTCTTACCGGCGTCGGACCTGGAGACCTTGTAGGTGGACGTGGTGACTCCCTTGATCGCCGTGCCGTTGCGCATCCACTGGTAGGACAGCTTGACTCCAGAGGGGCTCCAAGTACCGGGCTTGGCAGTGAGCGTCTTTCCAACCTTCGCGGTGCCGGAGATCTTCGGGGTGGGTGTCTGCGAGAGGTTCAGCAGTGGGATCTTCTTCGCCGAGCTCGTCTTGGAGACCGACGAGTAGCCGGCCTTCTTCCCGGTCACCTTCACGGAGATCGACCTGCCGGCGTCAGCGGAACCGAGCTTGTAGGTCGACTTCGTGGCGCCTTTGATCGCCTTCCCGTCACGCAGCCACTGGTAGCCGAAAGTGGCTCCAGATGGTTTCCAGCTGCCCGGCGAGGCAGTTAGAGTCTTGCCTACCTTCGCGGTACCGCTAATGGTCGGGGCTGGCGTGGACGCGAAGCTTGTGGCGATCCTGAGGTCGTAGGTGCCGGTGCCGTTGCCATATTTTTCGATGGCGATGTAGTAGGTGCCGGCGTTAAGATACTTTTGCTCGGTGTGGACGATTTTCTTGGTGGTGCCGTCGGCGTAGCGGTAGTGGGCCTCGAGTTGTTTGCCCGCAGTGTCGTACCACCTCAGGTAGAGAGCACCGACGCCAGCGTTCAGGCTTAGGTCGACCTTGCCGGCGTCCGCGATGGTGAACTGGAAGAAGTCCACGTTGTCGTAGACCGATGAGATCTGGCCTTTGTAGGTGGTGCCGAGTGAGATCTGGTTGGCTTGGTCGATGCTGTTGTCGCTGCCGGTCTGAGCTTCCTTGAAGGACTCTCCGCTCGAGGTGGCAGTCACGCTGAGGTCGTAGGTGCCGGTGCCGTTGCCATATTTTTCGATGGCGATGTAGTAGGTGCCGGCGTTAAGATACTTTTGCTCGGTGTGGACGATTTTCTTGGTGGTGCCGTCGGCGTAGCGGTAGTGGGCCTCGAGTTGTTTGCCCGCAGTGTCGTACCACCTCAGGTAGAGAGCACCGACGCCAGCGTTCAGGCTTAGGTCGACCTTGCCGGCGTCCGCGATGGTGAACTGGAAGAAGTCCACGTTGTCGTAGACCGATGAGATCTGGCCTTTGTAGGTGGTGTCGAGTGAGATCTGGTTGGCTTGGTCGATGCTGTTGTCGCTGCCGGTCTGAGCTTCCTTGAAGGACTCTCCGCTCGAGGTGGCAGTCACGCTGAGGTCGTAGGTGCCGGTGCCGTTGCCATATTTTTCGATGGCGATGTAGTAGGTGCCGGCGTTAAGATACTTCTGTTCGGTGTGCGAGAGCTTCTTGGTGGTGTCGTTCCAGGAGCGGAGGTCGGAGAACAACTGTTTGCCGTTAGCGTCGTACCACTTCAGATAGAGCCGGCTGATGCTTGCGTTTAGGGTCAGGTCGACCTTGCCGGCGTCTGTGAGGGTGAACCGGAAGAAATCGGTCTTATCGCTCTCCGTGATCGAGTCGTTGACCGTTGTGCCGAGCGTGTACGGCGTAGCGGTGGAGATGCTGTTCCCTCCGTCGGCGGCGGCGTTGAGCGTTGCACCGAGCGGAACGAGTGAGGCGACGAGGGCTCCTGCCAACAGGCGCGCGGCACGCCTGATGAAGCGGCCTTCCCTGCCTTGGGAATGAGCGCTGTCCGGAGTGGTGGGTCGCGAGCGGGACATAAGGGATGAATCCATGGTGACCTGTATTCGCTAGGGGCTCCCCCAAAGAGCCCGGATTCCGAAACCGTAACAGGAAAAGGCGAAGCTCCTCGGAGACGACCTAGGTCGGTAGCCGGCCTTACTCTCGGTCGGGATCGACCCCCGCTGATACACAAGGTTGCGGCGCGCCTAAGCTGGGCTCACCCCGACGTTGAGAGGCCTGTTGTGAAGATCCTGGTGACCGACAAGACCGAACTCCATTTTCCGACCCCCGACGACACAGTCGTGGTGAGCTTCAAGGAGTCCCGGCCGATCCCGGAGGAACACCTCGACGCCGACATCGTCGTGTGCTGGGGAGCAACTGCGTCGCTGGGCTCCATGGTGCAGATGCCCAACCTGAAGTGGATCCAGTCGCTGTCAGCCGGCACCGACGCGTTCCTCGCCGCTGGTCTGCCGGAGTCGGTGCTGCTCACCTCGGGTCGCGGACTGCACGATCACACGGTCACCGAGCATGCCGTCGCTCTGCTGCTCGCCCTGGTGCGCGAGCTGCCCGATCTGGTGCGGGCGCAGGATGAACACCGCTGGGCGTCCGAGAAGCGCGGGCCCAAGCCGATGTACCTGCCCGAGCGCGTCTCCACCCTCATCGACGCGCGCGTACTGATCTGGGGCTTCGGCTCGATCGGTCAGACGCTGGCGCCCGCGCTCACTGCGCTGGGCTGCTCGGTGCGCGGCGTCGCGCGGTCCGCGGGGGAGCGGGCCGGGTATCCGGTGATCGCCACGGACGACATCCGCGAGGCGCTGCCCGACACCGACATCCTCGTGATGATCCTGCCGTCCGAGCCGGCCACCTTCAAGGCGCTGAATGCGGAGCTGCTGAGCCTACTGCCCGACCGGTCGCTGGTGTGCAACGTCGGACGCGGTTCCACGGTCGACGAGGAGGCTCTCGTCGCGGCGCTTCGTGACGGACGGATCGCGGGGGCCGCCCTCGACGTGATGCAGACCGAGCCGCTGCCCGCGGACTCGCCGCTGTGGGACGCGCCCAACTGCCTGCTCACGCCCCACGTCGCGGGCTTCCGGGCGCATGGCGGCGACGAGCTGATGGGTGGCAACCTCGCGGCCTTCCTCGCCGGCGAGCCGCTGCGCAACCTCGTCGAGCGCTGATCGTGTTTCATTGACCTTTGGCTAGGGCTGATACACCGCGGAAACAGGAAGTAACGACGTCGCAACGTAGCCGGGGAATCTCTAACTCCACCGTTACAGAAAGCCGACCTCCGCGAAATCCGCCGCACACAAGATGTTGGCCATGGAACTACTTGAACTCTCTACAGGCGATACCGCCTGGGTCTTGGTGAGCGCCGCCATGGTGCTCCTGATGACCCCAGGCCTGGCGTTCTTCTACGGCGGCATGGTGCGCGCCAAGAGCGTCCTCAACATGATCATGATGTCGGTCGTCACCATGGGCGTCGTCGGCGTCCTCTGGGTACTGGTCGGCTTCTCGATGGCCTTCGGCGATTCGGTCGGCGGCCTCGGCATCCTCGGCAACCCGTTCGACTTCGCCGGCCTCAAGGGCCTGATGAGCCCCGACGCCATGGTCGGCACCATCCCGACGCTGGTCTTCGTCGGCTTCCAGGCGGCCTTCGCGATCATCGCGGTGGCCCTGGTCAGCGGCACCGTCGCAGACCGCATCAAGTTCTCGGCGTGGATCGTGTTCGCCGCCGTCTGGGCCCTGCTGGTCTACTTCCCCGCCGCCCACTGGGTGTTCGCGTTCGATGAGAGCGTCTCCGCCACCGGCGGCTTCATCGCCAACACCATCGGCGCGATCGACTTCGCCGGCGGCACGGCCATCCATATCAACGCCGGCGCGGCGGCTCTTGCCCTCGCCCTGGTCGCCGGTCCTCGCCTCGGCTTCGGCCGCACCCCGATGCGTCCCCACAACCTGACCCTGGTGATGCTCGGCGCGGCGCTGCTGTGGTTCGGCTGGTTCGGCTTCAACGCCGGCTCCGCGCTCGGCGCCAACGAGCTCGCGGGCCTCGCCTGGGTGAACACCCTCGCCGCTCCCGCGGCGGCCATGCTCGGCTGGCTGGTCGTGGAGCGTATCCGCGACGGACACGCCACCTCGCTGGGCGCCGCGTCGGGCATCGTCGCGGGTCTGGTGGGCATCACCCCGGCGGCTGGCTCCGTCTCTCCCGTCGGCTCGATCGTGATCGGCGTCATCGCCGGCGTGGCGTGCGCCCTCGCGGTCGGCCTCAAGTACAAGCTCGGCTACGACGACTCGCTCGACGTGGTGGGCGTCCACCTGGTGGGTGGTCTGGTCGGAACGCTCCTGATCGGCTTCCTCGCTGACCCGGAGAGCCCTGCGGGTGCCGCCGGCCTCTTCTACGGCGGAGGATTCGACGTGCTGTGGGCGCAGTTCCTCGGCGCTGCGGTGGTTCTGGTCTACAGCTTCGTCGTTACGCTGGTCATCGCGAAGGTGATCGATGCCGCGATGACGATGCGCGTCGGCGACTCGGTCGAGACCGCAGGCATCGACCTCACCGAACACGCAGAGGTGGGCTACGACCTCAGCCACGTGAGCTACACCTCCTACGGCGTCAAGCAGACGCTCGTGGTTCCCGTCAAGAAGGAAGGAGCTGACGCATGAGGCTCGTCACCGCCATCGTCCAGCCCAACATGCTCCCCTCCGTTCAGGTCGCCCTCGCCCAGCATGGCGTCGCCGGTATGACCGTGACCGAATGTTCGGGCTACGCCCGCCAGCGCGGCCACAAGGAGGTCTACCGCGGAGCCGAGTACACCATCGACTTCATCTCCAAGGCCAAGATCGAGGTTCTGGTCGACGAATCCGAGGTGGACGGCGTGATCGACGTAATCACCCGATCGGCCCGCACCGGCGCCGTCGGCGACGGAAAGGTGTGGTCCACCGCCGTCGACGAGGTGGTCCGGATCCGCACCGGCGAACGGGGCGCCGCCGCCGTCTAGCCACACTCAGAGCCATCACCATTTCTGCCCGGTCCCCTTTCTGGGGCCGGGCAGAAACGCGTCCGGGCCGGAGCGAGTTGAGGGCGTGGTCCGATGAAGGATTTACCCGACGCGAGAGCTTGCGCTGCCGCCACCGGCGCGATGCCCGGACGGTGAGAGACCCCGAGTGCGCGTGAAGGCGACGCTGAGGGCGAAGGCGTTGGCGTAGCCGACCCGATGGGCGATCGCCTCGAGGGTGAGGTCGGAGGTTTGGAGTAGATCGGCGGCCAGTGCCATGCGCCAGCCGGTGAGGTAGGTCAGAGGAGGCTCGCCGACCAAGGCGGTGAAGCGGCGTGCGAGAGCGGACCGTGAGCCTCCGGCGCGCTCGGCGAGCGTGGCGACGGTCCACCGTCGGGCTGGATCCTCGTGGATCGCGTTCAGTGCGGGACCGACCAGCTCGTCAGCCTGCGCGCGATACCAACCTGGCGCCTCCGTGTCAGATCTGGCGAACCATGCGCGCAGGGTCGCGACGAGCGCGATGTCCAGCAGTCTGTCGAGCACGACCTGCTGGCCCGGACCGGCAGTGCCGACTTCCCTGGTGAGCAGGTCGATGATCTCGCTCTGCGAGTCGTCGCGTGATACGACGACGACATCAGGCAACGCCTTGAGCAGCCTGCCGGTGACGTCGTTTTCGATCTGGTAGGTACCGCTTGCGACGATGGTCGAGCCTGCGAGCGAGCTTCCGGTGGTGCGGGGACCGAGGGTGAAGGCGTCGGTGATGTCGGCGCCGGTGGTATCGGTCAGCCGATTCCCGGGGTGGACGATGATCTCGGGGACGGTGGCCGGATCGTCACCGATCGTGTACAGGTGGGGTCCTTTGGCGATCGCGACATCACCAGTGCGGATCAATACTGGGTCGGCGCCGTCGGGCACGATCCACACGTGACCGCGCAGGGCGGTGACCAGGGCCAGGGCAGCCTCGTCGGCGATACGCAATGCCCACGGCGGATCCCAGATCGTCCGGCAGAACGCGGCGGTGCGCGCGCGGACACCGTGGAGAAGGTCGGAGAGGGGGTCCATACCGTCAGGGTAGACGCACAGACATGCAATCGGGTCATTGAGATATGGATTAGTCCAGCCTGTCGCCGTTGACTTGGACATGCCACCCAATACAACGAGTCGAAAGAAGGCATGTACATGTATACGATCACCGGAGTTACCGGACACGTCGGGGCAATCGTCGCCAATGAGCTGCTGGATCGTGGCAAGGCGGTTCGTGTGGTGCTGCGCGATCCTGCCAAGCGCGCACCCTGGGAGCAGCAAGGAGCCCAGAGCGTGCTCGCGGACTTCGCCGATACGCAGAATCTCGCTGAGGCTCTGCGCGGCAGCGACGGTGTCTTCGCCATGCTGCCGGTTCTCCCGTCGCTGGACGAAGCGGGGCATCGTCGTCTCGTTGATTCGATCGCTGGGGCTATCGAAGCCAGTGGTGTCGGCCACGTCGTCCTGCTGTCTTCCATCGGAGCCGACCTGCCCGGCGGAACCGGCCCGATCCGCTGGCTGCACGACCTGGAGCAACGACTGGCCCACACCGACGCGGTGGTCACCGCGATTCGACCGTGCCACTTCCAGGAGAAGGTCGAGGTGGTACTCGACGCGGTGCTTCACGGCGGCATCTACCCGGTCTTCGCTGCCTCCGCCGACGCACCAGAGCCCATGATCGCTACCCGCGACGTGGGGCGAGCCGCCGCTGAAGCGCTGCTGGCATGCCCGTCGGTCGGAGAGTCGATCGACCTCATCGGTCCCGCCTACACCGAGCGCGACGTGACCGATCGTCTCGCAGCGATCCTCCAGAAGCCGATCGAGGTCGTCACGATTCCGCGAGACGGATGGGTCGAAGCCATGGTCGATGCGGGTCTGCCCACAGTCTTCGCGAAGGAACTGGCTGAGCTCTATGCGGCTGGCGAGGACGGCCTGCTCCGTCCGTGTGGTGATCGGCAGCAGACGCACAGCACTCCGATCGAGGAAACCCTGCATCGGGTCATCGAGACGACTGCCGGTGTGCATCTGAACACGCAGTAACCGGAGTCTGCACATCGACGTGGCTGGGTCGCTTCCGCGACCCGGCGACGAGGTGTTGACCGAACGGCTCCACGAACCCCGTCTCCGGCGGCTTCCTGCGCCGAACCGAGTACCGGGTCACTGGTTTCGGCCGGTCGCTCGTCGGTCTCGGACTTACTTGTCGACGAGTTGCAAGCTCACGGTGGCAGAGTCTCGGTCGTCCGCGCCGACCTGTCCTCGTTGCAGAGCGTGGCCGAAGCGAGCGGTGCAGTGATCGACCTCGTGCGATCCGACGGTCTACCGCCGATCCGTGGACTGGTGTGCAACGCCGGGGTGCAACACACGAATGCGCTCACGGAGACGGTGAATGGCTTCGAGTCGACGTTCGCGGTCAACGTGCTGGCCAACCATGTCCTTGTGCGCAAGCTCGAGCACCATCTGCATCCGCAGGCGCGGGTTGTGGTGACCGTGAGTGATACGCACTTCGGAGACTTCCGGCACAACCTCGGCATGGTGCCCGGCCCCAGGTGGCAGCCGGTTGAAACGCTCGCCCGAGTTGGCGCGTTCCCCGATCCGGCGAGTACGAGGGCAGGGCGTACTGCGTACTCGACCAGCAAACTTGCCGCGATCTATCTCGTTCACGAGTACGCTCGTCGCCTCCCGGCAACGTGGACGATCGCCGGCTACAACCCTGGCTTCGTGCCTGGCACTGATCTGGCCCGAGACGCCGATTCCGTCTCCCGGTTCGCCATGCGCTGGATCATGCCGCTGATGACCCTCACTCCCTTTGCAACCTCGCTTCGTAAGGCCGGGTGGTTTCTTGCTGACGCGGCACTCGGCGTCATCGAAGCACCAAGCGGTGCCTATATCGACCGTCACGAGGTCGCGCGATCATCGCCCGAGTCATACGACCCGCAACGTGAGCAAAACACCTGGGACGCCGTCGAAGCGCTCACGGCAGGCTTCATTCATCTCACGAGACCGTAGATGTCTCGAACTACCAGACGTGAGAGCTTGTACTACCTAAACTTGATCGTTTCTACTACCCAAATGTGATGTCACGAAGTCCTCGGATGTGAGTGAACCGCGTAGGAGGGCGGTCGGGACGTTGAATGACCTCATTGAAAGAGCCAGCGTGTCGGAGCATCGCTGGGCGTCGTCGTTGACGACGGCAAGGTGTGGTCGACCGCCGTCGGCGAGGTGGTGCGGATCCGCACCGGAGAGCGGGGTGTGAGTGGGTACACCAGGAAGAACGGGATTGACGTTCGGCCATGCCGACGCGGCGGCAAGAAGGACTGACCTGACAGGTCTGGTGTTCTCAAATCGAGCGACCTAACGGGAGCGCCGCTGCCGAGAACGACCGGGCCTGCTGACCCCAGAGGTTTCTTGTCTCGCTGGAGGGGGTGCTTGCCCCTCTCGTGCCGGTCTCGATCCGTCTTTTGTCGCCCTATGTGCATGGCGAGACTCTACCGTTTTCGGTAGAGTTGTGACATGACTGGTGGAGTGAAGTACCGGGAGATCGTGCGTGAGATCGCGCTCGATCATTACGGCTATGTCACGACCAAAGAGGCTGTCGAAGCTGGGGTGCCGAGCGTTGAGTTGCCCAAGCTTGCGGCGCGCGGCGGGCTGCGGAACGTCGCATACGGGCTCTACCGCGTACCGGATGTCCCCCCGACTGCTTATGACCAGTTCGCCGAGGCGCTTCTTCGAGTGGGCGAAGGTGCTTACCTGCATGGCGAGTCTGTGCTCGCGTTATTCGGGCTAGCCGATGTGAACCCACGGCGGGTCAAGGTGGCTGTCGACAGGCGCACTCGCGCGAAGTTGCCTCCGTTTGTGGAGTTGACTCAGGTGAGAGAACCAGCACATGTAGTGTTTTATGAAGGGTTGGCAATGCAACCGGTCGCGGATGCCATCCTCGAGTGTCGCGGTCGCGTCGAAACACAGCGACTCATGGACGCAGCCAGGCAGGCGCGAAAGCAAGGGTTGTTGACCACCGTGGAGTGGCAACGAGTCAAAAGGGGCCTTCAGTCGTGAGATGCACCACCCCGCCGACGAGTGTGCGATCGCTGGAGCAGCGCATTCGCAATTTGGAGGGCAATGACGGGCTGGCTCTGCGACGCCGTGTCGGGATGGCGCTCGTCGTCGTTGGTCAGATGCTTCCCGAAGGTGCGATCAAGGGCGGTAGTGCGATGGCGCTGCGTTACGGGCGTGGGACGCGGTTCACTCAAGATCTCGATGCCGCGCGGGTTCAATCACTTGCGAAGTTCCGTAGTGATTTTGAGGACTCACTCTCGGTTGGATGGGCGGGCTTCTCGGGAAGGCTCGTAGAGAAGGCGGCGCCTCGACCGCCAGCGGTACCGACGGCGTACGTGATGCAACCCTTCGAAGTGAAGCTCGACTACCGGGGGAGATCATGGTGCACCGTGAAGTTCGAGTTGGGTCACAACGAGATCGGTGACGCGGATGAGCCAGAGTATCGACTCGCCGCCGACCTCGTCGATCTCTTCACCGATGTCGGGCTGGACGCGCCGAGGCCTGTGCCGGTCATGCGCTCCGACTATCAGGTTGCTCAGAAGCTCCATGCCATCTCAGGTGCGGGAAGTGAGCGGGCGCGTGATCTCGTCGACATCCAACTCCTCGACGCTGGCGAAGACCTCAACCTCGTGCAGGTGGCCACGACCTGTGTCAGACTCTTCGACTACCGGAAGCAGCAGGCGTGGCCTCCGTCCATTGAGCGTGGTGCCCGGTGGGAGACGCTCTACATCGAAGCTGCTGAAGGGCTTGATGTCCTACCAACCGTCGACGAGGCGGTGGCCTGGGTCAACCGGTTCATCAGCCGCATAGTCTCGTCTCTCCGTGAAGAGTCGTCCTAGCTGGGCCAAGACCATGGTGTGGCCGTTGCGGTTTCCATCGAGCATCCCCTGTCCCGCGAACGAGGTGACCTGGCTTGTGACGTTGACGAGAGTTTCCGCACCGTCCGGCTCGAATGCCCAGGTCAGAACGGCCTTTGTGAGTGGGTGCCCGTCGTTTCTCACGGTCTCCGTGTAGACGACGAGTTCCTGCGGCACGGTTGCTAACGTGAACCGCATGACCACCCTGCGGCCCGAGGCGCACACCGAGGTGATCGTGTACGACTTGGACGGCGTGATTACGACGCGAGATTCGTTCACCGCGTTTGTCGTCGAGCAGCTGCGGCGCAGACCGCTGCGGCTGTTCAGAGTTCTGCCAGCGGCCGTCATGATGCTCCTCAGCAGGCAGGAGAAACGCCGGCGAGACGCGGCCGCGCGGGTCACCGAGGTTGCTCTCTCAGGCCTACGCGACAATGACTATTCTGGGCTCGCCGCAGCATTCGGGAAACGTATCGGTAATGACCACTCCTGGATACGTGCCGCCACCGTCGAGCGCATCCGACGCCAGAGCGCCCAGGGGACAAGGATCGTCGTAGCAACAGCGACAGAACGACGACTCGCGCAAGCCCTGCTTGCGCAAGCCGAAGTGCCGTACGATCTGCTTTCCGCCTCCTTGTTGACAGAATTACCAACGGGCATGAATGTGGCTGACCACCGCGTCGGGGTGCGGAAGCTCGAAGCGCTCCGTGAACAAGGTATCGCCGTTGACCAAGCCGAGTTCGTTACTGACTCCATGACCGACCTCCCAACCGCTCGCGCTGCGGCACGAGTGATCTTGGTCGGGGCCTCGAAGAAGACCCGCGATCGGTACGCGCAAGCAGGAGTCGCCATCGCAAGGACAGTCGCGTAGGTTCCTGTGGGCTGCGGTGTAGCCGCTCGTCTGTGTTCGGGTTTCCTGACGTTGTCCCGGATCCGCCGACCGGACGCGATATCCCGGTCGCTGTCGGTCTTTGGGTTGACCGAGGCTGATTCCGTTCGGTCGCTAGGTGGTTTCGGTGTTATCGAGGTTGTGGACGTCACTATGCTGACGGACTCAGCCTCGCTACCTGGAGAATCGCTTGTGACTGAACGGAATCAGCCTCGATAACCGACGACGTTCATTCCGGAGAGACGCCGACCCGTCGAGCCGTCTGTCGTGGCCTCGTTTCCATCCACCAACCGTACGGATCGGGGTGCGGGAGTCCTGATCAGAGGCGGCGGATGCCTTCCAGCATGATGCCGCTGAAGTCGCGCTCAGCCAGCGCCGTCCAGGGGCTCGTGATCAGGAAGCTGGAGAACGCAGAGGTGGGGTACCAGCACTGGGCCTGATCGGCTTCCTCCCGGCTGGACTCGTAGGACAACTCCGCGACGAGCCCGGGGATCGTGGGCGCGTGGCCGATCACGATCAGCCCGTTGACTTCCTCACCGGTCTCCGAGATGCGCTGAAGTATGGTGTCGCTGCCGCCGAAGTACAACGCGTCCATGAACTCTGCAGGAACGCCGAGCCCGAGCTCCTCGAAGGTCTCGCGAGTGCGGGTGGCCGTGGACACCAGGGCCCGTTGGATGCCCCGATCGGCCAGTTCCATACCGGCCACACGTGCGTCCTGGCGGCCGCGACCGGTCAGGCGTCGCGCCTTGTCGCCCTCGACGTTGTAATGCTCCGTCGTCGCGTGCCGCATCAGTACGAGTCGCTTCATGGGCGCAGTCTATAAGCGGCGCCGACGTGGTGGTGCGGTATCCGCGACGGGTTCCGGTGGCCCCTTTCGAGGCTCGCTGGCGCTCGCACCTCAAGGAGCGGCTCTTGGTGGTTCATGCTCGCCCTGATTGTCGAGGCCCGCTGGCGCTCGCGTTCCATAAGGAGCGAGGGGCGGGCGTCTGGAAGGGCAGCTCGAGGGGCGTCAAAGGGAAGGAGCGACTATGGGGCGACGGCCACCATCAGGTCGCGTTTGATCGAGGAGTCGACGCGGTGCTGGAAGCCGCCGTCGTCGACGACGCGCAGCCCGGCCTTGACCATGATCGCGGCCAGCTCGTCGCGGGAGAGACCGTAGGTGTTCCAGGAGATGCCGAGCGCCCCACCGTGCTTGAGCTGGCGCGCCCACACCGGGATCGCTGCGCGCAGCAGGGAGGCGGGGGAGCGGTCCTTGCCTGCGTCGGTCGATGCGCCGTGCGCGACGCCGTACGGCGCATCGGTGACGATCGCGTCGAACCGTTTCTTGCCGAACAGCTCTGCCGAGAAACGGGCGTCGCCGGTGTAGGCGATCGCCTCGAGCGGTCCCGCGGACGTGGTGATCGTCGCCTCGAACCGCTTGCCGATCGACTTGCCGTCGCGACGGACCGGTCGTACCTCAGCGGTGTGCTTCAGCCGCTTGCGGCGAAGATAGGTCTTGTAGAACGACGCCAGCTGCTCGAAGGACTTCGCGTCGGCCTCAATCCCGTAGGCCTCGTGGCCGGCCATCAACGCGGTGGAGAGCGTGGTGCCGCGCCCGGCCATCGGATCCAGGATCTGACGTGGCCCGTCGGGCTCACGGGCCACGGCGGCAAGGGTGACGTTCAGCAGCAGCCGGGTGAACTGCTCGTTGGTCTTGCCCTGATACTTCGGGATGGTGACCAGGTCGTCGTCGAGCACGAACGGGTCGGGTACCGGGACCGGCCGCAGCAGGTCGCCCTCCCGCGCGAAGAGCGCGAGATAGGACGACTGCGAGGCGACAACCGCCGCGGCCGCCTCGCTGAGCGGCTCGGCGTCGAAACCCAGGTATCCGATGCCTGCGATCGTCTCGTCGTCGATGCCGGAGGCGAAGGCGGCGGTGCTGCGCAGCTCCGCCGCCGACAGCCGGGCCGACTCGCCCGCGTACACGCGGTTCGACGACGGATTGCGCAGCATCACATAGCGCTGCACCCGGACCTCGTCAGGCGAGGTTGACGTGGTGATGCGCGAACGGAGTGCCCTTGGCCCGCTCGAAGGAGTTGATGACCTCCTGCTCGGCCTCTTCGCGGCCGGTCCAGGTGGCGCCCTCGACGGACTTGCCGGGCTCCAGATCCTTGTAGACCGAGAAGAAGTGCTCGATCTCGAGCAGCACGTACTCGGGCACGGCGTCGAGGTCGGTGAGGTGGCTGCGACGGGTGTCGGCGGTGGGCACGCACAGCACCTTGTCGTCGCCGCCCATCTCGTCCTTCATCCGGAACATGGCGACGGCCTTGCACTCGATCAGGCAGCCGGGGAAGGTGGGCTCCTCACCGATCACCATGGCGTCCAGCGGATCGCCGTCCTCGCCGAGCGTTCCCTCGACGAAGCCGTAGTCGTAGGGGTACTGGGTGGAGGTGAACAGCGTGCGGTCCAAGCGGATCCGGCCCGTGTTGTGGTCCATCTCGTACTTGTTCTTGGTGCCCTTCGGGATCTCCACGGTCACGTCGAACAGGATCTGTCGTCCTGGCTCGATGGGCCGAAGGCCTTCGGGGATGTCGTGGCTCACTGGCGCTGCTCCTATGATTGGCGAATCACCACCCGCAGAGGATGCGGGAGATTTACTTGGCACAATACCGCTTGGAGGCGATTTGCGCGCACACCGTCGGGCGGTGCACTGGGTGGCTTTTTGGCTAATCCTGGGGCTGCTGCTGGCTGCGGTTTTCCTCGGCGCGGTGTTTCGCGGGCGGATTCTGGTGGCCACTGGACTCGACGTTCAGGGCGGTGCGGCGACCATCTCGCCGACGCTGTTCCCGCTTCCGACCACTCCGGTTCCAGAGCCTGAAGAAGGCCTGCCGGGCATGGCTTTGCCGGTGGCGGGCGGTATCACGCCTGATCGGAAGGCCTTGGAGGCCAAGATCTCGGCGCTCGACACCAAGCTTCTCGTCGAGGCGCAGGACGAAGACGACAAGAACAAGAAGCCCAAGAAAGCCACTCGTGCCTACCAGGTGATCGATGTGGCCTCCGGGAAGGTCGTCGGGGCCTCTAAGTCCGGCGCGTTGCTGATCCCCGCGTCGAACACGAAGACCCTCACCGTCGTCGCCGCGATGAACATCTTCCAAGGCGACGAGACCTTCGCTACGACAGTCGTGCAGCCCGAGCCGGGCAGGATCGTGCTGGTGGGCGGCGGCGACGCGCAGCTGGTCAGCGCCAAGCCGAAGCGCGGCACCTATCCCCGCAACGCCTCCACGCAGGAACTCGCCGAACTGACGGCGGCCGCTCTGACCCAGGCGGGGATCGACAAGGTCACCCTGGGATACGACGCATCGCTGTTCGAGGACTCCGGGTGGGCCGACACCTGGCCCGGGAACTACCGCGATCAGGTGACCCAGCTCTCCGCTCTGTGGGTGGACGAAGGGCGCACCAATGGTGGGCGCAGCCGCACGGCCGCGCTGGACGCCGCCACCATCTTCGCCGAGCAGCTCGGCAAGGAGGGCATCACCGTGTCGGGGAAGCCCACCGAGGAGAAAGGCAGCGGCGAGGAGCTGGCGCGCGTCGAGTCCACCCCGGTGCATGTCCAGGTGGAGCAGGCGATGCAGCGCTCCAACAACTCCTTCACCGAAGTTCTGGGCTTCCAGCTCGCCCTTGCCACCGGGCATCCCGCCACCTTCGACGGCTCCGTCGCGGCGATCGAGGAGCAGCTCACCGAACTGGGCATCTGGGACGACGGGGCGGAGCTGCACGACGCGTCGGGCCTGTCGCGTCAGAACAAGGTGAGCGCCGCCATGCTGACCCAGGCGATGGCGCACATCGTGCAGAGCCCGAGGCTCTCGGTGATCCTCGAGGGGCTCCCGGTCGCCGGAGTCACGGGCACCCTCGCCACGCGCTTCGACGATGACACCTCGCGCGGAGCCCGTGGCGTGGCGCGCGCCAAGACCGGAACGTTGTCCCTGGTGGCCACCCTCTCCGGCACCACGACCACCGACGACGGCGCGGTGCTGGCCTACGCGTTCATGGTCAACGGCGCCCCCAACGGGTGGGCGGCCAAGGTGTGGACCGACCAGGCCGTCGGCGCGATCACGGCTTGCGGCTGCTGATGGCTCCCACTTACGCGCCCGACATCGCCTGGCCAGTGGCCCGGAGAGTGGGCCTCTGGGCCGGGGGCACGCTGCCCGAGGCCACGCGACCGGAAGCGATCCAGGAAGTGGCCGCTTTGCGGCGTGCCGCGAGAGAGGCCGGGCAGCTGGTGGCGAAGCAGTTCGGGCCCGAGGGACTCGATCACGCGGTGGTCGTGGTGGATCGCGACGGCTGGCACCGTGCCGCGGAGTCCATGGTCGACGGGTTCGTCGCCGCTATGGGCCTGACCCCGCCCCCCACCAGGCCATGGACCGGCGCTCGGCGTTCAGCTCTCGGGGTGATGACGGGGGTCGGCTTGGGGGTGGCGGGGCGCCAGCTGCTCGGCCAGTACGATCCCGTCGGCCGACGCCTGTACCTGGTGGCCCCGACGATCATGGCCACGCGTCGACGTCAGGGCATCGATGCCGCCGACTTCCACCTCTGGGTGTGCCTGCACGAGCAGACCCATGCCGCTCAGTTCGGGGCCGCCCCGTGGCTCAGAGACCATCTCGTCGGTCAGCTCGCGCAGGTGGCCAACGGGGCGAAGCTGGACGAGTCGGTGGCCTTGATGACCTTTCTCGAAGGGCACGCCGACCTGATCACCGACCGCGCCGCGCAAGGCCGGATCGTGGCCATCCGCGCGCTGCGCGCGGCTTTTCGTCGACGCGTCGGGCCGCGTCGACGCGGAATCCTGGGGGCGATCGACAAGAGCGCCCAGTACCGCGACGGGCTGGCCTTCTGTCGGGCCGTCACCAAGCGCAATCGGCAAGCGCTCAACGCGGCCTTCGAGTCGCCGGCCAATCTGCCCACGCTCGACGAGATCGCCGAGCCCCCCGCGTGGCTGTCGAGGGTGCATGGCTAGGCACGAGCTCGGGCCGCATGCCCTGCGCGTCGGCCAGGCGGTGGCGCGGGTGCTGGACGGGCTCGCAGGGGAGGTGATCGTCGGGTGCTCCGGTGGCCCGGACTCGCTGGCCCTCGCCCTGGCGGCGGCGTGGGCGGCGCCCAAGGCGAGGATGACCGCACGGGTGGTGATCGTCGATCATGGGCTGCAGCCCGAATCCGGCACGGTGGCTGACAGCGTGGCCGGGATCCTCGCCGCCCGCGACATCGCCGCAGAAGTGCGACGCGTGTGCGTCGACCCGTTCGCAGCAGGCCTGGAGGCCGGAGCCCGGGACGCTCGGCTGGCCGCGCTCGCTCAAGACGGCCTGCCGGTCTTGCTGGGCCACACCCTCGACGATCAGGCGGAGACGGTGCTGCTCGGGCTTCTGCGCGGTTCGGGAACCCGGTCGCTGGCGGGCATGGCCGAGCGTCGAGGCCCTTTCATCCGTCCGCTGCTGGGTCTGCGCCGGGCCGACACGGAGGCCGCCTGTCGGGAGTGGGGCGTCGAGACGTGGATCGATCCGCACAACGCCGAGCCGCGCTTCGCCCGGGTGCGGGCGCGATCCCATCTGGCTGAGCTGTCCGACGCCTTCGGCCGCGACGTGGCGCCGGCGCTCGCTCGCACGGCGGCGCTGGCCCGGATCGACGCCGACTTCCTGGACCGCCTGGCGGACGATGCGCTGCGCGACGCTGAGGAGGTTGACGCGCTCGAGGTGCGTCGGCTCGCCGCACTCGACGATGCGCTCCGGCTTCGGGCGATCAAGGCGTGGTTGGCGAAGGCCGGGGCAGGGGAAGCGACGATGACCCACGTGCTCGCGGTTGATGCGCTGATCGGCCACTGGCGAGGGCAAGGGCCGGTGCCGGTGCCCGGGGCGAGCGTGCGTCGCAACGACGGCCGGTTGGAGATCGTCGCGAGCACGCGCCTGTGACGGCCTGAATGGCGGTAGGGTGAGCCGCGTGGATGCCGCTGATATCTCCAATGACCTGAGCCGAGTCCTCTACACCTCCGCCGACATCGACAGGCGCATCGCCGAGATGGCGGCCCAGATCGACGCGGACTACGAGGGCCGCGAACCCCTCCTCGTCGGCGTGCTGAACGGGGCGGTCATGGTGATGAGCGACCTGCAGCGCGCCATGAAGAGCCATGTGCAGATGGACTGGATGGCGGTGTCGTCCTACGGCGCCGGAACCCAGTCCAGCGGCGTCGTGCGCATCCTGAAGGATCTGAGCGTCGACGTCGCCGGGCGCCACGTGATCGTCGTCGAGGACATCATCGACACCGGCCTCACCCTCAGCTACCTCATGAGCAACCTCAACTCCCGCGGACCCGCCAGCCTCGAGATCGCTGCGATGTTCCGCAAGCCGGATGCCGCGCAGATCGACGTTCCCGTCGCTTACGTCGGCTTCGACATCCCCAACGAGTTCGTGGTGGGTTACGGCCTCGACCACGCGGGGCTCTACCGCAACCTTCGCGACGTCGGCACTCTCGCGCCGCACATCTACCAGTAGTCGCGTACCCGGGCCCGCCTTCCAGCGGGCGCAGCGGGTTTCCCCCGCGCTGGTATTCTCGGGCCTGCGCTTCAATGCGCCCGAAAACGATTGGGATTGTCCTTGCAGAAGCTTCTGAAGAACCCTGTGTCCTGGATCATCATCAGTATCCTGGTGCTTGTCCTCGGCATGCAGATGTTCAGCGCCTTCACCGGCCCGCGCACCGTGCCGACCTCCGAGACCGTCGATCTGCTCCGCAGCGACACCAAGCTCAAAGAGGTCGTGCTGATCGACGGCGAGCAGGTGATCCTGGTCACCGATGAGCAGGGCAAGAAGACACGATCCAACTGGGTGGGCACGCAGTCGACAGAGCTGCTTCAGCTGCTGGAAGAGCGCGAGCAGGCCGGCACCGTCGAGAAGTGGGACGGCAAGAATCCGTCTCCCGGCGTCCTGTCGATGCTGCTCTACACGGGCCTGCCCATCCTGATCTTCGTGATCCTCGCGTTCTGGGTGATGCGCGCGGTCAGCGGTGGTGGCGCCGGCGGGCCGATGTCGTTCGGCAAGTCCAAGGCGAAAATGGTCTCCAAGGACACCCCGCAGACCACCTTCGCCGACGTCGCCGGCTGTGACGAGGCCGTCGAGGAGCTTGAGGAGATCAAGGAGTTCCTCGCGGAGCCGGCGAAATTCCACAAGCTCGGCGCCAAGATCCCGAAGGGTGTGCTGCTCTACGGCCCTCCCGGCACCGGCAAGACGCTGCTGGCGCGCGCGGTGGCCGGCGAGGCGGGCGTACCGTTCTTCTCCATCTCCGGCTCCGACTTCGTCGAGATGTTCGTCGGCGTGGGCGCCTCCCGCGTGCGCGACCTCTTCTCTCAAGCCAAGGAGAACTCCCCGGCCATCGTCTTCATCGACGAGATCGACGCCGTCGGTCGCCATCGCGGCGCCGGCATGGGCGGCGGACACGATGAACGCGAGCAGACCCTCAACCAGCTCCTCGTCGAGATGGACGGTTTCGACGTCAGCGGCGGCGTGATCCTGATCGCCGCCACCAACCGGCCCGACGTGCTCGACCCGGCCCTGCTGCGCCCGGGCCGCTTCGATCGCCAGATCGGCGTGGATGCGCCCGATGCCGACGGCCGCGCGCACATCCTGCAGGTGCACGCCAAGGGCAAGCCGCTCGCCGGCGACGTCGACCTGGTGTCGATCGCGCGCCGCACCCCCGGCTTCTCCGGTGCCGATCTCGCCAACGTGCTCAACGAGGCCGCGTTGCTGGCGGCCCGCAGCAACCAGGAGATCGTGCACCAGGCGCAGCTCGACGAGGCCATCGACCGCGTCATCGCCGGCCCGCAGAAGCGCACCCGGCTGATGAACGAGCACGAGCGCCTCGTCACGGCCTACCACGAGGGTGGACATGCTCTGGTGGCGGCCGCGATGCCCGGCAACGATCCCGTGCAGAAGATCACCATCCTCCCGCGCGGTCGCGCGCTCGGCTACACCATGGTTATGCCGGATCAGGACAAGTACTCCCAGACCCGCGGCGAGCTGCTGGACCAGATGGCCTACATGATGGGCGGGCGCGCGGCCGAGGAACTCGTCTTCCACGACCCCACCACGGGCGCTGCCAACGACATCGAGAAGGCCACCCGGGTGGCCCGCGCCATGGTGACGCAGTACGGCATGAGCGAGCGGATCGGCGCGGTCAAGGTCGGCGGCGGCGACTCCGAGCCCTTCATGGGCATGCGCGGCACAGATTCCAGCCAGGACTACTCGGCGGCCACCGCGGCGGTCGTCGATCAAGAGGTGGCCAAGCTGCTGCACACCGCGCACCAGGAGGCCTTCGACGTCCTGGTCGAGAACCGCGACGTGCTCGACGAGCTCGTGCGCCGGCTGTTCGAGAAGGAGACGCTGAACAAGGCCGAGGTCGCCGAGATCTTCACCTCCCTTCGTCGTCGCCCGGCCCGGCCGGCCTGGACGGGATCCGACAACCGGATTCCGTCCGACATCCCGCCCATCCAGCCGCCGACCTCCGGCGCGCCGGAGATCGCACCGGTTGCGCCCGAGATCCCGGCGCAGCCCACCTGGGCTCCGCCGACGGTCCCGCCGTCGCCATGGGCCGCCCCTCAGCCGCCCGCCGACAATCCGGGTGAGCCGCCGTCGAGCTGGAACCAGCCGAGGGCCTGATGGCCGTCGATCATGAGCGGGCCGCCGCCGCGATCCGTGAGCTGCTGATCGCCGTCGGCGAGGATCCCGAGCGCGATGGGCTGCAGAACACCCCTGGCAGGGTCGCCCGCGCCTACGCAGAACTGTTCTCCGGGATGGGGCAGGACGCCGGAGAGGTGCTGGGCACCACCTTCGACATCGCCCACGACGAGCTGGTGCTGGTCAAGGACATCGAACTGACCAGCTGCTGCGAGCACCACCTGCTGCCGTTCACCGGAGTGGCCCATGTGGGCTACATCCCGTCGAGGGATCGCGGGGTGGTCGGTCTGTCCAAGCTCGCCCGCCTGGTGGACGTCTATGCCCGGCGCCCGCAGGTGCAGGAACGGCTGACCGCTCAGGTCGCCGACGCGCTGGTGGAGCACTTGGGCGCGCGCGGCGTGATCGTCGTGGTCGAGGCCGTGCACATGTGCATGGCGGTGCGCGGCGTGCGCAAGCCCGGTTCCAAGACGGTCACCAGCGCCGTGCGCGGACAGCTGCGCCAGCCCGCCACCAGGGCAGAGGCGATGAGCCTGATCATCGGACGGTAGTCCCCATGGCCGCCGCGCCCGTGGTCATGGGCATCGTCAACGTCACCCCCGACTCGTTCTCCGACGGGGGACACCACCTCACCTTCCAGGCTGCGGTCGCCCACGGACGGCGTCTTCTCGCGGACGGGGCGTCGATCGTCGACGTCGGGGGAGAGTCCACCAGGCCTGGCGCCGACCGCGTTCCGGCCGCCGAGGAACAGGAGAGGGTGCTGCCGGTGATCGCCGCGCTGGCCGGTGATGGCGCCGTCGTCTCGGTGGACACCATGCGGGCCTCCACCGCCGCCGCCGCGATCGCCGAGGGTGCGCGCATCGTCAACGACGTCTCCGGCGGGCTCGCCGATCCCGACCTCCTGCCCACGGTCGCCCCCACCGGAGCCGACGTGGTGCTGATGCACTGGCGCGCCCATTCGCGGCATATGCAGGACCATGCCGGCTATGGCGACGTCGTGGCCGAGGTATTGGAGGAACTACTCGCCCGACGGGACGCCGCGGTCTCCGCGGGCATCGCCCCGGAGCGGATCATCCTGGACCCGGGCCTCGGGTTCGCCAAGACCCCGGAGCACAACTGGGCGCTGCTGCGACGGCTGGACAGGTTCCAGGACACCGGCCACCGCATCCTGGTTGGGGCCTCGCGCAAACGCTTTCTCGGGGAACTGCTCGACGAGCGTCCGCCGTCCGGAAGGGACGCGGCGACGGCCACCATCTCCGCATGGTGCGCGCTGCACGGCGTGTGGGGCGTGCGCACCCATGAGGTGCGCGATCAGCTGGACGCGATCGCCGTGGCGGCGGCCTTGAGCACGCCTGGACGAGCCCCCCGGAGCACGGTCGGGTAGAGTCAGGACTGACAACGAACGCCATCGACAGGGGGTGACCCATGGACAAGATCGTGCTCAGCGGCATCCGCGCCGTGGGGCATCACGGCGTCTTCGCGCACGAGCGCCGCGACGGACAACCGTTCGTGGTGGACGTCGAATTGCGGCTCCCCGTCGATGAGATCTCGGACCGGCTCGAGAACACCGTGAACTATGCCGAGGTCGCTCAGGCGGTCGAGGACGTGATCACCGGCGAGCCCCGCGATCTCATCGAGACGGTGGCCGGGGACGTGGCTGCGCGGTGCCTGTCCTTCCCCCGAGTCGA
Organism: Tessaracoccus caeni; assembly: GCF_029211185.1. Lineage (GTDB taxonomy): Bacteria > Actinomycetota > Actinomycetes > Propionibacteriales > Propionibacteriaceae > Arachnia > Arachnia caeni. The sequence goes on from NZ_JARGDO010000004.1 coordinate 122,101, forward strand.
ATCGGTGCAGGTCACCGTGCACAAGCCCAAAGCGCCCTTGTCACAGAGTTTTACCGACGTGGCGGTCACCATCACGAGGAGCATGAATGACTAACGGCCCATTCGAAATCGACATCGACACGCTGGGCAATCTCCGGCCCATCTCGAAGGTCGTGTTCAGCCTCGGATCCAATATGGGGGAGCCCGACGAGATCCTGAGCGAGGCGATCCAGCACCTCGGTGATACCCCCGACCTGATGCTGGTGGACATCTCGCCGGTGTATCAGACCAAGCCCGTCGGCGACGTCGAACAGGACGACTTCCTGAACCTGGTGGTGATCGCGGAGTCCACGCTGGAGCCGTTGACCATCCTCGACCGGGTGCACGCCATCGAGGAGCATTTCGGGCGGGAGCGGCTGATCCCGGGTGGCCCGCGCACGCTCGACATCGACTTGATTCTCGTCGGCCGACACAGCAGCCAACCCGGGCTCGATCTTCCGCATCCCCGCGCCCACGAACGCGCCTTCGTGCTCGTGCCGTGGCTGGACGTGGAGCCGAACGCCGAGCTCCCCGAGTACGGTCCCATCGCGGAACTCGTCGAGGACGTCGACCTGACCGGCGTGATCCGGCGCGACGACATCGTCATCGCCATGCCCGACCGATTTTGAGCTCGAGCCCCAAGCTGGGGCTGACCACGGCCCGGCAGACGATCACCGCGGTGCTGAGTGGCGCCGCGGTGGGATTCGTCATCGTGGCCCTCTTCGATGTGTCCGGGGGCTTCCCACCCGTTGTTCCCTGGTCGGTGCCGATCGTGCTCCTGCTCCTCGCGGTGGCCGCGTTCGTCTATGCTCGCGCCTTGCCGAAACGCCTCGATGAGAAGCGAGTGTCCAGTCAGGAGGCCCTGGGGGCTCTGGTGACGGCGAAGGCGATGATCATGACCGGCGCGATCCTAGCCGGGGGGCACGTCGTCTATGTGATGCGCTACGTGCATCTCATGCAGGCGCCGTCGCCGTCGGCGCGGGTGCTGCACGGCACCGTCACGATCCTGGTGTCCGTGCTCGTCGCCGCGGTGGGCGTGATGTTGGAGCGGGCATGCCTGGTGCCGGGTGGACCTGACGACGAGGACGACGACGAAGGCGCGCTTCCCGCGGCCTCGTGAGGCGGGGCGTGAGTCTGCGCCAGTGTGCGACGCGAGGAAAGCCGCCGAATTACAGCTATGATATTTCCCATGGCTGGCTCACGTGTTTCCCGTCCTCTCTCCGAACGCAGCATCGCGCTCACCATCCTGGTGGTCGGCGCGGTCGCCGCTGCCGCGTCGCTCTTCGGTGACATCTGGATCGTTCGCGCGGGCGTCGTCGCCGCCGTCGTGATGTCGGTGGCGGCTTTCATCGTCGCCGGACGACAGCTGCAGCGAGAGCGTGCCGAGCACAAGGAGCAGCTGCATCACGAGGTGGAGCTGCGCACCCAGCAGGCCGAGCGCTTCCATGCCGACTCGCTGGCCATGATCGATCGGTTCAACGACCGCATCGAGAACCTGAAGGGCGTCGTGCTGAAGCTGCGTCGCCAGCTCGCCGCCGCGCAGTCGGAGATGAGCTCGATGCGGGGCAACGCCGCGTGGCTGCGAGGCGAGATCGCGGAGCGTCAGGCCCGCATCGATGCGCTCGAGGCGCAGATCGCCGATCTCGAGAAGGAAGAGGCCAGCAACGTGGTCGAGCTTCCTGCCGCCGTGCTTCCCACCGTCGACGACATCTGGGGCGACGACGAGCATCCCACCATGGTGGACATGGGCAAGCTCGACCTGGAGCTTTACGACCAGCCGCTGCTTCGTCAGGCCTGAGCAGCCTTTTTACTTATCCGCATCGCCGATGCTGTAGCCGATACCGGCCACAGCATCGGCGATTCGGCTTTCCGGGATGCCCTCCAGGGCGACGCACAGTGCGCTGAGGTTGACGAACGACGGTGTGCGCAACGCCAGCCGCCAGGGCGTGTTGCCGCCCCTGGATACCAGAAGGCAGCCGGCGATGCCCCACGGTGCCTCGACCTCCACCTCGTGCTCGCCCTCAGGCACTTTCAGGCGGCGGGCGAGCCGAACCGATACCTCGCCCGGGGTGGTCGCGACCAGTTCCAGAAGATGACGGATCATCGTGGCACTCGCCTGCAGCTCGTCGATGAGGATGGCGAGCCGGTCGTGCGCGTCCGCGCCGATGCGCGGAGCAACCGGTTGGAAGACCTCGCCGTAGGCGAGGTAGCCGGAGTGACGCCGGTCGAGGTCCAGACCGGTGGCCCGGGATACGGGCCCGGAGAGGCCATATGACAGACAGGTTGCGGCGGGGAGCGATGCGAGGCCCAAGAGCCTCTCCGAGGCCTCATCGAGCGCGGATCGGAGTGCGGTGCTGAGATGCTCCGTCTGGTCGAGGAGCGGGCGAATCACGAGCGGCCAATCCTCTGACATATCCGCGGAGAGTCCGCCCACCCGGTTGATCATCGGGTGAATCCGATTGCCCGTCCAGGCCCGCAAGGCATCTCGAAGGCCTTCCACGGTGGCCCAGACGGAGTCGGCGAGTTTGCCCTCGGCCAAATAGCCGAGGAAGCAGAGGTGGCTATGCAGGCGCGCGAATTCTGCCAGCGTGGTGCGCAGATACGTCGCCCTGGGTGGGACGGGCAGCCGCATTGCGGACTCGACCGCCAATGAGACACATAGTTCCCCGCTGAATGCCGCCAGCCAGTCATGCCGGTCGGCGAGCATGATTAAGGAGCGATAATCTCGCACTTCGAAGAGCTTCTCCGCCCCACGATGACCGTAGCCAGAGCGGACATCGACGTCGCGGAGCAGGCCATCGACAAGGTTGGCCGCCACGCTAATGGTGCCAGCCTGGGAGGGGTGCCGCCAACCCAGCGAAATCCACTTATGCCCAGGCAGCGGGAGGCCGCCAATACACCAACGCTCCATTCATGGCATTATGCCTGATCTTGAGTTAATGTTTAAGCTACGCTAGCGTTTCTTTCGTTGGTGAACAGAGCCTAACTTAGGAGGATCCATATGGCTCGCAAGGTTGAAGTAACACTCGTCGACGATATTGACGGCACCCCGGCGGAGCGAAACGTCACGTTCGCGCTCGAAGGGAAGACCTACGAAATCGATCTCTCCCAGGGCAATTACGACAAGCTGGCCGAGGCGCTGGCTCCGTTCGTCGAGAAGGGGCGCCGCGTCACCGGTTCCCGTTCCACGGCTCGCAGCGGCTCGGCTCCGCGTCGTACTCCGGTTCCGGCGGGCAATGCCGCCGCGATCCGCTCCTGGGCATCCGAGAACGGCTACGAGGTGTCCGATCGCGGACGCATCCCCGCGGACGTCGTCGCCGCCTACGAGGCCGCGCACAACAACTGAGCGAAGCGGGGCGACGGTCGCCCCGTTCGCGCACGGGAAAAGACGTTCCCTCCTGTTTCTCGCCGCCTTGAGTAAGCTGGGTGACAGCGTTGCCCTTGCCAGGCTCAAGCTGGCGGGTAACAGGAGGGAAAGTTACATTGTTTGAACGGTTTACTGATCGCGCCCGTCGCGTGATCGTGCTCGCCCAGGACGAGGCGAAGCTGCTCAACCACAACTACATCGGAACTGAACACATCCTGCTCGGCCTCATCCACGAGGGTGAGGGTGTTGCCGCGAAGGCCCTGGAGTCCCTGGGTATCTCGTTGGAGGCCGTCCGCGAGCAGGTGGAAGAGATCATCGGTCAGGGCCAGCAGGTGCCGACGGGTCACATCCCGTTCACCCCGCGGGCCAAGAAGGTGCTGGAGCTCTCGCTGCGCGAGGCGCTGCAGATGAACCACCAGTACATCGGCACCGAGCACATTCTGCTCGGCCTCATCCGCGAGGGTGAGGGCGTGGCGGCGCAGGTGCTGATCAAGCTCGGCGCAGATCTCAACCGCGTGCGCAGCACCGTTCTGCAGTTGCTGTCGGGCTACCAGGGTCGCGAGGCGTCGCTGTCAGGCGCGCCGGAGGTCGGCCCCGAGAAGACGAGCTCCCAGGTGCTGGACCAGTTCGGCCGCAACCTCACCCAGGCTGCGCGCGAGAACCAGCTGGATCCGGTCATCGGCCGCAAGCAGGAGATCGAGCGCGTCATGACGGTGCTCAGCCGTCGCACCAAGAACAACCCGGTGCTGATCGGCGAGCCCGGCGTCGGCAAGACCGCCGTCGTGGAGGGTCTGTCGCAGGCCATCGTGCGGGGCGACGTGCCGGAGACGCTGCGCAACAAGCAGATCTACACGCTCGACCTCGGCGCGCTCGTCGCCGGCTCGCGCTACCGCGGCGACTTCGAGGAACGCCTGAAGAAGGTGCTCAAGGAGATCAAGACCCGCGGCGACATCATGCTGTTCATCGACGAGATCCACACGCTCGTCGGTGCCGGCGCGGCCGAGGGCGCGATCGACGCGGCCAGCATCCTGAAGCCCATGCTGGCGCGCGGGGAGCTGCAGACCATCGGCGCCACCACGCTCGACGAGTACCGCAAGTACATCGAGAAGGACGCGGCGCTGGAGCGACGCTTCCAGCCCATCCAGGTGGCGGAGCCGTCGGTGGCCATGACCGTCGACATCCTGAAGGGGCTGCGCGATCGATACGAGGCGCACCACCGGATCACCATCACCGACGAGGCCCTCTCGGCCGCGGCGATGATGGCCGATCGCTACATCCAGGATCGCTTCCTGCCCGACAAGGCCATCGACCTGATCGACGAGGCCGGCGCCCGCCTGCGCATCCAGCGCATGACGGCCCCGCCGGATCTGCGCGAGTTCGATGAGCGCCTGGCAGCCAACAAGCTGGAGAAGGACGCGGCCATCGACGCGCAGGACTTCGAGCGCGCCGCGCGTCTTCGCGACGAGGAGCAGCGCATCCGCGCCGCTCGGGCGGAGAAGGAGGAGGCCTGGAAGAAGGGCGACTCCGACATCCCGGCCATCGTCGGCGAGGAGGAGATCGCCGTCGTGCTCTCCGGCTCCACGGGCATCCCGGTGTTCAAGCTGACGGAGGAGGAGTCCCAGCGGCTGCTCCGCATGGAGGCTGAGCTCGGCAAGCGCTACATCGGCCAGGAGGACGCCGTCAAGGCGCTGTCCCGTTCGATCCGCCGCACCCGCGCCGGCCTGAAGGATCCGAAGCGCCCCAGCGGCTCGTTCATCTTCGCCGGCCCGTCCGGCGTCGGCAAGACCGAGCTCACCAAGGCGCTCACCGAGTTCCTGTTCGGCGACGAGGATGCGCTCATCACGCTCGACATGTCGGAGTACTCCGAGAAGCACACCGCCTCGCGGATGTTCGGCTCGCCTCCCGGCTACGTCGGCTACGAAGAGGGCGGCCAGCTCACCGAGAAGGTGCGCCGCAAGCCGTTCTCCGTGGTGCTGTTCGACGAGATCGAGAAGGCTCACCCCGACATCTTCAACTCGCTGTTGCAGATCCTCGACGAGGGTCGTCTCACCGACGCGCAGGGCCGGGTGGTCGACTTCAAGAACACCGTCATCGTGATGACCACCAACCTCGGTTCGCGCGACATCTCGAAGGGTGCCTCGCTCGGCTTCTCCCGCGTGGGCGACGAGGTGAGCTCCTACGAGAAGATGAAGGCCAAGGTGTCGGATGAGCTGAAGCAGCACTTCCGTCCCGAGTTCCTGAACCGCGTCGACGAGATCGTGGTGTTCCATCAGCTCACGCAGGCCGACATCGAGCGGATCGTGGACCTGATGGTCGCCCAGATCGAGGGTCGCCTGAAGGACAAGGACATGGGCATCGAGCTCACCGCTGCCGCCAAGTCGCTGATCGCCAAGCGCGGTTACGACCCGGTGCTGGGCGCTCGTCCGCTGCGTCGCGCCATCCAGCGCGACATCGAGGACATCCTGGCCGAGAAGATCCTGTTCGGGGAGCTTTCTCCGGGTCAGATCGTCCAGGTGGACGTCGCTCCGGAGGGCTCGGAGCTGCCGTTCAGCTTCACCGGAGTCTCCTCCGGCAACCTGGAGGCTCTCACCATCGGCGGAGAGTCCGCCTAAGCAGCCACTCCAAAGGGGGCGCCCACCAGCGATGCTGGTGGGCGCCCCCTTTTCACGTTCACGCTCTTCGAGGTGCGAGGCCGTCTGCGGCCGAGCCTCGAGGAGAGCCAGCGCGAGAACTCGCAGGAACTTCTTGTGGTGGGGAGCGGTGGTTGGGTTCGTCGTGTTACGGCAGTTTCCTTCGGCTGTGTATATGGCGTGGGGATCTGTGCAATAGGTACAGGCCGCGCCATATAGCCAGTTTTAGGAGAGACCTTTCGACGTGAGGTGCGTCGCACCTCAGAGTGCGTTGGACTGGCGAGCCGCCAACACTGCGGCCCTGATGCGTTGGCCGGCGGTGAAGGCGCTGCCTGCCGCGACCACTCCCAGCGCCAGCCAGAGGGCCCACGCCGGAGCGCCGAGGCCGACCGCGAGGACACCCGCCAGGCTGAGCAGCAGGCGGTCACCGCGCTCGAACAGGCCGACGGACGCGTCCCAGCCCTCCGCCTCGGCACGCGCCCGGGCGTAGGAGACGAGGAAGCCGCACACGAGCACAGCCGCAGCCAGACCCAGACCCAGTTCGTCGCCCTCGTTGAGCCGCCACCAGCCGATGGCGACGAAGATCGCTCCATCCGCGATGCGGTCGAGAGTCGAATCCAGGAAGGCGCCGAGCCGGGTCTCCCGCTTCGCGGCGCGGGCCAGCTGACCGTCGAGCCCGTCGCCGAGCAGACACACCAGCACGACGATGGTGCCGAGCACGGCCTGTCCCTGGGGAAAGAACCACAGCGCCGCGGCAGCGGTGGCCACCGTGCCGACCACGGTGACGGTCGTCGGCGCGATCCCCAGTCGAAGCAGGATCCTCACCAGCGGTGCGAGGCAGCGCGCGTAGAGGTCGCGAAGTCCGGAGGTCACCGGTCCATCATGCCGTGAGGTGCATGAGATTCCGCCAATAGGTGGTGCCGTTGCGAGGACGTGCTGGATGGATGACATGGCAAGACGGAGAACGAAATTGCCATTGGACATGCCAACGAGTTCGACAACGAAGCCAGGTCGCCATCCAGTGCGCCGCAGTAGGTGCCACCTATTGGCGGGATCTCTTGGTGACAGCTGCACTGAGCAGCCGCACCCGTATCTGGGAACCCTCGGGGGCGTCCTGGGTGTGCACCACGGACTTCTGGCCGTCGGGCAGGCGCACCAGCAGGGTGACGCCGTCGCGGGTGTACCCCACCTCCAGCACGTCGACGCCGGTGCCGTCGCCGGCGGGCTGCAGGCTGAGCGCGCCGATCCCGGCGACCTGGTCGTCGTCCATGGGCTGGGTGAAGCCGAGCGCCCGAGCGGTCGCGGGCGAGACGAAGGTGCGGTAGCCCAGGAACTCCGCGACCCGCGTCGAGTTCGGGTGGCGCCAGAGCCTTTCGGGTGTGTCGAGTTGGAGCAGGCGTCCCTCGTCGAGCACCGCGATCTGGTCGGCGACCGTGAAGGCCTCCTCCTGGTCGTGGGTGACGTAGAGCGCGGTGGTGCGAGCCTGGGTGAGGATGCGGCGCAGGTCGGCGGACAGGCGGCGTCGCAGCGCCGTATCCAGCGCCGAGAGGGGCTCGTCGAGCAGCAGCGCGCGTGGCTCGGGGGCCAGCGACCGCGCGAGCGCCACGCGCTGGGCCTGGCCGCCGGACAGCTCGGTGACCTTGCGCCGCTCGTAGCCGGGCAGGCCCACCAGCTCGAGCAGCTCGGCGACGCGGCGGCGCTGTTCGGCCTTCGGTGCCTTGGCCAGGCCATAGGCGATGTTCTTGCCGACGTTCATGGTGGGGAACAACTGGCCGTCCTGGAACACCAGCCCGAAGCCGCGCTTGTGCACGGGCACCGCCGCGAGGTCGTCGTCGCCCCAGGACACGCTGCCCCCGGCGAGCGGCTCGAGGCCGGCGACGGCGCGCAGGATCGACGACTTGCCGGACCCCGATGCGCCCAACAGCACCAGCACCTGGCCTGGGGCGATATCGACGCTGACGCGATCGACGGCGGTGACGTCGCCGTAGCGCACCACGGCGTCCCGCACACGAATCCCACTCATAGGGCGCTCACTCCTTTGGGCCTCAGGCGCTCGGCCAGGGCCATGATCACTGCGGTCAATCCTGCCAGCACGACGGAAGCGGCCAGCGCCATGCCGTGGTTGTCCCAGCCGGGACGTCCGGTGAGTCGGAAGATCAGCACCGGAAGGGTGGGGTTGTCGGGGCGGGCGAGGAAGCTGGTCGCCCCGAACTCGCCCAGCGAGGTGGCCATCGCGAAGCCGGCGGCCAGGCCCAGACCGCGCAGGAGGTGCGGGAGCTCGATGCGGGCCAGCACCTGCCACGGGCCGGAGCCCAGGGCGCGAGCGGCCTCCAGTTGGCGGATATCCAGCGCGCGCAGGGGAGGCAACAAGGTTCGCACCACCAGCGGCAACGCCACCAGGGCTTGAGCCAGCGGGATCAGCACGATCGATGAGCGCAGATCCAGCGGCGGGCGGTTCAGCGTGATCAGGTAGCCGAATCCGACGGTGACGGCCGAGACCCCGAGCGGCATCAAAAAGGCGGCCTCGACGATGCCCAGCGCCCGTCGTCCGCCAGCGCTGGTGGGGCGTCGGGAGGCGATCAGGGCGACGGCCACGCCGAGCACGACGGCGAGCGCGGTGGCGGCCAGCGCCGTCGTGACGCTGGTGCGCAGCGCCTCCCACACGCCCTCCGCGCCGAGACCGGTGTAGTTGTGCAGGCCAGTGCCGCCGACCGTGAGCGAGCGGTGCACCAGGCCTGTCAGGGGAACGGCGATCAGGAAGACGACGACGGTGCCCGTGACGGCTGCGGCCGGCCAGTCGCGTCGCAGGGAGAAGGCCGAGGTGGCCTCGTCGCGCAGGGCGAGCGCGGCGCGTGGTGCGAGCGCGGTCGTCGCCCACAGGCTGAGCGTGACGACCACCAACTGGACGATCGACAGCGCCGCGGCCCCGGGCAGATCCAGCAGCTGCGTGGTGTGGAACCAGATCTCCGTCTCGATGGTGGCGTAGCGGTTGCGGCCCAGCACCATCACCAGGCCGTAGGACGCGCAGCAGAACAAGAAGACCAAAGCCGCCGCGGAGGCGACGGCCGGACCGAGCGCCGGCAGCGTCACCGTCGCGAACACGCGGGCCGGCGAAGCGCCCAAGGCTGCGGCGGCCTGGGTGAGGCGCGGATCCAGTCGCGCCCACATCGAGCCGACAGTGCGCGTCACCACCGAGTAGTTGAAGAAGGCCATCGCCAGCAGGATCGCGACCAGAGGATCGTCCACGGTGCGAAACAGCGAGGCGAAGGCGACGCCCACCACCACCGTAGGCAACACGAAGGGAACGGAGACGATCGCGCGCAGCACACCTTGCCCGCGGAATCGGGTGCGGTACAGCACGTAGGCACCCGGAAGGCCGAGGAGCAGGGTGATCAGCGTCGCCGTCGTGGCGCTGACCAGGGTGAAGCCGACGGCGCGCCAGGTGCGGCGCGACGACAGCACGTCGCTCATCCCGGCGAGGGTCCAGGCGTCGCCGTCGTGGAAGCCGCGCAGCACCAGGGTGGCGGCGGGCCAGGCGAAGAACACCGCGAGGAAGGCGGCCGGGATCGCCCCGACCGCCACCCACGCGGCTCGACTCATCGCTCGGTTCTCGTCAGCCGATGTTCTCTGCGAAGTCGCGGATCCACTGGTCGCGCTCGGCGGCGATCACGGCCGGATCGACCTCGACGGGCGCATCGGACAGCGGGGCGAAGGAGGCCCAGTCGGCGGGCAGCTCCACCGACTCGTCGATCGGGTACATGTACATCGACTCGGGGATCGCGGCCTGTGCCTCCTCGCTGAGCAGGAAGTCGACGAACGCCTGCGCGCCCGCCTCGTTGGCCGCCCCTGCCAGCACGCCGGCATACTCCACCTGGCGGAAGCAGGTGCCCGGCAGCGCCGTCGTGGTGGTCTTCCCGTCGACGACGGTGAACGCCGGCGACGTGGAGTACGACAGCACCAGCGGACGATCCCCCTCGGCCTCACCACCGGAGAAGTCGGTGTAGTAGGCCTCGGTCCAGCCGGCGGCGATCCTCATGCCGTTGGCGGAGAGCCGCTCCCAATACCCCAGCCAGTCGTCGCCGTATACCCCGACGGTGGCGGCGAGCATCGACATGCCCGGGGAGGAGGTGGCGGGGTTGGGCACCACGAGCAGGTCGCGGTAGGCCTCGTCGGCCAGATCGTCGAAGGTTGTCGGCAGCGCGAGACCCTTGTCGTCGAACCATTCGAGATCGGCGTTGATGCACACGTCGCCCCGGTCGATGGGAGTGAGGCCCGCGAACGCGCTCTCGACGGTGCTGGCCGGCGAGACCCAGTCGGTCAGGATGCCCTCCTCGACGGCGCGGGTGGCGATGCTGTTGTCGATGCCGAAGACGACGTCGCCCAAGGGCGAGTCCTTGGTGAGGATCAGCTGGTTCACCAGGCTGGTGCCCTCGCCGGGATTGACGTAGGTGACCTCGAGGCCCGAGGTTTCGGCGAAGCGCGCCAGCAGCTCGTCGGGGAGCGCGAAGGACTCGTGGGTGACGACGGTGAGCGTCGTGGGTGTTTCGGGGGCGGTGGTGTCGTCCCCTGCAGGGCTGCCGGTTTCGCTGGGTGCGGGACTCGAGCAGGCCGCGAGGGCGAGCGCTGAGGCGGCTGCGATGATGCCGGATGTGAGGCGTGACAAGGACTCTTCTCCTCTCTACTGGGCTCAAACCCACGCCGAAGCGGGACCGAGGAGAAGGCACTCTCACTCCCTACGCCGGTGCTAACCGGATCAGGTTTGAGGGTCTGCGGTTATCCGCACTCTCAGCGCCCTTGTGGCGCTCCCCTGTGATGCGCCCAGGCTAGCGCGTTGAGGGGATGCGTGCCAGGTCAGGCCGTATCGGGGCGGGTGTAGGCAGCGTCGGCGATGCGCAGCATGGCGTCGCGGACGAGGCGGGCGCGCTGCTGGCCGATGCCGTCGATCTCCATCAACTGGGCCGGGGAGGCGCTGAAGAGCTCCTGCAGGGTGAAGTACTCGCTGAGCTTCAGGGCGAGCGAATGGGGGAGGTGACCCACCTTGAGCAGCAGGCGCCGTCCTCCCGTGGTGAGCTGCATCTCGAGATTGGGATTGCCGCCGAAGCCCAGCCGCGAGGCCACCAGCTGCGAACTGAGCAGTTCCTCCGAGCTGAAGTTGTGCAGATGGTCGAGCCGGAACTCGTCGGGGTTGGAGGCGGTGGTCGCGTAGTCCTCGGTGAGCAGGTCGGCGAGGCCGTCGAAGCTCTGGGCCAGTTCCGCGTGCTGCATGGCGACGAGACGCCCCTCGACGCCCAGCACGTCGGCGTGGAAGAGCATCTCCGATGACAGACGGCGCGTCATCTCCAGCCGGTGGATGAGCTGGACGAGGTCGCGCAGCGTGACCTGCTCGGCCACCTCCAGCGCGGTGAACTGGGCCAGCAGCTCGTTCAGCCGGGTGACGAAGCGCGACAGCGTCGCGAGGGTCTGATTGGCGCGGCTGATCACCTGCGGGACGGTCTCGACCAGGTGACGGCGACCGTCCATGAACAGCGAGATCACGCCCATCGACGCCGACACGGTCACCACCGGCACGCCGGCGGCCTGGGCCGTGAGGTCGGCCGAGCGATGTCGGGTGCCAGTCTCGGCGGTCACCAGATCGCGGTCGGGCATGAGCTGCACGCCGGCGGCGACGATCCGCTGGAGGTCGTTGCTGAGCACGATGGCGCCGTCCATCTTGGCCAGTTCGCGCAGGGCCTGCTCGGTGAAGTCGACGCCGAGCTGGAAGCCTCCACTGCTGAGCGCCTGCACCTGGGCGTTGTTGCCGAGCACCACGAGAGCACCGGTGCGGCCAAGGAGAATGCGATCGAGTCCGGCTCGCAGAGGCGTGCCGGGGGCAAGCAGCTTCAAATACCGACGCACGGTGTACTTGGCCACGGCCACCTCCTACCAGCTGACGTCATCGGGATCGCTCAGCCCAGTGTAGAGCTTAAGGCTTTTCTCAGGTAAGCCTCAGGTTGGGATTGTGTCCGTAGAGCTCTTGGAGAGCACGATCGAGGGTTTCCACCTCCTTCACCACCATGCCGCCGAGGTTGGGAACCTTCACCGTCACGTCGCGCGACCCCTTGGGGATGATCGCCAGCCGGAAGCCCAACCGCGCGGCTTCCGCGAGACGTCGTTCGACGCCGGGCGTCCGGCGGAGGTCTCCGGCGAGACCCACCTCGCCGAGAGCGACGGTGCGCGTCTGGAAGTTCCAGTCGCCGAGCGCGGAGGTGACGGCGAGCGCTGCCGCCAGATCGACGGAGGGATCGCTCAACCGGGCCCCGCCGACCGTGGAGGCGTAGACGTCTTTGCCGCCGAGCTTCAGCCCGCACCGGCGTTCCAGCACCGCGAGGATCATCGAGATCCGCGACGAGTCCAGCCCATGGGTGGCGCGGCGTGGGTTGGTGGGATTGGTGGCGTCGGCCACCAGGGCCTGCACCTCGGACAGCAACGGGCGCCGGCCCTCGAGCGTGACGGTGACACAGGTGCCCGTCGTGGGCTCGGACCTGGTGCTGAGGAAAATCCCCGAAGGGTCCGGCACCTCGACGATGCCGTGCTCGCTCATCTCGAAGCAGCCCACCTCGTCGGCCGGCCCGAAGCGGTTCTTGGTGGCGCGGACCATGCGGAAGCCGGAGTGTCGGTCTCCTTCGAAGGTGAGCACCACGTCGACCAGGTGCTCCATGGTGCGCGGGCCCGCGATGGCCCCGTCCTTTGTGACGTGGCCGACGATGATCACTGGCAGATGGTGGGCTTTGGCCATCCGGGCCAGCGCCGCCGTGACCTCACGCACCTGGGTGGTGCCGCCTGGCATGCCGTCGGTTTCGGAGGTGGCGATGGTCTGCACCGAGTCGACCACCAGCAGCGTGGGCCTGATCCGTTCGACGTGGCCCAGCACGGTGCCGAGATCTGTCTCGGCCGCCAGGTACAGCGCGGGCGCCATGGCTTTGGTGCGCTCCGCACGCAGCCGCACCTGGGAGGCCGACTCTTCGCCGGAGATGTAGAGCGTCGTGCGATCGGAGGACGCCCACTTGGCCGCCACGTCGAGCAGCAGCGTGGATTTGCCGACGCCCGGCTCACCGGCCAGCAGCACCACCGCGCCCGGGACTAGCCCGTCGCCCAGCACGCGGTCGAGCTCCTTGATGTTGGTGCGCTGTCGTTTGGCTGAGTCTGCCGGCACCTCGGTGATCGGCACCGCGTCGACCGATGGCGCGATGGAGGTGACCGTCGCCAGCTTGGGCGCCCCACGCTCGACGACGCTGCCCCAGGCCTGGCACTCACCGCACCGGCCGACCCACCGCGTGCTGGTCCAGCCGCATTCGGTGCACTGATACGAGTCCTGCTTCTTAGCCACGCTCTGAGGCTACTGGGTGCCTCCGACAGTCAAGGCTGCTCGACCGGTTCAGGGTCTGCTTCTTCGGGCGAGCGAGGCCCGTGACAGGGGCAGCTGCTGACAACGGGTTGGCTATAGCGCGAGGTGAATCAGGAGTGCCTCGTCGACCTCTGTCATCAGGTATGGGGGGACTTTGCCTACGACGGCGCCGAGGCGTGTGACGTCGACAGAGCGGATCTGCTCTGCCTGTGCTTTTGAATCCAACGGAAGCCCGGTCTCTTCGGCAGACAAGACGACCTGAAAGGGATAGACCTTGGCGGTGTTGCTGGTGATCGGAATGATCGTTACCACCCCACGCCCGGCGCGGTCGGAGGCGGTGTTGGCGCGGTCGTTGCTCACGATGAGGCAAGGGCGAAGTTTGTTCGCTTCGCTGCCTCTCGTCGGGTCTAGGTCGCAGAGACGAATCTCACCCCTGAGCATGCGTGATCCCGTCGCCAACGGTGGTTTCCCAGAGTTCCGCGTCGTCGGATTGTGCCCATTCGTCCCACGCAGCCAGGTAATCATCGCCCAGGCCTGGGTCGCCGAGAAGACGGATAGCGCGCTGGATGACGGCGGAACGCGACGTGGTTCCCGTGGCCTTCATGTATCGGTCAAGGATTGCGACATCTCTGTCCGCGAGGCTGACGCTTAGTTTCACAGTCATGCTACCAAGGTACTACCCAAATGCTACCAATGCTGACCCGTTCCTGCCCTCGTGCTGAAATAAAACTGGCTGTGCGGGGGTGATCTGTGCGTATTGCACAGATCACCCCCGCACAGCCAGTTAGAGATTCCGCAAGTAGGTGGTGCCGTAGCGAGGACGTGCTGGATGGATGAGCTGGCAAGGCGAAGAACGAAACTGCCATCGGGTCATGCCAGTGAGTTCGACAACGAAGCCAGGTCGCCATCCAGTGCGCCGCAGTAGGTGCCACCTACTTGCGGGATCTCTTATATGCGCGGCACCTCGACGATGGGGCCTGCTGATCAGATGGTGACGAGGCCCTTGGCGGTCTCGAAGGTGACGGTGTTGATGCCGGGCTGCCCGTTGGGGGAGACCAGCTTCAGTGCGACGCCGTCCAGCGAGTCGGCGACGGGGTGGGCCAGCCACTCGGAGAGGCGGTCGGCGGAGCCGCTGATCTCGATCTCCTTGAGGGCCACGCTGCCGGACAGGGCGGCGGGCAGCAGGGAGGCGTCAGACTTCCATTGCAGGAAGTAGGGCAGCTGCGGATCGGCCATCAGACCCTTGATGCCGATCTGCACCCATTCGAGGCGACGACCGTCGGGGAACTGGCGAGAGCCCGGAACCGAGGCGCGGCCGAGGCGCTCCTCGTAGGGGGCGATGTCGTCGACGCTCACCGCCCAGCCCATCCAGCCGCCGCCCATCTCGGAGCGGGCGCGCACGGCCTTTCCGAACATGGCCTGATCCGCGACGGGATGATCCAGCACTTCGACCACCTCGACGTAGCGGTGGCCCGCCAGCGGGATGATGTGGTTGCGGGTGCCGAACCGCGGATGGAACCCGCCGTTCTTGTACTCCGTGCCCAGGGCGTCGGCCAACCTCTCAGCGTCGGCTTGGAGGCCCTGGGGTCCCGTGGCAAAGATGAGGTGATCGACGAACATGGCGCAATTGTCCCTCGTCAAGGGGCCAATGCGCTAATCGAGTGCAAAGCCCTGCGCAGCTTCCCGTGTTCTCGTGGGGAAGCGTCTAATCTGGGAACGTGTCAGTTGCGAAGATCGGTCTTTCGACCACGGCGGTCTATCCGGAGGCCACCGCGAGTGCGTTCGAGCTGGCGGCATCCCTGGGCTTCGACGGCGTGGAGTTGATGGTCGCGGTGGACGCGATCTCGCAGGACGTCGATGCCATCGAGAAGCTGAGTCAGTACCACCAGGTGCCGGTGCTGTCGGTGCACGCCCCGGTGCTGTTGGTCTCGCAAGCCACCTGGGGCACCGACCCCTGGGAGAAGCTACGACGCTCCGCAGAGGCCGCGACGCGGCTGGGAGCCGACGTCGTCGTCGTGCATCCGCCGTTCCGATGGCAACGCAACTACGGTGCGGCCTTCGTCGAGGGCATCAGAAGGCTCAATGCAGAGACCGAGGTCACCTTCGCCGTCGAGAACATGTTCCCCTGGCGGTCCGCGGGACGGGCCTTCCAGGCGTACCTCCCGCACTGGGATCCCACCGACATCGACTACGACTACCTCACCCTCGATCTCTCGCACGCCGCGACGTCCGGTTGCCAGTCGCTGGATCTGGTGAAGAAGTGGGGAGACCGGCTGCGTCACGTCCACCTCACCGACGGCACGTCGTCGTTCAAGGACGACCACCTGATGCCCGGTGAAGGCAATCAGCAGGCGTGGGAGGTGGTCGAGGAACTCGGCCGACGCGGCTTCGACGGGCACATCGTGCTCGAGGTGGTCACCCGGCGCGCCAAGTCGCGCCACGAACGCGAGACGCTGCTGGCCGAGTCTTTGGCCGGAACCCGCCGGGCCTATGAGCAGGGCCTCGCCGCGAGGATCCGATGACGGCATCGGAACGCGTCGTCCGGCGCATCGTCGGGGCGAAGCGCATGCAGCGTGCGGCGCTGCTCTCCGGTGCGGTGGAGGAATTCGCCTCCGCCTATGTCGGGGGAGACAACGCCATCGATGCGGCGCGCACCGCGCGGAGGTTGCAGGGCTTCGGCTTGCTGACCGGTTTCGCTTACCTTCCGAGCGACGACGACGTGGAATCGCTCGATCGGCTGGCCGAGCTGCTGGGAGAACTGGGCGATCTCGCCCGGTCATCCGAGATCAACGTCAAGCCGCACACCCTGGGCCGTGACGCCGCGGCGCGCGCCCGGCTGCGTCAGCTGTGCGAAGGGGCGGAGGCCGTGGGAGCGGTGGTGACCCTCGAGATGCAGGGCTTCTCGCGCTACGCCGAGACACTGCGTCTCTGGCGCGATGTGCGTGAGGACCACCGCGATCTGGGCATCACCGTGCCGGCCGAGATCCGCAGGGCCGAGGCGGACTGCCGCGAACTCGCGATGGAAGCGGCCCGAGTCCGGCTGTGCGTCGGCGCCCATCCGGTGCCGCGTGCCGAGGGCATCCACGGCGAGCATCAGAAGGCCCGCGCTCTGGTGCGCTGCCTGCGGATCGTCATGGAGACCGGCGGCTACGCGATGCTCGCGTCGCATCACCCGACGGTGGTGGCGATCGCGCAGGAGCTGGCCCGACGAAACGGCCTCGGCAAAGACGGATTCGAGTTCCAGATGTTCCACGGCATCAGGCCGCTGGAGCAGCGTCGGCTCGTCGACATCGGCTATCGGGCCCGCACCTACGTGCCCTTTGGGCCGGGCTGGTTCGAACACCTCACCACCAGGGTCGCCGTGCGTCCGCGCACCGCCTACCCCTACCTGCAAGCCGTGATGGACAAGCGGTGAGCGCCCCGCTGGTGGCACCGCCGCCGGTGGAGTCCGCGGTGCGGCGCACGCTCGGCGTCGAGATCTGGGTGGTGCTGGGCATCTCGCTGGGTCAGTCTGCGGTCTACGCGGTGCTGTCGATCATCAATAAGCTCACCTACGAGGTGCCGCTGCGCCAGCAGACCACCGCGATGAACCGCTCCACGACGCCCGACCGGCCGTGGCTGGACCTGGCCTACCAGCTGGCGGGCACGCTGTTTCCGCTCATGCCCGCCGTGCTCGTGCTGTATCTGCTCTGGGCCGTGTATCGCCCGGAGGGCGGCCCATTCCGCTCGATGGGCTTCGATCTGACGCGCAAGCGCTATGACCTCGGCGTCGGTTTCGGCGTCTTCGCGGGCATCGGTGTGGTCGGCATCGCGTTCTACGTCTTTGCGGTGTTGGCCGGCATCAACACCAGCGTCAGCCCGGCCAATCTCACGGCGGCCTGGTGGACGGTGCCCATCCTGATCCTGCGCGCCGCCATGAACGGGATCCTCGAAGAGGTGGTCATGCTGGGCTACCTGTTCACCCGGTGGGCTCAGCGCGGGGGACAGGCCTGGCAGATCCTGGTGATCAGCGCCGTCGTGCGTGGCGGCTACCACCTCTACCAGGGCTTCGGTGGCTTCATCGGCAACCTGGTGATGGGTCTCGTGTTCGGCTGGATCTACCTCAAGACCAAGCGTGTGATGCCGCTGGTGATCGCCCACACCTTGATGGACGTGGTGGCCTTCCTCGGCTATCCGCTGCTGCTGATCCTGGTGCCGCAGCTGGCCGCGTAAACACGATCGGGACTTTGGGCGGTGAACTACTAAGCTGGCCCCATGCGTGTTGGAGTGTTTGGGGCCACCGGCCAGGTGGGCGGCGTGATGCGTCGTCTGCTCGCCGAGCGTGGCTATCCCGTCGATCAGATCCGGTACTTCGCCTCGTCGCGGTCGGCCGGTAAGAAGCTGCCCTGGGGCGACGAGGAGGTCGTGGTCGAGGACATCGCCACCGCCGACTTCTCCGGCCTCGACGTGGCGCTGTTCTCCGCTGGCGGCTCCACCTCCAAGCAGTACGCGCCCAAGGTCGCCGAGGCCGGCGCCACCGTCGTCGACAACTCCTCGGCCTGGCGGATGGACGACCGGGTGCCGCTGATCGTCTCCGAGGTGAACCCGGGCGACGTCGCCAAGGCGGAGCTCGGCATCATCGCCAACCCCAACTGCACCACCATGGCCGCCATGCCGGTGCTGAAGCCGCTGCATGATGCGGCCGGGCTGGAATCGCTGCAGGTCACCACCTTCCAGGCCGTCTCCGGCTCCGGCCTCGCCGGCGTCGAGGCGTTGGCCACCCAGCTGGGCGAGATCGAGGATCCGCGCGTGCTGGCCCACGACGGCTCGGTCTTCCAGCCTGCCAGCACGGCGCCCTACGTGGCCCCGATCGCCTACGACGTGGTGCCGCTGGCCGGCAGCATCGTCGACGACGGCGAGGGCGAGACCGACGAAGAGAAGAAGCTGCGCAACGAGTCGCGCAAGATCCTGCACCTGCCGGAGCTGCTGGTGGCGGGCACGTGTGTGCGGGTTCCGGTGTTCAGCGGGCATTCGCTGGCCATCCATGCGCGCTTCGCCAACGACATCACCCCGGATCAGGCGCGCGAGGTGCTCGCCGGTGCCTCGGGGGTCGAACTGGCCGACGTGCCGACGCCGTTGCGCGCGGCGGGTGCCGATCCCAGCTTCGTCGGCCGGATCCGGCAAGACCAGTCGGTGCCGGGAAAGCGCGGCCTCGTGCTCTTCCTGAGTAACGACAACCTGCGCAAGGGCGCCGCCCTGAACGCCATCCAGATCGCAGAACTGCTGGTCCGATGAAGCTCGCGATCTTGGGCGTGGGCGCCATGGGCGAGGCGCTGGTCTCCGGCTGGGTCGCTGCCGGCCAGGAGCCCGCGCAGATCCTCGCCGTCGACGCGCACCAAGCCAGGCTCGCGGAGATGCACGAGCGCTACGGCGTGACGCCGGCCACCGCCGCTGAGGCTGCCGACGCCGACGTCGTGGTGATCGCGGTCAAGCCGCACCACGTCGCCGGTGCGCTCAAGGAGCTGGCCGGTATGCGTCCGGGCTCGGTGGTGGTCTCGATCGCTGCCGGCGTCACCGTGGCCGCGCTGGAGAGCGGTGTCGCCGACGGTGTCGCCGTGGTGCGGGTCATGCCGAACACCCCGGCGCTGGTGGGGCAGGGCATGGCCGGGGTCGTCCCCGGCTCGAAGGCCGACGACGGGCACGTCTCGACGGTCGTCGCGCTGATGGAGGCCGTCGGCCGGGTGATCGTGATCGAGGAATATCAGATCGATGCACTGACCGCGCTGTCCGGCTCCGGCCCCGCCTACCTGTTCTACGTCGCGGAGGCCATGATCGAGGCGGGCGTGCATCTGGGCCTCACCCGCGTGCAGGCCACCGAGCTGGTGAACCAGACGATCCTCGGCTCCGGCACCATGCTGGTGCAGTCGGGCCGGTCTGCCACTCAGCTGAGGGAGATGGTGACCTCGCCGGCGGGCACCACCGCCGCCGCGCTGCGCACCCTCGACGAGCGCTCCGTGCGCGCCGCGTTCCTGGCGGCGGCCGAAGCATGCCGCGATCGCGCCGTCGAGATGTCCTGATACCGCTGCAGGTCTCCGCGGCGGCCGTCAACTGGTCGCCGCGGGGGCCTGCGGGTTACTATTGGTCGTCTGGGTGCCCACGTGGCCCCTTCGATTCACACCCCATCCTCGGGAAACGCTCCCGGGCTACGAAAGGCGAACTGTGGGTTCTGTCATCAAGAAGCGTCGCAAGCGCATGGCCAAGAAGAAGCACCGCAAGCTGCTGAAGCGCACTCGCATCCAGCGCCGTCGCGCCGGCAAGTAGTCGTTGTAGCTGGCCACTGTAGTGACGCCACCCACTCGCGTGGTTCTGCTCACTCGCACGGGTTGCCATCTGTGTGAGTCGGCGCAGGATCTCATCGAGCGGGTCTGTGCAGACCGACACATCGGCTGGCGCGCCATCGACATCGACAGCGACCAGGAGTTGGCATCCCGATACACCGACCACGTTCCGGTGGTCTTCGTGGATGGCAGACTTCACGGGTATTGGTTCGTCGACGAGGATGCGCTTCGGCGTGAGATCGACACCAGCCACCCGGCGCCGATGGACGATGGGTGGCGCCCCGTGACGAACCAGGGATGAACCGGGAGTTGAGTTGAGCGAGTCTGACGTCCAGCTAGGATCCGTCACCTTCGTCGGATCCGGTCCCAGCGACCTCGGGTTGCTGACCCTGTCGGGCGCCCGCGCGCTCGGCCAAGCCGATGTGGTCGTGACCGATCCGTCCATTGACGCGGAGGAGCTGACCGAGCACACCGCCGCGCATGCGACGGTGGAGGTGGTGGGCGACGACGAGCTGAACCAGCTCTTGTCGCCGGCTCGCGACGGGCTCACCGTGGTCCGGATCGGCAGCTTCGACGAGTTCACCCTCCCCACGGGCGACGCGTTCTCCTCCTTGCTGGAGATCGACGGCGTGCGCGTCAATGTGGTGCCCGGCATCAGTCGCTGGAGCGCCGCTCTCACCTACGGTGCCGTCCGGGCCGAAGGCAGTCTGGCCGCCATGGAATGCGGCAGCCAGGTACCGGCCATCGACGAGTGGCCCAGCGCGGAGACGCTGGTGCTGCGCACCTCCGGGCGCAACCTTCCGCAGGTCGCGGCCCAAGCCATCCATCGTTACGGCGCCACCGGCCAGGTGCTGCAGGTCTGCAAGGTGGCCACCACGTCGCAGTCCAGCGACACCTTGACCTGGCGCGAGGTGAAGGCGGTGGAGGATCCGGAGGTCTTCCTCATCGTCGGGCCGCATATCGAGAGCCATCGTCGCGCCAAGGTCTCCTGGTTCGAGAACAAGCCGCTGTTCAACTGGCGCCTCCTCATCCCGCGCACCAAGGACGACCTGGGCCAGCTCGTGGATCAGCTCGCCGGCTTCGGCGCGAAGTCGGAGATCGTCGCCACCTTGTCCATCGAGCCGCCCCGCACCGAGCAGGGCATGGAACGCGCCGTGCGCGGTCTGGTCGACGGGCGCTATCTCTGGCTCGTCCTCACTTCGCCGCACTCCGTCGGCGCGATCGCCGAGCGTCTGCGCGAGTACGGACTGGACTCCCGCGCGCTGTCCGGTGTGTCGCTGGCTGCCGTCGGGCGTGGCACGGCGGAGGCGCTCCTGGAACTCGGCCTGATGCCCGACCTGGTGCCGGTGATGGACAACACCGTCGGCGGCCTCGCCAACGAGTTCCCCTCCTACGACGAACTCCTCGATCCGCTCAATCGCGTGCTCGTGCCCAGCGCCGACGTCTCGGTGGAGGCCCTCGTCGAGGGGCTGGGGCGGCTCGGCTGGGAGGTCGAGGACGTCACGGCCTACCGCACCGTGCGCGCCGCGCCGCCGCCCGCGGAGGTGCGAGCCGACATCAAGACCGGCATGTTCGACGCCGCGGTGTTCACCTCGGCCACGGCGGTGCGCAACATGATCGGCATCGCGGGCAAGCCTCATGCGGCCACCCTGGTGGCGGCGATCGGTCCCGCCACCGCTGCTGCGTGCGAGATGCACGGCCTGAAGGTCGACGTCATCGCGAAGGCGCCCACCTACGAGGCCCTCGCCGAGTCCCTGGCGGCCTTCGCCGACAAGCGACGCGAGGCTCAGAATGCGGCCGGTTTGCCCACACTTCGCCCCTCGCAACGCAAGCGTCGCCGTCGCCGCACGCCGTCGGCTTCCTGACCGTCCGCGACGAGATTGGCTCTTTCACGAGATGCCGTACGGTAGGGGCATGACTGCTGCCGAAGACGTCCGGCTCGTCCACGTGATGCGCCATGGCCAAGTGCACAACCCTGGTGGTGTGCTGTACGGCCGCATCGAGGGTTTCGGCTTGTCGAACCTCGGCCACGAGATGGCCTGGCGGATGGGTCAGTACTGGGCCGAGACGCCGCTCACCCATCTGCGATGTTCTCCGCTGCAACGCGCGCAGGAGACGTTGGAGCCCACGGCGGCCCGTCACGCGCATCTCGAGATCACCACCGACGAGCGGGTGATCGAGGCCGCCAACCAGTTCGAGGGCATGGTCTTCGGCAGTGGCAACAAGGCGCTGCGCGACCCCAAGATGTTCTGGCACATGCGCAATCCGCTGAAGCCCAGTTGGGGCGAGCCCTATACCGAGGTCGCCACGCGGATGGAGGCTGCGATCCTGGACGCCGCCCGCGACGCAGGGGAGGGCGGGCAGGCGCTCGTCGTGTCTCATCAGCTGCCCATCTGGATCGCCCGGAGCGCAGCAGAGGGCCGTCCCTTCGCCCATGATCCGCGGCGCCGCGAGTGCACGCTGTGTTCGGTGACCAGCTTCACGGTGCGCGATGGGCTGATCACCGCGGTGAGCTATGCCGAGCCCGTGGCGGATCTTCTGCCGGTCAAGCGGGGCCGCAAGTTCAAGGTGGGCACGTGAGGCTGCGCTGGACGAGCGCGGTCCTGGCCGCGTCGCTGGTCTTGACGGCGTGCGGGGGTTCCGGCAAGGACGACATCGCGGATCAGTCGGCCGGCTACCAGGCCGGCGACGGCACGATGACCGTTCTCGCGGTGGACGACCGGACCGAGGCGCCCGAGCTGGCCGGCCCGCTGCTCGGCGGCGGCGAGCTGTCCACCGCCGACTACGCGGGCAAGATCATGGTGCTGAACGTCTGGGGATCCTGGTGCCCGCCCTGCCGGTCCGAGGCGCCCGACCTGGTGGCGGCCGCGGAGGAGTTGGGCGACCGCGCGCAGTTCATCGGGATCAACACCCGAGACCTCGACGCCGCCCCCGCAGAGGCCTTCGTGCGCGCCTTCGAGGTGCCTTACCCCAATCTCTTCGACCCGGACGGCGAGCTGCTTCTCGGGTTCGGGCAGCTGCCGCCCAAGGCGATTCCGAGCACGGTCATCATCGACGGCGAGGGCCGGGTCGCGGCACGGGTGCTGGGTGAAGTCGACAAAGCGACTCTGGTGGGCCTGGTTTCCGACATCGAGGGCGGCGAATGATCCTGCTCGAGGGCTGGACCGATGCCGCGCTGACCTCGTCGTTGCTGATCGCGATCCCCGTCGCGATGCTCGCCGGGATGGTGTCCTTCGCGTCGCCGTGCGTGCTGCCGCTGCTGCCCGGCTACCTGAGCTACGCCTCGGGGCTGGGAGCCGCCGAGATCGCGGAGGGCCGGGGGTCGCGTCGTCTGCTGGTGGGCGGAACGATCGGCTTCGTGTTGGGCTTCTCCGTCGTCTTCGTGCTGACCGGAGCGGTGCTCGGGGGCCTCGGCGCCGTGCTCCTCCAGCACCAACGACTGATCACGATCGCGATGGGGCTGCTCATCCTGGTGCTGGGGGCCGGGTTCGCCGGATGGCTGCCGATGCCGTCGGGATGGCGTCCGACGATGACGCCGACCCTCGGCGTGTGGGCGTCGCCCTTGCTCGGACTGGTCTTCGGCCTCGGCTGGACCCCGTGCATCGGGCCGGCGCTGTCGGTGGTGCTGAGCATGGCCATCAACGAAGGATCGGCGGTGCGTGGCGGGATCCTCGCGTTCGCCTACGCCCTGGGGCTCGGGCTGCCGTTCGTCGCCTTTGCGGCGGCGTTCAGGTCGCTCGCCCCCAAGCTCGGCTGGATGCGCACGCACCAGAGGACGATTCAACGCATCGGGGGAGTGACGATGATGCTGGTGGGGCTGGCCATGGTGGTCGGTTGGTGGGACGCGCTGGTCGCGATCCTGCGGCAGTGGGCGGCGAGCTTCGGGACGATCCTATGAGCCCGCGCGCGGCCCGCTCCGAGGAGGCGTCGGCGCTCAGCTTCGTCCAGACGCTGCGCTGGATGTGGGCCCAGCTCACCAGCATGCGCACGGCGCTGGTGCTGCTGTTCCTGCTGGCGCTGGCGTCGATTCCCGGGTCGATGATCCCGCAGACGCATATCTCGGCGATCACCGTCAGCGACTTCCAGGCGGAGCATCCAGGATGGAACCGGATCCTCGAGCCGCTCGGCATGTACGACGTCTATGCCAGCCCGTGGTTCTCGGCCACCTATCTGCTGTTGTTCGTCTCGCTGGCGGGCTGCATCGTGCCGCGCATCGGCAAGTACGCCCGCGACCTGCGCAAGCAGCCGCCGCGCCTGCCCAAGCGCGTGGAACGCCTGCCGGAGCACGCGGAGGCCGAGGCGGTCTTCGGCGCGTCCGTCACCTTGGACCGCGCGGAGCAGTGGCTGGCGTCCAAGCGCTATCGGATCCGGCGCACCGACGAGGGCATCTCCGCGGAGCGCGGCTACCTGCGCGAACTGGGCAACCTGGTGTTCCACATCAGCCTCATCGTGGTGCTGACCGGCCTGGCCTGGAGCAACCTCTGGGGCTTCAGCGGCACCGTCGTGGTGGTGGAGGGACGCGGTTTCAGCAACGTGATCACGCAGTACGACGACTTCACCACCGGCGCCATGGCCGACACCGATCAGCTGGAGCCCTTCTCGGTCTCGCTCGAGTCCTTCAGGGCCGAGTTCGAGACGGGCGACGTGCAGCGCGGAGCCGCCCGGGTGTTCGACGCGGCGATGAAGGTCACCGAGAACGGTGAGACCCGCGACCACCTGCTCACCGTCAACGAACCGATCCTGACCAGCGGCGGCACCCAGGTGAACCTGCAAGGACACGGATACGCGCCGGTCTTCACGGTCTACGACGGCAACGGGGATGTGGCCTTCTCCGGCCCCGTGGTCACCCTTCCCCAGGATGGCAACTTCGCTTCCGTCGGCGTGATCAAGGCCAACGACGGCCGACCGGAGCGCTTGGCCTTCGAGATCTTCTTCTTCCCCACCGCGGTGCTCGACCAGACGGGCCCGCACTCCGTATTCCCTGACGCGCTCAACCCAGAGGTCTACCTGAACGCGTGGCACGGACCGCCCCGCCAGGAGACCGGTGAGCCGGAGTCCGTCTACCGGCTCAACGCCGTCGGCCTCGAGCCCGTGCTCGGGGACGACGAGCAGGTGTTCCGTGCGGCCATGAAGCCCGGGGCCAGCATGACCCTTCCCGACGGGCTCGGCGCGCTCAGCTTCGACGGCTACTCCCGCTGGATCAAGCTGCAGATCAGCCAGACACCCGGCACGGTACTGTCCCTGATCGCGGTGCTGGTGGGCGTCGCGGGGCTGTGCCTGTCGCTCTACGTCCGGCCGCGCCGGCTCTTCCTTCGGCTGACCGAGGGGGGCGTCGTGGTCGGCGGCCTGGACCGCACGGACGTCGCCAGCGGCCTGGCCGAAGAAGTGGATGGACTCTGCAAGGCGGCTACCGGCTATGGTGACGACGTAGCGTCGTCTCGTACCTCGACCACGAAGGAGAGTTGATGACCGTATCCGAGTTGTCGGACCTGGCGATCGTGCTGGCCACCAACGGTTACCTGATCGCTTTCGTGCTGCACACCGTCGAATGGTCGAGAGCAAGGGGGCTGGGGGCGGAACGTCTCGAGGACGGTTCCGAGGACAAGGTGCGGATCTCGGTGGATCTGTTCGGCCGGCTGGCGCTGGCGTTGACGGTGGTGGCCTTCGTCGCCCACCTCGTGGGCGTGGTGCTGCGGGGCGTCGCGGCCCACCGGATGCCCTGGGGCAACATGTATGAGTTCTCCACCACCTCCCTGGGCTTCCTCGTGCTGATCTACCTGGTCTGCGCGCTCCGGTTGGGGATGCGATGGCTCGGGTTGGGCGTGACCTTGATCGTGACGATCTTCATGGGGCTCGCGGTGACGGTGTTCTACGTGGACGTGGCTCCGCTGGTGCCTGCGCTGCATTCGGTGTGGTTCATCGTGCACATCGTGCTCGCCACCATTGCTGGCGCGGGCTTCAACGTCGCCGCGGTGGCCTCGGTGCTCTATCTGCTGCGCCGCTCGGCAGAGGAGAAGGCCGAGGCGAGCGGCGGCCAGGTGACGGGCTTCCTCGCCCGGGTGCCGTCGTCGTCGAGGCTGGATCTGGTCGCCTACCGGCTGCACGCCTTCGGGTTCCCGCTGTGGACCTTCGCCGTCGTCGCCGGCGCGGTGTGGGCGCAGTACGCGTGGGGCCGATTCTGGGACTGGGATCCCAAGGAGACCTGGTCGTTCGTGACCTGGGTGATCTACGCGGCCTATCTGCACGCCCGCCTGACGGCCGGGTGGCGCGGACGGCCCGCCGCCTACATCGCCCTCATCGGCGTCGCCTCGTTCTGGTGGAACTTCGTCGGCGTCAACCTCCTCATGAACGGGATGCACTCGTACTCCGGGATCTAGCCCGGAACAACGGGAATGACGGTCATGCCGGAGGAGTCGACGCAGTGGCTCGTTGAGCTGCACGAGCAGCAGGGCTCGAGCACGCTCTACCGGCTCGCGGTGATGCTGGGAGCCGGCGAGCGGGCGAAAGAGGTCGTGCACACGTGCTTCTTCGCGCTGCATCGCCGGGGACACCGGGTGATCGACCCCAACGAGCGCATCGAGTTCCTGCAGGAGAACGTCGTCCATCAAGCCCGAGCCGTTCGCGGGGTGGAGGGAACGATCGCGCTGCCGCCCGACAAGGACGGCGAGTACGGCCGGATCCTCGACGTCATCCGGGCGCTTCCGCTGCACCTCTCCGAGCACTTGATCGTCAGCCACTATCTGACCCGTTTCGGGCCCGAGCTGGCCAGCATCATGCGGATGACGCTGCGACGAAGCAACCGCCGTCTGGAGACGGCCCTCATGACGGTGCATCAGGCGTTGGGGGCGACGGGCAGCCTGGAGGCCACCGCGGAGGAGGTGATGGCGGCGCTGCAATCGTGCGCGCGCACCATCCAAGCCCCGCAGACCGATGAGTTTGAGGCGGAGCTGGCGGCCTTGCCGCCCAGGCAGCGGCTCAGGGTGTCCATCGGCGCCCTGGTGGTCATCGCGATGCTCGCGCTCGCGCTGGGTTTCACCGTCGCGACGATGACCCGCGCCATCATCCCCAGGCAAGAGGAGACCAGCCCCGAGCAGCCCACCGCCTCGGCCTCACCCGGAGAACACGCTCTTCCAGCCCTGGTGCTGGGAGTGCCCGTCTACTACGTCGGACGCAGCGACGGCCTGCTGTATCCCGAGTCGCGGGATCTGCCGTCGTCGGGGCAACTCGTCCGGTCGGCGCTGGAGGCCGTTTTCGCGCTGGCGCCGATGGATCCGGATCTGCGCTCGGCATGGTCGCCGGGACAGCTGCTGAGCGTCGACGTGCAAGGCTCCTATCTGACGGTGGACCTGTCGTCGTCGGCCTACGAGTCGCTGTCGGGGGAGGATGCCGCGCAGGCGATCGATCAGGTGGTCTACACAGCCAACAATCTGGTGGGTGTGCCAGGGCTGCGCGTGCGGTTCCTGGCCGACGGCGGACCGCCCCCGTCGCCCTTCGATCAGGCGGAAGGCTACGCCACTTATGGTCTGACGCCGATCGCTCCGGTGCGGATCATGTCGCCGAAGAACCTCGCGCAGTACCCGGCAGGCGACATCCAGATCCGGGGCGAAGTGCATCCGGTCTACAGCAGGCCGCAGGTCGCGATCACCGACACCCGCAAGGGCCAGGTCGTCCTCCAGAAGCGGGCGGATCGCAGCAAGCAGCCCAACCGTCAAGGATGGTACGAGTGGACGCTGACGGTGAGTCTGCCGCCCGGCGACTACGACATCACCGTCGCCGCCGGCAACGAGACCAAGAACAGCGCGTCCTCCTTCGAGGAGAACAAGCTGATCCACGTGGAGTAGCGCGTCCGCTGGAATCCGTCTCCGCAGTTTTTAGCCTCCCGCGATCCGCCTCGCCAGCTTCACGGTGAGCCAGGTGGGTGCGAATCGAGTGGCGAAGGCCAGCAGTTTGTTGTTCCACCCGTCGATCACGTAGGGCTGGTGAGCCGCGAGAGCCTTGAAGCTGCTGGCGATCACCTGCTCCGGGGTGCGCCGCCAGCGCATCACCTTGTCGTTGCCGGCGTTGCTGAAGAACTCGGTCTGCGTCGGCCCTGGGCACACGGCGAGCACGCGCACGCCGGTGACGTGCAGCTCATCCCAGAGCGCCAGGCTGAGGCGCAGCACGTAGGCCTTGGTGGCGGCATAGACGGCCATGGTGGGAATCGGTTGGAACGCCCCGGTGCTGGCGACGTTGATCACCGCCCCCCGGCCGTGCACCAGCATGCGGCCCAGGACGACGTGGGTGAGTTCGGTCAGCGCGGCGGCGTTGAGCTCGATCTCGGAGAGCAGGCGCTTCCGGTCGAGGCTGTCGAAGTCGCCGATCGACCCGAAACCGGCGTTGTTCACCAAGGTGTGCACCTCGAGCTCCGACAGCTCGTCGGCGAGGACAGTGCGCTGGGCGGGGTCGGCGAGGTCGGTCTGGCGCACCTCTACCCGCACGCCGTGGGTGCTCCTCAGCTGCTCGGCATGCTCCTCGAGCTTGTCGAGGCTGCGCGCGACGAGGATCAGATTGGAGCCCTGGCTGGCGAGATGCGACGCGAAGTGCGCGCCCAATCCCGAGGAGGCTCCGGTGACGACGGCCCATGTGGTGGTCTGCATGGCGTCCAGCGTATCCGGAACCTCTGACGAGGGAGGCTCTACTAGGATGGCCGACATGCAGCATTTCGACCTGGCTGTCATCGGCTCCGGCACTGGCAACTCGCTGATCGACGAACGTTTCGCCGACATGAAGATCGCGCTGATCGAGCGCGATCCCGTCTTCGGCGGCACCTGTCTCAACCGCGGGTGCATTCCCACCAAGATGTTCGTGCTGCCCGCGGACCTCGCTCGGAGCCCCGAGCAGGCGCATCGGCTCGGCGTCGACCTCGCCTTCAACGGCGCCGACTGGCCGTCGATCCGCGACCGCATCTTCGGCCGGATCGACCCGATCTCCCAAGGCGGCCTGGCGTGGCGGGTGCAGAGCGACAACGTCACCGTCTTCCAGGAGGAAGCCAGCTTCATCGATCCGCACACGCTCCAGGCGGGCGAGGGACGGATCACCGCCGACCGCATCGTCATCGCGACGGGGTCGCGCCCGCGCCTGCTCGACGTGCCTGGTGCCGAGGAGATGGCGGCGTTCCTGCACACCTCCGATGACATCATGCGGATGGACGAGTTGCCCGAGCGCCTCGTCATCCTGGGCGGCGGCTACATCGCGGCCGAGTTCGCCCACATCTTCTCCGCGCTGGGCAGCGAAGTGACGTTGATCAACCGCTCCGACGTGCTGCTGCGCCATCAAGACCGCGAGGTGGCCGGCCATTTCCAGGAGATCCTCGGGCGCACGGTGAAGGTGCGGCTCAACCAGAAGGTCGCGGCCTTCGAGCCTGGCTCAGCCGGCGACATTCAGGTGGTGACCACCGATCGCAACGGCGTCGAGTACATCTACTTCGCCGACGCGGTGCTGCAGGCCGTCGGACGCGTGCGCAACTCCGACGCGTTGAACCTGGAGGCTGCCGGCGTCGAGGTGAAGCCCGACGGTCAGATCCGGGTGGACAGCACCCAGCACACCGCGGTGCCGCACATCTTCGCGATGGGTGACGTGTCGTCGGACTACCTGCTCAAGCACGTCGCCAACGCCGAGCTGCGCACGGTCCAGCACAACCTGCTGCATCCGGACGATCTCCGCGAGACCGACCATCGCTACGTGCCCGCCGCGGTCTTCGCCGATCCGCAGCTGGCCTGCGTCGGTGCCACCGAGGAGCAGCTGAAGGAGTGGGGCGTCGACTACGTCTCCGCCACCCAGCGCTACGGGGACGTGGCCTACGGCTGGGCGTTGGAGGACAAGGACCACTTCGTGAAGCTCCTGGCCGACCCCCGCACCCACCATCTGCTGGGGGCGCACATCATGGGACCGCAGGCCTCGACGCTCATCCAGCCGCTGATCCAGGCCATGAGCTTCCACCTGACCGTCGACGAGATGGCTCGCGGCCAGTACTGGATCCACCCGGCCTTGCCCGAGGTGGTCGAAAACGCCCTGCTCCAGCTCTTCCCGTAGGCGCCCGCCCACGTCACGCTCTCCTCGAGGCTCCGCTGCGCTCCGCACCTCGAAGAGCGTCATGTGTTCCTCGCCCGGCGCCTTCGCACCTCGGAGGGCGTCACCATCACGGTCTTTGAGGTGCGAGGCCGTCCGCGGCCGAGCCTCGAAAAGACCCAGAGCGAGAATCCGCAGGAACCCAGCCATCAGCCTCTGCGCACAGTCGCGCTCTTTCGAGGCTCAGGATGGGGGCTCGTTGCGGGTGCTGAGGAGCGAGGTACGAGCGTCTCGAAGTGCGCCCCGGCGCCTCCGTACCTCGAAGAGGGTCACTGGGTTCAGCGACCCCGGCGGTTGGCCCTGGAGAAGTCGGCGGCGCTGTGGGCCGGGGCGGTGCCGTGACCGGAGTGCGGCCGGGCCTGGGCAGTGGCGGGTGCCTTCGGGCCGCGTCGAGACGACGAACGCCGACCGGAACCGGGCTGCCGGTTCTGGCCCTGCTGCTGGCCCGAACCCGTCGCCGGCTTCGCCTTGGGCTTGGAGGAGCGCTGCGGCTGGGGCTGCTTGGGCTGCACGCCGGCCAGTTCGGCGGCGTCGGTGGAGCTGAGGAAGGTGCGCTCGCCGGGGGCGATGCTGGTCAGGATGTCCGCTCCGGGGCCGGCCTTGGTGAAGGTCGGCCGGATCTTGGCTTGGCGCAGCAGCGACTGTACATCGGCGCGCTGCGCGGGCAGCTCCAAGGTGACGACGGTGCCCTCGGCCCCGGCGCGGGCCGTGCGGCCCGAGCGGTGCAGGTAAGCCTTGTGCTCCACCGGCGGGTCGGCGTGCACCACCAGCGACACGTCGTCGACGTGGATGCCACGGGCGGCGATGTCGGTGGCCACCAGCGTGCTGACGCGGCCCGAATGGAACGCATCCAGGTTGCGGGTGCGGGCGTTCTGGCTGAGGTTGCCGTGCAGATCCACCGCCGGCACGCCCAGGCTGACCAGCTGCTTGGCGAGCTTCTTGGCGCCGTGCTTGGTGCGGGTGAACACGATGGTGTTGCCGGGAGCGGCGGCCAGTTCAGCCACCACCTGAGTGCGGTCGTCCGCGGCGACGCGCAGCACATGGTGCGACATCGTCGAGACGGGGGAGTGGGCGGAATCGGCCTCGTGCGTGACGGGGTCGTGCAGGAACTGCTTCACCAGGGTGGAGACGCCGGCATCCAGCGTCGCCGAGAACAGCATCCGCTGCCCGTCCTGTGGAGTGGCCTGCAGGATGCGGCGAACGCTGGGCAGGAAGCCCATGTCGGCCATGTGGTCGGCCTCGTCGATGATGGTGATCTCGACGGAGCCCAGGTGGACGAGCCCCTGGTTCATCAGGTCGAGCAGGCGTCCGGGGCAGGCGATGAGCACGTCGACGCCCTTGGCCAAGGCCTTGGCTTGAGGGTTCTGGTTCACGCCGCCGAACACGACGGTGGAGGTCAGGCGGGCCGCGCCCTCAAGAGTGGCCAGCGACTCGTGGATCTGCGCTGCGAGCTCGCGCGTGGGCGCCAGCACCAGGGACCGCGCCCGCTTCGGCTGACGGCGGGTGCCGCTCTGAGTCAGCCGAGTGACCAGCGGCAGCAGGAAGGCGAAGGTCTTGCCGGAGCCGGTGCGGCCGCGGCCGAGCACGTCGCGCCCGGCGAGGGAGTCGGGCAGGGTCGCCGCCTGGATGGGCGTCGGGGCGGTGATCCCGCGTTGTGCGAGAGCGGAGACGAAGGGGGAGGGCACGCCGAGTTGGGCGAAATCGAGTGTCAAAGGGGTTCCTGTTCTAAAGGAGCTGCTGGTCGGTCATATGCCGAGTGAGGACGTGCCCGGCGGCGTGAGACACGGGCCTTGGATCTGTGTGATCAGTGGCCGAATGTCGTGGGCCGCACGCCGGGTGCGCCGGGGCCGGTACAGGACTGGCGAGCGCTTTCCTCGAGACGAACTCGGCCCACTCTACCCTGATCCACGCCAAATCCCGCTTTTCACCGTGAGAGGGAAGTGCACCAGACCTGCGGCCGAAGAACCGAGTCGTGTGGAGGATCACGCTCTTCGAGGTGCGGAGCGCAGCGGAGCCTCGAGGAGAGCCAGCTGGCAGCCGAACGCGTAGTCGTGTGGAGGATGGGGTCCGCGAGTGGGTTTGGTGGGCGTAAAAGCCGTGAGCCCGCGCGAAGCGCCGGAACACGGCCGGTGGCGGGCACTTCGAGGCTCGCTTCGCTCGCACCTCAGCAACCGCGACCCCATCCGTAACACAACGCACCCACCCACCGAAACCCGACCACAAGCCCCCAGACACCGTCACGCTCTCCTCGAGGCTCGGCCGCGGGCGGCCTCGCACCTCGAAGAGCGTCAGGAGGGCACCTCGACGAGCGTGAGCGGGGTTACATTTCTTCGTGGGTGCGTGGGTCGGCACCGAAGAGGCGGCCGTCGGGGCGGCCGAGGGCCGTGATGGCGGCGACCTCGTCGTCGGTCAAGCGGATCGACGCTGCGGCGAGGTTGGAAGCCTGGTGCTGGGGCTGGGCGGCCTTCGGGATGGCGACGCTGCCCCGGGTGGCGTGCCAGGCCAGCACCACCTGCACGGGGGTGATCTCGCGGGCCGCGGCGATCTCGACGATGACCGGTTCGGCCAGCACGTCGCCCGCCCGGCCGAGCGGGCTCCAGGCCTCGGTGATGATGCCCCTCTCACGGTTGTAGGCGAGGGCCTCCTCCTGCGGGAAGTACGGGTGCAGCTCGATCTGGTTCACCACGGGGCGCACTCCGGTCGCGTCCTCGATCCGTTCGAGATGCTCGGGGAGGAAGTTGGAGACGCCGATCTGCGCCACCTGGTTCTTCTCGCGCGATTCGATGAGCGCCTCCCACGCCTCGACGTACCGGTCGACGCTGGGGTTAGGCCAGTGGATCAGCATGAGATCCAGCACTCGCACCCCCAGCCGCAGCCGGCTCTCCTGAACGGCGATGAGCGCCCTCTTGTGCTCGTGGTGGCGTCCGGCCAGCTTCGAGGTGAGGATGAGCCGGTTGTTCTCCACCGACGAGCGGCCCACGCCGAAGCCCACCGCGCCCTCGTTCTCGTAGTTGAAGGCGCTGTCGATCAGCCGATAGCCGGCCTCGATGGCCGACTTCACGGAGGCGGCGCCGGCCAGCCCACGCAGGTTGTAGGTGCCCAGTCCTTGGACCGGAAGGGCGAATCCGTTGTGTGCGACGAACGGCGAGTCGACCATGACTTCTCCTTGTGCTTCCAGTTGCGTCTCTGCAGTTGGCGTTGACGACAAACCTAGCGCCTACCGGGCCGCGGTCCCGCATGGGTTCGCCCACAGCTCGAAGCGTCGACGGGGCGATGGCCTGTCCGAGCACAACTCATGCATCGTTCACCGCGCGTTAACCACCGCCGGAACGACGCGTTACCTCGCCTCCGTAGCGTCGCCGACGTGAGGCCGAAAGGCTCCGGGGCCATCCGGCCCGATCAACCATTGTGGAAGGTGTTCCTTACATGAAGCTTCGTCTGACTGCGGCCGCCGGCCTGAGCGCCGCACTTCTGCTGACGGCCTGCGCGGCGAACGAGATTCCTGCCCAGCAGGGCTCCGAGACCCCCGGCACCTCCGGCGAGTCCGCCTCGGCTCTGAGCGGCACGCTCGCCGGCAAGGGCGCGTCGTCGGCTAAGGTCGCCCAGGAGACCTGGATCGCGGCCTTCCAGACCGCCAACACCGGCGTCACCATCAACTACGCGCCCGACGGTTCGGGCTCCGGCCGTGAGGCCTTCCAGCAGGGCGGCGCCGACTTCGCCGGCTCCGACCGCGCCTTCAAGATCGAGGAGAACGTCGCCGGCTCCTTCGCGGGCTGCGCCGACGCCTCGGCCGCCATCGACGTGCCGATCTACGTCTCGCCGATCGCCGTCATCTTCAACCTCGAGGGCGTCGACGAGCTCAACCTCACCCCTGAGCTGGTCGCGAAGATCTTCCGTGGTGACGTCGCGAACTGGAACGATCCGGCGATCGCCGCGCTCAACCCGGGCGTGACCTTCCCCGATCTCGCCATCACCGCGGTGCACCGCTCCGACAAGTCGGGCACCACCGAGAACTTCACCGACTACCTGTCCGTCGCCGCCGCAGGCACCTGGACCGACGAGCCGGCCGAGGAGTGGGCGCTCCAGGGCGGCGAGGCCGCCAAGGGTACTGCCGGCGTCGTGGCTGCGGTCACCGGAGGCTCGGGCACCATCGGCTACGCCGACGCCTCGCAGGCCGGCACCGCCAAGATCGCCAAGATCGGTGCGGAGGGCGCCTTCGCCGCTCCGACGCCGGAGGCTGTGATGCAGGCGCTCGAGGCCTCCCCGCTGGAGGAGGGTCGCGCCGACAACGACATCGCGATCGCTCTCGACCGTTCCGCCCAGGGCTACCCGCTGGTGCTGGTGTCCTACGGCATCGCGTGTGCCGAGTACAAGGACGCCACGCAGGGCGAGCTGGTGAAGCAGTACTTCACCTACCTCACCTCCGAGGATGGCCAGAACGCCGCCGCGGAGTCCGCCGGCTCCACCCCGCTCAGCCCCACGCTGCGCGAGCAGGTGCAGGCCGCGATCGCGACCATCAAGTGATCTCTGGGCTTTAACGACGCCGCGTCCGCCCGCTCGGGTGAGCACACCTCATCCGATCGGGCGGGCGCCGCGCACTGCCAGGCCACCGACCACACGTAAGCAGGAGAACTCATGTCGACCGATCTCACGGGCCCGGGCCTCCGGTCTCCGGAAGAGACGCCCGCCTATCAGGATCTGAGGAGGGACAAGCGCCGCTACGGCGACACCTTGTTCCGCCGCCTCAGCACCGGTTCGGGCAGCCTCATCCTCATCATCCTCGCGGCGGTGGCGATCTTTCTGATCGGGCTGTCCCTGCCCGCGCTGTTCGCCGCCTCGGAGGATCTCACCTTCGGACCGTTCTGGTCGTGGGTGCTGCCGCTCGCGGCAGGCACCGTCTGGGCGGCCTTCCTCGCGATGCTGTTCGCCGTGCCGATCGCCATCGGCGTCGCGCTGTTCATCTCGCACTACGCGCCGCGACGTCTCGCCGCGGGCCTCGGCTACATCATCGACCTGCTGGCGGCGGTGCCGTCGGTGGTCTTCGGCCTCTGGGGTATCACGGTCTTCGCCCCCATGGTGCTGCCCATCTACGCCTGGCTGAACAAGTACTTCGGCGATGTGCCGATCCTCAGCTACTTCTTCGGCGGTCAGGTCTCCGGAACCGGTCGCACCGTGCTCACTGCAGCCATGGTGCTCGCGGTGATGGTGCTGCCGATCGTTACCGCCATCTCGCGCGAGGTGTTCCTGCAGACGCCGCGCCTGCACGAGGAGGCCTCGCTGGCCCTCGGTGCGACGCGCTGGGAGATGATCCGCCAGGCCGTGCTGCCGTTCGCGACGCCCGGCATCGTCTCTGCCTGCATGCTCGGCCTCGGCCGCGCCCTCGGCGAGACCATGGCCGTGGCGATGGTGCTGTCGCCGGCACCCGGGTTCCATCTGAATCTGCTCACCTCGTCCAACCCCAACACGATCGCTGCCAACATCGCGCTGCAGTTCCCCGAGGCCTACGGGCTGGGCATCAACCAGCTGATCGCCTCGGGCCTGATCCTGTTCATCATCACCTTGGCGGTCAACATGGGCGCTCGCGCCATCATCGCCCGCCGCGCCGAGTTCTCGGGAGCCAACTGATGACCGCCATCGCCACGGAGAAGGCGGGCACGCCCGTCAATCTCCTCACCGCTGCACAGCTGCCCTCCGCGGCCACGCCGCTGATGCTGGTGGGAGCCTTCGGCGTCAGCTTCGGGCTGCTCGCGCTCTTCGGCAACGCCGGGTGGGGCTCCGGGCTCGTTCTGGGTGCCGTCCTGTTCCTGATCGTGTCGTTCGTCGTGTCGGGCGCCGTCGAGGGAGTCCGGAAGGCCAAGGACCGGCTGGCCAAGAACCTGGTCGCCGGAGCCTTCATCATCGCGCTGTTCCCGTTGGTCTCCCTGATCTGGGGCACCGTGAGCAAGGGGGCGGCCCGCTTCGACCCCCTGTTCTTCAACTCCTCGATGCGCAACATCGTCGGCGAGGGCGGCGGAGGCGTGCACGCCATCTGGGGCACCCTCATCATCACCGGCTTGGCCACGCTGATCTCGGTGCCGATCGGCGTGCTCACCGCCATCTACCTGGTGGAATACGGCGTCAAGGGCCGGCTGGCCAACTCGATCCGCTTCTTCGTCGACGTGATGACGGGCATCCCGTCGATTGTCGCCGGCTTGTTCGCCTACACGATCTTCACGCTGATCTTCGGTCCGGGCACCAACAACGGCATCTCGGGCGCCGTCGCGCTGTCGGTGCTGATGATCCCGACGATCGTGCGCTCCACCGAGGAGATGCTGCGGCTGGTGCCCAACGAACTGCGCGAGGCTTCCTACGCGCTGGGCGTGGCGAAGTTCCGCACCATCCTGCGCGTCGTGCTGCCCACCTCGCTGGCCGGCATCGTGACGGGCGTAGTGCTCGGCATCGCCCGCATCATCGGCGAGACCGCCCCACTGTTGGTCACCGCCGGCATCACGGCGTCGATGAACGTGAACCCGTTCAAGAACCCGATGCCCACGCTGCCCGTGTTCGTCTACTACGAGAACGCGACCCCCGGCGCCGATCCCACCCCTTACTTCGAGCGCGCCTGGGCCGGCGCACTCACCCTCATCCTGATCGTCATGGGCTTGAACCTGATCGGGCGCATCATCGCCTGGAAGTTCTCGCCCAAGGGCGGCCGCTGATTTCACTGAACTGACGAGGAACTGACATGTCCAAGCGCATCGAGATCAAGGATCTCAACATCTACTACGGCAAGTTCCACGCCGTGAACAGCGTGAACATGACCATCGAGCCCCGCTCGGTGACCGCGTTCATCGGTTCGTCCGGTTGCGGCAAGTCCACCGTGCTGCGGTCGCTGAACCGCATGCACGAGGTGATCC
Organism: Tessaracoccus caeni; assembly: GCF_029211185.1. GTDB lineage: Bacteria > Actinomycetota > Actinomycetes > Propionibacteriales > Propionibacteriaceae > Arachnia > Arachnia caeni. The sequence continues at coordinate 158,820 of NZ_JARGDO010000004.1, forward strand.
CCGGCGCCTACTGCACCGGCCAGGTGCTGCTCGACGGCGTCGACCTGTACGACAAGCAGGTGGACCCCGTGCGGGTGCGCCGCCAGGTGGGCATGGTGTTCCAGCGCCCCAACCCGTTCCCGACGATGAGCATCCGTGAGAACGTGCTGGCCGGCGTGCGGCTGAACAACGCCCGCATCTCCAAGAGCGACGCCGACGAACTGGTGGAGCGCTCGCTCAAGGGCGCCAACCTCTGGAACGAGGTCAAGGACCGGCTGGATCGTCCCGGTTCGGGCCTGTCCGGTGGCCAGCAGCAGCGTCTCTGCATCGCCCGCGCCATCGCGGTCTCGCCCGACGTGCTGCTGATGGACGAGCCCTGCTCGGCCCTGGACCCCATCTCCACCCTCGCCATCGAGGATCTGATCAAGGAGCTGAAGGAGACCTACACCGTGGTGATCGTGACCCACAACATGCAGCAGGCTGCGCGTGTGTCCGACCAGACGGCGTTCTTCAACCTGAAGGCCCACGGCCAGCCCGGTGAGCTGATCGAGGTGGGGCGCACGGAGAAGATCTTCCAGAACCCCGACGAGAAGGCCACCGAGGACTACATCACCGGCCGATTCGGGTAGGGGTTACCCGCAGTCGACCAGGCCGACGTCTTCCTTCAGCAGCAGCACGCGATTGGCCGCGTCGCGAATCTGCTCGGCGAAGGGGGCGTCGGCCTGAGCCTTTTCCACCACCGCGTCGGTCATCTCCGCCATGTGCGAGGGGTCGGCGTTGATCAGCAGGTCGCCGCCGGCCTCGATGAAGCGGGTGGCGCGGTCGCCGGCGGAGATGTCGGCCACCGACCTGGCCGCGCCGAGATCGTCGGAGATCACCACGCCTTCGAAGCCCAGATCGCCGCGCAGGATGTCGGTGATGATGGTGCTGCTGAACACGCCCTGCACGTCGGGGTCGATCTGCTCGTAGATCGCCGACGAGATCATCACGCTCGAGGCACCGGCGTCGAGGCCTGCGACGAAGGACGCCAGATCGTCCGGATGGGCCGTGGTCTCGTCGTCGATGGCCACGTCGAAGTCGGTGTTGGCGGTCACCTCGCCCAGCCCCGGGAAGTGCTTCAGGGAGGTGGCGATGCCGGCGTCGGTCATGCCCTCGACGAAGGCGGCGACGGAGCTGCCGACGCTGTGCGCATCGGTGCCGAAGTTGCGCCGCAACGCGCCGATCGGGGCGTTGCTCGAGAGCTTGTCGGCGGGCACCACGTCGGCGACGGGGGCGAGGTTGTAGTGCACTCCCGCATCGGCCAGCTCGAGACCCCAGCCGGTCGCGGCGGCGCGCAGCTCATCGGCGGACATCTTGCCCTGCTCCTGGGCGTTGGGGATCGTCGAGAACCCCTGGCCCTTGAGGCGCTGCACCTGCCCGCCCTCCTGATCGACGGCCACCAGGATCGGCGCGGCGGCATCGTCGCCGAGCAGCGCGACCTGCGAGGTGAGCGACGAGATGGCGACGCTGCCCGCGGTGCTGTTGCTCAGCAGCACCACCGAGCCGATCTGGCCGTCGAGGACGGCCTGTTTGGCCGCGTCGCTGAGGCCGGAGGTGTCGACGCCCAGCATGAACAGCTGACCCACCTGCTGCTCCGGCGTCAACGTGTCGGTGAGGGAGCACTGTCGTGGTTCGACGACGGTGGGCTGCGGCGTCGGCGTATCGAGAGCCTGCGTCGACGTGGCCTCGGATGCTTGAGGGGACGCGGTGGCGCCGTCGGTCTCGGCGGTGGGCACGAGGTGTGGTGGCAGGACGGGTGCAGGGGCGCATGCCGCGAGGGCCAGCGCTCCGGCGCCGAAAAGTAGGGGCCAACGAGCGATTCGCACCTCGCAACCCTACCTCTCCGGGGAGGGCATCAGAAGCAGACACCCAGGCCAGGGATGGGAGGCGGTGCGCCTCGTCGGGGGGATCTCTTAGGCTGTGGGTTTGTGGATCTCGACGCGCACGTTGTTGCCGTCGGCGTCGCGGTGCAGCACGATCACCTCGGCCACCACCATGGGGCGGGGATCCAGGTCGAGACCCTTGAACATGGCGGGCAGTACGGGGCGGTGCCCGCACAGCGCGGTGGGCTCGGTGATGCTGTGAGCCAGCTTGTTCACATATTTGCGCACCGCGGGGTGATTGTTGGCGCCCTCCTCCTCGGTGAGGATGGGGGCGGTCTCGATCTCCAGTCCGGTGTGCTTGGCGAACGGGCGCATGGTCTCGTAGCACCGGGTGGCAGGCGACGACACCACGCGAGACACCCCGAAGGCCTCCAGCAGGCCGATCAAGTCCGCCGCCTGGCGACGGCCCCGACTGGCGAGCCGACGGGTCTGGTCGGAGCCCGACCAGTTCTTCCGCAGCATCGCCTTGGCGTGGCGCACCAGCAGCAGCGGCGTCGTGGCGGGGGCGGTGAGAGCCGAGGTGAGCACGTCGATGTCGTGCTGATAGGTCATCTGTGCGATGGCCTCCTCGACGGGGAGCCACCGCACCTTGGTGACCTCCCGGTCCGGCGGACGCAGATGCGCCGCGGCCGGCGTGGCCCGCCAATAGTCCACCCGCTTCAAGCCCTTCGCGACCTGGTAGGTGGCCGACGGCAGCCTCAGATCGAGGCGGGCGATCACACCGGTCTCCTCGCGCACCTCCCGCACCGCGGTGATCGGGCGCTGCTCGTCGACGATGCCCTTGCCCTTGGGCAGGCTCCAATCGTTGTAGCGCTTGCGATAGACCACCAGTGCCTGGGTCTCGCCCTGCACCTCGCGCAGCACCACCGCGCCGGCGCCTCGGACCGCGATCTTCTTGCTCATCGGGTGCGGCGCGACTTCGTCGTCTGGATCAGCATTTCCTGTAGGTCGTTCAATGGATTGCCCTCATCGTCGGTGGTGTGTCCATGCCAGGTGTCGTCGGTCAACCGCCAGTGCACCGTCTTCTCGTCGAAGGCCAGAGCGAAGAGCTCATCGACCTGCGTGATGTGCCCGGGGTTGCCCAGGCTGACGATGGTCTCGACGCGCCGGTCGAGGTTGCGGTGCATGAGGTCGGCCGAGCCGATGCCGACGCTGGGGGAGCCGGCGTTGGCGAACCAGTAGGCCCGCGAGTGCTCGAGGAAGCGACCGAGGATGGAGCGCACCCGGATGTTCTCGCTGAGCCCGGGAACGCCGGGCCGCAGGGTGCAGATGCCGCGCACCCAGATGTCGACGCGGACGCCGGCCTGGGATGCTCGGTAGAGGGCGTCGATGAGGGCCTCGTCGACGATCGAGTTGATCTTGATCTTGATCCCCGACTCGAGGCCGGCCTTGTGGTTGGCGATCTCGTTCTCGATGCGTTCCAGCAGACCCTGTCGGACGCCGTGAGGGGCGACGATGAGTCGACGGTAGGAGCGCTCGAGGGCGATGCCCGAGAGGTGGTTGAACAGCCGGGCGATGTCGTCGGTGATCATGGGGTTGGCCGTCAGCAGCCCCATGTCCTCGTAGCTGCGCGCCGTCTTGGGGTTGTAGTTGCCGGTGCCCACGTGGGCGTAGCGACGGATGCCGTCGGGCTCGTCGCGCACCACCAGCGCCAGCTTGCAGTGCGTCTTCAGGCCCACCATGCCGTAGACGACGTGCACCCCGGCGCGCTCCAGCTTGCGCGCCCAGCCGATGTTGTTCTGTTCGTCGAAGCGGGCCTTGATCTCGACGATGGCCAGCACCTGCTTGCCGGCCTGGGCGGCCTCGATCAGGGCGTCGACGATGGGGGAGTCGCCCGACGTGCGGTAGAGCGTCTGCTTGATCGCCAGCACCTTCGGGTCGGCGGCGGCCTGCTCGATGAAGCGCTGCACCGACGTGGCGAACGAGTCGTAGGGGTGCTGCAGCAGCACGTCGCGGTGCTTGAGCGCCTTGAACATGTCCGCGGGACTGGCCGACTCGACGCGGGCCAGGTCGGGGTGGGTGATCGGAAGGAAGTTGGGGTACTTCAGATCCTCGCGCGGGGTGGCGCCGAGCGCGAACAGCCCCGACAGGTCCAGCGGATGGGGCATCCGGAAGACCTCGTCGTCGCTGACGCCGAGCTCGCGCTGCAGCATCTCCAGGAGGTGGTCGTGGATCTCCTCCTCGACCTCCAGCCGGACGGGGGAGCGGCCGACGCGGCTGCGCAGCAGCTCCTTCTCGAGCGCGTCGAGCAGGTTCTCGGCGTCGTCCTCCTCCACCTCGATGTCCTCGTTGCGGGTGATCCGGAAGGTGGCCTGCTCCAGGATCTGCATGCCGGTGAACAGGTGGCCGAGATGCCGCGAGATCACCTCTTCGAGCGGCAGGTAGCGCCCCTCGCTCAGCCGGATGAACCGCTCGAGCACCGTCGGCACTTTCACGCGCGCGAACTGGCGGGCGCCGGTGGCGGGATTCTTCAGCAGCACGGCGAGGTTGATCGACAACCCGGAGATGTAGGGGAACGGATGCGACGGGTCGACGGCGAGCGGGGTGAGCACCGGGAAGATGCGCTCGTCGAAGAGCGTCTGCATCTTCTGCTGCTCCTCCGGGCTCAGCTCCTCCCAGGTGAGCACCTCGATGCGCTTCGCCGTGAGTTCGGGACGGATCTGCTCCTGGAAGACGGTGGAGGCCTCGGTGACCATCTCGCGGGCACGGGCGAGCACCGTCGTGTAGAGCTCGCCGGGCAGCATGCCGGTGGCGCTGGGGGCGGCGACGGCGGCCTTGATCCGGCGCCGCAGGCCCGCCACGCGCACCATGAAGAACTCGTCGAGGTTGCTGAAGAAGATGGCGATGAACTTGGCGCGCTCGACCAGCGGGATGCGGGCGGAGTCCTTGGCCAGGTCCAGCACGCGGTTGTTGAAGTCGAGCCAGGACAACTCGCGGTCGAGGTAGCGATGCCCCGGCAAGGGGGGGAGGTCGGACTCGGTCACGGTGCTTCCTTCAGAGGTTGCGCGAAACTGGTATCGACCCTAGCGATATCGAAGCCGGCTTTGCGATAGATCTCGACGACTCGCGGCTGATCGGCTTCGACGTAGAGCTCGACGGTGTGGTCGCCCTCGCGCGCCAGGTGCGCCAGGCCCGCTTCCAGGAGCGCCCGGCCCAGGCCGGAGCCGCCATGATCGGGATGCACGGCCAGCACATAGACCTCGCCGACGCCCTCGCCGTGGTGCTTGGTCCAGTGGAAGCCGGCGGCTTCGCCGTCGCGGCGGGCGATGAGCAGGCCGGGCGCGCTGAACCACGGCTGCTCGGTGAGCTGGCGGAACTCGTCGACGGTGAGCAGCCCTTGTTCGGGATGGTGGGCGAACGCGATGCGGTTGATCTCGACCACGGCCTCGGCGTCCTCCTCGCGGTAGCCGCCGATCTGGTAGCCGGTCGCTGCTGGGACGGGGGAGAGCGTGGGATCGAGGGCGCGAGCCATCTTGAGCAGCTCACGCTGCGGGGCGAGTCCCTGTGCGGCGCAGAGCTGGGCGGCGCCAGGACGGGTGCCGAAGGCCCAGACGTGGGAGGCGGGTTCGAGGCGGAGGGCCTCGCGGAGCAACTCGGTGCCGATACCCTTCCGGCGATGGTCGGGGTGCACGCCCAGCATCGCAGTGCCCTCGCGGCGGTCCAGCAACGCGAAGCCGTGATCGGCCAGGAGCACCACGCCCTGCCGTTTGCCGTCGACGATCAGCTGCCCGGACTCATTGAGAGGGGAGATGCCGTCGGCCGTCTCGATATCGGCCAGCAGCCGCCCCAGGCGCTCGCGCTGCGCGTCGTCGAGCACCGTCAGCCTAACCATCGCCTCCAAGGTGCACCTCCCGAGAACTCGCGAACCGGTATCCGACGTTGCGAACCGTCCCGATGTAGTGGTCGTACTGGCCGAGCTTGGCCCGCAGTCGACGCACGTGCACGTCGACGGTTCGAGTACCACCGTAATAGTCGTAGCCCCAGACCTGCGAGACCAGCGTCTCGCGGCTGAGCACCCGACCGGGGTGCTGCATCAGATAACGCAGCAGTTCGAACTCGGTGTAGGTGAGATCGAGCGGAGTGCCGTCCAGCGTGGCGCTGTAGGCGGCCCCGTCGACACGGATCGGGCCGGCGACGAGCTGCTCGGAGTCCTCCTCGGTGGCCAGCATCATCTTCAGGCGCGCATCGAACTCCGAGGGCTGCGCCCCGGCGACGATGAAGTCGGTGAAGCCCCAATCGCGGGAGATCACCGCCAACGCGTTCACCTCCACCAGCAGCAGGCGCGGGATGCCCGTTCCCGAGTTGTGCAGCAGCTGGCACGCGCGATGGGCGCCGCTCAGGTCGGATCGGGCGTCGATGACGATGATGTCGACGCCGGGATGCTCCGCCAAGGCCTGGGATGCGGACTCGGCGCGAGTGATCTTGTGACTGAGCAAAGCGAGTTCGGCGGGAGGTTCCGAGGATGACGACAGGTACAGCAGCTGGCTCACGCTGATTCCTCCTCCCGGAACGGCGGTCGTGAACATCATAGGGCCCCGATCGGCTTCCTCTCGACGCGAGCGCCCGTCATCCACGGATCGGCCATGGTCATCGGGGAGGGGCTGGGTACGATAGGCAAATGGCCTCGCGACTGCCCGACGACTATTTTCGGCAGCCGCTCGGTGAATCGGACGACATCGACGGGGACGCAACCGGGAACCCGTCGGAGCGGACGCGCCTCCCCTGGCGCGGCCCCCGTCGTCTCACGGGCGGCGCCGAGGGCTTTGCTGTGCGCACCGTCGTGGTGGTGGGAATGATGGCTCTGGTCGGGGGCTACGCGTTGGGCAACGCCATCTGGTTCAACGCGGGCGACGTTCCACCGATCGTCAGCGCGGCCCCGTCCGCCGTGGTGACCGCGAATGGTTCCGCCGAGGTCAGCGTGACCGAGTCCGACTCCGACGTGACCGTCGCCTACACCGGGCAGGTGGTCGGGAAACGCGCGCTCTCCGCCATTCCGCTGTGCGAGGACAGCGTCAACCCCCGGGCACTGATCGACAACGATCCCCAGAGCGTCTGGCGGTGCCCCGGCGATGGGCTCGGCGAGACCGTGCAGTTCACCATCGACGCCAGTCAGCCCGTGGTGGGCGTCCGGCTGATCAATGGGAACGTCTCGGAAGAGGGAAGCTACAACGCCGAGCGCCGCATCCTCACGGTGGGATGGACGATGACGAGGGACGGCAGCCGATTCGAGCAGGGGCTGGGTGGCAACGACCCCGCCCCGCAAGAGGTGAGGTTCCCGCCCACCACGACGGGCGGCATGCTGCTCACCATCCTTGACTCCACCGGCCCCGGTGAGGCCTCGGAGGACGCCAACGCCGTGTCGGTGGCGGGGGTCGAGTTCCTCTACGCCGCAGACGAGTAGCGCGCGAGGGGGCTGCGGAACCTCTTACTCCCAGTCCAGGGTGTCGATGAGGATGGTGACCGGGCCGTCGTTGACTGATGCCACCTTCATATGGGCGCCGAAGCGGCCGCGATAGACCTCCGCGCCCTCCCGCTCCAAGCTCTCGCACAGCGCCTCGACGAGCGGTTCGCCCACCTCGCCGGGCGCGGCCTTGCTCCATCCCGGCCGGCGTCCCTTGCGGGTCGATGCGAAGAGGGTGAATTGGCTGATGACGAGGATCGGCGCGTTGATGTCGCTGGCGGAGAGTTCGCCGTCGAAGATGCGCAGTCCCCAGATCTTGCGCGCCAGGCGATCCGCCTCGGCCGGGGTGTCGTCGTGCCCGACGCCCGCGAGCACCAGAAGCCCGGGCCGGGGCAGCTCTCCGACCACCTCGTCGTCGACGGTGACCGACGCCCGGCTGACCCTGGTGATGACTGCGCGCATGGCCCATGTCTAGGCCACCGCGGCCCCCCGCGCAATTCGAGGCGCGATGGGGGAGGGCTCCTATACTTGCCACCATGTCTGCGGTTGTCGTCTGGGTGCTGATCGCGGCCGCGGGATTGATCTCCGTCGCCGCCTTGGTCGCGCTCGTCTGGCGGGCGATCGCGTCGATTCGCCACTATCGAACTGAGGAAACCAGTGAAACTTGATATCGAGGTGCCCGAGGGCCTGCCGCACGACCTGATCGCGCTGGGATGGCTCGTCGGGGAATGGCATGGCGACGGCCATGGCATCGACCACGAGGGCAAGGAGTTCACCTTCGAGCAGCACATCGTCTTCGAGCACACGGGCGCCGACTACCTGTACTCGTCGTCGTGGGGATGGCTCACCGACGCCGACGGCAACCGCGGCGAGTACCTGCCCTCCGAGCTGGCGTTCTGGAAGCCGAAGTCTGACGCGAGTCTGGAGGTGACGTTGACCAATTCCGACGGCTGGACCGAGGTGCTGGTGGGCAAGATCCAGGTGACCCGGATCGACCTGCTGACCGACGCGGTGGTGCGCACCTCCACGGCCGAGGTCACCAACTCCGCCGGCCAGCGGCTCTACGGCAAGGTGGAGGGCGATCTGATGTACGCGCTCGACCGCGCCACCAGCGACCACGAGCTGCGTCCGCACATGTGGGCTCGGCTGAAGCGCGTCGAGGCCGGGGCCTCGACGCCGGAGAAGGCGAGCTAGCGTGCCCGTCCTGGTGGAGTCCGGCATCGACGCGGGCCTGGCGTGGCACTACGGCAACCCCGTGGCCGAGGCGCGACGCATCGTCGCGGGTGAAGGCGTGAGCTCGCTCGCCAACCGTGAGGCACTCGAGGTGAGCGGCGTCGATCGCCTGGCCTTCCTGCACTCCCTCACCACCCAGCACGTCGAGCAGCTGGCGCCCGGGGTGGCCGTGACGGCGCTGGTGCTGTCCCCGACGGGCCACATCGAGCACGTCCTCCACGGCGTCGACGACGGCGAGCGTTTCCTCGCCTGGACCGAGCCCGGACGGGCCGAGGCCCTGGTGCGATTCCTCGACATGATGCGCTTCACCATGAGGGTCGAGGTGCGGCGCCGCGAGGATCTGAGCCTGGCCTGGGCGGGACATCGCGTGACGCTGCCCGAGACCTGGGCGCGACGCGACTCCGACCTGGGCGGCGTCGAGGTGTTCGTGTCCGCCGGCGAGGAACTGCCCGTCGATCCATCGGTCGGCACCTGGGCGCTGGAGGCGGCCCGGATCGCGGCCGGCATCCCGCGGATCTTCGTCGATACCGACTTCAAGACCATCCCCAACGAGATCGGCCTGCTGGGCACGCACCTGCAGAAGGGCTGCTATCGGGGGCAGGAGACGGTGGCCCGGGTGCACACGCTCGGCCGTCCGCCGCGCCGATTGGTGCAGCTGCATCTGGACGGATCCCGGTCGACGCTCCCCTCGGTGGGCGCGCCCCTGCTGCTGAACGATCGCCAGGTGGGCTTCGTCGGCAGTTCTGCCTTGCACCACGAACTGGGCCCCATCGCGTTGGGCCTGATCAAGCGCAACGTGCCGCTTGACGCGGAGCTGGTCGTCGACGGCGTCGCCGCGGCGCAGGAGATGCTCGTCGATCCGGAGGTGGGGCTGCACGTGCGGCCCGTGCTTCGGTAAACACAGACAAAAGATCCCGCAGACCGATTTCTCCGGTCTGCGGGATCTTTTGTTGCTCAGGCCAGGGCGGCCAGGGCAGCGTCGTAGTCGGGCTCGGTGGTGGTCTCCTCGACCTGCTGGGTGTAGCGCACCACGCCGTCGGCATCGACGATCACCACGGAGCGGCTCAGCAGGCCGCGCAGGGGGCCGTCGGCGAAGGTGACGCCGTAGTCCTCGCCGAAGCTGGTGCGGAAGTCGGACGAGACGGTCACGTTCTCGATGCCTTCGGCGCCGCAGAAGCGGTTCAGGGCGAAGGGCAGGTCGCGGGAGACGCACAGCACCTTGACGCCCTCGAGGCCCGCGGCCAGCTCGTTGAAGCGGCGCACCGACATGGCGCAGACGCCCGTGTCCACCGACGGGAAGATGTTGAGCACGAGCGTCGAGCCCGCGAAGTCGGACTTGCTGATCTCGGAGAGGTCGAGGCCGGTCACGGTGAAGTCGGGGGCCTGCTCGCCGACGGCCGGAAGCTCGCCGACGGAGTGGACGGGGTTGCCTTTGAAGAGGATGTTGCTCATGGGTTCGATCTTTCCCGATCGGGCCCCGATTTACCAGGGGTGCTCGTTCGCTGGACGCGTCACTGTCGGTTCGGGCGCTGTTCATCTTTCCGTGCTACATATGGGGGCATGGCAAAGCAGTCATTGCGCGAGTACATCGACCAAATGCGAACAGAGGGGTTCACCGTCGCGGATGTGCACGGAGAGGATCCTTACCTGATCGACCCGCTGGGCAACGCTGTGGAGACGTGGCGGGATCGCTACCCCTACGAGGAGTTGCTCGACCGCTCGGAGTACGAGGCGGAGAAGCGTCAGCTCCAGATCGAGCTGCTGAAGTTCCAGTACTCCGCGCAGGACCGTGGCGCGAAGCACGTGATCATCTTCGAGGGCCGCGATGCCGCGGGAAAGGGAGGCGCGATCAAGCGTTTCACCGAGCACCTCAATCCCCGCACCGCGCGCGTCGTCGCCCTGAGCGCCCCCTCTGATCGGGAGCGCGGGCAGTGGTACTTCCAGCGTTATGTGCGGCACCTGCCCACGGCTGGCGAGATCGTGCTGTTCGACCGTTCCTGGTACAACCGTGCCGGCGTCGAACGGGTGATGGGATTCTGCACCGACGAGGAGTACAAGATCTTCATCGAGCAGGCGCCGAAGTTCGAGGAGATGCTGATCCACTCGGGGGTGACGGTCACCAAGCTGTGGTTCTCCGTCACGCAGCGCGAGCAGCGCACCCGCTTCGCCATTCGCCAGATCGACCCGGTCCGGCAGTGGAAGCTGTCGCCCATGGACCTGGAGTCGCTGGGGCGCTGGGAGGACTACACGGCGGCCAAGAACGCGATGCTGAAGGCCACCGATACCGACATGGCCCCGTGGTGGCGGATCAAGTCCAACGACAAGAAGCGCGCCCGGCTCAACGCCATGCGGTTGTTCCTCAGCCTGCACGACTACGACGGCAAGGATCCGTCGGTGATCAAGCCGATCGACCCGCTGCTCGTCTCCCGTCCGGGTGGCAAGAAGAAGTCGGCCGACCGATCCGCCGCCGCCACCGCGGCGTCAGCCGGCACGCCCGCTGCGGTGGACAGCCTGCCCGTCGGCAGCGACGACTGAGCACCTCCCTACGGCAGCTCGCCTAGGGCGCGGATCGCGTCGGCCACGATCCTGAGGTCGTTGGTTCCGACGCGCTGCGAGTTCGCCGACGGGCTGATGCCCTGACGTTCGGCGATCGTCGCGTTGTCCTCCTCGTCGAGCACGCCTAGCAGCGTCGCGGCGACGCCGGGCCGAAGCCGGTGCAGGGAACTGTCGACCAGCCGGCTCAGCGGGCCGGCCGAGGGGCTCGCCGCGGGGCGGGCGTCCTGGATCCCGACCCGGGCCGATCGGTAGCCCGTGGCCGTGGCCAGGGCCTTCACCGCGTCGATCGCCTCGCGCGCACGCCACCATGCCGAACCGTCCTGGATGCGGTGCTCCGCGTCGATCACGCGCACCTCTCCGCCGCCGATGCCGGCCCGCAGATCGACTCCGGGCGATACCAGGAGCCGCAGCCGGAAGACGGCGTTCAGCGCGTCCCCCAGGCTGGAGTAGACCCCTTGCAGCTCGTCGCCGACGGTGGGGTGGAGCGGATCGAGCGCCGGTACCGCGGCGTTGACCACGTCGACGGCTCGCAGCAGATCGGCGTGCTGGCGCGCCCGGTCGCCTTGGCGGGAGGAGACGACGTCCAGCAGCACGGCCACCGCATTAGGAATATCCTTCATCTCGCTCATATTTAGATATTACCTAACTAGCCGTCAGGGTCTTGCGGGTTCCGCAGAGGTTCCTAGACCTAGGGCAGCGGCCAGGCTGCGAGGCCGGTGAAGTCGAAGATGCCGAGATCGGGGCGTACGGTCACCGAAACCAGTTCGACCGTGCCGATCCGGACGTCGCCGATCGGTGGCTGATCCTTCAGGCGCGCCCGGACCTCGTCGTCGGAGGCGGGTCCGGTCGCGTATCCCAGGCTGAGATGCGGGGCGTGCGGAGGGAAGAGGAGGTCGTCGCCGGGGAAGGCCTCGGAGAGCGTGCGGCGGACCCCGTCGATCAGCGAATCCCATTCGGCGGAGGGTGATGCCGTGACGCCGACGGAGGTCTCGTGCAGCTCCGGCGCGCCCATGTCGACGGTGAATGCAGGGAAGGAGTCGAAGAGCGGCGTCAGGTGTTGTGCCAACCGGGAGAACTCGACCTGCGGCAGGTCGTCGAACTGGGAGAGCCGGTGCACCGTCATGTGCAGATAGGCCGGCGGCATCAGAGGGAGATGTTCGATGCCGGTCAGGGCCTCCTGCGCGGACACCAGGCGCTCGCGGACGTCGTCGTCGGGCAGCACGTACAGATGCAGGGAACCTTCGGGCTGCCGCCACGGCTCCATCGACTCGAAGAAATTCCTCATGGCCACAAACCTAGTGGGCTGGAGAGCGGGCGGTAGGCTGACCGCATCATGGTGAGCACGCAGATTCTCGAGCGGGAGCGGCGGCTTTCCGGCCTGCCCTCCGGCGTGTCGCGCCGATGGTGGCAGCGGATGCTGCGCAGTCCCCTTTTCTGGCTGACGGTGGTGCTCGTGCCGCTGTTCGTCGTCGGGCTGTGGGACCAGTACGCCATGATGACGCACAGCGAGACCTTCGAGGACGGCACGGAGATGATGGGGCTCACCAACGAGTCCATCCGCAAGGCCGCCTGGTTCGCGGCCTGGACCGCGCTGGCCTACACCCTGCTGTTCGTATGGCTCGACCGCTTCCGCGGGCAGAACGTGCTGGTCTGGCTGCTGACCTTCGGGTGGGGCGCCGCAATCTCCACCTGGGTGTCGATCTACGTCAACACCTGGGCCGGCCGGATGATGTCGACGACGGACGCCAACTCTGACATGGGTTCACGCGCCGCGGTGTTCTCTGCGCCGTTCGTGGAGGAGGCGGCGAAGGCCACCATCTTGTTCCTGCTGCTGATCCTGGTACGCACCCAGGTGGTCTCCAGGCTGAGCATCGTCGCGTTGTCCGGGCTGTCGGCCGTGGGCTTCGCCTTCGTCGAGAACATCATCTACTACGCACGCGTCTGGATGTACTCCACGCACACCATCGAGGTGGGGGATCCCGTCGAGGCGATGATGGAGATCGTGCTGCTGCGCGGCGTCTACACCTCTTTCGCGCACCCGCTGTTCACCATGCTCACCGCCACCGGCATGTCGGTGGCGATGTCGTCGCGTTCCAAGATCGTGCGCGTCGTCGCGCCGCTTGCCGGATTCCTGGCGTCGGTGGCCGGTCACATGCTGTTCAACGGGGCTTCCAGCACACGCGATGTCGGGTCGCTGATGATTCCCTGGATCATGGCGCTCGTCCTGGTGCTGATCACGGTGATCTCGCTGGTCATCTCGGTGGCGCAGCAGGCCAAGCTGATCCGTGTGCGGCTTGAGGACTACCATCGCGCCGGCTGGCTCAGCCAGCGCGACACCGAGGTGTTCTCCAAGCCCTTCACCCGGATGCGGCTGCTGCTCGTCGCGGCCTTCCGCGGGCCGCGGATGTGGTGGCGCACCGCCACCCTCATGCGCCGCGTCACGCAGCTGGCCTACCTGCGAAACCACCAGGTGCGGGGCACGGTGGCGGCGGCCGGGGATCTCTACGGGCGCGAGCTGCTGCACCAGATCGACGAGCTGCGGACGCGGGCCATCGCTGATCCCCGGGGTCTGCCGATCATCCCGCGTCGTCCCAAGAAGGCCGACCGTCGAGAGGCACGCCGATGACTGCTGGTTCCGGGCTCGGCGCGGCGCTGCGCCGGCTCGACGAGGTTCTCCCGCTCGCTCAGTTCCCGCTGCCGCTGGCCGACGCTCAGGCGCTGCGCGACGAGTCCGTCGCGCTCGGCCACCAGCTGCGCGACTACCTGCTGCCCCGCGCGGATCGCGTCGATGCGCCCTTGCTGGCCGTCGTCGGAGGATCGACGGGAGCCGGCAAGTCGACGCTCGTGAACTCGATCCTGCGCGCCCCCGTCACCAGGCCCGGCGTACTGCGGCCCACCACGAAGTCGCCCGTGCTGGTGTGCCATCCCGACGACGCCGAGTGGTTCCGTTCCGGTCCCGTGCTGCCCGAACTGGTGCGCACGGACGTGCCCATGCACGACTCGCGGGCCCTGCAGATCGTCGCGTCCGAGGCGCTGCCGTCGGGACTCGCCCTGCTGGACGCACCCGACATCGACTCGGTCGACGACGCCAACCGTGCCCTCGCGCGGCAGCTGCTGTCGGCCGCCGACCTCTGGCTCTTCGTCACCTCCGCCGCTCGCTACGCCGACGCCGTGCCCTGGGAGTACCTGGAGCTGGGGGCCGAGCGCCGGGTCTCGCTGGCCATCATCGTGAACCGATGCCCGCTGGGGGCGATGGATGAGATCTCCGCCCATCTGGCGCAGCTGCTGGGGGAGAAGGGCCTGGGTGGCGCGCAGCTGTGGGCCGTGCCGGAGCGACGGCTGGGCTCCGACGGCATGTTGCAGAGCGGCGACGTCGAGGCCATTCGCAGCTGGCTCATCGCGCTGGGCGAGGCCGAGCAGCGACGCAGCGCGGTCACCCTGCAGACCCTCGCCGGCTCGGTCCGTTCCTTGGAGGGCAGGGTCACCGGCCTGGCCGAGGGCGTGCGAGACCAGCTGAGCGCCGTCGAGCAACTCCGCCAGCAGGCCGCCGGCGCCTTTCTGGAGGCCGCAGAGACCGTGGAGCGGGCGACCGGCGACGGCACCATGCTGCGGGGCGAGATCCTCGCCCGGTGGCAGGACATCGTCGGCACCAGCGATCTGATGCGCGGCGTCGAAGAGGCCCTCAGCTCCATCCGCAGCCGGATCGGGCGTTGGTTCCACGCCGAACCCCAGACGCAGGCCGTGCAGGTGGCCATCACCGACGGGCTCGCCGACGTGCTGGCCGACGCGGGTGAATCGGGTTGCGAGGAGGCCGTGCGGCAGTGGTCCCGGTCGCCGTGGGGGCGTGCCATCGTCAGCGCCCTGCCCGAGCTGGGCCGGCCGTCGCCGAGTTTCCGAGCCGATGCCGCCAAGACGATCCGGCAGTGGCAGTCGGACGTGCTGCGCCTCGTCGACGACGAAGGCGCGGGCAAACGCTTGAAGGCGCGGCTGCTGGCGCTGGGCACCAATCTGCTCGGCGCGGCGCTGATCATCGTGGTGTTCGCCTCCACCGGCGGACTCACCGGTGCCGAGGTGGGCATCGCCGGAGGCACGGCGGTGCTCGCCCAGCGGTTGCTCGAGGCGGTGTTCGGCACCGGCGCGGTGGCGAAGCTGGCGGAGCGCGCCAAGTCCGACCTCGACGACCGCGTGCAGGCACTGATGGCGGTGGAGCTGGCCCGGTTCGAGGCCGTGCTGAACGAGATCTCGCCCCAGCCGACGGCGCCGGACGCGCTCGCCCAGGTGGCCGACGAGCTCAGCCGCGCGGCGCTCGACGTCTATGACGAGCTCACTCGGCCGGAGGTGGGCTGATGGCGATCCTCGCCGACCGTTTGGGTGCGCTTCGCGAGGTGTTGGGCCTGGCCGGCGAACGCCTCTCCGTTCCTGTCGTTCAGCGAGCGGCCGAGATCCTCGGCCATGCCGACGCCAGGCTGGCGGTGGGTGAGCAGACCGTGGTCGCGCTCGCCGGCGCCACCGGTTCCGGGAAGTCCTCGCTGTTCAACGCGCTGTCCGGCAGCCGGATCGCCGAGCAGGGTGCTCGTCGTCCCACCACGTCCGTGGCGCTGGCCGCGAGCTTCGCCGTCACCAACGCCGAGTTGCTCGACCTGCTTCAGATCACGCGTCGCCACGAGGTGGAGCCGCCGGTGCCCGAGATGGCCGGCCTGGTGCTGCTGGACCTGCCCGATCACGACTCCACCCAGCAGGCGCACCGCGAGGAGGTCGACCGGCTGATCAAGCTCGTCGATCGGTTCGTCTTCGTGCTCGACCCGCAGAAGTACGCCGACGCCGCCATCCACCGCGGCTACCTCGCGCCGTTGGCGCCGTATCGCGACGTGATCACCATCGTGCTCAACCAGGCCGACCGGCTTTCCACGCCCGACCTGAAGCGGTGCCTGGGCGACATCGGACGGCTGCTCGCCGCCGACGGACTGGACGGGGTGCCGCTTTTCGTCACCAGCGCCGTCACCGGGCAGGGGGTGCCGGAGCTTCGCGCCCACCTGACCGAGTCGGCGGAGGGGAAGCGCGCCTCGGTCGCGCGATTGGAGGCCGATCTCGACGTGATCGCCGAGGATCTGCGTCGCGAGCTGGGCAGCGGGTCGACGAACCTGCCTGACATCGAGCCGTTGCTCGACCACCTCGAGGCGGCCGCCGGCGTGCCGGTCGTCGTCGACGCCGTGGGGGCGACGGTGCGCCACCGTGGCACGCTCGCCACCGGATGGCCGGCGGTGAACTGGATCGCCCGGCTTCGGCCGGATCCGTTGCGGCGCCTCCGTTTGGCCGCTCCGCGTGGCGCGGCTCCGAAGGAGCTCGAGGCGGAGGAGGTCACGCTGCGCACCTCGCTGCCGCGACGGGCGCAGGTCACCGAGGCCAGACTCAGCACCGGGCTGCGCGCGTTCTCCCAGGCAGCGTCCGCCGGGCTGCCGCACGAGTGGCACGAAGCGATCGACGGCGCGGTGCGCCGCGCCGAGGACCAACTGCCCGACGTGCTGGATGCCGCCGTCGCTCGCACGGACCTCGGCGGAGACAGGAGTCCCGGATGGTGGTCGGCCGTGCGGATCCTGCAATGGCTGCTCATCGTGGTGGTCGCCG
Source organism: Tessaracoccus caeni (assembly GCF_029211185.1). Taxonomy (GTDB): domain Bacteria; phylum Actinomycetota; class Actinomycetes; order Propionibacteriales; family Propionibacteriaceae; genus Arachnia; species Arachnia caeni. The sequence continues at coordinate 175,536 of NZ_JARGDO010000004.1, forward strand.
CCGGCGTCGTGTGGCTGCTGGTGCAGCCGGCGTGGGAGGCGCTCGCCTGCCTGGTCGGCGGCGTGCTCGCCGGGCTGCTGCTGTCGTTGACGTGCCGGGCCATCAACGGGGCCGCAGCACGACGTGCGCAGCGGCGGGCACATGAGGCGCTGCGGGCCGCGGTGCGCGAGGTGGCCGAGCAGGAGGTGCTGGCTCCGGTGCGCGCTGAGCTCCAGCACTACTCGGGCGCCCAGGACGCGCTGCTGCGGATCGCTCGGTAGGGCACCTCGTCGTCCTTCAATAGCAAAGCCTCGGGGGCGATGCATCGCGCATCGCCCCCGAGTTCCTCCTTTCCGGTCGGGTGAGGGTCAGCGACGGGGGCCCTTTCCTCGGAGCTGGACGATGCCTTCGTCGATGGCCTTGGCGACGGCGTCGGCCTCGGCCTGGGTCAGCTTCCCGTCCGCGACGGCGGTGTCCAGCGTCTCCTTCTGCGAGGCCTCCTTCTCCGCCTTGCGCTCGGCCTGCGCCTCCTCGACGGCGGCGGTGACCTTGGGCTCGTCGAGACCCAGCTCCTTGGCGACCGCCGAGACGAGCGCCTTCTGCTTCTCCTCGCGGGCCGCCGCACGCTCCTCGTCGGCCTGATCCGAGGGCTTCGTCGACGAGTCGGACGACGAGGTCAGGGACTCCCGCGCCTTCTCGACGGCGTCCTTCAGCGCATCCTCCGTGACGCCGAGCTTGGTGGCGAGGCCCTCGAGGTCGGCGCCCAGGCCGCCTCCTCGCTTGCCATGGCCGCCGCCGCGATGACCGCGCTCGGACTTGGTCTTCGAGCCGGCCTCCGCGCCGGAGCTGGCCGACGCAGACGGCGTCGGGGTGCTGGTGTCCGCGCTGGCGAGGGAGCCGGCGCCTAACCCCACGCCCGCGGCGAGGGCGACGGCCGAGAGACCGACGATGGTGGACTTCTTCATGATGGGTTTCCTTTCCCGGTATGGGATGTGTGACTCAGGCCGGGAGATCGACCTGGGTTCCACTTCAGGTGCGAACCTTGTGCTGAGCCTGTGGTGAGCCTGGGCGTTCGGCAAGAAGCGGGTCTCCGTGTCCGGCATGGCATACTGGCCTGCGGTTCAAAACGCGGAAGGGAGCCAGCCCAGTGGCCGAGTTCATCTACACGATGCACAACGTCAGGAAGACCGCCGGTGAGAAGGTCATCCTCGACAACGTGACGCTGTCGTTCTACCCGGGCGCCAAGATCGGCGTCGTGGGCCCCAACGGAGCCGGAAAGTCGACGCTGCTCAAGCTGATGGCCGGCCTCGACAAGGCCAACAACGGCGACGCCAACCTCGCCAAGGGTGCCACCGTCGGCATCCTGCTGCAGGAGCCGCCGCTGGAAGACGACAAGACGGTGCTGGAGAACGTCGAGCTGGCCGTGGCCGACATCAAGGCCAAGCTGCGCCGCTTCGATGAGATCGGCATGGAGATGGCCGAGCCCGACGCCGACTTCGACAAGCTGATGGCCGAGATGGGCGAGCTGCAGACCGAGCTGGATCACCACAACGCGTGGGACATCGACGCTCAGCTCGAGCAGGCGATGGAAGCCCTGCAGTGCCCGCCCGGCGACGCCCCCGTCGACGTGCTTTCCGGTGGTGAGCGTCGCCGCGTCGCGCTGTGCCGCCTGCTGCTCGAGGCTCCCGACCTGCTGCTGCTCGACGAGCCCACCAACCACCTCGACGCCGAGTCGGTGGACTGGCTGGAGAAGCACCTCAAGTCCTACCCGGGCGCCGTGCTGGCCGTCACCCACGATCGCTACTTCCTTGACAACGTCGCTGAGTGGATCTGCGAGGTCGACCGCGGTCGTCTCCAGGGCTACGAGGGCAACTACTCCACCTACCTGGAGACCAAGCGCCAGCGCCTGCAGATCGAGGGCAAGAAGGACGCCAAGCGCGCCAAGATCCTCGAGAAGGAACTGGAGTGGGTGCGCTCCAATCCGAAGGCCCGCCAGGCCAAGAACAAGGCTCGTCTGGCCCGCTACGAGGAGCTGGCGGCCGAGGCCGAGCGCTACCGTTCGATCGACCTGGCCGAGATCAACATCCCGGCCGGTCCGCGTCTGGGCTCCGTGGTGCTCGAGGCCGAGAAGGTGTGCCAGGGCTTCGACGAGCGCGTGCTGATCGACAACCTGAGCTTCTCGCTGCCGCGCGCCGGCATCGTCGGCATCATCGGGCCCAACGGCGTCGGCAAGACCACGCTGTTCCGCACCGTCATCGGCGAGTACGAGCCCACCTCTGGTTCCATGAAGGTGGGCGAGACGGTGCAGTTCTCCTACGTCGACCAGGGTCGCAGCGGCATCGAGCCGAACAAGAACGTGTGGGAGGTCGTCTCCGACGGGCTCGACTACATCAAGGTGGGCAACTTCGAGATGCCCTCGCGCGCCTACGTCGCCTCCTTCGGCTTCAAGGGCCCCGACCAGCAGAAGCCGGCGGGTGTGCTCTCCGGCGGTGAGCGCAATCGCCTGAACCTTGCGCTCACGCTGAAGCAGGGCGGCAACGTGCTGTTGCTCGACGAGCCCACCAACGACCTCGACGTCGAGACCCTGCAGTCGCTGGAAGACGCGCTGCTGGAGTTCCCCGGCTGTGCCGTCGTGATCTCCCACGACCGCTGGTTCCTGGATCGTGTCGCCACCCACATCCTCGCGTGGGAGGGCACCGACGAGGATCCGGCGCGCTGGTTCTGGTTCGAGGGCAACTTCGCCGATTACGAGGTCAACAAGACCGAGCGCCTCGGCCCCGCGGCCCAGCGCGCGAAGTCGTCGGCGCACCGCCGCCTGACCCGCTGAACAAACGACAGTGGCCCCGGTCCGATCGGACCGGGGCCACTGCTTTTGGGGGCTACTTCACCAGGGCGTCGTACATCTCTTGGAGGCTGGCGCCCATCGCGCATTGGTCCATATCCGGATCTTCCCCGAGGACGCAGTTGTGATCCCAGGCGTCTTCGAGTGCCTCGGTAACCCATAGAACCCGCGCGCCGGCCTGAATGATCAGGGTGTCGTTGAAGGCGCCGGGGTCGGTGTTGGGGTCAGCGGACAGTGCCCCTGCACCGAAGAAGGACAGAACGACCGGGTCGGCATCCGTATCGGCGATCGGTGGCAGGTCGGCGGACAGGTCATAGATCCTGGGATCGTGCCAGCCAGCCTCTTCGAGTTGAGGCCCACAGTTGGCGGCTGCCTCGACGAGAATGGCGTATCCGGCGTCGGCATCGGCGATGGAGTCGTAGCTGAGCACCGCAGCCCAGTAGAAAGGCTCCGCACCCTCGACATCCCCGCCGTATTCCCTCACCAGGAAGGAGCTGGGATTGCCCCATTCGCCGGGGTCGCACAGGCCCTTCGCCGCTTGCCCGGGGCCCTCGTACTCGGAGAGCTCGACCACGGATCCCGGCACGCTCGGATCGGAGAGCATCTCACCGGTGGGGAGGTTGTCCCAGGTGGGAGCAACCAACGCCGGCGGGAGGTTCGGCGTGTGGGTCGGGGTCTGCGTCGGGGCGGGGGACGGGCTGGAGGTCTGACTGGGGGAGTCGCTCGGCGTCGGGGACGGGACCGCGGTGTTCGCCCATTGCGGGGTGCGCAGGCCGTCAGCCAGCGGCGACTGCCAGATGCCGAACCCGGCGACGACGGCCAGGGCGGCGGTGCCGGCGGCGATGCTCGCCCGGCGGGTGGTGCGGCGGCGATTGCCACGGCGTCGGACTTCCTCTGCAGGCATCATGGTCACCTCTTTCGCTTCGGAGGCGAGGCTGTCCAGTTCGGGGATGCGATCAGGCATGACGGGCCTCCAAATCAGTGTTGAGCAGTTGCGCCAGCTTGGCGCGACCGCGGGAGAGCCGGGCCTTGACGGTCCCGGTGGGCGAGCCGACCTCGGTGGCCACCTCGGAGACGCTGAGGTCACACAGGTGGTGCAGCACGATGGCTCGTCGTTGATCTTTGGGGAGCTGCTTGAGAGCTTCCGCCACGGCGACCCTGTCGGGTGATGGCTCGGTGGCGGTCATGGTTTCGAGTGCGCGATCAGGCTGGCGGAATGCCCGCTTGGCCTTGCGCCAACGGCTCACGGCGAGCCGGTATGCGGTGGTGCGGACCCAGGCCTCCGGGTTGCCGGAGGCGGTGAGCTGGCTTCGGTGATCCCAGGCCCGGATGAATGCTTCCTGCGTGCAGTCCTGGGCCTCGGTGAGGTTGCCGCACATCACGTAGATCTGTCCCACGACGCGGCTGAACGACGCGGTGTAGAACGCATCGAATTGCGCCTCGTTCATGGTTCCTCCTCCCGTGCGGTGTGTCGGTTAGTTGTGAGGAATACGCCTGAGTCTGGCATCCGGTTGCATCTGATTCACGCTCTTCGAGGTTCTCCACCTACGCTCTTCGAGGTGCGAGGCCGTCTGCGGCCGAGCCTCGAGGAGAGCGTGACCATGCGCAGGGACTCAGTGAGTGGCGAGGAGTTCGGCGAGGCTCATCGACGGGCGGCTGGCCAGGGAGGTCAGCTGGGTTTGGCAGCTGAAGCCGTCGGCCAGCACGATGGCGTCGGGATGGGCCTCGATGGCGGGGCCGAGGTCGTGCTCGAAGACCTTCACGCTCACCTCGTGGTGACCGATCTCGACGCCGAAGTTGCCGGCCAACCCGCAGCACCCGCCGACGGTGACCAGCTTGGCCCCCGTCGACTCCAGCAGTGCCTTGTCCGGGCCCCAGCCGATGACCGAGGCGTGGTGGCAGTGCGGCTGGGCGACGATGGTGTGGCCGGATAGGTCGGGGGCGACGAAGTCTTCGTCGCGAGCCAGGAACTCGGCCAGCGTCAGCACCATGCCATTCAGCGCCGCGACGTTGGGGTCGTCGGGCAGCAGCTCGGGGGCATCGGAACGCCAGACCGCCGTGCACGACGGCTCCAGCCCGACGATCGGTACCCCGTCGGCGACGTAGCCGGCCAGCACCTCGGCCGAGCGGCGCAGCTGACGGCGGGCCCCGTCGAGCTGACCCGTGGAGATCCAGGTGAGACCGCAGCACGCCGTCTTGTCCAGCACCTCAGGCTGGTAGCCCCAGCGCACCAGCAGCTGGACCATGGCGGCGAAGGTGCCGGATTCGAAGCAGTCGGAGAAGGAGTCCACCCAGAGCAGGACACGGCCTTTGGATGAGACGGTGGGTGAGTTCATCGTTCGGCCGCGGGCTCCTTTCGAGACGCTCGTTCCTCGCTCCTCAAGGAGCGTTGTGGGGAGCGTGCTGCGGGCGGAGCGGGAGGCGAAGCGGGGGATTTCGCGGCGGCGGTCGACGCCGGCGCCCCAGCGCAGGGCGCGACCGAGGACGGGGGCGCCGCCGACGATGTTGATCAGGCGACCGAGGCCGGGGACCGTCGTGATCATCCGACCCCAGCGCGGCAGCCAGCCGAGGGAGTAGTGGTTACGCGGCCGCAGCCGTCCCTTGAAGCGCTCGTGCGTGACGCGCGCCTTGTACGCGGCCATGTCGATGCCGGTGGGGCAGTCGCGGGCGCAGCCCTTGCAGGACAGGCAGAGATCCAGGGCCTCGGCCACCTCGGGACTGCGCCAGCCGGCGGCGATCACCGACCCGTTGACCATCTCCTGCAGCGCACGTGCCCGGCCTCGCGTCGAATCCTTCTCCTGGCGCGTCGCCTGGTAGCTCGGGCACATCACACCGCCGCCAGGGGTGTTGTTGGCCAGGCACTTGCCGACGCCGCTGCACTGGTGCACCTGCTCGACGAACTCGGGATCGGTGAGGTTCAGCGGCGAGCGGCTGACCGCCACCATCCGCATGTCCTCCTCGACCGGGCGAGGATCGACGAGCACGCCCGGGTTGAGCAGGTTGTCGGGGTCGAAGAGCTGCTTGACCTTGCCGAACAGCGCGATCGCGTCGGCCGAGTACATCTTGGGCAGCAGGGCGGAGCGGGCTCGCCCGTCGCCGTGCTCGCCCGACATGGAGCCGCCGAAACGCGCGACGATCTCCGCGCCCTCCTCGACGAAGGCCTTGTAGCGGGCGGCGCCGTCGGGCTCGGTGAGCGGGAAGTCGATGCGGCAGTGCACGCAGCCGTCGCCGAAGTGTCCGTACGGCAGGCCGTGCAGGCCGTGCTTGGCGAGCAGGTCGTCGAAGGCGCGCAGGTAGTTGCCGAGCTGGGCCGGCGGCACAGCCGCATCCTCCCACCCCCCGTAGGCCGGCTTGTCCAGGGAGACGCCCGCCAGGCCCGCCCCGTCGGCGCGGATCTGCCAGAGCTTCGCGGCCTCGGCCGGCTGATCGACCACCCAGCCGTCGGTGGCGGCTGCCTGGGCGAGCAGCGCCTCGGCCCGCTCCCGGACCTCCGCGATGTCATCGCCGACCAGCTCGATGAACATCCAACCGTCGCCCTGGGGGAGCGGCGGCACCGAGTCGGCGCCGAGTTTGGCGATCACCACGTCGACGATCCGGCGGTCCAGGCCCTCGCAAGCGGTGGGCTTGAAGCGCAGCAGATTGGAGATGTCGTCGCCGGCATCCGCCATCGTCGGGTAGCCGAGCGCCACCATCAGATTCACCGGAGCATCCGCCACCAGGCGCACCTTCGCCCGGGTGATGACGCCGAGCGTGCCCTCGGTGCCGGCGAAGAACTTAGGGACGTCGAAGCGCCGCTCCGGCAGCAGATGTTCCATCGAGTAGCCGGACACCTGCCGGATGAAGGTGCCGAACTCGGTGCGGATGGTGCCTAGGTGGGCGGCGACGAGGGCACGCAGCTCCGGCAGGTCGTCGCGGCCCAGCGTCAGCTTCTCGCCGGTGCCCGTGATGATGTCGAGTTCGACGACGTTGTCGGCCATCCGGCCGTAGCCCAGGGCGCGCGGGCCACAGGCGTTGTTGCCGATCATGCCACCGACGGTGCACCGCGACGACGTGGAGGGGTCGGGGCCGAGGCGCAGCCCGTACGGCCGGGCGGCCGCCTGGAGGTCGGCCTGTACCACGCCGGGATCGATGATCGCCGTGCGTTCTTCAGGGTCGATGGAGTGGATGCGGGTGAGGTGCCGGGCCACGTCGATCACCAGGCCGGGGCCGACGGCGTTGCCCGCGCACGAGGTTCCCGCGCCGCGAGCGGTGATCGGGGTGCCGGCGCGCAGTGCGTCGCGCACGATCTGCTCGAGCTCGTCGGTGGTGCGTGGATGAGCCACCGCCTGCGGAACGACCCGGTAGAGCGATGCGTCGCTGGAGTACAGCGCGCGGGTCAGCGTCGAGGTGTCGTAACTCACCCGCCAAGTATCTCAGTCGGCTACGGAGCGGGTGATGCGGCCCGCTCGTCGGCGGCGCGCAGGATGGCGCACATGGCACGCCCGAGGCCGTCGAAGTCGTCGCCGGGAATGGCGTCGACGAAGGCGCGGCGCACGGACTCCACATGGGTGGGCGCGGCCTCGACGAGAACGGCCATGCCCTCGTCGGTGAGCACGGCCTGGACGCCACGCCCGTCGCCGCGACACGACTCGCGGCGGAGCAGCCCCTTGGACTCCATCCGCTTTGCGGTGTGGGTGAGGCGAGAGCGCGAGTGCCGCACCGACGACGCCAGGTCGCCCATGCGGACGGTGTGTCCGGGGGCTTCGGACAGTCGCACCAGCAGCTCGTACTCGGCGAGCGAGAGGTTGAAGGGAGCTAGCGCCTGGTCGAGTTCTTCGGAGATCCGGGTGGAGGCGAGCAGGTAGCTGCGCCAGATGTGTTGCTGGTGGTCCGTCAGCCAGCCGCCCTCGGGTTCCGACATGCGAACCAGCCTACCAGATGGTTGAGCGTTCAATCAGGATGGCGAGGTCCGGCAAACCGTGCGGCGTGGATCCCCGTGCCGCACCAGGGCAGTGGATAGGCTAGGGGACAATACCCCGAGCGAGGAGTTCGTGACTTGAGCGTGCAAGACGACGTACTGGCCCTTCGGCAACAACTACTGGAAGACGCTCCCGCGAGCGTCGGCGACATGCTGCGGCGGCGGGTCAAGGAGACCCCGCATTCGTTGGCCTTCCTGGAGCCCGACCGGGCGCCCGAGGGGCCTAACACCTGGGCACGGAGCACCTGGACGGAGTCGCAAGAGGTGGTGCACCGCCTCGCCGCCGGCCTGCTCGCTCGAGGACTGAAGTACGAGGAGCGCGTCGCCATCGCCTCGGCGACGAGGCTGGAGTGGATCCTGCTGGATCTCGCGATCGCCTGCGCGGCCGGCGCCACCACCACGATCTACCCCAACACCAGCGCCGACGACTTCGACTACATCCTGACCGACTCCGGGTCGGTGGTGGCGATCGTGGAGAACGCCACCCAGCTCGCCAAGGTGAACCTCGACGCCGACCAGTTCCATACCGTCGTGGTGCTGGACACCGACGGCGTGGAGCTGAACGACCGGATCATCTCTTACCAGCAGCTGCTGGAACTCGGACAAAGCCATCTGGCCGAGCATCCGGCGGCGGTGGAGGAGGCCATCGACTCCACCGGCCACGACACCCTCTCGACGCTGATCTACACCTCCGGCACCACCGGTCGGCCGAAGGGTGTGCGTCTCAATCACATCTCCTGGGTCTATGAGGGCGTCGCCACCAAGCATCTGAAGGTCATCGAGCACGACGAGATCCAGTACCTCTGGCTCCCGCTCAGTCACGTGTTCGGCAAGGCGCTGATCGCCGTGCAGCTCTCCTACGGATTCGCCTCCGCCGTCGACGGACGCATCGACCGCATCGTCGTCGGCCTCGGCGAGGTGAAGCCCACCTTCATGTGCGGCGCGCCGCGCATCTTCGAGAAGGTCCGCGCCACGGTGATGACCAGCAACACGGGTCTGAAGGCTCGCATCGCGCGCTGGGCCTTCGCGGTCGCTCGCGAGGCGTCGCCCTACATCGCGGAGGGCAAGGAGCTGACGGGCGCCATGAAGGTGCGCTGGAACCTTGCCGACAAACTGGTGTTCAGCAAGCTCAAGGAACGCCTGGGCGGAAACATCAAGTTCATGATCTCCGGTTCGGCGAAGCTCGCCCCGCAGGTGCAGCGGTGGTTCGTCGGCGCCGGCATCATGGTGGTCGAGGGCTACGGCGCCACCGAGACCTCCGCGATCGCTGCGGTGGATCTTCCGCTGCCGCCCACGCCGGGCACGGTGGGCCGGGTCATGCCGGGCATCGAGGTGAAGATCGCCGATGACGGTGAAATCCTGCTGCGCGGCCCGATCATCAGCCCCGGGTATCACAACCTGCCGGAGCGCACCGCCGAGGTCTTCGAGGAGGACGGCTGGTATCACACCGGCGACATCGGCGAACTGAGTCCCGAGGGCAAGCTGCGCGTCACCGACCGCAAGAAGGATCTGTTCAAGACCTCGGGCGGCAAGTACGTCTCGCCGCAGAAAGTGGAGGCCGCGATCACCGCGAACATCCCCTACGTGTCGCAGGCCGTGGCCATCGGCGATGATCGCAAGTTCGTCTCGGCACTCGTCGTGCTCGATCCCGTCATGCTGCAGACCTGGGCTGAGAAGCGCGACCTCGGCCACCTCCCCTACGCGGAACTCACCCAGCGTCCCGAGATCTACGCGTCGATCGAGCGGCAGATGGAGAAGGCCAACTCGAAGCTCGAGCGCTGGGAGACGGTGAAGAAGTTCGCCATCCTGAATCAGGAGCTGACGGTCGACAACGACGGCGTCACGGCCAACATGAAGATCCGACGTGGTGTCGTCACCCAGCAGTTCGCCGACATCATCGAGGGCTTCTACCCGCCGGAGGACTGAGAACTCGCTCGATAGGACTCCCGTGTTTCGCTACACGTGCCCCCTGCGCTGGTCTGACCTGGACGCGCAGGGGCACGTCAACAATGCGCTGCTGATCGATTATCTGCAGGAGGCGCGCGTCGCCTTCCTCGCTACCAACCCAGAGTCGACGCTGTTGAGCGACGGCCTGGTGGTGGTCGGCCACCAGATTGCCTACCGGCATCCGGTGCGCTACTCGGCGTCCGGTGTCGAGATCGAGTTGGGCACCGTCTCGTTGGGCGGGGCTCGCTACGAGCTGGGCTACCGGCTCAGCCAGGACGGGCAGCATGTTGCGGACGCCCGCACCGTGCTGTGCCCGTTCGATTTCGCGACGCAGCGTCCCGTGCGGCTGACCCCGCTGGACCGGGAGTTCTTCGGCTTGCACAAGGCCGACTTCGGGCCCCTGCCGGCCGTCGAGGCACCTCGGCTGGATGGCCGCGGGGAACCGATCGAGATGCCCGTGCGGTGGTCGGATCTCGACCGCTACGGACACGTCAACAACGCCGTCGTCTTCGACTACCTTCAGCAGGCCCGGATCGAGGCCACCGCCCGTTGGGATCCGTCGATGGCCCGGATGGGGGCCGGCGAGGGCGAGCGCATGTGGCTGGTGGCGCAGCAGGACGTCGACTACGTCTCGCAGATCCCGCACCGCGTCGAACCCTTCGTGGTGCTCACCGCCCCCGTGCGGTTGGGGCGAACCTCGCTGACCCTTGCCGCGGAGATGGTGGATCCTGAGTCTGGAACGGTGTTCATCCGAGGTCGTACCGTGCTGGTCTCAGCCGACGGTTTCGGCCGCCCCGTCGAGCTGTCCGACGACACCCGCCGCCTCCTATCGGAACACCTCGTCGACTAGGGCCTGTTACGAAAGTGGAAGTGGCCTACTACGCGACGCCCTGGCACGCCATCTGCTTCGTTGCACTCGTCGAAGGTAGCACCACTAGCTCCTTCCTCCTGCGCCTTGCATCTGACGCACCATGACGCCGCTCGCAACGGCCACCACTTCCGCAACAGACCCTAGCCGAGACGTCCGAGACCTGCGGTGACGATCGATGGGAGGTCGGGGTGTCGGAAGCGGTAGCCGGCTCGTTCGAGGGCGGACGGGAGAACCCGCTGACTGCCGATCACCTCGACGGCCATCTCGCCCAAGGCGATTCTCAAGGCGAACGACGGCACCGGCACCACGGCGGGACGTTTCAGCTGTCGCGCGAGTTCTGCGGTGAGCTGCGCGTTGGTGACCGGCGTGGGGCCGGTGAGGTTGACTGGGCCCGAGATCTCGTCGTGTCCGAGCAGGAAGCGGATCGCGCCCACCTCGTCGGCCAGCGAGATCAGGCTCCACCATTGCCGGCCGCTGCCCAGTTTTCCTCCCAGCCCTAGCCGGAACAGGGGAAGCAGCTTGGCGGCGGCCCCTCCGGAGCGGTCGAAGACCAGGCCGGTGCGCGGATGCACGACGCGGATGCCGGCCTCGCGAGCAGGATCAGCCGACGACTCCCACACCCGGCACACCTCCGCCAAGAAGTCGGTCCCGGCGGGCGCGTCCTCGGTCACCGGCTGGTCGCCGGTCTGGCCGTAGTAGCCCACCGCCGAGGCGCTGACCAGCACCGACGGAGGTCGGTCCAGGCCGGCCAGCGCCCGCGCGAGGGTGGAGGTGCCGAGCCGCCGGCTCTCCATGATCTGGTTCTTGTACGACGACGTCCACCGTTTGTCGCCGACGCCGGCGCCGGCCAGGTGCACCACCCCGTCGATCCCCTCCAGCGCGGCGGCGTCGATCTGCCGCTCCGCCGGATTCCAGGCGACCCCGATCGTCCCGTCCTCCCGTCGTCCCGTCTGCGCGCCCGGCCGCACCAGCCGCACGACCTCGTGCTCGTCGACGAGCAGCGACCGGACGAGAGCCGAGCCGATCAATCCCGTCGATCCCGTGACTGCCATCCTCATCTGCCCAGTCTTCCACGCGCGTGGGCCGCGCCGGTTCCCTAGGAGTTCACGATTCCACCGAAGTCGGTGGAATCGTGAACTCTTAAGCGTTAGGCCCTCAGTGCGGCGATGGGTTCGATGCGGGAGGCGCGCCAGGCGGGGACGGCGCCGGCGATCATGCCGACCACCGCCCCGAGCAGCGGGCCGGAGACGGCGATCCGCCAGTCGAGCACGGCCGTCCAGTCTCGCTTCAGACACACGATAACGACGCTCAGCACCCCGAGAGCTGAGCCGACCAGCCCGCCCAGCAGGCCGAGGATCACCGACTCGATCAGGAACTGGCCGAGGATCTGCGACGGATGTGCGCCGACGGCGCGGCGCAGGCCGATCTCCGGGGTGCGTTCGATCACCGCAACGAAGGTGGTGTTGGCGATGCTGACCATGCCGACGATCAGGCAGGCGACGCCGAGCAGCACGAACAACGTCGTGAGGTCGGAGGCGACGGACTCGCGCAGGGCCAGTGGATCGGGTGGCGTGGTCACTTGGAGCCGGTCGGGGAAGCTGGGGTCGATGGCCAGGGCGATCTGCGCGCCCACCACCTGCGCTGCGCCCATCTCGGTCGTCACCCAGAGCGTTGCCTCGCTGTGGGCGTTCGGGAACAGCTCCAGCGCGACGGACAGGGGGATCGAGACGGCGGTCAGCAGCTCGGGATGCGCCTCGACGTCGGTGAGTACCCCCGCGACGGCGAACCGCACGCCGTCGACCCAGATCGCCGAGCCGCTGTGCGCCGAGCCGTAGCCGATGGCGCGCGCCACCTGCGGGCCGAGCAGCGCCACCCGGGCTGCGTTGTCCTGGTGCCAGTCGTTGATCGCGGCGCCGGTGTCGCTGACCATCCCGATGCCGTCGAGGAAGCCCGGGGTGACCGCCATCACGGTGGCCGAAGACCCGTCGGAGGGTGACTGCGACACCTGGCCGCGCACCCCCGACAGCGGATAGCCGAAGCCTGCGGTGACGGTGCCGTCGATCCGCAGCGCGCGGGGGACAGCGTCGGACGGGAGGGGCAGCAGGCTGGAGGCGTCCGGCACGCCGCTCGACACGGAGACCTCCGTCGCCGTCTTGGGGTCGAATCGGCTGTCGATCTGTGCCGAGGCCGACGATGTCAGCCCCAGTACGACGATCAGCACGGCCACGCCGAGCACGGTGCCGAAGGCCGTCAGGGCCGATCGGCCCGGCCGCTGCAGGATGCCGGAGATGGCCTCGGCCACCAGATCCCGACGGCGGGCCCGGGGTGGGCGAGGGGTGCGAGGCTCCCGAGGACGGCGGGCCACACGAGGCAGGCGGGACTTCATGCTCGGGCCATCCGGCCGTCGCGGGTGACGAACTGGCTGCGACCCAGCGCGGCGATGTCTTGGTCGTGGGTGATGATCACCACAGCTGTTCCCTCGGCGTTGACGCGCAGCAGCAGGTTCATCACGCGCTCGCCGTTCTCCGAGTCGAGGTTTCCGGTCGGCTCGTCGCACAGCAGGATCGGCGGGTCCCCCATCAGTGCGCGCCCGATGGCGACGCGCTGCATCTCGCCGCCGGAGAGCCGGTTGGCCGGGGCGTCCAGGCGGTGGGCCAGCCCGACGCGCTCGATCAGGCTGGCCGCCGCTCGTTCCCGCTCGTCGGGCGCCATGGCCTGATACACCCCGGGGAGGGCGACGTTCTCGCGCACGCTGCGGTGCGGGATCAGGTGGAACGACTGGAACACGAAGCCGATCTGCTGCGAGCGCAGCTGGGTGCGGGCGCGCTCGCTGAGCTGCGACGTGTCGGTGCCGTTGAGGCTGATCCGTCCGGTGGTGGGGCGGTCGAGGAGGCCTGCCAGGTGAAGCCAGGTGGACTTGCCCGAGCCGCTGGGCCCGCGCACAGTGACCAGGTCTCCCGCATGGATGGCGAGGCTGCATTCACGCAGCGCGGTCACCGGGGGAGGCCCGGGGAAGGTACGCGTGACCTCCTCGAACTCGAGCACCGGAAACTCACCCACCGATGATCACCTGGTCGCCCTCGCGCAGGCCGCCGTCCTTGGTGGGCGTCACCTGAACCCTGCCATCGCCCTGAAGGCCGGTCGCCACCGGCACGGTGACGCGCTCCCCGTCGGCGGCGAGCACCGACACCTGCGGGGTGCCGTCCATAGCAGTGGAGACGGCCGTCACCGGCACGTGCAGCACCTCCTCGTCGGAGACTCGCACCTGCACCCGGGCGCGCAGCTCTTGCCCCAGCTCCGCGTCGGGCAGCTCGGGGTCTGGGGTGAGCACGACGTGCCAGACGGAGACCGGCTGCTCGCTCTGAGGGTCGGTGCCTTGCTGGAGTTCGACGGAGGTGACCGTCGCGGGGGCCTCCTGCCCGTCGCTGGTGATGATGCCGGCTGCTTGGTCTTTGGCCAGGTCGCGCCCCTGCGACTCGGGCACGCTGGCCACGGCCACCAACGGCCCGCTGACCAGGCTCAACGCATCGCCCCCGGCGCTCGCGCCGAGCGTCGCGATGACCTTGGCGGTGGCGGGGAAGGCGGGCACGAAGACCAGTTCGGTGGCGGGGATGGTCACCCCGGCGGAGTGCTGCGCCTTCGTTACCTCGTCCCGGGCCTGTTTCTCCGCCGACTCGGCGTCGGTCACCGCCGTGCCGGCATCCTCCAGCGCGATCTCGGCATCGGCGATCGCGTCCTTCCTGGCCAGCTTGTCGTCGTCGGTGGCGTCGGCGGGCAGCGCGCGGCGGGCTCGCTCCAGCGAGGTGCGGGCCTGCTGGTAGGCGCGGTTGGCGTCGCGAAGGCCGCGCTTGGCGTCCTTCGCGGCCTGCTGCGCAGCGTCCAACTCGTCGATGCCGACGGTGGTGGCCTCATAGCCCAGCTGTTCGTAGAGCTGCTCGACGGCAGCCTGACTCTTGGGGCCGAAGGACTTCTCCGAGCCGGTGTTCAGCTTGAGCTTGCGGAGCGCCTTGATGAGTTGGGTGACGTCCGGGCCCGACATGCCCGGGGTGATGTCACGGTAGTGGGCGATCTTGCCGCGCAGCGCGATCACGGGACGGCCACCCACCTCCAGCAGCACCGACCCCGCCTCGACGATGTCCCCGTTGGCGACGGGCACACCCGTCACCACGTCGCCCGCCCGGGTGGCCACCGTGGTGGTGCTGCGGCGCTCCACCTGTACGGCGGCGGTGAGGGTCTGCTGCACCGTGCCCAGCTGAACGGGTTCGGTGAGCGTCGTGGGCGGCGGAGCCTCTCGCTCCGCCGCCTCCTGTGCGGGCGACTTGATGAAGAACGTCGCCCCGACGCCCACCCCCAGGCTGAGGAGCGAGACGATCACCATGGTCAGCAGGCCCTTGACCCGCCCTGGGTCGCTCATCGGTTACTCAGCACCTCTTTGGCCCGCTCAAGCCCCGCCTCGAATCCGTCATGGAGGGTCTTCAGCTCGGCGCCGTGCTCTTCCAGCCAGCGCTCCTGATAGGCAGAATCCACGGCGTAGCTGATGCCCGGAAGATTCACCTGCTGCGCACAGGCCACGTCATCCATGGCAAAGTCCAGGTCGCCGTCGGGCGCTTCGCTCGTCACGTTCTCGTCGACGATGGCGTTGTAGGTGTCGCCAGAGTAACCGCGCGTCGCCATGCAGGCGACCCAGTCGTTTTCGGCTTTGACGACGCGGGAGTCTACGGCCATGCGTTCTTGGGCGTAGCCCAATCCCTGTTCAATGAACCGCTCCAGATCGCCGAAATAGGGATTGTCAACGAAGAGTTCCTGCCTGGCTTCCCCGAAGCACCCGAACTCATTGACGGGGTTTCCGTCGTGGTCCTTCTGTTTGGCACGGTTGCCGTTCGCATCCTCACCGTAAAGCACCTCGAGTAGTTCGGGAGACGGATCCCACGGGGTGCCTTCACTGAATTCGGGTGCTTGTGGAGTGTAGCCATGTATAGCCACCCAAGCTGGATCAATCGGCCCGTAGCGGGGTGAGATGTCCATCGACGTGGTCAGTGCGGTGGCCGTAAGGTCGGGCTCGTAAGTGACGCCAAACCTGGCCGCGCATCGCGCGGCCAGGAGTTCCTCAGCATTAGAAATGGTGGCCGCTTCCTCGAAAGTGGCCGAGTAATCGAGTAAGGGTGGCATGATCTGAGCGACAGATGTCAGCGGAGGTGGATTCTCGGGTATGGCAGGCTCAGAAGTGCCGTCCATCACCGATCCGTTGCACCCGGAGACCAATAGGCTTCCAATTGTTGCGGCGCGGATAAACTTGCGCATGCAGCACGCCTCAGGAGATCTTGAACGAGCTGGCCTTGTCGTTCAACGCGCCCAGGTTTGCGCCGGTGCTGCCGTAGTGCACAAAGCCCGTCGAGGCTCCAGGGTCGTTGGTATTGTAGTCACGGTGCTCGTAGAGGTTGACGTCGCAGCTTTCGTAGTCGCGAACGCTGCTGATAACGTCGTTCCACTCCTGGTTGGAGAGCCTCGGTTGGATGATTTCGTTATCCGAGGTCGAGGAGGAGCACTGGCTGGTCCCGTACACGGTCAAGATCGCACCCTTGAAGTTCTTGCTCTCGTGAAGCCTGGCGACGACCTTCCCTCCACTGCCCCACTCCTTGTTTGTGACGGCCTGGGAGGTAGTGGCGGGCATGAGTGCGGTGAGTGTGATGGCCGCCGCAGTTGCTGCGACGATCCTCTTGTCCATCTTCATTTTGTTTTCTTTCGGTTGTTTGGTGGGTTTGAATTGTCCTAAGGGCACCAAGGGAACTGCCACCAGTCGCAGAATCCGGGGGACTGGGCGATCGGTATGGCATTTGCTTCTGGTTGTTGATCGATAGCTGGCGAGAATCCGATGAGGGCCAGCGTCATCGCGGCGGCGAATACTCTCATGGATATAAGGATGGGCTTTCTGGATGCCTATGAGTGCGCGGTGCGGGTAGAACGATACGAAAGTGTCAGAAGTGATCCGATCGAATCACCTGCTTGGTGCGCGACTTGTGGAGCTAGCTGCTGCGGCGACCTTGTGTTGCCGATTGGGGGCCAACTTGTCGCGCGTGATCGGCGAGGCAGGTTAGTGTTGCCCCGTGGGCTGGCGGCGTTGGTTTATCCAGGAAGGGCTTGAGTCGGCCGTCTCGATCCTGTTCCTCATGGTCTCGCTTAGCGCTGTGGTTACAGGGCGTCAGGCCACCTGGGTGCTTTGGGTGGATCTGTTCGCAGCGATCGTGGTCGTGGTGGCGAGCTGGCGATATCGCCTAGGAGTCGCTCTCGGGGTTGCCGCGACCGTCATCAGCGCGATCGTCGACCCGTTGGGACAGGGGGCGTGGAACTTTCTGCTGGGCCTGCCAGTGTTGACAGGTGTGAGACGCGGGAACCTGGCCCTCGCCTTGGTCTATATGTTTCTCACCGGTCCCGTCCAGTGGTACCTCATGCAGGCACGGTCGACCGGCACTGGGCTTGTCGAAGGCCTTTGGGATGCGCTGTTCTGGGTGTTCTGGTTTGGTGTGCTGTGGATCGTCGGGCTGGGCATGCGGGCGATCGAGCGCGGGGCGGTGGCGCGGGAGCGGGCGCTGCAGCAGGAGCGGGCGCAGCGGTTGGCCGTCGATCTTCACGACACGGTGAGCCAGAGCCTCGCGCAGCTGGCGCTGAGCCTGGAGACCGCGTCCGGTGGGGCGGGCATCGCGCCGGGGGAGGCGGAGGAGCTGGCGGAACGAGCGCGAGCGGCCAACGGCATGATTCGCGACGTGACCACCCTGCTGCACACGGGCAACACCGACCCGCTGCCAGGCATCACCCTGCGCGACGCGATCGCGACGGGCGTGGCTGAGCTGCGGCGTCGTGGCTTCGAGGTGGGCGCGACGATGGACGGTGCTGCGGAACTGCCAGAGGATCTCAGCCTGGCTGCGGGGGCGGTGGTGCGCGAGGCGCTCAACAACGTGCTCCGGCATGGGGTGGTGGGCTCGCGCTGCGTCGTCGCGGTGGATGAGAACGACGGGGAACTGGAGATCTCGGTGATCAATCCGTTCAAAGCCTCGTCGGCGCCGCGAACCGAAGGGCTGGGCATTCGCGGCATGCAGATGCGCGCCCGCCTGGCCAGGGGTGAGGTGGATTCGAGAGGTGTGGGAGACTCCTGGATATGCGAAGCCAGGTTCCCGATCCCGGTGCGGTGATCCGCGTCGGGCTCTGCGACGACGAGCCGTTGGTGCGGCGCGAGCTGACGACGGTGCTCAACCGCTCGGCGTCGTTGGAAGTCGTCACGGTGAAGGCGAGCGGCGCCGCCGTGCTGGCCTACGACGAGCCCGTCGACGTGTGGCTGATCGACGTGAACATGCCAGGCGGTATGTCCGGCATCGCGACGGCCGTATCCCTGACCAGGCGTGTGCCAGCCCCTCGCGTGCTGCTGATGACCGCCGCGATCACCGTCACCGAGGAGCAGGTTGAGGGCTCCGGGGCCTCGGGTTTCGTGTTCAAGGACGACCGGCCCGAGAGGCTTATTGCCGCCATCCACAGCGTCCACTTCGGCTATCACCTCACCTCGCCAGAGGTACGCGCCCACTACCACGGTGCCCCGCGTCGACATCCGGTCCAGCCGGCACCGGAGTTCAGCGAACAGCAGCTGAGGCTGATCCCGTTGGTGATGTCGGGAGCCTCCTACGCCGAGCTGGCGGAGGAGGTTGGAGTGTCCGAGGTGACGGTGAAGCGCTACGTGGCAGACCTGATGCGCCGGGTCGACGTGACGTCGCGGCCGAGACTGATGGCCCGGCTCGCGGAGTTCGGCTTCCACTGACCACGGTCTTTGAGGTGCGGGGCGCAGCGGAGCCTCGACAATCAAGGCCAGCGCGGAGCACTGATGACGCTCTTTGGGGTGCGGAGCGCAGCGGAGCCTCGACAATCCGTAGCGGCGAAGCACCACAATCACGCTCTTTGAGGTGCGGAGCGCAGCGGAGCCTCGAAAAGACCCGGCTGGCGCCCGAATAACAGACCCAGCCACGGAAGCTGCGTGGCTGGGTCTCGTCGTCAGGGCGCGGTGGCTCTTTTCGAGGCTCGGCCGCGAACGGCCTCGCGCCTCAAAGAGCGTGATTGTGGTGCTTCGCGCCCTCTTGATTGTCGAGGCTCGGCCGCGAACGGCCTCGCGCCTCAAAGAGCGTGATTGTGGTGCTTCGCGCCCTCTTGATTGTCGAGGCTCGGCCGTGAACGGCCTCTCACCTCAAAGAGCGTTGACTACACGTCGAAGCGGTCGAGGTCGGCGACCTTGGCCCAGGCCGCGACGAAGTCGTCGACGAACTTACTTGCGGCGTCGTCGCTGGCGTAGACCTCGGCCAAGGCGCGCAGCTCCGAGTTGGAGCCGAAAACCAGATCGGCGCGGGTTCCTGTCCACTTGATGGCGCCGGTGGCCTCGTCGAAGCCCTCGAATAGACGCGAGTCCGCGTCGATCGAGCGCCACTGGGTGTTCAGATCCAGCAGGTTGACGAAGAAGTCGTTGCTCAGCACGCCCGGACGCTCGGTGAGCACGCCGTGGGTGGAGCCGTCCCAGTTGGTGCCCAGCACGCGCAGGCCGCCGACGAGCACCGTCATCTCCGGTGCCGACAGGTTAAGCAGGTTGGCGCGGTCGACCAGCAGATGTTCGGCCGGCAGCCCCAGCGCGCGCTCCGACTCGTAGTTGCGGAAGCCGTCGGCCGGCGGGTTCAGGTACTCGAACGACTCGACGTCGGTCTGTTCCTGCGTGGCGTCGGTGCGGCCCGGGGTGAACGGAATCCGCACCTCGCGACCGGCGGCGCGGGCCGCCTGCGTCACGCCGACGTTGCCGGCGATGATCACCAGGTCGGCGATCGAGACCTGCTTTCCGTTCGACGCGGTGGCGTTGAACTCGGCCTGGATGCGCTCCAGGGTCTCCAGCACGCCGGCCAGCTGCGCCGGACGGTTCACCTCCCAGCTGCGCTGCGGCTCCAGACGGATACGGCCGCCGTTGGCGCCGCCCCGCTTGTCGGAGCCACGGAACGACGAGGCCGCCGCCCATGCCGTCGACACCAGCTCGCCGACGCCGAGGCCCGACTCGGCGATCTTGTGCTCCAGCTGGGCCACGTCGGCCTCGTCGATCAGCTCATAGGTGCGGGCGGGGATGGGATCCTGCCACAGCAGATCCTCGGCGGGCACCTCGGGGCCGAGGTAGCGCGACTTGGGGCCTAGGTCGCGGTGGGTCAGCTTGAACCAGGCGCGACGGTAGGCCTCGGTGAAGGCCGCGTGGTCCTCGCGGAAGCGCAGCGAGATCTCGCGGTAGATCGGATCCTCGCGCAGTGACAGGTCGGTGGTCAGCATCCGGGGCTCGCGACGCGTGCCGTCGTGGGCCATCGGCACCATGTCGGAGCCGCCGCCGTCCGTCGGTCGCCAGTGGAAGTGGCCGCCCTCGCCCGTGACGCACTCCCATTCGTAGGCGAACAGGATGTGGAAGAACTCGTTGTCCCAGCGGGTGGGGTGGTAGGTCCAGGTGACCTCCAGGCCCGAGCCGATGGTGTCGTTGCCATGGCCGGTGCCGTGCCCCGACTTCCAGCCCAGACCCATCTGCTCCATCGGCGCAGCCTCGGGATCGGCGCCCACGTGGCCGTCATCGGGCGCGGCGCCGTGGGTCTTGCCGAAGGTGTGGCCGCCGGCGATCAGTGCGACGGTCTCCTCGTCGTTCATCGCCATGCGGGCGAAGGTCTCGCGGATCTGATGCGCTGCGGCGATCGGGTCGGGGTTGCCGGCGGGGCCTTCGGGGTTGACGTAGATCAGGCCCATCATGGTGGCGCCCAGCGGCTTGACCAGCTCCTTGCCGTCGGGCAGGCGGTCCTCGTCGCCCAGCCAGGTCTTCTCGGAGCCCCAGTACACGTCGTCGTCCGGCTCCCACACATCCGCACGGCCACCCGCGAAGCCGAAGGTGGGCATGCCCATCTGCTCGTGCGCCACGTTGCCGG
Organism: Tessaracoccus caeni; assembly: GCF_029211185.1. Taxonomy (GTDB): domain Bacteria; phylum Actinomycetota; class Actinomycetes; order Propionibacteriales; family Propionibacteriaceae; genus Arachnia; species Arachnia caeni. Next base: position 196,100 of record NZ_JARGDO010000004.1, read on the forward strand.
CGAGGATCATCAGGTCACCCCAGCTGAGCGCCTTGCCGTAGGTCTTCTTCACCGGCCACAGCAGGCGACGGGCCTTGTCGAGGCCGACGTTGTCGGGCCAGCTACTCAGGGGAGCGAAGCGCTGCTGGCCGGTGCCGCCGCCACCGCGACCGTCGAAGACGCGGTAGGTGCCGGCGCTGTGCCAGGCCATCCGGATCATCAGCGGGCCGTAGTTGCCGAAGTCGGCAGGCCACCACGGCTGCGACTCGGTGAGCACCGCCGCGATGTCGCGCTTGACCGCATCCAGGTTGAGGCTCTGGAAGGCCTCGCGGTAGTCGAAGTCGCTGCCCATCGGGTTGGCCACGTCGGGGTTCTTGGCCAGCACCTTCAGGTTGAGCCGCTCGGGCCACCAGTCGATATTGCGGGTGGCCGTCGCCGTGGGGGCCGCGGTGGTCCCCGTCATGGCGGTGTGGTTGATCGGGCACTTGCTCTTCTCAAACAAAGCCGGTGTCTCCCTTTCAGGTTGGTGTTATGGAGAGGAATGTGGGCACGCTCGCGCCGGCGCGGGCAGCGCCGGGGTGCGTGTGGTTACTCGGTGGTGGCCGTCGCGTCGCAGCTCTGGCAGATGCCGCGGAAGGTGACCGACGCCTCCAGGATGCGCATGCCGTGAGCGTTACTGGGCGTGAGGCAGGGGGCCAAGCCCTCCGCGCAATCGACGTCCTCGATCCGACGGCAGACCACGCACTGGATGTGGTGATGATTGTCCCTGCGCGCCACCTCGTAGCGCGCGCTGGCGGAGTCGTGCAGATCGACGCGGCTGAGGATGCCGCACTCGCTCAGGTCTTGGACGATGTTGTGCACTGATTGCAGCGTTAACGACGGAAGCTCCGTGGCCAGTGCGGAATGCACCTCCGACGCCGAGCCGTGCGGGTGGGTGCTCAGGTAGGAGATCGTCGCCACTCGTCCCGCCGTCACCCGGAGGCCGCGACCCTGCAGGAGAGCGGCGCAGTCCTCTCGGGAGGGGGTGTGGGAGACGGTCATGACAGCCACCTTAGCCCTTATTTTGAATCCTTCAAATGAACTGAGGATGCCCTAATCAGAGTTGACTTCGGGGGCGGATCTTGCAGCCTCCGTGGTGTGCCGATGTGCCCGGTGCTTGCCTGGCTGCCTGCTACGCGACCAAAGTCGGTGGCATAGCAGGCAGCGAGGTGGGTTTCAGTCGGTTCGGATGACACACCACACCCGGTCGAAGTGATGCGCCGCGAGGTCGGAGTGGCGGATCCAGACCTGCAGATGACCGCAGTCGCCGAACCAGTCCTCCAAATGCCTAACCCCTGCGATGTCGAAGAGCAAGAAGTACTCATCATCGGCCGAGGTCAGCGGTAGAGCGGCGGTGAGTACTTCTTCCAGTTCCTCGTTCCAAGGATGATGCCCGAACCCGCCGATCCGTGATGTTGGGAACTCTGGTTGGTGGTGGGACTCCCAGACGGTGGGTCGTCGGTCGGTCTTGATCTTGCCTTGGTTGAACGGGGAACGCAGCGTGTCCTCGATGTGGATCGCCGCCCGCTCGTAGCGTTCCCATGCGTCTGCATCGCCGCTGAATAGGATCGCCGACGGAACGGACTTTGCCGGGGTTACCTTCATGGCTCGGGGCTTGCGGTAGCTGCCCTGGTCCATCGGGGGCCGTTGTAGTAGTCGAGTGGGGTTCTGGACCCACCGCACGCACCACCCCGGCTTCTCGGCGGTGTCCCAGCCGCTGGTCTCCAGATCATGGAACACCTGCAGGACGCCACTCTTGGGAAAGCCCAGGGTGTGAAGCAGCTGCAGAACCCCGCCATCGCGCAGGTCAAGCTCTTCGAGCATCGTGGACGTTACTTCGGAAGGTGGCCATAGGAATCCGAGGTCGATCTGGATAATGTGGGCGTGAGGGAAACCGTCATCTGCGGTGGGCCATTCCTGGTCGTCCTCGGCGGCCGGACGCCCGGTGAACCAGCTGAGATCGTCAGGCTCTTCTTCGTCGAACAGGGCGCGGTCCTTGATCGAGCCTTTCACCTCCACTAGCGCGAGGCTGGGGCGGATTGGCATCTCTTTGGCAGTGAGAGCCACCAATGGATGCGCCCGGAACTCATCAGCGTCTGTAAGCCGTGGGCTGGTTTCCGGCAGTACTCGTGGCCTTAGCCAGTCTTTCAGGTCGACGTCCTTGGTGGTGTCGAGTACCTGTAGCAACTCGCCCAGGGCTTGTGGATCGCGCATCGCTTCCTTAACGAGCGCCTCCGAGTCGTCGACGAGCTTGTTCGCGCGCCGCACACTCATCAGAAGGGATCGCGTCGCGATCTCCTCATGCGCCGCTAGGATCCTCTTCACAAGCTCCATCATCACAACTCCACCCCGCACCTCTCGAGCACCTTGATCCCGGCCCTGTGCATCTCCGCAAAATCACCGTATCCGTCGATCGTCTCTCGCAGGGTCTTTCCTGGGCTGGGTCTCAGATCGGGGATAACAGTGCTCTTCCGCCCCATGATGGAATTCACGCATTTCCTGTGGATATCTTTGTGTAGGCGGACAAGATTGTTGGGATTGTGAATGTACTGCTTGCCGAAATTGCCCTTGTTTTTCGCCACAACCTTGCCCACATGCTTTTGCTCAACGATGTGATGCCATTCGTGATCCTTTTTTGGGGTTCCCTGTGCTTTCTTGAACTTGTCGAAGGAGTCAAACCCGTTCTTCGAGGGATTGCTGCCCGGCTTGATTTTCGTCACACCATCTGCGAGTTTGTGGCTGACTTGCGTGATGGCGCCCTGTGACTGTACCTTTCCGCCCACCGACAAGACTTGCTTTTTCAGTTCGTGCTGAACGAGTTTCTCTGCGGCCTTCTTCGTTGTTGCTCTGACTACTATCGGAAGGATTGCGCGAGCGCCAACTACGATGACGGGCACGAACCAGAACGGGTCGGCAACGACTGGGTAAGTTGCCCCCCAATGGTCGACTTCCTGAATGAGTTTGTCGCCGTCTAGCACGAAGCGTGTGGGGACGTCTGTCCCGGTGGCATCGACCGCCCATGGCGCAGCAATCACGCTCAGCACCAACTGGTCAGCATTGAGCACAACTGCGGATCCGTCTGGAAGCAAGTCAATCTGAGCGCCCTCAGGTAAATCCAGCGGAAAGACGTATTCGCTCGGCGCGGCGGCAGACTCGATGGTGATCAAGGTCTGCACGGCGCTCTCGATTTCAGGCTCGGAAATCTCCACCAGTGCGACTACCAACGAGGTGTCCGGTGCGATATCCTCGTAAACCGCAGCACCCTCGTCTGTCAGTGAAGCCGTCACGTCTCGCCCAGGTAGGCCAATGCCAATTGATTCGGAATCGCCCGGGGTTGGCATGTCAAGCACTGCGCCTGAATCGGAGGGCACCGTGACGCCATCAACGGTCTCGTTGAGATCAATAGCCGTACCCGTTGCGATTACATCGCCCACGAGCGCCTCGATCGATTCCGGGGATGTCTCCTCAGGGTCGGCGTTCGCCACTTGCGGGGTTAGGGATATTAATAGGGTGCTCGCGATTCCCGCGCTAACCCAACGTCGCCAGAGCCGATTTTTCATCCGCTTCGTTGCCTCTCCTAGGTGTTCTGAGGAACAGTACACGTGTGTGGTTCTACGACTGAACAGTGATGCCACGATGTGAGACCGACCCGTGTGTAACTCTCTTTTTCTCGGTCCTCGCGGTCGGTGTTTGTCTGCTCGGCTATCATCAGAAACAGCACGCGCTGTTGACATTTATGGTCTTGGCGACCGTGGAGGCGGCGAGCTCGGTTGCGTCGGGGGCCGGCAACTCTGGCAGTTCCCGGATGATCAGGCGGGTGCGGAGGTCGCGGGTGTTCAGGTTGACCTCGTATCCCGGCCTTTCGATGATGCTACGGAGATGTGTGCGGATCATCAGCGACACGTGGTCGTAGCCGGGGACGACGTTCGAGACAGCCTTCCCGGCTGCTCTACGAGCTTGGCGACATCCTCCATGGGGGCTGCCCCTGTTCACGTACTTTTTCCGTCGGTGAACTCCTTGACGCAAACCTAGCTTCTTCTCCTATTACGGGCTCTCCCTGGCAAGTGGGGCACCACCAGATCATTCGCTCTTGGCCGGCGCCCGGGGCGGTGGCGCTGGTTGCGCCGCCAAGGGTGTCAGCCTGGATGGTGGCGCCGCAGCGACGGCAGGGCTGGTGCTTGCGGCCGAAGACGAACGTGGTCTGGCCTTTTCGATGATCGCCGGTGAAGGTGCGCACGGGGCTGGTGAGGTTGCCGCGCATGAGCTTGGCGGCGAGGTCGACGATGGTGGGCACGTCGGTCTGCGTGACAGGGGTGGCCGGGTGGATGCCGCGGAGGAAGCACACCTCGGCGCGATACTCGTTGCCGATGCCGGCCAGGTTGCGTTGATCGAGCAGCGCCTCGCCGATGGAGCGGGGATCGGCGGTGACGCGGCGGACGGCCTCGTCACGGCCGGTGGGAAGCCAGCGGCCGGGGGTGTGCCAGTCCTCGGCCAGGAGATCGGGGCCGAGGTAGCCCACGTGCTGTTCGAAGTCTTTGGTCGGCCATAGCTCGACGAGGCCGAGATCGTGGCCGACCAGCTCGACGTCGCCAGAGACGCGCACCACGATGCGCGCGGTGTGCGCGGGCAGCGACCAGCGGGTGCCCACCGGGTGAACCCGCCAGGTGCCCTCCATGCGCAGGTGCGTGTGCAGAATGCGGGAGCTGTTGGCGTCGTCGATCTGCCAGAACAGGTGCTTGCCGTGCGGCCACACGCGCGTGATGGTGCCGCCGTCGAGGCTGGCGGTGGCCAGCTGCGGGACGCGGAACTGGGAACTCTCGACGGTGCGGCCCTCCAGCGATTGCAGCCGCTGGGACAGGCGCCAGACCGAGTCGCCCTCAGGCACGGGACGCCTCGATCGAGATCCCCTTGGGTGTGATTCGGGCGCCCGCAGCGAGCATGGCCGCTTCGAGGCCGCTGGTGCCGGGACGTGCGCCGTCGATCTCCTCGATCCGCAGCCGCGACATGCGGCCCTCGGCGACGGCCTCCTTCAACGCGCGAGTCACCAGGGCGGCGCGATCCTCCCGGCCGCCGTCGTGCTGTTCTCCGAAGAGGGTGAGGACGCGGCCACCACGGGTGAGATGAGCCAGGCAGACCCCGTCGGCGAGGACGACGAGGGCCCCGGCCGAGCGCGACGGGCGTGCCGTGGGGTGCGTCGGCCAGGGCAGCACGCTGCCGTAGGGGTTGGCGGGATCGAGCGCGGCCAGTACCACGGGCGCGGGGTGGGCGGCGCCCGACGGCCAGTCGGTTTGGTCGGGGGAATCGGCGAACTCGCGCAGCCGGCCCACCGCCTCCTGGGTGCTGAATTGGGCGCCGCCCAGGCCTTCGACAAGGTAGCCGCGCACCACCTTGCCCGCCGACTCCAACTGGGCCAGCAGCCGGTAAGCGGCGGCGAACCCGCCGGGCACGCCGTCGGTGGTGACGCCGCCACGGGTGATCACGCCGAAGCGCGCGAGCCACGACGAGGCCAGCGCGAGGGCGGCGTCGGCGGGGGTGGGCTGTGGGTCGCGGACGCGATACCAGCGCCCGCCGGCGGTAGGCGGGGCCCCGGCGGAGAGTTGGGCGCGGCCTAGCCTGGGCAGTCGTGCCCGGCGGCGGGGCGATGGGCGGGCGGCCTTGTGCGCGCCCCGCGTGGCGCCGCCCACCCGGGCCCGGATCGGGGCCATCGAGCTGGGAGCGATCGTGGATTCTTCGGCGGCGCGCCACCACTCCTCGACGGCGGCCGGCTGCTCCCCGCTGGGTGCCGGATCGGCCCGGGTGGCGAGCCACGATGCGTAGGTGCCGTCGCCGTCGGCCAGGGCGGCGGCCACGTCGAGGGAGCGCTCGCTGGGCGGCTCGGTGAGTGGTGGGATCAGATCGATGTCGTCGGCGGGAACGATCGCCACAAGGGGATCGTTGGGTCCAGCCGAACCCCGCACCCGGATGACCGTCTCGCCCTCGGCCAGCAGTGCGTCGAGGTGCGCGGGCGAGTAGTGCCGGAGCCGCGCGGGAAGGATGTGGGTCTCCCACGCCGACGCCGGCAGCGCCGCGCCGGCCAGGCCCTGGAGGGCGAGCAGCACCTCGTCGGGGCTGGACTCCGGCCGGTCGGCCACTTGGTGCGCGTCGGCGAGGAAGCGGGCATACCCCGTCGCCGACGCCGGCTGCAGCTGGGCTCGCGCCCGGGCCAGCGAGCGCGAACGGAGGCGTCGCAGCACCTCGGGATCGACGAACTCCTGCTCGGTGTTGCCCGGGGTGAAGCGTCCGGCCGTGAGCCGGCGCGCCGCCACCTCGCGCTCCAGCACGAGCCCGACGGTGGCCACACCCAGCCCGAAGGCCTCGGCCACGTCGGCGGCGGTGAACGGGCCGTGGGTGCGGGCGAAGCGTGCGATCAGCTGGGTGAGCGGGTCGCGGCCCTCCGTGGCGAGTGCTGCCGAATGGCCAGGCGGCACCGGGATGCCGAGCGCGTCGCGAAGGATGCCGAGGTCGGCGGAGGCAGCCAGGTGGGGTGCCCCAGCGAGCTGCACGACTGCCACCCGTGCGCCCAGGGAGGTGATGGCCGCGTCGATGTCGATCTCTGCGGTGCGAGCGGGCAGGGCGTCGAGCGGAACGGGGCCGAGGAGGCGCGGCAGATCGGCCAGCGCTTCCGCGTTTCTGGCGCGTCGTTCGGGCGCGGTGTGCTGCAGCTCCGCCACCACCTCGTCGACCACGTCCGGGTCGAGAAGCTCGCGCAGGTCGAGGGTGCCGAGCGCGGCTGCCAGCAGTTCGGGGTCGAGCGAGAGCAGAGCGGCGCGACGCTCGGCGAGCGGGGTGTCGCCGCTGTACATGAACTCGCCGGGATAGCGGAACAGGAGCGTGGCCGCGAACGGGCTGGGCTGCTCGGTGATCACCTCGACCAGGCGCACGCCCCCGGAGCGCAGCCCCCGGGCCAGCTCGACGAGGCCGGGCACGTCGTAGACGTCCTGGGTGACCTCGCGCACCGTCTCCAGCACGATGGGGAAGCGCGGATGGTCGCGCGCCACCTCCAGCAACTGCGCCGCCCGCTGACGCTGCTGCCAGAGCGGCGCCCGCTTGCCGGGATTGGGCCGGGGGAGGAGGAGTGCCCGCGAGGCGCACTCGCGGAATCGGCCCGCGAACAGCGCGGTGCCGCCCACCTGCTCGGTGACGATCTGCATCACCTCGTCGGGCTCGGGAACGAGCAGTTCCAGCAGGTGCTCCGTGGCCTCGGAGTCGGGAAGGCGCAGCACGATGCCGTCGTCGCCGGCCACGGGCTGGGCGTCCAGGCCGGTCTCCCGGGACAGCGCCTCGCCGATCACCAGCGCCCATGCGGCCAGCACCCGGCGTCCGAGCGGGGAGTGGATGACGATCCGCCAATCGCCCAGCTCGTCGCGGAAGCGCTCGACCACGATGGTGGCCTCGTCGGGCACCAGCCCAGTGGCGGTGCGCTGCTCGGCGAGATAGCGGGCAAGGTTGTCGCGGGTGTATGCGTCGAGATAGGGCTTGTCGAGGCGCTCGGGCGCGCGGGCGGCTTCGCGCTGGAGCCTGCCGATCTGCCGGCCGAGCTCGGCCGGACGCCCCTCGTCGTCGCCGTGCCAGAAGGGCAGTCGCCCGGTGTTGCCGGGTGCCGGCGTCACGCGCACCTGGTCGCGCGTGATCTCCTCGATCCGCCACGACGACGCGCCCAGCGTGAACACGTCGCCGATCCTCGACTCGTAGACCATCTCCTCGTCCAGCTCGCCGACCCTGCGCGCGCCCTGCTCGTCGCCGGCGAGGAAGACGCCGAAGAGGCCGCGATCCGGGATGGTGCCGCCCGAGGTGGCCGCCAGCCGGAGCGCGCCCGGGCGTGGGTACAGCCGGTTGCCCTCGAGGACGAGGCGGGCGCGGAGGTTGCCGAAGTCGGCCGACGGGTAGGCGCCGGTCAGCAGCTCGACAACGGAGTCGAGCAGGGCGCGGTCGAGGGAGGTATAGGGCTGGGAGCGGCGCACGGCCGCGAACCACTCGTCGACGTCGAGGCCTGCGTCGCCGGCTCCCGCCGCCGCGGCCACCGTCTGCTGGGCCAGCACGTCCAGCGGGGCGCGCGGGATACGCAGCTCCTCGATCTGCCCGGTCAGCATGCGCTCGGTGGTGACGGCGGCGGCCGCGAGGTCGCCGCGATGCAGGGGGTAGACGTCGCCCGACGACACCGCTCCGACGACGTGTCCCGCCCGACCGATGCGCTGCAGCGCGCTGGCCACGCTGGGCGGCGCAGCCACCTGGATCACGCGGTCAACCGCGCCCATGTCGATGCCCAGCTCCAGTGAACTCGTCGCCACCACGCAGCGCAGCTCGCCCGACTTCAGCGCCGCCTCCACCTGGGCGCGCTGCTCCTTGCTCACGGAGCCGTGGTGTGCGCGGGCGATGACCAGCGGAGCGCCCCTGGTGGTGTCGACCGGGGCCATGACCTGCGCGGGTGGACGCGGCGGCATGGGCGGCAGCGAGTCGGGATCGTGCTCCTGGGCCCACATCTCGTTGAGGCGGGCCGTCAGTCGCTCGGCCGTGCGGCGGCCGTTGGTGAAGATCAGGGTGGAGCGGCCCTGCAGCACCGTCTCGTAGACCTGCTGCTCGACGTGCGGCCAGATGCCGGAGCTGTTGGCTGTGTCGGCGGTGAGGGTGTCGGTGCCCGCCGCCGCGAGCAGGGGATCGGTGGGCGCTTCCGTGCCGGGCGGCGGGCCGGGATCGGCGAGGTCCTCGACGGGAACCCGCACCGTGACGTCCCAGCGCTTGTCGGCGGGCGGTGCGATCACGGAGACGGGCCGGTCGCCGCCGAGGAAGGCTGCCACCCGCTCGATGGGCCGCACTGTTGCCGACAGCGCGACGCGCTGGACGTCGCGCCCGACGAGGGCGTCGAGTCGTTCGAGGCTGAGCGCCAGATGGCTACCGCGTTTGGTACCGGCGACGGCGTGGATCTCGTCGACGATCACCGTCTCGACTTCCGTGAGCGTCTCCTGTGCGGAGCTGGTCAGCATCAGATACAGCGACTCCGGCGTAGTGATCAGGATGTCGGGCGGCCGGCGCAGCAGCGCTGCGCGTTCGCGCGGGGCCGTGTCGCCGGACCGTACTCCGACGGTGACGTCGGCCAGCGGCGTGCCCAGCCGCTCGGCGGCCAGCCGGATACCGGTGAGCGGCGCGCGCAGGTTGCGTTCGACGTCGACGCCCAGCGCCTTGAGCGGCGAGACGTAGACCACCCGGGTGCCACGGACGGGCTTCCGCCCCTTCGGGACGACTCGGAGCCCGGCCTCGCCCGGGCTCACGTCGCTCTGGCGCGATGCCTCGTCGGGGACCGACGAGTCCAGCGCGTCGATAGCCCAGAGGAAGGCGGCGAGGGTCTTGCCCGATCCGGTGGGTGCGACGACCAGCGCGTGCTCCCCGTCGGCGATGGCTCGCCACGCCTCGGCCTGCACTGCCGTGGGCGCAGGGAACACACCGGCGAACCACTCCCTCGTCGGAGGGGAGAAGCGCGCAAGCGGGTCGGTCATGCAAGGAAGTCTGCCAGCCGCCACCGACAGTATGGCTGCCGATGAACCAATACGGCTGCGTCCATCGGATCCGCGGCTGAAAGGGCACCACTGCGGCTGCGTGCGCCGCCATACCGACGCACGCAGCCGCAGTGATCTATGGGCGCGCGAGTGAACTCCTCTGGCGTGATCTCCACCGCGAACATATGGCTCTGACAAGGGGGATCGCGACCGTGGCGGGCGTGCCACGGTACGTGGCACCCGGTGTGGCCCCAGAATGGCCTTTGTGGGAAAGGTCGTGGCTACCGTGATGATCACCGCACTCCACGAACAGGAAGAGAGACGATCATGACGCTGGGAAGCAAGCTCCGGGCAGCCCGCCAGGAGGCCAATCTCACGCAGCAGCAGCTGGCCACGAAGCTGATGGTGTCGCGCCAGGCGATCACCAAATGGGAGACCGACGCTGGCATCCCTGACATCGAGAACCTCAAGGCGCTCGCCGCGCTGTTCGGGGTGAGCGTCGACTACCTCCTCGCGGGCGACGCGCCGGTCTCCGGAGCGGTCCTCATCGAGCCTGTCGACCTGCGCGACTACACGCCCCGACGACGTGCGCGACTTCTTGCCGTCGAGGCGCGGTTCCCCGATGCGGCGTCGATCGACGAGGTTCTGCGCACGGTGCGTCGCAGCTGGTGGGCGTGGCTGGTCGAACTGGTGATGCCGGCCGATGTCCTTCGCGGTATCGACGCCGTCGACAAGTATGCGGCGCACTTCCTCGTCGACCTCCGCGACCGCCAGCTGCTCGTCACCGTGACCAAGGATCAGCTGGAGAGCCGGGAACTGCCCACGCGCTGGGACGGCAACGGTCTGCTCGTCGTCGGCGACGACAAGTACTGGCTGGCGAAGAAGACGCTGCGTAGTAGCTGGCGGGTGTGACCTCCGCGGCTGGGCGCGTCGGTATACCGACGCACGCAGCCGCACTGACCTGACGGCGACCCGAGTCGTCGAGAGCCGGGCCAGGATCCTGCTATTTGCTGCATAGAACCCCGGCTGCGTCTGGGCCGCGAAGTGCTTGGATGTTGGTGCCTCGACTGCCTTGGGGAGTCGAGAGCCTTGGCACTTGCCAGCTCCTGCTCGCCGTTTCACCACCTGCTGCTCGCCGATCTACCAGGCTCAGCTCGCCGGTTTGCCGGCTTCTCTCGTGGACTCCCAGGTGCTGCGGTCGATGGCGAAGTCGAAGTGGGGCATGTCGACACCGCGGTAGTGCTTCACGAAGCGTCGACGCACCGTCATCCCGTTGCGGATGGCCACGTTCATCGACGCGAGGTTCGTGTCACGAACGATCGAGTGGACCCTGTCGGTGTCGAGTTCCCGGAAGGCCCAGTCGCGGCAGGCCTGGGCGGCCTCGATCGCGTAGCCACGATGCCAGTGTGCGCGGTTGAACAGGTACCCCACCTCGATGACTCTCTCTTCCCCGATGGCCTGCCACGTCACGCCGCACTGCCCGATCATCGGGCCGGTGCCATGCAACTGAACGGCCCACATGCTGAACCCATCGGTGCGGTCGCGCTCTTGCATCCGCTCCAGCCAGTGTCGCACCTCGGCGTCGCTGAACGGACCCTCGTAGGCCACCATGGTCTCGGCGTCCTGCAGGATGGCGGCGAGATCGGGCAGGTCGTCGTCGCGCATCCGACGCAGCGTCAGTCGTTCTGTTGTCAGCACCGGGCTATCGTCCGGGTGGCGGGTGTCGTCGGGATCGGTCATGTGGGAAGTCTGCCAGGCGTCGTCGACAACACGACTGGTGATGAGTCACTGCGGCTGCGTCCGTCGGAATCTCCCTCCGCGCCCGCTTAGTGCGGCTGCCGACGTCGTCAGGGCGACATACGCAGCCGCAGCGCGCTCCAAGCCTGGCTCGGTCGGTGGTTCGAGGCTGGTCTCATCGATGCAAAGATGGGGCGATGGCACGACGACGCACCAGCGACTTCATCGGACAGGCGTTCCGGGAACGCATGCGGCAACTCAACGCGCGCCATCCGTGGAGTCATAACGATCACTTCCACAGCTGGATCCTCGCCAATCTGCCGGAGCCGTGCCGTTCGGTGCTCGACGTCGGCTGCGGGCGGGGAGAGCTTCTCACCGCGCTCGCGCCTCATGTCGATCACGTCGTTGGTGCGGATATCGACGAGGAGATGCGCGATGTCGCGGCCCGGCATTGTGAGAGGTTGACGAACGTCTCCGTCACCGATCGAGTGTGGAACGAGGTGGAGGGCTCGTTCGACGCGGTGACGATGATCGCGGTGCTGCATCATCTTCCCGTCGAAGAGGCGTTGCGTGACGTGCGGCGGCTACTCGCGCCCGGCGGGCTCCTCGTCGTCGGCCTCGCCGTGCCCGTGACGCTCGCAGATCACGCGTGGGACATGGCGTCGATGGTTACCAACCCGCTGATCGGGATGGTCAAGCATCCGTGGCCCAGCCGGGTCATGGAGCCGCCGGCGCCGTTCCCTGTGAAGGATCCCTCGCTGTCGCTCGCCGAGCTGAGGGATCTGGTGCAGAAGGTCATGCCGGGCGCCGTGCTCCGCCGCCACCTGGGGTTCCGTCACACGATCCTCTGGACCAAGCCACATCGAGGCTGAATCCGTCAGGCCTCGACGGTCCGCGAGGCTGAATCCGTCACCCATCAAGGCCCACACGGCTTGCCCAGGCTGGATTCGTCAGCATGCTGACATCCACAACCTGGCTACCCCAGGAACTCGCGGCAACTGAACGTTTCTGACCTCGATGACGCCACAAGGTCGCCGGTGCTCGTCGGCTAGCAAGCGGGTCGTTGCACAAAGATGGCTGAGCGGGGGTCATCTGTGCAATACGTACAGATGACCCCCGCTCAGCCACTTTTATTCAGATCAGTGGCTGTCTTCCGCCTCGATCTGGGCGCCGTCGGTGCTCCAGTTGATGTGGAACGAGCCCTCGCGGTCGATGCGCCGGTAGGTGTGGGCGCCGAAGTAGTCGCGGAGGCCCTGGGTGAGGGCCGCGTTGAGACGCGGGGCGCGGGCCTGGTCGTAGTGGGCCAGCGCGGAGCTGAAGCCCGGCACCGGAACGCCGGCGCGCACGGCCTCGGCGATCACGTTGCGCCAGCCGTCCTGCGAGGCGGCCAGCTCGGAGGCCACCGACGGCGCCTCCAGCAGGGTCACCAGGTTCCCGGCCGCGTACTCGGAGCGGATGCGCTCCAGCAGCTTGGCGCGGATGATGCAGCCGGCACGCCAGATCTTGGCCACCTCGGCGATGTCGATCTGCCAGCCGTACTCGGTAGCAGCCATCCGGATCTCGTCGAGGCCCTGCGCGTAGGCCACCACCTTCGACGCCCACAGCGCCTGGCGGATCTGCTCGACGAAGGCGTCGCGGTCGGCCACCTGGAGGGTGGCGTCGGGGCCCTGCAGCGCGGCCTGGGCGGCGGCGCGCAGCTCGGGCGAGGAGGACACCGCGCGAGCGAAGACCGACTCCGCGATGGTGTTCACCGGGGTGCCCAGGTTCAGCGCGGACTGCACGGTCCAGGTGCCGGTGCCCTTCATGCCCGCAGCGTCGACGATCACCTCGACCAGCGCCTTGCCGGTCTCGGGATCCTTCTTACGCAGCACCTCGGAGGTGATCTCGATCAGGTAGGAGTCGAGGTCGCCGGTGTTCCATGTGGCAAAGGTGTCGGCCATCTCGTCGTGGCTGAGGCCCAGCGCCTTCAGCAGTTCGTAGGCCTCGCCGATGAACTGCATGTCGGCGTACTCGATGCCGTTGTGCACCATCTTGACGAAGTGGCCGGCGCCGTCGGTGCCGATGTAGGCGCAGCAGGGCTCGCCGTCGACCTTGGCGGAGATCGCCTCCAGGATCGGGCCCAGCGCCGCGTAGGACTCGGGCGAGCCGCCCGGCATGATCGACGGACCCTCGAGAGCGCCCACCTCGCCGCCGGAGATGCCGGCACCCACGAAGTGCAGCCCGAGCGCACGCAGCTTCTCCTCGCGGCGGCGGGTGTCCTCGTAGAAGGCGTTGCCGCCGTCGACGACGATGTCGCCCTCTTCGAGCAGCGGGATGAGGGAGTCGATGGTGGCATCGGTGCCGAAGCCGGCCTTGACCATGATGATGATGCGACGCGGCCGCTCCAGCGACGCGACGAAGCCGGTCAGGTCGACGGCCGGGACGAAGTCGCCCTCGTGGCCGTGCTCGGCGATCACCGCGTCGGTCTTTGAGGTGGTGCGATTGTAGAGAGCCGTACGGTACCCGCGGCGGGCGATGTTGCGCGCAAGGTTGGACCCCATCACCGCCATCCCGATGACGCCGACGTTCGCAAGATCAGACATGTGTACCTCCAGAGTTCGGTGCCACCGATCCTAGTGGCCGCGCAGCCTCTGCACCTGGGCGTTCGTGGCCGACGTGAGATGGATTGCGCCACTCGGATTCGTCATCTATATGTGGGCTCGCCGGAGATGGCTACGGTGAGTCCCATGACGACCCAGAGCGACGGCCTCCAAGACCTTCTCCGCGCCGCGAAGGTGCCCACTGAGCACGAGGAGGAGCTGCTCGCCCTCCTGGCGGACGTGGCGGCGGACGACGCGCTGCGCGCACGGGCCGAAGAGCTGACGCATGGGTTGCGCGCCCACCTGCGACGCTTTCGAGGGTCTTCCTCGGTGTTCCGTCACGAGGATGCCGAAGCCGGCCCCGGCAGGGGAGCGGTGCCCCTGCTGGCGCTGCTGATGGTGCTGCCTGAGGTCGACGCCTACTGGCGCGAGCGTGGCCTTCCCGACGATGTCCGCGCGGCCACGGCGGGGGAGATCCGGCGTCAGGTCGACAAGACGCTACGGGTCACCGGTCGCGTCGGATTCGACGACTACCCCTGGGTGGAGATCGTCTGGCGCGGCGGTTTCGCGCAGATCGGACGCCTGCAGTACGAGCTCATCCGCGACGACGCAGCCGACGAGTGGCTGGCCAACGTCCACATTCCCGCCGAGGGACCGCTGAGGATGGAGGAGGTCCGGGAGTCGCTGGGCCGAGCGCGCGGCGTGCTCGACGTCGCGTTCCCGGAGCTCGGCTCGATCCGTCACGCGGTGTGCGACTCCTGGCTGCTCGACCCTCAGCTCGCGGATCTGTTGCCGGGGTCGAACATCCCAGCGTTCGGGGCATTGTGGCAGTTGGAGTCATCCGTTCCGCGCGACGGTGAGGGTCTCTACTTCGCGTTCGATCTCCCTCGCGGACAAGGTGACCGGCTCGCCGAGATCCTGCCGACGCTGAAGCCGACGTCGCGCTTGCAGGCCGCGCTGATCGAGCTTTGGAGCGGAGGCGGTCACCTGTACCAGTGCTTGGGTCGGCTGGAATTGCCATAGGTTTCTGCGCGAGGTGACGAGGCCCTTCGAGACGATTTCCCATCCTTGAGGTGATTGGGTTCCTGCGGATTCTGGCGCTGGCGCTCCTCGAGGCTCGGCCGCGGGCGGCCTCGCACCTCGAAGAGCGTGGGTGTGGGCTCGCGCCTCGGGGAGCGTGGGTGTGGGCTCGCGCCTCGGGGTGCGTGGGTGTGGGCTCGCGCCTCGGGGAGCGTGGTGCGGGGTGTACCTCGGAGAGTGTGTCAGGAGAAGGTGACGCGGCCCTTCCACATGGTCAGGACGACGGGATCGGGGAGGTCGAGGCCGTGGTACGGGTTGTTGCGGCTCAGCGACGCGGACGCGTCCCGGTCCACCACGGCGCGGCGGGCGGGATCGACGAGCACCAGGTTGGCCGGTTCGCCGGCGATCAACGGGCGGCCCTGGGTGGCGATGCGTCCCAAGCGTGCGGGAGCGTGGCTCATCCGCTCGGCCAGCGTGGCCCAGCTCATCCGACCGGTGTTGACCATCACGTCGATCACCACTGACAAGGCCTGCTCCAACCCGAGCATGCCCGGCCTGGCGTCGACGAAGGCGTGGTCCTTGTCCTGGGTGGCGTGCGGGGCGTGGTCGGTGCCGATCACGTCGATGGTGCCGTCGGCCAGCGCCTCGCGCACCGCCTCGATGTGCTCGGCCGTGCGCAGCGGCGGGTTGACCTTGAACGTGGTGTCGTAGGTCTCCAGCTTCTCGGTGCCCAGCAGCAGGTGGTGCGGGGTGGCCTCAGCGGTGATGTTGATCCCGCGCTTCTTGGCCCAGCGCACCACGTCGACGCCCTCGGCGGTGGAGATGTGGCAGACGTGCACCCGCGAGCCCGTGGCTTCGGCCAGCTGCGCGTCGCGGGCGACGATAGCCGACTCGGCGACGGGAGGCCACCCGCCCAGCCCCAGCCGGCCGGAGATCTCCGACTCGTGGCAGCAGGCGCCGGGCCCCGCCAGGTTGGAGTCCTGCGCGTGCTGTGCGATCACGCCGTCGAAGGGCTTGACCCACTCCAGCGCCCGCCGCATCAGCTGTGCGTTCATCAGGCACACGCCGTCGTCAGAGAACATCCGCACGTTGGCGCGCGACCGGTGCATCAGCCCCAGCTCGGCCAGCTCCTCGCCCTTCAGGCCCTTGGAGATGGCCCCGATCGGCACCACCTCGACGAGGTTGGCGGCCAGGCCCAGGTCGTAGACGTGCTCGGCCTTCTCTGCGGTGTCGGTGACCGGCTGGGTGTTGGCCATCGCCATCACCGCCGTGTAGCCGCCGCGCGCTGCCGCCCGGGAACCGCTCAGCACCGTCTCGGTGTCCTCGCGGCCGGGCTCGCGCAGATGGGTGTGCGTATCCACCAGGCCGGGCAACGCGATCAGCCCGTCGGCGTCGATCCGCTCCGCCCCGCTCGGGGCCTCGTCGACGAGCACCCCGTCGGCGACGAACAGGTCGGTGCGGGTGCCGTCGGGCAGCGTCGCGCCCGCGATCACATAGTTGCTCATGAGGCTTCCTCTCCGGCCAACAGGTGGTACAGCACGCTCATCCGCACCGCGACCCCGGACGAGACCTGGTCGAGGATGATGGAGCGATCGGAATCGGCGGCCGCCGACGAGATCTCGAGGCCCCGGTTCATGGGGCCAGGATGGGCCACCACCGTATGCCGACGCAGCCGCGCCAACCGGGCCGGCGTCAGCCCGTAGCCGGCGATGTATTCGCGCTCCGACGGGAAGAAGCCGCCGCTCATCCGCTCGCGCTGCACGCGCAGCATCATGCAGACGTCCACGTCGGCGAGCACGGAGTCGAAGTCGTAGGTCACCTCGGCGCCCCACTGCTCGACGCCCGGAGGCAGCAGCGTCGGCGGGGCCACCAGCACGACGGAGGCCCCCAGCTTGGGCAGCAGGGCCGCGTTCGAGCGCACAACTCGGGAGTGCAGCAGATCGCCGACGATGGCCACCCGCTTGCCCTCCCAATCGCCCAGATTGTGGGCGGTGAAGTGACGGCGCATGGCGTGCGCGTCGAGCAGCGCCTGGGTGGGGTGCTCGTGCATGCCGTCGCCGGCGTTGATCATGGAGGCGCGCACCCAGCCGGCGGCCTGCGCGACGCTGCCAGATCCGGCGTGGCGCATCACGATGGCGTCGACGCTCATCGCGTCGAGCGTGAGCAACGTGTCGCGCAGGGACTCGCCCTTGCTCACCGAGGAGCCCTTGGCCGAGACGTTGATCGCGTCGGCAGACAGCCATTTGGCGGCCAGCTCGAACGACGAGCGGGTGCGGGTGGAGTCCTCGAAGAACAGGTTGACGACGGTGCGCCCGCGCAGGGCCGGCAGCTTCTTGATCTGCCGGTTCTGCACGTCGTGCATCTCCTCGGCGGTGTCCAGCAGCATCAGGGCGTCGTCGCGGCTGAGATCGGCGATGCTCAGCAGGTGCTTCATGCGGTCTCCCTCTCGATGCTCACGGCGTCGCGGCCATCCAGTTCGCTCAGGCTTACCCGGACGCGTTCCGAGCGGGCGGTGGGCAGCGACTTGCCGACGATGTCCGCCTGGATCGGCAGCTCGCGGTGGCCGCGATCCACCAGTGTCATCAACTGCACGGCGCGCGGGCGGCCAAGGTCGGCCAGCGCGTGCAGCGCGGCCTGGATGGTGCGCCCGGAGTACAGCACGTCGTCGACGAGCACCACGATCTTGTCGTCGATGGGGCGGGGGAGCCGGGTGGGGTGCGGCGTGCGGGTGGGGTTGCGACGGAGGTCGTCGCGATACATCGTGATGTCCAGCTCGCCCACCGGCAGGTGCGCGCCCTGCTTCTCCGCGATGGCGGCGATCCGACGGGCCAGCGGCACGCCACGAGTGGCGATACCCAGCGCGACCACGTCGGTGGTTCCCTTGTTGCGTTCCAGCAGTTCGTGCGTCATGCGGGTCAATGCCCACGACATCTCCTCGGGGGAGAGCACATCCTTGGTCGCGCGTGTCATAGAACCCGAATCTATCGCACCGGAATGGATTGCCTCACGACAGCGAGCCGTCGGTGGATTAAGGTAGCCACATGCTGCTCTTGGAGACCTTGCCGGGCTGGCCGGAGGCCCCCGATTTCTCGACGCTGTCCCTGCTGATGCTGACCGTCATCGGTCCGGTCATCGCCTGCGTCGTCATCGGCGCGCTGGTGTTCGCGCCGCAGTGGGTGCGTCGTGGCACGCAGACCGAGTCCACCGAGGTGGCCGTCCGCGCCGAAGACTGAGCGTCGTCCCCGCTCCGTGCCGTCGTCTCAGCTCGGTACCGTCGTCGCGTCGAGCACCCGCAGTAGCGGCGCGTAGTGCGCCTCGATGGCGGCCCGATATTCGTCGAGATCCCCGGCCGTCGCCGCCGTGAGCATCTCGCGGTGCGCCCGGACCGTGTCGTCCAGGTCGCGCGGGGTGGCCACGCCCAGGCGCGGTGCGACGAGCGTGTAGACATCCCAGAAGGCGGCCACCAGTTGGCCATACAGCTCGTTGCCCACCAGCGACGCGATCGTCAGGTGGAAGCAGCGATCCTCGACGCCGAACGTCTCGCCCTTGTCGCTGTGCTCGGCCATCGCGGTGCAGAGCTCGTCCAGTTCCGGGTTCTCGGTGCCGCGAAGATGCGCCACGACGCTGGGCGCGATCGCCAGGTCGAGGGCCCGGCGCACCTCCACCACCTGACGCAGGGTCTCGAAGTCCTTGCCGGGAAGCACCACGCCCTTGAAGGTGAGTCCCTCCACCAACGGCCGCAGTGACATCGGCCCGACGAACATGCCCGTCCCGTGGCGCACGTCGATGATGTCCAGGGTGGCCAGGGTGCGGATCGCCTCGCGCAGGTTCGCGCGGGAGACCTCCAGGTCGTCGGCGAGCTGGGCCTCCGTCGGCATCGCGTCGCCGGGCTTCAGCCCCTGTTGCAGGATCAACTCCTTGATCGCATCGATGGTCTGCCGCAGCCGCTGAGGTGCACGATCCCTGCCCATAACGCCCTTCCCTGGGTCTTGACGACGAGGAAATCATGGCACAAGATTAGACATCAGATGTCTGATCTCTAGGAGGACCAATGACGAACCCCCTGAAGCGGCGCGAACTGTTCAAGCTCGCGGGCGCCTTCGGAGCCGCAGCCACTTTCACCGCCACCCTTTCGGCGTGCGGCACGCAGCCGCCGGCCACCCAGGGGAGCAGCCAGCCCACCACCACCGACACCGCCGCGCCGACGGCCGGAACGGACGGGGCCATCACCGCGGCGATCTCGTACGAACTCGGCACCAACGGCTACGACCCCATGAGCACCACCGCGGCGCTCACCGTCGCCGTGAACTGGCACACCCTGGAGGGCCTCACGGAAATCGACCCGGCCACGCGGCAGACCTACGCCGCGCTGGGCAAGGATCTCCCGCAGCAGATCGACGAGACCACCTACGAGGTGGCTCTGCGCGACGGCGCGGTGTTCCACGACGGCGCGCCCGTCACGGCCGACGACGTGGTGTTCTCGTTCGAGCGGGTGCTGAACCCCGATAACGCCAGCCTCTACGCCAGCTTCATCCCCTTCGTCGACAAGGTCACGAAGAAGGACGACAGCACCGTCACCGTCGCGCTCAAGTACCCCTTCTCGCTGGTGGCCGAGCGCCTCGCCGTGGTCAAGATCGTGCCGAAGGCCGCCGTCGAGGCGGATGCAAAGGCCTTCGATCTCAACCCCGTCGGCACCGGTCCGTACAAGATGACCGACAACGGTGCCAGCTCGCAGCAGGTCGCCTTCGAGCGCTTCGCCGACTACACCGGCTCACGCCCTGCCAAGGCGGCGACGATGACCTGGCAGATCATCCCCGACGACTCCACCCGCACCAACGCGCTCAGCTCCGGCACCGTTCAGGCGATCGACTCGGTCCCCGCCGCGAACCTCGCCACGCTCGCCCAGTCGGGCTCGGTGGCGGCCGAACAGGGATTCGGACTGCTCTTCGTGATGTTCAACTGCGGCGCCGCGCCGATGGACGACGTGCGCAACCGTCAGGCGATCCTCTCGGCCCTCGACTACGAGAAGATCTGCAGCGTCGGCATGTCCGATCTGGCCACCCCCGCCACCTGCTTCGTGCAGAAGGAGCACGCCGCCTACAAGGAGGCCAAGGTGCAGTACGTGGGGCAGCAGGCCAAGGCGAAGGAACTGCTCGCCGAGACCGGCCTCACCACGGTGCGGCTGCTGTCCTCCGATCACGGCTGGTTCGCGTCGGTGCGTCCGATCATCAAGGAGTCCCTGGAGGCCGTCGGCCTGACGGTGAACTACGAGGAGAAGCAGTCCTCCGACGTCTACGCCACCATCGACGGCAACGTCGAGGCCTTCGACATCGTCGTCGCCCCCGGCGACCCCTCGGTCTTCGGCAGCGACGCGGACCTCCTGATGCGCTGGTGGTACTCGGGCGACACCTGGACCGACACCCGGATGCACTGGAAGGGCCAGGACTCCTACGCCGCCGTGCAGCAGTTGCTCGACGACGCGGCCCAGGCCACCGGCGACGCCCAGACGACGCTCTGGCACGAGGCCTTCGACGTCATCAGCGAGAACGTGCCCCTGTATCCGGTGTTCCACCGCAAGTCGCCCACGGCCTTCGATCCGAAGACGCTCGTGGACTTCAAGCCCATCGCGGTCACCGGGTTGTCCTTCCTCGACACCGCGTCGACCAAGTAGCCCCGCGAGCGGTGAGGGGGACCGGCTGCTGCCGCCCCCCTCACCACCGTCGATAGGAGCCACTCCTCATGTCCAACCTTCTCCGCCTCCTCGGCCGGCGACTCGTCGCGCTGCCGATCATGGTGCTCGGCGTCGCGCTGCTCGTGTTCATCGTGATGTCCTGGTCGACGGCCGACCCCGCGCGTCTCGCTCTGGGCGAGAGCGCCTCGGCCGCCGCGCTCGAGGCCTACCGGAATACCCACGGCCTCAACGATCCGCTGCTGGTGCGCTACGGCCGCTACATCGTCGGATTGGTCCAAGGCGACCTGGGCCAGTCCTTCACCGGCGTGCCGATCTCGCAGATGGTGGCCCAGAACTTCCCCGTCACGCTCCAGATCACCTTCGTCGGACTGGTCTTCGCCGTCGTGCTGGCGCTCGTGATGGGCATCCTCGCCGCGCTGTACCGGGACCGCTGGCCCGACCAGCTGATCCGGCTGATCTCGATCGCCTCGCTGGCCACCCCGTCGTTCTGGCTGGCGCTGCTGCTGATCCAGGCCTTCGGCAATGTGCCAGGCGGCACGCACACCTTCCCCGCCGTCATCACGAACTGGGTGCGGTTCACCGAGAGCCCGGGTGCGTGGTGGATCCAGATCTTCCTGCCCGCGTTCGCGCTGGCGGTGCCCGTCGCCGGGTCGCTGACCCGCGTGGTGCGCACCGCGATGGTCGAGGAACTCGATCGCGACTACGTGCGCACCGCGATCGGCGCGGGCATCCCGCGCGGGGTCGTCGTCGGCCGCAACGTGCTGCGCAACGCCCTGATCACCCCGTTGACGGTGCTCGGCCTGCGGGTCGGCTACCTGATGGGTGGCGCCGTCGTCATCGAGATGATCTTCAACATCCAGGGCATGGGGCAGCTCATCTTCCAAGGCATCACGCGCAACGACATCAACATCGTCCAGGGCGTGACGATCACCGTCGCGATCGCCTTCATCGTCGTCAATGTGGTGGTCGACCTGCTGTACGTGCTGGTCAACCCACGGATCAGGAGCATCTGATGCTGGCCGCAGAATCCCGCGCAAAGCTCGCGCAGCCTGGCCTTCGCTTCCAGGGCCTGAAGGCCATGCCCGTCAGTTCCCGCATCGCCGTCGGCGTCTTGCTGCTGATGGTGATCCTTGCGGTCTTCGCCCCGCTGATCGCGCCGTACTCGCCGAACTCGGCCGGCCTGGTCCCTGCGGACATGATGACAAAGCAGGAGATCGAGATCGAAGGCGTCGGCACGACGGTGGTGTCGGACAGCTCCATCCCGCCGAACGGCTCATTCTGGTTCGGTACCGACGAGCCCGGCCGCGACGTGTTCTCGCGCATCGCCTACGGGGCGCGCGTCTCGCTGATTGTCGGCCTGGCCGCCACCGGCCTCGCGCTGGTCGCGGCCGCCGTGCTCGGCTCGATCACGGCGACGGCGGGCAAGGTGGTCTCCGAGGTGCTGATGCGTGTCCTCGACATCGTAATGAGCTTCCCCGGCATCGCGCTGGCCGCCGTCATGGTGACCGCGCTGGCCTCGCGGCTGCCCATCCTGCCCGTGGTGATCATCTCGATCGCCTTCCTGTACGTGCCGCAGCTCACCCGCGTGGTGCGGGCCAACGTGCTCGCGCAGTTCGGCGAGGACTACGTGGCCGCGTCGAAGGTGATGGGGGCTCGCACCAGCTGGATCCTGATCCGACACGTCGCCCGCAACTGCCTGGCGCCGATCATGGTGTTCGCGACGGTGCTGGTGGCCGACGCCATCGTCTTCGAGGCCTCGCTGTCGTTCATCGGCACGGGCATCACCTCGGTCAACACCCCGACGTGGGGCAACATGCTGAGCGAGGGCAAGGCGCTGCTGCTGTCGGGCCACTGGTGGGTGACGTTCTTCCCCGGCCTGTTCATCCTGATCACCACCCTCAGCCTCAACGTGCTGTCCGAGGGCCTGACCGACGCGCTGGCCTCGCCGCGCATCCGCAGCCGGGTGACCGTCGTCGACACCGCCGAGGCGGAGCGCGGCGCGGCAGCCATCGCCGAGTCGTACGCGACGCAGGGCGCCTCGCTCGTTGCCCGCTTGACCGCGCTCGAGGCGGCCGAACTGGCCCGCGACGACCGACTCGTCCTAGCCGACCCCACCGCCGCCCCGCTGCTCGAGGTGGAGAACCTCAGCATCTCCTTCCCCGGCGCCCACGGCGACGTGCGGATCGTCGACAACGTCTCCTTCTCCGTCCGCCCGGGCGAGACGATGGGGCTCGTCGGAGAGTCGGGCTGCGGCAAGTCGATCACCTCGATGGCGATCATGGGACTGCTGCCCGACACCGCCCGCTTCGAGGGCTCCATCCGGTTCGCCGGCCAGGAGCTGCTGACGATGGGGCCGAAGCAGCGCAACGCGCTCCGCGGCCACGAGATGAGCATGGTCTACCAGGACGCGCTCAGCTCGCTGAACCCGTCGATGCTGATCCGCTCGCAGCTGGCCCAGCTCACCAAGCGCGGCGGCCAGCGCTCCGCCGAGGAGCTGCTGGAGCTCGTCGGCCTGGATCCGGTGCGGACCCTCAAGTCGTATCCGCACGAGCTCTCCGGCGGCCAGCGCCAGCGCGTGCTGATCGCGATGGCGCTCACCCGCAACCCGCGCCTGGTGATCGCCGATGAGCCCACCACGGCGCTCGACGTGACGGTGCAGGCGCAGGTGGTCGACCTGCTGAACGACCTGCGGGAGAAGCTCGGCTTCGCGATGGTCTTCGTCTCCCACGACCTCGCCCTGGTGGCGAAGGTGGCCCACCGGATCACCGTGATGTACGCGGGCCAGGTGGTGGAGCAGGCCGCGACGCGCGAGCTGCTGGCCAACCCGGTGCACGAGTACACCCGAGGCCTGCTCGGCGCCGTCTTGTCGATCGAGGAGGGGCACGGCCGGCTGCACAAGGTGCCGGGCACCGTGCCCTCGCCGCGCGAGTTCGTGGCCGGCGACCGGTTCGCGCCCCGCTCGTCGCACCCCACGCTCGGCCTCGACGAGAAGCCCACGCTGCGGCGCGTCGACGGCACCGACCATCTGTTCGCCCGCACGGACGAACTGGCCGCCACACTCGCCAAGGAGGGCCGATAGATGAATGATCCCGTCATCGAACTGCGCGACGTGCACGTGATCCACAAGTCGCGCACCGGCAAGCTGTTCCGGCCCGACCGGGTGCACGCCGTCAACGGGGTGAACATCTCCGTCAGCAAGGGCGAGACCCTCGGGCTGGTGGGGGAGTCCGGCTGCGGCAAGTCGACGCTGGCCCGCGTGATGGTGGGCCTGCAGCCCGTCACGAGCGGCGAGGTGCGGCACAACGGCGCTCCCATGAAGCTGAATGCCGAGGGGCGGCGTCGGCTGGGGCGTGGGGTCTCCGTCGTCTTTCAGGATCCGGCCACCGCCCTCAACCCTCGCATGGCGGTGCGCGACACCCTGCTGGATCCGTTCCGGGTGCACGGCATCGGCACCCCGGCGGAGCGGGAGAAGCGGGTCAAGGAGCTGCTCGGCTTGGTGGGTCTGCCGCAGTCGGCGCTCGACGTGCTGCCACGCCAGATCTCCGGCGGCCAGCGGCAACGCGTCGCGATCGCCCGCGCGCTCGCTCTGGATCCCGACGTGATCATCGCCGACGAACCCACCTCCGCCCTCGATGTCTCCGTCCGGGCTCAGGTGCTGAACCTGCTGACCGACCTGAAGGACGAGCTGGGCCTCGGCCTGGTGTTCATCAGTCACGACATCAACACCGTCCGGTTCGTCTCCGACCGGATGGCGGTGATGCTGGCCGGCCGGGTGGTCGAAACCGGTCCCGCCGATCAGGTCTTCGCCCGTCCCTCCAACGACTACACCCGCGCGCTGCTGGGCGCGGTTCCGTCCCTCCTCTGAGTCACGAACATGAATAGGAAGCCACACGCAATGACCGCCATCCGAGGCCTCGTTCCCCCCGTCGTCACGCCGTTCCACCCCGACGGCTCGCTCGACCTGGAGAGCCTTGACCGAGTCGTCGAGCACCTCATCGCGGGCGGGGTGCACGGTCTGTTCATCCTGGGCTCCTCGGGGCAGGTGGCCTACCTCACCGACGCGGAGCGGGACGCCGTCGTGCGCCGCGTCGTCGAGCTGGTGGCCGGGCGGGTTCCCGTGCAGGTCGGCACCCCCGACTTCACCGCGCGCCGGATGGCCGAGCATGCGCGTCGGGCTCAGGAGATGGGGGCCGACGCAGTGGTGGTCACCGCGCCCCTCTACGCCCTCAACGACCAGGCCGAGATCGCGCGCCACCTGCGCATGGTGGCCTCCGCCGTCGACGTGCCCGTCTACGCCTACGACGTGCCGGTCCGCGTGCACGCCAAGCTGGGCCTCGACCTGCTCATCACCCTGGGCCGCTACGGGGTGATCGCGGGCGTCAAGGACTCCTCCGGCGACGACGTGGCCTTCCGTCGACTCGTCATGGCGAACGCCGAGGCGGGCCATCCGTTGGAGCTGCTGACCGGCCATGAGGTGATGGTCGACGGGATGCTGCTGCTGGGTGCCGACGGCGCCGTACCCGGGCTGGCCAACGTCGATCCGGCGGGGTATCGCCGCTTGTGGGACGCGGCGCAGGCTGGCGACTGGGTCGCGGCTCGTGCCGAGCAGGACCGTCTGACGCAGCTCTTCGAGATCGCTTTCGTGCCGCAGGGCCGCTCCGGCGACGCGGGTGGCATCGGCGCCTTCAAGGTGGCGATGCAGCTGCTCGGCGTGATCGATTCCGCCACGATGCCTGCCCCGATCGAGGGTTTGACCGATGCCGACGTCGCCGCGATCGGCGAGATCCTGACGAAGGTGGGGCTGCGTGCATGAGAACCGCCGTCGCGGTCGATCTGGGCGGTAGCAAGACGGCCGCCGCCGTCGTGTCGGCCGATGGCACCCTCGGCGAGGTGGTCACCGTCGCGACCCCTGCGGCGGAAGGCCCCGATGCGGTCCTCGACGCGGTGGCGCGCCTGATCCGTCCGCTGCTCGACGACGATGTCGCCGGGGTCGGCGTCGGCACCGCCGGCGTGGTGGACGCCGCCACCGGCACCATCGTCTCCTCGACAGAGACCTTCGCCGACTGGGTGGGAACCGACCTCGTGACCGGGCTGCGGGATCGCCTCGGGCTCGGCGCCGAACGCGCCGTCGAGGTGCGTAACGATGTCGACGCGCACGCCCTAGGCGAGGCCTGGCTGGGCGCGGGCCGAGGACACGCGTCGATGCTGATGGTCGCCGTGGGCACCGGAGTGGGCGGCGGAGTGATCCTGCCGGGAGGACTCTGGACGGGCGCGCACCGCCTGGCGGGCGAGATCGGCCACATCCCGACGCCGGGCGCCGACGGCCTGCGCTGCGCTTGCGGCCGCCTCGGGCACCTTGAGGCGCTGGCCGCCGGTCCTGCCATCGAGCGCCGTTACGCCGAGCGTTCGGGTGTGGCGCTGAGCGGCCGGGAGATCGTGGCGCGCGCGGAGGAGGGCGACGCCGTCGCTCAGGATGTCGTGCGGGCCGCCGCCACCGGTCTTGGCACGGCCATCGCCGGCATGGTGACCCTGCTCGACCCGTCCTGCGTGGTGGTGGGCGGCGGTGTCGCTCAGTCCGGACCCGTCTGGTGGGATCCGCTTCGGGCGGCCTGTCGCGCCCAGCTGGTCGACCTGGTTTCGGACATCGAGCTGTTGCCAGCCGAACTCGGCTCGCACGCCGGGCTGTACGGCGCGGCCAAGGCCGTCTTCGACACCATTCATCTTCACACTCGGTAGCTGGGAGAAAGTTATGACCGACATCCTGACCGCGCTCCGCGGGCGACTGATCGTCTCCTGCCAGGCCTACCCCGGTGAGCCGATGCTCGACCCTCGCACCATGGCGCAGGTGGCGCAGGCCGCGGTGGCGGGAGGTGCCGCGGCGATCCGCGGCAAGGGCCTCGACGACTTGCGCGCCATGCGGGCCGCCGTGGACGTGCCGATCATCGGCCTGGTGAAAGTCGGCGCGGAGGGCGTCTACATCACGCCCACGCTGGAGGACTGCCTGGCGGTCGCGGAGACGGGCTGCGAGATCGTCGCGCTCGACGGCACGCGACGTCCCCGGCCGGACGGCCGGACGCTGGCCGAGACGATCGCCGGCCTGCATGAGGCCTACCCGGATGTGCTGGTTATGGCCGACTGCGGCTCGCTCGGAGACGCCGAGGCCGCGCTAGCTGCTGGCGCTGACGTGATCGGCACGACGCTGGCCGGTTACTCCGGCGAACGCCCCAAGACTGCCGGCCCGGACTGGGAGTTCGTGGACCAGGCCGTCGCGCTGCCCGCGCCGGTCTTCGTCGAGGGTCGCGTTCATTCGCCGGCAGACGCGGCCGAGGCCATCCGTCGCGGCGCGTGGGCCGTGGTCGTCGGCACCGCCATCACCCACCCGACCACCATCACCTCCTGGTTCGCCGAGGCCGTCGCGGGAGCCTGACGTGGAGACCTTCTCACTGGCCCGCATCGGCGACGTCGTCGAGGGCTCTGCCTTCGAGCGCACGTGCCCGCGCATCCCGGCGCTGTGCGTCACGTCGACCGGGCGGGTGCTCGCGGCGTGGGATGTCCGCGCCGACTGGCGGGATCTGCCCGGCGCGTTCGACATCGCCTACCGGGTCTCCGACGACGCCGGCCGCACGTGGGGACCGGTGCGGATCCTGCGGCGCCACGAGGGAGCGCACGGCTTCGGCGACGCGAGCCTCATCGCCGATCCAGCCACGGGCCGGCTGCATTGCTGGTACGTGGGCAGCCGCAGAGAGAGCTACTTCTCGGCTGAGCCCGGCGGCGACGGGCTGTCGCTGTGGCTGTCCACCTCCGACGACGACGGCGAGACGTGGACGCATCGCGACCTCACCGCGCTGCGCCCTCCGGATGTCGGCGGCATGTTCGCCGCATCCGGCAACGGTTGCGCGCTGGCGACCGGCCGGCTGCTGCAGGGATTCGTGCTGCGGGTGGACGGCCAGAACTACACGGCCATCGGGCGCAGCGACGACGGGGGCGACACCTGGGTGCTGGGTCCGCGTCTGGGGCCGGACTGCGACGAGAACAAGCTGCTCGCGCTCAGCGATGGCTCCGTGCTGCTGCACGCTCGCGCTCAGCCGCGACGACGGTGGGCCCTCTCGCATGACGGCGGGGAGACGTTCGGCCGCCCGCTCCCGCACGAGCAGCTCGTCGACCCGGCATGCAACGGCGGCCTCGCTACCTGGGGCGACCTCACCGTCGCGACGCTGCTCGACGACGAACACGAGCGCCGCCGGCTGACCCTTCGCTGGTCCTTCGATGACGGACGAACCTGGCCTGGCCAGACGCTGCTGGACGCGGGCGCGTGCGCCTACTCCGTCGCGGCAGAGCTCCCCGACGGCGCCTTGGGGGTCCTCTGGGAGGCCGGCGACTACGAAGAGCTGCTGTTCGCGCGCATCCCCGCCGGCCGCCCGGCCGACATCGTCGCTCGCGGCGTCTCCGTAGGCGCCGCAACCCCGCCCGCCGCCGGTCAGGCTGAAAACGTCTAGTGCGGCTGCGTCCGTCGCTATGTCGACCAACGCAGCCGCACTAACCAATGGCAGCCTCAAGAACCGACGGAAGCAGCCGCGCTAACCTGCTCAGGCCCGGCTGAGCTCCTGGGCGCGCAGGGCGCGACGGGAATCGTCGAGGCGCTCGTCCAGGAGGCGGCGCACCTGCTGGGCCGGGTCGTTGTCGGAAATCCAGGCCTCGATCTGCTCAATCACGTCGGACGTGGCCAGCGGGGCGGGGTACAGGAAGCGCACGACGGCGGCGATGGCCGCGTAGCCGCGCTCCTCCCAGCCGTTCTCGCGGCGGGAGATGTCGCCCAGCACGTCGAGGTAGGCGTCGACGTAGTCGCCCATCAGGGCCTCCTGGCCGAAGCGCCACACGCCCGCGCAGATCTGGCGGTGGGTCTCGTTGGGCACGCTCGGATCGGCGGTGGCCAGCGCCCAGGCTCGGGCCTTCTCCTCCGCGTCCGGCAGGGCAGCCCGGGCACCGGCGGCCTGCTCGGCGCCGGCCGACGTGTTGTCGTGCTCCGTGCGCTCGCGCTCGATGTCGTCGACGCCGATGACGCCGTTCTTTGCCAGTGCGAAGGTGATCTCCCAGCGCACCGCGGTGTCGATGGTGAGACCGGCCGGCACTTCCTCGCCGTTCAGCCAACCTTGGATCAGCTCGATCGCGGCCGGCGACGACGAGGCGCCGACCAGCGCCTTCGCCAGCTGAAGCTGCTTGTCGGAGCCGGCGTCAGCGCGCTTGAGCAGCCGCGCCAGCCCCTTGACCAGCTGCTGCTTCGCCGCATCACGCAGCTCCGGCGCGGTGTAGGAGGACGCGGCGACGGCCAGCTGGTTGAGCAGCGACGACGTGGCGGCGGGGTTCTTCTCCGACGCCAGGCCGCGCAGCACGATCTCGGTGTAGGCGCTGGCACTCAGCTCGGCGTCGCGGGTCATGTCCCACAGCGCCGTCCAGGTGACGGCGCGCGCCAGCGGATCGTCGAGCGCGTCCATGTGATCGCTCAGCGTGGCCAGCGAATCGGCGTCCAGGCGGACCTTCGCGAAGGTGAGGTCGCCGTCGTTCAGCAGCACCACGTCGCGGCGCTCCTTGCCGATCAGCTCCTCGATGGAGGTGCGCTCGCCGGCGATGTCGGCCTCGACGTACGCGGCTCGCTGGAGACCGTCCTCGCCCGACTCGTACAGCCCGATGCCCAGGCGGTGGGTGCGCAGCGTCGGCCAGTCGGGGTGCGCGGTCTGGATCACGTCGAAGCGGGTGAAGCGGCCCTCGTCGTCGATGTCGAAGTCGGCGGCCAGGGTGTTCACGCCCGACGTTTCGAGCCACTCGGCGGAGAACCACGACAGGTCGCGGCCCGAGGCGGCCTCCAGCTCGACGAGCAGGTCGTCCAGCGTGGTGTTGCCGTAGGCATGCGCACGGAAGTACGCACCCACGCCGGCCAGGAACGCCTCCTCGCCCACCAGCGACACCAGCAGCTTGAGGACGGAGGCGCCCTTGGCGTAGGTGATGCCGTCGAAGTTCTGTTCCACCTTCTCCAGATCGCTCATGTCGGCGGCGATCGGGTGCGTGGTGGGGTACTGATCCTGCGTGTAGGCCCAGGCCTTGCGCTCGCTGGAGAAGGCGGCCCACGGGTTGGCGTCGCCGCCGTGGATCTGGCGGATCTGATCGGCCGCGTAGTGCGAGGCCCACTCGGCGAACGACTCATTCAGCCACAGGTCGTCCCACCACTGCATGGTCACCAGGTCGCCGAACCACATGTGCGCCAGCTCGTGCAGGATCGTGTTGTCGCGCGACTCCAGCTCGCGGGCCGTGACGCGCGAGCGGAACAGGTACTCGTCGCGGAAGGTGATGCAGCCCGCGTTCTCCATGGCACCGAAGTTGTACTCCGGCACGAAGATCTGGTCGTAGGTGCCGAATGCGTACGGCACGCCGAAGGCCTTCTCGAACACGTCGAAGCCGCGCTGCGTCGTGGTGATGATCCGGTCGGTGTCGAGGTACTCGACCAACGACTGGCGGCAGGCCACCGATGCCGGCACCACCCCGGAGACGGCCTGGATCTCGCGGCGCTCCACGTGGTACTCACCGGCGACCAGGGCGGTGATGTAGGTGGAGACGCGCGGCGTCGGCTCGTGGGTCCAGCGCGCGAAGCCGTCGCCGACGTCCTCAGGCTCGACGGCCGCCGCGTTGGTCAGGATCGCCCAGTGGGCGGGGGCCAGCACGGTGAGCTGGAAGGTGGCCTTCTGATCGGGCTGCTCGGCGACGGCGTACATCCGACGCGAGTCGGGCGCCTCGAACTGCGAGTAGAGGTAGACGCGGTCGTCGGCCGGATCGACGAAGCGGTGCAGGCCCTCGCCGCTGCGCGAGTAGCGGCAGACGGCGACGATGCGCACGGTGTGCGGTCCCTCGGACAGCTCTGGCAGGGGGAGACGGTAGCCGTCGTGGCCGGCGACGTCGAAGGGCTCGCCGTCGAGCGTGGCCTCGCGGATCTCGTCGGCGATGAGATCGAGGTGGGTGCTGCCGCCCGTGGCGGTCAGATCGAGCTCGGTGGTGGAGACGAACTGCCGTTCCGGCTCCGTCACCTCGCGCCCGGTGAGGTCCACCGTGACGCGGTAGGCCTGCATGCTGATGATCTCCGAACGAGCCCCTGCTTCGTCCCGAGTGATGTTCGCCGTTGCCATGTGGCTCGTCTCCTTGATGTGGGTGGTGGTCGCTTCCCCCAAGTCGCAACCCGACGCCCATTGTTGTCCCTTTCGCGACGAAAACGCGACCCGAGAGCCGAAAGAATGTGAGATTTTCTCAGGTGTCTGCGCTGTCATCTGGATTGTCAGAGGCGTGTGGAACGATGTCCCCATGACTGAGCACACCGGGAATGCAGAGATCTCGGCGGAGCTGCGCCGCCAATGGACCGAGCTCAACCAGAGGCTGACGGAGGCGCAGGAGGCCTATTACGGGGTCGACCAGCCCGTCATGTCCGACGCCGAGTACGACGCCCTGCTGCGCGAACTCGAGGCGCTCGAGGGCGAGCATCCGGAGCTGCGCACGCCCGATTCCGTCACCCAGACGGTGGGGGCGGCCACGTCGGTGGGGTTCGCGTCCGTCACTCATCGCAGCCGGATGATGAGCATCGACAACGTGTTCAGTCCCGAGGAGCTTGAGGCCTGGCTGGTGCGCGCCGGGGCCGAGCGCTATCTCTGCGAGCTCAAGATCGACGGCCTGGCCATCAACCTGCTCTACCGCGAGGGTCGCTTGGAGGTGGCCGCCACCCGCGGCGACGGCCGTGTCGGCGAGGACGTGACGGCCAATGTCAAGACGGTGAAGGGCATCCCGCACGTGCTGCAGGGCGACGACGTGCCCGAGGTGCTGGAGGTGCGCGGCGAGATCTTCTTCCCCGTCGCAGGGTTCGAGCAGCTGAACGCCTCGCTGGTGGAGGCGGGCAAGGCCCCGTTCGCCAACCCTCGCAACGCGGCAGCCGGCAGCTTGCGCATGAAGGACTCGACGGTGACCGCCTCCCGCCCGCTGCGGATGCTGGTGCACGGTCTGGGGGAGGGCTCGCGGCTGGGCGTCGCGTCCCAGTCGGAGGCCTATGCGGCGCTCGGCCGCTGGGGGCTGCCGGTGTCCTCGCACTATCAGGTGGTGACCGATCACAAGGACGTGCTGGCCTACGTCAATCACTTCGGCGAGCACCGTCACGACGTGGAGCACGAGATCGACGGCATCGTGGTGAAGGTCGACGACTTCGCCGCGCAGGGGGCGCTCGGCACCACCTCGCGCGCGCCGCGCTGGGCCATCGCCTACAAGTACCCGCCGGAGGAGGTCAACACCAAGCTGCTCGACATCCGGGTCAACGTGGGGCGCACCGGCCGGGTGACGCCCTATGGCGTGATGGAGCCGGTGTTCGTCAGCGGCTCGACGGTGGAGATGGCCACCCTGCACAACGCCTTCGAGGTGGAGCGCAAGGGAGTGCTGATCGGCGACACCGTGGTGCTGCGCAAGGCGGGCGACGTGATCCCCGAGATCGTGGCCCCCGTCGTGGCGCTGCGCGACGGCACCGAGCGCGCCTTCGTGATGCCGACGCACTGCCCGTCGTGCGGCACTGAGCTTCGTCCGGAGAAGGAGGGCGACAAGGACATTCGCTGCCCCAATGCGCAGAGCTGCCCGTCGCAGCTGCGCGAGCGGCTGTTCGCGCTGGCGTCGCGTTCGGCCTTCGACGTCGAGGCGCTCGGCTGGGAGGGCGCCGACGCGCTGCTGGCCGGCGGGCTGCTCGCCGACGAGGCCGGACTGTTCGATCTGACGGCCGATCAGCTGGTGCGCACCTCGCTCTACACGCGGGCCGCAAAGAAGACCGAACTCGAGGGCGCCGTCGACGGACGCGTGCTCTCGGCCAACGGCCTCAAGCTGCTGTCCAACCTGCAGGCCGCCAAGGAGCAGCCGCTGTGGCGGGTGCTGGTGGCGTTGTCGATCCGGCACGTCGGCCCCACCGCGGCGCGCGGGCTGGCCACTCGCTTCGGCTCGATGGAGGCCATCCGGGCGGCCACCGTGGAGGAACTGGCGGAGACCGAGGGGGTGGGGCGCGTGATCGCCGAGTCCGTGGTCTCCTGGTTCGAGGTGGATTGGCATCGCGACATTGTCGAGTCCTGGGCTCGGGCAGGCGTGCGGATGGCCGACGAGAGGGACGAGTCCACGCCCCGCACGCTGGAGGGACTTACGGTCGTGGTCACCGGCTCGCTCGAGCGCTACACACGCGATTCCGCCAAGGAGGCCATCCTCAGCCGTGGAGGCAAGGCCGCCGGATCGGTGTCGAAGAAGACCGACTATGTTGTGGTGGGCGAGAACGCGGGCTCGAAGGCCACCAAGGCCGAGGAGTTGGGCCTGAGGATCCTCGACGAGGATGGCTTCGACGCGCTGCTCGCGCAAGGCCCCGCGGGGGTGGGAGACGCCACGGAAGACACGGAAGAGGAGACACCGGATGCCTGAGGGACACGTCCTTCATCGGCTGGCTCGTGAGTTCAATACCGCCTTCGGAGGCCAGGTACTGCGGGTCAGTTCGCCGCAGGGCCGGTTCGCTCCCGAGGCCGAGCGTCTCGACTGCTCCGTCTTCACTGGTGCCGAGGCCATCGGCAAGCACCTCTTCCTGTCCTTCGACGTGCCCGAGCCCTGCGAGGTGCACATTCATCTGGGGCTGATCGGCCGCTTCGACCTGATGCCGCTCGGCGACCCCATCGGTATGGTGCGGCTGCGCATCGCCAACGATCGGCAGGCCGCCGACCTCCGCGGCCCGCAATGGTGCCGCGCGGTCACCCGCGAGGATCGCGACGCCGTGCTGGCCAAGAGCGGTCCCGATCCGCTGCGCGCCGACGCCGATCCCGACCGCGGCTTCGCCCGGCTGCGCGCCTCGGGTAAGACCGTGGCCGCGCTGCTGATGGACCAGCGCATCGCCGCCGGCGTCGGCAACATCTATCGCGCCGAGGTGCTGTTCCGCCACGGCATCGACCCGTCCACGCCCGGCCGCCAGATCGGCAAGGCCACCTGGCAGGCCATGTGGGACGACCTGGTGGTGCTGATGGAAGAAGGCGTCCAGGATGGCCAGATCCACACCGTCCGCCGCGAGCACTCGCCCGAGGTGCAGCGTCGTCCGGCTCGTGTCGACGCCCACGGCGGCGAGGTCTACGTCTACCGTCGCGCCGGCCAGCCGTGCCTGGTGTGCGGCACCGAGGTGGCCATGGGCACGCTGGAGGGCCGCAACCTCTACTGGTGCCCGCGCTGCCAGGTCAACCGCGCTGCGGCCTGAGCAATAGCTCGCCTAACTCGACCCTAGAGGAGACTCATGAACTACCGCCTGGCCATGCTCGACGTCGACGGCACGCTGCAGCATCGGGGCGAATGGAACCCCGGCGCGATGGAACTCGTCGACTTGCTCTACCGCCGCGGCATCACCGTGGCGCTGTGCTCCGGACGCACCACCCAGTCCATGCTGTGGCTGGCCGAACAGCTCGGCCACGTGAGGTTCGTCTCCGCCAACAGCGGTGCGACGGTGCTGGAGCACCGGGGCGACGAGTGGGTGACGCTGGCGCATCGCGCGATCGACGCAGATGCGGTGGGGAACGCCATCGAGCGCTGCGCCGAGGCCGGTATCGAGGTGTGGCTGCACACCGAACGGGAGTGGATTGCCGCAGAGCGCACCCCCAGGGTGGAGCTGGACGAGAGCTTCGTCGGCGATACCGCGAGCGTGCAGACGCTGACCGCCCGGGACGATGTCGGCAAGCTGCTCCTTCTGATCGGCAAGCCGGGGGAGGCCGGGATCGCCCGCAGCATCGGCGACGTCCCCGGGGTGGCGGCGGTCGCGTCCAGCAGCGTCTTCGTCGACCTCGTGCCCGAGGCCGCCGCCGCGGGCAAGGGCGGCGACGTGCTGATCGAACGGCTCGGTATCAACTGGGACGAGGTGATCGCGGTGGGCGATAGCGAGAACGACCGCGGCATGCTCCGCAACGCCGGCCTCGGCATCGCGATCGCGCCGATGACCGTCGAGGCCCTCGGCGACGCGCGCCCGAGCCAGACGCGCCGAGAGGCTGCCGACACGGCGGAAGCCCTTGCCGTGCTACGAGAGTTCTTGGCCGGGGCTTAGCCTGGATCCACCGATCCCCACCTACTACGCGACCCCATCCAGGCACACTGGCTTCCCCGTCCCCGCTCAACAGAC
The DNA here is from genome assembly GCF_029211185.1 of Tessaracoccus caeni. GTDB lineage: Bacteria > Actinomycetota > Actinomycetes > Propionibacteriales > Propionibacteriaceae > Arachnia > Arachnia caeni. Next base: position 230,867 of record NZ_JARGDO010000004.1, read on the forward strand.
GACCCGGTATGCCCTCGCGGATACGGATTGCCATTGCACCCGTCTGAGGCCGCTCGCTACGGCGGCTACCGGTGGATCCAGGCTTAGCGCGCCACGCGCGAGCCTCACGGGGCGGAGCTTGCGTCCAATCCGGGCTCGGGACTGGCCGCGATGGTGGTGATGAGGCTGAGGGCGTGTTCCAGTTCCGCATCGCTCGCAGCCCCGAAGCCGAACACGATGCCTGAACTGCCGGAACCCGACCAGTACTGCGAGAGCGGGCTGACGGCGATCCCGGCGGCGGCGAGTTCGGCCACCACTTCGTCCTCGGGGCGCGCGGTCTCCAGAACGGCATGGAGCCCGCCGTCCATCGGATGGACGCGCGCGCCCGGGATGCCCGTCAATGCGGCCACCACGTGGGTGCGCCGTCGACGATAGCGGTTGCGCATCCGCTGGGTATGCAGTCGCAGGGCGCCGCTGCCCAGGTAGTTCGCCACGGCCCGCTGGGTGACCATGCCGACGGGTTGGCCCAGGTCTGCGCGAGCTTCGGCGACGGCCGGCACCAGCCAGGCCGGCAGGGCGAGAAATCCGGTGGCGAGGGCGGGGGTGAGGATCTTCGACAGCGTTCCGAGAAGCACCACCTTGCCGTCGACGGGGTCGTCCAGAGCCGCGAGCGCCGGCAGCGGTGCCGAGGTGTAGCGCAGCTCGGAGTCGTAGTCGTCCTCCACGATGACGACGTCGTGGCGTCGGGCCCACTCGAGCAGCCGCTGGCGCCGATCGATCGGGAGCGAACCGCCCAACGGGTACTGATGGCTAGGGGTGACGAGAAGCAGGTCGGGGGCGTCGGAACCGGTCGGCAGATCCGTGACGCGCAGACCGCGCTCGTCGACGGCCAGCGGCACCACCGTCGCACCGAGCAGGGCGGGCACCCGTCTCAGCGAAGGATATCCGGGCTCCTCGACCCCCACCCGAAGACGAGACGGGGTGCCGCCTGCGAGCGCGAGCAGGAGCAGCGTGAAGCCCTCCCGTCCTCCTCCGGTCACCGCGAGGTGCGTCGGATCGTGCACCACGGCGCGCATCCGGCGCAGGTGCTCGCACCACGCGCGACGGAGCTCCGGCAGTCCCAAGGCCGGCACGACGGCATCCACGGGTGCGGACGAGGCTTGTCGCCAGGCCGCCTTCCATGCAGGGCCCACCACGTCGACGGCCCAGGGCCTTCCTGGGCTGAGATCCAACATCCTGCGCGGTGTGGCGCGCGCCGGTCCGACCGGTCGGGAACGCCGGGGATGGACGCGCCGCAGCTGGGGGTTCACGACGGTCGAGCGTCCCGGGGATGCGCTGAGGTATCCCTCTGCGAGCAGCTGGTCGTAGGCGGCGACCACCGAACCGCGCGAGATCCCCAGATGGGCGGCGAGCGCGCGGCTCGACGGCACCGGGTCGCCCGGGGAGAGCACCGTCTCCCCGATCAGGCGACGCAGGTCTGCGGCGAGCCGAACCGGGATGGGGCCGCCGACGCTGCTGCTGCCAAGACGGATGGGGATCGTTATCTCGGGAGTAGCGCGCATGCCGACAACATACTGGCCCAATGACAATGGAATGTTTCTGGCTCTCGGAATAGTCCGGTATCGCGGCCACGATGTAGCCCATGACAACTTTTGCTGGTTCTCCTCTGGTCAAGCGCGGCTTGGCCGACATGCTCAAGGGCGGCGTGATCATGGACGTCGTGACGCCGGAGCAGGCTCGCATCGCCGAAGATGCCGGTGCCGTCGCCGTGATGGCTCTGGAGCGTGTGCCCGCGGACATCCGGGCTCAGGGCGGCGTCGCCCGGATGAGCGATCCGGATCTGATCAGCGCGATCATCGAGACGGTTTCCATCCCGGTGATGGCCAAGGCCCGGATCGGGCACTTCGTCGAAGCCCAGGTGCTGCAGCACCTCGAGGTGGACTACATCGACGAGTCCGAGGTGCTTTCGCCCGCCGACTACGTCAACCACATCGACAAGCACGCGTTCACCGTCCCCTTCGTCTGCGGGGCGACCAACCTGGGGGAGGCCCTGCGCCGGATCACCGAAGGCGCGGCGATGATCCGTTCCAAGGGAGAGGCCGGCACCGGCGACGTCTCCGAGGCCACCAAGCACATCCGCACCATCCGGCGCGAGATCGCGGCGCTCAAGGCCGCCTACGACGCGAGCCCCGACGAGCTGTACGTCGCCGCGAAGAACCTGCAGGCGCCGTACGAGCTGGTGCTCGAGGTGGCCAGAACCGGGACGCTCCCGGTGGTGCTGTTCACCGCGGGGGGCGTGGCGACGCCGGCCGACGCGGCGCTCATGATGCAGCTCGGGGCGGACGGCGTCTTCGTCGGCTCCGGCATCTTCAAGTCCGGCAACCCCGCGGCTCGGGCGGCGGCCATCGTCAAGGCGACGGCGCTCTACAACGATCCCGCCGTCATCGCCGACGCGTCTCGCGGCCTCGGTGAGGCCATGGTCGGAATCAACGTCGCAGACCTGCCGGCGCCGCACCGTCTCGCCGAGCGCGGCTGGTGAACCGGCCGACGGTCGGCGTCCTCGCGCTTCAAGGCGGGGTGCGCGAGCACGTCGGTCTGCTGGAGACGGTCGGCGCCAAGGTGGCACTGCTGCGCACGCCGTCGGATCTGGCTGGGGCGGACGGACTACGGATCGACGGCCTGGTGCTGCCTGGAGGGGAGTCGTCCACCATCGATCGGCTGCTGCGGCTGTTCGGCCTGCAGCAGCCGCTCGCGGACGCGATCCGTGCCGGTCTGCCCACTCTCGGTACCTGCGCCGGGTTGATCCTGCTCGCTCAGCGGGTGGTGGACGCAGCTCCGGGCCAGCAGACACTCGGCGCGCTCGACATCACCGTCCGGCGCAACGCCTTCGGACCGCAGGTGAACTCCGCCGAGGTCGATCTCGACACCGTGCTGGGGCCGGCCAGGGTCGCGTTCATTCGGGCGCCGCAGGTCGACCAGATGGGTGCCGGAGTCGAGGTGCTCGCCCGGCATGCGGGGCGCGTCGTCGCCGTCCGCCGAGCGGGAATCACCGGACTCGCCTTCCACCCCGAGCTGACCGGGGATGCCCTCTTCCACCGTGGCTTGGTCGCAGATCTCCGGGGCTCGTCGCACGTTTGATGCGGGGCGGGTGACAGGCCCTAGGCTGGGCGCCATGGATTGGTCCTCATATCGCGCCGTGCTGTTCGATCTCGACGGCGTGCTCACCCCCACGGCCGAGGTGCACATGCGCGCCTGGGGCCGGATGTTCAACGACTTCCTGTCCGGCCTCCCCGGCCAGGCCCCGTATACCGATGAGGACTACTTCGCCTACGTCGACGGCAAGCCCCGCTACGACGGCGTGCGCGACTTCCTCGCCTCCCGGGGGATCGCGCTTCCCGAAGGCACGCCGGAGGACGCGCCGTCGGAGGAGACCGTCTGCGGGCTCGGCAATCGGAAGAACGACGCCTTCAACGAGACCCTCGCGCGTGACGGCGTCGCCCCGTACCCGGGTTCGCTCGGCTTGGTTCAGGATCTGGCCGCCGACGGCGTCGCGATGGCCGTGGTGTCGTCGTCGAAGAACGCCGGTCCCGTGCTCGCCGCCGCCCGGCTGAGCGACTACTTCCCGGTGGTGGTCGACGGTGTGGTCGCCAGGGCCGAGGGCCTGCCCGGCAAGCCCGCTCCCGACACCTACCTGCGCGCCGCCCAGCTGCTGGGCGTCGAGCCTGCGCAATGCGTCGTGGTGGAGGACGCCATCTCCGGCGTGCAGTCCGGTGCCGCCGGAGGCTTCGGCCTCGTCGTGGGCGTCGACCGCGGTGTTGGAGCAGAAGACCTGAGCGCCCACGGCGCCACCCTCGTCGTCACCGATCTTCAAGAACTGAGGCAGTCATGATTCGTCAGGTCAGCGCCGATCCGCTCGACCGTTCCCGTTTCCCCATCGACGAGTGGCGTCTGGTGGAGGTGGAGCCCAGCGAGGCCGACCTCGGCACCACCGAGACGCTGTTCTCCGTGGGCAACGGCTACCTCGGCATGCGCGGCAACCCGGAGGAGGGGCGCAAGTCGTATGCGCACGGCACCTTCGTCAACCGCTTCCACGAGACCTGGCGGATCTCGCACGCGGAGGAGGCCTACGGCTTCGCCCGCACGGGCCAGACCATCGTCAACGTGCCCGACGCCAAACTGATCAAGATCTACGTCGACGACGAGCCGCTGCAGCTCAGCCTCGCCGACCTGGAGTCCTACGAGCGGGCGCTCGACTTCCGCTCCGGCCAGATGACGCGCGATCTGATCTGGCGCACGCCCGCGGGCAAGCGGGTCCGGATCCGTTCGTCGCGGATGGTCTCGTTCACCGACCGGCACCTCGCGCTGTTCGAGCTGGAGGTGACCATGCTGGAGGGCGACGCCCCGGTGGTGATCTCGTCGCAGCTGGTGAACCGCCAGGACGGCTACTCCGACTTCCATCGTCCCGAGGCCGACCAGGAGGGGTGGGATCCGCGGCGCTCCAGCAAGTTCGCCGGCCGCGTGCTGCAGCCCGAGCTGCACTGGCACCGCGAGAACCGGATGATGCTCGGCTACCAGACCACCAACTCCGGCATGACCCTGGCCGTGGCCGCCGATCATCAGATCGACACCCGAAACGAGTTCCAGGCCTTCCTCGACACCCAGCCCGACCTCGGCCGGCAGACCTACCGCATCGAGGCCCGCGAGGGCGCGCCGATCATCGTGCGCAAGGCCGTCGCCTATCACACCTCGCGGGGCGTGCCGGTGACGGAACTCGCCGACCGCTGCCGGCGCACGCTGGACCGGGCGGCCGCCGAGGGCTTCGGGCGGCTGCGCGATCGCCAGCGCGCCTGGCTGGACGAGTTCTGGGCCAACAGCGACATCGAGATCGAGGGCCATCCCGCGATCCAGCAGGCGGTGCGCTGGTGTCTGCTGCAGCTGGCGCAGGCCTCCGCGCGCAGCGACCAGCTCGGCATCGCCGCCAAGGGCGTCAGCGGCTCCGGCTACGAGGGCCACTACTTCTGGGACACCGAGATCTACCTGGTGCCGTTCCTCATCTACACCGATCCGCGGGTGGCAAGGAACGTGCTGCGCTTCCGCGCCAAGCTGCTGCCGCAGGCCCGTGAGCGGGCGGCTGAGCTGTCCCAGCGCGGCGCGCTGTACCCGTGGCGCACGATCAACGGCGAGGAGGCCTCGGCCTACTACGCCGCCGGCACCGCGCAGTATCACATCGACGCCGACGTAGCCTACGCCTTCACCAAGTACTGCGACGTCACCGGCGATCAGGAGTTCATGTATCGCGACGGCGCCGAGGTGCTCGTCGAGACGGCGCGGCTGTGGGCCGACCTCGGCTTCTGGCGCACCGAGAAGGACGGGTCGCAGCGCTTCCACGTGCATGGCGTCACCGGGCCCGACGAATACACCACGGTGGTCAACAACAACACCTTCACCAACGTGATGGCGGCCGCCAACCTGCGCTCCGCCGCCGCCGTGATGCGCGAGATGGAGGCCACGGACGAGCGTGCCTACCAGCGCCTGATGCACCGCCTGCAGATCGATGAGGCGGAGATCGACGAGTGGGAGGCCTGCGCCGAGGGCATGGTGGTGCTGTTCGACGAGACCTTCGGCATCCATCCGCAGGACGAGAAGTTCCTGTCCAGCGAGCTGTGGGATCTGGAGAACACCCCCGACGACAAGCGCCCGCTGCTGCTCAACTACCACCCGCTGGTGATCTACCGGTTCCAGGTGCTGAAGCAGGCCGACGTGGTGCTGGCGCTGTTCCTGCAGGGCGATCAGTTCTCGCTGGAGGAGAAGCGGGCCGACTTCGAGTACTACGACCCGATCACCACCGGCGACTCGACGCTGTCCAGCGTCGTGCAGTCGATCGTGGCGGCCGAGGTGGGCTACCAGGAGATGGCGATGAACTACTTCCTCTCGGGGCTGTTCGTCGACCTGGGCGACCTGCACTCCAACGCACGCGACGGCGTGCACATCGCCTCGACGGGCGGTGTCTGGAGCGCGCTGATCTACGGCTTCGGCGGCATGCGCGACTACGCCGGGAACATCTCGTTCGATCCGCGGCTTCCCGAGGAATGGCCGTCGATGCGCTTCCCGTTGCAGATTCGCGGATCGCGGCTGCGCGTGCTCCTGGAGAAGGACTCGATCACCTTCGAGGTGGACCGCGGCGACGCCGTCGAGATCAGCGTGCGCGGTGAGGAGATCCTGGTGGAGCCGGGGCAGGTGGTCACGGTGCCGCTCGACGGTCAGGGCGAGCGACTGCCATCGCTGGAGGGCAGCCACCCCGTCGTGGGCGGCCGCCGCGAGGACGGCTCCGTCGTGCAGGCGATCGTGCCGGACTCCCCGCAGGACTCGGTGGAGGCGGATTGAGCGCGGAGGTCGTGGAGGGGCCCTGGTATCCGGACCGTCGCGCCTTGGTGGCGGCGGTGCTGGCAGGCCCCGTCAGCGATGATCTGTGGTGCTACTTCACCCTCTGGCAGCTGGCGGAGGAGGCCGTCGACAACCGTGAGGCCACCGTCGACGAGCTCGACCGACGGCTGGCCGCAGCGCTCGAGACACCGACGCTCTGGGGTGCGCTCGCCGCGTCTCGGGCGGAGGCCGTCGCGGAGTTGCCGACGGCCGCCGACGCCCGGGCCGCCGCGGCGAGGCTTCTCCCGGAGGCCTCGCCCGACGTGGCCCTTCAGTTGGTGATGGCGGGCCTCGTCGCCTCCGACGATCCCGCGCTCGGTGATCTGATGGGCCACACCGCCGCGGCGGCCAGCCGCGCCATGGCCAGCGCCTGGGCCGGTTCGTCGGGGTTCTTCTGCACCGCCGCCGACCTGGTGTCCGGAACGCTGTGGCTGGCCGCCTCCGGCAAGCTCGACGACCAGTTCGTCACGGACCTCGCGGTAGAGGAGGCCCGGCTGTGGCGGGAGGCCGAGAAAGGCCAGGAGCCAGACCAACTGGCCTGGCTCCTGTTGCTCTGACGGGCCTGGCGATGTCCCTGCTGCCGACTCCTTCCGTGAGCCGCAGATCTGGCTAAACTACTGCTAAGAAGCCTTAATGAAGGGGGTGGGGAGAGTGACCAGGAAGAAGCCGGGCGTGCCGAGCTTGCTGCGGGAGTTGAACGACTCGGCCGCCTTGAAGCACATCATGCGCGTGGGCTCGGCCACCAGGGCCGAGCTGTCCGAGCACACCGGGCTGTCCCGGGTGACCTGTTCCCAGGTGATCGCCAGGCTGGAGGGCCTTGGGCTGGTGCGCTCCGAGGGAACCCGACCCGGATCCAGGGGGCCCGCCGCCGAACTGTACGCACTCGCGCCCGGGGTGGGCACGGCCGTCGGCCTGGCGGTCCAGCCCGATTCCGTGCGCGCGGAGCTGTGCTCGCTGGACGGACGGGTGCTCGCGTCCAGCGAGGTGCCCGGCGGACACGCCGTCGACGACTTCGCCAGCGCCGTCGAGAAGGTGCTGGCCGAGACCGATGGCACGGACGGCCCCCTGCTGAGCGCTGTGGTCGCGACGCCAGGCGTGGTAGATCCGCTCACCGGCGAACTGGCCTTCTCCTATGACCTGCCAGACATGGCGCAGCTGCGTGGCCAGATCGAGGAGCGGATCGGCGTCCCGGTCGCCCTGGGCAACGACATGCACCTGGCCGCCTTGGCGGAGTTGCGCCAAGGCGTCGCCGAGGGCCGCTACGTCGACTTCGTGCTGTTGTGGATCGGACACGGACTCGGCATGGCCAGCGTGATCGACGGTGGGGTGCGCGTGGGCAGCACGGGCGCCGCCGGAGAGGTCGGCTACCTGCCGGTTCCTGGAGTTCCGCTGCGCAGCGTCGCCGAGAACCGTGACAAGGGCTCGTTCCAGCGTCTCGTCGGCATGGCCGCCGTCGAGGAGTTGGCGGCCGACTACGGCGTCGAGTTGTCGCGCGCCCCCGAGTCGCCGGAGTTCCTCGCGGAGTTGGGGCGCCGGATCAGCCTGGGGGTGGCCGCCATCGCCACCATCCAAGACCCCGCGCTGGTGGTGCTGACCGGGGAGACGGTCGAGCTGATCGGCCAGCCGCTGGCTGAGATCGTCGCCGAGGAGACCCCGAAGATCGCCCCCGTGCAGCTGCACATCGAGCTGTCCAAGCTGGGCGTCGAAGGCCCGTTGCTGGGAGCGCGGCTCTCCGCGGTGGATCGGGGACGAGAGCTGGTTCTCGCCCGCATTCGCTGAGCCTGTCACAGGAGATATCCCGCCAGTAGGTGCCACCTACCTGCGGAATCTCTTATCCCCTATGATCTGGGGTGTTCCGTCAAAGGGCGCATGGGAGCGACCGGATATGACAGGACGACTGGGATTGCAGAGGGACGTCGATCGTCACGCACGCCGATGTCGGCCCGATAGCACGATCCCCCTAGGCGAAGGAGCATAGAGAAGATGATCGAACCCGCATACAGCACAGGAGTGCTCCTCCTGATCGCTGTCGGAGCCATTGCGCTGCTCCTCGTCATGATCATGAAGTTGAAGATCCACGCGTTCGTGGCACTCCTCTTCGTCAGCCTCGTCACTGCGGTGGCAGCGGGGATCCCGGTTTATGCTCCCGAGGGCGAGCCCACCATCGGGTCCGTGCTCACCACTGGCTTCGCCGGCGTGCTCGGCAGTGTGGCGCTGCTCGTCGGACTCGGCGTGATGCTCGGGCGGATGCTCGAGGTCACCGGTGGCGCGCAGATCCTCGCCGACACTCTGGTGAGCCGGTTCGGGGAGAAGCGAGCTCCGCTCGCGCTCGGCATCGCCGCCTTGTTGTTCGGGTTCCCGATCTTCTTCGACGCCGGCCTGGTCATCTTCCTGCCGATCGTCTTCACCGTGGCCCGCCGCTTCGGCGGATCGCTGCTGCTGTACGGCATTCCGACCGCCGCGGCCTTCGCGGCCATGCACGCGATCATGGTCCCCCACCCCGGACCGGTGGCGGCGGTCGAGATCCTCAAGGGCGAACTCGGCACGACGCTCCTGGTGGGCATTCCCGTCGCGGTGCTGTCCTGGGTCATCGGCGGTTACTTCATCGGCCAGTGGCAGGGCAAGCGCATCCACGTCGACATCCCCGAAGCCATCATGGGCGAGATGAACGATCTCAAGGGCCCCAATGGTGAGAAGATGCCGGCGCCGTCGTTCACTCACGTTCTCCTAGTGCTCCTGCTGCCCCTCATCCTGATCAGCGGAAACACGGTGCTGAGCACTCTCATCTCGGCGGGAACGATTCCCAAGGATGCGGAATGGGCCCGCTACATCATGCTGCTCGGCATGACGCCGATCGCGCTGCTCATCACCGTCTTGTTCGCGCTGTTCACCCTGGCTCCCGGGCGATTCACGCTGGAGACCGGCCAGAAGATCATGGACAGCGCGCTCGGCCCTGTGTGCGGCGTGATCCTGATCACTGGTGCGGGCGGCATGTTCGGCGCGGTGCTGCGCGCGAGCGGCATCGGCGGTGCGCTCACGGGCTCGCTGTCGGGGCTTGGCCTCCCGCTCATCGTGCAGGCCTTCCTGGTCTCGGCCGCGCTGCGCGTCGCGCAGGGGTCCGCCACGGTGGCATTGACGACGACAGCCGGACTCATCGCAGCCGACGTGATCGCGGCCGACCTCAGCAACATCCACATCGCGGCGATCGTCTTCGCGATCGCGGGCGGCGCCACGGTGCTCTCGCACGTCAATGACTCCGGTTTCTGGCTGGTGGGCAAGTTCTTCCAGATGGACGTGAAGACGACGCTGCGAACCTGGACGGTGATGGAGACCACGCTGGGCGTGGCGATTTTCGCACTGTCCTACGTCCTCTGGCTGGTGGCGTAGCGGTTCCGCGTGGAAGGCCCGAACCTATCGGCGTCGCGACTTTCGTCGTCGACCGGGTAGCGGCTCCGCCTGTCTCGGAGCGCGCGGTCTCGGCTGGCTCCGCTCGGGGGTGCGGGCCTTCCGTTCGCTCGTGGTGCGCGAGCTCTGCGGACTGCGGCCGCGCACCACTCCGATGAACTCCTGGATCAACGGATGCTCGTTCGACCTCAGCCAGGCCAGCCCCACCGTCGACGGCGGCGCGTCGGTGATCGGCCGGTGCACCAGATCGCGACGGTTGTGGGTGCGCGCTATCGACAGGGGTACTCGCAGCACCGCCACCTCAGCCACGGCGGCGTCGATGTCGGTCTGGTCGTAGGAGTCGCGCACGTCTTCGTCCTTCAGATCATCCAGCGACACCTCGTCGAAGGCCGTGATCGGATGGTCCTTCGCCGCCCAGACCACCGTCACCTCGTCGTAGAGCGGGATGAAATGGAGATCGTCGATGTCGATCGGCTGGCGCGCGAAACACATGTCGACGGCGCCGTCGAGCAACGCCTTCCGCTGGCCCTCCTCCGTGACCTCGATCACGTCGAGAGGCTGCCGCGGAAAGCGCTCGGCCCATACTCGTCGCCACTTGGTGAGCGTCACCCCGGGTACGTACCCGATCCGCAGGCCATCCGTCGCGTTGGTCATGCAGGCAGGCTACCGGGTGTCAGGTGCGGTGCTTCGTCAACAACTCGACGGGGATGTGGCAGTAGTCGTCGGGGCAGCGAGCCAGTCGGTCCTGGTGCTCGTCGGCGCTGCGCACGTAGTTGGTGAGGGGGAGCACCTCCACGACGATGCGGTCGCGGTCGTGTCTCGCGTCGATGAAGGCCTGCGCCTGCGCGAGGTGGGCCGGGTCGTCGGAGTAGACGCCGGTGCGGTATTTCTCGCCGACATCCTCGCCCTGCTTGTTGAGGCTGTACGGGTCGATGATCTCGAAGAAATAGCCCATCAAGTCGGCGACGGCCACAGCGCTCGGATCGAACCCGGTGCGCACGCATTCGGCGTAGCCGTCGTAGGGTCCGTCGAGGGTTCCGGTGGTGCCGTTGGCCCGCCCGGCCTCGGTGAACCTCACCCCGGGCAGCGTCGCGAGATAAGCCTGCACGCCCCACAGGCAGCCACCCGCGAAATAGATCTCTTCTTTCATCCTGGCGTAACCCTAGCCAGCCTTCCCCGTCCGTTCGTCGGCGGCCCCGGAATGGCGTAGGGGGCGGGGGAGATCGCGGAGGCGCTGCGCCGCTAGGGTTAGGCACATGAGTCAGACCATGAAGCCTCAGACCGCAGCGAACAAGCTGGGCATCCATCTTCCTGCGGCGCCCGAGGAGTTCCGCGCCGGGGGAATCACCCGCGCCGAGTTGGATGCGCTGCGCGCCGACCCGCCGGCCTGGCTCATCGACCTGCGCAAGAACGGTCCCTTCCCGCGCGACGTGATGGCTCAGAAGCTCGGCATCTCGCGCTCCGGCCTGACACGGGCGGGTATCACCGAGGCCCTCGACGCCGACCAGATCGGCGCGCTGCTGGCCGACCCGCCGGAATGGCTGATCCGCGAACGCGAGACCCACCGCAAGGTGCTCGCCGAAGAAGCCCGCGTCAAGGAGCAGTCCAAGAAGGCCTCCCAGTAAGCGAGGGTTGGCTACCCGGCCGAATGCGACACCGGACTCGAGTGGCTACTGCTCGTTGAGTGGTTCCGCCACGCGAGGACCGGTGTTCCATGGTCGGGGCGACAGGACTCGAACCTGCGGTCTCCTGCTCCCAAAGCAGGCGCGCTAGCCACTACGCTACGCCCCGTAATGTGCGGGCCCCCGTCGTTGGACGGAGGCCCGCAGCCGAGCGGATGACGGGAATCGAACCCGCGTAGCTAGTTTGGAAGACTAGGGCTCTACCATTGAGCTACATCCGCAGAACCTCGTCGAGTTTAACAGCGTCGGCAGCGTCGTGCCATTTCGCAGACTCCGGTGAACTCAGGAGAGCCCCAAGAACTCGCGGATGGCCGGTGCCTCGCGTCGGGCCTGGGCGAAGCCAGCATCGAACATCGCGCCGAGTTTGGCGAGATTGCGTTCGGAGTTCTTGATCGGCATCGAGTCGGGGAAGACCAGGTACGCCCGGCCCTGCTTCTCCAGTTCCAGAAGCTCCTCGAGCGTCCGGTTGTAGTTGGCCGCGCGTGCGATCAGGCCGTCGGCGATGGCGGGATAGCGGCGGAACAACGCCCTCATGCCGCGTGGGGTGCGGACGGGTTGCTTGCGATAGGAGCGCTCGCGGGTGTGCACAACCAGGAACTTCTCGTAGCCGTCGGTCTGTGCCGCATCCAGCGCGATGCCTCCGGTGGGGCCGAGGGCGCCGTCGCAGAACACCTCGCCGTCGACGGTGGTGAGCGGCATCAGCACGGGCATGGTGGACGAGGCGCGCACTCGCTTCATCAGGTCCAGCATGGTGTGGATGTCGTCGCGGCCCCAGTAGATCATCGCTCCGTCCTCGCAGCGGTAGCCGCCCACCCGAAACTGCATGGGATTGTCGAGGAAGGCCTGCCAGTCGTAGGGGAGAGCCTGATCCGGCGCCGAGGTCTGTTCGTAGATCCACTCGGAGTTGAAGACGCCCTTGCCGCGCAGCCAGGTGCGCCAGTTCCCGAACCGGGGTTCGGCAGAGAACTCCACGAAGGTCCGACGGGCCCTTGTGGCGTCGCGGGTGACGTAGTTGGCCAGGCAACTGGAACCGGCGGAGATACCGGCCGCCCAATCGACGTGCACATCCGCTTCCAGCAGGCCGGCCAGCACCCCGGAGGAATAGGTGGCTCGCATTCCGCCGCCCTCGAAAATGAGCGCGGTGTCGGTGACATTGCTCGTCAGATCCACGTTGACATAGTAAGAGGTACCTGCGGGATCTCTATGCGCGGCTGTGGGGATGGTTGCCGACGGGGGTGTATGGGGCCCTGATTGGTGGTGCGGACAGTTCTCGGTAGGATTGCCAGGTCAATCGCAGATTTTCAGGAGACTATTCGTGCCCAGCACCGCAGAGCAGCTCAGCCCGACGCGGGTGAAGCTCACCGTCGAGATCCCGTTCACCGATCTCAAGCCGCACCTGGACCGCGCCTACAAGAGCATCGCGGGCCAGGTCAACATCCCAGGCTTCCGCAAGGGCAAGGTGCCGTCGACCGTCATCGACCAGCGCTTCGGCCGCGGTGCCGTGCTGCAGGAGGCCATCAACGAGGCTATCCCGCAGGCCTACCAGGCCGCCGTCGCGGAGGCACAGGTCTACCCGATGGCTCAGCCCGAGATCGACGTGACCAAGCTCGAGGACAATGAGCTGGTGGAGTTCGTCGCCGAGGTCGACGTGCGTCCCTCCTTCGACCTGCCCGACTTCGCCGCCGTCAAGGCCGTGGTCGACGCCGCCGAGGTCACCGACGAGATCGTCAACGAGCGCATCGAGCTGCTGCGCGAGCGTTTCGCCACCACCACCCAGGTGGAGCGCGCCGCCAAGGAAGGCGACATCCTGGTCATCGACCTGGTCGCCTCCCAGAACGGCGAGATCCTCGAGGACGCCACCGCAGAGGGCATCTCCTACAAGGTCGGTGATGAGCAGAACATGCTCGCCGGCCTCGACGACGCCGTCACCGGCCTGTCCGCCGGCGACTCCGCCGAGTTCTCCACCACCCTGCTGGGCGGCGCGTACCAGGACCAGGAGGCCGACGTGAAGGTCACCGTCGTCAAGGTGCAGGAGCAGGAGCTTCCCGAGCTCGACGACGACTTCGCCCAGCTGATCTCCGAGTTCGACACCGTCGAGGAGATGCGGGCCGACCTCACCAAGGGCATCGAGCAGCAGCTCAAGAACGAGCAGCTCGCCGACGCCCGCGACAAGGTGCTGGAAGAGGCCCTGAAGCTCGTCGACTTCGAGCTGCCCGAGTCGGTCCTCGAGGCCGACAAGCAGGCTCGCCGCCAGCAGGTCGAGCGCCAGCTCACCCAGTACGGGCTGTCCGTCGAGCAGTACCTCGAGACCGCTGAGGACGAGACCGCGGAGACCGAGGAAGAGTTCTGGGCCACCATCGAGGATCGCGGCCTGCAGGCGCTGCGCGCCCAGGTGCTGCTCGATGCCTACGGCGATGCCAATGAGCTCGAGGTCTCGCAGCAGGATCTCACCGAGATGATCTTCCGCAAGGCCCAGCAGAACAACACCTCTCCCCAGGACGAGGTGAACCACATGATGGAGCACAACCACATGGGCGAGTGGATGCAGGAGATCCGCCGCACCAAGGCGCTCACCGCCATCTGCGCTGCTGCCACCGTCGAGGACTCGAACGGTGCTGCCGTCGAATTCCCGTCTCCCGTGGTCGAGCCCGAGGCGGCCGACGAGGTCGATCTCGGTGCCGACGAGATCGAGGTCGAGGGCGACGAGAACTGATTCTCGTTCCGCGAGCAAGTAAAGGAGGCGTCCCAGCTGGGACGCCTCCTTTTGTTTTCCCGCCAGCGAACGCGCGCCGTTGGCCTTGGGAGCCTTGGATCTGCCGGTATGTTTGTCACCGTGAACGCGAAAGAACTACCTTCCATGGCCGCGCCTGCGGGCGGCGGCCTGGGACTGACGGACAACGTCTATGGATCGCTGCTCGCCAATCGCATCATCTTCTTGGGCTCTGAGGTCCGGGACGAGAACGCCAATGCGATCTGCGCGCAGATGCTCCTGCTGAATGCTGAAGACCCGCACAAAGACATTTATCTGTACATCAACTCGCCCGGCGGCTCCGTCGATTCCGGCATGGCGATCTTCGACACCATGCAGTGGATCAGCAACGACGTCGCCACCGTCGCGATGGGCTTGGCCGCGTCGATGGGGCAGTTCCTGCTGTCGGCCGGCACCCCCGGCAAGCGCTTCGCGCTGCCGCACAGCCGGATCATGATGCACCAGCCCTCCGGCGGTCTGGGCGGCACGGCCTCCGACATCCGGATCCAGGCCGAGCAGTCGCTGCACATCAAGAAGACCATGGCCGAACTCATCGCCCAGCACACGGGCCAGACGGTCGATCAGATCGAGGCAGACTCGGATCGCGACCGCTGGTTCACCGCCGAGCAGGCGCTGGATTACGGCTTCATCGATCACGTCTACGAGCGTGCGTCGCAGATCAAGTCGGAGGCTCCGAACCAGTGATGAACGCCACCATGACCAACCCCAGCATGCCCGGCGGCATGGCTCCGGCCGGCGCGGACATGAACTACATCATCCCGCAGTGGGAAGAGCGCACCAGCTACGGCGTGCGCCGGGTGGATCCGTACACCAAGCTGTTCGAGGACCGGATCATCTTCCTTGGCACTCCCATCAACGACGAGATCGCCAACGCGGTCATGGCGCAGCTGCTGTGCCTGCAGTCGATGGACTCGGAGCGCCCCATCTCGATGTACATCAACTCGCCCGGCGGTTCCTTCACGGCGCTGACCGCGATCTACGACACGATGCGCTACATCAAGCCCGACATCCAGACCGTCTGCCTCGGCCAGGCTGCCTCGGCCGCCGCGGTGATCCTGGCGGCGGGCACCAAGGGCAAGCGCCTGGCGCTTCCCAACTCGCGCATTCTGATCCACCAGCCCGCGACGGAGGGTGGCTACGGTCAGTCGTCCGATCTGGAGATCCAGGCTCGCGAGATCCTGCGCATCCGCGCGCTGATGGAGAACATGCTGGCCAGCGATACCGGCCAGAGCGTCGAGAAGGTCAGCAAGGACATCGAGCGCGATAAGTACCTGACGGCAGAGGAAGCGGTGGAGTACGGCATCGTCGACGACATCCTGACCTCCATGAAGGAACTCAGCTGAGCGACCATAAAATCGGGGCCGCAACTCTTACGGGGTTGCGGCCCCGTCGGCTGGTCTCACGGGTAGGCTGGCAATCAGAAGCCCACAATGCAACCAGGACGAGGGGGTGACCATGGCGCGAATCGGTGAGTCTCGTGACCTGTTCAAGTGCAACTTCTGCGGAAAGAGCCAGAAGCAGGTCAAGAAGCTGATCGCGGGTCCCGGGGTCTACATCTGCGACGAATGCATCGGGCTCTGCAACGAGATCATCGAGGAGGAGTTCCCCGAGGTCGCCGAGACCGGCTTGGTGGAGGAACTGCCCAAGCCTCGCAAGATCCGCGAGTTCCTCGATTCCTATGTGATCGGCCAGGATTCCGCGAAGAAGGCGCTGTCCGTCGCCGTCTACAACCACTACAAGCGGTTGCAGGCCGAGCAGGAGCCGCAGGCCCGGCGCAGCGAGTCGGAAGACGTCGAGATCGCCAAGTCCAATGTGCTGCTGATCGGCCCCACGGGCTGCGGCAAGACCTATCTGGCTCAGACGCTGGCTCGGATGCTGAATGTTCCCTTCGCGATGGCCGATGCCACCGCGCTCACCGAGGCGGGGTACGTCGGCGAAGATGTCGAGAACATCCTGCTCAAGCTCATCCAGGCCGCCGACTTCGACATCAAGAAGGCCGAGACCGGCATCATCTACATCGACGAGATCGACAAGGTGGCCCGCAAGTCGGAGAACCCGTCGATCACTCGCGACGTGTCCGGAGAGGGCGTGCAGCAGGCGCTGCTGAAGATCCTCGAGGGCACCGTCGCCTCGGTGCCGCCGCAGGGCGGCCGCAAGCATCCGCATCAAGATTTCTTGCAGATCGACACCACCAAGGTGCTGTTCATCGTCGGCGGGGCGTTCGCGGGCCTCGAGGAGATCGTCAACCAGCGCGTCGGCAAGCGCCCTTTGGGCTTCAACAACACGCCGGAGCTGCGTCGGGTGTCTGCCGATCCGTTCTCCCTGGTGCGTCCAGAGGATCTGCACAAGTTCGGCCTCATCCCGGAGTTCATCGGCCGTCTGCCGATCATCACGACGGTCGCCCCGCTCGATCGCGAGGCCATGGAACGGATCCTGGTGGAGCCGCGCAACGCGCTGCTCAAGCAGTTCGTCAAGCTCTTCGATCTCGACGGCGTGAGCCTGGAGTTCACCGACGGCGCCATCTCCGCCATCGCCGATCTGGCGCTGGAGCGCGGCACCGGTGCGCGTGGTCTCCGCGCGATCCTCGAGGAACTGCTGCTCGACGTGATGTTCGAGGTTCCTTCCGACGAGGATGTCGCGCAGGTCGTCGTCACCCGCGAGGCCGTGCTGGGCGAGGACCAGCCCGAGTTGATCATGCGGTCCGAGATCGCGCAGCGCAGGGGACTGTCCGCCTGATCCGCACGCGCTGAGGGGTAAGGTCTACCCTCATGAGTCTTGGTTACCGGCGCTTTCCTCACGTCCTCGATGACACCGTCGTCTTCGTCTCCGACGACGACATCTGGGCGGGTCCGCTTGCCGGGGGACAGGCCGTCCGGCTCACCCAGGGCGAGATGGCTCCGCGTAGTCCCAGGATCTCCCCGAACGGCTCTCAGGTGGCGTTCGTCGCCACCACCACCGGAGGCCACGACCTGCACGTCGTCGGCCTCGACGGTGCCCAGCGCCGCCTCACCTGGCTGAGCGCGCGTCGGATGCTGGTGGCCGGCTGGATGGACGACGAGCACGTGCTGCTGGCCTCCGACCACCACACCATGGCGCGCAACAGCCAGCTCTACGCGGTGAGCCTCGACGGTCACCTCGAGCGCCTGCCCTACGGCCTGGCCATGGGGGCGGCGTTCCATCCGTCCGGCGCCGTGGCCGTGGCCAGCCCCAACTTCCGTGATCCCGCCGGGTGGAAGCGATACCGCGGCGGCATGGCGGTGCGCGTCTGGCTCTCCGACGACGGCGCCACCGGATGGCGGCGCGTGCAGCCTGAGATCGAGGCCAGCCTGTGGCACCCGGCCTTCGTCGGCGACCGCCTGATGTTCACCTCGGATCACGGGGACCGGCCCGACGTGCAGGCCCAGGTGTGGTCCGTCGATCTGACCGGCGGCGACCTGCGTCAGCACACCGCGCACACCGTAGAGGACGGATACGTGCGCGACGCCACCACGGACGGGCGCTCGATCGTCTATCACGCCCGCGGTCGGCTGTACCGGATGGCGGGACTCGACGCCCAGCCCGAGCCCATCGACCTGCGCACGGTGCTGCGTCGCCCCGCGTCGGTGGTTGTGGAACCCACCGATCGGTTGGAGCGGATCGCGCCCGACCACGGTGGCAACGGCTCGCTGCTGGAGTGGCGAGGCGCGGCCTACTTCCTCACCCATCGCTCCGGCCCGGCGCGCGCGGTGAGCGATACGGCGGGCGTGCGCATCCGGGAGCCCCAGGTGCTCGGGCAGACCGGGCGCGGCATATGGGCCAGCGACGTGCTGGGCGAGGACTGCCTGGAGATCAGGTCGCTCACCGGCGAGGGCGGCGTGCGTCGTCTCGGCAAGGGGCGGCTGGGTCGCGTGCTCGAGCTTCAGGCTTCTCCCGACGGTGCGAAGGTCGCGATCGCCAGCCACGACGGTGCGGTCTCCGTGCTCGACGTGGCCGATGGCAGCATCGCGCAGGTCGGGCGCTGCGATCAGGGGGACGCCTCCGGGCTCATCTTCTCGCCCGACGCCCGTTATCTGGTGTGGCGGGAGCCCGTCGGCGATGAGACGGAGCTCGGCCGGCTGGTGGGCTTCGACTTGGCCGAAGAGCGGGCTTTCGAGCTCACCCGCGGGCAGTTCAACGACTTCTCGCCCGCCTTCTCCTCGGACGGGCGCCACCTGGCGTTCCTCTCCAGCCGCACCATCGACCCCAGCTACGACGAACTCGGCTTCGACCTGGCCTTCACCAACACCATCCGGCCATGGATCGTGCCGCTGAGCGCCGAGGAGCCGGTCCCGTTCGGGCCGGCTGCCGATGGTTGGCCGGTCGCCGAGCCGGAGGACAAGTCCGAGAAGGACGGCAAGGCCGACGGCGCCGACTCGGAGGACAAGGCTGCTGGGGATGCCGATGCCGTCGTCTTCGACACCGACGGCGTCGAGGACCGGATGGTCGCGTTGCCGGTGGCCGCCGGGCGGTACCACTCGCTGCAGGCCGTAAACGGGGGCTTCCTCTGGCTGCGCACGGTGCGCGCCCCCGGCGTGCTCGGTCACGGCCGCTCCGGACCCGACGATGACACCCCGGATCAGGTGCAGTACTTCTCCTTCTCCTCCCGCAAGACCTCCACGGTCGTCGACGCCTGCGACTCCGCCGCGGTGAGCGGTGACGGGAAGCACCTCGTCGTGCGCAACGGCGACGACGTGTGGGTGCAGCCCGCCGACACCAAGCCCGGCGAAGACGACGACAGCCAGGTGAGCGTCGACCTCAGCCGGCTGCGTCGCGAGAGCGACCCGAGCGCGGAATGGCGTCAGATGTTCGAGGAGAACGCCCGGCTGATGCGCGACCACTTCTGGCGCGCCGACTTCGACGGCGTCGACTGGGACGCGGCGGTGGACCGGTACCGGCCGCTGTTGGACGTCATCACCACGCACGACGAACTGGTCGACGTGCTGTGGGAGACCGTGGCGGAGCTGAACACCTCGCACGCCTACGTGCTCCCGGCCGGTGGTGCCGAGGCGCAGCCCAAGGTGGCATTCCTCGGCGCCGAGTTCACCCGCAATGCGCGCCGCGAGGTGGTCATCTCCCGGATCCTGCCGGGCGAATCCTCCGATCCGACGGCCCGCTCACCGCTGCGTGCCGCCGGCATCGCGGCCATTCCCGGCGACGTCATCGTCGCGGTCGACGGGCACCCCACCGACCAGGTGTCCGACATCGGCGAACTGCTGCGCGGCGCAGCCGACAAGGTGGTGGAACTCACCCTCGCCCGCGGCGGGAAGATCCGGCGGGTCGCCGTGGTGCCCACCGCGAGCGAGGCGTCGATGCGCTACCACGAATGGGTCTCCCGCAACGTGGCCTACGTGCGCGACGCGTCGGCCGGGCGGATCGGCTACGTGCACGTGCCGGACATGGCGGCGAGCGGCTGGGCCGAGTTCCAGCGCCTCATCGAACAGGCCACGCGCTGCGAGGCGGTGATCGTCGACGTGCGCTACAACGGCGGCGGTCACACCTCCGAGCTGGTGATCGAGCGCATCGCCCGCAAGGTGATCGGATGGGCCGGCGCCCGGGACATCGCCGGTGCGTTGAGCTACCCGCGCCAGGGCATGCGCGGCCCGGTGGCCTTCGTCACCAACAGCTACGCGGGTTCTGACGGCGACATCGTCGCGGCCGCGGCGCAGGAGCTGAAGCTCGGCCCGGTGATCGGGGAGCGCAGCTGGGGCGGCGTCGTCGGCATCGACGGTCGCTACCAGTTGGTGGACGGCACCGAGGTCACCCAGCCTCGCTACTGGATCCACTTCGCCGAGCACGGCTGGGGGCTTGAGAACCACGGCGTCGACCCCGACATCGAGGTGCCGCTCGATCCGGAGGACTGGGAGTCGGAGACCGATCCGCAGCTCGACGTCGCCGTCGCGGAGTTGCTGCGCGCGCTGGAACAGCACCCCGCCACGACGACGCCGAGCTTCGCCCCGCCACGGTTCTCCTTGGGGTGAGCAGTACACTCGGCGACGCAAGGAGAACCCCGAGGAGGAACCCGGCGATGAGCACGCAGACCGAGCTGGATCCGGCCGATCAGGAGATCAGCCCCGAGTCGATGCTGCGCTCGCGTCGGATCCTCTTCACCGAGATGCTGATCTTCGCGACGCTCAGCCTGATCGCCTCCTGGGTGCTGTCCTATGAGGCGATCCAGATCGCGGGGGACCCCAACTACGTCGCGGCCTGCTCGATCAACGAGATCCTGGACTGCGTGAAGGTGGGCAGCACCTGGCAGGCCAACATCTTCGGCTTCCCCAACGCCTTCCTCGGGTTGATCTCGGAGCCGGTGGTGATGACCATCGCGGTGGCCTCGCTCAGCAATACCCGCTTCCCCAAGTGGTTCATGTTCACCGCCAATGCGGTCTACCTGCTAGGCGTGATCTTCGCCTACTGGCTGCTGTACCAGTCGACCTTCGCGATCGGCGCGCTGTGCCCGTGGTGCATCCTGGTCACGGTGGCCACCACGTTCGTGTTCGTCTCGATGACGCACTGGAACATCCTGGAGGGCAACCTCTACGTCTCCGACGCTACGCTGGCCAAACTGCGCTCGTTCGTGCGCGGCGGGTGGATGACCATCGCCTTGATCGTCTGGCTGCTGGTCGTCGTCGTGATCGAGGTCATCAAGTGGAGAAGCCGCCTCTTCGGCCTGTGAGCGTCACGCCCTCCGGTACAGCGCGGTGATCGGGCAGACGAACGGGTCGCGGGCGCCAAGGCCCATGTCGTTCAGGTAGCGGATCACGATGCCGTACGACTTCCACAGCGTGGTCTCGGTGTAGGGCACGTTCAGCTTCCGGCACTGCTCCATGACGATCAGGCGCGCCTGGGCGAGCTGCGGGCGGGCCATGCTGGGGAACAGGTGGTGCTCAACCTGGTAGTTGAGCCCGCCCATGAACATCGACGCCACCCAGCCGCCGGAGATGTTGCGGGAGGTCCGCACCTGCTTGGAGAAGAAGTCGAGCTTCGCGTCGGGAGCGATCACGGGCATGCCCTTGTGGTTGGGGGCGAAGGTGGACCCCATGTAGACGCCGAAGACGGCCAGCTGGACGCCGAGGAAGGCGAAGGCCATGCCCACGGGGAGGAAGAGGAAGATCGGCACCAGGAGCAGGGCGAACCGGGGCAGGATGATGGAGAGCTCCAGCCAGCGGTCCTTCACCTTGCCGCGCGAGAACAGGTGCCGGAAGCTCTTGTAGTGCAGGTTGATGCCCTCCAGCGTGAGCAGGGGGAAGAAGAACCAGCCCTGACGCTTCGTGATCCACTTGATGAGGCCGCGCGCCTTGGTGGCGTCGTCGGCGAGGAAGGAGATGGTGTCCACCTCGATGTCGGGATCCTTACCCACCTTGTTGGGATTGCCGTGGTGCCGGCTGTGCTTGTTGTCCCACCACGAGTAGCTCATGCCGATGATGCCGGCGAGCCACGTGGCCAGGCGGTTGTTGGCGGGGCCGGTGGCGAGGATCTGCTTGTGTCCGGCCTCATGGGCGAGGAACGCCACCTGGGTGAACAGGATCCCGAGCGCGGCTGCGATCAGGAGCTGGAACCAGCTGTGTCCCAGCAGGATGAACCCGGTGATGGCGCCGGCGAACCCGAGAAGCAGCACCCCGGCCAGGCCCAGGTAGAAGCCGTAGGCCCGGCGCAGCAGGCCTTGCTCCTTCACGGCTTGGGATACCTCCGTATAGGCCCTGATCAGGGGAGGGAACTCGGCGGTCGTGGAGTAGGGACGCGCTCCATGCGCGAACACACGAACGGGGGCTCGGAGGGAGGCCGGGGCCTGAAGCGTGGAAATGGGTACATCCGCTCTATCGGCGCGGCGCGCGCATCCTACGTCGGGGCGCTTTCGCTGCGAGGTGAGGAGCCAGGGCAGATTTCCCCATGGCTGGTGACAACTGTAGACGGTCTCCGTCCACGGTCCGGCGAGGTCTCACGAGAACGGCGGGCTGGGCAGGGTGCCGCGCCGGTTGATGGTGGTCGTCCTCGGACTCGACGTGGAACCGGCAGAGTTGCCCGACAATGACGAACTCGACGACTGGATCGAGTCGGTGTTCACGTGATGGAACTCCATCCCACGCTCTTCGAGGTGTGAGGCCGCTCGCGGCCGAGCCTCGAGGAGAGCCAACGCAACAATCCGCAGGAACTGACCGCGGCTAGTGGCTGGGATCGGTGGTCCAGATCGTCGTGTTAGAGATTCCGCAGGTAGGTCATGGTCGTCGGGTTGGTCGGGTGTCCCAGCGGTGGGTTGTCCAAGCGGTGCGGACGAGGCGTCGGATCACGATGACCGCGTTGGCCAAAGCGATGAATGCCTCGATC
>NZ_JARGDO010000050.1 GCF_029211185.1 Tessaracoccus caeni
CGGCTTCGGGGCTCGTTCCGGGTGCTCATACGAAAGTTAGGTGACCACCGCTTCTGTGGGGCTGGGGAAGGTGACGGTGACGCCGGCGTTTCGGAGTAGGTTGATGGCGTTGCGGATCGCGATGCCGGGCCGCCGGTGGGCGTAGTAGTTTGCGCCGAGGTCGCGGTAGGGCTGCTTGTGAGTCAGGATGTGCCAGATCGCGGTCAGCATGGAACGCTCGATCGCGACCAGCGCTTTGGAGTGCCCGCGGCGGGAGCATATCCGCTTGTAGCGGGCCTGGAAGAAGGAGTCCTTGGCGCGGATCGCGGACAACGCTGCTATCCCAAGAGCTCCCTTCAAGTGCTTGTTCCCGGGCCTGGTGCGGCTGGTCTTCTTCTTGCCTGCGGACTCGTTGATACCGGGAGCAACACCAGCCCAGGACACCAACTGGTTGGGAGTGGGGAACACGCTCATGTCGATCCCGATCTCCGCGATAACGCGCTCCGCGGTCGTGGTCGATACCCCGGGGATCGTGGATAACAGCTCCCGAGCTTCACTCAACTCACCCGGACCAGGTTCCGATGTCTGCCCTTGGTCATGGTTGGTGAAGCGGTCTTGTATCCGGGTATCAACAGCCATGATCTGGGTGGTGTAGTGATCGATCAGGTCGAGATGCACCCGGGCAAGGAACCCGTGATGCTCGGTGAACCGGCCGGTCAGCGCTTCAGCAAGCTCCTGCCTGGTGGCCTTGATCCCTCGATGAGCGAACTCGGCTAACGTGCTGGGGTCATCGATACCACCGATCATGGCTTCCAGCATCCTGCGACCGCTGACGCCCAGGATGTCGGAGATCGCCGACGACAGTTTGATCGCAGCCGATTCCAACAGCTTCTCCAACCGTTGGGCTTCCTGCCCGCGTAACCGGATCAAGATGGTGCGGGCACGTACCAGATCCTTGAGCTCACGGATCGGTTTAGGCGGGACGAAGGAGCCCCGTACCAGCCCATGGGCGCCGAGATCGGCTAACCACACCGCGTCCGCGACATCCGTTTTACGGCCAGGTATCTGACGCACGTGACGTGGGTTGACCAGCATCACCTCGACACCGGTCTCGGTGAGCAAGAAGTAGAATGGTTTCCAATAGTCGCCGGTGGCTTCCATCACTACCAGTGAGACCTGCTGGTCGATCAGGTAGCGACCTAACTCCAGGATGCTCGACGATATCGCCGCCCAGGTTGTCACCTCGGTAGCTGCCCGGGCCCCTTTCTGGACCCGGATACACACCTTCGCGTCGGTCTTCGAGATGTCGATCCCGCAACACCGCGGATGAATCACATCCATAACCCGTCAGCCTCCCTTCACGACAGCGTGGGCTAGGGACCGGTCAGCGCTGGGCAGGAGAGCCATGGGATAAATGTTCAATTCTCATACTCGTGCTCGAAGCAACAATCCACGGTCCCACATCCGTGACAAGGGCTCTCATCCACCAAGCTGAGGAACGGGCTGTGCAGGCTCCATGGAACACATCGAGGAAGACAAACCCAGCGCCACCTATCTCCACCATGCACCCCACCGGCGCCCAGCAGCAACACTTTCCCGCCCCAAGGCGGCCGCGAAGCAGCCCGCACGCTGAGGAGCGAGGTACGAGCGTCTCGAAGT
>NZ_JARGDO010000051.1 GCF_029211185.1 Tessaracoccus caeni
GGCTCTTCATACCTGCGGTGGGTCGAGGGTGAGTCCTCCGCCGATGAGGAGCATGCGTAGTCGGTAGTTCTCGCGGTTGCGGAAGCCGCGGGCGATGCGGCGGTGGAGCTCGATCAAGCCGTTGATGCTCTCGGTGCCACCATTGCTGGCGCGGCCGGTGTCGAAGTAGGCCAGGAAGGCGTCCTTCCACTGCTTGAAGGTGCGACCAAGTCGGGCGATCTCCGGGATCGGGCACGTGGGAAAGCTGGCGACGATCTGCTCGGCGATCTCGCGGCCCTTGGCCGGGTCGGGGTGGGCGTAGGCGGCCCGCACCTTCTGGGCGCACTGCCAGGCGATGTGGACGGCATCATGGCGTTCATCAGCAGCGATCGCCGCGGTGAGGCGGGCGTGCTGTTTGTCGGTGAGGCGCTCGGCCGCGCAGCGCAGGATGTTCCGGATCCCGTAGAGCGGGTTGCCGGACCGACCGCGGTGGCCGTGGGTCTCCTGCTGGATACGGCGGCGGACCTCATCGACGGCCCGGCCGGCCAAAGCGACCACATGAAACGCATCAAGGACAGCGGTGGCGTCGGCGAGCTTGTCATCGATCGCGTTCTTGTACCCGCGGAACGGATCCAATGTGGCGACCTCGACCCGAGCCTTGAACGTCTTGCCGCGTTGGTCGAGCCATCTCTTATACACCGTGCCGGAGCGGCCCGGGACCAGGTCGAGGAGTCGGGCGTGGACGCGTCCGTCCTTGTCACGGGTCAGGTCGACCATGCCGGTGAGTTCTTTGGGGCCGCGCTTGCGGGGGTTGACGTGGTGCCACAGGTGCTCATCCACCCCGAGGGTCGTCACGCCGGCGAAGCGGGACTCGTCAGCGGCGGCACGCGCAAGGATCGGCTCGATGCTCCTCCACACCGTCCTCCAGGTGGTGCCCAACTGGCGGGCCAGCCCAGCGACGCTGGCGTGCTCGCGTCGGACCTGTTCGGTTGCCCACCGGCACGCCCTGGTGGTGAGCATTCCGCGGGGCTTGGCCACCTGCTCGTCCTGCTCGGTGAACACTCCCACCGGACACGACGGCTCGGGACACCACCATGTGCGTTTGCGCCACCACACCACCGTCGGCGTGCCGAAGCAGGGTGTATCGACCAGGCGGATCGTCCGCCGACCGTGGGAGCCAGCGACGACACCACACGAGGGACAGCCCATCACCGTCGGCTCCGACTCGACCGTGATCTGCAACCCGCCCGGGTCGCGCTCCACCCCGATCACATGCAGGCCGGGAAGGCCCACCAGCAGGTCACAGCGGTCGCAGTACGCGTTGGGGGCATGGCAGCACATTGTGCAGCCCGTAGGCTGGTTCATCGTCGAGGTCCTCGGAACAGGGAGTGTGGTAACTCCTGATCCTGAGGGCCTCGACCCCTACCTCAGCACACCACCCTCACCCAGCGTGTCGCCCACCCACCGCAAGTACGAAGAGCC
>NZ_JARGDO010000052.1 GCF_029211185.1 Tessaracoccus caeni
CTTCGAGGCTGTGAGTATTGGTGGTGGCTGGCCTGGGGCTCAGCTGGCAGGGTTAGCCGTGCCGGTTCCCCCCCCATGGATGTGGTCGTGACTCTTTCGAGGCCCGACCGGCACCCCGCGTGACAGCAGATTGGTGTCGTGTCATCAAGGAGACCTGTCCGCACCACACCCCACAGGGGACACCGGTCGGCTATCCCAGCCCACCCGTGTTGACCTAATAGAAGCCTGTCCCATCAACAACGCTACTGACACAGCTCCCTTGTCGATGGTGACCCCTCACAGTCATGCCACACAGGTGACTTTCCCGGGATAGCCAACCAGCGCCGGAAACAACACCCACCTGGAAGGACGCGCATCGCTCCAATGACTATCGTCGCAGACGCCTACCGATTCGTCATCGGCATCGACACCCACGCTAAAACCCATCACTGGGCGATCATCGAGTCCCGCACCGGCGGCGTCATCGATAACCGCGAGTTCCCCACCACCCCAGCCGGTATCAACCGGGCGATCACCTGGATCCGTCGCCGCACCCACCAAGCCACCACCAACACCGTGTTGGTCAGCATGGAAGGCACTGGTTCCTACGGCACTAAAGCCGCCCGCGCTCTCCTGGAAGCCGGCTACCGGGTCACCGACGCTCCCAGCCCGAAACGCCCCCGAGGCACCGGCAAGAACGATGCGATCGACGCGATCACCGCTGCCCGCAACATCCTGCACAAACACAGCGACCACCTCGCGGACATGCGCTCCAGCGACACCTCGAAACTGTTCCAGGTGCTACTGACCGCCCGCGACTCGATGACCAGGGAACGCACCCGCCACATCAACGCCCTCGGCGCGTTGCTACGCACCCAAGAGCTGGACCTCGACGCACGTCACAAACCCGGGGCCACCAAAATCAGACAGGTCGCCAGCTGGCGACCCAGGGCTACCGACAGCCCCCTACAGGCCGCTGCTCGGGCCGAAGCGATCCGCCTAGCCAAACGGATCCGGGAGCTCGATACCCAGATCACCGACAACACCAAGAACCTACGCCAGGCCGTCCAGCACACCATGCCCAGCCTGCTCGCCCTGTCCGGTGTTGGGCCCGTCAACGCCGCCATCGTGCTGTGTGCCTGGTCACATCCCGGACGCGTGCGTAACGACGCCGCGTTCGCGAAACTCGCTGGCGCCTGCCCCCTGGAAGTCTCCTCCGGGAACCGGAAGAACCATCGACTAAACCGCACCGGTGACCGACAACTCAACAAAGCACTACACATCATCGCGAAAACCCGGCTACAACACGACCCCACCACCCAGGCCTACCTCGCCCGCCGCATCACAAGCGGCTCAGACCTCCCACGCGCCCGCCGCTGTCTCAAACGCTACATCGCACGAGAACTCTTCAAACACCTCGAAAACCACCATTGACAAACATAGAAGCGTCTCCTTCGTCGCACCTCAG
>NZ_JARGDO010000053.1 GCF_029211185.1 Tessaracoccus caeni
CCAGGGTGCCGTCAAAGTCGTGTTTTAGGTTGTCAGGAGTAGTTTGAGGGCCCGGTCGGGATGTCTGGCGGTGTGTCTGAGGGCTTTAGCGATGTTGGTTGCTCCGGTGTAGCGGTGGAGGCTGATGACGAGGTTCCGCAGGGCTGCCATCATCGCGGGTCCGTTGCCGGTGCGAAGCCGTGAGCGGTCTTCGTCGAAGGTGACATCGCGCACGTAGTGGATTTTGTTCTCGATGGCCCAGTGGCCTTGGGCCCAGGCGGCGATCACAGCGGGCTGCGCGTCGGTCATCGGCGTGGAGCTGATCAGGTAGACGACCTCCACCGTCTTGTTGCCCTTGACGGTGCGCACTCGTCGGACCTTGGCGACCTGACGGGCACCGGGAAAGCTGATCCACGCAGGAGCGACGACGGCTTGAGTGGTGCGGGTGACCCTTCTTCCGTGTGACAGATCCCGTTGTGCCACCGATGGGATGTGTTTCCAGGGCAGGGCCTTCAAGGCTCGGTGAAGGCTGGGCTGGTTGGCCTTCACGGTCAGTAGGTAGTCGCCGTGCTGGTCGATGATCTGTTGCGCGGTCTCGGTTTGGGTGTGCATCGCGTCCATCGTCACGACCACCCCGGTCAGGTTCATCATGCCTAGTAGATGCCGGGTTGCGGGTATTTCGTTCGATTTGTCATCGACTTGGGTTTGGCCAAGGACCACGCCGTCGGCGTGGGTGCAGGCGGCCACCAAATGCGGGGCCCTCGCGTCACCGGCACGGGCGCCGCGCACGGTTTTCCCGTCCAACGCGATCACCAGGCGGCCTGCGATGGTCTGCGCGCGTAGCCTCAGCCAGGCGCCGCAGATCAGCGAGAAGGTCTCCGCGTCCAACGCTTCGATCACACGCCTGAAGGTGGCTTCGCTCACGATGCTCGCGGGATAGCCGAGCTGGACCAAAAGCCCGATGCCGGTGTCGGCAGCGTAGTCCGCGATCGCGTAGATCGATTTCGCTCCCGTGGCGACCGCGGCGACCGCGAGCGCGAGGATCACCGGCAACCGGTGTCGTCGCCCCCGTGCTTTACGGGGATCGGGGACGTAGGTGAACAGTTGGGACAGCTGGGCGGCGCGCAAGACTTTCGGCTCGACAGCACACGCCGTGACAGGGGAAGATGTCACCGGACGCGGTTCCTTCGAAGCGAGACTGGATTTGAACACCCACATCCTCACCAGAGGGACCGCGTCCCTTGCGTTCGCCACGCCGCGAACCACATAAACTGCCTAGTCAGACGGCCCTACGCACGACTTTGACGGCACCCTG
>NZ_JARGDO010000054.1 GCF_029211185.1 Tessaracoccus caeni
TGGGCTGACCCCGTTTCGTAGGTCCAGTCGTTATGAGGGTCGTCCTGTTGCCCGCGGTCGCGGGCAGGGAGACTGGTCAGATCATGACGAACAGCAGGAAGCGTCACACCCCGGAGCAGGTCGTCCGCAAGCTCGGGCAGGCCGACAGGATGCTCGCCGACGGCAGCGACATCGCCGCGGTGTGTCGGGAGCTTGGGATATCCGAGCAGACGTACTACCGGTGGCGGAACCAGTACGGCGGCCTCAAGGCCGACGACGCAAAGCGCCTGAAGGAGCTGGAGAAGCAGAACGCGACCCTGAAGCGTCTGCTCGCGGAAGCGGAGCTGGAGAAGGCTGCGCTCAAGGAGCTGGCCGAGGGAAACTTCTAGGCCCGGGCAGGCGCCGCGCCGCCGTCGATCACCTCAAGCGCAAGCCGCGGGTGAGCGAGCGGATGGCGTGCCGTCTGGCCGGGCTGAGCAGGTCCGCGTACCGTCGCCCGCTCAAGGGCGACACGGTCGCCGACCCTGATCGCGCGTTGCGTGACTGGCTGCGCGCGTGGGCGAAGAAGCATCCCCGCTACGGGTACCGGCGGGCGTATCACGACGCCCGGGGTGAGGGATGGGTGGTGAACCACAAGAAGATCCAACGCCTGTGGCGTGACGAAGGGCTCCGGGTCCCGCAGCGGCGACGCCGCAAGCGTGTCGGATCCTCGACCGTCGACGCCCCGGCGGCAGTCGCACCGAACCTCGTATGGGCGGTGGACTTCCAGTTCGACGCCGACGAGCAGGGCCGGCCGATCAAGATCTGCTCGATCGTCGACGAGCACACCCGGGAGTGCATCGGCGGCCTCGTGGAGCGCTCGATTACCGCCGACCGGCTCACCGCCCACCTCGAGGACCTCGTCGCCGCCCGGGGCGCCCCGGCGGTGCTCAGGTCGGACAACGGGCCGGAGTTCATCAGCGACGCGATGGCCGACTGGGCCGGCACCCGCACCGGCCTGTCCTACATCCCGCCGGGATCGCCGTGGCGCAACGGGTACGTCGAGTCGTTCAACAGCCGCATCCGCGACGAGTGCCTCAACATCAACAGCTTCTACTCGCTGCTGCACGCACAGGTCATCATCGGCGACTGGAAGGACGAGTACAACCACCACCGCCGGCACTCCTCGCTCGGCTACCTACCCCCAGCCGAGTACGCTCGAAAGTGCACCCATCAAATGGAAACCGACGACTCACAGAGCGTCCGGACCGAATGAAGGGGGCGGCTCA
>NZ_JARGDO010000055.1 GCF_029211185.1 Tessaracoccus caeni
ATCCCTGACCCCCGCAAAGCGCGGGGACGGCGACACGCGTTGCCGGTGGTCCTGGCGCTCGCGGTCGCCGCGGTCGCTGCTGGCGCGAAATCGATCTACGCGATCGCCGACTACGCTGCCGACACCGGTATCGAGATCCTGACCAAGCTCGGGTATCCCGCGAGCATCGTGAGCGAAGCAACCCTGCGCAGGGTGATCGAAGCCTTGGACGCTGAGGTGTTCTCCCTGATCTGCGGGGCCTGGCTGAGGATGCGCGCTACCACCGTCCACGGCCGGCTGGTGATCGCGCTGGACGGGAAAACCGTGCGTGGTGCCCGCGACGGTGACGCTCGCGCCCCGCACCTGGTGGCAGCCCATACCCATGCTGATGGTGTGGTGATCGGTCAGACCCAGGTCGATGATAAGTCGAACGAGATCCCAGCAACACGGCATCTACTAGGCATGATGGACCTGGAAGGTGTGGTTGTGACGATGGATGCGATGCACGCCCAACGAGACACCGCGCAGCAGATCATCGACCAGCACGGTGACTACCTGGTCACCGTGAAGCTCAACCAGCCGAGTCTTTACCGTGCCCTGAAAGCCCTGCCGTGGCGAGAAATCCCTTCGGTTTCACAACGGGATCTCTCGCACGGACGGCGGGTTACCCGCAGGATCCAAGCCGTGGTAGCCCCCGCGTGGATCGATTTCCCTGGGGCCCAACAGATCGCCAAGATTCGACGGGTGCGCACCACCAAAACCAAGCAAGGTAAGAAGACCACTACCGAGGTGGTCTACCTGATCAGCTCCGCTGCGATGATCACAGCCCAGCCCGCGATCATCGCCGCATGGGTCCGTGAGCATTGGGGCATCGAGAACAAGCTGCACTACGTGCGTGACGTTACCTTCGACGAGGACCGCTCACGCGTGCGAAGCGGCACCGGACCCGCGATGATGGCAGCCCTGCGGAACCTCGTGATCAGCCTCCACCGACTCACTGGCGCCACCAACATCGCCAAAGCCCTCAGATACACCGCCAGAGATCCCGACCGGGCCCTCAAACTACTCCTGACAACCTAAAACACGACTTTGACGGCACCCTG
>NZ_JARGDO010000056.1 GCF_029211185.1 Tessaracoccus caeni
CTAGACGAGTGAGTCCAAGGGGTTCAGTGGTCGTAGGCGATGAGTGAACGACGGATGGCGGCGCCGATGTGGTCGTTGTGCCAAATCGCGGTGGTCAGTGCAAGGATCTTGGCGGCGATCCGGGCGCAGACACCGGTGATCGTGCGGCCACCATGGTGTTCCAGGTTCAGCTGGCCTTTCAGGGTGTCGTTGACGGACTCGATGACCTGACGCAACGGTTTGAAGAACCTCTCTCCCGGGCGAGGTGGTTCGCCCTTACGCGTTGGGCGCAGCAACTCGATCCCGGAAGCAGCGATCTCGGTTTCGAAGGTCTTGCCGTAGTAGTTCTTGTCCCCGATCACGATCTGCCGGCGCTGTCGATCGTGCTGAAGACCCTCCAGGGGTGGGATAGAGGCGAGCAGATCGGCCAGCACTTCTCGTTCGTCGGCTTTCGCGCCGGTCAGAGCCCACCCGACCGGCAGGCCGTGGAGGGTGCAGACCAGATGCAGCCTGAGTCCCCAGAAGTAGCGGGAGTGCGAGGCACAGTAGCCGTACTCGGCCCACCCGGCCAGGTCGGAGCGTTGCACGGTCTCTCTGGAGCGTGCGCACTCCACCGGGGTGGAATCCACGATCCACACATCATCGGTGATGATGCTGGTATCGGCTGCGAGGACGCTGATCAGCCAGGCCATCGTGTCAGCCAGTTTCCGTAGCCGTTTCCCGTAGCCAGACTGTCCAGGCAGGGCGGGGAACATGCCGAGGAAGTGGGTTCGGGCGTAGCGGATCCAATGGCGCTCGCTGGTGTAGCCGAGCAAGGAGCCCATCACTGCCAGGGTGATGATCTCGGCGTCGGTGATCCGGGGCTGGAGCCCGATCCGGGGGCGTGGTGGCCTGCGTTCGGGATGGGCTTTCAGTAGGTCATCGCAGGTGACATAGAGTGCGGTAGCGAGGGTGTCCAGATCGGTGACCATGACAGGGCCCTTCCGGCTCGGTGTTGGTGTTAGCAACACCGACTCTGGACGCCCTCCCTCACACTCACGGCAACACCACGCCGAGCCACGACCCCTTGGACTCAATCATCTAG
>NZ_JARGDO010000057.1 GCF_029211185.1 Tessaracoccus caeni
CCACCAGCCCTGCTGGCCCGGAGCAGGCGGGGGTCGAAGAAGATTCTGATCCGCACCGACGGAGCCGGCGGCACCAAGGAATTTCTCCAGTGGATGACCAGGCGGCGGCTGGCCTACTCCGTCGGGTTCACTCTCCCCGCGCACACTCCTGACCTGCTGGAACATATCGATGAGGCGCAGGCGTGGACTCCGGCCTATGACACCGATACCGACGGGATCCGCGAGGGGGCGTGGGTGGCGGAGCTGACCGGACTGCTGGACCTGTCCGGGTGGCCTGCCGGGATGCGGGTGATCGTGCGGAAGGAACGCCCCCACCCCGGAGCGCAACTACGGATCACCGATCACGAAGGAATGCGCATCACCGCGTTCGCCACCAACACCCCGCGCGGCCAGCTACCCGTCCTCGAGCTGCGTCACCGCCGCCGCGCACGATGCGAAGACCGGATCCGCAACGCCAAGGACCTGGGCTTGATGAAGTTCCCGCTGCAGGGCTTCGCGCAGAACCAGATCTGGTGCCAGATCATCCAGCTCGCCTCCGAGCTCGTCGCCTGGATGCAGACCATAGCTCTGACCGGCCATGACGCGAGGAAGTGGGAACCCAAACGGCTCCGCGCACGCTTGTTCGAGATCCCCGCGACTCTCGTGCGCCGCTGCCGGCACAAGGTCCTCCATCTCGCCGAACACGCCCCCGAAGCCCGAACCGTCCTAACCGGCATGAACCGGCTCCGCACCGCCGTCGCACAGACCTGACCAGGCGGCTCCACCCGCCCCACCGACCAGCAGAATCCTCCTCTCGGGAGTGGAACCCGACCGCCCGCAACGGACACTGCGACGATCTGTCACACCCACATGCCAGAATCAGCAGCTGAACACCGGCAACGACGCCGAACGCCCCCGCTCACCAACCCGATGAAACATCGAGGCTAGAG
>NZ_JARGDO010000058.1 GCF_029211185.1 Tessaracoccus caeni
AGGCACGAGTCTCGGTAGGAGAGGTGGTATCTGACGCCGCTTCTTCCCCGAGGTACTCGTGCCTGCACTGCCATCTTTCATCATGAACCCGCTATGGGACCAGTTCGCCGCGCTGATCCCCGAACACATCGACACCCACCCGCTGGGCTGTCACAACCCACGCATCCCAGACCGGGTCGTGTTCGACAAACTGGTCCAGATCCTCGTGCTGGGCGTGGCCTACGACAAAATCAGCGACAGCACCTGTTCAGCCACCACGATCCGTAACCGGCGCGATGAATGGATCAACGACGGACTCTTCACACAGCTGGAGCAGATCTGCCTGGAAGCCCACGACCAGATCGTCGGGCTGGACCTGCACAACATCACGGTCGACGGGTGCATCGTCAAAGCCCCTTGCGGCGGCGAAGCAGCGGGGAAGTCCCCCGTAGATCGCGGGAAACAGGGCACCAAACGCTCGCTACTGACCGATGGCACCGGGATCCCGCTGGGCTGCGTAGTCGCGCCCGCGAACGCTCACGACTCTCCCCTGCTGCGCCCTACCCTGGAACAACTCGGCCGCTTCGACCTCGGCCTGGGGGTGGGGCTACCCGAGCACATCACCGTGCATCTGGACGCCGGCTACGACTCGGGCAAGACCCGCGACCTGCTCGACGAGCTGGGCTGCACCGGCGTGATCAGCAAGAAGGGATTCCGGCTCCAGGCCGGCAGACGGTGGGTCATCGAACGAACCAACTCCTGGCACAACCGAGGCTTCAAGAAGCTCTCCAACTGCACCGAACGCCGCGCCCGCGTGATCGAGGCATTCATCGCTTTGGCCAACGCGGTCATCGTGATCCGACGCCTCGTCCGCACCGCTTGGACAACCCACCGCTGGGACACCCGACCAACCCGACGACCATGACCTACCTGCGGAATCTCT
>NZ_JARGDO010000059.1 GCF_029211185.1 Tessaracoccus caeni
TTTCGGTGGTCATAGCGGAGGGGAAATACCCGGTCTCATTCCGAACCCGGAAGTCAAGCCCTCCAGCGCCGATGGTACTGCAACTGGGAGGTTGTGGGAGACTAGGACACCGCCGGACACATAAACAACAAAGCCCCCGCAGGTAACTGCGGGGGCTTTGTTGCGTTCTGGCCCGCGCGTCGGATTTTGTACCCGGGCTGTCCCGGGTCTACGGTAGGCGAGATGAAAACTTCTCAGGTATCTCTCAGCATTGGGAGGGCCATCGCGATGGCTCTCGGATTGCTCGTGGTCCTGGGTGTTGGGGGGCCCCAGGCTACGGCAGAAGCGACGGTCAAACAGACCGTCGCACGCGCCAGTTCGGCGACAGTAACAGTAGCCAGCTACAACATAGCTTCGAAGAGCAAGGACGCGGCCACTCGGCCGTGGACATCGCGTCGGTCAGCTGTGGTCAAGACGATCAGGGGCCAGATGCCGGACGTGATCGGTTTGCAGGAGGCGTCGCAGGGGAAGCTCGCCAACTCCGACGTCAGTCAGGCCGAGGATCTTGTGAAGCGCCTTGGGGCGCCGTACAAGCTGGCCAACACCGCACGGTATAACTGTGAGAACGCAAAGTCGCCATACAAGTGCGTACCGAAGAACCGGGGCGCCTCGAACAGCCAGAAGATCGCCTACAACAGCAAGAAGTTGAAGCTGATCAAGAAGGGGTCGAAGAAGACCGCGAGCACAAAAACCCGGTTCGAGGAGGAGCGCTACGTCGAGTGGGCGATCTTCCAGGGTGCCGTCAAAGTCGTGTTTTAGGTTGTCAGGAGTAGTTTGAGGGCCCGGTCGGGATGTCTGGCGGTGTGTCTGAGGGCTTTAGCGATGTTGGTTGCTCCGGTGTAGCGGTGGAGGCTGATG
>NZ_JARGDO010000005.1 GCF_029211185.1 Tessaracoccus caeni
GGGGTCAAGAACCCCCAACCTCCCCCGCCCGCCCGGGGCCCCCCGCGTTCCCGGGGGGGCGGCGGGCAAAAAACCGCGGGGGGGGGGCACCTTGGGTCCCCCCCCGACGTCGTCTGTATCAGGTGATCAGAGCTGGTAGAACCGCACGATCGCCGCGAACTCGTCGGGCTGAAGGCTCGCGCCGCCCACCAGAGCACCGTCGATATCGGGCTGCGCCATGATCTGCGCCACGTTGCCCGACTTCACCGAGCCGCCGTACTGGATGCGCACCGCGTCGGCGGCCTCCTGGCCGTAGACCTCGGCGATGTCCGCGCGGATGGCGGCGCACATCTCCTGGGCCTGCTCGGAGGTGGCGACCTCGCCGGTGCCGATGGCCCACACGGGCTCGTAGGCGACGACGATGCCCGCGACCTGCTCGGCGGTCAGGCCGGCCAGGCTGCCGCGCAGCTGCGCCAGCGTGTAGCTGACGTGCTCGCCGGCCTTGCGAATGTCGAGGCCCTCGCCGACGCACACGATCGGAACCATGCCGGCAGACAGCACCTTGGCGGCCTTGGCGGCGACGATCTCGTCGGTCTCGCCGTAGTACTCACGACGCTCGGAGTGACCGACGATCACGTAATCGACGTTCAGCTTGCTGAGCATCGAGGTGGAGATCTCGCCGGTGTAGGCGCCGTTGTCGTTCTGCGACACGTTCTGCGCACCGAGACCGAAGCGCAGGCGGTCGCCGTCGATCAGGGTGCGCACGGTGCGGATGTCGGTGAACGGCACGCAGAACACGGCCTCCGACTGCTCCGGATCCCAGCTCTTGTCGATCAGGGTGTAGTTGATCTTCTCGACCAGTCCGGTGGCCTCGACGTGGTCGATGTTCATCTTCCAGTTGCCGGCCATGATGGGCTTGCGGGTCATCAGTTCTCCTCCAAAACGGCGATACCGGGCAGTTCCTTGCCCTCCAAAAACTCCAGCGACGCGCCGCCGCCGGTGGAAATGTGGCCGAACTCGTCGTCGGCATGGCCCAGCACGCGCACGGCCGCAGCGGAGTCGCCGCCGCCGACCACGGACAGGCCGTCGGTCTCGGTGAGGGCCTGCGCCACCGCGGCGGTGCCCTCGGCCAGAGCCTTGATCTCGAAGACGCCCATGGGACCGTTCCAGAACACCGTCTTGGCGCCCGTGATGGCCTCGGCGTACAGCTTCTCGGTCTCAGGGCCGATGTCGAGGCCCATCTTGCCGTCGGGGATCTTGTCGGCCAACACGATCTCGACGTCGCCGTCGACGGTGCGAGCGTCGAAGTTCATGCCGTTGGCGACGCGCACGTCGACGGGCAGCAGGATCTGCTTGCCCGCGTTCTTGGCGGTCTCGACGTAGTCGAGGCAGGTCTGCAGGTTGGACTCGTCGAGCAGCGAGTTGCCGATGCCGCTGCCCTGAGCCTTCAGGAAGGTGTACGCCATGCCGCCGCCGATGACCAGGGTGTCGGCAACCTTCAGCAGGTTGTCGATGACGGAGAGCTTGTCGGCAACCTTGGCGCCGCCGAGCACGACGACGTACGGGCGCTCGGGGGTCTCGGTGAGCTGCTTGAGGATGCCCACCTCCTTGGCCACGAGGTAGCCGGCGGCGTTCGGCAGCAGCTTGGCCACGTCGTAGACAGAGGCCTGCTTGCGGTGCACCACACCGAAGCCGTCGGAGACGAACACGTCGCCGAAGGCCGCGTACTTGGCGGCCAGCTCCTGGCGGGCGGCCTCGTCCTTGGACTCCTCAGCCGGCTCGTAGCGCACGTTCTCCAGCAGGGCGACGTCGCCGTCCTGCAGCGATGCGACGGTGGCGGCAGCGGAGTCGCCGACGACGTCCTCGGCCAGCTTCACGTCGACACCCAGCAGCTCGCCCAGGCGGGCGGCGACGGGGGCCAGCGAGAACTTGGGATTGGCCTCGCCCTTGGGACGGCCCAGGTGAGCCATGATCACGACGCGGGCGCCGGCCTCGCGCAGCTTGGTGAGCGTGGGCAGCGCCGCCTTGATGCGGCCATCGTCGGTGATGTTCTTGTCAGCGTCCAGGGGGACGTTGAAGTCGCAGCGGATGAGCACCCGCTTGCCGGTGAGATCTCCGAGATCGTCAACGGTCTTCATAAGATGTGAGCCTTTCTGAGAAGGGGTGAGAACGCGGAGACGGCCCCGCGACCCCGAAGGTGGGGTTCGCGGGGCCGTCCCTCAATGCACCGTGGTGCTAGCTGATCAGAGCTTGGAAGCGACGAGCTCGGTCAGGTTGACGAGGCGGTTGGAGTAGCCCCACTCGTTGTCGTACCAGCCGACGACCTTGACCTGGTTGCCGATCACCTTGGTGAGCGGAGCATCGAAGACGCAGGAGGCCGGATCGGTCTCGATGTCCTTGGACACGATGGGATCCTCGGTGTACTTGAGGATCTTGCCGTCGGCCGCAGCCTTGACGATGGCGTTGACCTCTTCGACGGTGGTCTCGCGGGCGGCCTCGAAGGTGAGGTCGGTGGCGGAACCGGTGGGGGTGGGAACGCGCATCGCGTAACCGTCCAGCTTGCCCTTCAGCTCCGGCAGCACGAGCGCGACGGCCTTGGCCGCACCGGTGGTGGTGGGAACCATGTTGAGGGCCGCGGCGCGCGAGCGACGCAGGTCGCTGTGCGGGCCGTCCTGCAGGTTCTGGTCCTGGGTGTAGGCGTGGATGGTGGTCATCAGGCCCTTGACGATGCCCAGAGCGTCGTTCAGCGCCTTGGCCATGGGGGCCAGGCAGTTGGTGGTGCAGGACGCGTTGGAGATGATGTTGTGCGCGTCGTTGTCGTAGAGGCCGTCGTTGACGCCCATCACGATGGTGATGTCCTCGTTCTTGGCCGGAGCCGAGATGAGCACCTTCTTGGCGCCGGCGTCGCGGTGCGCCTGAGCCTTGGTGGCGTCCACGAAGAAGCCGGTGGACTCGATCACGATGTCAACGCCCAGGTCGCCCCAGGGCAGATCGGCCGGGTTGCGCTCGGCGAAGGCCTTGATCTCCTTGCCGTCGACGAAGATCGCCTCGTCGGTGTAGGTGACCTCACCGGGGAAACGGCCCAGGATCGAGTCGTACTTCAGGAGGTGAGCGAGGGTCTTGTTGTCAGTCAGGTCGTTGACTGCCACGACGTCGAGGTCGGCACCCGAGGCGACCAGAGCGCGGAAGTAGTTACGGCCGATGCGGCCGAAGCCGTTGATTGCAACCTTAACGGTCATATGAAGTGATCTCCTTCGAGATACCTGTGCTCCACAACGTTGGGGATTTCCTACGAGCGGAACAACAAACGGACGAAGCCCATCCTAACCGCACTACAGGGCGTAGGCGATAGGGGGGTCCGGTTCTGGTCACCCGATGTTCATCAACCGTTATATGGCCTTGTCACGCGAGCTCAGGCATCCCTGAGTTCGGGCGGCAGGCTCTCCTCGGTGGTGGCGATCCCCTGGCTGCGAGCGGCCCTGTCGGCCGCGGTGAGCAGGCGTCGGATGCGACCCGCGATGGCGTCCTTGGTCAGCGGCGGCTCGTGCAGCTGGCCGAGTTCCTCCAGGCTGGCCTGGCGGTGCTCCAGCCGCAGTTTCCCCGCGGAGGTGAGGTGATCGGGCGCGTCGGCGCCGAGGATCTCCAGCGCCCGCTCCACCCTGGCCGACGCCGTGACCGCGGCCCGGGCCGAACGCCGGAGGTTGGCATCGTCGAAGTTGGCCAGCCGGTTGGCCTGGGCGTGCACTTCGCGACGCATCCGTCGCTCTTCCCAATCGAGCCGGGTCTCCTGGGCACCCATCCGGGTGAGCAGGTCGGCGATCTGCTCGCCGTCGCGCACCACGACGCGATCGACGCCGCGCACCTCGCGCGATTTGGCTTCCACCCCGAGCCGGCGCGCGGCACCGACCAGCGCCAGCGCCGCCTCGGATCCGGGGCAGGTGATTTCCAGCGCCATCGAGCGTCCGGGTTCGGTGAGCGAGCCGCGGGCGAGGAAGGCGCCACGCCACACCGCCACCTGATCGGCCTGCGAGCCTCCGACGACGGTCGGCGGAAGGCCGCGCACGGGGCGTCGGTTGCGATCGATCAGGCCGGTGAGGCGTGCGAGCTCCTCACCCTGCCGGCCCACGCGCAGGCAGTACCGCGTTCCCCGGCGCAGGCCGGAGGCGTTGATCACCATCAGCTCGCTCTCCACCGAGTACAGCTCGGCGAGGAAACGGCGCAGCCGACGCGCGGCCGCCGACGTGTCGAGCTCGGCCTCCACCACGATGGACCCGGCCACCAGGTGTAGTCCCCCGCCGAAGCGCAGCAGCGAGATCGCCTCCGCCCGGCGGGCGTTGGGCTGCGCGGCAGGCACGGCGGCCAGCTCCGACTTCACCTTCTGGGTCAACGCCATGCGGCACCTCTTCCTTCGGTCATCCGATGACCTCGCTGAACACCGACGCGAGCCGGTTGATGTCGTGGGTGGTCGAGCCGTCCCTGGCGCGCAGGTCGGCGATCACGACGTCGCCCCCGAGAGCGGCGACGAAACGCTCGAGATAACGATCGGCGAACGCGACGTCGACGATCACCTTGTCCAGGCGCAGCTCCGGCGCGTGCTCGGCGAGCAGCTCGATGTGCCTGGAGGCCGTGAAGCCGTCGGTCTCGGCCGCAGAGGCGATGTTGAGCACCAGGATCCGGGTGGCCTTGGTACGCCCGATGGCGGCGGCGAGCTCGGGCACCAGCAGGTGCGGGATCACGCTGGTGAACCACGATCCAGGACCGAGCACGACGGCGTCGGCCTCCTCGACCGCGGCGACGGCCTCGGGCCGGGCCGGCGGCCGATCGGGCACCAGACGCACCGATTGCACGGTGGCCATGGTCTTGGCCACCGTCGACTGTCCGGAGAGCGTGCAGATCTCGTCGGGCTCCATGGGGTCGAGGCCCAGCACGTCAGCCTCGATGTCGAGCGGCACCGAGCTCATCGGCAGCACGCGACCGCGGGTGCGCAGCAGATCGCCCACCATGTCGAGGCCTTCGACGGGGTCGTCGAACTCCTGCCAGAGCCCGGCGATCAGCAGATTGCCCACCGCATGACCGGCGAGGGGGCCGCTTCCGTTATATCGGGCCTGCAGCACGCTCGCCCAGGTGCGCCCTACTTTGTCATCGGAGCAGAGCGCGGCCAGCGCCATGCGCAGATCCCCGGGCGGAAGGCAGGCGAACTCCTTGCGGAGCCGGCCGGAGGAGCCGCCATCGTCGGCGACCGTCACCACGGCGGTGAGCTGGTCGGTGATCCGGCGCAGCGCGCTGAGCGAAGCGGAGAGCCCATGCCCGCCGCCGAAGGCCACTACCCTGGGGAGCTGTCGCAAGCCGCTCACTCCTTCCCTAGGTCGCGGTGCAGGATGCTGACGGTGACCCCCTGTTCACGCAGCCGAGTCGCCAGTTCTTCGCTCATCGAGGTCGAACGGTGCTTGCCGCCCGTGCAGCCGACGGCGACCGTCACCTGACGCTTGCCCTCGGTGAGGTAACCGGGCGCGACATCGATGAGTAGGTCGAGCATATGCTGCTGGAAGCGCTGCGCCTGATCGTGTTTGAGCACGTAGGACGCCACGTCCTTGCTCAGACCCGACTTGGGCCGCAGTTCCGGGATCCAGAACGGATTGGGGAGGA
Source organism: Tessaracoccus caeni (assembly GCF_029211185.1). Lineage (GTDB taxonomy): Bacteria > Actinomycetota > Actinomycetes > Propionibacteriales > Propionibacteriaceae > Arachnia > Arachnia caeni. The sequence goes on from NZ_JARGDO010000005.1 coordinate 5,626, forward strand.
AGCGCACGTCGAAGACCATGTCGGCATCGACGGGCACCCCGTTCTTGAAGCCGAACGAGATCAGCGCCACCTTCAGCTGGTCGCTGGCGTCGTCGCCGAAGTGGTTCACGATGCGCTGCACGAGCTGACGCGCATTGAGGCGAGTGGTGTCGACGACGATGTCGGCGTCGGCCCGAAGCTGAGCCAGCAGCTCGCGTTCTTTCCTGATGCCGTCCAGCAGACGCCCGTCGCCCTGCAGCGGCAGCGGCCGACGGTTGGACTCCTGCCGCTGCACGATCACGTCATCGGTGGCCTCCAGGTACACCATGGTGATCCGGAAGCCACGATCCCGGAGCCGCTCCATCGCCCTGGGCAGCTGCGCGAAGAGCGAGCGGCTGCGCACGTCGGTGACGACGGCGATCCGGTGCTCCCCCACCTCCTCCAAGGACTCCGACAGCGCAGGCAGCATGGCCGGCGGCAAGTTGTCGACGACGTACCACCCCAGGTCTTCCATGGCGTGAGCGACGGTACGACGACCCGCTCCGGACAGACCAGTGATGATGGTGAACTCCTGCATGGGCCACAGCCTATCGATGTTGCCGAGCGGGCGACGTTCTCGATCTCCGCTGCCGGTCGACACGTCCCACCCGCTGAGGTGCTTGTCTCCTGATCCGTCAGGCACCCGAACTGACACTCGTCGGTCGCCACGTGGCCACGCGGGTAGCACTCTCACCCCTTTCGAATATTTCGATTCAAGCGTATGCTTGGTGCATGTCTTCACCGACGACAGAGCCGACGACCGTCCTTCCGCCTGCTGATATGGAAGCGATGCTGGATCTATCACGCTTCCTCGCGCATGTCACGGAGCCGGCCGCTCTTCTGGGGCCTGATGGTCAAACGGTGCCGTTACCAATGGAGGCCTATCAGGTGTTGGTCAAGGTGGTCGAGTCGATGGGTGCGGGCAAGGCGATCACCGTCGCGCCTCTCGATCAGCGGCTCACCACACAGGAGGCGGCCAACTTCCTTGGAATCAGCCGGCCTACCCTGGTCAAGCTGATCGATCACGGCGAGATCGCTCATGAACGCCCAGCTGGAGGTCGCCATCGTAGGGTCCGCCTCAGCGACTTGGTGGACTATCAGCGTCGCATGCGAGCCGAGCGGCGCGCCGCGTTGGACGACCTGACCGAGCGGGCTGCAGCGGCCGGACTTTATAAGTGAGTCCGAGGGGCGTGTCCCGGCGTGGCGTGGCCGCGCGTCCTGCTTCGTCGCTCCCGTATACGCGGCCGCAGCCTTCTTGGTGATCTCCCCTCCGCCGCCGGCTTGCCGGCTCACACCCCAACGCGTCAGGCCGTCAGGGTTCCCTGCGGAAAGGCTGTTAAGCACAGCTCCTGACAACGCGGAGGTCTTGCGTAGCCACGTCGGGTCATTGACATTCGCGCGAGAGCAGATCTAGAGTGGCGCCTGTCCCTTCGGGGGCCGAGCATTGGGCATGTCACTCAGCGATGAGGCAAGGACTCAGGCTTCGGATGATTTTGTGTCGTCCGGGTCGGGGTCCTTTTTTGTTTGCCCGAAGCTCGTTCGCTGCAAGACCCAACGAGACATCGAGAAGGAGCAGTTTTATGCAGTATGACGTCGTTCCCGCGTTCCCAGAGGGGTTCCTGTGGGGTGCGTCGACCTCCGCCTACCAGGTGGAGGGCGCCTGGGACGCCGACGGCAAGGGCCCGTCGGTGCAGGACGCCCGCACCCACTTCCCGGAGGGCACCACCGACTACAAGGTGGCCGCAGACCACTACCACCGCTACGCCGAAGACGTGGCGCTGATGGCCGAGATCGGGCTCAAGGCCTACCGGTTCTCCATCGCCTGGACGCGGATCCTGCCGTCCGGCGACGGTCCCGAGAATCAGGCCGGCATCGACTTCTACCACCGGCTCATCGACGAGCTGCTCGCGCACGACATCATCCCGATCGTCACGATGTTCCACTTCGATCTGCCGCAAGCGCTGGCGGAGCGGGGCGGATGGGCGAACCCGGAGACGGTGGACGCCTTCGTCAGATTCGGCGACGTCCTCTTCCGCGAGTACGGCTCGAAGGTGAAGTACTGGCTCACCATCAACGAGCAGAACATGATGATCATGCACGGCAAGATGCTGGGCACGACGACGCTGTCCGGCGACGAGGCGCAGAAGGATCTGTTCCAGCAGAACCACGGCATGTTCCTCGCTCAGGCACGTGTGATGATCCGATGCCACGAGACACTGCCCGACGCCAAGATCGGGCCGGCGCCGAACATCGCCTACGTCTACCCCGCGTCCTGCACGCCCGAGGACATGGTCACGGCTCAGGACTGGAACGCGATCCGCAACTGGCTCTACACCGATCTGGCGGTTCGCGGTCAGTACAACAACGTGGCCTGGGCCTACCTGGTCAAGAAGGGCTGGGCTCCTACCATCGCCGACGGCGACATGGAGATCCTGGCCGCCGCCAAGCCCGACTTCCTCGCGTTCAACTACTACGCCACCCAGACGGTGGCGGCTCCGAGCGGCGACGCGTCCGACCTGCGCGTGCGCGGTGCTGACCAGCAGATGGTGCGCGGCGAGATCGGCCTCTACAAGGCCGTCGACAACCCCGGGCTGCAGAAGAACGCCTTCGGCTGGGAGATCGACCCAGTCGGGTTCCGCGTCACCTTCCGCGAGCTCTGGGACCGCTACCACCTGCCGCTGCTCGTCACCGAGAACGGCCTGGGCGCCTACGACGAGCTCGCCGAGGACGGCATGGTCCACGACGACTACCGCATCGACTACCTGCGTCGGCACATCGAGCAGATCCAATTGGCGATCGCCGACGGCGTCGGCGTGCTCGGCTACTGCCCGTGGTCGGCCATCGACCTGATCTCCACCCACCAGGGCGTCAAGAAGCGATACGGCTTCATCCACATCGACCGCGACGAGTTCGACCTGCGCGAGCTGGCCCGGTCTCGCAAGAAGAGCTCCTACTGGTACCAGAAGGTCATCGAGACCCGCGGCGCCAGCCTCGACGAAACACCCCACACCGACAAGGAAGGCAACTGATGGCAGGCGTCGACTACGCAACCTTGGCCAAGGACATCGTGGCCAAGGTGGGCGGGGAGGGCAACATCGGCGCGGTCGTGCACTGCGCCACCCGCCTCCGCATCACCCTCAAGGACCGCAGCAAGGCAGACAAGGACGCGGTGACCTCGCTCCCCGGCGTCATCACCGTCGTCGAGAACGGCGGCCAGTTCCAGGTCGTCATCGGCAACAACGTTCCGAAGGTCTACGCGGGTCTCCCCGCGAGCCTCACCGCCGACCGCGAAGGCAAGGGCGACGACGCCCCGGCGAGCGGGACCGTCGTCGGGCGCATCATCGACGTCGTGTCGTCGATCTTCGCGCCCATCCTCGGCGTCATGGCGGCCACCGGCATCCTCAAGGGCCTCCTGCTCATCGCGGTGTCCGCCGGTTGGCTCACCACGACGATGCCGACCTACCACATCCTGTACGCCGCCGCCGACGCGCTGTTCATGTTCCTGCCGATGTACCTCGCGGTCACCGCCGCGCGGAAGTTCAACTCGAACCCGTACACGGCGCTCACGCTGGCCGGCGCTCTGCTTTACACGCAACTGGCCACCATCAACATGCCGGACGGTGAAGGCGGCGTCGGGCCCACCACGTTGCGAGCCTGGGGCCAGGCGGGCAACGACGTCGATTTCTTCGGCATCCCCGTGCTGCTGCAGAGCTACACTTCGTCGGTGGTGCCGATCGTGCTCGGCGTCTGGGTGATGAGCTACATCGAGAAGTTCTTCAACAATCGCATTCATGAGGCGGTGCGCAACTTCATCACCCCGCTGCTCGCGCTGGTCATCATGGTGCCGCTGACGCTGATGACGCTCGGCCCCCTCGGCGTCTATCTCGGCAACGGCATGGCCGCGCTGATCCAGGCCGCATACAGCTTCTCCCCCATCCTGATGGGCGTGCTGATGGGTGGCCTGTGGCAGGTGCTGGTGATCTTCGGCATCCACTGGGGCATCGTGCCGATCTTCATCAACAACCTGGCCACCCAGGGCTTCGACCCCGTCAAGTCGGCGGCCTTCCCGGCCGTGCTGGCGCAGGCCGGTGCGGCACTGGGCGTGTTCCTGCGCCTCAAGAACCGGCAGCAAAAGGCGATCGTCGGCTCCACCGTCATCGCCGGCATCTTCGGCATCACCGAGCCGGCCATCTACGGCGTCAACCTGCCGCGCAAGCGTCCGCTCATCATCGGCTGCATCGCCGGTGCGATCGGCGGCGGCCTCACGGGCGCATTCGGGGTCCTGGTGTTCGGCACCGGCGCTCCCGGCTTGCTCACGCTGCCCATCGGTATCGATCCGGACGGCAACGAAGCCAACTTCATCTGGCTGCTGGTGGCCACTGGCCTGTCGTTCGTGCTCGCCACGGTGGGCACCTACTTCTTCGGCTTCTCTGCAGCCGACAAGGCCAAGGACGCCGCCGACGTGGCCGCCGAGGCCGCTGCCGAGGCAGGAGAGGTTATCGCCGACGCTGCGCCATCGGCCGTCGACGTGGAGATCGCGTCGCCGATGACCGGCAGGATCATCCCGCTGGCAGAGGTCAAGGACAAGGTGTTCTCGAGCGGTGCCATGGGCCAGGGCTTCGGCGTCGTGCCGACATCCGGGCGCGTCACCTCTCCTGCGGACGCCAAGATCGTGGTCGCGATGCCACATGCCATCGGGCTGCGCACCGTCGACGGCGTCGACCTGCTGATCCACGTGGGGCTCGACACGGTCTCGCTCCAGGGCGCGCCGTTCTCGAACAGGGTGGCAAAGGGCACCGAGGTCAAGGCCGGCGATGTGCTGGTCGAGGCCGATCTCGAGGCCATCAAGGCCGCCGGGCTCGACACGACCACCGTGGTCATCGTCACCAACAGCGACGACTTCGGCACGGTCCGTCCACTCGCGGACGGCGACGTGACCGCGTCGACACCGGCCCTGTTGGTCGGCCGCTAGAAGGCACTACCCTCGCATCAATGCGGTGTGGGGGACGGACCGGACCTCGGCCCGGTCCGTCCCCCACGCCACGAGAAGAAGGACTTCCCTGGAATGCGCGTCACGCGGGTCCTCAACAACAACGCCGTCATGGTCACCGACGACGACGGCGTCTCCATCGTGCTCGGTCGCGCGATCGGCTACGGCCGCAAGCCGGGCGACCGGATCGACCCGGACGCCGTGAGCGAGCGTTTCGTCCCCGATCAGACCACCTCGCTCGACCGGCTCGCGGCCCTGCTGACCGACACACCACTCGAGACGGTCAAGGTCGCCCGTGAGATCGCTGAGATGGCGCACTCCCGGCTCGCCGTGCGCGTCAGCCAGTCGCTCATCCTTCCTCTGGCCGACCACCTCTGCTTCGCTGTTCAGCGCAGTCGCACGGGCCTGGAACTCGACTACCCCCTCCGGTGGGAGGTGACCCAGCTCTACCCCAACGAGATGGCTGTCGGACGAGACGCCGTCGACCTGGTGCGTCGACGTCTCGGCATCGACCTTCCCGACGACGAGGCCGTCGCGGTGGCGATGCACATCGTCAACGCCCAGTTCTCGGGCACCAATATCGCGCCGATGGTCGAGATGACCACCAAGCTCAACCGGATCCTCAGCCTGATCGAGGCCGAGCTGGGAACGACGATCGACCGCAACTCCATGGGCGTCGCCAGGTTCGTCACCCATCTGCGCTACCTGTTCGTTCGCCTGCACAGCCGCAAGCAGTACGAGGGCGAGGCGGTGAGCATTCGATCGGCCATCACCGACGCGCACCCCGCTGCGCATCATTGCGCCGAGCGCATCCGCTACCTGCTCACGCTCGACGACCAGTCACTGTCGGACGACGAGGTCACCTACCTCACCCTCCACATCGCCCGTCTGGCTCAGGCCGCGGAACAGAACTGAACCGCATGGGCATGACAGCGTCGGACCACTGGTCCTCGCCTGCGGGTGGATGCTGCGTCTTCTTTGTCGGAGGCAACCCATAGGCTTCAGCCATGACGGTGACCTATGCCTGGGAGTCCATCGCCGACGACCGCTCCATCGAACTGGCCACCTCGATGGCCACCGGCCCCTCGGGGCTGGTGGACAGTCCGCATTTCTTCAGCGGGTTCGTCGTCGACGCGGAGGAGTGCGCGCGCGGCATCCTGGCGGTCGCCAACGTCGCCGCGACGAGCTACTACTCGCGGATCGACTGGAGTTCGCTGGATCCCGTCGTCACCAGCGACGGCGAACGGCTCAGATTCGAGTCATTCTCCGGCTGCGGCGGGGTATACGCCCGGTTCGACCTGACGTCGCTGGACGGCGAACTCGGGGAACTGGGCACCACCAACATCGACGTCAATCCCCCGCTGCGGCACGCGCTGTCGACCATCCGCTCCGGCGAACCGCTACACCTCTCGGTGGGCCGCGACGCCGTCACCGCCACCACCAAGACGGAGACCCACGTCGAGCGGAAGGTGAAGCTGCCGGATCGGTGGGTGCGCGGCTTCGGCGAGGCCTCGGTGGCCTGCGCCACGATGCACCCGCTGGCCGAACTCGGCGCCATCGACGCGCTGCGCTTCCTTCGGTCGCTGCCACCGAATGGCCGGCGGATCTGGGTGGTGCCCTCTGGACGCACGTTGCGCCTGTCCGCCACCGCCTCTGCTGGCGCCGTCTATCTCGACGGCGCCCATCGTCTCGCCGAGCTGCTCCCGCTGCTGCGGTTCACGACCGCGCTGCGCATCTACGGTCCCACCGACGGCGGCAGCGAGCCGCGATCCAGCGCGTGGCAGCTCGTGCTGCCGACGGCGCATCTCACCCTCGTGCTGTCACCCGACGTCGCGCGTGGGTTCAGCGGCGAGGGCGGGGTGCTGCGCGACCTCGCCACCGGCGACGCGCACGACGCCGACGCCGTCCTCGACGTGTTGGCCTGGACGCCCGGCGCCGGTTCCGCAGAACTCGCCCTGGCGCTCGGCTGGGACGAGCCGCGCGTGCGGCGCACCCTCACCAGGCTGGGCACGTCCGGCCGCGTCGGCTTCGACAACGCCGACGGCCGGTTCTTCCATCGTGATCTTCCCTACGACGCCGACAAGGCCGCCCGCCGAAACCCTCGGCTGGTAGCGGCCCAACGCCTCGTCGAGGAGGGCGCCATCACGCTGGAGAACGAGGCGGCGACGGTGCGCTCCGGCGCATCGACTTACCGCCTCCGACGCACCGACGGCGGTTGGCTGTGCGGCTGCGACTGGGGGCTGCGTCACGGCACCAGTCGGGGCCCTTGCAAGCATGGTTTGGCTGTGGAGCTGAGCGCATGATCGACCTGGAGGCGCTGGAGCGAGCGATCCGGCGCGATCGCGACGCGGAAGTCCTGCGGCTGTATGACGGTGTGTCTGAGGCCGAGCGGGAGACCACGAAGCCCCTGATTCGGTCGCTGGAGAAGGAGGAGGCCGCGTGGTGGCGATCCCCCAAGTCTGACCGCCCGTTCGCGAAAAACCCGGTCGGCAGTGCCGGGCTCGCGATCGCGCAGCTCGCCACCACGCCGTCGCCGGAGCGTGCAGCCGAGGAGTTCGACTGGGGAACCTGGCCGGAGAAGACTGCCGTGGTGCTTGGGCGTCCAGCGGCCTGGCAGCGACGACTCGCCGAGATCTTGGCAGGAACGCTCATGCGGGGAGGCGCCAGCCAGGCGGCTTGGGACGTGATCGATCCGATCCTCCAGCACCTGGGGCTCCGGCACCTCGACACCCCCGACTACGCCGTGCACTGGCTGCGGCGCCAGGAGGTGACCCTCGACGCCGATGCCCAGTTCACCGTCGACCCCGAACTCCCCACGCTGCTCCTGCGGGCCTTGGATTCCGACAGATTGCACGACGCGGTTCCTCCTCCGAACGCCGTGTGGGAGGCAGAAGGGAAGCAGCGGCGGTGGGCGGAACTCGCCGGGCAGTGGGTGCGAGAAGGCAAGGTCGATCGCACCGACTTACACAATCGTGCGCTCGCCTGCCTGGTTCGGGGTGGCATGAAACCGCATCTGCGGGCAGCGCTGGACTTCGTCGAGGAGCTCTCCCCCACGCCCGAGGAGGCGCTGGCCCATCGACGGGAGTATCTGGCTCTGGTGGAGTCCAAAGAGGCATTCGTCGCGCGGCATGCCCTGGCTGCGCTTCGGGGTGCCGAGGCCGATCGTTCCACCGCCGTGATCGCCTGCGAAGTGGCCCTGACCAGGGCGGATGCCGGAGTTCCTCAGGCGGCGCTGGTCTGGTTGAGGGCCTTGGCCAAGGGCACACCGGAGGCCGCCGCCGAGGTGGTGCGCGTCGCCGGCATCGGGCTCTCCCACCCCAAGCGGATCGTGCAGGAGAAGGCCTTGGCCTTGGTCGGCAGTCTTCCGGCGGGCGATGCTGCTGCCGAAATCGCTTGGGCCATGGAGGCGGTCAGCCCCAGCATCCGAGGAGCCTCAACCGAGAGCGCGCCCGCCCTGCCCGAGCTGCCTCCACTGCTCCTTGCCCCACCCCTCCCCAGGATCGAATCCGTCGACGAGCTGATCGACTTGGTCCGCCGGGCGGCCAAGGTCGGGCCGACCTTCGGCGACGACGAGCGCCTCATCGATGGCTTCGCCCGGTTCGGGGCCTCGCTCACACCGCAGCAGAAGAAGGCACTGCCCCTCCGCGATCGGTCCGCGCACTGGCCCATGATGCTGAACGAGTTCTCTCTGATCTGGCGGCCGTCGTTGGCAGATCGCCTTCTCCTCCCGCGTCGGCCTGTCCGGGCCCGCCGCGCCCTCGCCCCGAACGTCCAGCGCGCCCGCGAAGTTCTCGGCCACCTGCAGGACGAGGTGCTGCTGCTGTCCTTCCCTCGTGACAGCACCGGGCTCGTCGATCCAGATCGACTGCTCGACGATCTTCGTCGTGCTCAGCGCGAGTCTCGGCCGGTCCTGCCGCGAGACCTCGAGGCAGCCTGGCTGCGGCTGCCGCTCGACCCAAGCCCCGGCTTCGCGGCGCAGGTGGAGGCCATCGGCGGCGAGGCCGCGTCGTGGTTGGTCAGCGAGCTACGACGTGGGCCGGTGCCCGGGCCCGAGTTGAGCCTCGAGCTGCGCGACAACTCGAACTACCCCTACGTCGCTCTCATGGGCGAGTGGCCTGGCACCTCGGGACGCGGCGGCGGTCTGCTCCTCCGACTCTCGACGCCCCGAGCGGATGGAGGCGCGCACCTCAGCGAGGAGGTGGACGTCGCACTGCTGCCGACCCTGCGCGAGGCGCTCGCTCTGCACGACTTGAAGGCTCTCGAATGGTGGCGCGGCACCGTCAACCAGACGGCGCCCCTCATCGCCTTTCCGCATCAGCAGGGAGCGCTGGGCCCGGCCAGCCACCTCGCGCTCGCCGACGCCGCCACAGCCGACCACACCCAGCTGCGCGCCGCCGCCACCGACGCCACGTTGGGCCTTCTGGCAACAGGCGCGCTCGACGGCGTGGCCGCCGGTCCGGCCTGGGCGCTGGCCGCGCCGCTTCCCAGCTACAAACTCGGACGGTGGGCGTCGCATCTGCGCGACGTGGCGGCCTCAAGCGTCGCCGGATCCCGGTACGTCTGGAACCTGCTGCGCCAGGCGCTGCCAGTGCTGTTCGAGGCGACGCGCGCACGTCCGGGAGCCGCCGACCTGGTCGGCATCGCGGCCGAGGCGGCACTGGTCGTCGGGGCGAGAGAGTCGGTTCCGGGACTCGACGCGGTTGCCGACAGGTCCGGCTCGGCGCGCCTCACCGTCGAAGCCCGGCGTCTACGCACGGTGCTCTCCGGTTAGAGCGTCAACGCGGAAGTCCGCGAGCCTCTAGGGCCTCGCCGGTGCGCTGCGCGTAGGCCACCGCGCCGACGACCGCCGGCGTGAGCAGCGCCACCGGATTGCGGGTCCTCCCACGCGCATGGGCTGCGTCGCGGGCGTCCTGCACGGCACCGGCCAGGAACGGGATGGAGCGGATCATCAGCGCGATGGTCAGCGTCACGGCCCTGGGATTGACCCCGACATGACGCAGCGGCCCCAGCGCTCGGGCCAGCGCGTCCATCAGGTCGGGCGTCGACGTCGTGAGCGTGAGCATCCGGGCTGCCAGTACCGCAGCCAACAGATTGCCAGGGCCAACGAAAGCCATCACGGGCAGCAGTGAGATCAGCTGATAGGCGACCATTACGCCGAGCAGCACCCACAGGTACCAGCCCACATCGAGGATCCGGCCCAGCGAGACGCGCGAGGTGAGCAGGGCGACGAGCACCACGATCAGCGCGGCGGCGGTGATCCACCACTCCCTCACCAGCACGGGGGGCACGGCGACGGCCAACATCAGCAGGTACTTCCAGCCGATCGGCAGCCGGAACAGCCACCCGTCGCCTGGCTGGTAGACGCCGAGCAGACTCGTGTGGGCGTTCATCGGGCCATGGCTCCCACGTAGGCGGCGATCGCGTCGTCGGGGTGCCCGTCGGCGAGGACGCGCCCGTCGTCGATGACGAGCACCCGATCAGCATCGGCGGCCACGTCGAGATCGTGGGTGGAGAAGATCACCTGCTGCTCCAGCTCGGCCAGGGTGCGACGCCAGGCGAGCTTGTTGCGCAGGTCGAGCAGGGTGGTGGGCTCGTCGGCCACCAGCACGGTGGGCTCGACGGCCAGCACGCTGGTGAGCGCCACCAGCTGACGCTCTCCCCCGCTGAGGTCGTAGATGCTCTGATGCGCGACGCGCTCGATGCCACGCTCAGCTAGCAGCTGCCGGGCGCGCTCGGTGCGGGCGCGGCGGTCCTTGATGGTGGCCTGCAGGCTCAGCTCCACGTCTTCGATGGGCGTGGACATCAGCAGCTGCGCCAGCGGATCGGTGAAGACGAAGCCCACCTTCTGTCGCACAGCCTTGGCGTCACGCACGGTGTCGAGCCCATCGACCAGCACCTGACCCGACGACGGCGCGCGCAGACCGTTCAGCAGCCGCAGCAACGTCGACTTGCCGGAGCCGTTGGCCCCGATCACCGCGATCCGGCGTTCGGGCAGTGAAAGGGTGACGTCGTCGAGCAGCACGCGATCAGCCTCGCCCCGGCGCACGGCCGGGATCACAACGCTGACGGCATGCAGTTCGATCATCGAATGAATAGTCGCGGGAAAGCCTTGTGCACCGCAAATGCCAGCAGCGACGCGATGGCGAACTTGACCGCGTCGGGCACCCAGAAGGTGAGTTCCAACACGATGGCATCCCCGAAGGGCATAGGCACCGCGCGAGCCATGCCGGCGGCGCCGAGCGGCCAGACGATCAGCACCCGCGCCACCATGCAGGCCAGGAAGAACCACACCGGGGTGAGGACGGTCAGACCGCGCCTGACGATCCCCTGGGCGATCGCGCCGGTCAGCGCCGCCGCGAGGATGAAGGCGATCAGGTAGCCACCCGTCGGGCCCGCCAGCACACCGATGCCGGCCTTGCCACCCGCGAAGACCGGCAGCCCGGCCAGGCCCACCAGAACGTAGAGGCCCACGGCGAGCGCACCGCGCCACCAGCCGAGGCACAGGCCCGCCAGCGCGACACCCACGAGCTGGAGCGTGATGGGCGCGGGGACGACGCCGATGGGCACCGCCGGAGCGAGCGACAGGGCCGCCAGCAGCGCGGCGAACACGGCGATGTAGGCGAGGTCTGCAGACGCGAACCCTTTGGGTCGGGCTGTGGCTTCTGCACGGCTGCTCATGACGATCTCCTTCAGGCTCCCTGTGCGGATGAGCACCATCTAACACCGTTATTGAACAACGTTCAAACCGGCGTTCCGCGGGTCTTTCCGAGCCCAACCCTGCGCCTCGTCACACGCTCGGGTGATCAGTCCCTACGATGTGGTCATCCCGAGGAGAGGCGGCGCTGCGATGGTCGAGAAACCAGGCATCGAAGGCACCCATCACCACCGGCCCGTCCTCGCGGTGCCGGGCGGCGAGGCCAGCGGATTCCTGTATTCGAGGGCGGTTCACAACCTGTTGGACCTCAACATCGTCGCGGGGCGGAGTGCCGACGAACCCCCGAGGTTCATCCGCGCGGGCGCCCACTACCCCGATCCCTGGACACGGGATGCCGCCATCAACGCCTGGAACGCGGCCAGCTTCCTCGCACCGGACGTCGCGCGGGACACGCTCGTCATGGTCTGCCAAGGAAGCGATGAGCCGATCCTCGCCCAGGACGATCAGTGGTGGGACCAGATCATCTGGGTGCTCGCCGCGTGGCACCACTACCTGGCCACCGGCGACAGGGAGTTCCTCGCGTGGGCACGTGGAGTGGGCGCGCGGTCGCTCGCGATCCTGCATGAGCGACGCTTCCGCCCGGCACACGGTCTCTACGCGGGCGGAGCGGTGATGCAGGACGGCATCTCCGGCTATCCCCGACCGCCATGGGAGCCGGGCAACGGATCGAGCTTCGTGCTCGACTACCCGCCGGCGCACGAACTGATGTGCCTCTCCACCAACACGCTCTACGTCGGCGCGCTGCGCACGCTCGCAGCCATGTCTCGCGCATTGGACGCCCCGGAGGAATCCTTCGACGAACGCGCCGACGCGCTGGCCTCGGCCATCGACGCGCAGCTCTGGCGGCCGACGGCGAGGCAATACGGCTACCTGCTGCACGGAAGCGGCGACGCGGAGGGTTCCGTCGCGGACGACGAAGAGGCTTGCGGGATCGCCTTCGCGGCGCTCTTCGGCGTCGCGGATCCCGACCTCGCGCGAGACATCCTGCGGAGAACCCATCGCCAGCCGCAGGGAGTGGTCAACGTCTGGCCGCACTTCCCTGAGCGCTTCTCCGACGAACAACCGGGCCGGCACAACGCCGTCTGCTGGCCGATGGTGATGGGCATGTTCGGCTCGACGGCGGCCGTCGTCGGCGAGTCCGCGGTGTTCGAACAGAACCTCGACGACCTCGAACGCCTCTTTCTCGGCAGCGACGGCGAGTTCTTCGAAATCTACAACGCGATCAATGGTGAGGTCGACGGCGGCTGGCAGGAAGGTGCCCACTGGCCCAGCGAACCGCACCAGACCTGGTCCGCGACCGCCTACCTTCGGATGATCCACCACGGGGTGCTGGGCATGCGCCTCTCCGAGGACGGGATCCGCTTCGCGCCGATCGTGCCCGAACGCTTCGACGGCGCGACGCTCTCCGCCTTCCGCTACCGCGATTCCTCGCTGACCATCACGGTGACCGGGAGCGGAGATCGGCTCGCCTCAGTGCGGCTGGACGGCCGGCTCGTCGATGGCGACGTGCATCTCCCGGCGTCTCTGTCGGGGCATCATGAGGTGGTCTTGGAGATGGAGCGCCTCAAGTGACGATGTTCTGCCGCACACACGACGGCGCTGGGTGGTCCTGCGATCAGGGGCGGAGCGCTGTCAATCGTTCCTCTATCCCGGGCCGCAGGGCGATCCGCGAGGCAAGCCCGGGAGACGCGAACAGCCGCCCGGAGGCCGTGAGGAAGACCGCGTCAACGCCGAGCCGCCGACACAGCGCCATGCCGTCTTCGAGGCCGAGCACCAGGGCTGCCGTGGAGATCGCCTCGCTGCGCATGCCGTCGTCACTGACCACCGCCACGGAACACAGGTCGGTGTGCGCCTCCTCGCCCGTGCGAGGATCCCGGACGTGCCGGACGACGACGGGCTCGACGCCCAGCCGGTGACCTCGGATGCCCGACATTGAAAACGATCCGCAGGGCACCTCCAGGTAGCCGAGGGTCTCGTCCAGCTCGTGCCACGGCGACCCCAGGGCGATCCGCCAGGCTCCTCCGCGCGGGGCGTCACCGCCGACCGACACCGACGACGTGCCGAGCGAGGCGAGCACGCCGGTGGCGGCCGCCCGGTCCCGGACCAGGTCGGCGGCATACCCCTTGGCGATGGCCCCGAAGTCGACCTGGCAGTCGTCGTCGAGCCGAGCCTCCCAGCCCCTGGCGCCGGCCGGCCGGAGGCGCAGCGCGCGCCCAGCACCGTCGGCCGCCGTCACCGCGCTGAAGACCCCGCCGGTCTCGACGCGGTATCGCTCCGCGGCGCGCGCGACGGCCACCAGATGCTCCCCCACCGGCACCCAGGCTCCAGCCGCCTGGTTCAACCGTCCGACGTCGCTGTCCGGCCGGAAGCGGGACAGCGCCGCGTCGACCTCGGCCACCAAGGCGTGCAAGGCGCCGGCCTGCCCCGGCACCGAGCCCCCAGCCCGGCCCATCCACTCCTCTCCACCCCGCACCGAAAATCGGCCAATGGCCGATTTTTCGGTGTCTTGTGCCGAAAATCGGCCAATGGCCGATTTTCCTGGATTGGGTGAGGGGGTGGTCGAGGGCGAGGTCGCGGATCCCGAGCAAGTCGGGCCACCTGGCTCGTCCACCAGGCAGAGGTGCACGACGGTGCCCATCGCGGCCGACTCCGACCAGCGCGCTTCCCGGCTGCCACTCACGCCGCTCCGCGGCTCAGCGCGTCGGTGACGGCCTCCACGAACTGGCGATGCGACAGCGAGGCCCCGGCGATGATGTCCACCTCGTCTGCGTCGCTGGCCTCCTTGAACTGAGCGACGTACTGCTGCTCGGCCGCCACCGCTGCCTGGGCGCGCTGATAGAAGGCCTTGTCGACGGGCTCTCCTGTGGCCTTCGAGAGGCCGTAGTTCTCGTCGTGCGGGGTGCCGTCGGCGTCGGTGATCACGAACCGCGCCTCGGTGATCACGCCGTCGGCGATGGTGAACTCGACGGTGCCCACCGCCCCGGCATCGTCGGGCGTGCTCTCACCCCGGTATACGCCGTCTGGGTGGTCGGCAGCGCTCATACTGAGCCCGCAGCCCGAGAGCGCGACGACGCCGACCGCACCCACCAGGGCCAGCAGCCGGGTGCGCGCGCGGCTCACGATGCCGCCTTCGCGCCGAAGGCCCGCACATAGTCGTCGGTCTCGATGACCTGGGCGATGCGGCCGTGGTTGAGGATCACCTGACGCTGCCCCTGGGCCGCGACCATCGCGTCGTGGGTGACGACGATCAAGGTGGTTCCCTCGTCGTGCAACTGCCGGAAGAGATCGAGCACTTTTCGTTCGTTCGCCTCGTCGAGGTTGCCGGTGGGCTCGTCGGCCAGCACCACCGACGGCGAGTTGATCAGCGCCCGCGCCACGCACACGCGCTGCTGCTCGCCGCCCGACATCTGACGGGGGAGGTGGCTGGCCCTGGCGCCCATCCCGACGCGCTCCAGCGCCGCGCGGGCCTCCGCCTCGTCCGGCAGCGAATGGTAGTACTGCGCCACCATCACGTTCTCCAGCGCCGTCAGGTGTTTGACCAGATGGAACTTCTGGAAGATCAGTCCGATCCGCCGGCGCCGGATGGCCGCCAGCTCGCGCTCGCCCTGCTTGTCCAGCCGTTCGCCGTCGAGCAGCACGGTGCCGGAGGTGGCGGTGTCCATGCAGCCGAGGATGTTCATCAGCGTGGTCTTGCCGGAGCCCGACGGGCCGACGATGGAGAGCCATTCGCCCTTGTGAATGGTCAGATCGATGGTGTCCAGCGCCGCTACGTCGCCGTAGAGCCGGCTGACGCCGCTCAGGCTGTAGACCTCTTTCGAGTTCATGTCATTCTCCCCCCAGCACCAGGGCCGGATCGATGGTGATGATGCGTTTGACGGTCAGGAAGCTGCCCACTCCACTGACGACGGCGGCGAGCAGCATCGTCACGGGCACTACCCAGACGCTCGCCTGCAGGCCGAAGTTGAAGACCTCGCGGGTGATCAGGCCGCCGATGGCGATGCCGACCAGCGCGCCGACCAGGCCGCCGAACAGGCCCAGCACGACACCCTCCCCAATGAACTCGCCGACGAGCTGCCGGCTGGAGGCACCCAATGCCTTCTTCAGCGCCAACTCGGTGGCCCGTTCGCCGACGACGGCGTTCATCGTCGTGGTGACGCTGATCAACGTGAGCGCGCCGATCACCAGGCTGACGATCCAGATCAGGGAGCGCAGCGTGAGGAGAACCCCCGACTCGGAGCGCGTGATGCGTTTAATCACCTGCGCGTGCACCGACTCGTCGGCCGCGTCGATCGTGGTGGCGATCGACTCCAGCTCGCCCTCGTTCGCCAGCAGCGAGTACTCGACCATGTCGATCCGGCCGTCGGCGGGCGAGGCCGCCTCGAGGTCATCGAGGGACATCAGCAGCATGGTGTCCTCGGGGCCGCCGGTGCGCAGCAGGCCTGAGACCGTCATGGTGGTCGGCTGGGAGTCGACCCCCTCCTCCACCTGCGCGATCAGTGCGATCTGATCGCCCACCTCGAAGCCATAGCGCTTCTCTAGATCCCGTCCGACGAGCACCTCGCCCGGCCGATCGGGCACCTCGCCGTCGACGCTCCAGTAAGGCCGCATCGCGGTGGCCAGCGCGAAGTCGGTGGCCATGGCGGGCATGGGCTGCTGGTTGTAGAGCAGGTTGTCCTGGCGGTACGGCGCGTGCCCGACGACGGAGACGTCCGCCGCAGTCAGGGCCGCGTTGATCGTGGCCACGTCGTCGAGGTGCACCGTCTTGGTGCCGGCCGGCGAAACGACGAGGTTGGCGCCGTAGGAGCGCAGCTCGCGGGCCATCTCCGCGGGCACGGTGTAGGTGATGATCGCGAGCGTGGACAGCGTCGCCGCCCCGACGACGATCGACAGCGAGGCGATGACGACTCGGGAGATCCGGCGGATGAAGGCCTTGGTGATCATCCGCACATACATCCTGGCGCGTGTCATGCGATCACTTCCCGTGGAGGACGTCGGAGGGCTTGAGCTTCATCAAGGCCCGCAGCGAGGGCAGGGAGCCGGCCAGGATCATCGAGATCACCAGCACGGCCATCACCGGCAGCACCAGGGGCCGTAGCGTGATCCACGACGAGAACACCATCTGCCCGATGATCTGCGCGAGGCCGACACCCAGCCCGAAACCCACGACGCCGCCCACCAGGCCCACCACCATCGTCTCCGCCAGGATCAGCAGCACGACGGAGGCGTTGCGCGCGCCGATCGCCTTCAGCAAACCGATCTCGGGCGCGCGCTCCATCACGCTGGCCGTCACCAGGTTGGCGATGCCGAGCGCGGATCCCACCATCGCCAGCACGGCGATCAGGCCCATGATCAGCTGCGTCTTCTCCAGGATCACGCCCTCGGAGTCGGCGATCTGGCGCACCGGCTTGGCCACCGCATCCGTCAGCGCCTCCTCGATCTGATAGGAGATCGACGACACGTAGGCCGTGCAGTACCAGGTCTCCCAGTCGGCCACCGACAGGCTGGAGGGGTCACGTTCGGCGCGCTGGGACAGCTCGTTCTCGGGCGTGGTGATCGCGCGCACCTCGATCCGGTCCACCTCGCCGGGGCGCGCCGTCAGCTGCTGCGCGGTGGCGAGCGGGGCGTAGATGGTGTCGTCCTCGTCGTCGCCGGCGTGGAAGATGCCCGCCACCCGCAGCGTCGCGTCGCCCTTGGTACCGGAGACCTGGAACTCGTCGCCGACGGACCAACCCTGCGCCGCCGCGACGTTGGCGCCGACCATCGCCTGCTGCGGGTCGTCGTCATCGGCCCATACGCCGTCGACGTCCCACCACTCGCGCAGCCGCAGCAGCCCCGTCTCGACGGGTTCGCCGATGTCGAGCGTCATGGTGTGGGTGAACCAGGTGCCGCTGAGGGTGACATCGGTGGGCTCCGCCGTGCCGACGCGCACCGTCGTCTTCAGGTAGGGGGCGAAGTCCTCGAGGTTGTAGGCCCAGAAGATCGACTTCAGCCGGGGAAGTTCGCTCTCCACCAACGCGCCCGTGGGCTCCTCGTCGGTGCCGTAGAGCTCGGAGACGACGGAGGCGCCCTTGGGTGTCACCTCGATATTCGCGCCGTAGGAGCTCAGCTCCTGCTTCACCTTGTCGCCGATGTCGAGCATCACGGCCATCATCGACGTGGTCAGCGCCGCGCCGAGGCAGATCGTTACCGCGATCATCACGCGCTTCCCCAGCTGCTGGCGCAGGGCCTTGGAGATCATTCGCAAGAAGAACATGTCAGGCGAACACCCGCGCTTTCTCTTCCAGCTCGTCCACCTGGAACAGCAGCGCGTTCCCGGTGAGCTCGTAGTCGATGGGGATGGGATTGCAGCCACCGGGGAAGCCGATGGTCTGGGTGTTCATGATCACGTCGCACTCGCGGCACACCACCTTGCCGTCGCGCTCGTAGTAGCCGCTGGGACCGCAGATCTCGCAGGCGTCCAGGCCGGTTCCGAACGACGTGGGGTTCTTCTGGATGACGATGAAGCGCACCTCGGTGCCGCCGCTCGACGGGTAGGCGAAGCGGTGGAGGTGACCGTCGCTCACCAGCCGCAGGTCGACCTTGACATGGGGCCCGTCGATCACCGATGCCTCGATGGGCGAGAGCTCGGGAACAGCCTCGGCGATCTTCTTGCCGACGGTGTAGGTGGTGGTCAGCCCGGCGCCGAGCGCGATCGACCAGGCGAGCACGCGTCGTCGCGACACGGCCTCGGCCTTCACCAGGCGATGCTCGGCGGGCACCGCGTCGGCCGGGGCCTGCCGGCGACGTGTCGCGTAGCTGATCGCCGCCACCGCGACCACCACCACGACGAGCGCGAGCAGGAACACCACGCCGTTGCGCTGCACCAGCAGCAGGGCGCGGAAGTTGAGGGAACTCTTCGGCAGGAATCGCGCCGTCGAGTACAGCTGATACAGCGGCGGCCACTGTGTGAGCAGGGCGACGCCCACCACCGTCGTGGTGGCGATCCGGCGAGCCAGCCCGGGCACTCGTCCCAAAGCCATGGCCAGCACGACGCCCGCGGCTGCGGCGACGGCGACGCCCAGCAGGTAGCCGATCAGGTTGATGAGGGAGTCGCTGGCAAACAGCACCCCGCCCATCGGGACCACCCCGTCGAGCGCGAGATACAGCGGGATGCCGTAGAAGAAGTGGACCACCAGCAGTGCTGCGACGCTGGTCAGCGTGAGCACGCGGCGGGTGAGGCCGAGGCCATCCGTCGTGACGAGCGGACGCCGGCCCACCGTCCACACCGCAACCAGGAAGGCCAGCAGGAACAAAACCAAAGCCGTGCCGCCCCACAGGGTGACCAGGGGCAACGAGATGTGGCGGGTGTTGAGCCGCAGCCAGACGATCACGGCGGCGGCCCCGGCCCCGATCAGGAGGCCTGCCACCGTCATCCGCCCTACGCGCCGGCGTGCGGCCGGCGCGTAGGCGCGGTTGACGATGAGCGTCGCGGACAGCACGCACAACGGAAGTGCGAGTTGAGCCGCGGTGACGAAGAGCTTCAGCATGGATGGGGTGTCTACTCCGTCAGAGGAGCTGGCCGGCCCACTCGAAGTTGTCGAAGGTAACCTTCAGCGGCTCGGTCCAGAACCGGCCCTGCACGCCGCTGGTGTCTTTTCCGGTGTGCAGCATGAAGTCGTCGGCCGGCGACTGGATGGTCAGTTCGACGGTGTAGAGGCCGGGCGCCAGCTTGATGTTGTTGCCGTAGTGAGCGCCGTCGGAGGCGATCATCGGCATCAGGGTGCCCAGTTCGACGACCTCCCCGGTGGTCTTCTCGGTGAGCTTCGGGGTGATCTTGAGGTACGGCATGAACTGCTCGGCCTCGAAGCCGATCTCCTTGGCCTTCTCCGTCGTCTTGATGTCGACCTCGAAGTGCATGTCCGACTCGGAGGCCGGCGGCATGGCCATGGTGCCGTGCTCCATGTCGATGGCCTGGAAGTAGACCGCGTTCACCTCGAGGTAGTCGCCGGCCTGCTGCGGGCCGGAGTCGCCGACCGCCAGTTCATTGATGCCGACGAGATTCGGATCGGCCGGCTCCTCAGGGTCCGTCGCCTCAGGGGCGGGATCCGACGGGGTGCCCGTGTCGGCGGCAGCAGGCGGGGTGTCGGTGGTGCCAGGTGCCGTGTCCCCGGCGCATCCGGTCAGCAGGAGCGCGAGCGCGCTTGAGGCGATAGCCGCCTTCCACATGATCTTCACTTTGTCTCAACCCTTTCTTCGGTGTTCTTGTTGAGAGGGGTATCCGCCTTCACGGCGGAAGACTTGCGGAACTGCCACACGGCGAGCGCCACGACGATGACGGCGACGATGCCCTGAGTCACCAGCGTCTCGACCGTCGGGTACAGGCCCAGCCACTCGACCGTCGGCATGCCGGGCAGCGGCGTGACCTCGAGGATCATGGCGTCCTGCAGTTCCTTCGCCGCGCCGCCGGCCATGGTGACCGCCAGGATCGACAGCAGCACGGCCATCCAGCGGAAGAACGGGCGCAGCGGCAGCTTGACGCCGAAGAAGCGCACCGCGACGAACAAGGTGGCGAGCAGCACGACGGCCGTGGCGACGCCGGCCCAGATCAGCAGGTGGTCGCCGGAGGTCTGGGCGGCCCCGAAGACGGGCACGAAGAACAAAATGGTCTCGAAACCCTCGCGGGCGACGGCTAAGAAGACGACCGCGAACAGGGCCCAACGCCCGCCGGACTCGGCCTTCTTGTCGATCGTCGCGTTGATGTAGCGGTGCCAGGCGTCGCCCTCCGACTTGGAGAGGATCCAGGAGCTGATGTAGATCAGCATGGCGACGGCAAGGAAGCCGACGAAGCCCTCGAGGAGTTCCTGGGTCAGGCCGAGTGCCCCGCTGCTGCTCAGGCTGCTGAACGTCAGGGCGAGCGCGATGCTCATGAGCGCAGCGGCGCCGATGCCGAGGTAGACGCCCCTCAGCTGGTCGCGTCGGCCGGTCTTGACCACATAGGCGATGACCGCCGCCACCACCAGCAGCGCCTCGACGCCCTCCCGGAGAAGGATCACGAAGGCGGCGACGAAGCCGCTCCATCCGACGGACTCGCTGGCGCCCAGCGAGTCGAGGGCGACGGCGTCCTCGGTCACCATCTGACCCAGCGTCTCGGCGGTGGCGCGCAGCTCCTCGATGGGTGCGCCGTCACGCGCCCCCACCCGAAGGGCGCGGAACTGGGCCTCCACCTGGGCCGCACGCCCGCCGGGCAGGTAGGACAGCGTCGCCTTTTCGAGTCCGTCGGCCTCGTAGTGCTGGAGGTAGGCCCGGGTGGCCTCCTTCAGCGCGTCGTCGTGCTTTCCCTGCTCGTGCAGCGCCAACGTGTTGTTCGCGGCCTCGACGATGCTCGCCGCGACCCTCCCCCACCGGTCGGTCACCTCCGGGGCGGTCTGGACTTCTTCGACGTCCGTGGACAGCTGGGTGAGCAGGGCCGCAGTGAGTTCGTCGATCTCGGCTTGCGGCGCGTCCTCCCGCGAAAGATTGCGCAGTTCGACGATCGCCGTCTGGAAGGCCTTCGCCCGGTCCGCCCCCAGCCGGTGCTTGATCTCGTCCTCGAGACCCTTCGCCTGGTATTCCTCGTAGTAGGCCTTGCGCAGCGCGGCCTCGACGCCCTTGGCATCGCCGGCCTCATGCAGCGCCGGCACCTCCTGGACGAGGGACGCCACCGTCTCCGAGATCTCCTGCCACTTCTCGTCGGCCGAGGCCGGAGCGACCGCCGACCAGGCGATCGCCACCGCAAGGAGCACCGCTCCCAGCCAAGTCAGAATCCGTCGCATCGCGTAGCCACCAATTTTCGTTACCGACCCGTTACCAAACGGGACTACTACAATTTGTAGGCTAGCCTGGCCTCACCGAGGCTCAGCGACGGGGGTGGCTTAAGACAGCACGTCGTCGTGCTACCCGAGGTGTTCAGCAAAGGCCGCCACTTGGTCGGCCAGATACGACCCGAACCACGCGTCGTCGTTGTGCCCCGCACCGGGGAGGATGACGATCTCGTGCAAGTTGGGCGCGCCCGCTGCCACCTCCTCGCTCTGGGTTGGCGGAATCAGTTGATCCTCCACCCCCGCCAGGACGAGCAAGGGAGAATCGACGTCGCCAATGCGTCCCATCGTGTCGAAACGATCGCTCAGCAGCCACCCGATGGGCAGTCCCACTTGTTCCGTCGCGACGTCGGAGAGCCTGGTGTAGGGCGACCGGAGCACCACGCCGGCGGGTGGGCGCTCCGCAGCCAGAGCCACCGCGACACCGGTGCCGATCGACTCCCCCACATACACGGTGCGCTCGGGGGCGAACCCCGCGTCGACGAGGTAGGTGGCGGCTGCTTCCGCGTCGCGAATCAGCCCGTCTTCGCTGGGCGAGCCGGGATTGCCGCCGTAGCCGCGATAGTCGACCAGCAGCACGGTGAAGCCGCGGTCGGCCAGCTGCTGCCCCACCTCCGAGCGCACCAGCCGGTTGCCGCCGTTGCCAGGTAGATAGAGCACGGCCATTCCGTTGGGCGAGGCAGGATCGACACGCCAGGCATTCAACGTCATGCCGTCGCCGGTGTGCAGTTCCACGTCTTGACCGGACGCGAACCGCGTCGACGCGCTCCCGGGGTCAGTTGTATCCGGGTAGTAGATCAGCGACCGCTGCACTGCCCACGCCGAACCCAGCAGCGCGACCACCGCGAACGCCGCGGAGGCTCCGACGATCACCGCCGTGGGAACGCGTCCCCGACTCCACGCCGCGAGCACCAACGGGAAGAGCACCATCGCCAGCACCAGCACCGCGGCCAACACGAGACCCGGAAGCGACCACGACGCAAATGCCATGCCCGAAGGGTACTGCCGCTATCCGACACACCGTCCCACAGGCCCATCCGAGGACGACGGCACGGCCAGACCGACATCCACGGCGGAGCTGCGGGAGGCCCCGGGCAAGGAGAGTGACTCGCTCAGGCGTCGGGGTTCTGCGCCCACATGTCGGGGCCGAACACCTCGTAGCGGATCCGCTCGGGGTTGACGCCTCGCGCCAGCAGTTGCTGGCGGGCGGCGTACATGAACGGCAGCGGGCCGCACATGAACACGATCGGATTCTCGGGCAGTTCGACGTCGGCGAGGTCCATCAGCCCCGGACGCGCGGGCCGCAGCGTCGGAGCTTCGTCGGCACCCTCCTCGTACCAGTTCTGGGCGCGAGCATCCGCCATGGAAAGCACCTGGCGGCGCAGCGACGGGTAGAAGGTGTGCGTGTCGTGGCTGTGATCGGCGTGGAACAGCCGGACGGTGCGATTGGGCTGGCGGCGCGACAGATCCTCGAGGATCGCGGCAACCGGCGTGATCCCGATGCCAGCCGAGATCAGCACGATGGGGTCGTCGCTATCCTCCAGCACCAGGTCACCACAGGGCTGCGAGAGCTCCAGGACGGTGCCCGGCTTCGCGTTGTCGCCGAGCCAGTTCGACACCTGGCCGTCGGGAGCACCGTCGACCCCCTTCACCCGCTTGATCGTCACCCGCAGCGCGTCCCCACGCGGACCCGAGGAGATCGTGTACTGCCGGGGCTGGCGTGAACCGTCTGGCAGATCGACGGCGATCGCGACGTACTGGCCGGTGGCGTGCCTCGGGGTGTCACCGTCGACGGGAGCCAGCACCAGGCTGAAGATGTCGTCGCTCTCCTCGAAGCGCTCCACGACGCGGTAGGTGCGCCACGGATGATCGGGATCGGTTCCACCCAGCGCGTACAGCTTGGCCTCCTCCGCGATCAGCGCACAGCCGAACAGCCAGTAGACCTCATCCCAGGCCGCCGCCACCTCGGGCGTGACCGCGTCGCCGAGCACCGCACCCACCGCCTTCATCAGGTGATGGCCGACGATCGTGTATTCCTGCGCCTTGATCCCCAGCGACACGTGCTTGTGCGCGATGCGTTGCATGACCGGGGTGAAGTCGGGGGCGTTCGGGTCGATCAGGTTCACCGCGTACGCCACGACGGAGGCCGCCAGCGCCTTGGGCTGCTCGCCGATCGCCTGGTTGGCTTTGTTGAACACGCGCATCAGTTCGGGGTGCGCTGCGAACATGTCGGGGTAGAACGTTCGCGTGATCGTCTCGGCGTTCTCAGCCACGACAGAGGCAGTGGCTTTGACGATGGCCTCAGAGGCGGGGGACAACTTCACGGGGGCTCCTAAGCAGGCATACGACGGCGTCGTCGAAGGGGTCGGATCGCGCCAGCATAGATGAGTTAGCGCAGGGATTTTGGATTTTCGCAACACTCGCCCTGGCGACGGCGTAAGGGTTTTCCACACCCTCATGTGGGCGCATTGTGCACGCATCGTCTGAAACGTAGCCTTGAGCCAGGAGGTGACCAGCATGGAGACGATGACAATCCAGGATCTTGCCCCGTCCGTCCGCGAACGCATCCGGCAGCGCGCCCTTCGCCACGGGCATTCCATGGAGGCGGAGGTGCGTGAGATCTTGACTCAAGCCGTCGCCACCGACGGAGAGCCAGAAGGCCTCGCACAGGCGGTGAAGCGAGCCTTTGCCGGAGTAGCCGCCCATGACATCCCAGATTTCACAACCAATCGGAGCACCCCCAGGGACATCTCGTTGTGATCGTCCTTGACACCAACGTGCTGTCCTACCTCATGCGTGACGATCCAACAGTCGTTCGCTGGACGGAGTCACAGCCGCCGCAGGAGTTGCGCATTACCTCTGTCACGAGAGCCGAAGTGCTCGCGGGAATCAAGCAGTTACCTGAGGGTCGACGCAAAGACGACCTATCCGCACGAGCTAACCGACTCCTTGAGTCCTTGCCCGCTCAAGGTCTCCCGTTCGATGACGAAGCAGCAGACGAGTACGCGTCTCTTCTCGCGCAACGGCGGACTGAAGGACGCCCGATCAGCCACGAGGACTGCCAGATCCTGGCGATAACAAAGAGCCACGGGGCCATCCTCGCAACACGCGACGCAAACCTGACCGATTGCGGAGTGGCGATCATTGACCCCTACCGCTGAGTGACCACCTTCTCGGGCGCACTGCCCTTCACTACATCGATGAGCCGGAGGAACGCGGAGCTTTCTGGTCAGACGTCGAGATGCTTGCGGAGAAAGTCGTCGACGATGTCGAGAACCGGCCCGCTGAAGAACGCACCGGCACCGTGCCCAGCACCCTCGAGGCGGTATAGCTCGGCCTCGTGGCCTGCGTCGACCAGCGCTTGACCCAGGATCGCGCTCTGCTCGAACGGGACGCCCGGATCCTCGCTGCCATGCATGAGGAGAAAGGGCGGGAGGGGCCCTTCGGTTGCGGGCCGGATGTAGGTCGAGGCGGTAGCAGAGGCGGCCAACTCAGGGTGCTGCTTGGGGTCGAAGCCGCCGAGGAGGTCGTCGCAGGCGTCGTCATCGGGCATCCGCGCGATGTCGCTCGGTCCGTAGAAGCTGACGACCGCGCCGATGCCAAGTGGCTCAACATCGTGCACGCCAGGGGCGTCCGCAGTGCCATCGGTGATAGCGGCGAGCGCGGCCAAATGCCCGCCCGAGGAGTCGCCCCAGAGCGCGATGCGGTCAACGTCGACGCGGAACTGCTCGGCGTTCTCATGCAGGAACCGAACGGCAGCCCGTACATCCTCGATCTGTGCGGGGAACGGGGCGATCTCGGTCGGCCGGTGTTCGACGATGGCGACGACGTAGCCGCGTCGCGCGAACTGCGACAGGGCCACGAGCCACTGCCCGAGTTGCTGCCAACGCCAGCCGGAGCCCTGGATGAACGCGATGGTCGGGTAGCGGGTGTCGCTGAACCAGTCCGGTATCGGTGGCCAGACGACCTGAAGGCGCAACGGGTCGCCCGAGGGGCGGGCGTACGGCACATTCAGCCAGACGACACCGTGTTCGTGTTCCGCCGAGCCGTCGAGAGTCTTGATCTCCACTGGACTCACGCGCACATGCTAGCGTGCCATCCACGATCTTGCGGCAGAAACAATGCAGAAACAGCGGAGCACTCAGAGCCTCCACGCAGGTTTCGTTGCCAAGACCTCCGAGCCCAGGTCACAGCCATCCACTCATACTCTCGGATCCACAAGGGCCGTGGAAAACGGCTCAAAAGGAACACCACCGGACGAAATAAACCCAGAAGACAGATCAGCGATACACGGATATGGACACTCTATTCGAGGATCTGGGTCAATCCGTAGCGACTGATCTGGTACCGGAACTTCAACGGGGACTCCCAGGCCAATACCCCCGCATAACGCGTCCATCGTCACGACCACCCCGGTCAGGTTCATCAGGCCTAGTAGATGCCGGGTTGCGGGGATCTCGTTCGATTTATCATCGACTTGAGTTTGGCCAAGGACCACACCGTCGACGTGGGTGCAGGCGGCCACCAAATGCGGGGCCCTCGCGTCACCGTCACGGGCGCCGCGCACGGTTTCCCGTCCAACCCGATCACCAGCCGGCCAGCGCTCGTGGTTGCGCGCATCCTCAGCCACGCGCCGCAGACCCACGAGAAGGTCTCGGCGTCCAACGCTTCGATCACACGCCGAAATGTTGCTTCACTGACGATTGCTCGCGGGATACCCGAGCCGGGTCAGGATCTCGATCCCGGTGTCGGCAGCGTAGTCAGCGATCGCGTACACCGACTTCGCGCCAGTGGCGACCGCAGCGACCGCGAGCGCGAGGATCACCGGCAGCGCGTGTCGTCGCCCCCGCGCTTTACGGGGATCGGGGATATGGGTGAACAGTTGGGACAATCGGGCGGCGCGCAAGACTTTCGGGTCGACAGCACACGCCGCGACAGGGGAAGATGTCACCGGACGCGGTTCCTTGGCTCGAGGGTTGGACGTTGAACACCCACATCCTCACCAGCGGGACCGCGTCCCTGCCGTTCGCCACGCCGCGAACCACACAAACCACCTAGTCAGGCACCTTTACACCCGACTTTGACGGCACCCTGGGCAAGACACTAAGGCGTTCGACCCAACTCAGGCCAGTTGGCCGACCTCGAACTATGACACCGTCGCCGGGCCCGTTGCGAGGACCGGATCCGGATCGCGAAAGACACCGGACTGAGGCAACCTGCCCCTGCATGGCTTCGCCCAGAACCAGATCTGATGCGCCATCGTCGCGCCGGCCTGTGAACTGACCACCTGGATGCAACTCCTCGCTCTCACCGGTAACGCCCGCCGGTGGGAACCCAAACGACTACGCCACCGCCTGTTCAGCATCAGCGCACTCGTGGGCCGCGGGGGACGCCAGACCAGGCTCCACTATCCCCAGCATCACCCCTGGGTAGGCGTCCTCACGGCCGCCCTCACGGTCCTGGCCGCGATCGGGCATACCTAACCCCGCCCACCAAAACCCGTTCCGAGAAGCAGAAATGCCCAGGGAGCCGTGGAACCCCTCGCCCCACCCGGTGCACCACCCGGCGAAACTGTCGTACTCGTACACCACAATCAGACTCACACGACGGTCACAGCCCGCCACCGGCGACCGAGAAGCCGCCCATGAAAGATCGAGGCTAGACCGGAAGCCGCCTTCCCTTCATTTGAGGGAAGCGAAGCCCTCGAGTACGAAGTTGGTCTTCTTCCTTAGTGCCTGGTTGAGGCGGTCATCGTCATACATGCGACACGCCGGCTCAATCGCGATGAGGGCAGGCCTCCAGAAGATGAATCCTTCAGGAACC
This sequence comes from Tessaracoccus caeni, assembly GCF_029211185.1. GTDB lineage: Bacteria > Actinomycetota > Actinomycetes > Propionibacteriales > Propionibacteriaceae > Arachnia > Arachnia caeni. The sequence continues at coordinate 33,008 of NZ_JARGDO010000005.1, forward strand.
GCTGTGTCGTCGCTGCAGCATATGACGATGTCATTCCCCCAGAAATCATCGTCCCGAATGGCGATCTTCTCAAGCATCTGGCGCGTGTACTGATATCGGGCCTCCATGGCCTCTTGGATGGCGAGATCCCGCTTATCAGTTGGAAGATGGTGGAGTGTCTGATTAGGTCCGAATGCAGTGTCGCAGAAGTTTGTATAGTCCCGGCTGAAGTTCTGGTGCGCGTGCCAGAACTCATCCAACGTCTTCGACAACGAATGAAGGTTCTTCCCGTCAACGATTTCAAGCGCGTAGAATAGCTTCAGATTCGTGATTCCACGCGCGAGGTAGTCTCGGTCGAAGTACCGGGCGTCATGGGGGTTTTCCTGCTGAACTCGCCAGACAATCTTGACGTAGTCATTAGAATCATTGATGTGCGTTAGTCCCGAGAGAACGCGTTCGTCACTTATGATGTATCCGTCCTGCCATGCTTCTCTGAATTGGAGCCGCGATATCTCGAGGATGGATAGGATCTCCTCGTCCGTGAAATAGCTCCAGGACGGTTTGGTATCGTCGATCATGACACCAGCTCCTCTCGTCGCATGACGGTGCTCATCCGCTTTCGCCAAAATCTACTTCACGGCACTCGCCACGTCAACGGGCAACGGGCAACGGCATCCTCCGGGCAGTGTCGGGTTGCGGTTGACTCGACTTTGCACAGCATTCCCAATCGATCGGCAGGATGCGTGGGTTGTGAGTGAACCCCGCCACTCACGACCCACTCCTCCCCGCCGCCACCCGACTCAACCCCGACGGGGGCCGCACCTACCGGCTCACCAACACGCTCCACGATGCAGACCCGTTCCGGCGCCTCCGCATCCGCGGCCAAGCCAGCGGGCCGGAGGAGCTGGCCGACTACCTCGCCGCACTCAACCTTGTCACCGGCACCCCTAACCTCGATTCATCCTTGTAGAGCTATCTTCTCCTCCAAAAAGATCATTGGTCGTCTTTCGTCGACGCATGCAATCGGGCTCTTCGCATTTGAGGGTGTGGATAGCTCGCGTGGTAGCTGAGGGCGTGTCGCTGGTGAGGTAGGGGTCGAGGCCTCCAGGATGGAAGTTCCTTACGCTGTCCATCAAGAAGACCTCGACTGTGCGCAACGCTACCTTCACTGCCCCTGATCTGACCACCTTCTGCCGTCTTGACGAGCTCGGTCTCGAAGCCCTGGGCCAGCATGTCACTGCTCGGCGGGCAGTGATCGCGTGCCGGGTCGTCGCACCGGATGACTGGTGCCGGGGGTGTGGCTGCCGAGGGTGTGGCTGCCGACCAGGGATGGCTCTATCTGGCCACTGTGATCGATCTCGCAACCCGTGTCGCCGACACGTGAAAACTGACCCCTGGGTGTCGGATGAAACCTGACCCCTTTCCTGAACCCTGGGAGGGTGATCAAGATGGAAGATTGGGCAGAGATCCGTCGGCTGTATCGGGCTGAGGGGGTGCCGATCAAGGAGATCGCGCGCAGGCTTGGTGTGGCGCGGAACACAGTGCGTGCGGCGTTGGCGTCAAGCGAGCCACCGCGATATGCGCGGCCGGCGAAGGGATCGATCGTGGACGCGGTCGAGCCGCGGATCCGCGCGTTGCTCGCGGAGTATCCGACGATGCCGGCCACGGTGATCGCGGAACGGATCGGTTGGACGAGGTCGATCACGGTACTCAAGGACAGGGTACGTGCGATCCGTCCGGAGTACCGGGGCGTGGATCCGGTGGATCGGATCGTGCACGAGCCCGGCGACACCATGCAGTGCGACCTGTGGTTCCCGGAGCCGAGGATCCCGGTCGGTGGTGGCCAGTTGGCGATGCTGCCGGTGTTGGTGATGACTCTGGCCTACTCGCGTTACATCAGCGCGCGGATGATCCCGACCCGGAGCGCGGGTGACATCCTCGCGGGCATGTGGGTACTGCTCGCCGGGCTGGGTGCGGTCACGAAACGGTTGTGGTGGGACCGGGAATCAGCGATCGGTGGCGGGGGCACGGTGACCGCTTCGGCGGCTGCGTTCGCTGGGACGCTCGCGACCCGGATCGTGCTCGCCCCGCCCCGTGATCCGGAGTTTAAGGGCATGGTCGAGCGGCATAACGGCTTCGAGTCCTCGTTCCTACCGGGGCGCTCGTTCACCAGCCCCAAGGACTTCAACACCCAACTCACCGACTGGCTACCCCGGGCGAACCAGCGGCTGGTGCGCTCGTTAGCGCCGGCGACCGGCTCGGGAGCCGGCGGGAAACCGACCGACCACCTAAGCGTTGATCTGGCGGCGCCGACGCGGCACTGGCCGCGCGGATCCGAGTGCTGCAAGACCCCGCCCAGGGCGGCGACCGCGCCTACGGGGCACCACGGATCACCGCCGACCTCAACGAGAACGCGCCCGTGGGCGAGCGGGTCAACCACAAACGCGTCGCGCGTGTGATGCGCGAGAACGCTCTGGCCGGCATCCGCCTCAGGCGCCGGATGAAGACCACGATCCCGGACCAGTCCGGCAGGCGGTTCCCTGACCTGTTGGGCCGCGATTTCAGCGTCGGGGAGCCAGGCCGTCGCTACGTCGGTGACATCACCTACCTGCCGATCGCCGACGGCAGCACCCTGTATTTCGCGTCGTGTATCGATCTGGGCTCGCGCAAGCTCGCCGGCTGGGCGATGGCCGGCCACATGCGCACCGAGCTCGTCACCGACGCCCTGAAAGCCGCGTGGCGCGAGCGCGGCTGCCTCGCCGGCGCGGTGTTTCACTCAGACCACGGGTCTGTCTACACCTCGAAGTCCTACACCACGCTCTGCCAGGACCTCGGCGTGGTCCAGTCGATGAGCCAGGTCGGCTCCAGCGCGGACAACGCCCTCGCCGAGTCGTTCAACGCGACGCTCAAGCGCGAACTGCTCGACGGCGCACCCGCGTTCCCCGACCAGGCCACGGCCTACCGGGCCGTGTTCCGGTGGGCGAACCGCTACAACACGCGAAGGCGGCACTCCGCGATCGGCAGCATCACCCCGAACGCCTACGAGACGACCGTCTCCGCTACGCTCGGGGAAGCGGCATAACCGAAATGACACCGTGTCCAAGAACCAGGGCCAAGGCCCTTCTATTAGGTCAACACGGGTGGGCTGGGATAGCCGACCGGTGTCCCCCTGTGGGGTGTGGTGCGGACAGGTCTCCTTGATGACACGACACCAACTGCTGTCACGCGGGGTGCCGGTCGGGCCTCGAAAGAGTCACGACCACATCCATGGGGGAAACCGGCACGGCTAACCCTGCCAGCTGAGCCCCAGGCCAGCCACCACCAAATACTCACAGCCTCGAAGTACGAGGTCCCGGGCAGAAGCCTCGACAATCAAGAAAGCGCGAAGCACACCATAGATACTCCTTGAGGAACGAGCCCCCAGGCCGAAACCTCAAAAGGAGTATCCGGCGGCCGAAAGCGGAACCCGCGTCCGCACGGGGTCACATCTCGATGACCTCGCCCGTGGTCAGGTTGATGGCCTCACCACCGGTTCCTGCCACGGCCTCCTTAACCGCCTTCGCCAAGGTCGGGCCGAAGCCGGGAACCTGGGCGATCTCGTCTTCCGACGCCGCACGCAGCTTTCGGAGGCTGCCGAAGTAGGCCAGCAGGGCCTTGCGGCGCATCTCACCAAGACCTGACACGTCGTCGAGGATCGACTCCACGGCGTGCTTGGCCCGGCGTCCCCGGTGGTGGGTGATGGCGAAGCGGTGGGCCTCGTCGCGCAGGCGCTGCAGCAGATACAGGCCCTCGGACGCTCGCGGCAAAATCACCGGGAACTCCTCCCCCGGCAGCCACACCTCCTCCAGGCGCTTGGCCAACCCACAGAGGGCGATCTCATCGGAGAGCCCCAACCGCTCCAGCACCTCCGCCGCCGCGTTCACCTGGGGAAGGCCGCCGTCGACGACGATGAGCGCCGGGGCGTAGGCGAACTTGCGGGCGCTGCGGGTGGTGGCATCGATCAGCTCGACGTCTCCCGAGCGCTCCTCGACCAGCCGGCGCAGCCGCCGCGAGAGCACCTCGTCCATGGCCGCGACGTCGTTCGAGCCCTCGAAAGACTTGATCACGAAACGCCGATACTCGCTCTTGCGGGCCAGACCGTCCTCGAACACCACCATCGAGCCCACCACCTCGGTGCCCATCGTGTGCGAGATGTCGTAACCCTCGATGCGCAGCGGCGGCGCATCGAGCCCCAGCGCCTCGGCCAACTCGTCCAGGGCCGCGTTGCGGGTGGTCACATCGGTGGCACGCTTGGTTCGGGACCGCTGCAGCGCTAACTCGGCATTTCTCACGACGGTATCCAGCAGTCGCCGCTTCTCACCGCGCAATGGCACCTTGATCGTCACCGGTCCGCCGCGCCGCTCGGCCAGGTAGTCGACGAGCACCTGATCAGCCTCCACCGAGCTGAGGATCATGGGCGGGATCTGCAGGTCGCGGTCCTCGTAGAGCTGCTCGAGGAAGGCCTCCAGCAGGCCCGTGAGTGGCCTATCATCGGCACGATCGGCTATCCAGCCGCGTTCCCCGAGAATCCGCCCGTCGACGATATGGAAGGCCTGCACCGCCACCTGCTGGCCGTCGTCGGCGAACCCGACGATGTCGGTGCGGGTGCCCTCGTTCAGCACCACCGAGTTCTTCTCCCCCACCTTCTTTAGCGCCCCCAGCGAGTCGCGCAGCAGGGCTGCCCGCTCGAAGTTGAGCTCGGCCGAGGCCTTGTACATCTCGTTCTCGACCTTGCCGATCATCGCGTCGGTGTTGCCGGCCATGAACGAGCAGAAATCGGAGACGATCTCGCGATGCTCCTCCGGGCTCACCCGGCCGACGCACGGTGCGGAGCATTTGCCGATGTCACCCAGCAGGCACGCCCTCCCCGACGACTGGGCGCGGTTGAACACGCCCTTGGTGCAGGAGCGCATGGGGAACACGCGCAGCATCAGGTCGACGGTGTCGCGAATGGCCCAGGCCTGGCCGAACGGGCCGAAGTAGCGGGTGCCTCGCTGCTTTGCCCCCCGCCCGACGAAGACACGCGGGAACTCCTCCGACCAGGTGATCGCCAGCCACGGATAGGACTTGTCGTCGCGGTACTTGACGTTGAACCGAGGGTCGAACTGCTGGATCCAGGTGTACTCCAGCTGCAAGGCCTCGAGTTCGTTGGCCACCACCGTCCAATCCACCCGCGCGGCGGTGCGCACCATCGTCTGGGTGCGGAAGTGGAGCGCCGACGGGTCGGCGAAGTAGGAGTTGAGACGCTGACGCAGGTTCTTGGCCTTGCCCACGTAGAGCACCGTGCCGAAAGCGTCGAAGAACCGATAGACGCCGGGATCCGTGGGAATGGAACCCTGCGCGGGGCGGTACGTCGAAGGATCGGCCATGGCTCCGATGATAGGCCCGACCTCCGACAGCGCGGACAGCCCGCCGGTAGGCTTGACGCATGAACCAAGACCACGACGTCCGCCGTGCTGCTGCGGCGGAGTACCGGATCCAGATCCGCCGCTTCGCGCGACGGGGCAAGATCGCGCTCGTGGTGCGGATCGTCACCAGCATCGTCGCGGTGGTGATGGTGGGAATCGGCGCGGTGTTCGTGCTGAGCTCGATCACCAATGTGCCCGGATCGCACCTGGCGCAGCGCTACATCCCAGGCCTCGACGGCTCCATCAGCATCCAGACGGAGGGCACCTACGCGGTGACCAACACGGAGGGCCCGCTCCCTGAATGCACGGTGGCAGATAGAGATGGCACGCAACTGCCGCTCACCGAGGTGACGGTCGAGGGCAATCCTCCGCTCCCTGCCTCGCTCTTCGACGCTCCCGCCGGCAACTATCTGGTGACCTGCGACGGCGGAGCCCAGCAGGTGACGGTCTACTCGTACGAGTCGATCGACATTGTCCAGTACCGCTATCTGCGCCTGATCCTTCAGGCACTGCCGTTCCTCGCCGCCGCAGCCATCGCGTTCTGGGGCGGAAAGTACGCCGCCAACCGCATCCGGCCCGAATCGATGCGGCCGGTCATCCCGAACTAGCTCACCTACGCGAACTCCAGCAGCGGCTTCAGGAAGCGCCCCGTCTCCGATCCCTCGGCCACCGCGACCTCCTCCGGCGTGCCAGTAGCGACAACTTGGCCACCACGATTGCCGCCCTCCGGACCCATGTCGATCAGGTGGTCTGCCGACTTGATCACGTCGAGGTTGTGCTCGATCACCACGACGGTGTTGCCCGCGTCGACCAGGCGCTGCAGCACCGCCAGCAACTTGCGGATGTCCTCGAAGTGCAGGCCCGTGGTGGGCTCGTCGAGCACGTAGAGGGTGCGCCCGGTGGAACGCTTCTGGAGTTCCGCCGCCAGCTTCACGCGCTGCGCCTCGCCGCCGGACAAAGTGGTGGCAGGCTGGCCGAGACGCACATACCCGAGGCCCACCTCCTCCAGCGTCTTGAGGTGCCGCGCGATCGAGTTGATCGACTCGAAGAAGCCCACCGCCTCGCTGATCGGCATGTCGAGCACCTCGGAGATGGTCTTGCCCTTGTAGCGCACCTCCAGCGTCTCCCGGTTATACCGGGCGCCGTGGCACACCTCGCAGGGCACATACACGTCGGGGAGGAAGTTCATCTCGATCTTGATGGTGCCGTCGCCCATGCAGTTCTCGCAGCGTCCGCCCTTGACGTTGAAGGAGAAGCGACCCGGCATGTAGCCGCGCACCTTCGCTTCGGGCGTCTGCGCGAATAGCGCACGTACCTTGTCGAACACGCCCGTATACGTGGCCGGGTTGGACCGAGGCGTGCGCCCGATCGGCGACTGATCCACCTGGATCACCTTGTCGATATTGTCCAGGCCGGCGATCGACTTGTGTTTGCCCGGCACCGCCTTGGCGTTGTAGATCAGCTTGGCCGCGGCCGGGTAGAGGATGCCGTTGACCAGCGACGACTTGCCCGATCCGGACACTCCGGTGACGGCGATCAGCTCCCCCAGAGGGAAATCGACGGTGACCTCGCGCAGGTTGTTCTCCCGCGCACCCCGCACCGTGATCTTCCCCCCATTGCCGGTGCGCCGCACGGCGGGCACGGGGATCGAGAGACGACCCGACAGATACTGCCCGGTGCGGGACTCGTCGGAGGCCAGCAGATCCTCGAAGGAACCGGAGACCACCACCTCGCCACCATGCTCGCCAGCGCCGGGGCCGATATCGACCACCCAGTCGGCCGCCCGGATGGTGTCCTCGTCGTGCTCGACGACGATCAGCGTGTTACCGAGGTTTCGCAGCCGCTCCAGGGTCTCGATAAGCCGCAGGTTGTCGCGCTGGTGCAGGCCGATGCTGGGTTCGTCGAGCACGTAGAGCACGCCGACGAGGCCCGACCCGATCTGCGTCGCCAACCGGATGCGCTGAGCCTCGCCCCCGGACAGCGTGCCGGCCGCGCGCGACAGCGTCAGATAGTCGAGGCCGACGTCGAGCAGGAACTTCAGGCGCTCGCGGATCTCCTTGATCACCCGCCGCGCGATCGCGGCCTCGCGCTCGGTGAGCTGGAGCGCGTTCAGGAACTGTGACGCCTCCCCGATCGACATGTTGGCCACATCTGCGATCGACTTGTCGCGCACCGTGACGGCCAGCGTCGACGGCTTCAAGCGTGCGCCCGCACACTCCGAGCAAGGGATCTCGCGCATGTAGGAACCCCAGCGCTCGCGCCCCGAATCGGTCTCGGCCTCCTCGTGGCGTCGTCGAATGAAGTTGACCACGCCCTCGAACTTCTGGCTGAAGCTGCGCACCCGGCCGAAGCGGTTGCGGTAGCTCACCACCACGTTGCCCTTCACCCCGCTGAGAAGAAGTCTCTTGGCCGACGCCGGCAGATCCTTCCACGGCTCGACGAAGGAGAACCCGTTCTCCTCGGCCAGCGACGCCAGCACGTGGTCGTAGTGCGAGCGAAGATGCGCCGACGCCCACGGCGCGATGGCGCCCTCGGCCAGCGACAGATCCGCGTCGGGGATCAGCAGCTCGGGATCGGGATCCAAGACCGTGCCGAGGCCGGAACATCCGGGGCAGGCGCCCCACGGCCCGTTGAAGGAGAACTGCCGCGGCTCCAGCTCGTCGATGGACACGTCGTGCTCGTTGGGGCAGCCCATCTTCTCCGAGTAGCGCTTGAACCGTTCGGGGTCGTCGGCAGGCAGGTCGACGAAGTCGATCATCACGACGCCGCCCGCCAGCTGCAGCGCCGTCTCGACCGACTCGGTGATGCGCTGCTTGGCCTTGGGCCGCACCACCGCGCGGTCGACGATCGCCTCGATGTTGTGTTTGCGGTTCTTGTCCAGCGCCGGCAGCTCGGTGAGCTGGTGCACCTCGCCGTCGATGCGCACGCGGCTGTAGCCGTCGCCGATGAGTTGGCGGAACAGCTCTGCGTACTCGCCCTTGCGGCCATGCACCAGCGGGGCCAGGATCTGGAAACGGGTGCCCTCCTCCAGCCCAAGAAGACGGTCGACGATCTGCTGCGGCGTCTGCCGACCGATGGGCGCGCCGCACACCTCGCAGTGCGCGACGCCGATGCGCGCGAACAGCAGGCGCAGATAGTCGTAGACCTCGGTGATGGTGCCGACCGTGGAGCGCGGGTTGCGGCTGGTGGATTTCTGGTCGATCGAGACCGCGGGCGAGAGGCCCTCGATGAAGTCGACGTCGGGCTTGTCCATCTGCCCGAGGAACTGGCGCGCGTACGCCGACAGCGACTCGACATAGCGACGCTGCCCCTCCGCGAAGATCGTGTCGAAGGCCAACGAAGACTTGCCGGATCCGCTCAACCCCGTGAACACGATCAGCGCGTCCCGAGGCAGATCCAGCGAGACGTTCTTCAGATTGTGCACGCGGGCACCCCGCACCACCAGTCGATCATTCACGCCCGCCATCCTAGAACGGGCCACCGACAGTTCCATTAGCACGACGAACGCACGCAGACGACGTGATCGCGATCACCACCTGTCCGACCGGCTTCTCCCCACCTTTTGATAGGTTTACTACATGACGAGCACCCCAGACGCGACCGCCTTCGCGGAGCTCGTCGACGCCACCCGCGATCAGACGTCGGCTCTCCTTGGCGACACGATCGCATACTCGGTGGATGACTGGGCGGCACCGTCGAGGCTTCCCGGCTGGACGCGCTCACACGTCGCGGCGCATCTGGTGGAGAACGCCAAGGCCATGATCCGCCTGTGCAAGGGGCTGACGGACGGCCGTCTTCGTCGCCTGTACGCCGACGACGAGAGCAAGCGTCTGGCGATCGAGACCGGCGCGCTCGCCGATCCGCTGACGCTCCAGATCGAACTGGACACGACGGCCAGCGAGCTCCAGGCCGCGTTCGCGAATCTCGACGACGTGGGCCGCACCGTCGCGCTGGGGCCGAGCCTCGTGGTCACGGCCGGCGAACTCCCGCTCGCCCGCCTCAGCGAAGTGGTCCTGCACCACAGCGACCTGACGGGCGAACCCCCGCAGGTATCCGGCGCCGTGCTGAACGCGCTCCTCGACTTCCAGCTGCGCCGCGAAGCCAACCGCAGCAACCTGCCGCCGGTGCTGATCATGTCGGATGAGGGTTTCTCGGCCCGCGCCGGCGGCGACGGCGACACCTCCACCCTCATGGGCCCCGGCGTCGATCTCCTGTGGTGGCTCGCGCGCGGCGTCGACTCGCCGGCGATCAGCGGTCTCAACACCGAAAGAGGCGACGAGTCGTCCACTGAGTGAGCGATCGCCACACGGTCTCACACAGACTGTCAGAGGCGGCGTCTACTCTGGATGAATGCGTCCTATTGAAGAGACCACTCGCCAGGTGGCGCCGCTTCGCGTCGTCTCCGAGTACACCCCTTCCGGCGATCAGCCGGCCGCCATTGCGGAGCTTGAACGGCGGATCAACGCCGGCGAGAAGAACCTGGTGCTGCTCGGCGCCACCGGCACTGGCAAGACCGCGACGGTGGCCTGGCTGGCGGAACGGCTGCAGCGTCCGCTGCTCGTGATGCAGCCCAACAAGACGCTCGCCGCCCAGTTCGCCAACGAGCTGCGGCAGCTGATGCCCAACAACGCCGTCGAGTACTTCGTCTCGTACTACGACTACTACCAGCCCGAAGCCTACGTCCCACAGACAGACACCTACATCGAGAAGGACTCGTCGCTGAACGAGGAGGTCGAGCGGATGCGGCACTCGGCCACGAGCTCGCTGTTCACCCGACGCGACGTGATCGTGGTCGCCAGCGTCTCCGCCATCTACGGCCTGGGCACGCCCGAGGAGTACCTCAACCAGCGGGTCACGCTGACGGTGGGCGACGAGTTCGACCGCGACCAGTTGCTGCGCCACCTCGTCGACATCCAGTACGCGCGCAACGACATCGGCGGCGGGCGCGGCACTTTCCGCGTGAAGGGAGACACCCTCGAGGTGTTTCCCATGTACGAGGAGAACGCGGTTCGTATCGAGTTCTTCGGTGACGAGATCGAGCGCATCGCCACGCTGCATCCACTCACCGGCCAGGTGCTGCACGAGGACAACGAGGCCTACATCTTCCCCGCCACGCACTACGCCGCCGGGTCAGACCGGATGGAGCGCGCCATCGCCGGCATCGAGAAGGAGCTGGCCATCCGGCTGCAGGATCTGGAGGCACAGGGCAAGCTGTTGGAGGCCCAGCGGCTGCGCATGCGCACCTCGTACGACATCGAGATGATGCGTCAGATCGGCACCTGCTCCGGCATCGAGAACTACTCGCGCCACATCGACGGGCGCGAGGCCGGCTCGGCCCCGTCGTGTCTGATCGACTACTTCCCCGAAGACTTCGTGCTGGTGGTGGACGAGTCGCACGTCACCATCCCACAGGTCGGCGGCATGTACGAGGGCGACGCCTCCCGCAAGCGCACCCTCGTCGACCACGGCTTCCGGCTGCCCTCGGCGCTCGACAACCGCCCGCTGCGTTTCGACGAGTTCGTCGAGCGGATCGGGCAGACCGTCTACCTCTCGGCCACCCCCGGCCCTTACGAGATGGAGCGCGCCGACGGCGTGGTGGAGCAGATCATCCGACCCACCGGCCTGATCGATCCCGAGGTGGTGCTGAAGCCCACCAAGGGCCAGATCGACGACCTGATGGGCGAGATCAAGGCCCGCGTCGAGCGCGACGAGCGCGTGCTGGTCACCACCCTCACCAAGAAGATGGCCGAGGATCTCACCGACTACCTGATGGATCACAGCGTCAAGGCTCGCTACCTGCACTCCGATATCGACACCATCAAACGCATCGAGCTACTGCGCGAGCTGCGGCTGGGCAGCTACGACGTGCTGGTGGGCATCAACCTGCTCCGCGAGGGCCTCGACCTCCCCGAGGTGTCGCTGGTGGCCATTCTGGACGCCGACAAGGAGGGCTTCCTGCGCTCGGAGCGTTCGCTCATCCAGACCATCGGCCGAGCCGCGCGTAACGTCGCCGGCCAAGTGCACATGTACGCCGACAAGATCACCCCGTCGATGGAAGCGGCCATCGCCGAGACCAATCGTCGCCGGGACATCCAGCTGGCCTACAACAAGGAGCACGGCATAGATCCGACTCCGCTGCGCAAGAAGATCGCCGACCTCACCGACGCCCTCGCCCGCGAGGACGCCGACACCGACGAGTTGCTGCGCGGCACCCCGGCCAAACGCACCAAGGGCCTGGACCCTTCGTCCATGGCGGAGACGGAGCTGCGCCAGCTGATCGAAGATCTCACCTCGCAGATGCACCAGGCGGCTGCCGAACTCCAGTTCGAGGTGGCCGCGAGGCACCGCGACGAGATCGCCGATCTGAAGCGCGAGCTCCGCCAGATGATCGAGGCCAACAAGTAGCGGATGCTTCTCAGCGGTAGTCGGCGAAGACCTTCTGGGATTCGCCGTCGAGCGTGATCTCGCCGCCGTACGGCACGATCCACTGCGGCCGGGTATGACCGAAGGGCGGGCCGACGCAGATCACGGCATCCGGGTTGTACCGGCTCACCTCTGCGATCACGGCCTCGCGTTGAGCCTTTCGCCATTCCTGGCGCTGCTGTGGGCTCGGGCGTTCATGCCCTAGAGTGCTCGCCGGCGGACGAGCGACCACCACACCCTGGACGCGCTCCAGCACTCCGCGCTCACCCAGCGACCGCACCCAGTCGCGCACGTCCATGTGGCGCGGAAGCTCCTGGCTCGTCTCCAACAGCAGGATGCTGTCGTCCAGGTCATCGTTCGACGGCATCCGGTCAGCCAAGGCGATCCAGTCGATCACCTCGATGCACCCGCCCCAGGTTGGTCCGGTGACCGTGCGCGCAGGGCCGGCCCACACCCAAGGCTCCGTCGACTCGCGCTCGCCGAACTCGGTGAGGGCGCGTGAATCGGCCCAGTCGTGGCCATAGTCCTCCGACTCGCCGGGCTCCGTCAGTTCGACCCTCTCCCCGGTGAGCAGGGCCGCCGTGAGGGAAGCCAGGTGGACCTCGTCGATGCCGGGCCCCGGACCGATCTGCACCTGCGTCGAGCCGCCGTAGAAGCCGGCCACCCCGTTGGTCCAGAACCAGTTGAGGATGTTCGTGTTATCGCTGTATCCCAGGAAGGGTTTGGGATCGGTGCGCAGCAGGTCGGCGTCGAGATGACGGATCAGTCGGATCTGGTCCTCGCCGCCGACCGTCGCCAGAATCGCCCGGATCTCCGGATCGGCGAGAGCCGCGTTGACGTCAGCCGCCCGAGCTTCTGGGGACGCACCCAGCTGCCGCGTGGTCGGGAACTCGACCGGCACCAGCCCCGTCGCATCCGTCAACCGGCGCATCGCCTGCTCGTGTAAAGCCGGCGCATACCCAGGAGCGGCGAACGATGGCGACAAGACCGCCACCTTGTCCCCGGGATTCAGCTTCGGCGGATGGACCAGGGTACGCATGCCGCCACCCTATCGCCACGGCCCCGTGACGTAGGACTTGCCGTTTCGCGGACCAAAACTTGCAGTTTCGCGACAAGTTTCCTGCAGTTTCGCGGTACCACGACTGAGCGATTCCGTACGCTAGAGATTCCGCAGGTACCTCTTAAACCAATGGGTTGGTGATCTTGATCTCAGGGAACCGGGCAAAGTCTGCGTCGTTGGTAGCGACCGTTGCGGCCTGTTCCCACGCGTGCGCTGCAATCTGAGCGTCAGTCGTAAGGTTGCCGGCCGTACCCACACGCCTCAGCAGGTGAAATGCGCGGTGCGCTGTGGCCTCCGTGTCAGGAAGGAAGCGAACCTGCGGCTGCGCGAACCACCCATCGACCACATCGACCGCTTGGTCGACGGACAGTGGTTGGCTGAGCGCGCGCCGGTTAGTGACGATCCTCACGAATCCCATCGCCACAGGACTGACGATTCCGACCGTCTGGGTACTGGACAGAAGGGCTCCCCACCACCGCCGTGCAACGTCGTGCTGCGAATAGCCGTCGACGTGCGCATAGATCAGCAGATTCACGTCGGGAACGATCATGGCCTGAGCTTCTCCAGGAGCGCGTCGTCGTCAAGCTCATCGACAAGCTGATTGAGCCGCCCATGATCGGTGCCCGGCACCGGGTCGGCCCGGAACACAGGAGGGCTGTACGGCCGGACTTCCTGAGTGCTGAGCGCACGGCGAAGCGCATCATTGATGACGTCCTTGGTGGAACGACGTTCCCGATGTGTCGCGTCAGCAACAAGACGAGCGACGTCTTCTTCGAGTGTCAGTGTGGTTCGCATGTATACATCATGACGCGCCATAAGGCAGGCATCAAGATGCAAAGTCACCGCCCGACTGATCGAACAGTTCATCCATGGTCCGGTGGAAGGCGCTCTCGAGATCGATCTCGAAGGCATCAGCGATGGCGATCAGCGACCATAGGCAGTCGGCGAGTTCGTACTCCAGAGCCTTGTCCAACTCACCATGGGGCCTCACTCCGGCCTTGGCCTGAGTCCGTTTCGCGAGATCACCGACGTCTCCGACAAACCCGACGTCACCCGGCACGACAAAGAGTCCCGTACTAGAGATCCCGCAAGTAGGTGGCACCTACTTGCGGAATCTCTTAGGTTCGCCGCCCCACCTGCATTAAGCTAGTTCGGCTCCGCCCGACTCGGGCCCACCGTCACCCCTCTCTTCAGGAAGTATGCTCATGCACGCCGACTGGTCGTTGCTGCGCGATCCGCAGTTCGCACGACTCTTCTTCGCCCGCACCGCCTCGATGGGCGGCACCGCCTTCGCACCCGTGGCGCTGGCTTTCGGCGTGCTGCATCTTCCCGGAGGCGACAGCGAGGCGCTGTCGCTGGTGCTCACCGCCGAGAGCGTGCCGATGATCGTCTTCCTGCTGATCGGCGGCGTGATCGCCGACCGCTTCCCGCGGCAGAAGGTGATGATGGTGGGCGAGTTCTCTTCGGCGCTGGCCTTCGGCCTCCTGGCTGTCCTCCTGCTCAGCGGCAACCCGCCCCTCTGGGCACTGTGTGCCGCGGCGGCCTTCAGCGGCATCGGGATCGCCATCATGATGCCGGCCCTCACGGGCATCATCCCCGAGGTGCTCAAGCCGGAGCAGCTCCAGCCCGGCAACGCACTGCTCGCGCTGGGCGCCAACGTCGCCCGCATCTCGGGCTTGGTTTTCGCCGGTTGGCTCGTCACCCTCGTCGGCGGGGCGTGGGCGCTGCTGGGCTCGTCGCTGCTGTTCGCCACCTCCGGCACCATCGTGTCCGGGCTGACCGGGCTCACCGATCATCGCAGCGAGTCCCACTCCGCCTTCGGCGACCTCAAGCGCGGCTGGCACGAGTTCTCGTCCCGGCAGTGGATCTGGGTCGTCGTGCTGCAGTTCTCATTCCTGGTGCTGCTGTTCCAGGCCTGCTTCGGCGTGCTCGGGCCGGTGCTCTCCGACACCGAGCTGGGTGGTCCGGGCCCCTGGTCCTGGATTCTCGCCGGTGACGCACTCGGCATGGTGTTCGGTGTGCTGATCGCCATGCGGATCCGCCCGAAGCGCCCCATCTTCGTCGGCGTGCTGCTGACCAGTCTGGCGGCACCGGTGTTTCTCGCGCTCGGCCTGGGCGCGCCGCTGTGGGTGGTGGTTCCCCTCGCCTTCGTGATGGGCGCCGCCTTCGACCTGTTCGGCGTGCTCTGGAACACCACCATGCAGCGGCTCATCCCCGCCGACGCGCTGTCTCGTGTCGCGGCGTATGACGCCTTCGGCTCCACCATGTTCGGCCCCATCGGGTTGATGCTGGCTGGACACGCCGTGGTGTGGTGGGGCGCACGGCCGTCCATGATCGGCGCCGCCTGCCTGATGCTGGTCACCGTCGCCTTCGCGCTGCTGTCCCCCGAGGTCCGCAAGCTCGAGGCCCCCGCTCCCGTCGTCGAGAAGGCCAAGGCGGCCTAAGAGACCGGGCCGACGACCTCCGCCCACCAAGCCTCGACCTGGGCGACGGCGCCCTCGGGAGCGCCCGAGTTGTCAATCACCCAGGTGGCCGCCGCCAGCCGCTCGTCGCGGGTGGCCTGGGCGGCGATCCGCGCCCGCGCCTGCTCTCGCGTGAGCGCATTGCGCTGCATGAGACGCCGCTCGCGCACATCGTCCGGAGCGTCGACCACCAGCACCCCGTCGTAGGCATCCTGCTGCCCCGTCTCGACGAGCAGCGGGATGATATGCGCCACCACGGCTCCGGTCGGTGCCGACGCCTCCAACGCACTGGCGCGCGCCCGCACCCGCGGATGCACGATCGCGTTCAGATCCGCCCGCGCCGCGTCATCGGCGAAGACGATCTCCCCTAACGCGGCGCGATCGAGGGCGCCGTCGTCCCCCAGGATCTCCGGCCCGAAGCGCTCGACGATCTCCGCGAGTCCCGCGGTGCCCGGCTCCACGACCTCGCGGGCGATCAGGTCGGCGTCGATCACCACGGCGCCCAGCCTGGCCAGCGCGTCCGACACCAAGGTCTTTCCCGAGGCGATCCCGCCCGTCACACCGATCCGCATACGGCAGAGGATACGAGAAAACCCGCCCCCTTGAAGGGAGCGGGTTCTCGTGAGAGTTAACTCAGGCTGCGATCAGCGACCACCGGTCAGCTTGTCGCGCAGGGCCTGCAGGGCCTCGTCCGATGCCAGCGAACCGGCGCCGGTGTCCTCGGACACGTAAGCCTGCGGGGCGACGGCCTCCTGGCCGGCCTTCTCGGCCTCCTCGACCTGACGCTTGTGGGCCTCCCAGCGAGCCTGGGCCTCGGCGTACTGCTGCTCCCAAGCGGCGCGCTGGTCCTCGTAGCCGTCCTTCCACTCGTTGGTCTCCGGATCGAAGCCCTCGGGGTAGATGTAGTTGCCCTGGTCGTCGTACGAGGCGGTCATGCCGTACAGCGACGGGTCGAACTCGTCGGCCGCGACGTCGATGCCCTCGTTCGCCTGCTTGAGCGACAGGGAGACGCGACGACGATCGAGATCGATGTCGATGACCTTGACCATGACCTGGTCGCCGACGGTGACAACCTGCTCGGGGATCTCCACGTGACGCTCGGCCAGCTCGGAGACGTGCACCAGGCCCTCAATGCCCTCGCCCACGCGGACGAACGCACCGAACGGAACCAGCTTGGTGACCTTGCCGGGCACGATCTGGCCGATCTGGTGCAGACGGGCGAAGGTCTGCCACGGATCTTCCTGGGTGGCCTTGAGCGACAGGGAGACGCGCTCGCGATCCATGTCCACCTCGAGCACCTCGACGGTGACGGGCATGCCGACCTCGACAACCTCGTTCGGGTGATCGATGTGCTTCCAGGACAGCTCGGAGACGTGCACCAGGCCGTCGACGCCGCCAAGATCGACGAAGGCGCCGAAGTTGACGATCGAGGACACGACACCCTTGCGGATCTGGCCCTTCTGCAGCTGGGTGAGGAAGGTCTGGCGAACCTCGGACTGGGTCTGCTCCAGCCACGCGCGACGCGACAGCACCACGTTGTTGCGGTTCTTGTCCAGCTCGATGATCTTGGCCTCGAGCTCCATGCCCACGTAGGGCTGGAGGTCGCGGACGCGACGCATCTCCACCAGCGACGCGGGCAGGAAGCCGCGCAGGCCGATGTCGACGATCAGGCCGCCCTTGACGACCTCGATGACGGAGCCGGTGACGACGCCGTCCTCTTCCTTGATCTTCTCGATCGCACCCCAGGCGCGCTCGTACTGGGCACGCTTCTTGGAGAGGATCAGGCGGCCTTCCTTGTCCTCCTTCTGCTGCACCAGGGCCTCGATCTCATCGCCGACCTGGACCACGTCGAACGGGTCAACATCGTGCTTGATGGAGAGTTCCTTGGAGGGGATGACGCCTTCGGTCTTGTAGCCGATGTCGAGCAGGACCTCGTCCCGATCAACCTTGACGACGGTGCCGGAGACGATGTCCCCGTCATTGAAGTACTTGATAGTGGCGTCAACCGCGGCGAGGAAAGCCTCGGGAGTGCCAAAGTCGTCGACTGCGACAGTCGATGCCTCAGTGGAGGAGGTCATGTAGTAGGGCTCCGATTGGATAATTCTTCTGTGCCCGTAACCTTGCCTCGGCGGCGAGGCCGCCAGGGCGAGCCAGCCTCGCTAGGTCTGAAGGCGGGCAGGCCACAATGCCCAACCAGCCTATCCCCGCGTGGAACGCATGGTCAAACTGACCCCAGCGACTACGCCTAGGATAGCGGGGTGACTTCCTCGCAGCGCCGTGTTCGCTACGCCGTGATCGCCGTGGTCGCGGTGATCCTGGTAGCGCTCGTCTACTACCTCAGCAGGCCCGACGGCCAGAACACCGAACCCAAGCCCACCGGCTCCGTGAGCATGGTCACAGAACCATCTGCAACCAGCTCGCCCGCTCCGGCCGCTTCTCCCTCCCCCTCCGTCTCCGTTGCCGACTCCCCGCCGGCCGGATGCGTGACGACGGCCACCGAGGGCTTCACTCCCACGCGCTACACCATCGAATCGTTGGACGTCGACGAGCCGGTGGTCTCCCTGCCCCTCACCGACGATGGCTCGATTCCCGCGCCCCCCAAGCGCGAGGCCCGCGTGGCCGCCTGGTGGAACGAGGGTCCGATCCCGGGCGACGATGAAGGCCGCGTGATCCTGTCGATTCACACCTACCGCAACGGCGGAGCGCTGGGCAACGAGCTCTTGGACGAGAAGACCGACAAGACCCCCCTGAAGAAGGGCGACATCATCGCCCTCCACGACGACAAGGGCAACACGGCCTGCTACGAGTACGCCGACTTCACCGAGATCGTGGCGGCCGATTACGACCCTAACTCGGACGTGATGATCAAGGAGGACGGCGCCCCGTCGCTGGTCCTCATCATCTGCACGGCCTTCGACTGGGACACCGAAATCTGGGAGAACCGGGCGCTGTTCTACGCCGACGCGATCTGACGCCCGCCGCCCACCATGGTCAGTGGGCGGCGTCCTGCCAGGACGATCCGACGCCGATGGAGACCTCCAACGGCACCGCCAGCTCCATGGCGCCCGCCATCTCGGCCTTAACCAACGATGCGACGGCGTCGGTCTCCCCCGGCGCGATCTCCAGCACCAGCTCGTCGTGCACCTGAAGCAGCATCCGGCTCTGCAGGCCGGAGGCCTTCAGCGCATCGGCCACCTTGATCATCGCCACCTTGATAACGTCGGCGGCGGACCCCTGGATCGGCGAATTGAGCGCCGCGCGCTCGGCCATCTCGCGACGCTGCCGGTTGCTGGAGGTGAGATCCGGCAGGTAGCGGCGCCGGCCCAGCAGCGTCTCGGTGTAGCCGCGGGTACGCGCCTCCTCGACGACCTTCGCCAAGTACTCGCGCACTCCGCCGACCCGCGCGAAATAGGCGTCCATCAGCTCCCGCGCCTCGGCCACCGAGATCTTGAGCTGGTTGGACAGCCCGAAGGCGCTGAGCCCATAGGCGAGACCGTAGTTCATCGCCTTGATCCGGGCGCGCATCTCCCCCGTCACCTCTTCGGACGGCACATGGAAGACGATGGCCGCCATCTCGTTGTGGAAGTCGCGACCGGAGCGGAACGCGTCGATCAGCCCCTCGTCGCCGCTGGCGTGGGCCATCAGGCGCATCTCGATCTGCGAGTAGTCGGCGCTCATCAACGTCTCGTAGCCGCGGCCCGGCACGAAGGCGCTGCGGATGCGTCGGCCCATGGGGGTGCGGATCGGGATGTTCTGCAGGTTGGGATCCACCGATGACAGGCGCCCGGTGGCGGCGATGGTCTGCACGTAGGTGGTGTGGATGCGCCCGTCGTCCTTGACCGCGGCGAGCAGCCCGTCGACGGTCTGCCGCAGCCGGATCGCGTCGCGGTGCGCCAGCAGGTGCTCGAGGAACGGGTGGCCCGTCTTGGCGAACAGCGACTCGAGCGCCTCCGCGTCGGTGGTGTAGCCCGACTTGGTGCGCCGCGTCTTGGGCATGCCCAGTTCGTCGAAGAGCACGCCCTGCAGCTGCTTGGGCGAGCCCAGGTTCACCTCGTGGCCGAGCACGTCATAAGCGGCCTGCTGGGCACCGCTGACGAGCCCGTCGAAGTCGTCGCGCAGCCCGTTCAGCCGATCGAGGTCGACGGCGACGCCGAGCACCTCCATGTCGGCCAGCGTGCGCTGCAGCGGCAGCTCCACCTGGTCGAGCAGAGCGGCGACGCCGCGCTGCCCCAGCTCGGGGCGGAGCACCTCGGCCAGGTCGAAGATCGCGCGCGCCGTGCGCAGCGCGGAGTCGGCGTCGTCGTCGCTCTCCTCGTCGAAGTCGAAGGCGAGCTGGCC
Source organism: Tessaracoccus caeni (assembly GCF_029211185.1). Taxonomy (GTDB): domain Bacteria; phylum Actinomycetota; class Actinomycetes; order Propionibacteriales; family Propionibacteriaceae; genus Arachnia; species Arachnia caeni. The sequence goes on from NZ_JARGDO010000005.1 coordinate 52,717, forward strand.
TTGATCGCTGGCCTCGGTGGGAGCGAGATCGCGCTTCAGGTACCGCAGCACCAGGTCGGCCAGGTCGTAGGTGCGCTGATCGGGCCGCAGCAGATAGGCGGCCAGCAGCGTGTCGAAGAGGACGCCGCTCAGCTGCCAGCCGCGCGAGCGACAGGCCAGCATGGGCCCCTTGGCTTCGTGCAGCACCTTGCCCCGCGCCGGGTCGGCCAGCCAGTCGGCGAGCCCCTGCTCGTCCTCCGGACCGAGCTCCGCCACGTCGACATAGGCGCCCTCGCCGTCGCCGGCCGCGAACGCCAGCGCGAAGACGTCGCCCGCACCGGCGCCCCAGAGACCCACCACGTGGAGGGCGACCGGATCCTTCGCGTGCGCATCCAGCCATCCGGGCAGCGCCCCTGCCGCCAGCCGTTGTCCGCGCACCTCGAGCTGCTCGACGGCGACCGGCTCCGACGGGCTCAGCTCCAGCAGCCGCTCGCGCAGCACCCGGAACTCCAGCGCGTCGAACAGGCTGTGCACCCGTTCCCGATCCCAGTCGTGGCGCTCCAGCTCGTCGGGCCCCATCGGCAGCGCCACGTCGCGCACCAGCGCATTGAGCCGGCGGTTGCGCCGCACGTCTTCGAGATGATCGCGGAAGGACTGACCGGCCTTGCCCGGCACCTGCTCTGCGCGCTCCAGCAGGTTCTCCAGCCCGTCGTACTGGGCGAGCCACTTGGCCGCGGTCTTGGGGCCGACGCCGGGCACGCCCGGCAGGTTGTCGCTGGCCTCCCCCACCAGGGCCGCGAGCTCCGGGTAGCGCGCGGGCGGCACCAGGTACTTCTCCTCGACGCTCTCCGGCGTCATGCGGGCGAGATCCGAGACGCCCTTGCGCGGGTACAGGACCGTGACCTTGTCGGTGACCAGCTGCATGGCGTCGCGGTCTCCCGTGACGATCGAGACCTCGAAGCCCTCCGAACCCGCCTGGGTGGCCAAGGTGGCGATGATGTCGTCGGCCTCATAGCCCTCTGATTCCAGATGCACGACGTTGAGCGCATCCAGCACGTCCTTGAGCAGCTCGACCTGCCCCTTGAACTCCGCCGGCGACGCGGAGCGGGTGGCCTTGTACTCCGGGTAGGAGTCGGTGCGGAACGAGTGCCGGGACACGTCGAAGGCCACCGCCAGATGTGTGGGCTGCTCGTCGCGGAGCACGTTGATCAGCATCGAGGTGAACCCGAACACCGCGTTGGTGTGCTGCCCCGTGGAGGTCGCGAAGTTGTCCACCGGCAGCGCGAAGAACGCCCGGTAGGCCACCGAATGGCCGTCGATCAGTAGAAGCCGCTTGCTGTTGGTCACCCCACGAGCCTATCGGTCCGCCCCGACAGTATGAGATCGATAGGCTCGGCACATGACTCTCCCCGACTGGGCCGTGCCCATGGTTTCCCCGCTCGACCAGAAGATGGGCATCGTGCTGACCGAGCTCACCCCCGAGCGGGTATGCGGCGTCATGCCCGTCGAGGCCAACCAGCAGCCGTTCGGGCTGCTGCATGGCGGCGCCAACGGCGTGCTGATCGAATCGCTGGCGTCGATGGGCGCCTATGCCCATGGACGTCCGAGAGGCCGCGCCGGGGTGGGCGTCGACCTCAACGTGACCCACGTGCGCTCCGCGCGCTCCGGGATGGTCACGGGTGTGGCCACCGCCATCCACCTGGGCGAACGGTTGGCCATCTACGAAGTGACGCTCACCGACGATCAAGGCCGGGTAACGGCGACCGGCAGGCTGACCTGTCAGATGGTCGACCTGCCGGCGCGCGGGTGAGAGGTGCCGAGCCCTACTTCTTCTTGTTGTGGCTGATGACGCCCTCGGCGACATCGCGCATCGACTTGCGCAGATCCATCGCGGTCTTCTGGATCCAGCGGAAGGCCTCGGGCTCGGTGAGCCCCAGATCCTTCTGCAGGATGCCCTTGGCCTGATCGATGATCTTGCGGGACTCGAAGCGCTCCTCCAAGGAGGCCAGCTCGTCCTCGATCGCCTTGAGCTCGGCGAACCGGCCCATCGCGATCTCGATGGCGGGCACCACGTCGGAGGCGTCGAACGGCTTGACGACGTAGGCCATCGCGCCGGCGTCGCGCGCCCGCTCGACCAGATCGCGCTGGCTGAAGGCGGTGAGCATCACGATGGGCGCGATGCGCTCCTCGGCGATCACCTCCGCCGCCGCGATCCCGTCCATCTTGGGCATCTTCACATCCATGATCACCAGGTCGGGCACGAGCTTGCGCGCCAGCTCCACGGCTTCCTCGCCGTCAGCTGCCTGGCCGACAACCTCGTAACCCTCCTCTCCGAGGAGCTCGACGAGATCAAGACGGATCAGGGCCTCGTCCTCGGCAACGAGCACGGTTGGCTTCTTCTTACTCATGCACTGTCTCTTCCTAAACGTCTACTGGGGCTTCTCGTCGATCTGCCCCGCGCAAATCCTATCGCGTCTCCGCAACAAATTCCCCCTGGAGAAAAGTTCCGTGGACCTATGGCACAATGATGTTCGCCCTAGTGGATGCGCTAGGGCAGGCCCGGGTGGCGGAATGGTATACGCGGACGGCTCAAACCCGTCTGGCCGCAAGGCCGTAGGGGTTCGACTCCCCTCCCGGGCACCACAGAAAAGGTGAGGGCCGGACGCCACATGGCGTCCGGCCCTCATCGCTGTGCTCCCGCGAGCGTCAGCCGCGTTCCTTGGCGCGCAGCACGCGCAGGTTGTTGGTCTTGCCGGGCAGGCCCATGGGCGAGCCCGACAGGATCACGACGCGCTCCCCTATCTTCATCATGTCGTTGTCCAGGAGGAAGTTCTCCACGTACTCGACCATCTTGTCCTGATCGCCGAAGGTGGGCGTGATGATGGTGCGCACACCCCAGGTCAGGGTCATCCGCTGACGGGTGGACACGTCGGGGGTGAACACCAGCAGCGGGATGTCGGAACGGAGCCGAGCCAGCCGCGAGCCGGTGTCGCCGGACTTGGTGAATCCGATGAGATAGCGGGCGTTCATCCGCTGAGCCACATCGTTGGCCACATAGGCCAGGACGCCACCGGTGGTGTGCGGATCCCAGTCGATGTGATGGATCTGGTTGTGGCCCTCTTCCTCGGTGCGCTTGATGATGCGCGCCATGGTGGAGACGGTCTCCACCGGGAAGGCACCGATCGAGGTCTCGCCGGAGAGCATCACCGCGTCGGCACCGTCCAGCACCGCGTTGGCGACGTCGGAGGTCTCGGCACGCGTGGGACGCGGGTTGGCGATCATCGAATCGAGCATCTGGGTGGCCACGATCACCGGCTTCGCCCAGCGGCGCGCCGCGTTGATGATGCGCTTCTGCACCAGCGGCACGTCCTCCAGGGGCAGCTCGACGCCGAGGTCACCGCGGGCGACCATCAGGGCGTCGAAGGAGTCGACGATGTCCTGCAGGTTGTCGATCGCCTGAGGCTTCTCCAGCTTCGCGATGACGGGGATGCGTCGGCCTTCCTCGTCCATGATCTCGTGCACGCGCTTGACGTCGTCGGCGCTGCGCACGAAGGAGAGGGCGATCATGTCGATGTCCTGAGCGAGGGCCCAGCGCAGGTCGCGCTCGTCCTTCTCGCTCAGGGCCGGGACGGACACGGCCACGCCGGGCAGGTTGATGCCCTTGTTGTTGGACACGGGGCCGGGAACGACGACACGGCAGACGACCTCGGTGTCGGTGACCTCGATGGCGCGGAGGCCGACCTTGCCGTCATCGATCAGGATGTCGTCGCCGGGCTTGACGTCGCCGCACAGGCCCTTGTAGGTGGTGGAGCAGCGCTCCACCGTGCCCGGGACGTCGTTGATGGTGATGGTGAACGTCGCTCCGGGCTCGAGCTGGACGGGACCGTTCTCGAAACGGCCGAGACGAATCTTGGGGCCCTGCAGGTCGGCGAGGACGCCGACGGGCTGGCCGAGGGTAGCTGAGGCCTCACGCACGTTGCGCAGACGAGCGGCGTGCTCGTCATAGTCGCCGTGGCTCATGTTGAGCCGAGCGACGTTCATGCCGGCACCGATCAACTCGATCAGGCGCTCGGTCTTCTCCGCAGCGGGGCCAAGGGTACATACGATCTTTGCTCTACGCACGGCGTAATCGTACCCGACCAGTGTGAACGTCCTGTTACCGACGGGCCTATCCTTGGCGGACGATTTCCAACGCGTTCGCCAGATCTGCCGGGTAGTCGGAGGTGAAGCTCACCCATTCTCCGCTGCGCGGGTGGACGAAGCCCAGCTCGACGGCGTGCAGCCACTGACGCACCAAGCCCAGTCGCTCCGCCAGCACCGGATCCGCGCCGTACAGCGGATCACCCGCGCACGGGTGACCGATGGCGGAGAGATGCACGCGGATCTGGTGGGTCCGCCCGGTCTCGAGGTGGATCTGCAGCAGCGTCGCGCTGCGATGCGCCTCCAGCGTGTCGTAGTGGGTGACGCTGTGCCGCCCGCCCTCGACGATCGCCATCTTCCATTCGTGACCGGGGTGGCGGGCGATCGGCGCCTCGATGGTCCCCTCGAACGGATCGGGGTGGCCCTGGGCGAGCGCGTGATAGATCTTGTTCACCTCGCGGTCGCGGAAGGCCTGCTTGAGGATGCTGTAGGCGCCCTCCGACTTGGCTACCACCATCAGGCCGGAGGTTCCCACGTCGAGGCGCTGGACGATGCCCTGTCGCTCTGCCGCTCCCGACGTCGACACCTGCACGCCCACGGACGCCAGGTGCTCGACGACGGAGCCCCCCTCCCAGCCGAGGCTGGGATGTGCGGCCACTCCCGCGGGCTTGTCGACGACCACCAGATCGGCGTCCTCGTGCACGATGCTCATGCCGTCGGCGTGCTGCGGCCTGACGGTGGGGGCCGTGGGCTTGGCGGCGTCGTCGAGTTCCACCAGCTCTCCCCCGGCGACCCGGGCCGAGCCCTTCGTCGCCGTCGTACCGTTCACCTGTACCGCGCCGGCCTCGATGAGGGCGTCGATCCGGGAACGGCTGTACCCGCTCACCCGGGCGAGCGTGGCGTCGAGCCGCTCGCCCGCGAGGCCGTCGGGCAGGAGGAAGACGCTCATGCGGCCTCCGCCGCCGACGCCGCCGCTGCCCGTTCCGCCCGATCTCCCCGGAAGGACATCAGAATGATGAGGGCGGCCGCGCTGGTGATGCAGATGTCGGCGACGTTGAAGATCGCGAAGTACGGCAGCTGGAAGAAGTCGACGACGTGGCCGCGCATGAACGACGGCGGCTGGGTTATCCGGTCGTAGAGGTTGCCGGTGATCCCGCCCAGCATCAGCCCGAGCGCCACCGCGTGCCACGTCTGCGTCATCCGGGGCAGCCCGAAGACCAGCAGGCCCACGGCGACGAGCACCGCGAACACCGAGAACACCAGAGTGGTGCCGCTGCCGAGGCCGAAGGCGGCACCGGGATTGCTCACCAGGGTGAACTTGAGAAGAGAACCGAGCACCTCGACGCTCTCGCCCCATTCCATGCGCGCGACGACGGCGGCCTTGGTGATCTGGTCCACTCCCAGCATGAGGAACCAGATCCCCAGCGAGATCAGAGGCAGCCCTGGTGGCTTACGGCTCAGCGTCGTTCCTCACGCTGCTTGCACGCGACGCAGAGCGTTGCCCGGGGGAACACCTGCAGGCGTCCCTTTCCGATGGGCTGACCGCACACCTCGCACAGACCGTACTCGCCCTGGTCGAACAGGGACAGCGCGAGGCGCTGCTGCTCGGCCATCTCACGCACGTTGGCGGCCAGCGACAACTCCTGATCGCGCTCGAAGTTGCTCGAGCCGACATCGGCCGGGTCGCGGCCCGCACCGTCGGTACCGCCCTTGAGGAGACTCGCCAATTCGGCTTCGGTCACCCGGATGCGCTTCTCGAGCCGCTCCAGCTCCTCGACCAACTCGGCGCGCTGCTCGGCGACCTCTTCTGGGGTCCAGGGGTCTTCGCCTTCCCTAACGGGAAGCACGACATCCGTGGACTCGGCTTTCCTTGACGACATTGTGGCGGACTGATCCTTACATCTTGAATTTCAGACAACCGAGTGGATTGCTGTCCGGCGAGGCTACACCACATTGATGAAAATAAGAGACTCCGCAGGTAGGTGGCACCTACTGCGGCGCACTGGCTGGCGACCTGGCTACGTTGTCCAACTCACCGGCATACCCAATGCAGGTTTCGTTCTCCGCCTTGCCAGATCATCCATCCAGCACGTCCTCGCTACGGCACCACCTACCTGCGGAACCTCTAAAACAGGCCGACGCGCAACGCCGGCCTGTTTCTCACAATGCAGAGGTTCTCCGGAGCCTCACTCGGCTAGGGCATCGAGCCTCGGGGTCGCGGACGGCTGAGCCAGCTCAGGCACGTCCTCCGGCTCGGCCTTGCTCTGGGTGACATTCTCGAGGAGCGTCTGCAACACGCTGGTGAGGTTGGTGCGGTAGTCGCCCTCGAAATCGCGCAGGGCGCCCACCTTCTGCGTCAGCGACTTCTGCTCGCGCTCGAGCTCGGCGAGGAGTTCCTCGCGGCGCACGCTCACTTCCTGCTCCACCTCGGCCGCGCGGCCCTCGGCCGCCGAGGTCATGGACTCGGCGCTGGACCGAGCCTCGGACTCGATCCGGTCGGCGTGGGCCTGCGCGTCGGTCTTGATCTCGCTGGCGCGCTGCTCGGCCTCGGCCAGCTTGCGCTTGGCCTCGATCTCCGCCTCGGCGACGAGGGTCGTGGCCTGGTCGGTGGCCATCTGCAGCAAGCGGGTGACGGCGGGAGCCGCCTCCTGGCTGGTGGTGACGACGAGCTGCTCGGTGGGAGCGTCGGCGTGGCTGGCGATGCGCTGGGCGTGGGCCTGATCCAGCTGGGCGCGCACGTCGGCCAGCTGGCTGCGCAGCTGCTGGTTCTGGGCGCTGAGCTCCTTGACCTGGTCTTCGGAGTCGGTGCCGGCGGACAGGCTGGCGTTGAGGGTGTTCAGGCGCTCGATCTCGGCGCGCAGCTCCTCGAGTTCGCCGTCGCGGGCGGCGAGCGCCTCGCGCAGCGACTGCAGCTCAGAGTCATCGATGGGAGCGTCGCCGCTGATCGCGGACGACTGCAGGGACTCCAGCTCGCGGCGGATGAGGTCGCGCTCGTTCTCGAACTGGCGGAAGGTCTCCTCGACCTTGTCGATGAACAGGTCAACGTCGGTGACCTTGTAACCGTTCTCATTTCGCCGCGCCATGCGGAAGCGAATCTGGGCTACCTCGTCCAGCGTCAAGCTCATGTCTGCTCCAACTTCTCGCCCGAGGCCCGGCCAACGGCCCGACCGAGACGGTCTTGTTTATCGAAATCTCAGGTTAGCGTAGCTCGTGGCGTCAAGCACCCGCAGACGACGGGGCGGACCAGGCGGGAACAGGCCCCTCAGTTTGAGCTGAAACTCAGCTTTGGTTGAAGAAGCCGCCGCTGGCGATCCGCTGCTTGTCCTCCGGGCCGACCACCAGGTTGTGCGGGCACAGCAGGAAGACCTTGGCCGACACACGCTCGATGTTGCCGCGCAGACCGAAGATCAGGCCCGCCGCGAAGTCGACCAGACGGCGGTCGTCGCCCTCCTCCATGTCGGAGAGGTTCATGATGACGGGAATCCCGTCGCGGAAGTTCTCGCCGATCACGCGCGCTTCGTTGAAGGAACGCGGCCGCACCGAGATGATGCGGCTCAGGTCGGCGACCTCCGGCTCGGCCACGGGGGCGAGACGGTTGCGCTGCTGCGGCTGTGGCAATGGAGTCACGCTGCTCTCCTCATATTGCACCTGCTCGTCGACGTAGACGTCCTCGGTGAGTTCACCCACGACGCCGTCATGGGACTCGTCGTCGCGGTATCGGTCGTCCACGACGAGGCCGATCCACTCGCCTACCCTTCGTAGTCCCACGATGCCTCTCCTTAAGCTCGGTTGGTCACGAGGTTAGCGCGCCCGTGACCCCATCACGGACGCGACATACCGGAGCCGCGACCATTTAGAGATTCCGCCAGCAGGTGGCACCTGCTGGCGGAATTTCCTACTTCATGAAGTCGGGAACGTCGAGCCCGTCGTCGAAGGCGGGAGCGGCGGGAGGAGCGCTCGGGGCGACCGGCTCGGCCGGCGGCGGCGTGTAGGCCGCGGCGGGCGGGGTGCTGGTCACGGGCGTGTAGATCGCTCCGGTCTGCTGCGGACGGGCCTGCGACGAGAGGCGCGGCTCGGTGCGGACCGTGGGGCGCTTGGTGGGCTGCCCCCCGTCGAAGCCGGCGGCGATGACGGTGACCCGCACCTCGTCGCCGAGGGCATCGTCGATGACGGTGCCGAAGATGATGTTGGCCTCGTCGTGCGCGGCCTGCTCGATGAGCTCGGCGGCGGCGGAGACCTCGAACAGGCCAAGGTCGGAGCCACCGGCGATCGAGAGCAGCACGCCGTGCGCGCCGTCGATGCTGGCCTCGAGCAGCGGCGACGAGATGGCCATCTCGGCGGCGGCCCGGGCGCGATCCTCACCACGAGCGGAGCCGATGCCCATGAGGGCGGAGCCCGCCTGGCTCATGATCGACTTCACGTCGGCGAAGTCGAGGTTGATCAGGCCCGGCGTGGTGATCAGGTCGGTGATGCCGGAGACGCCCTGCATCAGCACCTGGTCGGCCTGCTTGAAGGCGTCGAGGATGGCGACCTGGTGGTCGGTCATCTGCAGCAGCTTGTCGTTGGGGATGACGATCAGGGTGTCGACCTCGTCGCGCAGCGCCTCGATGCCCGACTCCGCCTGCGTGGAGCGACGACGCCCCTCGAAGGAGAACGGGCGGGTCACGACGCCGATGGTGAGGGCGCCGAGCGAGCGGGCGATCTTGGCGACGATCGGGGCGCCACCGGTGCCGGTTCCGCCGCCCTCGCCTGCGGTCACGAAGACCATGTCGGCGCCGCGCAGCGACTCCTCGATCTCGTCGGCGTGATCCTCTGCGGCCTGACGGCCCTTGGAGGGATCGGCGCCGGCGCCGAGGCCGCGGGTCAGCTCACGGCCGATGTCGAGCTTGACGTCGGCATCGCTCATCAGCAGCGCCTGCGCATCGGTGTTGATGGCGAGGAATTCCACGCCACGCAGTCCGGCTTCGATCATCCGGTTGACGGCATTCACGCCACCGCCGCCGACTCCGACCACCTTGATGACCGCCAGGTAATTCTGAGATGCGCTGGCCATGTTCCGCCTTCCGGTACAACCCCGATTGTTCACCCAGAGGTTATGGGCTGGGCTTGGCCGGCGTCCAACGAGACACGATCCTGAGCCGTTTTCACCTGAAGTTCAGGTTGAGGGTTTGGTTCAGGCTTGGTCGAGCCCCGCTATTTCGTGGTCGGGTGGTTCGGCGCGGACACGTCGTAGACGCGCGCCTCCACGCTCAGCAGGGCTGCCAGAACGTCGGCTTTGAGGCTGGAGTCGTCGGCGCTGCCCCACACCACCTCGCGGTTCTCCGGCAGGGTCAACACGATCTTGTCGACGCTCGGGTTGTTCATGGTGATCTGCTGGCCGTCCAGCGCGTCGGGCAGGTTGCTCACCACCGTGGCGATGTCGCGCAGCAGCCTGGTCTCGGCGTCACCCAGCTGGGCCACGGGAACACCCTTCGGGGCCTTGGCGTCGGTATGGAACTCGACGCCGTCCTCATCGACCCAGACGTAGCCCTCGCTGCTCTTGCGCACGAAGACGAGCTCCCGCTCCACGATCTCGACGACGATCGCGTCCGGGAACGAGCGCGACGCCGCCACCGAGGCCACCGGATTCAAGGATCCGACGCGGGCCTCCACTGCACCCAGGTCGACCCGCACCAGGGGCAGACCCGACGCCACGCCGGCGGCGGTCACGACGTCGTCCTTGCTCAGCAGCGACTCCCCTGACACCTCGACCCGTTTCACCACCAGCAGCGGCGAGAACCAGAACGCCCAGATCGCGACGCCGACGAGCAGCAGCACGACTCCCGCCACGACGGCGGCGATGAGACGACGCCGGCGGCGCCGGGCCTGTTCCGTGGCCTTGAGCGCACCGAAGGAGTTCGGCGTCGTGGTCACCGCACCGCGCCGGGACGCTCGGCGAGCAGGTCGGCGAGCAGCGGGCCGACGATGGTCACGTCGCCGCAGCCCAGGGTGATGATCAGGTCGCCGGGACGCGCGATGTCGTTCAGCGCCGCGGGAAGGTCGTACTTGTCGATCACGTAGACCACCTCCTTCGCGCCGTGCTTGATGGCCTCGTCGACGACGAGCTGGCCGGTGACTCCCGGCACCGGATCCTCGCGCGCGCCGCAGATGTCGTTGATCACCGCGATGTCTGCCAGGGTCATCACCTCGCCGAACTCGCTGGCGAAGTCGATGGTGCGCGAGTACAGGTGGGGCTGGAAGCAGGCGATCAGCCGCCCCTGCCTTCCGCTCTCCTCGTTGCTGGCGGTGACGGCCACCCGGGCGCCGGTCAGGGCCGCGCGGATCTCCGTGGGGTGGTGGGCGTAGTCGTCGTAGACGCGCACGCCGTCGAGATCGCAGATCAGCTGGAAGCGCCGAAGCGTTCCCACATAGGCCCCGACTGCGGTGAGGGCGTCGTCGTGGCTCAGGCCGAGAAGACGTCCGACGGCGTAGGAGGCGGAGGCGTTGACCAGGTTGTGGTCGCCGGGCACCTGCAGCACCAGCCGGCCCGACTCGTCGCCGTAGCTGAGGGTGGCGCTGATGCCGGTGCCCAGCGCCTTGGCATCGCTGACCCGCACGTCGGCATCCTCGGCGAGGCCGTAGCGCACGACGGTCTTATCAGTGGAGGCGAGTTCGTCCGCCAGCGCACGCGAGCCCGGATCGTCGACGTTGATCACGACCGACTTGACGCCCGGCTGGCCCGCGAAACGCCGGTAGGCTGCCGCGTAGTTCTCGGGGGTGCCCCAGTTGACGAGGTGATCGGCCTCGATGTTGGTGATCACCGCGATCTCAGTGGGGTACTGCATGAACGAGCCGTCGGACTCGTCGGCCTCGATCACGAAGGCAGGGCCCGTGCCCAGCTCCGCGCTGGAGCCCGTGGCCGACAGCGGGCCGCCGATCACGTAGCTGGGGTCGCAGCCGGCGGCGACCAGCATCACGGCCGTCATCGCGGTGGTGGTGGTCTTGCCGTGGGTGCCCGTCACGGACACGCCCCGCTTCCCGAGCATCAGCGCGGCGAGGGCGGCTGACCGGTGCCACACCCGCAGGCCTCGGCGACGGGCCTCGGCCAGCTCGGGGTTGGTCTCGCGCACGGCCGACGAGATGACGACGGTCTCGGCGTCGCCGAGCTGCGACGCATCGTGCCCGACGTGGATGCGCACGCCCACCTCGGCCAGCCCCTGGAGTGCGGTGGAGTCCTTCTGGTCCGATCCTGAGGTGACGACCCCCAGCTGCGCGTAGAGCCTGGCGATGCCGCTCATGCCCGATCCCCCGGCGGCGATGAAATGCACGGGCCCCACCTGGTCGGCGGGGAGCACCTCGATCGGTTCTACGAGCATGGATTGACTCCGTTCATCAGCGCTGTGCGAGGTCGAGTGCGACGCGAGCCAGGTTCTCGGCGGCGTCGGAGGGATACATGTCGCGGCAGATCTTAGCCATCCGCTCCAGCGCGCCCGGCTCGTCGACGAGGCCGCGCACGGTGGTGGCGAGGCGTTCCGCGGTGAGCTCGGTCTCCGGGATCAGAATGCCGCCGCCGGCCGCGACCAGCTCCGCGGCGTTCTTGCCCTGCTCCCCGTTGCCCCAGGGCAGCGGGACGAAGATCACGGGCAGGCCGGAGACGGCCGTCTCCATCACGGTGCCGGCGCCGGCACGCCCCAGCATCAGGTCGGCGGCGGAGTAGGCCACCGCCATGTCGTCGATGAACTCGACGGGCACGTAGCGCGCGCCGCTGGCGTGTTCCACCACGACGTCGTCTTCCGTGAAGTTCTTGGGGCCGATCGCGTGCAGCATCTGGATGCCGGCGGCGAGCAGCGTCTCGCGGGCGTCCAGCGTCGCCTGGTTGAGGGCGAGCGCGCCCTGCGATCCGCCGCTGATCAGCAGGGTAGGGCGGTGTTCATCGAGCCCGAAGAAGCGCCGGGCCTCCTCACGGCCCACGACGGGGTGCGTGATGGAGCGGGCCATCGGCATGCCGACCAGCTGCGCGCCCTGGATCCGGGTGGCGGCGAAGGTGATGCCCACGAACTTCGCGAACCGCGCACCCACCTTGTTGGCGATGCCGGCGAGCTTGTTGGCCTCGTGCACCACGACCGGCACCCGGCAGAGCCAGGCCGCGAGATAAGCGGGAGTGGAGGCGTAGCCGCCGAAGCCGATCAGCACGTCGGCCTTGGCCTTCCTCAGCACCCGGACGGCCTGCCCGGTGGACAGCGCGAGCTTGAACGGCGTCTTGAGCATCTCCAGGCCGGGCTTGCGCGGCAGCGGCACCGGGTGCACCAGCGCCAGTTCCAGGCCGGCGGCGGGCACCACGCGGGTCTCCAGTCCCCTGGGGGTGCCGATGCAGACGACCGACGACCCCGGGGCCATGGCCTCGAAGGCCTTCGCGGTGGCGATCATCGGCGACGTGTGGCCGGCGGTTCCTCCGCCGGCGAGCACAACGCTGGTCATTACTCTCCCCTCGACGCGGCCATCACGCTGGTCATCCGCGGGCGCTTGGCGCCCTTGCGGCGCGCGAGCATACGCCGCGCGGCCGGGGTGTCCCTGGCCAACGAGAGCAGCACCCCGACGCCTAACAGGTTAGCGAGCAGTGAGGAACCGCCGTACGAGACGAAGGGAAGGGTGACGCCGAGCACCGGAAGGAGGTGCATCACGACGGCGATGTTGATGAGGGCCTGCACGAGGAACCAGCCGACGATGCCGCCGGCGGCCACGCGGTTGAACATCTTGTCCGACTGCATCGCCACCTCGAGCCCGGCGTAGGCCAGCAGGCCGAACATGGCCAGCACGAGCAGCACTCCGAACAGGCCCAGCTCCTCGCCGATCACGGCGAAGATGAAGTCGGAATGGGCGACGTCCTTGAGGCCGCCCCACTTCTGCCGGGACGCGCCGAGGCCCATGCCCCACCATCCGCCGGAGGCCAGGGCGTAGAGCGCGGACATGGGTTGCGACGACAGATCGGTGTTGGACTGCGGATCGAGGAAGATCAGGATGCGGCTCATCCGGTTCTCGGAGCCCATCACATAGACCGCCACCACCGCGGCGCCGAGGATCGTCGGCAGGGCGAGCAGCTTGATCGGCGTCCCCACCAGCCAGAGCATCAGGAACATGATGGCGACGAAGATCAGGCCGGTGCCGAGATCCTTGCCCGCCAGCACCAAGGCGATGATCAGGCCGCCCAGCGGGAGGAAGGGCCAGATCAGCTGCAGCGGCTCGTGCAGCACCCGGCGCTTCCTATGGAAGATGGCGGCGCCCCATACGATCAGCGCCAGCTTGGCCAGCTCCGAGGGCTGGATTCGGACCGGGCCGAGGTTCAGGCCGCTCCGGTTGCCCTGCCACACGTGGCCCATGGGCGTCAGCACCAGCATCAGCAGCACGACGGCGACCGCCCAGGCGATCCAGCCCAGGCCACGTATCGTCACGGCCTTCATCCGGGCCAGCGCGACGCAGCCCACCAAGCCGATGGCGAGGAACAGGAGTTGCCGCAGCGAGTAGTAGTACGGGTTCTCGGCCTTCGACAGCGCGAGCACCGAGGAGGCCGACAGCACCATCAGCGAGCCGATGGAGACGAGGATGCCGACGCTCGCGATGATCAGGTAGTGGGGCGCGAGGGGCGCCGTCAACAATGCCCGGAGCTGACCGCCGGCCTTCGGCCGCGGGGGTGCCTCAGTGGCCATCGGTCGGCTCCTTTCTCTTCGGCTCGTTCTAGTGTCCTGTCATCGGCATGGTCACGAGGCGGTCAGGTAGCGATCCACTGCGGCGGCGAAGGCATCCCCTCGCGCCGAGTAGCTGGCGTACATGTCCAAGCTGGCGCATCCGGGCGACAGCAGGACCACGTCTCCGGGACGCGCCGTCTCGGCGGCCAACCGCACCACCTCGTCCATCACCCCACTATCGGTGCGATCGAGCACGGTGACGGGAACCTCGGGCGCGTGTCGCGCCATCGCGTCGGCGATCAGTTGACGATCGACGCCCAGCACCACCACGGCACGCATGGAGGCGCGATGTCGCTCGATCAGCTCGTCGAAGCTGGTTCCCTTCGCCTGCCCACCGGCGATCCAGACGAAGGACTCGTAGGCGTTCATGGCGGAGTTGGCGGCATGGGGGTTGGTGGCCTTGGAGTCGTCGACGAACGAGATGCCGTCGCGCTCGGCCACCTTCTGGATCCGGTGGCCCGCCAGCTGGAGGTTCCGCAGTCCTTGGCCGACGGCCTTGGCCTTCACGCCGAAGCTGCGGGCCAGCGCCGCCGCGGCCAGGGCGTTGGCGACGTTGTGCGGGGCGAACGGCTGCACGTCGCTGACCTTGGCCAGTTCCAAGGCGGAGGTCTGGCGCTGCGCGACGAACGCGCGGTCCACGATCAGGTCGTCGACGACGCCCAGCATGCTGGGGCCTGGGATGCCGAGGGTGAACCCGATGGCGCGGGCGCCCTCCTGCACGTCGGCGTCCTCGACGAGGTGCTCGGTGGTCTCCTCCTCGACGTTGTAGACGCAGGAGTGGCTGACCCCCTCGTAGATCCGCGCCTTGTCGGCGACGTAGGCGTCATAGCCGCCGAGATCGGCGTACCACTCCAGGTGGTCCTGATGCAGGTTCAGCACGGCGGCCGAGTGCAGCTTCACCGAGTTCATCCAGTGCAGCTGGAAGCTGGAGAGTTCGACGACGAACGCGTCGTAGGTGTGCTCGTCCAGCACGGCCTCGACGATGGGCCGCCCGATGTTGCCCACTTCGGCGACGCGGAGGCCGTCGGCCTCCAACATGGCGGTGAGCATCTGGGTGGTGGTGGTCTTGCCGTTGGTGCCGGTGACGGCGAGCCAGGGAACGACGCGGTCGGGCTGCTGCATGCGCCACGCCAGCTCCGTCTCGCCCCAGATCGGGATCCCCGCCGCGGCGGCTTGGGCGAGCAGCGGAGCGGTCGGCCGCCAACCGGGCGAGGTCACCACCAGGTCGGTGCCCTCGGGCAGCGTCGTTGTGCTGCCCTTGCCGAGCCGCACCGTGACGTCGAGGTGCTCCAGCAGGGCGGCCTTGTCGGCGTGGGCTTCGGACTCGTCGAGCACCGTGACGTTGGCGCCCAGGTCGACCAGCCCGTCGGCCGCGGCGTAGCCCGAGACTCCCAGGCCGGCCACCACGACGTTGGCGGAGGCCCAGTCGGAGTGGCGGTCGGCGTCGTTCATCCAGTCCTTGGTCATCGTCCGACCACCTGCCATTCCGCGTAGAAGAGGCCCATGCCGGCGGCGACGAAGACGCCGCAGATGATCCAGAACCGGATCACCACGGTGACCTCGTCCCAGCCCTTGAGCTCGAAGTGATGATGGATGGGAGACATCTTGAAGATGCGCTTGCCGCCGGTGGACTTGAAGTAGGCCACCTGGAGCGCGACCGAGCCGACCTCCATCACGAACAGGAAGCCGATCACGACGAGCAGCAGCTCGGTGCGGCTCATGATCGACAGGCCGGCGAGGGCGGCGCCGATCGCCATCGAGCCGGTGTCGCCCATGAAGATCTTGGCCGGCTTGGCGTTCCACCAGAGGAAGCCGCCGCAGGCCGCCAGCATGGCCATCGCGACCATGGCGAGGTCGAGCGGGTCGCGGGCCTCGTAGCAGCGCGGCCCCGCGCGCGAAGTCAGCGAGCACCACTGGTTGAACTGCCAGAAGTTCACGATCAGGTAGGCCGTGAAGACCAGGGTGGCGGAGCCGGCCGCCAGCCCGTCCAGCCCGTCGGTGAGGTTCACCGCGTTCGACCAGGACATGATCAGCAGCGTGATCCACACCACCGCCAGCGCGACCGGCAACGTCAGCGCCGGAATGTCGCGCAGGAAGGAGATCGCCGGCGAGGCCGGGGTCAGGCCCCATTCGTTCTTGAAGTTCAGCGCCAGGAGACCGAAGCCGGCGCCGATCACGAACTGCCCGATCAGCTTGCCCCGCGGGGTCAGGCCGAGGCTGCGCTCGTGGGAGATCTTGGACCAGTCGTCGAGGAAGCCGAGGAAGCCCATCGCCACCATCAGGCCGAGCACCAGCACCGCCGACAGCGTCGGCGCCTGCCAGCGCACCAGGTGGGTCACGAAGTAGGCCAGCACCGCCGCCGTGACGATCACCAGACCGCCCATGGTGGGGGTGCCGCGCTTGACGTGGTGCGACGTGGGTCCGTCCTCGCGGATGAACTGGCCGTACTGGCGTCGGGTGAGGAATTTGATCAGCAGGGGCGTGCCGACCAACGTGAAGATGAGTGACAGGCCACCTGCCAGCAGGATGTTGATCACCGGGTCACCTTACCCATCACTTCGTCCGCGACGCGTTCCAGCCCTATTCCACGAGAGCCCTTGATCAGCAGCACATCGCCCGGCCGGAGGTCCAGCAGAGCCGCAACCTCGTCGCGGGTGGTCACCCTCGCGGGCACATCTGCATCCTTCGCGCCGGCCACCACGTCGGCCGCGAACTCACCGATCGCGAACACCTCCGCTTCGGCCAGAGAACCGGCGCGCAGGCCGAGTTGATGGTGCAGCACGGCTGAGTCCTCGCCGAGTTCCAGCATGTCGCCCAGCACCGCCACGGCCCGAGCCTGCGGGTACTCGGAGCGTCGCGCCGCCACGAGCTGAGCCAGCGTGGCGAGCGCGGCCTCCATCGAGTTGGGGTTGGCGTTGTAGGCGTCATTCAGCACCAGTACGCCGTCCTCGCGCTCGGCCAGCGCCATCCGCCACGCAGAGCGGGTCTCGGCCTCGCTCAGGGCCGCCGCCACCTGCGCGACGGTCAGGCCTGCGGCCAGCGCCGCCGCCGCCGCGCTCAGCGCGTTACCCACGTTGTGCCGGCCCACCACCTTCAAACCGACGGGGGCGGTCTCGGTGCCCGACGGCGTGGTCACCACAAGCTCGAAGGAGGCCCGGCTCAGCGCGTCGAGGGTGACCTCGCGCGCCGTGACGCGCAGCTCGCCATCCGGCAGGTCGGACTCGCCCACCCAGGCGATCCGCGCGGGGGTGCGCTCGGCCATCGCCCGCACCAGCGGATCGTCGGCGTTGAGCACCGCCCAGCCGCTCTCGGGGAGATCCGCCACCAGCTCGGACTTGGCCGCCGCCACCTGATCGATGTCCCCGAACTCTCCGATGTGCGCCTGTCCGACGTTGATCACGACGGCGACGTCCAGCGGCACCAGCGAGGTGAGCCAGGCGATGTGGCCGACGCCACGAGCGCCCATCTCGCTGACCAGGAAGCGGGTGTCGTCGTCGATGCGGCAGGCCGTCAGCGGCACGCCGATCTCGTTGTTCTGGCTGCCGACGGGGGCCACCGTGGGGCCGGCCGACTCCAGGATCTGAGCGAGCAGATCCTTGGTGCTGGTCTTGCCCGAGGATCCGGTGACGCCGAGGCTGAGCATGCCGCGAGTCCGCTGCTCCCGCACCAGCCCCCGCGCAAGCGCCGAGAGGCCCTGCACGGAGTCGGCGCACAGGATGTGGGGGATCTCGGCGTCGGTGACGGAGGTGCCGATCACCGCGCCGGCACCGGCCTCGGCGGCCGCCTTGGCGAACCGATGCCCATCGACGCGCTCGCCGGGAATGGCGACGAAGACCGCCCCGGGCGTCGCCGCGCGGTTGTCGATCACCACATCCGGCCCCACCAGGGCATCCTCCCCGAACAGCTCTACCGGCTCCGGCTCCATCAGAGCCACCAACTCGACAATGCTTCGCTGACGCATCGTCATCCCCTTCCCCCATGCGAGCGCGACTCGGAGAGTTCGCGCCACGCCTTACGCACCTCGACTCGATCGTCGAAGTCGACGATCCTGTCCGCGAGGATCTGTCCCCGCTCGTGGCCCTTTCCGAGCACGGCCACCACCGTACGCCCATCGGCCTGTTCCAGCGCACATCGAATGGCGGCGCCGCGTCCCACCACGTCGTGGACGGCGGCGCCGCTTGTCTCGGCTGTCTCCCGTGCTCCTTCGAGGATCTCTGCTCGGATGGCCTCGGGCGGCTCGCTGCGCGGGTTGTCGTCGGTGACGATCACCACGTCGGCGAGGGAGGCCGCGGCGGAGCCCATCAAGGGACGCTTGTCCGCGTCGCGGTCGCCGCCGCAGCCGAGGACGGCGATCAGCCGTCCCGGGCCCTTCAGCGCCTGCAAGGCCGCCGTCACCGCCTGGGGAGTGTGAGCGAAGTCGACGACGACGAGCGGAGCGTCGTCGCCATCCAGCGCGACCGTCTCCATCCGGCCGGGCACCTGCGCGCCCGAAAGCCCCCGCAGCGCATCGCCCCGCGCGACCCCGACCGCCTCCAGCATGGCCAGCGCCACCACCGCGTCGATCATGTTGTAGCGACCGGGCAGGGCGATGGTCAGCTCGACGCGCTCGTCGCGCACGAACACCTCGGCCGCAGTGCCCATCCGCCCCGACTCCCACACCTCGCCCAGGCGGTAGTCGACGTCCGCACCGGTGCCCGCGGTGATCAACCGAGGGCGGCCCACGGCGCGAATCCGGTCGGCGACGGTGCGCCCGGCGGGATCGTCGACCCAGACCACGGCGGCCTCGGAGCGGTCCGGCTCGAAGAGCCGGGCCTTGGCCTCGAAGTAGACCTCCAGGTCGCGGTGGAAGTCCAGGTGGTCGCGCCCGAGATTCAGGAAGGCCACCACGTCGAAAGCGATCGCGTCGACGCGCTGCTGGGCCAGCGCGTGCGAAGAAACCTCGAGCGCGACGGCGTCCGCGCCTCGTTCCGCCATCACGGCCAATAGCGCCTGGAGATCGGGCGAGTCGGGCGTGGTGACCGTCGAACGGCTGGAGACGAGCGGCTCGGCCCCCAGCCGGAACCCGATGGTCCCGATGGTGCCGGCGGTGCGGCCGGCGGCGGCCAGGCCGGCGTGCAGGAGCGCCACGGTGGTGGTCTTGCCGTTGGTCCCGGTCACGCCCAGCATCGCGAGACGCTCCGACGGACGCCCGAAGATGGCTGCCGAGGCCTTCGCCATCGCCGCGCGCAGGTCGTCGACCACCAGCACGGGAAGGCCGACATCACTCGCGTGCGCGGCCCCGTCGGGGTCGGTGAGCACGGCAACAGCACCCAAGCCCTCGGCCTGGAGCGCGAAGCGCGCCCCGTGCGTGCGCAGGCCCGGCAGCCCGACGTACAGCCAGCCGGGCATGACGGCCCGAGAGTCCGCCGTGATCCCGCTGACCGCGATCGAGGACGCCGGTGCCGCAGCGCCGACCAGGCGAGCGATCTCGTCGAGACCTACCGGCGCCGACGACTCCGGACGGATGGGCGCGGCCGACTCACTCATCGGCTTCCAACGCTCCGCCGGGCGGTTCCGTCGTCGACGGCAACACGTTGTATCGCGGCAGCGCGAACTTCAGCACGTTGTTGACGACGGGCAGCGCCAGCTTGCTGCCGAGGTTGCCGTTCTTGGGCTGGTCGAGCACGACGTAGACCAGGATCTGCGGATCCTCCGCCGGAGCGACGCCGACGAAGGACGACGTGAAGCCGTTGTAGCACTTGCAGTCGGGGTCGTAGCGCTGGGCCGTGCCCGACTTGCCGGCGGTGCGGTAGCCGTCGATCTTCCGAGAGCCGTTGCCCATCTCGGAGATCACGGCCTCCATCATGTTCAGCGTCGCGGCCGAGGCTTCCTCGGAGACCACTCGATGGGTCTTGGGCTCGGGCAGCTCGATCGGGGTGCCGTCGGCCTCGGTGGCCGACTTGATGATGGTCGGCTGGATATAGGTGCCGCCGTTGGCCACCGCCCCCACCGCCGCGGCCATCTGGATGGCGTTGACGGAGAGGCCCTGCCCGAAGGAGATCTGGTCGCGGGTGTAGTCGGCCATGTCCGGACCGGGCAGCGAGCCGGTGGTCTCGCCGGGCAGCCCCAGACCGGTCTTGGCGCCGAGGCCGAAGGAGGAGAGGTATTCGGATAGCTGCGCCTTCGGCATCTGCCGGGCGAGGTTGATGGTGCCGATGTTCGACGACTGCGCGATCACCCCGCGCGCCGTCAGCTTGATGTGGCCGTGGCTGAAGGAGTCGCGCACGTAGCCGGACCCGGAGGGGATGCGGGCCGGCACGTCGACCGCGAGGTCGGGCTCCACCAGGCCCTGGTCGGCCAGCGCCGCCATGGTCAGCACCTTCTGCACCGATCCGGGCTCGTAGGCCTCGGTGACGACGCGGTTGCCCAGGTCGTCGGTGTCGGCGGCGCCGGGATCGGCGGCGTCATAGGACGGGTAGTTCGCTAGAGCCAGCACCTCGCTGGTGTTCACGTTGAGCATCACCAGCATGCCGGTGGAGGCCCCCGCCTTGGCGACCCCCTCGGCCAGGGCCTGCTCGGCGAACCAGTTCATCTGGCTGTCGAGGGTGAGCTGGAAGGAGGCGCCGTCCTGCGGCGGGATCAGCTCGTTGGTGCCCAGCGGGATCCGGCCGTAGGTGGAGCGCTCGTAGGTGGCCTTGCCCGGCACGCCGGTCAGCTTGTCGTTCAGCGCGTACTCGAGGCCTGCGGCACCCTCCCGCTCGGCGTTGATGAAGCCCACCACATTCGACGCGACGCTGCGGTTGGGGTAGACCCGGATGGGATCGGGATCGCCGAACACGCCGTACCAGGGGCGCTCGCCGTCACCGTCGATGCCGGCCTTCATATCGGCCTGCAGCTGGGTATAGGTGTGCGCGGGAACGGCCCGCTTGACCAGCTCGTACTGGTTCTTCGTCTTGCCGTCGTCCCGGAACTTCTTGGAGATCAGCTCGAGATAGGTCTCGGGCCGGCCCCCCAGGTGCTTGGCCAGAATCTCGGCGACCGCATGCGGCGCGGCCTTCGCTTCCTCCTGCTTGTTCTCGCTCATCGGGTAGCGCTCGTCGGCACCATTGGTGTTGATCATGTACGGATCGATGCTCACCACCATCGCCGGCTCGGTCTCGGCGAGGACGACGCCGTTGCGATCGACGATCGCGCCGCGGGCAGCCTCCAACTCGACGGTGCGCTGCATCCGCTCGGCGGCGGTCGACGCGTAGGCCTGGCTGTCCAGGGCTTGGAGCATGAAGCCCCGCACGGCGATGCCGGAGAGGAGCACGCCGAACACCACGAGAAGCGCCCTGATGCGCACCGTGGGGCGGCCGAGTTGAAGCCTCGCCCTCCGACGGTGCCGGCGCGGCGCGGGACGTTGGGCGTCGGGTCGCGGGGGGCGAGGCCTGGAGGCGCGCGGATCGGGCTTGCCGGCGGGGGCCTCCTTGACGGGATCCTTCTTCGCTGGCCGCGCACCCGCGGCCTTGGGGCGCAACGTGATGGGTCGGTTCGCGGAGCCTTTGGGGCCCCGCGAAGCGGCGCTCATCCGTCGACCTCCGGCAGTGCCGGAGTCTCAGCGCCCGGCAGCGGCGCATCAGGGGTGACGGTCGTCAGGAAGGACAGCTCGTCGCCCTTCACCGGGACGGGCTCACCGAGCACGCTGCCGTCCTTCAAGGAGATGAAGGCCGGGTAGGGGTTGGGCGCCATGCCCAGCCGCGAGGCCTGGAGCGCAAGGGAGGGGGCGCTGGACCGCTGCTGGAGTTCGGTGGTCAAGGAGGCGGCCTGGTATCCGAGTTCGGTCGACTGAGTGGTCAGCTTGGCCAGTTCTCGCGATTGCTGGGCGACAGAGGTGGTCACCACCATCACGATAGCCAGGCCCGCGATCACGAGCGCAAGGATCATCAGGGCGAAGCCAAGGACGGAGACCGTCGATTGTGGGCGTTCGACCACAGACAGCTTGGGGTGCGCCTTCGCCTCCGCGACAGCGCTGAGATCGTGCTCGACCGTGGCAGCACTCATGCTTCCTCCCTGATCCGTTCTGCGGCCCGCAGCTTCGCCGACGCGGCCCGGGGGTTCTCAACGATTTCTTCAGCCGAGGGACGCTCCGCCCCTCGGGTCAACAGCCGCAACTCCGCCGTCAGATGCGAAGGAACGACCGGCATGTTCTTCGGCGCGCGGTCGGTGGCCAGTTCGCCCATGGCGCGCTTGACCATCCGGTCCTCCAGCGAGTGGTAGGACAGCACGGCCAGCCGCCCGCCGACCGCGAGCGCGGAGAGCGCCGCGGGAAGGACCGTGCGCAGGCCCTCCAGCTCCTGGTTGACCTCGATGCGCAGCGCCTGGAAGGTGCGCTTGGCGGGATGCCCGCCGGTGTGACGGGCGGCTGCGGGGATCGCACCGCCGATCGTCTCCACCAGACGCGCGGAGCTCTCAAAGGGGCGGCCCGCGACGATGGCGCGCGCGATCCGCCCGGCGAAGCGCTCCTCGCCGTAGCGGGCGAGGATGCGGGTGAGATCCCGCTCGGAGTACTGGTTCAGGACGTCCTGGGCGGTGATGCCCTTGGTGGCGTCCATCCGCATGTCGAGCGGCGAATCGGCGCGGTAGGCGAAGCCTCGGTCCAGCCGGTCGATCTGCAGCGACGAGAGCCCCAGGTCGAGCAGCATGGCGTCGATTCGCGCTACCCCCAGGTCGGCCAGCACGTCGGCCAGCTCGTCGTAGCCGGCATGCACCAGTGTGGCGCGCGGAGCCAGCTCACCGAGACGCTCTCGCGCCACTTCGTGCGCGTCGAGGTCGCGGTCGATGCCGATCAGCCGCGCCTCGGGGCAGGCCCGCAGGATGGCCGCGGCGTGGCCGGCGAGGCCGAGGGTGCCGTCGACGTATACGGCGCCCGGGCGCTGCAGCGCGGGGGCGAGAAGTTCAACGATCCGCTCCCGCAGCACCGGGACGTGGATGGTGGACGTTTCGGGCACTATCCGGTCCTTTCTGTGGGTGGTGGGTGGTGGTGTCGTTGATGCGGGTTCCCTTCCGGCGGTACCTGGCTACGGGGAAGAAAGTCAGGGCCGCACCGGCGGGGAGCCGGCGCCAACGAAGCCTCATGAATCGTTGATCGAAAACTCCTCATCCAGGTCGGCGAAGCCGGCCTCGCTCTCGGCCGAGTACCGCTGCCAGGCCTCGGCGTCCCAGATCTCGGCGCGGTTCATGGCGCCGATCACGACCACATCGCGATCGAGACCCGCATAGTTGCGCAGGATCGGCGGTATGGTGACCCGCCCCTGCTTGTCGGGCACCTCGAAGCTCGCGCCGGCGCTCATCATGCGCTGGTAGTCGCGAACCTGCTTCACGGTGCTCGGCGCGGAGCTGACCGGAGCCATCAACTGCTCGAAGGTCTCCTTGGGGTACACCGCCAGCGCTCGATCCTGGGCCCGAGTGACGACGAGGCCGCCCGCCAGGGCGTCGCGGAACTTCGCGGGCAGGATGAGCCGACCCTTGTCGTCCAGCTTCGGGGTGTACGTCCCCAGGAACATCGGCGCTCACCTCCCCGACCCATTGCACTCCACTTTGCTCCAATTGCCGCCACTTTACCCCACTTTCCCCCACCAAGACATGCCAACCACGCGGCAATTCCCCACCAGTGATCAATGCGCGGCCTGCTCGTGGCCAAGTAGGGTGTGTGCGGAGCCTGTAGGAAGCCATGAGGAGGAACCGAGCGTGAGCGAGTCACCGACAGCCACCCTGGGAGACGTGCAACGGATCGCCAACTCGATCACCGCTGAGATCGCGCGTGTCATCGAGGGCAAACCCCGCCAGGCCGCCCTCGCGGTGGTGGTTCTCCTCGCCGGCGGGCATCTGCTGATCGAGGACGTGCCCGGCGTCGGCAAGACCGTGCTCGCCAAGGCGCTCGGCCGTTCCATCGGCGGCGACGTCAAGCGCATCCAGTTCACCCCTGATCTGCTGCCGAGCGACGTCACCGGCGTGTCGGTGTTCAATCAGGCCACCCGAGCCTTCGAGTTCCAGCGCGGCGGCATCTTCGCCAACGTGGTGCTGGGCGACGAGATCAACCGCGCCTCCCCCAAGACCCAGTCCGCGCTGCTGGAGGCCATGGCCGAGGCGCAGGTCTCCGTCGACGGTCACACGTACCGCCTGGCGAGCCCGTTCATGGTGATCGCCACCCAGAACCCGATCGAGATGGAGGGCACCTATCCCCTCCCCGAGGCGCAGCGCGACCGGTTCATGGCCCGGATCGAGATGGGCTACCCGGCCAAGGCCTCCGAGGTGGCGATGCTCGCCGCCCAGGCCGGCGGGGATCAGTTGGCCTCGGTGCGCCCGGTGACCACGTCGGACGAGGTCGCCGCCGCCGTCGCGGCGCTGCGCCAGGTCTACGTCGCCCCGGCCATCAACGAATACATCGTGAACATCGTGGACGCCACCCGCTCCCATCCGGATCTGCGGCTCGGAGCCAGCCCCCGTGCCTCGCTCCATCTGATGCGCGCGTCCCGCGCCGTCGCCGTGCTGGAGGGGCGCGACTACGTGATCCCCGAGGATGTCTCCAGGCTGAGCCGCGAAGTACTGGAGCACCGGCTGCTCACCACCGTCGAAGCACAGGTGGCCGGGCGCACCCCCGGAAGGATCATCAAGAGCGTCGTGGAACGCATCCCGGCGCCGGGCCGGGGATAGCCGAATGCCCTTGCTCAGCCTCCGGGGCCTGGTGGTCCTGATCATGGGCATCGTGGCCGGCGGCGCAGGTTCGCTGCTCGGCGAGCCGGATCTGCTGCGGTTGGGGGTGTTCTTGACGCTCCTCCCCCTGGCGGCTCTGCTTTATCTCTTGCTGGCCAGGCCCGAGATCAGCGTCGAGCGCGTCCCGAAGCCGGCGCAGAGCACGATCGGGTCCGACGTCGAGGTGGTGTTGAGGCTGCACAACGCCAAGCCCTTCGCCACCGGCTCGCTTGAGTTCACCGATCTGGCGCCGACGGCCATCGGCGGCGGAGCGCAGTTCCGGGTGGCCAGGGCCTTCGGTTCCTGGACCCAGGCGGTGTCCTACCAGATCACGACGACGCAGCGAGGCCGGTTCCCGATCGGGCCCCTCAAGGTGCGCTTCACCGACCCCCTCGGGCTGGCCCGGTGCACACGTTCCACGCGGGGAGCCCTCACCAACCTTCGGGTGTCGCCTCGGGTCTGGCCGCTCGACGCGCTCCCGCGCACCGCGGGCACGGGCGCCAGTCAGCAGTCCTCACCGAGCCGGCTCGGTCAGTCAGGCCAGGACGACGTGCTGGTGCGCGAACATCGTCACGGCGATGACATGCGTCGCGTGCACTGGAGGATGAGCGCGAAGCAGGGTGAGCTGATGGTGCGCATTGCCGAGGATCCGTGGGATCCGTCGTGCACGCTGCTGGTGGACTGCCGATCCTTCAGCCATGCCGGGGTGGGGCCCGACTCCAGCATGGAGTGGGCGATCTCCGCCACCACGTCGATCGCCGCCAAGCTGCTGGCATCGCGCTGGCGGCTGACGGTGCTCGGCGGCGCGAGCTCGTTCTTCGATCCCTCGCAGCAGCTGAGCGGCCTGGGCGCGAAGGAGCCCATGCTGGAGGCGATGACCGAGTTGGAGGCGTCTCAGGACACGGCTCTGTCGGCGCTGATCGACGACCTCGACTCGGTGGGCGGCGCCACCCTGGTCGCCACGCTCGGCCTGATCAGCACGAGGGACGCCGCCACCTTGATCGCCCTGTCCACCCGGGCCCTGCGCGGATTCGCGATGGTTCCGGACGCCGCAGCGTGGGAGTTCTCCGGTGAGCGCCTGGACGAGCACGTCGACGCCACGAGGATGCTCGTCGCCGCTGGCTGGGCGCTGGCCACCTATCGTCCAGGGGAACCGGTGCCGGACGTGTGGCGACGCCTGGTCGGGCAAGGAGGGCACCGATGAAATCCTCCCGGTACCTCCTCCTGTCCCCGGCGCTCGCGCTGGCGGTCTGGCTCAGCATTCTTCCCTTGGGATCCCTCGTCCAGGGTTCGACGTTCATCTGGGAGGCGGGCCTGGTGCTCGCCACCGGGGCTTTGACCGGCCTCTTCCTGAGCATGCTCCACTCGCCCCGTCCGTTGATCCCTCTGGCGCAGGCTCTGCTCATGGGCGGTGTGCTCGCGTGGCGGGGGCTGACCGCCATGCCCGGCGAGCCCGACGAGGCGTGGACCTCGCGCCTGATCCAGCTCTGGATCCGGGCCATGGACGCGGTGCAGACCGGCAGCCCGCCGATCGCTCCGGATCCGGGAGTGGTGTGGGCGGTCGCCGGCATGGCCGCTCTGCTCCTCCTGCTGACCGAGGTTCTCGCAAGCCAGCTCGAACAGCCGGCCTGGGCGCTCGCCCCCCTGGCGCTGCCCTACCTGGTGGGCGCCCTCTCGCGGGCCAACGACCTCGATTGGACCCAGCTCGGCTGGGTGGCCCTGGCCTTCATCACGGTGCTCGCCTCCACCCACGGCCAAGGCAGCGGACACCTGGTGCGCTCGGCGTCCCGCGTGGCCGCCAACCGGGCAGCGCGCGGCACCCAGGCGCTCGGCCTGGGCGCGATCGCCCTTCTGCTGGCCGCCCTGCTCGCCCCCCTTATTCCGATCGGACCCAAGCTCAGCCTCGGCGACGGCGACAGCGGCCCCATCCAGCTGTCGGATCCCACCGCCGAGCTGGCCAGCAACCTGCAGCGGCCGTCCGCGGTGCCGGTGCTGAACTATGTCTCGTCGACCGGCGAAGGGGTCTACCTCCGGCTGGTTGCGCTCACCAAGCTCGACACCCGGGGAATGCACCTTGTTCCCATGGCCCTCTCGTCGATCGGCCTGGATCTCGCCAGCACTTCCCCCGGTGAGCAACTCGACGTGTCGGTGCAGATGGCGGACGTGCCGTCGGAGTATCTCCCGGTGCCCTTCGTCGTCGACTCCTTCGACGCGGCCGGTCAGTGGGCGTTCGATCCCTCGACCATGTCGATCATCGGAACCGGCGGCATGAGGCAGGACCAGACCCGAGGGCTGGAGTACACCGTGCATTCGACGGTGCCCACCCCCGACGCCGCCGCCATGAGCGCCGCCGAGGCCGGCCGTCCGTCCGACGCCGACCTGCTGCTCGAGGTGCCGTCCCTGGACGACGACGTGCTCACCCTGACCGAGCAGGTCGTCGCCGACGCCGACGCCACCACCGCGGGCGAGAAGGCGATCGCGATCCAGCGTTTCCTGCGCTCGCCGGAGTTCTCCTACTCCTTGAGCGCCCCCGACTCGACGAGTCGCGACACCCTCTCCGAGTTCCTCCTCTCCGAACGCACCGGATACTGCATCCACTTCGCCGCCGGAATGGTCGCGATGGCACGGATCGAGGGCATTCCCGCGAGGATGGCCGTCGGCTTCACACCCGGCACCGCCCAGCCCGACGGCAGCTACGCCGTCACCACGCACGACATGCACGCGTGGCCCGAGCTCTACTTCGACGATCTGGGCTGGGTGCCCTTCGAGCCGACGCCGGGCGGCACCACGCCCACGCCCCCTGACGAAGGTGAGAACGGAGACCAGCCCAACGCGTCGCCGTCCCCCACGCCGTCGGCCTCCGATCCGGCCGAGAGCGAGCCGCCCCAGCAGGAGCCGAACACCCCGTCGACCACCTCACCCGATGATCAGGCCACGGGATCATCGGCACTGAGCGGTTGGCTGCTCCCCATCGGAGGAGTGATCCTCCTGCTGCTGATTCCGGCGACGCTGCGATGGGCGCTGAGAGCGTGGCGGCTGCGCTCCCGCCAGCCGGCACCGGAGCTCGCGGACGCCGTGCTCGCCGAGATCCGCGACACCTTCGTCGACACGGGACGGACCTGGCCCGACGGTTCACCGATGCCCGCGGCGACCGCCGCGGCCGAGGAACTCACGCCGGAGGCCGCGGCGTCGCTGCTCGCGATCGCCGGGCATCTGGAACGCATCCACTTCGCTCCCTCGTTCTCCGACGTGACCCCTCTTCCCGCGGACACGAAACGCCTGTTGAAGGAGCTTCGACGCAGCGCCAGCCCGCCCGGGATGCGCTACCTCAGCGTCCTTTTGCCACGCTCTCTTTCCCCGGTGAGAGTGTTCGCAAAGAAGTAGTCAAGAGTGGCCTTTGCCCAACCCTGAAGCGGGCATAGGATAGGTATTCACAGTCGATGGAGGACAGGGAGGCCGCCATGGCGCTATCAGAGCAGGAGCGCAAGCTGCTAGAGCAGCTTGAGGCGTCCTTGATCGCCGACGACCCCAAGCTCGCCGAGACGCTGCGAGGCACGGGCCACGTCCGTATCCATCGCAAGCGTGCCACGGTGGCTGGGCTCGGATTCGTCGTCGGCCTGCTCGTGCTGGTTCTCGGGGTGCAGATTCATCCTGCGGTCAGCATCCTCGGCTTCATCATCATGCTGGCCTCGGCCATCGTCGGCATCAACTCCTGGCAACGCATCGGGGGCGACGGCGGTCGCTCCGTTCGCCATCCCGACAGCCCTCCCCGTCCGGGAAGCAACCAGGAGTTCATGGACAAGCTCGAGGAGCGCTGGCGCCGCAATCAGCAGGGCGATCAGTAGCAACTCCGCACACGCATCCCATGCCCGACCGGTTACCCTGTCGGGCATGGTGTCTGTTCAGGGGGCGACGTTGGCCGGCATGGCTGCGGCTGCGCGGCTCGCCCGGCTCGGACATCCCGTCACTGTGCACACCTGCGGCGAACCTCTCGGTGGACGCTGGGCTCCGGCGGGCGACGCCGAGAGCTCCTTGCCCCCGCTGATCATCCTGCCTGCGGCGTGGCGCGACCTCTTCAAGAAGACCGGAAGGGCGCTGGATCCTGAGCTCGCGCGTCGCGGCCTGCGATTCGCTCCCGCACCGCCCGTCCGCCATCTCTTCGACGACGGCACCTCCCTCGACCTGCCGTCCGAGCGCGGCGCACAGTTCTACGCGCTTGCCGAACGCTATGGAACCTCTGTCGCGGAGCGTTGGCGCGATCTTCTCGACGGCGCCGACGACGCGTGGACGGCAGCACGTCGATTCGGCGTCGAGTCTCCTGCCTCTCCCGCCTCCCCCGCGCACCGCCGCTCCCTGTGGCTGGACCGGACGCTCGCCGATCTGGCCGACCGCGTCGACGAGCCGCATCTGGCCCGCATCCTCCTCGACCTGCGTTTTCCCGCCGGCACCGCATCCACCGCGGCCCCGGGCCTTCTTGCCACTCGGCTCGCCGTCGAGCGTCAGTTCGGTCGCTGGCAGCTCGTCGATGGCGACGGCCACGCCCGCCCTTCGTCGCTGCTCCTCGAGCTGCTGATCGAGCGCCTGAGCGCGAGGGGCGTGCAGATCGTCGATGAGCCCGCCGAGAGTCCCGACATCGACTGCCTCCCGCACCGTCCTCGGACCGCCTGGTGGCGACTCCGGGTTCCGCTCGCCCAAGCGCCGCTCATCGGCTATGCCGCACTCGATCCCGCGAGCAGCGTCGACAGCCTGCACCACGAGACATCCCAGACGATCGACCACACCTCGTCGCAGGTGGTGATCTCCTGGCGCGTCCCGCATCCCGACGGCGCCCGGCAGCTCACCTGGGACTACCGCAGCACCCGACGCGATCTCGCCTGGGGGCTCGAGCCCCGCCGTGCGAGGGAGATTCTCGCCCGACCGGCCATCGACGATCACGGCAGCCTGCGTGCCTCGGTTTGTTCTCCGGCCGGCCCCGAACCGTGGGCCGAGCTGTCCAGCGCGGCACTCGCGGTCTACGAGCTCCACGAGCGCCTGACCGGGCAGGACTGCCGGCCGACCAACCGCGACTTCCGCCTCCCGCCCGTTCCCCGACCTCGACGGGCGCTTGGCGCATCTGAGAAGTAGTAGACTGTTTCGTCCGCTCCCGGCAAAAGGATCATCCTTTGACCAATACTCGCGCAGATCTCGACCGTGAGATCGCCCTCGAACAGGCCCACGTCGACAAGGTCTATCAGCGGCTCGGTTCCGCGACCGCGAGCGCGAAGAACCTGGCCAAGCAGGGTCGCGAGATCTTCTTGACCGACCGCGACAACTTCCTCCGAGAGGAGGACGGCACGGCTCTGTTCGAACGCGATGCCTTCGCCTATCAGGCTGCGCGCCGACTGGCGGTGCTGGATGCCGAGCATGAGGGCCTGGTCTTCGGCCGGATCGACCTGGCCGATGACGACGCGCGCTACATCGGGCGCATCGGGGTGCGGGATGACGACTACAACCCGCTGACCATCGACTGGCGAGCCCCCGCCGCGGAGCCGTTCTACCGTGCCACTCAGCTGGAGCCGATGGGAGTCATCCGTCGCCGCGTGCTGCGCTGCCGCGATGACAAGGTGATCGGGTTGGAGGACGACCTGCTCGACTCGTCGGCCCACACGGATCTGCCGATCTTCGGCGAGGGCGCATTGATGGCGTCGATCAGTCGGGCGCGCGGCCTGACCATGCGCGACATCGTCGCCACCATCCAGGCCGAACAGGACGAGGCCATCCGCGCGCCGTACCAGGGCGTGACCATCATCTCGGGCGGCCCCGGCACCGGCAAGACGGTTGTTGCGCTGCACCGCGCCGCTTACCTGCTGTACACGTACCGGGCCCGGTTGGAGCGCGGCGGGGTGCTCGTCGTGGGTCCGTCGAGCGTGTTCATGAACTACATCGAGCGCGTGCTGCCCAGCCTCGGCGAGGACTCCGTGGCGCTCAAGGCCATCGGCGGCGTGGCCAGCGACGTGCTCGGCATCATGAGCGAGCGTGTGGACGGCGCGGCGGCGGCCACCATCAAGGGCAGCCTGGCGATGCTGCCGGTGCTGCGCAAGCTCGTGCGGCTGCCGTTGATCGAAGGTTCCGAGGCGTTGCGGGTCAGGGTCACCGTCAAGGGCGAGGTGCTGACCCTCACCGAACCCGAGCTGGCCCGGATCCGAGACCAGGTGCTGGCCTCCACCAAGATGAACCGCGGGCGCGGGCAGGCCCTGCAGCTGGTGATCACGGCGCTGGCCGCCAAGATGCCCGACGACGTGGCGATCGAGCCCGACGAGCTGCGCGAGGCCATTCGCGAGCATCCCAGCCTCGCGATGTTCATGAACGCCTGGTGGCCGTCGCTCTCCGCCATCCGGGTGCTGGCACGGCTGTCCCACCCCGAGGTGGTGGAGCGGGTGGGCCGCAACCTCAGTCCGGAGCAGCGCCGTCAGCTGTCCGACTCCTACTCCTGGATCCAGGCCCGCGATGAACTCGAGCCGGTGCGCGGATGGTCCGTGGCCGACATCGCGCTGCTCGACGAGCTCGCCGGCGTGCTGGGCGTGCCCGACGAAGAGCCCGGTGACGGCCCCGACGTGTTCATCGAGGGCGGCGAGAGGGCAGAACTGGTCACCACCGCCGACCTGCTCAGCCGCGCCCGCGACGTCGACCCCGACGATGACCCCCAGACCACCTACGCCCACATCCTGGTTGATGAGGGTCAGGACATCACCCCCATGCAGTGGCGGATGCTGCGGCGACGGGGGCCGCAGGCGTCGTGGACCATCGTCGGCGATCCGGCTCAAAGCTCCTACCCCGACCAGGCCGAGACCCAGCGCGCCATGGACGAGGTGGTGGGGCGCGGCAAGCTGCGCCGGTTCACGCTGTCCACCAACTATCGCTCCCCCAGCGAGGTCTTCAACCTGGCGGCCAAGGTGATCACCAAGGTCTTCCCCGACGCCGACCTCCCCCGGGCGGTCCGCAACACCGGCGTCGAACCGCTGCTCGCCGCCACCGACAGCACCGGCCTGCACGACGCGGTGCGCACGCACGTGCTGAACCTGGCCGGCCAGGTCGGCGGCACCATCGGCGTGATCGTGCCGCCGTCGCGCCAGCAGGACATCCAGCTCTTCGTGATGGGAGACCCCCGCCTGGGAGCCTTCGAGGACCGCATTCTGGTGGTCACCTCGCTCCAGGCCAAGGGCTTGGAATACGACGGCGTGCTGGTGGTCTCCCCCGACGAGATCGTCGCCGAAGCCCCCAACGGCGTCCGCGTCCTCTACGTCGCCCTGACCAGGGCCACCCAGCGCATGATCACCCTCGACGTCGACACCTCCGCCTGGCGCCCCCTGGTGGATTAGCTCTCGCGCCAGGTCTTTTCGAGGCTCGTTCCTCGCACCTCAAAGACCGTAATCCCCCTTACGCTCTTTGAGGCGCGGAGGCTCGGGGGCGAGGAACGAGCCCCCAAGCCGGAGCCTCGAAAAGAGCCACCGGCAACCAAACCACCGCATCAATCACCGTCACCAACCCCCTGTGAATTCTCGCGCCAGGTCTTTTCGAGGCTCCGCTGCGCTCCGCACCTCAAAGACCGTAATCCCCCCACGCTCTTTGAGGTGCGAGGCCGCCTGCGGCCGAGCCTCGAAAAGAGCCCCCGCAAGAATCCCTAAACAACACAACCACCAGTTGGCCACAACACCCACTCTTGTCAAGCATCAGTTTTGGAACAGTGGAAAACAAGTTATAAAACCGTGACACGCAATAGGCGCCGTGGACCCGGTTTTATCGGGGAAACTGTCAGAGGTCACTGGAACAATTCATGTTATGACCGTAGAACAGTTCCAAGACCTGATGCAGCAAGCTCTTGCTGCCGGGTGGGACTGCCTCCACACTCTTCATTCGGATCGGCCTGCGGAAGCGATCGCGCTGTTCGAAACGATCACCCAGACAGAAGCCCAACTCGCCGGCTTGCGGCTTCGGCTGTTCACCGAAGCCAAACACCTCGACACCGCCGTCGTACTCGACCAGATACGGTCATCCACCCGCCTCAACGAAGCCCAGTCCAAAGCCGCGATCAGGCTCGCGAGCGAGCTGGCGGAACGGTTCCCGATCATCAACACAGCGTTGTGCGATGGATACATCTCCCTGGAACAGGCTCATGCGATCATCACCGGGTTGAAGAAACTCCCCACCCACTTCACCAAAACCGATCTCGAGATCTGTCAAAACCAGTGCCTGCAATACGTCCACGAGTTAGGACCGAAAGAACTCCGCTCCCTTGCCGCTCGCATGGCAGAGATCATTGATCCTGAAGAAGCCGACCTAGAGGAAGCGAAACGCTTGGAACGGGAAGAACAAAAAGCCTTTGCCGATAGGTTCCTGCGTATCCGCCCCGACTTCCACGGCTCCATCACCATCACCGGGAAACTACCCACAGTTGACGGAACCCTCCTGTCTGCGCAGATCGAAGCCCTCATGCCGTCTGTCAGCTCCTATGGTGCGACGGGTGAAACCCCGACCCCTGATGCCAGGCGCGCCGACGCGCTCACCAGGTTGATCGCTATCGCCGCCAACAGTGCAGAGTTACCGGCCCAGGGTGGTGACCGACCCCAGATCCAGATCACAATGACCCTCGACAACCTCACTGCACGGCTAGGCCGAGCAGAACTCCTCAACAACAGCCAACCCATATCCCCCGGTGCTGCTCGACGGATGTGCTGCGACGCCAGCATCATCCCGGTCGTCCTCGGAACGGATTCGGAACCGTTGGATGTTGGACGCACGAAGCGGTTGTTCACCAAACCCCAACGCCAACTCCTCACCGCCCGCGATCAGGGCTGCGCCTTCCCCTCCTGCGACGCACCACCCGCCGCCTGCCAAGGCCACCACATCATCCCCTGGGTCGACGGAGGCAACACCGATCTAGACCACGCAGTCCTGGTGTGTCCATACCACCATCGGGTAGTAGAACCCGACCAGAGCATCTCCCCAGAACTCCAATGGGAAGTCCACTTGGATCCCATCACGAAGCTCCCGTGGTTCACCCCACCCCGACACATCGACCCAAGACGCACACCCCGACAACACCGCCGCTACCGACTCCAACAGGCAAAACTGGCCGCCGACAGCGAGGCACCACCCTGCCCCGAGCCAGAACCTCCGCCCTGGAACATCCCACACAACGACGAGATGCCACTGCGACGACCACCGAAGACACTCGAGCCCGACCCCTTCGCCGAGTTCCGACGCATCATCGAACGAAACCAAGCCACCCAAGCGCAGCAACCCGTCGAACCCAACCCCTGGCACCCCCAGGAATAGCCCTGCCGTTCGACTCCCAACTACAGTCCCTGCCCCACCTCACGCTGGGTCTTTTCGAGGCTCCGCTGCGCTCCGCACCTCAAAGACCGTGATAGCGACGCCCTCCGAGGTGCGAAACCCCAGGACGAGGAACACACGACGCTCTTCGAGGTGCGGAGGCGCTGGGGCGCACTTCGAGACGCTCGTACCTCGCTCCTCAGCACCCGGACGAGCCCCGAAGCCGTAGCCTCGAGGAGAGCCAACCGGCAGCCGAACGCGTAGTCGTGTGGAGGATGGGGTCCGCCTTCACGCTCTTCGAGGTGCGGAGCGCAGCGGAGCCTCGAGGAGAGCCAACCGGCAGCCGAAGAACCAAGTCGTGTGGAGGATGGGGTCCGCGAGTGGGTGTGGTGGGCGTAAAAGCCGTGAGCCCGCGCGAAGCGCCGGAACACGGCCGGCGGCGGGCACTTCGAGGCTCGCTCCGCTCGCACCTCAGCAACCGCGACCCCATCCGTAACACAACGCACCCACCCACCGAAACCCGACCACAAGCCCCCAGACACCGTCACGCTCTCCTCGAGGCTCGACCGCGGACGGCCTCGCACCTCGAAGAGCGTAGGTGGGGTGCACCTCGACGAGCGTGGCGGACTCGCTTCGGCCGGCTCAGGGGGCGGTAGCTGCGGGGCGGTCGGTGTTGCTGTACTGCGACCAGGAGCCCGGGTACAGGCGGCCCGTGCCCAAGCCTGCGTACTCCAGCGCGATCAGGTTGTGGCAGGCGGTGATGCCGGAGCCGCAGTAGGAGATCACCTCGGACGCGTCCGTCACGTCGGCGAAGCGATCCTGGAGAGCTGCCGGGGCGAGGAAGCGTCCATCGGCAGCGAGGTTGCCCGTCAGTGGGTAGTTTCTAGCGCCGGGGATATGACCGGCGCGAGGATCGATGGGCTCGGTCTCGCCGCGATAGCGCTCGGGCGCGCGGGCGTCGATCACGAAGCTCCCGGAGGCGGCCTCGTCGATCGTGGCCAACGCGTCGGCGGGCCACGGCTTCGGCGTGAACACTCGCGGCTCGACGACGGGCACCTCCATCGTCAGCTCACCCGGCCACGCAGCGAGGCCACCGTCGAGCAGGGCCGCGTCGTGTCCGAGCATGCGCAGCAGCCAAACCAAACGTCCGGCCATCGCTCCCCCGGCGTCGTCGTAGGCCACAACCACGCTCTCATCCCCGATACCGACCTCAGACAGCCCGGCGGCAAACTTCTCGGGCGACGGCAGCGGATGCCGTCCGGCTTCCGGCGCGGCGTGCTCGGCCAGCACCGCATCCATGTCGACGCGGACCGCGCCGGGGATGTGGCGATCAGCATAGGCATCGGCTGCGGAGCGGCCATCCAGGTAGTAACGCACGTCGGCAATAACGACGTTCGGGTGCGCCTCAACCCAAGCGACATCGACAACAGGAGAGATCATGGCGCAAGCCTACGCGGCAACACTCCGCCACCAACCCGGACTTCTCCTCAGCTTCCACGCCGGTTCCGGCTGCCGAGAGGGAAGTGGCGGCACTTTCGTGTGAGACACCTCAGTGCAGACGAGATGGCGACCGAGAAGACTCGACACCGGCCGGTACGCGAGACTCCTCAACGGGCTTCGGCCTTCTTGATCAACGATCGGGCGACCACCTCGTCGGTGACGAGTGAGTTGATGAGTCGCGACTTGAGGACGCTCTCGATAGCCAGAGCCTTGGTCGCGCCGCCCGCCACCGCGATCACCGTAGGGATCCGACGCAGCCGATCGGGGCTGATGGCGAGGATCCGCTCCGTGGCCGGATCGTCGATCAATTCGCCAGAATCATCGGGCATCGCACGGCCGATCTCGGCGACCACACCTCGCTTCAAGAGCCGCTCCACCTCGCTCACCTGGAACTGCAGGCGCAGCTGGGAGTTGGGCGGCACCCAGCTACCGATCGACATCACTGCCACCGTGACCTGGCTGTGCATGGCGAAGGTCTCCGCGATGCTCGACTCCTCGAGCAGTCCCTGCGTGGTGGCCGCGTTCGGCAGCACCAGCGGCGCATAGAGCGGATAGGCCGGGCCGTTCGACACCTTCGCGAACCGGCGCACCACCTCCGTCGAGTTGTTCTCGGGACCACCCGTCATTCCGGACAGCTGCACGACGGGGCACCGCGGCAGGCGCGCGAGGTGGGGAAGGATCGCCTGGATGCTGCGCCCCCAGGTGATACCCAGGATGTCGCGGTCCGTGAGGATCCGCTCGAGCAGGAAGGCAGCGGTGCGACCGAGCCCGTCCCAGAGCCCGCGCTCCGTCGAGAAGCTGCCATCCACCACCTCGGCGAACTCGAGTCCATAGGCCTCCTTCAGCTCCCTTCCCATCGGCGTGGCGGGCGCGTCGTCTCCGATGCGGATCTGCACCAAGCCCTGAGAACGCGCCGAAGTGATCAAACGAGCGACTCTGAAGCGTGAGATCCCCAAGGCGTCGGCAATCTCGATTTTCGACTGTTCCTCCAAGTAATACCGCTTACAAACGTCGATCAGCAGCGTCCGATCGGCCCTACTCTGCTCTCTGCTCACGCTCATACGAGCATATTACTGGCGGTCATGGTGCACGAACGGCGATGCTTTGTCGCACACGCAGATGGCACAAGGAGGTGGCCAGAACATGAACTACAGCGTCGGGATCGACTTCGGCACCGAGTCCGGTCGAGCGGTTGTCATCGACCTCAAGGACGGCCGGATCATCGGCAGCGCAGAACATGCTTACCGGCACGGCGTGATCGACGAGCGTCTGCCCGGAAGCGACGATCGCCTGCCGTTCAGCTCGGCCCTGCACGACCCGGACGACTACCTGGAGATCTTGGAGACGGTAGTCCCAGCGGCGGTGCGGGAGAGCGGGGTCGATCCCAGCCAGATCGTCGCCTTCGGCGTGGACAGCACCGCGTCCACTCCGCTCCCGGCGCTCGACGACGGCACACCGCTCAGCCGGCTGCCACACCATCGGTCGTCGCGTCACGCCTACGCGCGGCTCTGGAAGGACCACTCGTCGCAGCCGTGGGCATCCCGACTCAACACCGTCTGGGCGGAACGAGCCCCTGACCTGCTGGCCCGGTACGGCGGGACGGTCTCGTCCGAGTGGCTGATGCCGAAGTCCCTTCAGCTGTTCGACGAGGCACCTGAGCTCTTCGACGAGGCCGGCTACATCCTGGAGGTGGGCGACTGGCTCACCTGGCAGCTCACCGGCACCCTCCGTCGCAATGCCTCCGTCGCGGGTTACAAGGCATGCCACCAGCCGGACCTGGGCGGATTCCCCGACGCCGACCTCCTGGAGGCGCTCTCACCGGGCTTCTCCGCACTGCTGCCCAAGCTGGCCGGGGAGCTGAGCTACCCGGGCGACGCCGCGGGCACACTGTCAGCGCGGTGGCAGCAACGATTAGGACTCGGGCCGATCACGGTCGGGGTCAGCAACATGGACGCCCAGGTCGCCGTGCTCGCGGCGGGCATCGACCGCCCCGGTCAGCTGCTCCTCGTGATGGGCACGTCGGTGTGCGACATGCTGGTTGCCGACGACCTCCGCCCGGTCGCGGGCATCTCCGGCGTCGTCCACCAGGGCATGCTGCCCGACAGCTACGGCTACGAGGCGGGACAGGCAGGCGTCGGCGATTCGCTCAACTGGTTCGTACGGCGGTTCGCCGATGGCGACCACCAAGAGCTCATCCGCCTGATCCAAGACCCCACGCAGGACGGGCCGAAGGTGCTCGCGCTCGAGTGGTTGAACGGAACCCGCTCGCCCCTGGTGGATCCGTCGCTCAGCGGAGTGTTCGTCGGAATGACCCTGGACACCCGTCCGCACCACATCTACCTGGCCCTCCTGGAGGGCGCGGCCTTCGGACAGCAGCTCATCATCGAGAACTTCCGAGCGCAGGGTCTCCCCGTCGACGAGATCATCGTGTGCGGCGGGCTGGGACTCAAGAACCCCGTCCTGATGCAACTGCTGGCGGATGCCACCGGGTTGCCTGTTTCCGCCGTCGAGTCCGCGAACCTTCCCGCGACGGGCGCCGCGCTGCACGCCGCCGTGGCCGCCGGAGTCTTCGCCGACCACTCACAGGCCGCCGCGCAATGCCGGCCCAAGGTGGCGGCGCTCTACTCCCCCACTCCGGAAGGCCGAGCCGACCTTGCCCCGCGCCTCCGCACCTATCAACAGCTCTTCGCCTACTTCGGCGTCGAGCACCCACAGATCATGCACGCCCTCCGCGGCGTGTAGGCAACTGAGCCCCATCAGATGAAAGGAACCCCCATGTCCAAGATCAACAAGCCGA
The DNA here is from genome assembly GCF_029211185.1 of Tessaracoccus caeni. Classification (GTDB taxonomy): domain Bacteria; phylum Actinomycetota; class Actinomycetes; order Propionibacteriales; family Propionibacteriaceae; genus Arachnia; species Arachnia caeni. Next base: position 90,880 of record NZ_JARGDO010000005.1, read on the forward strand.
AGCTGGCTCTGTCTCTCGGGTTGGCCGCGGCCATCCTCCCCCTCGCGGCCTGCGGTACGGCCGATCCTGCCGCCAACACCGGCGACCCGGCCGCACCGAACACCGCCGCCGGCGAGAAGAACACCGACGGCGAGTTCATCTTCGTCGTCAAGCTCTCGGGTGGCGACTGGTTCAACCGGATGGACGCTCTGGCCCAGGAATACGGCACCGCCAACGGCCTCACCGTCAAGCAGCTCGCGGGCGACGACGCCAGCGAGGAGAAGCAGATCTCGATCATCTCCGACGTCATCCCGCAGCAGCCCGCCGCGCTCCTGGTGGTGCCCAACTCGCCCGAGTCCGTCGAAAACGTGCTCAAGCGGGCGCGCGACGCCGGCATCACCGTGATCACCCACGAGGCCGCAGGCATCACCAACACCGACGCCTCGATCGAGGCCTTCGAGGACAAGGCCTACGGCGCGCACCAGATGGACGTGCTGTCGGAATGCATGGGCGGCGAAGGCACCTACGCCCACATCGTCGGCTCGCTGACCGTGAAGTCGCACAACCTGTGGGCCGAGGGCGCACTCGAGCATGCCGCCGCGACGTACACCGGAATCACCCGCGTCGCCGACCCGATCTCCTCCGACGAGAACCAGGAGACCGCCTACCAGCGCACGAAGGAGCTGCTGGCCACCAATCCCGACATCAAGGGCTTCCTCGGCTCCGCCTCCACCGACGTCGCCGGCATCGGCCGGGCCATCGAAGAGGCCGGGCGCGCGGATGACACCTGCGTCGTCGGCACCTCGCTGCCCTCGATCGCCGGACAGCTGCTGGAGACCGGCGCCGTCGACACCATCACCTTCTGGGATCCGGGTCTGGCCGGCCAGGCGATGCTCTCGGCTGCCGGCAAGGTCAACGCCGGCGAGGCCATCGCGGAGGGCACCGACCTCGGCATCGAGGGCTACAACTCCCTGGTGCCCAGCAGCGAGTTCCCCAACACGTTCTTCGGCCAAGCCTGGATCGACGTGACCAAGGACAACGCCGCCGACTACCCGTTCTGATCGGGAAGACGAGCACACATGTCCCACTCACTCCTTGAGGTCCGAGGGATCTCCAAGCGATACGGAGGAGTGCAGGCCCTGAAGGACGTTTCGGTGACCTTCGGCGCCGGCCGGGTGCATTGCCTGGCCGGCGTCAACGGCTCCGGGAAGTCGACGCTGATCAAGATCATCAGCGGAGTCGAGGCCCCGGACGCCGGGGAACTGACTCTCGAGGGCCATCCTCTCCGTCACCACAACGCACGCCTCGCACTCCAGCACGGCATCCAGGTCATCTACCAGGACCTGGCGCTCTTCGGGAACCTCAGCGTCGCCGAGAATATCGACATGCTGCGTCGCTCCCTGCAAAGCGGACCGATCGTCGGCCAACGCGAGGCCCTCCAACGAGCAGAAGCCGTGACCGAGCGTCTCGGCCTCTCGCTCCCCCTCACCACCGACGTCGACGACCTCTCCGTCGCCGACCGTCAGCTCACCGCGATCTGCCGCGCCCTGGCACAGGACGCGAAGGTGCTCTTCATGGACGAGCCCACCACCGCGTTGACCTGGCGCGAGGTGGACAAGCTGTTCGAGGTGGTCCAACGGCTGAAGGACGACGGGGTCGCAATCGTCTTCGTCTCGCACAAGCTCGACGAGGCCCTCGCCATCTCCGACGACATGACGGTGATCCGCAACGGCATCAAGGTCGCCGAGGGGCTGGCCGACAGCTTCACGGAAGACTCCCTGGCGGAGGCACTGGTGGGATCCCGCACCACCACCGAACGCAAGACCGTGGAGAGCCCCGCGGCTGCGGAAGTCGCCCTGTCGGTGCGCGGCCTCGGTGTCGCCACCCAGTTCCACGACATCTCCTTCGATCTCAAGGCCGGCGAGATCGTGGGGCTGACCGGTCTGCGTGGCTCCGGGCGCACCCAGATCGCCGACGCGCTGTTCGGACTGCTGCCTGCGGACAGCGGGGAGATCCGGATCTTCGGCGAGCCGGTGAAGCTCACCTCCCCCGACGCCGCCATCACGGCCGGCGTCGCCTACGTCCCAGAGGATCGCCTCCGACAAGGGGTCTTCCTCACCCGATCCATCTCGGAGAACCTCGTCGCCGCGACCATCGACGACCTCAGCAAGGCGGGCGTGATCAACCGGAGCCGCGTCGCAGAACAGGTGGACTCGTCGGTCGATGCGCTGCAGATCAAGATCGGCAAGCCGTCCGATCCGATCCGCACCCTCTCCGGCGGCAATCAGCAGAAGGTGGTCATCGGCAAGTGGGTGGCCACTCGGCCGCGGATCCTCATCCTCAACGGCCCGACCGTGGGCGTCGACATCGGCGCGAAGTTCGGCATCCTGCAGATCCTGCGCACCTACGCCGAGGAGGGCATGGCGATCCTGGTGGTCTCGGATGACTTCCAGGAGGTGGCCGGCGTCTGCAACCGGGTTCTCGTCGTCGACAAGGGCCTGCTCCGCGGCGAGGTCACGGGCGACGACGTGAGCGTCGAAGCGGTCCGTGAACTCGTGATGGAGGTGAGCCAGTGATGAGCTTGGCATCTTTGAAAGGCAAGAACAACGAAGGCGTGCTGGTCGCCGTGATCCTGGCGCTGCTGGTCTTCATGGCCGTCATGGCTCCCGGTTCCCTCAGCCTCGGGTTCGCGGGCGACATCATCCGCTCCGGGCTGGTGAACATGTGTCTCGCGCTCGGCGTGCTGATGGTGATCATCGCCGGCGGCTTCGACGTGTCGTTCATGGCGATCGCCATCACGGCGGCCTACTCGACCGTGTTGATCATGCAGAGCACCTCGTGGGACGGGAGCGTCACGCCGTTCCTGGTCTCGATCGTCATCGGCCTCGTCTTCGCACTTCCCAACGTGCTGCTGATCGCCTACTACCGGGTTCCCACCCTCATGGCGACGCTGGGCACGCAGACGATCATCCGTGGCACCCTGCTGGCGTTCGTCGGTTCCACCTACATCGCCCAGTTGCCGTCGGGCCTCGACGCCGTGGGACGGGCTTCGTTGTTCACGCTCGGCTCCAGCCCCGTGAGCATCCTGATCCTCCCCATCATCCTGCTCTGCGTCGGCATCGCCTTCTTCCTCGGCAAGACCTACTACGGTCGCGCGATCTACGCCATCGGCGGGGATCCGGAGGCGGCGGATCGAGCCGGCATTCCGGTCTTCCGCGTCCAGGCGCTGCTTCTTCTGCTGGCAGGTGGCATCGCTGGCTTCGCTGGCATGGTCCATGTGTCGCTGAACCGCACGGCCAACCCCTTCGATCTCGTCGGCGGCGAGCTCGACGTGATCGCCGCCGTCGTCATCGGCGGCGCCCTGGATACCGGCGGACGCGGCAGCGTGAAGGGCACCGTGCTCGGCGTGCTGCTGATCGCGCTCGTCCGCAACAGCCTCATCCGTCTGGGCGTGGCCAGCTACTGGCACACCTTCGCCATCGGTCTGGTCGTCCTGATCGGCGTCGCAGTGCAGGCCCTCAGCAACCGGCGCAGGGGTCATCAGACCCCGATCCTGGAAGGAGCCGTCAAGTGAACATCAAGGATCTAGGGGGCGCGGCGCTGCGGCACGACACCGCGAGGATGGCCATCCTCCTCGCCCTGGGAGTCGTGGTCTTTGGAGCGCTGACGCCACGCACCTTCCTGACCGGCCTCAACCTCCAGTCGCTGTCGTTCAGCATTCCCGAGATCGGCATCCTCGCTCTCGCCATGGTCATCGCCATGGCTAGCGGCGGCATCGATCTGTCGGTGGTGGCCATCGCCAACCTCTCGGCGATCTCCATCGCGCTGGTCGGCCAATGGGGCATCGACTACGCAGTGCATCCGATCTTCCTGACCCTGATCGCGGTGCCGGTGTCGATTCTCGTGGGCATCGCCTGCGGACTGGTCAACGGAATCCTCGTGTCGGCGGTGAACATCCGGCCCATCCTCACCACGCTGGCGACGGGAAGCCTCTTCGCCGGTCTGGGCATCGCGATCACCAACGGCAAGGCCCTCTACAGCCTGCCGCAGCCCATCGCGGATCTGGGTCTCGCCACCCTTGCCGGGGTGCCGGTCACGTTGATCCTCTTCGCTGTGGTGGGCCTGGCCGTCTGGTTCGTGCTGGACCGCACCACCTTCGGCCACCGGGCACTGCTGTTCGGCACCAATGAGACCTCCGCCAGGTACACCGGTTTCAGCATCTCGAAGATCCATCTGCAGACCTATGCCTTCGCCGGAGCACTCGCGGGAATCGCGGCGATCTTCATCGTCGCGCGAGCGGCGAGCGCATCGGCGGGCTTCGGCGGCAGCTACATCATGCTGGCGATCACCATCGCCGTGCTGGGCGGCACCGACCCGACGGGTGGCCGCGCGCGGGTGGTCGGATGCCTGCTCGCCACCGTTCTGCTGCAGGTGGTGTCCAACGGGTTCAACCTCCTGCAGGTCAATCCGTACATCTACCAGATTATCCAGGGCCTCATCCTGGCGACCTTCGTGACCATGTCCGTCGGCCGCCGTCGCGCTCGTGCACCGAGACCCGCACCAACACAGAAAGAAACAACACATGCCTAAGCCAACATCGGAGGATCTCGCCGAGGCGCTCAAGACCTCCCGTGGTCTGGTCTCTGCTGAGGCGCGAGGAGTTGCCGCCGTCGAGGACCTCGTCGAGACCGCCGAGTTCCGGACCTTCCTCGGCATCCTGCTGGACACCGACGGCAAGGTCATCACGTCTGCGGCGGGCACCTCAGGCGCCGTGGCCCGCAGGCTCGCCCATCTGCTGTCGGTCTGCGGAACCCCCGCGTTGTATCTGCATCCCACGGAGGGTCTGCACGGAAGCCTGGGCGCGGTCGCACCCGGCGATATCGTCATCGCGCTGTCGAAGGGCGGGGGCACCGGAGAACTCACCGAGTTCGCCGCGCGCGCCAAGGCACGTGGGGCCCGCATCCTCGTCATGACCAGCCGCAACCAGTCCCCCTTGTCGGAGGTCGCCGACGATGTCGCCATCATTCCTGCGGGAGAGGGCGATCCGGGAGGCGCGATCGCGATGGGCAGCACCTTGGCCATGGCCTCGTGGGGCGACGCACTGGCCATCTCCCTGATGCAGCTACGCGGCTACACCTGGGAGCAGTTCCTCTTCACCCATCCCGCAGGGAAGGTGGGCGAGGACGCCGAGGAGATCCTGAGCAGGGTCGGCAACTAGGAGAACCCTCCAAGACACGAGACGGGGTGTCCGGCCTGGCCGGACACCCCGTCTCGTTGCACTCCTCTTGTCCGTTCAGCTGCAGCCGCTTGTGGAGCCGCAGCCCTCGCAGACGTAGCAGCTGCCCGACGGGCGCATCTTGGTGCCGCAGGTCATGCAGAGCGGCGCGTCGACGGCGGTGCCGGTGAGCGACTCGAGCAGCTCGGCCGTGGTGTGCACGTCGATCAGTGAGGGCTGACGGGCGCCGTCGACGTCGAAGTCGTCGCCGGCGTCGTTGCGCAGCTGGTCGGCCTCGGACAGCGACGACTCGTCCTCCTCCGACAGGTAGCTGCCGGTCTCGACGTAGCGGGCCCGCTCGGCGGCGGTGTAGATGCCCAGCTCGGCGCGATCGTCGAAGTCGAGGTAGTCCAGTGCGAGACGACGGAAGATGTAGTCCATGAAGGACTGCGCGATCCGGATGTCGGGATCGTCCGTCATGCCGGCCGGCTCGAACTTCAGGTTGGTGAACTTCTGCACGAAGCTCTCCAGCGGCACGCCGTACTGCAGGCCGATCGACACCGCGATCGAGAAGGCGTCCATCACGCCGGCCAGCGTGGAACCCTGCTTGCCGAGCTTGAGGAACACCTCGCCCAGGCGGCCGTCCTCGTAGGAACCAGAGGTCATGTAGCCCTCGGCACCGCTCACGGAGAAGCTGGTGGTGCGTCCCAGACGCGACTTGGGCAGCCGCTCACGCTTGGGCCGGTAGACGATCTTCTCGACCACCTCGGTGACGACCTTCGCCTCTTCCTGCTTCTTCTTGCCGTCGGACAGCGGCTGGCCGACCTTGCAGTTGTCGCGGTAGACCGCGAGCGCCTTCAGGCCCAGCTTCCAGCCCTGCAGGTAGACGTCTTCGATCTCCTCCACCGTCGCCGACTCGGGCAGGTTGACCGTCTTTGAGATGGCACCGGAGAGGAACGGCTGCACGGCCGCCATCATCCGGACGTGGCCCATGGGCTTGATCGCCCGCTCCCCCATCGCGGTGTCGAAGACCTCGTAGTGCTCGCGGGCAAGCCCAGGCGCACCGACGACGTGACCGTGCTCGGCGATGAAGTCGACGATCGTCTTCGACGCCGACGGGCTGTAGCCCAGGCGAGCCAGCGCGCGCGGGATGGTCTGGTTGACGATCTGCATGGATCCGCCGCCCACCAGCTTCTTGAACTTCACCAGCGAGAAATCGGGCTCCACGCCGGTGGTGTCGCAGTCCATCATGAAGCCGATGGTGCCGGTGGGAGCCAGCACCGACGCCTGAGCGTTGCGATAGCCGTTCTCGTCGCCGAGCCGGATCACCGCGTCCCACTCACGGGTGGCGACCGCATGCAGCGCCCGCTCGTCGGCGGTCGGAGCCAACGCGGCGTTGGCATCGCGATGCTGACGCATGACGCGCTTGTGCGGCTCCTCGTTGACGGCATATCCCTCGTACGGGCCGACGATCGCGGCCAGCTCGGCGGAACGACGATACGACGCGCCCGTCATGATCGAGGTGATGGCGGCGGCCATCGAACGACCACCCTCGGTGTCATAGCCCTTGCCCATGGCCATCAGGAGCGCGCCGAGGTTGGCGTAGCCGATGCCCAGCTGGCGGAACTTGCGCGTGGTGTCGCCGATCGACTCCGTGGGGAAGTCGGCGAAGCAGATGGAGATGTCCATCGCCGTGATGATCAGCTGCACGGCCTTGACGAACAGCTCGGCGTCGAAGGTGCCGTCCTCGCGCAGGAACTTCAGCAGGTTGAGGCTGGCGAGGTTGCACGACGAGTTGTCCAGGCTCATGTACTCCGAGCACGGGTTGGACGCGGTGATCGGGCCGGTCACGGAGTTGGTGTGCCAGTTGTTGATGGTGTCGTGGTACTGGATGCCGGGATCGGCGCAGGCCCAGGCTGCCTGCGACATGGTGCGGAACAGCGTGCGGGCGTCCACCTCCTTCACGACCGAGCCATCCATACGCGCCTTGAGGCCGAACGGCCGGCCGGCCTCCACGGCGGCCATGAACTCGTCGGTGACGCGCACCGAGTTGTTCGCGTTCTGGTACTGGACCGAGGTGATGTCCTTGCCACCCAGATCCATGTCGAAACCGGCGTCGCGCAGCGCGCGGATCTTGTCTTCCTCGCGCGCCTTGGTCTCGATGAACTCCTCGATATCGGGATGGTCCACGTCGAGCACCACCATCTTGGCCGCTCGGCGGGTGGCACCTCCCGACTTGATGGTGCCCGCGGAGGCGTCGGCGCCCCGCATGAAGGACACCGGGCCGGAGGCCTGTCCACCGGAGCTCAGCAGCTCCTGCGACGAGCGGATCCTCGAGAGGTTCAGGCCCGCGCCGGAGCCGCCCTTGAAGATGAAGCCCTCTTCCTTGTACCAGTTGAGGATCGACTCCATCGAGTCGTCGACCGACAGGATGAAGCAGGCGCTCACCTGCTGCGGCGACGGGGTGCCGACGTTGAACCACACCGGTGAGTTGAAGGAGAAGTACTGGTGCAGCAGCATCCAGGTGAGCTCGGCCTCGAAGACGTCGGCGTCCTGCTCGGTGGCGAAGTAGTCGAAATCGCGGCCCGCCTTGCCGTAGGTGTTCACCACGCGGTCGATGATCGTGCGCAGGCTGGCCTCGCGCTGCGGAGTGCCGAGAGCGCCGCGGAAGTACTTGGACGTGACGATGGTGGACGCGTTCACGCTCCAGAAGCGGGGGAACTCGACGCCGCGCTGCTCGAAGACGGTCTCCCCTGTCTTCCAGTTGGTCTGGACGACATCGCGGCTCTCCCACTCGACCTCGTCGTAGGGGCGCACGCCTTCAGTGCTGAAGACGCGCTCGATCTTCAGTCCCCGAGGAGCTCCGCCGAGTCCGGCTTCTGATCTGGTTGCGGTCGCAGTCATCGTATCTGCGCTTCCCTTCAATCTTCTTCAGTAGTGGTTCAGCCGATCAGGGGCTCTTGCCCCTGATCGACGGTGGCCTTCTTACGCGACGACCGCGTGGCCTTTCGCGCGGGCTTCGCCGGGAGTTCCTCCTCGGCCGCCTCCCTGAGTCGTAGTTCCTCGATCTCCTTGGCGAAGTCCTCGACCGACTCGAACTGCTTGTAGACGCTCGCGAACCGGAGATAGGCGACGGTGTCCAACTCGCTGAGCGGCCCGAGGATTGCCAAGCCCACGCGTTCGGAGGGAATCTCGGCCTGACCCGAAGCCCGCAGGTCTTCCTCCACACGCTGAGCCAACGTGGCGAGCTGTGCGGGAGTGACGGGGCGGCCCTGGCACGCCTTGGAGACGCCCTTGAGTACTTTGTCGCGGTTGAAGGTCTCGCTCACGCCATTGCGCTTGGCGACCATCAACACGATCTGCTCCATGGTGGTGAACTTGCGCTCGCACACCGGGCACACTCGCCGGCGACGGATCGCGGAGCCTTCTTCGGCCGCCCGCGAATCGGACACCTTCGTGTCCTCGTGACGACAGAACGGACACCGCATGATCGCGCCCCACCTCTCGCATACTTCCGGGCGAGAAGGCCTCAGGCCCGGGATCGACAACGATGCCACCCGGACCCCAAATACACAAGGGGTTGTGGGACGGCGTCGTTGCGGCTACTACATGTAGGGAAAAGACTAGGCCTCGGGTGGGCCTGGGTCAACTCGGCGCGCACGCATCGCACCGCTAGAACGCCTCAGGAATTGGGCACGACGTGCGCCCATTCCGGCGCACCGGCGACATAGCTCGGGGCTGGAACATCGGGCTCGGCCAGATGAACCGCAGCCATCGTAGCCGCCGACAGACTGAGCACGGCAACCGCCCCCACCTTCAGCCTCAGCAGCCACGCGCCGCCACGCCGCACCACGGGCGCGGCGGGCCTCGCCACCACGCAGGCCGATGGACGGCGACCCCCGCGCAACACCGTCACGCGAGGGCGTGCCACCGGGAGGCGCAGATCCGGGCGCCCCGCCCCTCGAACCGTCCGGCGCGGCGACTCGGTAACCCGAACACTCAACACGGTCATCTGACCCACCTCCACAAATCTCGCACGTCTGTACGAATCAACAGTAATCCCAGGAGGCGCCAGATTCAAACATTTGTTTGAGTCGACATCGCTTGCCTCCCACCACGTACCCAACAGGAAGGGTCTGACAGTTTTGATCGGCGGGCGCGTCGCGCACCCTTTCGGAGGCCGAGACACGCCCCAAATAATTCGTACATCTGTTCCACCGAGGCGGTAGGGTGTGCGTATGGCACGCAACGATGATCAGCCCCGCCGTCTCGGTCGCCCCACCAAGTCCGCCGTCGACGCGCAGCTCGAAGCGGCCGGCCTCTCACCGGAGGCGCTGCAGACCAACGGGCTCACCGCCCGCCAGGGCGCCCTCCTGCTGGCCATCCAGCGCGCCATCGACGAGGTCGGCTATCCCCCGAGCGTGCGCGAGCTGGCATCCAAGCTGGGCTTCGCTTCGCCGTCGAGCGTCACCTACCAGCTGCGCAACCTCGAGGAGAAGGGTTTCCTGCGCAAGGATCCTCATCGCCCGCGCGCCCTCGTGGTCACCATCCCCGGGCAGACCAGGCCGGAGCTGGACTCAGCGCAAAGCTACGACAGCACCCCGGAGGCGCTGTCCGTTCCGCTGGTCGGCCGGATCGCGGCCGGCGGCCCCATTCTCGCCGAGGAGCACGTGGAGGACGTCTTCGCGCTGCCCAAGCAATTGGTCGGCGACGGCGAGATGTTCATGCTGGAGGTGCAGGGCGACTCCATGGTGGACGCCGCCATCTGCAGCGGCGACTGGGTGGTGGTGCGCCGCCAGAACGCCGCGAACAACGGTGACATCGTGGCCGCACTGCTCGACGACGAGGCCACGGTCAAGACCTACCGCCGCGACGACACCGGCGTGTGGCTGCTGCCGCACAACGAGGCCTACTCCCCCATCGACGGGCGCTTCGCCACCATCATGGGCAAGGTCGTCGCCGTCATGCGCAGGGTCTGAGCGTCGACGGCTACTCCTCGCCGCGCAAGCGGCGCAGGGCATGCACCGCGACATCGCCGTCGGTGGTGAGCCAGAAGTCGGGCAGCGACGAGCGCAGGAACGACCCGTAGCGAGCCTTCATCAGCCGGGGATCCAGCACGGCGACGACGCCACGATCGTCGGCGCGGCGGATCAATCGCCCGGACCCCTGGGCAAGCAGGAGCGCGGCGTGCGTCGCCGCCACCTGCATGAAACCGTTGCCGCCCGCATCGTCGACCGCCTTCTTGCGCGCCTGCATCAACGGGTCGTCGGGACGCGGGAACGGGATCTTGTCGATCAGCACCAACTGGCAGGTGTCCCCGGGCACATCCACCCCTTGCCACAGCGACATCGTGCCGAACAGACACGCTCTGGGATCCTCCTGGAACCGGCGGGTCAGCTCCGGCAGCTGCGCGTCGCCCTGGCACAGGATGGTGAACCCGGGCAGCTCGCGGCGACAGTGATCAGCCGCCTGTTCCGCGGCCCTGCGCGACGCGAACAGCCCCAAAGTGCGTCCGTCGGCCGCCCACACCAGTTGCGCCACCTCGGCGAGGGTCTCCTTGGTGAGGCCGTCGCGCCCGGGGTTGGGCAGGCGGGTGGCGGCGTAGAGGATGCCCTGGCGCCGATAGTCGAAGGGCGAGCCCACGTCGAAGGCCCTCCAGGCGAACTCCGGAGGATCCTCCACCTCCTCCACTCGCTCTGAGCGTCGAAGACCCACCTGCGCGGCCACCGGCTCGAAACTGCCCCCGAGGGCCAGCGTGGCGGAGGTGAGCACGGCGGTGGTCTCCCCGAAGACGCTGGTCCTCAGCAGCCCTGAGACGTCCAGCGGCGCCACATAGACCGCCTTGCCTGCGATCTCCGAGTCGGTGATCCACACCACGTCGGCATCGGCCAGGGCTGCGATCCGCTCGGCGACGTCGTAGACCTCGCGCACGGCCCCGAGCGCTTGCGTGCGGTCGGCATCGGTGTCCTTGTTGCCGCCGAGCGCCGTCGCGACGCGGCGGCTCACGTCGCGCACCACCGAGGCCGCGTAGACCACGGGTGCGGTACCCGAGGTCACCCGGCCCGGCTCGCTCTCACCGAGCGCGATACCCAGCTCCTCGGCCGCGGTCAGGAAGTCGTGCCCCAGGTCGTCATCGAGCCACTCCATCGCGCGCCGCGCCGTGCGGTCGACGATGCCCTGCGTCAACTCGTCGGTGGCAGCGGTGGTGATCCGAGAGACCAGCTCGTGGGCCTCGTCGATGATCACGGCGCCGTGCTCGGGAAGGATCGTGCGGTTCTGCATGGCGTCGAAGGCCAGCAGCGCGTGGTTGGTGACGACGAGGTCGGCCTTTCGGGCGCGGTCGCGCGACGCCTCCACCAGGCATTGCTCGCCGAACGGACAGGCGTTCACACCCAAGCACTCACGGTTGGGGATCGATACCTGCGCCCAGCCCCTCGCCGTGTGCGAAGGCGCGTCGTCGCGATCGCCGAGGCCGCCGTCCTGAACCTCCTGCTCCACCCACTCCCGCAGCGCCAGCACCTCGAGCCCGAGCTTGCTGGTGTCGTCGGCCGCGACCGGCGCCGACCCGAACTCCCCGGCCCCGATGAGCGCCGCCTGCCCGGGATCCACGCCGCCGCGCGAGCGGTACAGACACGCGTAGTTGGTGCGCCCCTTCATCACCGCGGCCTTGGGCCGGACGCCGGTGACCTCCTCGACCGCGTCCAGCGCCGCCGGGATGTCCTTGTTGGCGAGCTGCGCCTGGAGCGCCAGGGTGGCGGTGGCGATCACCACCCGCTCGCCCGTGTCCACCACGTGGGCCAGCGCCGGCGCGAGGTAGCCCAGCGACTTGCCGGTGCCGGTGCCGGCCTGAACCAGCAGGTGCACGCCGGACTCGAGGGACTCCGAGAGCACCTCGACCATCCGCTGCTGCCCGGGCCGGGCGTCGCCGTGGATCTCGCCGACAGCAGCCCTCAGAACGGACTGCGCGTCAGTCATGCCCGAGGCCGGCCAGTTCATCGGCCAGGCTGGGCAGCACGCGCGCGACGATCCGGGTGCCCTCCGGCAGGTGCTCGATCAGCTCGATCACGCCGGCCTTGTGCACCTTGTCCACGAGGTCGCCCCGGCTGTACGGCACCACCACGTCGACCTGATGCTCCGGCTGCGGTAGCCCCGCCTCGACGGCGCGGCGCAGATCCTCGAGACCGGCGCCGGTGCGGGCGGAGACGATGACCGCGTGCGGGTTGCGAGAGCGCAGCGCGAGGATCGCGTCGTCGGAGGCCAGATCCGCCTTGTTCAGCACCAGCAGCTCAGGGATGTCTCCGGCGCCGATCTCGTTCAGCACGCCGCGCACCGCGTCGATCTGACCCTCAGGATCGGAATCGGACGCGTCGACGACGTGCAGCAACAGATCAGCGGTAGCGGTCTCCTCCAGGGTGGAGCGGAACGCCTCGACCAGATCGTGCGGCAGGTGACGCACGAAGCCGACGGTGTCGGTGTAGGTGAAGATGCGACTGTCGTCGGTCTGGGCGCGGCGGGTGGTGGGATCGAGGGTGGCGAACAGCGCGTCCTCCACCAGCACGCCCGCCCCGGTCAGCCGGTTCAGCAGCGACGACTTGCCCGCATTGGTGTAGCCGACGATGGCCACCGACGGCACCTTGTTGCGGCGCCGCTCGGCGCGCTTGCCCTCGCGCGTGGCCTCCATGTCCTTCAGACGACGACGCAGCTGAGCGATCCGGGTGTGGATGCGCCGCCGATCGGTCTCGATCTTCGTCTCGCCGGGGCCGCGTCCGCCGATGCCCGCGCCGCCGGCCGCCCGGCCGCCGGCCTGTCGAGACAGGTTGCCGCCCCAGCCGCGCAGACGCTGCTTGAGGTATTGCAGCTGAGCCAGCTCGACCTGCGCCTTGCCCTCGGCGCTCTTGGCGTGCTGGGCGAAGATGTCCAGGATCAGGGCGGTGCGATCGACCACCTTGACCTTGATCCGGTCCTCCAGGTTCCTCAGCTGCGCGGGCTCCAGTTCGCCGTCGCAGATCACGGTATCGGCGCCGACGGCGTGCACCACCTCGGTGATCTCCGCGACTTTGCCGCTGCCGACATAAGTGGCCGGATCGGGCTGGCTGCGACGCTGCACCAAGGCGTCGAGCACCTCGGATCCGGCGGTCTCGGCCAGCAGCTTCAGCTCGGCCATCGCGTTGTCGGCGTCGGCCTGGGTGCCGGAGGTCCACACGCTGACCAGCACCACGCGTTCCAGCCGCAGCTGGCGGTATTCGACCTCGGTGACGTCGCTCAGTTCTGTGGACAGGCCTGCGACCCGGCGCAGCGAGTGCCGCTCGGCCAGGTCTTGTTGGTCGCCGTCCACGGAGGCGGTATCGAAGGTGGTGGACTCGTGCAGTTCGGTTTCCGTCATCGTCCGCCCATTGTCTCAGGGCCGGACCACCTGACCAAGCCACCACCCCGGGCCTGTGGACATCGTCGACGCCGCACCGCTATGACGGGCGACCCCGCGTCGGTCGAACGGCGCCGGAGGGCGTCTCGCCAGTCGTCGGCCAGCCGATCCGGCTGAGTCTTGCGACCAGCGCCGCCGCGGCGATGGCCCATCCGACGGCGACGGGAACCGCTCGGTAGGTGAAGAACGAATGGATCTGGGAGTGGTTGGACAGCACCTCGTACCATACGGGGACGATCGCCACCGGAAGCACCAGCAGCACCCACGCCGCCAAAGCCTTCGCCCCGTGCGTCCGTGCGGCGAGAGCGATCAACGCGACGATCGCGATGGCGCCCACCGCGGCAACAACCCCAGTCAGCGGCATCTCCGACCACGTGCGCAGGTTCTTGACCAGCCCGGCACCCAGAGCCGAGCTGACGTTCTTGTGCTCGCCGGACAGTCGTTCTGTCACCTTTCCGCCGACCTGCTCCCGCAGCTCATCCAGCCCGAAGACCAACGCGCCGACCACCCAGCGGAACACCCAAGTCAATGCGAAGCCCGCCATCCATGCGGCGGCCGAGATCACTCCGAGCCGCAGCGCCCGCGCGGCACCCGCTGCAACGAACCCTCCCGCCGTCGCAAGAGCGGTGACGAGCAGCCACGCCAGAGGAGGATTGCTCAGAAGGTCGAAGAAGCAATAGACGGAGCCCGCGGTCAGTGCGGCGAGCACGACGGCTCGATCGGCATGACGCGTCGCCGCCAGCACCAGCCCCGCGCCCGCGAACGCCACACCGATGAGCATCGAGTGCAAGGCGCTGCCAGAGGGCAGCACGGCAAGATCCGCCGACATCAGCAACGGCACGATCAGCAGCGCCGAACTCCAGATCCCCAGCCGCCGGATCCCGACGATGAGGAAGGACGCCACGCCGGCGGCGAGGATCGCCCCACTGATCGCGCGCATCGCGTCCATGCCTCCGAAGGCCAGGGCGGGCTTGGTGACGATTGTGTACCCCGCCCAGTAGCGAAGATAGTTGCCCGGCGTGACGTACTCGCCGCGGGCGATCAGGGGAATCACCTCTTCTCCGCCGACGCAGGGCGTGATGCGCGGCATCAGCAGTGAACGCTCGACCGCACCGATGTCCGGGCGTCCGATCCCGGTGCCGGCCACCACGCAGTCGGTGAACAGGTCGAAGCGTCCCCCCACCCCGTTCGGCCGGTAGTTGGTATCCGGATAGGCGCCGGTGTCGAGATCGTCGACCAGCATCTGCGCGATCCGCTGCTCGGGCACCGTCGCCGCGACGAGGTTGAGGCCGAGGAACAGCACCTGCAGACCGATCAGAAGGGCCGCGCACGACGACAACGTGGCCACCCAGCCCCGCGTTCGGAGAGGGGATGCGCGGTGCCGTTCGACCGCCGGCGCCGCTTGATTCATGCGCGTCAGTATAGGATGCCGGCAGTGTTGCCCAGTTTTGATGAGGAAGCGTGACTGCACACTCACCCACGATCGCCGCCATTGTGCCGTGCCACAACGAGGAAGTGGCCGTGGGCAAGGTGGTCCGGGACCTCTTGGCCGCGATCCCCGAGATGACGGTCTACGTCTACGACAACAACAGCACCGATCGCACGGCCAAACGCGCCGCCGAGGCGGGCGCCGTCGTCCGTTTCGAGAAGCGCAAGGGCAAGGGCAACGTCGTGCGACGCGCCTTCGCCGACATCGACGCCGACATCTATCTACTCATCGACGGCGACGACACCTACGATGCCTCTGCCGCGCCGCGACTGGTCGCTGCGCTCCAGGAAGGCCCGCTGGATCACGTGCTCGGAGTACGCCAGGACGACCCGGCCCACAGCGCCTACGCACCAGGCCACGCCACCGGGAACCTGATGTTCAACCGTCTCGTCGGCGGGCTGTTCGGCGAGCCCGTCAGCGACATGCTCAGCGGTTATCGGGTTCTCTCACGCCGGTTCGTGAAGTCCTTTCCGGCGCTGTCGCGCGAGTTCGAGATCGAGACCGAGCTGACGGTCCACACCATGAACCTCAGGGTGCCCGCGGCAGAGGTGCCGGTGGGCTTTCGGGATCGGCCCGAGGGCAGCGTCAGCAAGCTCCGCACCTACCACGACGGTTTCCGCATCCTGCAACTCATCGGCCAGTTGCTCCAGCATGAGCGCCCCGTGCTGCTCTACGGCATCGCCTCCACCCTGTTCGCCCTGGCTTCTCTGGTCCTGGGCGTCCCCGTCGTGGTGGAGTTCGCGCAGACCGGCTTGGTACCGCGGCTCCCGACCGCCGTGCTGTCGGCGTCGCTGATGATGATCGCCGCCCTGCTGTGGCTGGTCGGGCTCATTCTCAACGGCATCCTGCGGGCGCGAAAAGAGGCGGTCCGCTTGGCCTATCTGCGGTGGGATCCCCCGCCGTCGCACCCCGTCGGATGACCGAGACACCTGGGCGCCTCGGAGCCTGGCTGCGCGCCCGCGGCTCGTTCCTGCGGTACGCGCTGGTCGGGGGCTTCAACAGCCTGCTCGATCTCTCGCTGTTCAGCCTGTTCGCGGTTGTCGCGCACCTGGACGTCTTCGTGGCCAACGTGATCTCGACCACGATCACAATGTGCGTCAGCTACCTCCTGAACCGGTTCTGGGTATTCCGCTCCGATGCCGGGTGGGCGTCCACCGCCGCCGGCTTCGTCGGTGTCACCTTGTTCTCTGGGCTGGTGATTCAGTCGGCCGTGATCTGGACGGTGCTGCAGGCCGGAGCCACCGTGGTTCCAGGGCTTCCGTACGAACTCCTGGCGCCGATCGCCAAGGCCTGCGCCATGGGCGTCGGCATGGTGACGAACTACCTTGGATACCGCTGGCTGTTCGGCACCCGGAGTGCCCCGTGAGGAACCTCCCCTAAATCCAGATCTCGCCGCGACCCACGACGACGGCGGGACCGATCAGCGTCGCCTCGTCGCCATCGAACTCGACGCTCAGCTCGCCACCGGGCACGCGGACCCGGATCGTGCCGTCGAAGCCGCTGTGCGCGCGATAGGCAGCAGCCGCGGCGACGACGCCCGTGCCGCAGCTCATCGTCTCGCCCACGCCGCGCTCGTGCACCCTCATCTGCAGCTCGCCCGGCGCCTGCACGTGCACGAACTCGAGATTGACCCCCTCGGGGAACCGAGAGCGCGGCAGCCAGGTGGGTTGGGTGCTGAGATCCAGCGCGGCCAACTGCTCGGCGTCCACCATGCTCACCGCGTGCGGGTTGCCGACGTAGACCGCAGTGGCGTCGAACTCTCCGACGTTGGCGACGACCTTCACTGCGTCTGCGGCAACCTCGGCCTTCCCGAGCCGAGTGGAGATCATGCCGCCCCCGCCGACCCGGACGTGCTTCACGCCGGCGCGGGTGGCGACGTCGAAGTCGACGCTGTCCACGAGCTGCTCGTTGACCAAATGGCGTGCGAACACCCGAAGACCATTGCCGCACATCTCGGCGATGCTGCCGTCGGCGTTGTAGTAGTCCATGAACCAGAGCCCCGCGTCACCACGCCATTGCTTGATGCCGCCAGCGCGCACGACGCGGATGAGGCCGTCGCCGCCAAGCCCCTGGCGGCGGTCACAGATCGCCATCACGAGGTCGGGCGTGAGTTGCTGCAGTCCGTGCGGATCGTCGATCAGCACGAAGTCGTTCATGGTGGCATGACCCTTGACGACGTTGAATCGGCGCATCGCCTCTCCCTTCTCCGGCAGCACTGCCGGCTCCGCCGGGGGCCGACTGATGAGATCCCCTAGAACCTCTTGTCCCAGTCTATCGCCGCCACTATCAGCTCGGGGTTGCGGGGGTCACCTGCACTCAGCCACTGGATCCGGGGATCGCGTCGGTACCAGGACAACTGCTTGCGGAAGAAGGTGCGCGTCGCTCGCTGCACCTGCTGTCTCGCCTCGTCCTCGGTGATCTCCCCGTCGAGAAAGGACACCACCTGCCGATAGCCGATCGCCCGCAACGCGGTGAGCCCGTCGCGTAGGCCCCGATCGAGGAGGCCGCGCACCTCCTCCACCAGACCATCGGCCCACATCCGTTCGACCCGATCGTCGATGCGGCGGTCAAGATCCTCGCGGGGCAGCGTCAAACCGAACTGGTGCACGTCGTCGAGTTCGTAGGTCCATTCGGGCAGCTCCGGCCGGTGTCCGCCCGTGAGCTCTGCCACCTCGAGGGCCCGCACGACGCGTCGCCCGTTGCCGGGCTCGATGTGCGCGGCGGACTGCGGTGCGATCTCCGCCAACCGAGCATGCAAGGCGTGTGGCCCGATCCGGTCCAGCTCGGCTTGCCACTTCGCCCGCACCGCGTCGTCGGATCCAGGGAAGTCGAAGTGATCGAGGATCGCGCGCGAGTACAGCGCCGAGCCTCCGACGAGGATCGGCACGACGCCTCGCGCCCGAAGCCTCGCGATGGTCTCGCGCGCCAAGGCCTGGAACTGCGCCACCGACGCCTTCTCCGAGACGTCCATGATGTCGATCAGGTGATGCGGAATGCCACGTCGCTCGTCGAGCGTGGGCTTCGCGGTGCCGATGTCCATGCCGCGGTAGACGAGCATCGAGTCGGCGTTGACCACCTCGGCCGCACGCCCCTGCTGAGCCAGCAGCAGAGCCAGTTCGACGGCCAGTTGACTTTTCCCTGTCGCGGTGGGCCCCACCAGGGCTACGATCGGCACAGCCATGGGCTCCAGTCTTCCATGAGAGCCCCGGGCGCCGCCGCAGTGACTACTGCCCGACAAAGGAGAAACCGCCATGGGTCTGCTGGACAACATCAAGGACGCCGCCGCTCAGCACGAGGACAAGATCGAGGCCGCCATCGAGAAGGTGGGCGACGTGATCGACGAGAAGACCGGCGGCAAGTACGCCGACAAGGTCGACCAGGCGCAGGACTTCGTCAACGACCAGGTCGACAAGCTGACCGGCGGCGAGTGAGTTAGCTCTCGTCCCTACTTAGCGCCGCACGCGCTCTGGGGGGCCTCGGTCACGACCGGGCGACCGAGAGTGGGCATACCCAGCCCCACTCCGACCGGCTTCGGAGCGCTGATCGAGGCCTCCCACGCGTCTCCGCCCCGGGTGCGACGAAGCCCCCGCGGCGGCAGGTCGGAGTTCAGATGATGCGGAGCGGCGTGGGTGATCGTCGCCATGGCGATGTCGCCGGGGCGCGGCCGCTCGGCCGGATCGGCGCTGACGGCGACGTGCACCAGGCGGTTGTCGCGGGCGCGTCCGCTCATCCGGTTGGTCTCGGCGTCCTTGCGGCCCTCACCCAGCGCGAACATCACCTCGACCTCCTGCCCCTCGAGCTTCTTGTTCTCGTCCCAGGCGATCTCGCCCACCAGATCGACCAGCCGCTCGTAGCGCTCCTGGACCACCTGCTTGGGCACCTGGTTGGGCATGGTGGCCGCCGGCGTGCCGGGGCGGATCGAGTACTGGAAGGTGAAGGCTGCGGAGAACCGGGACTCGCGCACCACGTCGAGGGTGCCCTGGAAGTCGGCTTCCGTCTCGCCGGGGAAGCCGACGATGATGTCGGTGGTGATCGCCGCGTGCGGCATGGCCTCGCGGACCCGGTCGATGATGCTGAGGAAACGCTTGCTGCGGTAGGAGCGGCGCATCGACTTCAGGATCGCGTCGGAGCCCGACTGCAGCGGCATGTGCAGGCTGGGCATCACGTTGTGGGTCTCCGCCATGGCCGCGATCACGTCGTCGGTGAAGTCCTTGGGGTGCGGCGAGGTGAAGCGCACCCGCTCCAAGCCCTCGATCTCACCGCAGGCGCGCAACAGCTTGGCGAAGGCCTGGCGATCGCCGAACTCCACACCATAGGCGTTGACGTTCTGGCCCAGCAGCGTGATCTCCTGCACGCCCTGGGAGACCAGCATCTCGATCTCGGCCAGGATGTCGCCGGGACGACGGTCGGTCTCCTTGCCGCGCAGCGCGGGCACGATGCAGAAGGTGCAGGTGTTGTTGCAGCCCACGGAAATCGAGACCCAGCCGGAGTACGGCGACTCGCGCCGGCTCGGCAGGTTGCTGGGGAAGGTCTCCAGCGCCTCCTTGATCTCCACCTGGGCCTGCTTCTCGACGCGGGCGCGCTCCAACAGCACCGGCAGCGAGCCGACGTTGTGGGTGCCGAAGACCACGTCCACCCAGGGCGCCTTCTTGACGATCAGGTCACGGTCTTTCTGCGCCATGCAGCCGCCGACGGCGATCTGCAGATCGGGCCGCGTCGACTTGATCTTGGCCATGTGGCCGAGGTTGCCGTAGAGCCGGTTGTCGGCGTTCTCGCGCACCGCGCAGGTGTTGAACACCACCACGTCGGCGCCGTTCCCCAGGCCCTCCGTGTCGCCCTCGGCACGCTGCAACCCGGCCTCCTCCAGCAGTCCACTGATCCGCTCGGAATCGTGGACGTTCATCTGGCAGCCGTAGGTGATCACGTTGTACGTGCGGGGCGTGGACATCGAGGACGTAGACATAGCGCATCAACTCTAATCGAATCCCGGCGCCACCCCTACAAGGACGAGCACCCCGACTAGAGTTTCGCCATGACGATCGCACCCACCGGAACCCAGTATCAGCTCACCCACGGCCGCTACGGCGCGACGATCACGGAGGTCGGCGCGGTGCTGCGCAGCCTCACGGTCGACGGCCGCGAGGTGCTGTGGACCTTCGCAGAGGACGAGGCGCCTCGCTCGTCGATGGGCCGTCAGCTGATCCCGTGGCCCAACCGGATCCGCGACGGCAAGTACAGCTTCGACGGCGTCGACTACCAGCTGCCCATCACCGAGGTGCCCCGCCACAACGCCAGCCACGGACTGGGGGTGGGCCTGCCGTGGAGCGTGGTCGCGCAGAGCGACGACGCGATCACCCAGCGCGCCACCATCTACCCGCAGGCCGGCTGGCCGCACGTGCTCACCGTCGAGATCACCCACCAGCTCAGCGACGACGGCGTGGCCGTGACCGTGAACGCACTGAACGACGGCCCCACGGCGCTGCCCTACGGCTACGGTGTGCACCCCTACTTCGCGGTGCCGGAGGGTGTCGAGTCGGCGAAGCTCCGCACCCCGTTCACCCGCCGCCTGCTCGTGGACGACCGCCTGCTGCCCTCCGATCTGGTGCTGGCTGAAGGTGAGTACGACCTGACCGTCGGCGTCACCATCGGCGACCTGTTCCTCGACACCGCC
Organism: Tessaracoccus caeni; assembly: GCF_029211185.1. Taxonomy (GTDB): domain Bacteria; phylum Actinomycetota; class Actinomycetes; order Propionibacteriales; family Propionibacteriaceae; genus Arachnia; species Arachnia caeni. The sequence goes on from NZ_JARGDO010000005.1 coordinate 111,656, forward strand.
TTCACCGGCGCCTCGGGCGCCTGGGAGGTGGAGCTCACCACGGCGGCCTCGACGGTGACCGTCTGGGCCGACGACACGCTGGGTTGGTGTCAGTTGTTCATCCCCGGCAGCCGCGACGCCGTCGCCGTCGAGCCCATGACCTGCGGCCCCAACGCCTTCAACCCCGGCCCCACCCACGACGAACTCATCGTGCTGCAGCCGGGCGAGACCCACAGCGCCCACTGGGGCATCCGCGTCGGCTAGAACCTCAACCGACCAGGATGGCCGGGGTCAGTAGTCTCGAGCGCATGGACAACCGATCGCCGCGCTCCCGACTCCGCATCGTTGGGGTCGCGGTGCTCGTGGTTGCATTCGGCCTTCTCGGCCGGCAGCTACCTGGTTTGGTGGGTGACGTCGCCGGTGGCGTGCTGTATGCCGTGCTGCTCTACCTGGTCTTCGCCTTCGTCATACCGCACGCACGCCCCCTCGTGCTGGTGGCAGCGGTCTCCATCGCCGGCGTTGGCATCGAGCTGTTCCAGCTCACCGGTATCCCGGCGCAGGTCGGCGCGGCCTTTCCACCCGCAAGGCTCGTGCTCGGCTCCACCTTCGTGCCGCTGGACCTCCTCATCGCCATCGTTGGCGCAGCCTGCGGCCCCCCGACCGACGCGCTCACACGCAGCAAGAAGCTGCCCCTCGACGCGTAACCTCTCGTCGTTGCAATGAGGCCCCACGAAGTGCTCCAGTGTAAGAAGTTCCACCGTAGACGGTGGAACTTCTTACACTGGAGCACTTTCAGCACCCCGCAACGCCTCCGCGATGGCAGTATCTCCGTCGTTGTACTCGATGGTGCGGCCGATGGTGGTGTCATCGGCGAGGGCTTGAACGATCGTGAGGGCGACGTTGCCTCGTGACACCTCACCCTTGTCGTTGTGCAGACCGATCCTGCCGGTTGCCTCGCCCAGCGTGAGGCGGCTAGGGCCCAGAACGGTCCAGTCCAGTTCAGTGCCGCGCAGGTGTTCGTCTGCTGCGGCCTTCGCCTCGGCGTAGGCGAAGAAACTGTCGGACGGGTCGACGCCATGATCGCGACCCGCACCGAAGTAGGACACCATGACAAAACGCTTCACCCCCGCTCGCTCTGCGGCGGTCATGGTGCGGATGGCGGCATCTCGATCGACGGCGTAGGTACGAGCAGCGTTTCCACCGCCTGCGCCTGCCGACCAGACCACCGCGTCGTGCTCGCGCACGAGCTCAGCGAGCTGGTCGACATCGAGTACCTCCACGTCCGCCACCACCGGATGCGCGCCCGTCTCGGCGACATCCTCGATGTGGGCGGGATTGCGGATCACGGCATCGACCTCGTGCCCCGCCCCGACGAGCAGCGGCGCCGCCAGCAACGCGACTTTGCCGTGTCCGCCAATGATGATGATCTTCATCGCTCCACTCTATGAGCCCAAGCCACCCGTGAAGGGCACCGGAGCAGGCATACCGTTTAATCGGCTGTTCCGCAGCTCGTTTGAGCAGGCCATCAGAGTGCGTCGATCTTGGCGAGGACGGTGTTGGTCACGAGCGCCGCCGCAGCGTCAACGTCGTACCCGACGGGCCACTCCGTGACCAACGGATCGAGATCGATCCGGAAGGCACGATCCGAGCGCTTCGCCTCCAGGTTTGCTGCCGCGACTTTGGCGGTGTATCCCGCCGGCCGGTACGGCGGAAAGGCGGCGATGATCTCATCCGCGTCAAGATGCAGTCGACTGAGGGCAAGCCATAGATCAAAGAGGTCACGGCCTTTCTTGCGTTGGTAGAGGGCGCGCAACTTGGTCGCACTCATCTCGATCGCGTCAAACACCGGAACGTCGGCCTCTCCCGTCCACCACGACGAGTCCACTGCAAACCGCGAGCGGACGACGCACCGTGCCGGGGATCGCTCGTGGGTGTTCACCTCGATCTTGATCCGGATGGGGATGCCGTTATGGGCGAGGGTGCTCCAATACACCTTCGGATGCGCGCTGATCTTCGTGCGAACGGTGAACCCAAGGTCTCCGCCGAGCTCGGTCAGGGCCTTGGTGACCGGCCCAATCCCGCCGGCAGTGGAGCGGACATAGTCGAGGTCCTCGCTGTAACGCAGGGCCTCTGTCAGGTGCAGCTTGTGGAAGGCCGTGCCCCCACGAAACACCAGCTCATCGCCCAGATAGGGATGGTTTGCGATCTCGCAGATCGCGCGGGACAGCAGCAGGTCTTGTTCGATCTGTTCGGCGGTACGCCAAGCATGGGTAAGACCCCAGGCCGTCACCGCATCAGCAGGGATCATGCTTCGACCTCGACTTCTGCGTTGACTCGCACATGCCAACGCTCGTCGAGCCGCCCCCGCGAAGGACCGAGCGAGTCCAGCAGGGACGGGGTTGGCGTCGCCGCCACCACCGCCTGATGCAACTTCTCAAGACCGTCCACCTCGGCGAAATGATCCAGGATCCAACCCACCCGGCGGCCGACCGTCGATGGGAAATGAGGCACCAGCGCCACCATCTGATCCACCTCCAGCCTGGCGTCCTCCGCCAGCTCGACTATCACGGTGGCAACATTGTCCAACCCGCCACCGACAGTAAGGTCTGCTGCGAGATCGAACACGGTCAACTCTGGCGTCGACACTCTCACTGGCCCGGAGCGAGCCATGTGCGAGGTTGTCGGCAGCTGTCCCGCCTGGGAACGGTGGTAGAACCGGAGCGACACACGCCCCACCTCGCGATCGCGCACCAGGCGCGACGTGGCGACTTGCGTCACCTGGGGGGCATGGTGCGCCGCGCCGAACAGGGCCGCCCCGCTGAGCCAACCCAGGTAGTAGTCAGCTCCAAGGTGGCGCATGAGTGTTCCGAGAAACTCAAGCGCCGGCGGGCCTCCCCACCCCCGATACTCGGGCGACACCGGAACCCACAGGCCGCGAGCGGGAGTCACCCACTCGACACGGCGCATCGCGCTGGCCAGCCGCTGTGACACTTGCGTGGCAGGAGCCCCAAGAAGCTCCGCTACCTCCGTAGTGGTGAGCGCGCTGATCCCTCGCGACAGCGCCCAGTCCGCTGCCTGCGGGGCACGCACTCGTTCTCGACTCGAAGAAGAGTTCTCCATGTGCCTTATTCTCATTGTTTTAATGAGAATATGCAATAGCATCATTATGCGACACCGCGCCCGCGCACTCGGGGGAACGACAAGCGGGATCTCAACCGCGACAATCGTCGCCCGGCCAGGACCGTGCTTCTAGTGGGCGGTGGCAGTGGCGCGGGATTCGCGGACCACGGTGATCTTGATCTGGCCCGGGAAGCTCAAGTTCTTCTCCACTTCCTGGGCGATCTCGCGCGCGAGGGCGTGGGCGCCGGAGTCGTCGACGCGGTCGGGCGCCACCATGACGCGCACCTCGCGGCCGGCCTGCATGGCGTAGGCGCGGGTGACGCCCTTCTTGGACGTGGCGATCGACTCGAGAGTGCTCATCCGCTCGACGTAGGCCTCCAGCGACTCACGGCGAGCGCCAGGGCGGGAACCTGAGATCGCATCGGCGGCCTGAACGAGGATCGCCTCGACGGTCTCGGGCTCGACCTCGTTGTGGTGCGCCTCGACGGCGTGCACGATGTCGGGATGTTCGCCGTGCTTGCGCAGCAGTTCGGCGCCGATCAGGGCGTGCGGACCCTCCACCTCGTGGGTCAACGCCTTGCCGATGTCGTGCAGGAAGGCCGCCCGCTTGCAGGTGGCGATGTCCAGGCCCAGCTCGGCGGCCATCACGCCGGCCAGATGCGCGCACTCGACGAGGTGACGCAGCACGTTCTGGCCATAGGAGGTGCGGAACGCCAGCGAGCCGACGATGGGAATGAGATCGGGATGCAGGTCGACGATGCCCACCTCAGCCAGCGCGTCCTCGGCCTCACGCTCGATCCGCTTGGCGATGTCGCGCTTGCTGATCTCGTAGACCTCTTCGATCCGCGCAGGATGAATCCGGCCGTCCGCAACCAGGCTGGCCAGCGCCATGCGCGCGGTCTCGCGTCGCACTGGGTCGAAGCAGCTGAGCAGCACCGACTCGGGGGTGTCGTCGATGAGGACGTTGACCCCGGTGATCTGCTCGAATGCACGGATGTTGCGGCCCTCGCGGCCGATGATCCGGCCCTTCATGTCGTCGCTGGGCAGATGAATGGAGGTGACCACCGACTCGCTGGTGAGCTCCGACGCGCAGCGCTGCATCGCGCTGACGACGATCTGCCGAGCCCGCTTATCGGCATCACGACGGGCGCTCGACTCGATCTCGCGCACCAAAGTGGCGGCGGACAGCCTGGCCTGGCGCTCCGCCTCCGCGATCACCTCGTTGCGAGCCTCCTCGACGGTCAGGTTGGCCACCCGTTCCAGTTCTGCCGCGGCCTTCTCCTGCTCCGCGCGTAAAGCGAGGCGCTGCGCCTTCAGCTCCTGCTTGTAGTCGGCCAGCTTGGCAGCCCTGGCCTCGTGACCTTCCATCTCGGCGGCCAGCCGGTCTTCGCGTTCGCTCAGCCGCGACTCCCTGCGCTCAATCGTGGCACGGGCTTCCCGAAGTTCCCGTCGCTGGCTCGCCAACGACTTCTCCACTTCTTGACGATGCCGATCGGTGTCGGCCAAGGACTCCCGGGCCCGGTCCTCCGCGGAGTCGAGCAGACGCTGGGCATCCTCGCGGATGAGACTGGCGGTCTCCTGCGCACTGGCGCGCACCGACTCCATGTCGGCCTGGGACTGCTTGTCCCACCGCTCCCGCTCGGTCCGTTGACGACGCTGCATGAGCACGGCCACGACGAGCGCGACGACCAAACCGACCAAGAGGCCAGCCACGACGCCCCACACGGATCCCGGCATGACACGTGCCTCCTCACTCGTTCCAGCCAAAGCGCATGCACGCGAGGAGCATCAAAGGACGCGACCGACCGAAGAGTCGGCTAAGCACCTGCGAACCGGCATAGCCGGGCCAGCAGGATCTGTCACGAATATGCTCGAGCGCCCGAAGACGAACGAGGTTGATGTTCATCGTGTGGCCCGAAGACTCGGGCCGGTTCATGCGGGGTTCGGCGACGTGTCATGGTCGTCGAGCCTTGCCCTAGAGGTTAGCACTCCCCCACTCGGCGAAAACCTCGGCCAGTACCTGTTCGACGACGTGCCCCGGGAAGCCTCGACGAGCCAGCGCACCGCCCAGTCTGCGGTAGGCGACGTGCCGCTCCAGCCCGGCCATCGACCGGGCCCGCTTCTCGGCGAACCGACGCGCTGCGTCCACCTCGTCCTGAGGGTCGAGCTGCGCGAGCACTTCTGCCGCCTGCTCCCGAGAGACGCCCTTCTCCGTCAGTTCCTGCCGGATTCGGTGCCGACCGCGCAGGCTGTGCGTCATCCGCGAAGAGGCCAACCCCTCCGCGAATGCTGCATCATCGATCAGTCCGACCTCGGCCAAACGACCGAGCACCTCGTCGGCGACATCCTGGGGGACGCCACGACGGGCCACGGCCCGCCGCAGTTCAGCCATGGATCGATCCCGGGTGGACAGCTGATTGAGAGCGACCGTGCGCGCCGCCTCCACCTGAGCCGCGCGCGACGCGGGCTGTGCGTCGCGCGCGGACGAAGGCTCAGAACTCAACTTCACCGGTCTCCGGGTTCACGCCCTCCGGCACGTCCTCCTGGTCGATGCCGAGATGCAGCCGGATGCGGCGCTCGATCTCTGCGGCGATGTCGGGATTGGAGCGCAGGAACTCGCGCGCCTTCTCCTTGCCCTGCCCCAGCTGGTCGCTCTCGTAGGTGAACCAGGCGCCCGCCTTGCGGATGATGCCCGCGGTGACGCCCATGTCGATCAGCGACCCCTCGCGGGAGATGCCCTGCCCGTAGATGATGTCGAACTCGGCCTGCTTGAAGGGCGGGGCCACCTTGTTCTTGACCACCTTGACGCGGGTGCGGTTGCCCACCATCTCGGTGCCGTCCTTCAGCGTCTCGATGCGACGCACGTCGAGCCGGACCGAGGAGTAGAACTTGAGCGCCCGGCCACCCGTGGTGGTCTCGGGGCTGCCGAACATGACGCCGATCTTCTCGCGCAGCTGGTTGATGAAGATGGCGGTGGTGTTGGAGCCCTTGAGCGCACCGGTCATCTTGCGCAGCGCCTGGCTCATCAGGCGCGCCTGCAGGCCGACGTGCGAATCGCCCATCTCGCCCTCGATCTCGGCGCGAGGCGTCAGCGCGGCCACCGAGTCGATCACGATCAGGGTGAGCGCGCCGGAGCGCACCAGGGTGTCGGCGATCTCGAGCGCCTGCTCGCCGTTGTCGGGCTGGGAGACGAGCAGCTCGTCGGTGTTCACACCCAGCTTCTGGGCGTAATCGGGATCGAGCGCGTGCTCGGCGTCGATGAAGGCGCAGATGCCGCCGTCCTTCTGCGCATTGGCGATCGCGTGCAGCGCGACCGTGGTCTTGCCACTGGACTCCGGGCCGTAGATCTCGACCACCCGGCCACGGGGAAGCCCGCCGATGCCGAGCGCCACGTCGAGCGCTACGGATCCGGTGGGAATAACGTCGATCGCCTGCCGGTTGTCTTCGCCCAACCGCATGACGGAACCCTTGCCATGGGCCTTCTCGATCTGCGCCAGTGCGGCCTCGAGGGCCTTGCTGCGGTCTGCCACTGCCATGTCATCCTCTTCTCTGTCGACCGCGTGCGGCCGTCTCTCACGGAACTGTGTCTCACTGTAGAAACCGGGTCTGACATTTTGCCGTCGGATCTACTGAGCTGTGGACAACTTCACGCGTGGCACACTATACCGAACATTTGTTTCATTGAGGAATAACACGTCTCCGCGTGTCATCGAAGCGTCTCGGGCAGCTCCAGTTGCGCCCAGACGGCGCGCCAGATCCGCTTGCACGGCAGCCCGGCGGTCAACGCCTCGCGCACCGTGCGACCGCCCAGATCCGCGAGCACGACCTGATCGGCCCAGACCTCGCTGTACCCTCCGGGCAGCACCTCGGCCATCCGGGCCCACATCTCCGCTTCGCGCATGCAGGACAACCTACCTGCGCGCCAGAAGACGGGACGACTATGCTTGCGATCACGAAACCGGTGCCGCGACGCACGACCCACAACATCCATGCTTTTGGAGCCGCCCATATGAACACCGCCGGGGCCCCCTCGCGCAAGCGATCGGATCGCATGGTGGCGCTGCTCGCGCTGCTGTCCGAGCGCGGACACGTCCAGCTGTCCACGTTGGCGGAAGAGCTGGGCACCTCCGCCGCCACCATCCGGCGCGACGTCGCGCTGCTGGCAGAACAAGGCCTGATCGAGCGCACTCACGGCGGCGCACGGCCGGCGCGCGACACACAGGAACTCCCCGTGCGTTTCCGCGGCAGCCATCACCACGAGGCGAAGCGCCGGATCGCGCAGCTCGTCGCCTCCCTGATTCCGAAGGGCCGCCACGCGATCAGCCTGAGCGGGGGCACCACCACCGCCGAGGTATTGCGTGCGCTGCAAGGCCGCAGCGACCTCACCATCATCACCAACTCGCTGAGCATCGGACTGGAGGCCGCCGAGCTGGGGCAGGCGCGCGTCCTGATCGCGGGCGGCGTGCTGCGCAGCAACTCGCTGGAACTGGTCGGCTCGCTCGCCGAATCCACCATGAAGCTGGTCAACGTGGGCACCGCCATCATCGGCGTCGACGGCATCAGCGCCGACGGCGGACTCACCACGCACGACGAGACCGAGGCGCGCACCAACTATCTGATGATCGAGCGGGCGCAGCAGGTGATCGTCGTCACCGACTCCAGCAAGATCGGCAATCGCACTCTGGCCAAGATGGCGGACTGCTCCGAGGTGCAGGTGCTGGTCACCGACGCCGACGCGGATCCCGTCGAGTTGGACAGGATCCGCGCGCTCGGCGTCGATGTGCGTCTCGTGGAGGTGTCCTGACCGTCGACGACGTCAGGCCGCGACGGCGACGCGCGGCACGCTGAGCGACTCGAGCTCTGCGATCTTGACGCTGATCTTCGCCATCAGGTCGGACAGGGAGACGTTGAGGGCGGACGCGATGGCGAACAGCACCTCGCTGGAGGCCTCCTTGTGGCCGCGCTCGATCTCCGACAGATAGCCGAGCGACACCATGGAGCACATGGAGACCTCTCGCAGGGTCATGCCGGCGGCGACCCGGGTCTCCCGGAGCGTCTGGCCCATCACCTTACGAATGAGAATGGTCTTCATGGTTACTTGCCTAACCCATCGGCGAGCCCGTTGCCCGCGTCTGATGGATCCAACCAGGACGCATCCCGGTTTATTCCCACAGCGATCAAAAAACTCTGAGCAGCATCCGGAAGGCGTGTTCGATGGACGCCTGACGGATGGCCTCGCGGTCGCCGTCGAAATGCACGAGTTCCGTGAACCGCGGCCGGCCCGACATGCCCCTCTTCTGCCCGACGACGGCGAACCACACGGTGCCGACCGGGTGACCCTCGATCGCGGTGGGGCCCGCCACGCCCGTCGTAGCGACTCCCCAGTCGGCGTCGCAGCGACGCAGCGCACCCTTGGCCATCTGCAGCGCGGTGAGCTCGTTGACCACGCCCTTCTCGGTGATCAGCTCGAGATCGACGCCTGCGAGAGTGTTCTTGAGGTCGCTGGCGTAGGTGATGAAGCCGCCGCGGTAGACCGCCGACGCGCCGGGCACGGAGGTCAGCGCCGAGCCGATCCCTCCGCCGGTGATGGACTCGCAGGTGGCGAGGGTCAGGGTGCGCTGCCGCATCATCTCGATCACCTGACGGGCCAACTCCACGCTTCCACTCATCGCCATGGCGCCAAGTCTAGAGGCGGGCTCTCAGCGGTTTCACTCAGGGGTTGCGCTCAGGCCCTGCTCTTGCCCTCGGTACGGATGCGCTGCGCCTCGCGCAGGTAGTCGAGGCCGGTGAGCACGGTGAGCACCAGCGCGGCCCACATGATGCCCTGAGCGATGTAGCTCAGCCAGACCGGAAGATTCGACAGCCCCACCAGGTACAGGATCAGCGCGACCGACTGGGTGACCGTCTTCAGCTTGCCGCCGCGGTTGGCCGCCATGATGCCGTACTTGGCGATGGCCGCGCGCAGCCAGGTGATGCCCCATTCCCGCACCAGGATGATGATGGTGAAGTACCACGGCAACTCGCCGAGGATGCTGAGCGAGATGAATGCGGCGCCGGTCAACGCCTTGTCGGCGACGGGATCCCAGAGCTTCCCGAAGTCGGTCACCAGGTTGTACTTGCGGGCGATGTTGCCGTCGGCCATGTCCGTGAGGATGGCCACCGTGAACGCCACCGACGACCAGATCCGCCAGGTGGGATCGTCCGGTCGCAGGAACAAGATGATCAGGAACACCGGCACCAAGATGATGCGCAGCACGGTCAGCGCATTGGGCAGGTTGAAGTTGCTCGGCTTGGTGGCCTCGCTGGTCATGGTGCCTCCACTTCTACGATCTGGAAGCCGCCATCCTCGAGCCTGGCGGCCAGCTCCTCCGAGTCCACGTCATTGCGTGCGCAACCGAGCGTCGCGATGTGGACGGATCGGAGGCTGGTTGCGGTCATCAGATACCAATTATCCCGCCGGGGACTAACCGTTCGCCAGGTTCGCGAGAACCTCGTCGAGATCCTCGGGTTTGACCAGCACGTCGCGGGCCTTGGAGCCCTCGGACGGACCGACGACGCCGCGGGACTCCAGGATGTCCATCAGGCGGCCGGCCTTGGCGAAGCCGACGCGCAGCTTGCGCTGCAGCATCGACGTGGAGCCCAGCTGGAGCTCCACCACCAGGCCGCAGGCGTCGAGCACCAGCTCCAGGTCGTCGCCGATGTCGTCGACCACCTTCTTCTCCGACGCGCCGGGAGCGGTGACGTCCTCGCGGTAGGTGGGCTGGAGCTGTCCGGAGATGAAGCTCACCACCTCGCGGATCTCCGACTCGTTCACCCACGCGCCTTGCACGCGGATGGGCTTGCCGGAGCCCATCGGCAGGAAAAGCCCGTCGCCCTTGCCCACCAGGCGCTCGGCGCCCGGCTGGTCCAGGATGACGCGAGAATCCGTCATCGACGACGTGGCGAAGGCCAGCCGGGATGGCACGTTGGCCTTGATCAGGCCCGTGACCACGTCGGTCGACGGACGCTGGGTGGCCAGCACCAGGTGGATGCCGGCGGCGCGGGCGAGCTGGGTGATGCGCACCACCGACTCCTCGACGTCGCGCGGGGCCACCATCATCAGGTCGGCCAGCTCGTCGACCACCACCAGCAGGTAGGGATACGGCGCCAGCTTGCGCTCGGAACCAGGCGGCAGCACCACCTGGCCGGCGCGCACCGCCTTGTTGAAGTCGTCGACGTGCCGGAACCCGAAGGCGGCCAGGTCGTCGTAGCGCATGTCCATCTCGCGCACCACCCAGGCCAGCGCCTCGGCGGCCTTCTTCGGGTTGGTGATGATGGGCGTGACAAGGTGCGGAATGCCCTCGTACTGGTTCAGCTCGACGCGCTTCGGGTCGACCAGCAGCATCCGCACCTCTTCGGGCGTGGAGCGCATCATGATCGAGGTGATCAGCGAGTTGATGAAGCTCGACTTGCCGGAGCCGGTGGCGCCCGCCACCAGCAGGTGCGGCATCTTGGCCATGTTCGCCACGACGAAGCCGCCGTCGACGTCCTTGCCCAGGCCCACCGTGAGCGGATGATGGTCGTTGCGGGCCTTGTTCGAGCGCAGCACGTCGCCGAGCGAGACCACTTCCTTATCGAGGTTGGGGATCTCGACGCCGATCGCGGACTTGCCCGGAATGGGCGTGAGAATGCGGATCTCGTTGCTGCCCACCGCGTAAGCGATGTTGTCGGCCAGGCCGGTGACCTTGCTCACCTTGACGGCGGGGCCGAGCTCCACCTCGTAGCGGGTGACCGTCGGGCCCCGCGTGTAGCCGGTGACGCGGGCGTCGATCTCGAACTCGCGCAGCACCTCGGCGAGCTGACGCACCACCTTGTCGGACGCCTCGCTGCGCGCCTTGGGCTTGGAGCCGGGCACGAGCAGCCGCTCGTCAGGCAGCTGGTACAGCACGTCGCCGTCGAGCTGCAGCTGCTCGCCTCGCGGCACGTCGATGGGCGGTGCCGGGGGCTGCAACGGCTCGGGCTCGGGCGCCGCGAAGGTGACCGGCTCGACAGGGGCGGGCTCGGCCTTGGCGCCGCGACGCCGTCCCGCCGTGACGGGCTTGGGCTGAGGCTCGGGCTCGGATTCGAGCTCGGCCCACCGGTCGTCCCAGGACTTCTCGTCGGGGTCGGACACCAGCGGGGTGTCGTAGGGCACGTCGACGCCGAGGGTGAGCTTCTCCTTCTCCACCGCCGGCTTCTCGACCAGCGCGCCCAGCAGGCCGCCGATACCGGCGACGATGTCGCGCACCGGGCGTCCGATCACCATCACGACGCCGTACAGCGCGACGATGGTCAGCAGCGGGATGGCCAGCCAGATCGTCCCCAGATCCACCAGCATGCTGGAGGAGACGAAGCCGAGGATGCCGCCGGCCTCCCGCACCAGGTCCATCTGGTCGGGACGGGGCACGCCGTGGGCGATGCTCACCAGGCCCAGCACGCCGAGTGTGAGCAGCACCCATCCCATGCCCGTGCTGGGGGCGCGGTCGACGTCGGCGGGGTGGCGCAGCACGCGCCAGGAGCCGTAGTACAGGACGGCGGGCACCGCCACGGCGAGGGTGCCGAAGATGGTGGTCAGCGCGATGCGCACCCACTCGGCGGCGCCGTCGAGGTTGGACCACACGCCACCCGAGGCGACGATGGCCAGCGCCAGCAGCAGCAGGCCCCAACCGTCGCGACGCAGGGCGGGCTCGACGCTGTTGGCCGAGCCGCCGATGCTGCGCGCGATCCAGCCCACGCCCGAGGCGAGGCCGCGGAAGATCGCGGCGATGCCCTTCAGGATGCTGGTTCCGACGCCAGGCCCCTGCTTGGGCTTCTTTGCCGGGGGGCGCGCGGAGGACGCACGCGTGGTCGATTTGCCAGCCCCTTTGGGGGCCGGCTTCTTGGCCGTGGAACGTGCAGCGCCTGACCCGCTCGAGGAGCGCGCCTTAGTGCCGGTGTTCCGCGCTGGGGAAGAAGAGCGGGACGCCATGAGCGCCACGTTAGCCGAGATTCCTAAGAAAAGTGATCCCAACCCGCTGCGCCATCGAAGCTCGCACCGTCGACGAGCACCCCGTCGCCCTCGACCACGCGGCCGATCAGGCGCCATCCCTGCGGCACCGCGGCCTCGGCCGGGAAGGTGCCGACGAGCGCGTGGTCCTCTCCCCCGGTGAGCACGAAGCTGAGCGCGGAGCGGCCCGTCGCAGCCGCCACCCGGACCACCGGATCGGGCAGCTCCAGAGTGGAGGTGTCGACGTCGATGGCCACGCCTGAGCCGCGCGCGATGTGGCCGAGATCCTGCAGCAGGCCGTCGGAGACGTCCATCAGCGCGGTGGCGCCGGCCTCCGCCGCGACGACCCCCTGGCCGTAGGGCACGCTCGGGCACAGCTGCTCCGCGACGGCGTCCTTAGGCGAGCGGAAGCCGCGCATCAGCGTCGCCAGGCCGGCGCCGGCCATGCCGAGCGTGCCGCAGTAGGCCACCACGTCGCCGGCTTTGGCACCGGTGCGGGTCAGCGGCGCGCGCCCTTGGAGATCGCCGACGGCGGTGCCCGAGATGCAGACGATCGACGACGAACTCATGTCACCGCCCACCAGGCTCACCCCGGCGCGCTCGCATTCGGCGCGTACGCCCTTGGTGAACTCGCTCACCCAGCGCGGATCCTGACTCTTGGGAAACGCCAGGGTGACGACGATCGACGACGGCTTGGCGCCCATCGCCTCCACGTCGGAGACGTTCACCGCCACCGTCTTGCGGCCCACGGCCTCGGCCGACGACCATTGCTGCTTGAAGTGCACGCCCTCGATCAGGGCGTCGGTGGTGATCGCCACGTCGCCGCTCAGGCGCAGCACCGCGCAGTCGTCGCCGGGGCCCAGCACCACGTCGTCGCCTTGCGGCAGCTCGTGGGTGATCTCGTCGATCAGGTCGAACTCGCCCATCTCGGTCTCGTCCTTCCCTGGATCAGCGCAGGCCGACGGGGCGCTCCAGCGCCAGGTCGATCAGCGCGGCCACCAGGTCGGGGTAGGTCATGCCGGAGACCTGCCAGAGCGTCGGGAACATCGAGATCTGGGTGAAGCCCGGCATGGTGTTGACCTCGTTGATGAAGATCTCGTCGCCGGAGACGAAGAAATCGGCGCGCACCAGGCCCTCGGCGTCGACCGCAAGATAGGCCTGCTTTGCCAGCTCCTGAAGCCTCGTCGAGAGCGCCTCGTCCAGCACGGCGGGCGCATCCAGGGCGGCGCCGTTCTCGTCGAAGTACTTGGCCTCGTAGTCGTAGAAGCCGTCATCCGCCTGCACCCGGATCTCGCCGATCACGGACGCGACGCAGCCGTCGGGATTCTCGGGCGCGCCCAGCACGGCGCACTCCAGCTCGCGCGCGCCGACGAAGCCCTGCTCCACCACCACCTTCGGGTCGAAGCGCTGGGCCTCGGCGATGGCAGCGTCCAGCTCCGAGGGATCGGCGACGCGGCTGATGCCGATCGAGGAGCCGCCGCGGGAGGGCTTCACGAAGAGCGGGTAGGTGAGCTGGTTGATCTCGGCCAGCACCTCGTCGCGATGATGCCGCAGACGATGCGCGGACGCCGCGACGTAGGGCCACACCGGCAGCCCGGCCGCCTCGAAGGCGACCTTCATGAAGTGCTTGTCCATGCCGATCGCCGACGCGGCCACGCCGCTGCCGACGTAGCGGATGCCCATCATCTCGAACAGCCCCTGGATGGTGCCGTCCTCGCCGTACGGCCCGTGCAGCAGCGCGAACGCCACATCGACGCCGTGGATGTCGACCAACCGTTCACCGTTGCGGGTGGCCACCTGGCAGCCGTCGGGGCCGACCATCCAGACCGCGTCATGGTCGGGCTCGGTCACCTCCGGCGGGGCACCGTCGACGATGCGGTAATCCGCGATGTCCTCCAGCGACACCTGGCACCAACGGCCGGACTTGGCGATGCCGACGCCCACCACGTCGTAGCGGTCCTGATCGATCGCCCGCAGCACGCTGGCGGCCGTCAGACACGACACGCCGTGCTCTGGCGACTGGCCGCCGAAGATCAATGCGACGCGGATGCGCTGGCCCATGTGGTCCTCCCTCAGATGTCCGCCGGACAGCCTATAAGAAGAGTATTAAGGTCGCGTCACGCGGGCCCCCACCCGCGCGTCGTAGCGGCCCTCGGGCGCAGGGAAGCCGCGGATCTCGGAGACCATCGCGGTCAGGGTGTCGAGGATCACCTCGGTGACCTCGAGCTGGGCCTCTTTGTCGGTGCGACCGGCCCAGGGAGACAGGTCGATGGGGTCGCCGGCCTCGATGTAGACGTCCTTGCGTTTGCCGAAGAGCCGACGGAACTCCAGCTTCTTCTGCCCCAGCACCAGGTTGGTGCCCGACTGCGCCACCGGGATCAGCGGCACGCCCGTCGTCAGCGCGAGGTGGGCGGCGCCGAGACGCGCGGTCATGGGCCAGCCGTCGGGGTCGGCGGTGATGGTGCCCTCGGGGAACATCGCCACCAGGTCGCCGGCCTCCAGCGCCTGCTCCGCCGCGATCAGGGCGTCCCTGGCGCGATCTGTGTTGCGGTAGACGGGGATCTGGCGGCACTTGCGTGCGATCCAGCCGAGCACCGGGATGCGGAAGATGTCGGACTTGCCGAGGAAGCGCGGCCACCGGCCCGAGTAGATGAGGTACTCGCCCAGCGCGAGCGCGTCGAAGTTGGAGAGGTGGTTGGACACCACCAGCACGCCGCCGCCCTTCGGGATCGTCTCCTGGTTGCGCCAGTGCCGCACCGACACCAGCGGCACGACGGCGCGGGCGAAGGCCAGCACCGCTCGGTACACCACGGACACGCGCTCGTTGTTCACCCGCCGCACGGGCAGGCGCCACGACTCATTCTCACCAGACATCCCGGGCATTCTTTCATCCTGGGCGGCCCATCGTCGCCGCAACTTCCGCATTCCCTCGGCCTCGAGAGATTGGGCGGCCCCACTACTATTCACAGCACAGACCGCCGCCGAAAGGAGGGGCCGTGCTCGTGGCGTCCCACATCGCGCTGGAGATCCCCGACCTCCTCGACTGGTCGGCGGGCGGGGTGGTCAATCCCCGCTTCGCGCCGCTGGAGGAGCTGCCCGGCTTGGGCGCCGTCGCGCGACTGCACCTGATGGATCTGCTGATCGACGAGGACACCAGCGTCAAGCGCCGCCAGCGGATGCTGACCGCGCGAGCGCACCTGGCCACCCGGTCGTGGCGCCCGCTCGGCGACGATGCCGCGCGTCCCACCGATCCCGGCCGACTCCGCGACCAGTTCCGCGGACGACTGCCCGAGGCGATGTGCCTGTCGCTGCTCGTCGAGGCGACGATCGACGGTCCCTTCGCGCCCTTCCAGATCTCGATCCCGCCCGAGACCTTGGAGGCCGCCCTGCGCCAGTTCGCCTCCGATCTGGGCGCGCCCCGGATGTGGGCCGACGCGGCGCTGGCCGCCGTCAAAGACACCGAGCCGCCGCGGATCGCCGTCGGGACCGGCGAGATCGACGAGAAGCTCCGGCAGTTGCACGCCGTCGCGGTGGCCAAGATGAGGCTGCGCCCCGCGACGCCCGTCACCGAGATCGAGTATCTGCGGCAGCTGCGCTCCGGGCTGGAGAACGACCTCACGGTCCATTCCCTGGTGGACGATCCGCGCACGGCACCGGCCCGGGAGATCAAGGGCCGGATCAAGGCGGTCTCGGGCATCCTCAAGCAACTCGAGAAGGAGACGCGACGGTGACCCAGGACAAAGCGGTGGCCGGCAAGTCGACGCAGGACAAGCTGCTGGCTGCCTGGAAGTCGGCCGATCTCTCCCGCTACAACCTCGCGGTGCTCGGCGGCACCGGCGTCGGTAAATCCACCTTGATCAACGCGGTCTTCGGCGTCGACCTGGCGGTCACCGGCGTCGGCTCGCCGGTCACCAAGGGCGTGCAATATCACGCGCCGAAGGACGCGACGCTGGGCCTCTACGACTTCGAGGGGGCTGAGAGCTTCGCGACGCTCGGGCAGTTCGTCGCAGGCTTCGCCAAGGTCTACCGGCAGCGCATCGAGGCCCACCCGTCGCAGGCCATCCACGGCGTGTGGTTGTGCATCAAGGCCTCCGACCGTCGCTTCGACGATCAGCAGAAGGCGCTCGTCGCGCAGCTCACCGGGATGGGCCTGCCGGTGGTGCTGGTGGTCACCCAGACGCCATGGAAGCCCGAGCTCGGGTACTCGCGCGACGCCAAGGAGTTCCTGTCCTACTTGACCGGCCTCCGACTGCCCATCGTGGGCGGTCAGCCGGTTCCCGTCGCGGCGCTCGACGACCCCTTCACCGGCGCCCGCCGCCACGGCCTGGACGCGTTGGTGCGCGCCACGGAATCGGCCGCGCCGCAGGGTCAGCAGGCTGCCTTCGCCGCGGCCCAGCGGATCGACATCGAGCTGAAGCGCAAGGCCGCCCAACGCGTGATCGCGATGGCCACCGCCGCCGCAGCCGGCATCGGCGCGGCCCCCATCCCCATCCCCGACGCCCTCCCACTGGCCGGGGTGCAGACCGAGATGATGCGCCGGATCACCACCATCTACAACGTCCCGTTGGGCCCTGAGGCCGTCTCGACGCTGCTCGGCCAACTCCTGACGCAGTGGCTCGGGCGGTTGGCAGCCACCAACCTGCTCAAGTTCGTGCCGGGGGCGGGCACCGCGATCAACGCGTCGGTCGCGGGCACCCTCACCGGTGGCCTCGGCGCCGCCTGGCAGACGCTGTGCGAGCGCGACGCCAAGGGCGAGATCGAGATCGGCACTCTGATCAAGGACAACCAGCTCACGGGGATGATGTTCGGCCTGTTCCGCGACTTCGTCTTGAAGAAGCGATAGTGGCGTCGCTCTGGTCCCGGTTCCGCGGTCGACGTCG
Organism: Tessaracoccus caeni; assembly: GCF_029211185.1. GTDB lineage: Bacteria > Actinomycetota > Actinomycetes > Propionibacteriales > Propionibacteriaceae > Arachnia > Arachnia caeni. The sequence goes on from NZ_JARGDO010000005.1 coordinate 128,639, forward strand.
ACAACCCGAACGGCCCCGTCGCACCAACGTCGCCGTGATCGGCGCCACGGGCGTCGGCAAGTCCACGCTGATCAACGCGGTGGTGGGCAGCGAGCAGGCCTCCGCAGGGATCGGCGCTCCGGTCACCAAGGGACTGTGGTTCTACGAGACGCCCGACGGCCGGTTGGGGCTCTACGACTTCGAGGGCGCCGAGTCGTTCACTGAACTGCGACGCTTCGTCCGCAACCTGTCGGTGATCGCCGACGAACGCGCTGCCGAAGGCCCCGACCACGCCATCCACGGCTACTGGCTGTGTCTCAAGGCCTCCGATCGTCGTTTCGACGATCAGCAGATCGAGCTGGTCCGCGAGCTGGCCAAGCAGCGGTGTCCCATCTGGCTGGTTCTCACCCAGACCCCGTGGCGGCCCGACAAGGGATTCCCCGACGACGTGGTGGAGTTCCTCTCGCACCTCACCCTGTTGCGGCTGCCGATCGTCGGCGGGCGGCCGTTCCCCGTCGCCGCGATGGACGACGAGTTCGCCGGCACCGCGCAGTACGGCATCGACGCTCTCACCCAGTCCGCTCTGGGGTACCGTCCTCCGCTGCGTAAGTAGGAGCGGCGAGTTCCGCGTCGAGGGCGGCGACGATCCGGGCGACCTCGCCGCTACCCGTGGTCGGCAGGGGCAGCAGGCGCAGCCCCTGGCTGGCGCAGATCTCCTCCTTGAGCCGATCCCGGGCCTGTTGCACCGGATCGTTCTGGTGGAAGGCGAATCCGTTCACCTCGATCGCCAGCAGGGCGCGGTTCGTCGTCTTGTTGTGAATGAGGAAGTCCACGTGCGAGGCCCGGTTGACGAACGCCACCTGCGGCGGGGAAAGTCGCTGGGGCTTCACGATGAGGTGCCGCAGCCGGACATGGGCATGAACGGCCAGCTGCGAATACTCGGGCCGTTCCAAGATCTCGTGAAGCACTGTCCAGATGATGTCCTCCGACTTGTAATCCATCTCTCCACGGAGCCGCTGAGCGAGCGGCTTCAGGTGGCGTGAGTACTCGCGGTAGAGCAGGTCGAAGACAGAGATGACGGTCTCGTTGATCTGGTCGTTGTTCGGATACCGGTAGCGGATGTAGTCGGCCAGGTCACGAAGGTTCCTGGCTCTGGGCGGGTTCTTGTGATGGGCGACGAGAACGAACTCCTCGACCGCGCGCGACACGGCGACGTTGATCAGATGCGCGCCATCAGCGAAACCAGCCGCAATCGCGCCCTGGCGGGTTCCGTCGAGCACGGCCGACATGATCACGATGTCCTTCTCCCTGCCTTGGAACTTGTGCACCGTATCGACCTCGGTGCCCTGGTCGAGCAGATCCTCCGCCTGGCCAAGGGCATCGGTGATAGTGCCCACCTGCCGCCGATACGGCGTGACGATGCCGATCCGGTGGGGATCCACGCCGTGGAAATGCTCTGGCAAGATCGTCTTCGCCACGAGCTCGGCCTCGCGTTGATTGATGTTGCCACCCTGGCGAAGGTGCCGCATGTGCTCGCCAGGCGGGGTGCGGATGACCCTGAGCGGATCGTTGCCGGTCCTGCCCCAGGTGAAAGGGATGAGCTGATCGCCATAGAACTTCTTGTTGCAGAACCCGATGATGTCCGGGTGGCAGCGGTAGTGCTCGCGCAGCAGGGTGCGGGGCAGCGCGTCGCCGTGCAACGCCACCAGCGAGGTGAGGATGCTGTGCTGGTCATAGGCGAAGGCCGGGTGCGGTGCCTCTCCGGCGCGGCGGGCCGCATCGAGGTTGGCGATCTGGGGCAGTTGCCGCTCGTCGCCCACGACGATCAACGTGCGGCAGCACGACAGGGCCAGCGCCGCGGCCAGCAGATCGACCTGCGACGCCTCGTCGATGATGAGGTAGTCGAGCAGGTGGTTGGAGGGAAGGTTCCTCTTGAGCGAATGACAGGTGCTCAGGATCACCGGATAGTCCTGAGTGAAGGCCGAGAACTGTGATCGGTAGCCGTCCGCGTCGTAGATCCGCGACGTCGTGCCCGCGTAGCGACGGTGAAGCGCGGCGTGCAGGGCCTGCTCGGAGAGCCGACGGTGGGTCGCGGCGAGCGAGGTGAACTGTCCGCTTTCCAGGTCGGCCTCGCCCTGCGCGATCTCTCGTTCGAGTTCCTCGACGCGCTTGCGGTAGAAGGCGCGCTGCAGTTGCAGCACGGTCTGGGTATCGTCGGGATCCAGAAAGCGCGTCGACCCATAGCGGAAGTACCCGCGAACGCGAGCGATCAGGCGCTCGACGGCGCCGGCCCGCTGATGGACGTGCTCGGACTCCGCGAGGTACTGCACGACGCGCTCGGACGAGCGGCTGAGCAGAGGAAGATCGTCCAACTCGGGGAGAGCCTCGTCACCGATGCGCTCCTCGAAGTGGCGCTGCTCGACGCGATAGGCGGCGGCCCGCTCCTTGAGCTCGGCGACGCGTCGATCACGCTGCTGCAGCGACCCCAACCGGTTGGCGAGAACGGCGAGCTCCCTGGGATCGACGTCACCAGGCGGCGGCTGGGAGCGGAACTGCTCGACCTCCTGGTTCCGCGCCCCCTGTCCCTCGCAGAAGGCACCGATCCGGTTCTTGTTGCCCAGGGCAGCGGCCATGAAACCGACGCCGTGCTTGTCCAGCCTGTCGCGCACGTTGTCGACCGCCGCGTTGTTGAACGAGACCACCCCCACCGTCGCGCCCGGTTCCACGACGATGTTGGCGATCAGGTTGAGGATCGTCTGGGTCTTACCGGTGCCGGGCGGGCCGTCGATGACCGCGATGGGGTGCGTCAGCGCGCTGAGCACGGCGTCGCGCTGGCTGGGGTTGAAGGAGAACGGGAAGAGCGTCGCCTCCAGGACATCGGCCGGCAGTCCGCGCGGCGCAATCGGTTCACCCGAGAGGTAGCGGGCCAGCGCACTGTCCCCGTGGACGCGTCGCATGGCCCCATAGGCCCTGCGGAGGGGATCATCGTCGGGAAGGGCGGCGACGAGACGTCGGAGGTAGGCAAGGACGTCCGCACCGCGTCCCGGCTCCACGCAGGCGCGCAGTTCGACGTCCTCCGCGGGATGGGTCTGGTAGCTCTCGGTGCCGGTGTCAGGGTCGACGGTGAACACGCGCAGCCAGCTCTCGCCCGAGTCGTCGAAGCGCCAGACCTCCGTCGCGTGCTCCTCGACCAGGCCCTGGACGACGATCAGGTGGGTGTCGGCAGTCGCGACGAGAACCGGATTCTGAAGCGCGCGGAAGCCGTCCGGCGCGACGCGATACTCGGTCGCGCCCGCCTTTGTCGGCAGCGTCACGCGGAACACGTGCCCGTCGAACCGATAGCCCAGGCACGCAGCGGTCTTGTCCTCGAACGCGGGGCTCTGCCGGAACTTGACCAGGATCGCCACCTGGCGCGGGTCGTACACGGCCTCACCTCCCAGGGCAGACGGCTGAGAATTCCACTCTAGAACCCCCTCGAACGGGAATGGAGATCGATCGTGGAGATTGTCCGAGGGTTCCCGACGGCCGCCCACGACGCCTCGGACGGCCTGTCACGAGATTGATACAGCACAACGAGTAAATCGAAACGCCACTGTTCCTTGCATCGAATCCGCGCGTCATAGCGTCATTCGCATCCGGCGACCCCCAGCCGGCCCTCCTTCCCTCTCCCCCTCGGAGGCAGCGATGAAAGTCCTCAAACACCCCGCAGCCCAGATCGGCGCGGCCGCCGTCCTCGGCATCGTCTTCGGCCTGATCGCCGGCGAATGGGCCGGCAACCTCAAGTTCGTCGGCGACATCTTCATCCGGCTGATCCAGATGGCGATCGTTCCCCTGGTGATGACATCGGTCATCGTCGCGACCGGCTCGATGAGCGGCTCGGGCATGGGCAAGATGGCCTTCCACACGTTCAAGTGGATGCTCGGCTTCTCGGTGGTCGCCGCCGTCGTGGCTTGGCTGCTCAGCTCCGCCATCCAGCCGGGCGCGGGCATCGTCTTCTCCGGCGAGATCGATCCCACGCTCTCCGAGCAGGCCGGCGCGGCCACCGGCTGGCAGGACACGCTGCTCAGCTTCGTCTCCACCAACATCTTCTCCGCCATGTCCACGGCGACGATGGTGCCGATCATCGTCTTCTCGCTGCTGTTCGGCGTCGCCCTGAACGCGTACGTGACCTCGACGGGCAACCGGCTGGTGGTCGACGTGCTGGATCAGGTGCAGCAGGTGGTGATCACCATGATCCGGATCGTGATGCGCATCGCTCCGATCGGCATCTTCTGCCTCCTCGCGCCGCTGGCGGGCACCGTCGGTTTCGGCGTCGTGACCAGCGGGCTGGCGTACCTCGGCACCACGCTGCTCGGCGTGCTGATCGTCACTGCCCTGTTCGTCGTCGTGGTGACCCTGGTCACCCGCGTCAACCCGGCCCTGCTGCCCGGCAAGCTGGGCGACCAGACCCTGATCGCGATCACCACCACCAGCTCCGCCGTCACCTTCCCGACGGTGTTGCGCACGGCCATCGAGAAGGTCGGCGTGAGCCAGCGCATCTCCAACTTCACGTTGTCGGTGGGCCTCACGATGGGCTCCTACGGTGCGGTGCTCAACTACATGATCGTCGTGATGTTCCTGGCGCAGACCGGCTCCGTGGAGCTGACCTTCGGCCAGATCGCGATGGGCATGGCGCTGGCGATCCTGCTCAACATGGGCACCATCACCGTACCGGGCGGCTTCCCCGTCGTCGCCATGTTCCTCGGCACCTCGCTGGGCCTGCCGCTCGAGGCCGTGGGTCTGCTGATCGCCGTCGACTGGTTCACCGGTATCTTCCGCACCTTCCTCAACGTGAACGGCGACACCTTCGTCGCGATGCTGGTCGGCAACAAGATGGGCGAGCTGGATCGCGAGGTCTACTACGGCACCAAGACCGTCGAGGCCGACGCCATCGACGTCGAGGCGATGGAGGAGCAGTTCGCCAAGGCAGACGCCGCCGACTGACCCTGCCACGCTCTTCTGCTGTCGGCAGCGCTGCTGTCGGCGGATCGCCCTTTTGCGGGTCGAGGGGCGGGAGCAGGCTGGCGTCATGAACGACAAGCCTCCTTCCGCCCTCGACGAGCAACTCGCCGGGCGTCTGCTGGAGCAGCGCGTCCTGCTGCTCGGCACGGCCTTGGACGAGACGATCGGCAATCGCATCTGCACCGGGCTGATCCTGCTCTCCGTCGACGACCCCGCCACCGACATCTCGCTGTGGATCAACTCCCCCGGCGGCTCGGTCAGCGCGATGCTGGCCATCCGCGACACCATGCGGGCCATCCCCAACAGAGTGCGCACGGTCAATCTGGGGCTCGCGGCCAGCGCCGGGCAGTTCCTGCTCAGCGCCGGCGAGCCCGGTCACCGCTACAGCCTCCCGCACGCCAAGGTGCTGCTGCACCAGGGGTCGGCGGGGTTCGGCGGCACGGCCGGGGACATCGCCATCCAGGCCGACGACCTGCGTCGCACCCGCGACACCGTGCTCGGCCTGATCGCCGCCGACACCGGCCAGGACGTCGTCACGGTGGAGCGCGACTCGCGGCGCGATCGTTGGTTCGATGCCGAGGAGGCGAAGGCGTACGGCTTCCTCGACCACATCGTCGAGAGCATCGACGAGATCCGTCCACGGCCACGAGCCGGCATCGGGCTGGGGGTGGCGTCGTGAGCAGCTATCCCATCCCGTACGTCTCGACCCGCACCACCAACGGCGAGCGCACCTCCGACATCTACTCGCGCCTCCTGGCCGACCGGATCCTCTACTTGGGCACGCCCATCGACGACGGGGTCGCCAACGCGGTGATCGCCCAGCTGATCCACCTGGAGTCGGAGAACCCCGATGCCCCGGTCCAGCTGTATCTGAATTCCCCCGGCGGATCGACGACGGCGATGCTGGCCATCTACGACGCCATGCAGTTCGTGCGACCGCGCGTCGAGACGACCTGCGTCGGCCAAGCGGTGGCCAACGCGGCCGTCTTGCTCGCGGCGGGCGCGCCGGGGCATCGGCAGATCCTGCCGCATGGGCGCGTCGTGCTGCACCAGCCGGCGGCGGAGGGCCGGGGCACCATCCCTGACCTGATCCTCGAGGCCGACGAGGTGGAGCGCACGCGCAGCCTGCTGGAGGAGGTGCTGGCGCGGCACACAGGCCACACGGCGGAGCGGATCAGGACCGACACTGACCGCGACCTCGTGCTCACGGCCCAGGGCGCCGTCGACTACGGCATCGTCGACGCCGTCCTGGCCTACCGCTCCGCGGCAGAGTGAGCCTGAACCTCAGGCAGCCAGGCAGACCGGACCGGTCCAAGCCCGGGCGCTCACCGCGGCGCTCGGGCTCGCGGTGGCGAGGCTCACCAGGTCCAGCACGGTGAGGTCGAGGGCTCCGGCCACAGCGGCCAGCACCTCCGACGAGGCGTCCTTGCGCCCGCGTTCGATCTCGGAGAGGTACTGCGGCGAGACGCCCGCCCGCCGGGCCACGTCGACCAGACGCTGCCCGTCCTCCGTTCGTCGACGGCGCAGGGCCTCGCCGACCAGTTCGCGCCATAGCGGCTCGATGTCGTCTGTATTGGTGATGGCTCGCAGCTCTCCCATGAATGCCACGGTAGTCGCCAGGTGGTGCACGCCGGCGTCGTTCTGCTGTGAGCAGCGTGACCCACCATCAACTACCGTGGACGCATGTCTGCCACCGCCTCCGGTCTCTCGCCCGAGCAGCTCCTCGCCGGTCCGCGAGGCCGTCGAATGCTGCTGCAGTTCGCCGTCGAGTCCGAGCGGGAGACATCTCCCGACGGTGGCGGACCGCTCGGGAGCAGCATCTTCGATGCGAGCTATCGGCTCGCCAAGCTGAACGGCCATGCCGTCGCCCGCTTCGGGTGGGGCCCCGGGGCCAATGATCCCGACCGCATTCCCGACGTCTTTCCAGGCGACGTCGCCCGAGCACTCGGAGCGGTGCCGTTGATCAAGCCGGGCATGGAGGTGCTGCGCTTCTGCCTGGCGCAGTCGGTGGATGCGGCCATGTATTGGCAGGAACCCGACGGTGACGACCTGCTCACCACAATTCCGTCCGTCCGCGAAGCCCTGGGCCGAGTGGCGGAATGGGTCGCGTCGTCGGCTTCGGCCTCCTGGTTGTCGACCCCCATCGACCGCGAAAACCAATGGGAGCTGCACTGGCACGACGCCCACAATCACGAGCCGCACTCCGCACCCGCCGTGCTGAAGGATTGGCGCGCCAACGCCACGCTCCGTGAGGCATCGGCCGACGGCGAATGCTCGGGCGCTTGGTGGTCAACGCCGCCGCATGGCCTGCCCGTGAGCTGCGGCTCGCTTCCCATTGGAGCCCCGTCGGGTCTGTGGTTCGTAGAGGACACCGTCGGCTGGAAGAAGGCGGACGCGAGGCGCGTCGAGGTGCCGTCGTCGGTGAGAATCTACGAAATCCACGGAGCGGAGGACTGGGCGCGCCTCTGCCGGAACCATCCGCTCGAGGTGACCCTCCAGAAACAGCACGACTGGCGCGAGACCACCGGACGCGCCGGTCGCTGGGTGGTGCCCGACTGGGCACGCGTCGCCGAACACTACGACGCCGTCCGCCTCAGCTACACCGGCTACCTCTCCGCCGCCGGCGTGCCCATCCCCGTCGACGACGAGACCGCCAGCCTGATCGCCGGCTGGAACCCCGACGCCACCTACTGGTTCACCGACATCACGCACACCGGCAACCCGGTCACCTGGCGCTGCCACGGCTCCCCCGAAGAAGGCGACTGGCGGGTGTAGATAAATTCGTCTACCAGTCGTACCCTGGGGATATGAGCACCACGACAACGATCCGCGTCACTCGCCCCGCACGCGACGCACTCAATGACCTAGCCGCCAGGCGCGGCGAGACCCTCACCGACACGATCACCCGAGCTGTCAGACTGCTCGAACAAGACGCCATCGGGCAAGAGCTCTCCGAGCCTCTGCACGACGACGAACGAGCCTGGCTCGATGCTGACGCCGGGTGACGTCGTCGAACTCGACCTCGGCGTTCCTTCCGGCTCCGAGGCAGGTCTCCGTCGACTTGCCATCATCATCACGGCCGCTCAGATCCTCCGCGGCGGCCCCAACGTCGTCCAGGTCGTTCCCCTGACCAGCACCATTCGCGACAGCGGCTCTGAGATCGTCGTAGAGCCAGATGTACACAACGGCCTCACTGCCACCTCCGCGGCACAGTGCCAACACATCCGATCCGTGGCCGTGTCACGGGTGAGCGCGCACGTTGGCAACGTGGGCCCGGCCGCGCTTCAGCAGATCCGAGGCGTCGTGGCGCTCATCATCGACGCTTGAAAGAACAGGTCGGGATCACCGGACTCCCGAGAGGCTCGCTAGACCCCAGCACCAACCTCCATATCTAGGCAGTGGCCGATTCTCGGCATCAGACACAGGAAAATCGACCACTGGCCGATTTTCCTTGATAGTCGGATGCTTCGATCACGAGTCACCGCCCATCACTCCGGCACGCGACGAACTATCGAAGACGGCTGACTGCCTCGAGGAAGTCTTGCCACTCGGTCTCGAGCGCCAGCAACTGTTCTCGTCCGGCGTCGGTCAAGGCATAGACCTTGCGAGCCGGTCCAGCGTCGCCTGGCTCCCACGAGGCGACGACGACGCCGTCGGCCTCGAGCTTCACCAGCGCCGGGTAGAGCTGGGCCCCCCTGATGGGGTTCAGGCCGGTCTCTTCGAGCGCTTGCGAGATGCCATATCCGTGGCGCGGCGCAGCGTCGAGCGTCCTCAGGATGAGCAGCGGCAGGATGGCGCGTTGCCAGGCGGCGACGTTCACGCCGCCACCTTCCACGGACGCGATCGCCATTGGCTGATCACCGTTGCAGCGAAGAGCAGCACAGCGCTCCCGAAGATCGCGATGCGCCACCAGGTCCAACTTCGGCCGTCGTCGGGAAGCGCTGCGATCGCGATGAGCATTGGCATGATGGCCTGCGCGACGCTGCCCCACCGCCACCGTCGACCCTTCGCGCTGCGATCATGGGTGGCCAGCTGGCGGGCGAAGCCGATGGGATGGCCGCATTCGTCGTACAGGCTCGTTGCCCCGGCCTCCGACATCATCTGACGCACCTCTAGTTCCTGCTCCCGGATGCGCGAGCGAGACACCCCCTTCAGCACGAGAGCACCACGAAACCGGCGCAGCCACACGGCGTCGTCCCACTGGGTCTGCGGCGGGGACTCAGGGATCCGACGTGCGACGAGGAGCGCCACTATTCCCGGCAGCAGCATGGCTGCCGCAAACAGCAGCACCGGCACATCCCTCACGAGCGGCTCCGCACCCGAGTGGGTCGCAACGATCACCACCGCCGACACGAAGCACGCGAGCCCGAGCAGCAACGAGACGAGCATCGCCAACGGCCGGGCCGCCTCATAAAACAGCCGCGTAAAGGTGACCCCGGTCGCAAAGGTCAAGAAACCGATCGCCATCGCCACCAGTCCCGGGCGCAGGTCGGCTCTCCACCCCTCATCGATGAGCAGGGAGATGGGCGGGAGCAGGGCGACCAAGATCAGACTGCTCGCAAGCCCTGTCAGCATGCCCCGCCACCCCGCAGCACCAGCAGCACGCAGTTCCTCGTCTACCGTTGACAGATCCTCAACGTCCGAGGCCGCGACCACCCAGGGCTCACCGAAGACGACGTAAGCCGGCTCGCCGGCCTCAAGCACGGCGACGCGCAGCTCTTCGACCCTGGCCCGGATCGCCTCCTCCGGGACCGCCGGCTGGGAGACATGCCACAGGTACGCGAACAACCAGGCATCGTCACGCTCCGGCCACTCTTCTTCGTCAGACACCACAGCCGCCTATCTAGGTACTATTTATACCTAGATAGGTTACCCCAGATGCCGCCAGAGGAACTCCAGGTAGAGGGCGTCCATGTGGGCGCGTTGACGGTTGTCTGCGGCACCACCGTGGCCGCCCTCGATGTTCTCGTAGTACCAAGCCGGCTTGTCCGCGTCGCGCAGCTTGGCCATCATCTTGCGCGCGTGGCCGGGGTGCACCCGGTCGTCGCGCGTCGAGGTGAGCAGCAGCGTGGGCGGGTAGTCCTTTGACGGGTCGAACAGGTGGTAGGGCGAGAAGGTCTGGATGAAGCTCCAGTCGTCGGTGTCGGGGTCGCCGTACTCGGCCATCCACGAGGCGCCGGCCAAGAGGTGGCTGTAGCGCTGCATGTCCAGCAGCGGCACCTGGATCACGACGGCGCCGAACAGCTCCGGGTACTGGGTGAGCATGTTGCCCGTGAGGAGACCGCCGTTGCTGCCGCCCCGCACGGCCAGGCGTTCGGGTGAAGTGATGCCGCGGGCGATCAGGTCGCGGGCGACGGCGGCGAAGTCCTCGTAGGCCCGATGCCGGTTCTCGCGCAGCGCCGCCTGGTGCCAGCGCGGGCCATACTCTCCCCCGCCTCGGATATTGGCGACGACGTAGGTCCCGCCGCGCTCCAGCCAGCCTCGGCCGACGCCGGGCGCGTAGGCCGGAGTCAGTGAGATCTCGAAGCCGCCGTAACCATAGAGCAGCGTCGGGTGTGCGCCAGTGGGTTCTTGGCCGCGGGGCCGCACCAGGAAGTACGGCACCCGCGTACCGTCGTCGGAGGTCGCGAAGTGCTGCTCGGTGACGTGCGAGGCGGCGTCGAAGAAGGCCGGTTCGGCCTTGAGTGCCTCGGGGGCTGCGACCTCAGGCGAGGCATCGGCGAGCAGCAGCGTCGTGGGGGTCAGGAAGTCGGTGGCGATCGCCCACAACTGGTCGGAAGTCTCGTCGTCGACGGCGGCCACGTCGACGGTGCCCAGCTCAGGAAGCCCGGCGAGTGGCCGGCGCTCCCATCCGTCGTCGCCTGGGGTGAGCACGGTGATGACGCTCTTCACATCGTCGAGCACCGTCAGCACGATGTGATGGCGGGTAGGCGTGACGCCGGACAGCGCGGAGGTGTCGGTGGGCGCGAACAGCACGGTGAGGTCACGGGAGCCGGCCAGGTAGTCGTCGAGCCGGGCGACCAGCAGGCTACCGGCCGCATAGGCGACGCCACCCACCTCCCATGGCTCGCGCAGTTCCAGCAGCAGCCACTCGAGATGCACATTCTTGCCCGCCGAGTCGGGAGCGTCGATGCGCTGGAAGACGCCGTCTGCGTCGGCCAGGTAGAGCGCGGTGTCGCGACTGTCCAGGAAATGCAGGAGGAGGTCGCGCTCGAAGCCGGGGGTACGGTCGCGGTAGGGGTAGATGCCGTAGCCGGCGTTGTCCTCTGGACCCTCGAACACCACGTCGGCTGCGGCCATCGGCACACCGCGCCGCCACCGACGCGCGATCCGGGCGTAGCCGGCGCGGTTGGTGCTGCCTTCACCCAGGTCGGTGACCAGGTAGACGGTGTCCGCGTCGATCCAGCTCAGATGCCCTTTCGCCTCCGGCCGCTCGAAACCGCCCTCGACGAAGGTTCGCGTCTCGACGTCGAACTCGCGGGTCACGTCGGCATCCGAACCGCCCCGCGACAGCGCGACGAGGCAGCGCGGGTGCTCGGGGCGCAGGAAATCGGCGCCGTGCCACACCCAGTTCTCGCCCTCTGCGCGATTCAGCTCGTCGACGTCGAGCAGCACATCCCAGGCCGGGTCGCCGCTGCGGTACTCGTCCAACGTGGTGCGCCGCCAGATGCCTCGCGGGTGTTCGCCGTCGCGCCAGAAGTTGTAGTACCAGTCGCCGCGCCTAGTCAGATACGGGATCTTCTCGTTCGAGTCGTAGATCGCCGCAAGATCGTCCTCAAGCCTGGCAAACTCCGGGGTCTCCGCCAGCTCGGCCTCAGCCTCGGCGTTCCGGGCGCGCACCCAGTCGAGCGCCTCCTCGCCTTCGATCTCCTCCAGCCACAAGTACGGGTCGGTCGCTTCGTCCACTTGGCCTCCTTCGTCTCCCCCACCCTAGAGCCGTCCCGGGTAGGCTCACGTCATGTACTTCATCGTGGTCAAATACGCCGTAAAGCCTGAGTACTCCGACGTCTTTCTCGAGCGCACGGCCGAGTTCACCGCCGCCACCCGAGCCGAACAAGGAAACCTCTGGTTCGACTGGTACACCTCGGCAGAGGATCCCCACGAGTTCGTCCTCGTGGAGGCCTTCGCCGACGACGAGGCCGCCAGCGCTCACGTCAACGCCCCGCACTTCGCGAAGGGACTCGACGCGATGCGCCCGCTGCTCGTCGCCACCCCGAAGATCGTCTCCCGCAAGGTCGAGGGCTCCGGCTGGGACGAGATGGGCGAGCTGAAGATCGACTGATCGGCGTCGAACCGGCCGTTTGGGAACCCCATTCCATGCGGTGCCAAAAATAAAAGTGGCTGAGCTGGGGTGATCTGTGCAATACGTACAGATCACCCCCGCTCAGCCATCTTTATGTACGCCATCGAACGAACTGCCTTACTCGAAGAGCGCGCGATGCTGGTTCGTCCACCGAATCCGGTCGGCGGTGGTGTCGAGAAAGCCGGTTTGCTGCCATTCGGCCTGCGGCTGCATTCCCTGCGCGGCCAGGCGGCGGGCCCGGTCCCAGACGGCATGCTGCTGGGTGAGCACCTCGTCCACCAGTCCCACCGTCGACTCCAACCCATAGGCCTCCGCAAAGAATTCCAGTCGACGACGCCGGTCCGGCGGGCTCGGGTAGGCGAACCACCGCAGGCACGTCTCGTCATCACGGAAGGGAGCCACGTACTCCAGCGTGTAAGCGACGTCGTGGAGCGGCCGACCCGGCCACGCATAGTCCCAATCGATGATCCCGATCGGCTGAGTGCCGCGCCACACCAGGTTCCACGGCCCGAAGTCGCCATGCAGAACCAGCTCACCCTCGCCCGAGTAGCCGGCCCAGCCAGCCTCCGCGGCGGGACGGAAACCGCGCACCGCGTCGTGATACTCGCGCAGCAGCCGGGCCATGGCCGCCAGGCCACGCTCGTCGACCACCTTGGCCCATCCATCGGTGCCCGACTCGCCGTCGATGAAGGTGAGCACCTCGCGTCCCTCGTCATCGACCCCCTTGACCCGAGGGCTGTACGGGAACCCGATGGACTCCAAGTAGTTCAGCAGCTCATGCACGCTGGCCGACCACGGCTGCAGCGGCCGACGCACCGTGTCACCGATGCGAACCACGTTGCGGTGCGGCTTGTCCTGCAACATCTCGGGCGTGTCCATCCCGCGACGCTAGCAAAGGCCCTGGTCGCCCGGAAACGTGACGAGGTAGGCTACGAGCGTGCATCAGACGACACGACCTAACGTGCGCCGGTAGGGAAGTGCTGATTGATGGGGTGCCTAGCGAGGACGTACCAGGCGGGATGAGATACGTCGCCTAGATCTTGGGTGTGTATTGGACATACTCGCCCAAGATTTGGGTGGCGTAGATCGCCCGCCTGGTGCGCCGCAGCAGGTGCCTCATCGATCAGCGCTTCCCTCGCGCGCAGTCGGAGGAACCACCCCACAGGAGACGTGGTGGACCTCGTGATGTGCCGACCGGCGGCAACACCGGTATTTCTCCCGACACCCGCAGCTTTGCTGCGCCCAGAGAAAAGGCACATCGCCCATGTCACCGACCACCGACTCACCTTCCCTCGTCATCCGCGCCGACGGCCTGACGAAGACCTACCGTCGTCACCGCCAGCAACCCGGCATCCGCGGAGCCCTGGCAGCCTTCGTGCGACGCACCGTCGAAGAGCACCAGGCCCTGGCTCCGCTCGACCTCCAGATCGCCGACGGGGAGTTCGTCGGCCTGCTCGGCCCCAACGGCGCCGGCAAGACCACTCTCGTCAAGCTGTGCTGCGGGCTGATCCGCCCCACTTCGGGAACGCTCCAGGTTCTCGGCCACGAGCCCGGCAGGCGACGGGCCTCCTTCCTCCGCGAAATCGCGGTGGTGCTCGGCCAGAAATCGATGCTGTGGTGGGACGTACCCACCCTCGACTCGATGCTGGTGCACAAGGCGATGTACGACCTGGATGCCGCCACCTACGCGTCGCGGCTCGGCGAACTGACCGAGGTGCTCGATCTGCACGGACTGCTCGACGTCCCCGTCAGACGTCTCAGTCTCGGGGAACGAATGCGCTGCGAGCTGGCCCTGGCCCTGCTGCACTCCCCTCGCCTGTTGTTCGCCGACGAGCCGACCATCGGCCTGGACGCTGTCGCGAAGCGCGCCCTGCGGGCCATGCTCGCGCGGGCGAACGAGGCGCTCGGCACCACCGTCGTGCTGACCAGCCACGACATGGACGACGTGGAGGCGCTCTGCCGGCGGGTGCTGCTGATGCGCTCTGGCGCCTTGGAGTTCGACGGCGACATCGACGGTCTGCGTCGACTGATCGCCCCCACCCGGGAGATCCGCGCGGTGTTCGCCGATCCCCCGCCGCCAGGCTCGCTCCCGGATGGCACCTGGACCGACGACGCATGCACCGTTTCGCTCGACGTGCACGAGGACGAACTGGAGACGGTTGTCGCATCGATCATCGCCGCGGGCGGCCTCACCGACCTCAGTGTCTCCGAGGCTGACCTCGACGCGGTGATGGCCCGCCTCTACCAGGGAGGTTCCCGATGAGCGCGCGACGGACGGTCGTGCTCGTGGCGACCGCCGGGCAACTCGTCGCCCGCGAGGTGGGCATCACCCTCACCAACCGCGGCTGGGTGTTCCTGCTGCAGCTGGGCGCGATCACCCCGCCCATCGTGTCGCTGGTGGTGTGGACCGGCGCGATCTCAGCAGGCGCGACGCCACCCGTCCCGCCCGACCGGCTCCTCACCTGGTTCGTGCTGGTCGCCGTCATCTCGATGGTGACCTCGAGTTGGACGGCCACCTTCCTTGCCGACGACATCCGCACCGGGCGGCTGTCCATCTGGCTCGTTCGCCCCTGCCCGGCGCTGCTCTCGTTGGCGGCGAACAACGTCGCCGAGAAGGCGGTCAAGCTCCTGTTCCTGGTTCCGATGGTGGCAGTCCTGGCCCTGCTTCTCCGCGACGATGTACGCCTTCCTAATGATCCCCTGGTGTGGGCGACGGCGCTCGTCGCGCTCGGCTGCGCCGCCGTCCTGGCCTTCGCCCTGGACGTTTTCATCGGCTGCTTGGGGTTCTGGTTCGAGGACGTCGATGGCATCCAGCGGATCGTCTCGCTAGTGTCGCGGCTGCTCTCAGGCGCGGTGGTGCCGCTCATGCTCCTCCCAGCCACCGTTCAACCGGCGCTGCGTTTCCAGCCATTCCGCTTCACGTTGGCCTTCCCCCTGGAGCTGCTGACCGGGGCCGCCTCAGCGCACGGCGCCGACCTCGCGGCGATGATCGCGTGGACGATCGGCGGAGCACTCCTGCTGGCTCTGGTGTGGCGACGAGGGATTCGACGCTACGAGGCGGCGGGCGCATGACCGGCCGTCGAACCCCACGTCTCGGGGTCTTCTCGACATGTCGCCGCATCATCGCGTGGTACCTGTCTTGCTGGCGGCAGGCGATAGCCAGGGATCTCCAGTTCCGCACCCAGACGGTGCTCGTCGCGGTCGGTTCGTTGGCCGAGGTGGGCGTGGCGCTCGTGCCGGCGCTGGTGGTGGCCCACGTCGCGCGCGACACGACGGGCTGGGACACGAGCGGGGCCATGGTCGTCGTGGGGCTGTTCACGATCGCCACAGCCCTGCTCGACGCGACGCTCGCACCCAACCTGGCACGACTCGACTCGGCTGTGCGCGAGGGCGATCTGGATCTGCTGTTAGTCCGGCCGATCCCCGCCTTCATCGCGGCCACCTCGCGCTGGATCCGACCTGCCGAACTGACCCGCATCCTGCCCGGCGCGGGACTCGTCCTGGCGGCCCTCTCCTTCGACGAACGGACGGTCTCCTTCGGGGCGGCCGCCTCCTGCGGTGCACTGCTCCTGATCGGAGTCCTGTGCTGGGCTTTGTTCTGGATCAACGCGAGCCTGCTGTCGTTCTGGTGGAGCTCGGCGGACCCGGTTCAGAACATCGTCGGCGGCCTGCGCGACGCCGGCCAGTACCCGAAGGCGGCTTTCCGAGGGTCCGCCTCGGTGGTGTTCACAGCGGCGATCCCGGCCACTCTGCTCGGCGCGATACCGTCCGCATCGCTCCTGGGCGAGCCGCTCGGAACGACGTGGCTGCTCTGCGGCCTCATCACCGCCGTCGGCTCTGCCGTGACCGCCGCTCATTGGCACCTGGCCCTGCGCCGCTACGACAGCGCCAGCAGTTAGCGCACCCGGCAGGCGCCTGCCCACTTGGGCGACACACAGGCATCCCTGGTGGAGATCGTTGACGAAACGGCCATGACCTTGTCCATCAGGTCAGCCTGCTGGATATCGGCGGAGATACTCGGCAGGCGGGATAATCATGGGATCGCTGACTCCAGCCTCTAGAAGATCCCTATCGCCGGTCACGAGGATGTCGCACTGCGCCACCCTGGCCCCTCTGAGCACGGGGCGATCCTTGTCATCACGGACAGCCTCCTCATCCGCTGTCGGGAACTCCGGGGTAGTGACCACAACGGAGAACTCGACGACGGCGGCGAGGAACTCATCGACCACGCCGATACGCGCCGGGAACTTCCTCTGCGTAACGCGCCGAACCTCGTCGAGGACATAGTCAGAGACGACGAGAGCATGGTCGTTCACAACGACTGCGTGAAAGCACTCCGCCGTCGCACCATGAGGCCATAGCGCGGCGGAGAGCAGAACGTTGCTGTCGAGGAAGACTCTCATTGGTTCCGAGACTCAGCCCGTAGATCACTGATGTAGGCGGCCACATCCTCCTCCGACTCAAACCCGGCTTCCTCGGCCGCACCCTTCATGGCGTCTTGAACCTTCTTGAGCGCGAACACGGCTGCGTTCATCAGCACAACCTGACCGTTGTCCCAGATCAGCACCAAGCGGTCTCCCGCCTCGACGCCCAGCTTCTCCCTGATGTCCTTCGGCAGGGTGATCTGCCCTTTGGACATCACCTTCGCGCCTTCAACGATCGGAGCAGACACATCAGCCTCCTACTTTCCCTACTAATAGGGTACCTCTGCGACCACACTCCGCCACAAGAATGCGAATGCGGCTCGGCCTGTGCATATGCACAGGCCGAGCCGCATAGCCAGCGTTATTCAGGCGACGCCCAGGATCTCGCGCTCCAGGCGGGCGTAGCTGGTCTCCATGCCGTCGGCCATGCCGGTGGCGAGGATCATCTCGCGGGTCTCGGCGTCGGGGTAGTTGCCCACCATGGTCAGCAGCGTGCCGCCCTCGACCGGGGTGAGGTTCAGCTCGTTCACGACGACCGGCCCGTCCATCCCGATCATCGCCTCCGTGGTGACCGCGCGCA
This sequence comes from Tessaracoccus caeni, assembly GCF_029211185.1. GTDB lineage: Bacteria > Actinomycetota > Actinomycetes > Propionibacteriales > Propionibacteriaceae > Arachnia > Arachnia caeni. Next base: position 145,926 of record NZ_JARGDO010000005.1, read on the forward strand.
CCGGAGGGTTGATCTCCTTCACGACACCGCTGAAGCCGAAACGATCGCCCGTCTCGTCGTTCTCCCACTCGTAGCGGTAGGTCTCGCCGACGGCGAGGCCCACCTCGCACACCGGCATGCTCCAGCCGTCCGGGCCGAGCTGCCAGCGCTTCAGCAGCTCGGGCTCGTGATGAGCGCGCCACACCTGGTCGACGCTGCCGCGGATGACCCGCGAGATCCGGGCCTGGTTCTCGCCGAGCAGCTGCACCTGAGTGCCGATGCCGGCGGCGAACGACGCGAGGTCGGCCAGCACCTCGTCGATCTGACCCATGGCAAGGCGGGTGCCCTCCACCATGCCCATCTCGACCAGCTGTTCGAGCTGCTCCAAGCTGTCGAAGTGGGTCACTGTGCACAGCCGAGAACCAGTGTCGGTGGACTCGAAGTTCATCACCATCCGCATGGTGGGCATCTCGGCGTTGGCGACGCCGTCGGCATCGGCGAACCCGTCACGCACCTCGAAACATACCCCCTCCTCGACGGCCAGAAACTCCCAGAAGCCACCGGCCTTATCGCCATCGGGTCCGGTCATGAAGTAGTGGGACCGTCCCCCGACGGCCATATCGTGCCGGGTGAACGTCGCGGGCCAGCCGGGTGGGCCCCAGAAGCGCTCGAGCTGCCGCGGGTCGGCATAGGCGTCCCAGAGCCGGCGCACCGACACGGGGAAGTCGGCCACGATCGTGAGGGTCAGGGCTTCCGGATCCTGGGTGATGGAAGTAACGGGCATGGCATACGTCCTTTCAGGAGTCCTCGGCGAACAGTTCGTCGAGGCGATTGATGCGGCTCGTCCATAGCCGCTCGAAGTGGGCGAGCAGCGCCTGCGCCTTGCTGATCGTGTCGGGGTTGGCCCGCACCAGGCGCTCGCGGCCGGAAGGGAGTTTCGTCACAAGACCCGCTCCTTCCAGAACAGCGACGTGCTTCTGCACCGCCGCGAAACTCATGTCGTAGTCGGCTGCCAGGTTCGACACCGTCACCTCCCCGACGAGGGTGCGACGCAGAATGTCGCGCCTCGTCGCGTCGGCGAGGGCCCGGAAGATCCGGTTCACCTCGTCGTCGGTGAGTTCGTTCTGAAAAACACTATCTACAACCATTTGGTTGTAGATTAACGAGCATTCGACCCGCGGTCAAGGGGTTTCCGGAGAAAAGAAAGACCCCGCCACGACGGGCGGGGTCTTCTACGGCGTCAGCCAGCGGTGCGAGCGGGCAACGTCTTCGGCTTGAACGACGGGCGACTCGCCTCGTAGGCCGCGATGTCGGCCTCGTGCTGCAGGGTCATCGAGATGTCGTCGAGGCCGTTCAGCAGGCGGTTCTTCGTGTAGTCGTCGATCTGGAAGGAGATCTCCAGGTCGCCACGGGTGATCGTCTGCGACGGCAGGTCCACCGTGGTCGGCGCGTTCGGATCGGCGTCGATGGCCGCCCACAGACGATCGCGGTCGGCCTCCGAGATGAGCGCGACCACCAGGCCGGCCTTGCCCGAGTTCGAGCGGAAGATGTCGCCGAACCGGGTGCCGACGATCACCTTGAAGCCATAGTTCTGCAGCGCCCACACGGCGTGCTCGCGGGACGAGCCGGTGCCGAAGTCGGGGCCGGGAACCAGGATCGAGCCGGTGACGAAGGGCTCCTTATTCAGCACGAACTCGGGGTCGTTGCGCCACGCGGAGAACAGGCCGTCCTCGAAGCCGGTGCGGGTGATCCGCTTCAGGTAGACCGCGGGGATGATCTGGTCGGTGTCGACGTTGCTGCGCTGCAGCGGGACGGCGATGCCGGTGTGATTGATGAAGGGTTCCATTTTTTAGACTCCTCGCGATCAGAGATCGGCCGGCGCGGCCAGATGGCCGACGATGGCGGTGGCAGCGGCGACGGCGGGCGAGACCAGGTGCGTGCGCCCGCCCTTGCCCTGACGGCCTTCGAAGTTGCGGTTCGAGGTGGACGCCGAGCGCTCCCCCGGTGCCAACTGGTCGGGGTTCATGCCAAGGCACATCGAGCAGCCGGCCGCGCGCCATTCGGCGCCGAAGTCGAGGAAGACCTTGTCCAAGCCCTCGAGCTCGGCCTGGATGCGCACCCGCGCGGAGCCGGGAACGACCAGCATGCGGACGGTGTCGGCCTTCTTCTTGCCCTTCAACACGGACGCGGCGAGGCGCAGGTCCTCGATGCGGCCGTTGGTGCAGGAGCCGAGGAAGACGGTGTCCACCTTGATGTCGCGCATCGGGGTGCCGGGGGTCAGATCCATGTACTCCAGCGCGCGCTTGGCGGTGGCCTGCTCGACCTCGGAGTCGAAATCCTCCGGGGCGGGGACGACGGCGCCCAGCGGAACGCCGTGCCCCGGATTGGTGCCCCAGGTGACGAACGGCGTCAGCTTGGTGGCGTCGATGTCCACCTCCACGTCGAAGGTGGCGTCGTCGTCGCTCTTCAGCGTCTTCCAATACTCGACGGCGGCGTCCCAATCCTCGCCCTCAGGCGCGTGCGGACGCCCCTTGAGGTAAGCGAAGGTGGTCTCATCGGGGGCCATCATGCCCGCCTTGGCGCCCCATTCGATGGACATGTTGCAGATCGTCATGCGACCTTCCATCGACAGGTTCTCGATGGTGGTGCCGCGGTACTCTACGACGTAGCCCTGGCCACCGCCGGTGCCGACCTTTGCGATCAGCGCGAGGACGACGTCCTTGGCGGTGACGCCGTCGGGCAGCTCGCCGTTGATGTTGACGGCCATCGTCTTGGGCGTGGTCTGCGGCAGCGTCTGGGTGGCCAGCACGTGCTCCACCTCGGAGGTGCCGATGCCGAAGGCCAGCGCGCCGAAGGCGCCATGGGTGGACGTGTGCGAGTCGCCGCACACGATGGTCATGCCCGGCTGGGTGACGCCCAGCTGGGGGCCGATGATGTGCACGACACCCTGGTCCTTGTCACCAAGGGAGTGGATGCGCACGCCGAAGTCCTTGGCGTTCTGGCGCAGCGTGTCGACCTGCTTCTTGGAAACGGGGTCGGCGATCGGCGCCAGGATGTTCAGGGTGGGCGTGTTGTGGTCCTCGGTGGCCATCGTCAGGTCGGTGCGACGCACCGTCCGGCCGGCCAGGCGGAGTCCCTCGAACGCCTGGGGGCTGGTCACTTCATGCACGAGATGAAGATCGATGTAGAGCAGGTCCGGCTCCCCCTCGGCCGAGCGGACGACATGCGCGTCCCACACCTTCTCACTCAGGGTCTTGCCCATAATTGCGATTCGCCTCCCAGCAAAGTTTGTCTAGCAGTTACCAAAGATACTCGCCGCTGGTTTTGTGTCCACAATGCGGACTTGTTAATCTCAGCATATGGACGAAACAAGTGGCGTTGGAGTTCTCGACAAGGCAGCAGCGGTGCTGGCTGCGCTGGAACGCAATCCGCTCACGCTGGCCGGGCTGGTCAATGCGACGGGCCTCGCGCGCCCGACCGCGCATCGGCTGGCGGTGGCACTGGAGCATCATCGCTTTGTCGGGCGCGATCTGCAAGGGCGCTTCGTGCTCGGCCCCAGGCTGATCGAGCTGGCCGAGAGCGCGGGCGAGGATCCGCTCCTCGCGACGGCAGGTCCGATTCTGACGAGGCTGCGCGACATCACGGGCGAGTCGGCCCAGCTCTTCCGCCGCCAGGGCGATACGCGGATCTGCGTCGCCGCGGTGGAGCGCCCCTCCGGGCTGCGCGACACCGTGCCCGTGGGCGCCCAGCTCTCCATGAAGGCGGGCTCGGGCGCTCAGGTGCTGCTGGCGTGGGAGGATCCGGAGCGACTGGACAAAGCGCTGGAGGGCGCCTCCTTCACCCTGGCCACCTTGGCGACGGTGCGCCGACGCGGCTGGGCTCAGTCGGTGTCCGAGCGCGAGTCCGGTGTCGCATCGGTGTCGGCTCCCGTGCTGGCGCCGTCGGGCCGGATGATCGCTGCCGTTTCGGCGTCGGGACCGATCGAGCGCCTCACCCGCAACCCGGGCCGCCTGCATGCGCCCGCTGTGATGGCAGCCGCCGAGCGACTCAGCGAGGTGCTGCGCCGCAACGGCACCGCGGAGTAGATGGCCTCACTCCTGCCGCGCCCTACCTGGCACCACCCCGTCGACGTCCCTGTGGTCCGCAGATCAGTTCGTCAGCCGTCCGAGCAACTCGTCACCAGCGTCTCCGCCGTCCACCGGGGTTCCCGCCGCGGGAGATGCGGCTCCCGAGCGCTTGCTCGCATCGGCGAGAGCGCGGTGAGAGGTGATCACCGCATCCTCGATCATCGCTTCGCCCCTCTCGAGGGCCTCGAGATTGCGCGCCCTCAGCGCCCGGCCCGCCTTGTCGGCGGCGACGATCGAGCTGCACTGCGCCTTCACCGAGTCGATCACCGACCAGATGGTCTCCTCGGTGATCACCGGGGCCTGTGAGGCCTGCGCAACCTTGTCGATCGCTTGCGCCGTCTCCGCAAAGGCGCCCCTGATCAGCTTGTTCGTGCCCTCCTGCACCGCGGTACCCAAGGCCGCGCCTTCCTTGGCAAAGGCCGCCTGCTGCCACATGGCCAGCGACTGCCGCGCGGAGGGCAGGCCCATGGTTCGGAATGCCGCGAGGCGACGCCGCAGCGCGAAGGTGGTCACAACGAGGTTGCGCGTGGCCGGTGCATGCGCGAACCCGAGGAAGAACTGCGAACGCCAGTCAGACCACGTCTTCTCCGTCTCCGACAACGCAAACGACAAGGCGCTGTGCACCTCGCGGAGTTTGCTCACGCTGGTGAGCTCGCCCTTGTAGGTGACGACTTCCGTGCTCGACGCCTCGGTCAGCGCCCGATCCGCCTCCTCGAACTCCGAACGGATCTCCTCGATCACCTGTTCGAGCGCCGCGAGAACGGCAACGACGTCATCCATGTTCTCCAGGGTCTGCTTGTGCAGCAGCTGACCCCGGGCGATGTTGTCGGCGAGCGCGGTCTCCATCTCCTGCAGCTTCACCTCGGCGAGGTCGATCTTGTCCACCATGGGTTTCATCTCGCGCACCATGGTGGTCAGGGTGTACTTGCTCTTCCGGAACCAGCCGACGACCGACTTCGCCGCGTTCTCGAGTTCGACGAAGCGCCACTTCTTCTCGAAGCCATCCATCTCGCGCAGCATGTCGTTGACGACGGCGTCCGCCTCGGGAACCCTGATGTGGCGCTGGGCATCGAGGAGCTGCCGGGAGGCGTCATTCATTTTCTTCATCACGGGCCCGCCGAAGGCCACGATCTGGTTGACGTCGGCGACGAACTTCTTCGCCAGCATGGGGGCGCCCCGCGTCAGGTCGGACAGCTGCTTCTCGGTGAGCAGGCTGCGGAACTGGAAGGTGGCCTCCTTGAGCGTGGCGACCTGGGCCTCATCGGCCGGTGCCTCCGCGATCGCTGCCTCAAGCGGAGTGCCCTGCACCTCCTCAGCCTGGGTATCGCCGACATCCAGCAGCGCCGCGAAGTCGACGGCTACGGTCTGTTCTTCTGACATCGATCTCTCCTCCTGGAGGGCTTAGCCTTGGGCACGGGGGTTCGTGGGGCGGTTCTCATGATCGCGGTAGACGTCCGACAGCTTCGCCTCGTTGACGGTCTTGATAAGGGAATCGAGGGCGACCTTGAAGTCCAGGTCGCGCGACTCATTGATCTGCCTGATGTTCTCGACCGCTTGCTGGTCCACCGAGTCGACGGCACGCTCCACCTCGGCCAGGCGCGCCTCTGGAGTGCTCCAGTACTGCGGATTGGCTCGGATGTCGCCGTAATAGTCGTCGTCGAGAGCGCCGAGCAGCTTGCTGAGCACGTCCTTGTATTCGACCTGCAGCAGGCGGACCTGCTGATCGCTGCCGCGCTTGCGCACGCGGATGAACAGCTCTGCCACATGGTTCGACAGCCCTGCGATGCGCGGACCGATACCAGGCAGCGCGTCCGCGCGCTCGTCAAGGCGGCGCATCGCCTGCTTCACGAACTCGCCGTTCTCCCCAGTGAGCGCCTCTGCGAGCTCCCGCTCGGCCTCGCCCGCCCAAGCGACCTTCCGCTTCGCCTTGGCCTCGCGGCGCGCCCGGAGAAGACGCACAGCGCCGCCGGCCGCGGCGAGGACGACAGCGGCGGGAACGATCAGACCCCAGACGCCCCAGACACCCCAGCCACCGGCCACATCGTCGGGCGTGGCGGGGGGACTCGTGGGGGCGAGGCTCTGCGCGATCGTTGCGACGGCTGCCCCGCCGTCGGTCTGCCGCTGCGTATACAGGGACTCGGTGATGGCGACCGCATCGTGAGCGGAGGACACCGCGAAACGATCCGTCGCGCGGTCCTCGATCACGATGACGGTGTCGGCACCGGTGGCGTCGCGAAGCTCCGACGCGAGCGTCCCCGAAGGCGTGCTCTGGGCTTGATCGGGCTGCGGGATCACCACGACGAACACCCCCTGAGGCAGCACGTCAGCGAGGGCGTCGGCGTCCGAGATCGAGGCGCCGTCGAACTCGCACACCACCTGGGAGGCGCAGCTCTCCATGATCTGCTCCGCCTCGGTGGCAGCGAAGGCCACCGACGCTCCCACGAGGACGCTCCCCATGCCCACCAGGACGGCGGCGACGGAGAGGGTCTTGAAAGAACGCATCGCGCTCTGCCTAGAAGTTGTTCATGACCGACTGGAAGGTCTCTGCGATCTTCCTCGGATCCGTCGCGTCGAAGACCTGTCCCCCTGATGCCCGAGCGAGCCTTTCGAGCACGTCGATGTCGGCCGTGTTCGAGTAGGCGATCGCGAAGATACGCACGGGCTTGTCGTTGCCGCCTTCCTTCTGGTCGGCGTTGATCTTCTGGACGAGGGTGTCCAGTCGGGTGACGGAATCGGCGTCCTCTCCGTCGGAGAGCACGACGATCGCGTTGATCCGCCCACTGTCGGCCTGGGACTTCAGGTAGTCGTAAGCCACGTCGACCGCGTCGTAGAGCGGGGTTCCCCCCCGTCGCGCGTTGGCGAGGGCCGCGATGTCGCGCTGCAGCGCCTCCTTGTCATCGCCGAGCGGGCCGAATGGCCGCACCAGGCCGATACCGTCGAGCGTCTCGCTATCGACCTCGGCGGTGAGACCCGTGGTGAAGGCCCACACTCCGATCTCGTCGGTCGGGCGCACCGCGCCGAGCGTCCCGCTGGCCCCCTCGATGGCACCGTCCAGCCGAGTCTTGCCGTCGCCGATCTCCTCGTCCATGGATCCAGAGATGTCGATCAGCTGCAGCACCGCCGAAGGCTTACGGATCTGCGCCCACTGATCGATCGCGGCCGAGACCACCTCTGGCGCCGGCTGCGGCAAGGTCACGGCCGGCTGAGCCGGATCGATGCCCACGTCGCTGTTCAGATACTGACTGACGTCGATGCTGTCGTCCACGGGCCGGAAACCGAACTCCGGCAGCACCTCTTGAGCCTGCTTCGTGTGCAGGAACGCCACGAATGCCTCCGCCGCGGTCTTCTGCTCCGGGGTGACCCAAGCGGTGTTCAGAGCGACCACCGGATTGTCACTCCACATCGACCCCCCACTCGGGTAGATCGCGATGAGCTTCTCCTGCGGCGGGGTGAGCACCTCGCCGGGCTGCACGGTGTGCGAATCGGGGTTGCCGAGGTTGTAGTTGTAGAGCGAGGTCTCCTCCAGGGCGATCGCGCTCACGTACGACGAGCCGCCGCCGGAGGCCTTGTCGACGAGGTTCTGCAGCACCTTGCCCGTGGTGTCGCCGTAGTGGATCGCCCCCGATTCCAGGACCCGGGAGAACTCCTGCGCGCCCGCCACATCGGCGGAGGTCAAGTCGGCGTCCTTGCCCGAGGCCTCGTAGGCCTGCATCAGCAGCATGGACAAGCCCGTGGTGGAGCTGTTCGGATTGGTCTTGGCGATCTTGAACGAGCCCCACAGCGGCTTGCCGATCGATCCCCATCCCTCAGGGTTCTGGATCAAGTCGTGGATCTGCGACAACGACAACGGCGTCTTCGGGTAGCCGAGCGCCTGCGCCATCGATTCCGGCATGCCGAACACGATCGGGGTCTTGGCGAAGCTCTCCGCATTCGCGACAACCTGATCGCCCGAGAGGGAGGCGACACGGTCGACCCACACGGTAGAGGCCGGCGACCATACCGACGGTGCCGCAGCGTCGCCGAGTGCCCACGACGTGGTCGAGCTCGCCAGATATTCGGCGGCTTTGCCCGAGGCGACGTTGACCGGGCGGACAGCCGCACACCCCTCGAGAGCCTCGTGCTCGGCCGATTCCCTGAAGAGCTCTCCCAACCTCTCCATGAGGTTGACCTTCTCCGACGAAGTCGCCACGACGACCGAGACGCAGCCGTCCTCAGGAGGGGCGACGTCGCCGTCGATGTCGATCGGGTCATCGGGCGAGCACGCCGTCAGCAGCAGGGCGGCGGCACCCGCGAGCGCCGCTGTCTTCGTCATGAACGTCAGTTTTGCTACTTTGCTCAGCACTGGATTCGCCTCTCTTCCGCATATCTTTCGGTTCCCCGATGCACCTGAGGGTTCGGCAATGACGCAGCGCGGGCCGCCCCGGGAGATCTCGCTTCCGTGTCTCCGAAGAGTACGCCACCGAGTGCTGACAGGTTACCAATGTCCGGCAACAGCGGAGCTAGGGATGTCCCTGACGTCCGCTGCCAGAGCTCATGGCCTGCTCCAGGCGGGCGATGTGCAGCGTGAGATAGACCGTTTCGTCGTCGGAGACGCGCTGGTCGAGACGCAGCTCCAGGAGCGCGGCGATGCGCTGAGCCAGCCGGTACGCGGCGGGGTTTGCGACCTTGAGCACGTCGCCCACCGCGGAGGCCTCACCGTGTAGCTGGTGCCCGCTGCGTGCGCGGGCGAAGAAATAGCGAAGGTGGGCCGCGAACCGTGCAGCGTCGATCGAGTCGGGGTCGAAGGCGCCCCCGTGGGCCTCGGCCACCAGGTCGAAGATCTGCCGGATGAGCGCCGACTGCACGAAGGTCTGCTCCATGCTCGGGCTGCCCGTCACGGCGTGGAACAGATGCATCGCCAGCGCGGTGGCCTCGCCCCTTGGCAGATCCACATCGACGTGCTCGTTCAAGCGGGACAGGAGTTCCTCGGCCACGCCGAGTTCCTCGGGATGCAGGTGGGCGACCTCCGCGCGGAGGGGATACTCCATGCGGTGCCCCGCGCGAACCCGCTCCATCGCCTGATGCACGTGATCGGCGACCGCCACCAGCGCCAGCGGCGGCAGGTGGGCGTTCAACGAGCGCACCGCGTCGGCGAACAGCTCCGCGACGAGGCCGAATAGATCGGGCGGAATATCGGCCAGCACCCGAGCGACGGCACCGGGGTTGTCGGCGGGCACGAACCGACGGCCGATCTTGGACTCGTCCACCTCGTCGCCGCGACGTGCCTGGTACCCCAGGCCGCGCCCGGTGAGGACGACGTCGCGCCCGAGTTCGTCGAGAGCGAGGACGACGTTGTTGTTGAAAACCTGTAGAACCTTCACGCCTCCTCCTTCCCTGTCATGAACTCCGCGTGAGAACCCGGTCAACCGGGACGGGCGCACGAGCGCCGGCCCCGGTCGACCGGGGTGGTTGTTACTGCGTCAACGACGCACCGTTGGTGGCGATGATCTCGCGGTATGCGTCGAAGGACTTCTTCTTGTACCGCGCGAGCGTGCCCGAGCCATCGTCGTTGCGGTCGACGTAGATGAAGCCGTAGCGCTTCGACAGCTGGGCCGAGCTGGCGCTCACCACGTCGATCGGACCCCACCAGGTGTAGCCCCACAGCTCGACGCCGTCATCGACGGCCTCCCCCACCGCGGCCAGATGGCTGCGAAGGTAGTCGATGCGGTAGCCGTCGTCGACGGTCGGCACGCCGTCGACCTCCACCAGCTGATCCTTCGCCCCCAGCCCGTTCTCGACGATGAACAGCGGCTTGCCCCACCGCTCCCAGAAGTCGTTCAGCACCATGCGCAGGCCCAGCGGATCGATCTGCCAGCCCCACTCCGACGCCTCGAGCGTCGGGTTGGGCACACCGCCGAGGATGTTGCCCTCACCACGGATCTGCTTGGCCGGATCGGCCGTGGCGCACACGCTCATGTAGTAGCTGAACGAGACGAAGTCGACGGTGTGAGCCAGCGTCTCGCGGTCCTCGTCGGTGATGTCCAGTTCGACGCCCTGCTCGCGCAGCATGCGCAGGTAGTAGCCCGGATAGGCACCACGGCAGTGCACGTCGCCGAACGCGAGATTCTCGTGCTCGGTCTGCTTCGCCTCCCACACGTCGGCCGGGGCCGGCGACAGCGGGTAGACGGGCATCGACAGCACCATGCAGCCGATCTTGAGATCCGGATTCATCTCGTGCGCCATCCGCGTCACGGAGGCCGAGGCCACCAGTTCGTGATGGATCGCCTGGTAGAGATCCTTCTTCGACAACTGCTCCAGTGGCGTCCAGATGCCGCCCGACATGAGGGGCGCATGCACGATCGAGTTGATCTCGTTGAAGGTCAACCAGTACTTCACCCGCGAGCCATAGCGCTCGAACAGCGTGCGAGCGTAGCGCTCGTAGAAGCCGATCAGGCGCCGGTCGGCCCACCCGTCGTAGGTCTTGGCCAGGTGCAGCGGGGTCTCGTAGTGGCTGATCGTCACCAACGGCTCGATGCCGTGCTTCTCCAACTCGTCGAGCACTCGGTCGTAGAAGGCCAGCCCCTCCTCGTTGGGCGTCTCTTCGTCGCCGAGCGGGAAGATCCGGCTCCATGCGATGGAGAAGCGGAAGACCGTGAAGCCCATCTCGGCGAACAGCGCGATGTCCTCGGCGTAGCGGTGGTAGAAGTCGATGCCCTCCAACTTCAGGTTGTCCGGCGTCGGCTCATCGGTCGGAGCGCTCAGGCCGCCGTTCGGGAGGACGTCCTGGATGGACGGCAGCTTGCCGTCCGTCAGATACGCGCCCTCCAACTGGTTGGCCGCCACGGCGCCGCCCCAGAGGAAGCCCTCGGGAAATCGGATCGTCACAGTGTCTCCTTTCAGCGCACGACGCGCAGGGTCGGCTGGTTCACAGTCACCGTATCCGCCGCGACGGTCTCGACGCTCTTCTGTGCCTTCGTGTTGGTGACCAGCATCACCGTGGTGGTGGAGTAGCCGGCTGCCTCGATCGCAGCCAGGTCGACGTCAGCCAGCTTCTGACCGGCCGTGACCTCGTCGCCCTTGGCCACATGCGGGGTGAAGCCTTCGCCCTTCATGTTCACCGTGTCGATGCCGACGTGCACCAGCACCTCGACGCCCTGGTCGTTCTTGATGCCGTAGGCGTGACCCGAGGACATCGCCACCGCGATCTTGCCCGAGATGGGGGCGTAAACCGCGCCGTCGGTGGGGACGATACCCACGCCCTTGCCCATGGCACCGCTGGAGAACACCGGATCCGGCACCTCCTCGAGCGCAACCACACGCCCGTTCATCGGCGACGCGACGATCACCTCGACCGCAGGCGCGGACGCAACAGGAGCGGTAGCAGCTGCCGGAGCAGCCGCACGAGCCGGGGCGGGAGCGGCCGCCGGAGCAGCGGCTTCAGCCGCAGGGACATCGTCCTTCACGCCCCACAGGAAGGTGAGCACGAACGCGATCACGACGGCCACCGCGCAGCCGATGAAGAACAGCGGCACGTTGGCGGAATCAAGGAAGGCCGGGATACCGATCAGCGACGGGAACACGAAGGTGTTCGCCCCACCGCCGGCGATGCCGGCGATCAGGCCGCCGACGACGCCACCGGCGATACCGAAGTAGAACGGGAACTTGCGGGGCAGGTTTACGCCGTAGATGGCGGGCTCGGTGATGCCCGAGAGCAGGCCCGACAGCGCAGAGGGGCCGGCGAGCTGCTTGGTCGCCTTGTCCTTGGTGCGCAGCATGACGGCCAGCGTCGCGGAGGCCTGGGCGAGTACGGCGGGCAGCACGGGGCCGAGCAGCAGGGTGAAGCCCGGGGTACCGTCAGCCCCTGGAGTGAGCTGCTGGAGAATGATGGGTACCAAGCCCCAGTGGATGCCGAACATCACGAAGACCTGCCAGAAGCCGCCCATGATGGCGCCGCCAAGCCAAGGAAGAGAGCTGAACAGGAAGGAGAGGCCGCTCGCCAAACCGTTCGCGAGGAAGGTGGTGGCCGGGCCGATGGTGAGCAGGATCAGGGGCACCATCACCAGCATCGAGACCAGGGGCACCGAGAAGTTACGGATGGCCGCAGGCAGCGTCTTGGCGAGGAAGCGCTCAAGGTAGCCCTGCACCCAGACGCCCACGATGATCGGGACCACCGAGCTGGAGTAGCCCATGATGACGAGCGGGATGCCGAAGATGGTGAGCGGCCCCTCGGCCGCAGTCAGGGCCGCGATGCTCGGATACACCAGCGCGCCGGCGATGGCCATGGCGGTGAACTGGTTGGCCTTGAAACGCTTGGCCGACGTGACCGCGAGGAAGATCGGCAGGAAGTAGATCAGCGCATCCGAGGCCGCGTTCAGCACCGTGTAGGTGGTGCTGGCGGTGTCAACCCACCCGAAGGTGGCGAACATGGCAAGGAAGGCCTTGAACAGACCCGCACCGGCCAGCGGCCACAGGATGGGATGGAAGATGGAGCTGACCATCTTGATGAAGCGATCGAGGATGTTGCCCTGCGGACCCTCGTCCTCCTCTTCGGTCGCCGGGGCGCCGCCCAGGTGACGCATGATGCCGGCGTGCACCTTGGGCACCTCGTCGCCGATCACCACCTGGTACTGGCCACCGGCCTGAACGACGGTGACGACGCCGTCCAGCGCCTTGATCCCGTCGGTATCGGCCTTCGCGTCCTCACGCAGTTCCAAGCGCAACCGCGTCGCACAATGCTGTGCCCGCTTGATGTTCCCGGCACCACCGACCTTGTTCACGATGGTGTCGGCAAGCTGGTCAAAATCGACCGCCATGCAAGATCCTCCTCGACCTGGTTCTCCCCGGGGGACGCAAAAAGCCTGAGGCGGAACACGCGCCCCAGGCCCGAAACCACAGCGGCAGGACCGGACGGGGCAACAGATCAGCCCCAGGTCTTGCCTCACTCGGTGAGTAACAATCCTGTGCGGAATCGAACGATTCCGTGGGCATACAGTAACAGGTCGAACGGACGCGCTCAGCCGGCGACTCACGGTTGGGTAAAAGCGAAGCGGCTCGGTCAGATCTGACCGAGCCGCTTGCCGTTGTAGCCCCGACGGGATTCGAACCCGCGCTACCGCCTTGAGAGGGCGGCGTGCTAGGCCGCTACACAACGGGGCCCTAGCATTGGAGAGAGGATCTCCGCAGGGGTACCTGGACTCGAACCAAGACTAACTGAACCAGAATCAGTCGGGCTGCCAATTACCCCATACCCCTAGCACTCGGTCACCCGAGCACGAGAAGAAACTCTACACCAGGAATTTCAGAGGCCGCAAATCGACCGGTCAGGGGGTCGCCGTGGCCACTCTCAGCCGTCGTCCGACCCACCAGGCAGCCCCGGCGAACAGCGCGAAGCCGGCGATGTCCCAGCCGGCCTTCTCCCAGGTGATCTCGCTGACAACGCGCAGATCGGCGATGGATCCGGTGAACATGGCGTAGCCATAGGCGCCGAGATTGTTGACCACGTGGGCGGCGATCCCCGCCTCCAGGCCGCCCACCGCGAGCACGAGTCCCCCGGCCACCAGCCCGAAGGCCAGCCGGTGGGCGAACAACGCCGGATTCTGCACGCCATGGAAGAGGGCGAACAGCAGCGAGGACGCGACCAGGGCGACCCACTTGTTACCCGACGCCGCTCCCAGCGCCTGCAGCAAATAGCCCCGGAAGAACACCTCTTCCGCCGCCGCTTGCAGCGGCGCACCGACCACGATTGCGAGGAGGAACCAGCCCCACCCGTCCTGCCCGCTATGGAAGGCAGGCACCTCGTCCCGGACTATGAGTCCGAGCCACAGCACGGCATTCAGCACCACGAGGGCGACGAGGGCGCTGATCAGGAGGTACCGTCCCCGCAATCCGGGCTGCACCGACGCGACCCAGCGCGGCTGATAGCCGTTGATGTAGCGCGCGAGCAGGAGCGCGATCGGGATCAGCGTCGCCAAGGCCAGATGAGAGGCGAGCAGTCCCTCGGGATACTCGTACCCCCGCGCGGCGCTCCGGTAGACATCGAACTCCCCGCCGCGGAACAGGTACCCGATCCGGATGACCCCCTGAGCGACCAGCGGAACGATCAGGGCGTAGCCGACCAACGCCAGCATGATTCCGGTCACTGCGCGCAGCGACGGCAGATCGTCGTCGCGCATCACCAGCGGATATTCGACGCCGGACCGCGGCACCTTGGCCCCGCCCAGGTGGACGAGGGAGAGGCTCACTCCCCCACCACGCGGTTGCTCAGCGTGCCCAGGCCGTCGATCGAGACCTCGACGGTGTCGCCGTCGGCCATCGCTCCGACACCCGCCGGGGTTCCGGTGAGGATCAGGTCGCCGGGAAGCAGCGTCGTGAAGCCGGAGACGTAGCTCACCAGCTCGGCGATGCCGCGCACCATCTGCGACGTCTGGCCCGACTGGCGGACCTCGTCGTTCACGCGGGTCTCGATGCCGAGGTGCTCGGCCTCCTCGATGCTCCAGTGCGTGTTGATCCACGGGCCGATCGGGCAGAAGGTGTCCGAGCCCTTGGCGCGCGCCCACTGACCGTCGCTCTTCTGCCAGTCACGAGCGGTCACGTCGTTGGCGGCGGTGTAGCCGAAGATCACCTCGGAAGCCCGCTCGACGGGCACCTCCTTGCAGATCCGGCCGATCACCACGGCCAGTTCTCCCTCGAAGTGCAGCTCCTCGCAGCCGGCCGGGCGCACGATCGCGTCGCCGGGGCCGATCACCGAGGTGTTGGGCTTGAGGAACAGCAGCGGCGCCTCGGGCACCGCGTTGCCCAGCTCGGCGGCGTGCTCCGCGTAGTTGCGGCCGACGCCCACCACCTTGCTGCGCGGGATCACGGGCGCCAGCAGGCGCACTTCCTCCAGCGGCAGCCGCTCGCCGGTGTAGTTGACCTTCACGCCCGCGAGCGGGTCGGAGGTCAGCGTGGCGATGGTGTCCGGGTGGTCGCCGCCGTCGACGGCCAGTTCGATGATGCCGTAGGCCGGATCCTGGCCGGCCTTCGCGAAACGTGCAATGCGCATGAGGGCCAGCCTAGTCGGGCTGGCCCATGCGTCGCCTGCTCAGTGCGTCAGGTAGCTCATGATGCCGTAGGCGAGCGCGTCGCTGAGGGCCTCCCACGAGGCCTCGATGACGTTGGTGCCCACGCCGACGGTGGTCCAGGAGTAGCCGTTGTACGCGGTGTCGATGAGGGTGCGCACCGACGCGTCGGTGCCGTGGCCCTCGTCGAGAATGCGGACCCGGTAGTCGGTCAGCTCGAACTCAGCCACCTCCGGGAAGGCCGGCACGAGAGCCGCGCGCAGGGCCGCGTCGAGAGCGTTGACGGGGCCGTTGCCCTCGCCCACGACGATCTGACGCGCTCCCTTGGCCAGCAGCTTCACGGTGGCCTCGGAGATGTTGACGCCGGCCTGCTCCTCGGTGAACACGCGCCACGACTGCACCTCGAAGGGCAGCTCCAAGACGCCCAGCTGGTCGCGCAACAGCATCTCGAAGCTAGCGTCGGCCGACTCGTAGGAGTAGCCCTCGGCCTCCTTCTCCTTCAGCGTGTTGGTGATCTTGGCGGCCAGCTCGCGGTCGGTGAGATCGAAGCCCAGCTGCTCGCCCTTGATCTGGATGTTGGCGCGACCGGCCATGTCGGAGATCAGCATGCGCATGTCGTTGCCCACGAGCGAGGGATCGATGTGCTGGTAGAGGTTCTCGTCCACCTTGATCGCGGAGGCGTGCAGCCCCGCCTTGTGCGCGAAGCTCGACGCCCCGACGTAGGGCTGGCGGCCCAGCAGGGGCTGGTGCGCCACCAGAGCGATGGCATGCGCGATGTGGGTGAGCTCGGTGAGCTTGCCCTCGGGCAGCACCTTCCAGCCGTACTTGATCTCGAGGTTGGGGATGACGGCGGACAGGTCGGCGTTTCCGGTGCGCTCGCCGTAGCCGTTGAAGGTGCCCTGAACGTGCATCACTCCCGCTTCGACGGCGGCCATGGTGTTGGCCACGGCGCAGGCGGTGTCGTTGTGGCAGTGGATGCCGAGGTTGGCGCCCGTGGCGGCGGCCGCTCGGACCACGTCGCCCATCCAGCTGGGCAGCATGCCGCCATTGGTGTCGCAGAGCACGACCACCTCGGCGCCGGCCTCATGAGCGGTGCGCACCACCTGGATGGCGTAGTCGGGGTTGGCGCGGTAGCCGTCGAAGAAGTGCTCGCAGTCGACGAAGACGTGCTTGCCCTCGGACCGCAGGTACTCGACGGTGTCGCGCACCATCTCAAGGTTCTCCTCGAGCGTCGTGCGCAGCGCGCGGGTCACGTGCTCGTCGTGGCTCTTGGCAACAATGCACACGTAGTCGGTGTCGGCGTCGACGAGGGCGCGGGTCAGCGCATCCTCGGCGGCGACTCCGCCGGCCTTACGGGTGGCACCGAAGGCCACCAGCTTCGAGCGCTTCAGCGACAGTTCCTTGGCGCGCTGGAAGAACTCGGTGTCGGCGGGGTTGGCACCCGGCCAGCCGCCCTCGATGAAGCCGATGCCCAATTCGTCCAGGTAGCCGGCGATCTTGAGCTTGTCGATGACGGACAGGCGAATGCCCTCCTGCTGCGCGCCGTCGCGCAGGCTGGTATCGAAGACGTGGAACTCGGCTGGCTTCATTGGCAAATCTGGCACGAAGACTAGGGTGCGGGTTTCAAGCAGGTTAGGGCGCCCTAATCTCACAGGGTGGACGCCCCCACGGACACGGTCGTCGTCCGTGCGGCGAAGGCCAGTAGGGTTTGAAACCATGAGCGCACAGACAATCGCAGTGATCGGCGGCGACGGCATCGGTCCCGAGGTGACCGCCGAAGCCATCAAGTCCCTCAAGGCCGTGGCGGGCGAGAACGCCTTCTCCTTCGTCGACTACGACCTGGGCGCCGAGCGCTGGCAGCGCACCGGGGAGGTGCTGCCCGATTCCGTGTTGGAGGAGCTGAAGGGCGTCGACGCGATCGTGCTGGGCGCGGTGGGCGCTGCCCCCGGCTCGAAGGCCATCCCCAGTGGTCTGCTCGAGCGCGGCCTGCTGTTGAAGCTGCGCTTCGCCTTCGATCACGCCGTCAACCTTCGCCCCTCCAAGCTGTACCCGGGCGTGCCCACCCCGCTGGCGCCGAGCGTCGTCGAGGGCAAGAATGTCGACTTCGTCGTCGTGCGCGAAGGCACCGAGGGCTTGTACTGCGGCAACGGCGGTGCGGTGCGCGTCGGCACCTCGCAGGAGCTGGCCACCGAGGTCTCCGTCAACACCTACTTCGGCGTGGAGCGCGTCGTGCGCGACGCCTACCAGCGGGCCCGCGCCCGCCGGGGCAAGCTCACGCTGCTGCACAAGCACAACGTGCTGGTCAACGCCGGATCGCTGTGGAACCGCGCGTTCCAGCAGATCGGCGAGGAGTTCCCCGACGTAGAGCAGCGTTACCTGCACATCGACGCGGCCATGATCGCCCTGGTGGTGGATCCCAGCCAGTTCGACGTGATCGTCACCGACAACCTGTTCGGCGACATCGTCACCGATCTCGCCGCTGCCGTCACCGGCGGCATCGGCCTGGCAGCGTCGGCCAACATCAACCCCAGCGGCGAGTACCCGTCGATGTTCGAGCCCGTGCACGGCTCGGCCCCCGACATCGCCGGAAAGGGCATCGCCGATCCCACCGCCGCCATCTCATCGATGGCGTTGCTGCTCGATCACCTGGGCAAGCCGGAACTGGCGAAGAAGATCGATGACGCCGTCTCCGCCGACATCGCCGAGCGCGGCGCGAGTAAGTTCGGCACCGTCGAGACCGGCGACCGGATCGCCGCTCGCCTGGCCTGACAGAGATCCGACGAACGCCCACCGCCACACCGGCGGTGGGCGTTTTCGTCGTCGCCTGTAACGCGAGCGCGCCACGAGCGCGTATTCATGGGTGACGAAGGGTGACACACATGCGCGATACCGCCGAGTTCGAGGCCTGGGCCCTCCGGGCCACGCCGAAGCTGTTTCGGCAGGCCCGACTGCTCGTCGGTGATTGGCACTTGGCCGAAGACCTCGTGCAGGACACCATCGCGAAGATGTACGTGCACTGGGCGCGGGTCGATCGCGACCTGAGCCCGGACGGCTACGCGCTGCGCACCCTGTTTCATCTCTTCGTCTCCCGCCGTCGACTGAGGTCGTCCGGGGAGATCGCGACCGATCTCATCCCGGAGACCTTCGACGGCGCGACGATCGACGTCGAGACACGGCACGACCTGGCGAGGGCCCTCGCCACGCTCAAGCCACTCGAACGCGCGGTGGTGGTCGCCCGGTACCTCGACGACCGCCCCGTCGCCTCCGTGGCCGCGCTTCTCGACCGATCCGAGGGGTGGGTGCGCACCACCTCGTCCCGCGCCTTGGCGCGGCTCCGCGTCAACCCGTTGCTGGCCCCGCTGGCCGCACTCACCTGAAGGACTCCCATGCCCCACACGCAGCTCACCGAACTGACCGACTCCCAGACCCGCGAGATCGTTCGTCGCGGAATCACCAAGGGACGCCGAACCAACACCGTGCGACGGGCCGCCAGCGGCCTCGCCGCGCTCGCCATCGTCGGCGCCCTCGGCGTCTCGACGTTCTCGCTGATCTCGCTCAATCGCCCCGACGCACCGCCCGTGATGCCCGCCGCCACCCAGACGCCCCAGGTTCCTGCGGAGTCTCCCGCCGACGAGAAACAGTCCACCGATGCCCCGTGCCCCGCTCAGGAACTGACGGCGATCCTCGAGAAGCTACTGCCCGACGCCACGGTGTCTCCGGCCGATGAGGGCGACACCACCGGCTGCGCGGCGACGGTGACGTTCTCGATGGCCGACGGCAAGGCCACCGGAAAGGTGCAGGTGTTCGCGCCGGGCGAGGCTGTGCTGCCCGAGGAACGAATCGGCATCGAGCAGGAGGACGGCTCCGAGGAAGCGTCTGTCGGGTATGCCGCAGGCTTGGGCGACAAGCAGGGTCAGCACGACTGGTACCTCGTCCGGGACGACGACGCAGCCATCACCCTCCACGTCGATGCGATCTCAGGCGACGAGCGGCCCACCGAAAAGGAGGTCCGGGAGGTCGGGACACTCCTCGGAGCCCCCGAACTCGACTCCCTGCTCGATGAGGTCGCCGCTGGCTGAGCCGCCCCTTGGAACCGCTACTGAGCGAAATGAGATAAAACGACCGTAACTGCCTCTTATTGGTACAGCTCTACCAATAAGAGGCAGTTACGGTCGATTTGTCTCACTCTCCCGAGTAGAGCGGGCTGGAAGGCTATCCCTTGGCGGCCTTCACCTGTTCCAGGACGCCCGCGTAGAGCGGATGGTCGGGATCGAGGCCGGTGACGGCGCCGACGACGACCTCAGCGGCCTCGTCCTGCAGCAGGCGCTGCAGCTCGACGGCTTCGGGGTCTTCGGCAACGTCGAAACGCAGCACCGCCCCCATCGCCGCCAGCAGGGCATCGGCGGACAACCCGCGCTCGGCGAGCTGTGCGGCCGGGCCGACGAAGCGGTCGTTGCGCGACAGCTTGCGCAGCGGCGAGCGACCGACCCGCTCCACCGTGTCGGGCAGGTAGGGGTTGGCGAAGCGGCGCATGATCTTGGCCGCGTAGGCCTCAAGCTCCGCTTCGTCGAACCCGTACTTGGCCACCAGCAGCGACCGGGTCTCCCCCAGCACCGCCGCCACCCTGTCGGCGGTGTCACCGGCGGCGAGGGCGTCGGAGATCTTGCTGATCCCGGCCGCGTAGCCGAAGTACGCCGTGGTGGCGTGCCCAGTGTTGACGGTGAACAGCTTGCGCTCGATGTAGGGAGCAAGGTCGGGCACCCAGGTGGCCCCGGGAATGTCGGGGCGGTTGTCCCCGAAGGGCCCCGTCTCGATCGCCCACTCGTAGTAGTTCTCCACCGTGACGTCGAGGCCCGGATCCTGCGCGGGAACGATGCGGTCCACCGCCGTGTTGGCGAAGATGGCGCGTTCGTCGAGGTCGTCGCCCTCGTAACGGGCGCGGATCTCGGCCTGCAGGATGTCGGTGCCGCCGATGGCGTTCTCACACGCCATCACCGCCACCTTGGGCGCGCCGGCCGGGCGGGCCGCGATGCCGGCCGCGATGGCCGGTGCCACGAATTTCAGGATCGAGACCCCCACCGCGGTGGTGATCACGTCTGCGGACGCCAGCGCGGCGGTGAGCGCCTCCGGCTCCTTGGCCGAGTTGATGGCGGCGAAGCCGCGCACCTCATGGGTGCGCAGCTCGTCGCCCACCTCGTGGACCTGGTAGGAGTCGGCGGCCTTCAGCTGTGCGATCAGCTGATCCGCCACGTCGGCGAAGGTGAGCTGGTAGCCCGCCTCCGCCAGCAGCAGGCCGACGAAGCCCCGTCCGATGTTGCCGGCGCCGAAGTGAACGGCATGCACGTGTCAGACCTCCCCGAGGATGTCGATGATCTCCTGGACCGAACTTGCCTCTTCCAGCTTCTTCACCTGGGCCATGTTGCTGAAGGTGATCGCCACCTTCTGCAGGATGTCCATGTGGGTGTTGTTGGCGCCGGCGATGCCGACCACGAACTTCACCGGCTTGCCGTTCCAGTCGATGCCCTCCGGGTAGCGCACGAACGACATGGCCGACCGGTGCACCGAGTCCTTGGCCTCGTTGGTGCCGTGCGGGATGGCGAGGAAGTTGCCCATGTAGGTGGACACCAGCTTCTCGCGCTCATGCATCGCGTCGACGTACGACGAATCGACGCCGCCCGCCGCGACCAGCAGGTTGCCGGCCTCGGAGATCGCCGATGCGGGGTCGGTCGCGCTGCCGGACAGCACCACCGACGCGGGGGCCAATACCTCATCAGCGGGAGCCGCGGGCTCCTCCACCGGCGCTGCTGCAGGGGCTGCCGGAGCAGGTGCCGGGCTGGCCGGGGCCGCCCCACCAGCGTGCGACGCCTTCACCATCTCGACGACCTCGTCGTAACGCGGGGAGCCCATGAAGTTGTCGACCGTGACCAGCACCGCACTCGGTGCCAGCTGGACGGCACGATCGGCGAGCTCGCGCTGGGTCACCAGCACGTCGATGTTGTCCTGGAGATTGCGCACGGCCTTGTTCACGACGGTGACGTTGTCGAAGCCGGCTTCCTTGACCTTCTTGCGCAGCACGCTGGCGCCCATGGCGCTGGAACCCATGCCCGCGTCGCAGGCGAACACGATCGAGGTGATCGGCCCCGTGACAGCGGTGGCACCGCCGGCGCCACCCAAGGCGGACAGCGCGTCGGACTTCTTGCCCTTGTTCTCCTGGGTCTTGGCGATCGCCGCCGACAGGTCGCCGGCATCGCCCTTCGCCAGGTCGCGCTTACGGGAGAGCCGCAGGATGAAGGCCGCGATCAGGAAGCTGACCGTCGCGGAAAGGACCACCGACAGGATCACACCGAAGTAGGAACCTTGCGCGGTCTGGATCATCACCGCGATGAAGGAGCCCGGCGCGGCAGGGGCACGCAGACCGGAGCCGAAGATCATGTTGGTGGCCACGCCGGTCGCCCCGCCGCCGATCACGGCGAGCAGCAGTGCCGGCTTCATCAGCACATACGGGAAGTAGATCTCGTGGATGCCGCCGAAGAAGTGGATGATGGCCGCGCCCGGAGCCGAGGCCTTCGCCGCACCCAGGCCGAAGAAGGTGAAGGCCAGCAACAGGCCGAGGCCAGGGCCGGGATTGGCCTCGAGCAGGTAGAGGATCGACTGACCCGTCGCATCGGACTGGGCGGTGCCGAGCGGCGTGAGCACGCCGTGGTTGATGGCATTGTTTAAGAAGAACACCTTGGCGGGCTCGATGAGGACGCTCGCCAGCGGAAGCAGGCCCGTCTCGATCAGCCAGCCCACCGCCGAGCCGAGCACGTCCATGAGGGCGTTGACCAGACGGGCGATGACCGTGAAGCCGAAGATCATCAGCAGGAAGGCCGTGATGCCGGCGGAGAACATGTCGACCAGCATCTCGAAGCCGGCGCGCACCTTGCCCGCCCAGAGGGAGTCGAGCTTCTTCATCACCCATGCGCCCAGCGGGCCCATGATCATGGCACCGATGAACATGTGGATCTGACCGAGCTGCGACGCCCCTTCAGGGAGGGCGGCGTTGAACTGCGCGATCAGATGATCGGAGCCGATGATGGCGCCCATTGTGGCGACGGTGCCGACGACGCCACCGCGGAAGTCGTAGACCATGCGACCGCCGGTATTGGCGATGATCAGCGGCAAGAGGTAGTGGATGGTGGGTCCGACCATCGTGGAAAGCGCTTCATTCGGCACCCAACCCACAGGGATGAAGAAGGCCGTCAGCAGGCCCCACGCGATCAGCGCGGGGATGTTCGGCATGATCATGCCGGAGAGGAAGGTTCCGAATTTCTGGATGACTACTCTCGCGCCACCCGGCGCGGCACTCGTTGCACTCACGCTCTGCTCCTGTTCATGTGTGAAACACGACGCGGATCGTTCTCCGGGCCGACCGGGCGTCGCTGCCAGTCAGAACCCGTTTCGCTCAAAGTAGCACTCGAATGGGAGCGTTTGCAGGAAGCAACGCAAAGGTATCGTCGAAGCGCTTGCGCGACGCAGCGCAGTCTATCCGAAAACTCATCGAAACGCTTCGATGAACTCGACGGACATCCGCGGTGCACACTGTCGAACCCGATCCTGAAGCCACGCGGATCTACGACGAGCTCTATGCCATCTATCGCGATCTCCACCCGCAGACGGTGGAGTTCCAGCACCGGCTAGCCGAGGTGCAGGCGAGGAGCTGAGCTTTCCCGCACGGTCAGAACGGGCGCGACCACCTCCTGGAGACAGTCGCGACTACCACTCTCGATCTGCGCGACCAGGGCGTCAGTCGCCCGGCACATCAAGTCGGCGGGCGATGGCGAGATCGTCGTCATGGGGGCATCATCACTTCGGCGTGCACGGCGCCCATGCTGAGCGCGACGATCGTCAGGTCGTTCGGCACCGTCACCCCCATCGACGCGGCACTGTTCGCCAGCCCGGCCACGGCGACCTCATTGAAGGCCAACACCGCCGTCGGCCGGGGGTGCTGGCCGAGGAGGTCGACGAGGGCCTCTCGTCCGCCACGGGGCGTCGGGGGCACCGAGCGAATCCCCAAAGCGATCCCCTGATGTCGCGCGGCACGACCCAGCTCGCGGCGCATGTGAAGGCTGGGCGCGAAACCGCGGTCGCCCTCGCCGACGTCCTGGCACAGGAACACCGCGCGGGTGTGCCCGAGTTCCTTCAGGTAGGCGATCGCTTGCCGCGCCTGCTCTTCGTAGTCGTTGTCGACGAAGGCCACTCCCTCGGCATCGTTCGGCTGGCCCACTAGAACGAACGGCCTGCCCGATTCCTTCAACGCCGCGATCCGGGCGTCCTCCGGCGTCACCTCCATGAGGATCACGCCGTCGACGAGGCCCTGATCGACCAGGCTGCGCAACCCATCGAGGTCGTCGGCGCCCTGGGTCCAGAGGAGGAGATGAAAGCCCTTGTCACGCGCTCGTTCGGCCGCGGAGGACACGTACTCGTTCTCCGTCGACGACACCCCTTGCGCGCTGTACGGGTAATGCAGCGCGATGATGCCGAGACGTGCGCCGGCCAGGCCGCGCGCAACCGCGTTGGGGGTGAACCGGAGTTCCTTCATGGCTCGCAGCACGCGGCGTTTCGTCGGCTCGGAGATGGGACGGCGTCCGCTGATCACATAGGACACGGTGCTCAGCGACACGCCGGCCCTCTTCGCCACATCGTCCATCGTCGCCATGACATGCGCCTCCAGAAGTCAGCGAGGGGCGCGACGTGCCACGTCGCGCCCCTCGTTCATCTCGTCTCCTGCGCCAGGATCAGCGCGCGGCGGAGCCCTCGACGTAGTCGCTGTCGGAGGTCTCCACCCAGCTCATCAGCTTGCGCAGTTCGCGGCCGGTGGCCTCGATCGGATGCGCCTCGCCCTTGGCCCGCAGCTCCTTGAACTCAGGCGCGCCGGCGTCCTGGTCGTCGATGAAGCGCTTGGCGAAAGCGCCGTTCTGCACATCGGTGAGCACGGCCTTCATGTTCTCCTTGACGCGCGCGTCGATGACACGCGGACCGGAGACGTAGTCGCCGTACTCGGCGGTGTCGGAGACGCTCCAGCGCTGCTTGGCGATGCCGCCCTCGTACATGAGGTCGACGATCAGCTTCAGCTCGTGCAGGCACTCGAAGTAGGCCACCTCGGGCTGGTAGCCCGCCTCGGTGAGCACCTCGAAGCCGGCCTGCACCAGGGCGGAGGCGCCGCCGCAGAGCACGGCCTGCTCACCGAACAGGTCGGTCTCGGTCTCCTCGGTGAAGGTGGTCTTGATGCCGCCGGCACGCAGCGCGCCGATCGCCTTGGCGTAGCTGAGGGCCAGCGGCCACGCGTTGCCGGTGGCGTCCACCTCGACGGCGATGATCGCGGGAACGCCGCGGCCGTTGGCGTACTCGCGACGCACCAGGTGACCGGGGCCCTTCGGGGCGACCATGCAGACGTCGACGCCCTCCGGCGGGGTGATGTAGCCGAAGCGGATGTTGAAGCCGTGCGCGAAGAACAGCGCGTCGCCGGCCACCAGATGGGGCTCGATCTCCTCCTTGTAGAGGGTGCGCTGCACCTGGTCGGGCGCCAGGATCATGATCAGATCGGCCTCTTCGACGGCCTCGGCGATCGGCAGCACGCGCAGGCCTTCGGCCTCCGCCTTGGCCGCCGACTTGGAGCCGGGACGCAGCCCGACGCGCACGTCGACGCCGGAGTCGCGCAGGCTGAGCGCGTGGGCGTGGCCCTGCGAGCCGTAGCCGATGACGGCGACCTGCCGGTTCTGGATGATCGACAGATCGGCGTCGGAGTCGTAGAACATTTCTGCCATGGTGTTATGCCTTCTTTTGATCGGGATGTGAGTGAATTACGTCTGCGGATCGGAGATTACTTGGTCTTGGAGGCGAGCGTCGCCGCGCCCCGGCCCAGGGCGACCTGCCCGGACTGGACGAGCTCCTGGATGCCATGGGGTGCGAGCATCTCCAGCAACGCCTCGAGCTTCTCGTCGCTGCCCGTGGCCTCGATGGTGATGGACTCGTTGGACACGTCCACGGCCTTGCCGCGGAACAGGCTGACCACGTCGATGATCTGGCTCCGGCTGCTCACGTCGGCCTTCACCTTCACCAGGATCATCTCGCGGCGCACCGAGCTGGAGCCGAGCTCCAGCACCTTGCGCACCTCGATCAGCTTGTTCAGCTGCTTGACGATCTGCTCCAGGGCGGCGTCGTCCTCCACGTCGGCCACCACGGTCATCCGCGACAGCTCAGGGCGCTCGGTGGGCCCGACCGCCAAGGAGTTGATGTTGAACCCGCGTCGCGAGAACAGGCCGGCGATCCGGGCGAGGACGCCGGGGTGGTCGAGCACCAAGATGCTCAGAGTGTGCTTGCTCACAGGATCTCCTCATCCCAGTCGGGGGCCATGTCGCGGGCGACCCGGATCTCATCGTTGCTGGTGCCGGCCGGAACCATCGGCCACACCATGGCGTCCTTGTGGACGACGAACTCCACCACCACGGGGCGGTCGTTGATCTCCAAGGCCTTGTTGATGGCCTCGTCCATCTCCTCCTCGTTGGTGGCGCGCAGGCCGACCGCACCCATCGCCTCCGCGAGCATCGGGAAGTTGGGCCAGACGTCGGTGTTCAGGTCGGTGTTGGAGTAGCGCTCCTCGTAGAAGAGGCTCTGCCACTGACGCACCATGCCGAGCACGTTGTTGTTGATCACCGCGATCTTGATCGGGATCTTGTTGACGGCGCAGGTGACCAGTTCCTGGTTGGTCATCTGGAAACAGCCGTCGCCGTCGATGCCCCAGACCGTGCGCTCGGGATGCGCGACCTTGGCGCCCATCGCGGCCGGGACGCAGAATCCCATGGTGCCGGCACCACCGGAGTTGAGCCAGGTGTTGGGCACCTCGTGCGGCAGGAAGTGCGCGGCCCACATCTGATGCTGACCGACACCGGCGACGTAGATGCTGTCCGGCGGGCTCAGCTGACCGATCCGCTGGATGACCTCCTGCGGCGACAGTTCGCCGTCGGGAGCCTCGTCCCAGCGCGGCTGGTAGCGCTCCTTCATCACCGCGAGCTGATGCCGCCATGCCGTGGCCTCCGGCGCCGGCAGGTCGACCAGCGCCTTGTTGAGCCCGATCAGCGTCTGGCGCACGTCGCCGACGATCGGCACGTCCGCCGGCTTGTTCTTGCCGATCTCTGCGGGATCGATGTCGGCGTGGATGACCTTGGCGCCGGTGGCGAAGCTGTCGAGACGTCCGGTGACCCGGTCGTCGAAGCGGGTGCCGAGCGCGATCAGCAGATCGGCCTTCTGCAAGGCACCGACCGCCGCGACCGTGCCGTGCATGCCGGGCATGCCCATGTTCAGCGGGTGGCTGTCGGGCAGCACGCCGCGAGCCATCAGCGTGGTCACGAACGGGATGTTGAGCCGCTCGACCAGTTCCGCGAGATCGTGCGAGGCATTGGCCCGCACGACGCCGCCGCCCACGTAGAGCACGGGGCGCTTGGCCTCGGAGATCATCTGAGCCGCCGCCCGGATCTGCCGCGCGTGCGGCTTGACCGTCGGGCGGTAACCCGGCAGATCAACTTCTGCCGGCCAGTGGAACTCGGCCGTGTGGACCAGCGCGTCCTTCGCGATGTCGACCAGGACCGGGCCGGGACGACCGGTGGCGGCGATATGGAATGCCTCCTTGATCGCCTGCGGAATGTCCTCCGCGCGGGTCACCAGGTAGCTGTGCTTGGTGATCGGCATCGTGATGCCGCGGATGTCGGCCTCCTGGAAGGCGTCCGAGCCGATGGCCGTCGAGTTCACCTGACCGGTGATCGCGACGATCGGCGTCGAGTCCATGTATGCGTTGCCGAGCGGCGTGACCAGGTTGGTGGCACCCGGGCCAGAGGTGGCGATGCACACCCCGACGCGTCCGGAGGCCATGGCGTATCCCTCTGCCGCATGACCGGCGCCCTGCTCGTGACGCACCAGGATGTGGCGGACCTTCGAGTCGAAGAGCGGGTCGTACGCGGGCAGAATCGCACCGCCGGGAATGCCGAAGACTACCTCGACCCCCATCCGTTCGAGCGAAGCCACAAGGCTCTGTGCGCCCGTCAGGATCTGTCCATCCACCTGCCCCATTGCGTCTCCCTTCGTTGCCGGTCAGTTGTTCCAAGAAAAAACCCTCGTCGCCTTGTGGCATACGAGGGGGCGCTTCGTGCGAGTTATGCGTTGCTCGAAGCGCTATGACAGGAGTACAAGTTGACCGTCGGACATGTCATGAATGTTACAACCGCCCCATTGGAAGGGCGCATTTGTCTTGAAATGCGAGACGGCGGATGTGCACTTGGAACAGTGCACATCCGCCGCCACTCTACGAGAGGAAGATCACTCCCGAGCGGTCTTGATGGAGGCGAGCGCCCAGCCGACCAGCAGGCTCAGCACACCGAGTCCCATCACCAGCGCGGCGACGCCGAAGGACACCACGGAGGTGAACAGCGAGGCTCGCAGGAAGGAGGCGGTCATCACCGTCTGGCGCTGCTCGGTGAACTCCGTGGCCTCGGTGGTCTTCTGCTCGGCGAGGGCGGTGTCACCGGCCTCCTCAGCGGCCTTGGCCTCTTCCCGTGCCGCGCTGGCCAGGGCGCCGAGTTCGGCGTAGGTCTTGCCGCCCGTGCCCTCGAGGGCATGATGGTTGATGATGTCGGCCTGGGCGTAGGCGGTGATCGGTCCCTGGACAGGCTTGCCCGGGGCGATGGTGGAGTCACCAGGCACAGTGATGTTCTCGGCCTTCAGCTGGGAGGAGACCATCCCCCAGGTGACGGCACCAGCGACGATCATGATGATTCCGGCGATCACTGACAGTACTCCGACGAGCTTGGTGGGCTTCATCGAGGATCCTTTCTCATAATGAGCAAGAGGTGCGTCCACACCTCGTCATCCGTTGCGAGATGCGTCCACACCCCACGAGAAAGACTTTATACGACAAGAAGTCGTAGGAACTCTCGGGGTCGGTTAAGCGTGCTGTCAGCCTGCCTTCAGGGCGGTCAACACCTGTTCGAGATCGTGTTCGGAGCGCGCGAACAGGTTTCGCAGACCAGGCGCGTCGGCGTAGCGCGGCACCACGTGCACGTGGCTGTGGAAGATCTCCTGGCCTGACACGGCGCCGGCACTCGACAGCACGTTGCAGGCAGCGGCTCCGAGCTTCTCCTTCAACAGGCGACCCACCCGGGCCACGGCTGGCGCGATCTCAGCCAGCACCAGGTCGTCCTCGAGGACGTCCACGCTGTGCCGCTTCGGCACCACCAGGGTGTGGCCGCGCTGCCAGGGAGAGATATCGAGGAATGCGTAGGCGACGTCGTCCTCGTAGACGCGCCTCGACGGGATCGTGCCGTCGACGATGGCGCAGAACAGGCAATCCATGTCTTCTCAGTCCTCCTGCCGCACGGGGAAGCCTGCCGCGGCCAGCCCCGCCTTGACCTCGGCGATCGTCAACCTCCGGTAGTGGAACACGCTGGCCGCCAGTACCGCATCCGCTCCGGCACGCGCCGCGTCGACGAAGTGCTGCACCGTGCCCGCGCCACCCGAGGCGATCAGCGGCACGTCGACCACCGCGCGCACCGCGCGAATCATCTCCAGATCGAAGCCGTCGGTGGTGCCGTCGGCGTCCATCGAGTTGAGCAGGATCTCCCCCACCCCCCTCTCGCAGGCCTCCTTGGCCCAGGCGATCGCGTCGACTCCGGCTGAACGCCGACCGCCGTGGGTGGTGACGCCGAACCCGGAGGGCATCGATTCCTCGCGTCGCGCGTCGACGGAGAGCACCAGCACCTGGTTGCCGAACCGCTCGGCGATCTCGCCGATCACTGCGGGGTTGGCCAGCGCGCCGGTATTGATGCCCACCTTGTCGGCGCCGGAGCGCAGCAGGGCGTCGACGTCCTCGACGCTGCGCACGCCTCCGCCGACGGTGAGCGGAATGAACACCGTCTCGGCGCAGCGCGCCACCATCTCACGGGTGGTGTCGCGTCCCTCGGAGGAGGCCGAGATGTCGAGGAAGGTCAGCTCGTCGGCGCCCGATGCCGAGTACGCGGCGGCCAGCTCGACGGGATCGCCCGCATCGCGCAGGTTCTGGAAGTTGACGCCCTTGACCACCCGCCCGTCGTGCACATCGAGGCACGGGATCACACGTATCGCTACCGACATGGCTCCAAGGCTATACGGCTGGTCAGTCCTCGGCCATGTCCGCTGCGACGACGCCGCGCCGCATGGCGCCGACCACCTCGCGGCAGGTGCGACGCAGGTCGCCCGGGCCGATGGCCTGCGCCAGCTGACCGGCCAGGTCGATCACCTGGCGGGCCGAGCGCACGAAGTCGCCGGCCGACGTGCCGCTGGTGCGCAGCACCTTGGCCAGGTCGTGCCCCGAGGCCCAGCGCCATGCCGACTCGGCGAAACCGATGTCAGGTTCGCGCGCGCGGTCGATGGAGTGGCGCCGCTCCAGGTGTCCGAGCTCGCGCCAGATCCCGCGCAGCTCCGACTGTGCGCGCTCGCTGGGCCCGTCGGGCATCCGCGGGGTGCGCTGATTGCGACCGGGGCGCGACTCGTAGACCATCGTCGACAGCACGGCCGCCAACTGCGGGGCATCGAGGCCGGCGAAGACGTCGCGCCGCACGCACTCCGCGGCCACCAGGTCGAGTTCGTTGTAGATCCGGCAGAGCATGGCACCCGCACCGGTCAGCGCGTCGCCGTCGAGGTAGCCCAGTTCGGAGAGCACCGCGGTGACCCGATCGAACTGCTGCGCCAACGTCGCCTTGCCGCCGGTGGCGGCCTGCTCGGCCCGGGTGGCTTCGCGTTCCAGGCGTAGCGCCGTGGCAGCGGGAACGGCGTGGATCTCCCGGTCGGGGCACCGGTGGCAGGGGTGCGCGCGCAGTTCGGCGCGCAGCAGCCCGATCTGCGCCAGCGCATACTCGTCGATGGGCTCGTCGCGCCGACCCCGCTTGGAGGTGCTGGCCTCGAGGCGCGAGACCTCGTCGCGCAGTCGGGCGTATTCCATGAAGTCGCCGAGGTGGCAGGACGCCTCCTCCAGGAAGCGCTCCAGCTCGGCTCGGAGCCGACGGTCGCGCCGGGACGTCTGCACCACGGTCTTGTCGGTGAGGTACTGGGAGAAGGACTCGCTGAGCAGCGCCCGGGCGCGCTCACGGCCCAGCGTGCTCATCAGGTTGACCGCCATGTTGTAGGTGGGCGCGAAGCTCGACCGCAGCGGGTAGGTGCGCCGCGACGCCAGGCCCGCCACCGCACGCGGATCCATGCCCGCCTGCCAGAGCACCACCGCATGACCCTCGACGTCGATGCCCCGGCGACCGGCGCGACCCGTCAGCTGAGTGAACTCCCCCGGGGTGATGTCGACGTGGCTCTCGCCGTTGTACTTGGTGAGCTTCTCCAGCACCACCGTGCGCGCCGGCATGTTGATGCCGAGCGCGAGTGTCTCCGTCGCGAAGACCAGTTTCAGGGCGCCGCTCTGGAAGCCCTCTTCGACGATGGCCTTGAACGCGGGCACCTGTCCGGCGTGGTGGGCGGCGACGCCGCAGGTGAGCGCCTCGCGGAAGTCCTCATAGCCCAGCGCTTCCAGGTCGGAGGGAGCCAGCGCCGACGCGTGCCGGTCGGCGATCTCCCCCAGCCGGCGCGCCTCCTGCGGCGACGTAAGCACCACGCCCGATCCCATCACCTGCCCGACGGCCGCGTCGCAGCCCACCCGGGAGAAGATGAAATAGATGGCGGGCAGGTACTTCGCGCGGTCCAGCACGATGGCCACCTCGGCCCTGCTGGTGGGCCGGCCGGCGAAGCGCGGATGCGTCGCACCGCCGTAGGCGCCGGAGCCGCGACCGTGCTGCTGCTTGCCCCGTCCTCTGCGCCCCCGAGGGTTTCGCGAGTCGTCGCGCACCCGACCCCGCTCGTTCTTGGACACCTTCAGCAGCTCGGGATTGACCTTGGCCCGGCCCTCGCCCGGCAGCTCGCGCGCCGTCGGGGCCACCCCCTCGAAGAGGTCGACGAGACGCCGTCCCACCAGCACGTGCTGGAACAGCGGAACCGGGCGCCGCTCCGAGACGACGGTGGCCACGTCGCCGCGCACGGTGCGAAGCCAGTCGCCGAAGTCCTCGACGTTGCTCACCGTCGCCGACAGCGCCACCAGCTGCACCGCGGGCGACAGGCCGAGGATCACTTCTTCCCACACCGCGCCCCGGAACTTGTCGGCCAGGTAGTGCACCTCGTCGAGCACCACATAGCCCAGCCCCCGCAGCGTGGTGGACTCCGCGTAGATCATGTTGCGCAGCACCTCGGTGGTCATCACCACCACCTGCGCCTCCGCGTTCACCGACAGGTCGCCGGTGAGCAGGCCCACCCGGTCGGCGCCGTAGCGATCCACCAGGTCGTGGAACTTCTGGTTGGACAGCGCCTTGATGGGAGTGGTGTAGAAGCACTTGCGGCCCTGCTCCACGGCCAGATGCACCGCGAACTCGCCGACGACGGTCTTGCCGGCGCCCGTCGGGGCCGCCACCAGCGCGCCCTTGCCCGCGGCCAGGGCATCGCAGCCCTGCAGCTGGTAGTCGTCGAGGGCGAACGGATACTGCGCCGCGAAATCGGCGACGAGGGGGTGGATCGAGTCGCTCACCAGCCCAGGCTACTCGGCGTCAGTTCCGAGAGGTGGTGTAGACCTTCAGCGCGCCGGGTACGCAGCTCACGGTGGCGGGCACGCCGCCCAGCTCCTCGCCGTCGCCCATCAGGAAGAGATCGTCGCCGTCAATGCGCACGGAGCTGGCCCGCAGCACCTCCACGCACGGGTCCTTCAGGAAGCCGCCGGTGTAGATGCTGGGCAGCAGCCGCAGCAGCTTGCCGCGGCTGGCTTTGTGCACGATCGTGACGTCGAGCAGCCCGTCGGCGGGGTCGGCCGCCGGGGAGATCTTCATCCCGCCGCCGAAGACGCCGGTGTTGCAGACGCCCACCAGCATGGCCTCGAGCTCACGTTCCTCGCCGTCGACGGTGAGGCGATAGCTCAGCGGTGCAAAGTGACTCAGCTCCTTGAGGGCGATGACGCCGTAGCTGAGTGCCCCGAACCGCAGGCGGATGTCGTTGGTCGCCCGGTTGACCCGAGCGTCGTAGCCGCTGGACACGACCGCGCCGACGAAGACCCGGCCCGACCGGGTCTTGAGGCTGTTCAGGTCGAGGACGCGCACGTGGCCGTCGATGATCGTGCGCACGGCGTCCGGCAGCGAACGCGGCACACCGATGGCCCGGGCGAAGTCGTTGCCCGTGCCGGCCGGGATGATGCCGAGCGTGGCATCGGTCTGAGCGCAGGCGTTCAGGCCCAGATGGGCCATCCCGTCGCCGCCCATCACGATGACGGAGTCGCCGGGCCGGGCCGCCTGGGCGGCGGCCCTGGTGAGATTGCGAGCCTCGTCGAAGGAGGAGGATCTGACGATGTGCAGCTCAGACGCGGGCAGGCCGTCGCGGAGGCTTCGCGCCACCTGGGGCAGCACCTTGCCCGCGCGTCCGCCGCCAGAGGAGCCGTTGACCACCACCGTGGCCATGTGCGGGCGAGCCAGCGCCCTGGAGTCGCTCACTTGCCGTCGTCGAGATCGATCGAGAACTCGGAGGCGGCTTCCTCGGTGATGCCCTTGCGCTTGTCGAGGATCCGGCAGACCAGCTCGGCGATCAGGAACAGCACGCTGATCGGCACCGCCAGAGCCAGCATGGTGAAGGGATCCGTCGACGGCGTGGCGATCGCCGCGAACACCACCGAGCCGAAGATCACGAACCGCCGCGCACGGCCCAGCTGGAAGCCGCGCACGATGCCGGCCAGGTTGAGACCGACGAGCACCACCGGCAGCACGAAGCTCAGGCCGAATACCAGCACGATCTTGATCTGCATGCCAAGGAACTCGCTCATCTCGAGCAGGTTCATGACGTCCATCTCGGGCGGCGTGAACTTCAGCAGCACCTCGATGCCCTTGGGCCACACGACGTAAGCGAGAACGCATCCGGAGAGGAACAGCGGAATCGCGGCCCCGAGGAAGCCGAGCGCATACTTGCGCTCTTTCTTCACCAGGCCGGGCGCAACGAAGGCCCAGATCTGATAGAGCCACACCGGACTCGACGCGACGATGCCGGTGACCACGCAGGCGATGACGCCCAGCGTGAACGGCGCGAGCACGCCGATGTTCGTCATCTGCAGGTGTGCGTCGGGGCGAACCGCCAGCACCGCGGCCTTGGCGCTCTCGAACGGCCACATCATGAACGCGACCAGTTCACTGTAGAAGAAGACGCAGGAGAGGGCGGCGATGGTGATAGCGATGACCGAGATCGTGATCCGATAGCGCAGCTCACGAAGGTGGTCGTAGAGCGACATCCGGCCTTCGGGGTCGCCCTGCGGGGGGCGCAGCCACGCCAACCGGCGGCGCTTCGCCTTCGGTTCGGCGGTGGCGGCGGCCATGGTCAGCGCTGCTCAGTCGGGTCGCTGGGCGCCGTCGGGCTCGGCGCGCTGTATCCGCCGTCGGCGGGCGGCGGCGGGGTCTGCGCGGTGGGGGTGTTGGTCTCGTCGGCCACGGGCTCGACGGCCTTCACCTCCTCCTTGAACTCGCGGATCGAGCGACCGACGCCCTTGCCGAGGCCGGCCAGGCGCGAGCCGCCGAACAAGAGCAGGGCCACCACCAGGATGATGATGAGTTCCCATCCACCAGGCATATGTCTTTCCTCATTTCTCGGCCTTGTGCCGAATATGACGAGCGTCGAGCGCTCTCACAAAATCCTATGCGCGTTTTGACGGCAGTTCGAGTCGGGAGATCAGATCCGGGACTTCGGCGAACCGCTCGCGGACCACACCGACCTCGTACTGCACCGCGGCCGCCTTGTGCCGCAGGCCAACTCCATACACGGCGAGCGCGACGAGGCCAGCCAGGCCGAGCCCCCCGACGATGAAGATCGCAATCACGGCGCCCACCCTACCCGAGTGCATACCGTTTCAACGCCCCGAGGGCCTCCGCGGTCGTCGCACGGAGCAGTTCGGCGTCGGAACAAGACCGCACACCGGGGCCCAAACGAAGCAGCAAGGCCCTCGCCCACGACCCCGACGCCACGGGAAGGGTCACCTCGAGCCCGTGCTCGGTGCGTTGCACCGACCGGCACGGGTAGTACTCGGCGATCCATTCCGCTTCCGGACCGACGACGAGCGTGATCGCGGTCGCCACGTCCTGGAACCAGGAGATCTCCCCCGGATCGCGCGCCTCGAAGGCCTCATCGAGCGCCTCGACCCTCTCGATCCGGTCGAGCCGATAGCTCCGCCAGGCCTGGCGCGGCCTGCTCCACGCGTCGAGGTAGCCGAAGCCACCGTCGGTGCGCAACCGGGCAGGTTCGACGTCCACCTGAGCGCTTCCCCGTTGTCCCGGCTTGCGATAGGTCAGCACCACCGCCTGCTGTGCTTCGATGGCGGAGAGAAGGGCTGCCCGCACTCCGGGCTGCCCGGAGTCGACGTCGACCACCACCGACGGCCGCGACTCGCCCACAGCCTCCCGCAGCTTGTCGAGCGCGCTCTCTGCCGCGCCGTCGTCACCGGCCAGCTCCACGACCACCTCCAGGGCCGCCATCAGGCTGGCCGCCTCGGCCGGGCGCAGCCGCAACGGCCGGCTGAGCACGTCCGCGTTCTGGAAGTGATAGATGACGCCTTCCTCGCGGGCGGCGTCGATGTCGACCTCGAACAGATCGTCGGGATAGCCGCCGGGCAGGCCGCAGAACTGGAGCACGGTCAGATCGGAGAGCACGGTGGTGGCGCTCACCCCGAAGTCCTTGGC
This sequence comes from Tessaracoccus caeni, assembly GCF_029211185.1. Lineage (GTDB taxonomy): Bacteria > Actinomycetota > Actinomycetes > Propionibacteriales > Propionibacteriaceae > Arachnia > Arachnia caeni. The sequence goes on from NZ_JARGDO010000005.1 coordinate 180,864, forward strand.
CACCTCGTTGACGGTGACCCCTTGGCGACCTCGCAGGTAGGGAACCAGGCGCAGCATCCGGGCGAGTTGTTCCTGCGAGGTCATGCTCCCGCCCCCTTCGCGATCGCGGTGAGCCGGTCGATCACGTGCTGCCTGAACTCTGGCGGATCCAGCGCGATCGCCGTCGCTCCTGCCGCGCACACGTCCTGGGCGAGGGCCTCCAACGACGGCCGAGTCATCCGGTAGGCGACGAAGCCCTCGGGCAGCCCACTCTCCCCGTCGATCGGCTCCCCCGAGGCCAGCAGCTCCGGTGGGGCATCGTCGGCCAGCGCGACCACCGCGGTCTCCTCGCCCCACGAGTGGCTGGTGAGCAGGTCGGCGTCGTGGGGCACCTCGAACGCTCCTGGCCGCCCGATCGGTCCGGCTTCCGACTGGAGCCTGGACAGCTTGAAGTGCCGCACCGCCGAGGCGTCCGCGTCGAAGGCCAGCAGGTACCAGCGGCCCCTGCGTTGATAGAGCCGCCAGGGCTGCACCGTGCGTCGTCGCCCGGCGTAGTCGAAGCGGACGAGCTGCCGCGCCGTCACCGCGGCGAGGAGCTCCGCGAAACCGGGGTCGTCGCCGTCGATGCGGGGCTGCAGCATGGGCATCTGGGACAGATCGGGTTCGGCTCCCACGGCCCTGAGGGCCTCGAAGGCGCGCGCCGTGCTGTCGGCTGCCACCTGGTCCTGCCAGACGCGCCCGGCCACCGACAGCACTGCCCGCTCCTCCGGAGTGAAGCTGATCGGGGGCAGCTCGAAGTCCGCTCGTTCGATCCGGTAGCCCTCCTCGTCGCCGAAGAGCGGGTCGTTGCTGCCGGTCTGGATCTGGATGCCGAGGCCGCGCAGTTCGTCCTTGTCACGCTCGAACTGGCGCTCGAAGGCACCCTCGGAGGTGCCGTTGTAGCCGTCGATGGCCGAGCGGATCTCGTCGCGGGTGACGTAGCGTCGAGTGGAGAGCAGCATGATCAGCAGGTTCATCAACCGCTCTGACTTCGCCCTGGTCATCGTCGCCGCACACCTTCTTCCTCATGGTCAGGCTACCCGCTGGCATCATGGGCGGATGCACATCGACCGCTATGCGCCCAGCCCCACTTCGGACCTGCATCTGGGCAATCTTCGCACCGCGGTGGCGGGCTGGCTCGCGGCGCGCCGGAGCGGCGGCCGATGGCTGATGCGCGTCGAGGATCTCGATGCTGCCCGAGTGCGCGCTTTCCGAGCCGGAGCGGCCAGCCAGCTGGCCGATCTCGCCGAGCTGGGCTTGGACTTCGACGGCGAGGTGGTGCTCCAGTCGGAGCGCCTGGATCTGTACCGGGACGCGATCGCCTCGCTCGAGGAAGACACCTACGAGTGCTATTGCACCCGACGCGAAATCGCCGAGGCGGCCTCGGCCCCGCACGACGACGGCTACCGCCCCTATCCCGGCACCTGTCGCGACCTCAGCGCGGCCGAGCGTCAACGTCGGCGCGCGGAGCGCCCCGCCGCAATCCGGGTTCGGGCCGACGGTGTCACCTGGCGGGTGACCGACGCCTTCGCGGGCGACGTGTCGGGTGTGGTGGACGACTTCGTGCTGGTTCGCGGCGACGGCCAGGCGGCCTACAACCTCGCGGTGGTCGTCGACGACCTGGCGATGGGCGTGACCCACGTCACCCGGGGAGACGATCTGCTCTCCAGTGCACCTCGTCAGGCATGGCTCGCCACCCGGCTGGGTGGGACGCCACCGCGTTACGCACACGCCGGCCTGGTGGTGAACGAGAAGGGCGTGAGACTCGCCAAACGCGACGGCGCGGTCACGCTGGCCGAGCTCCACGCCCGCGGCCTCAGCAGCTCCGACGTGATGGCCCTCCTGTGCGGGTCACTGCGTCTCGGCCCCTGCCGGACCCCGGACGAAGCCCTCGCCGCCATGCCCGGCGCCTATCCCCCGGACATGGCACGTGGCGCCGTCTGGGACGGCGCCACGTTGCAGGTCAGGTAGACAGAAGCGGACTACAGGTTCTGCACGTCCAGGATGTCGACCACGTAGACCAGGGTCTGGCCGGCCGCGATCGCGGGGTTGCCGTCCTTTTCCTTGCGTCCGTTCGGGTAGGCGAGGTCGGGCGGCACGACGAGCAGCACGCGGGAGCCGGCGGTCTGGCCGGGGACGCCCTTGATCCAGCCCTCGATGAGCTCCGACACCGCGCCGGTCTGAGGCTGGGACCAGGCGTCCTCAATCAGCTTCGCGCCGTCGTAGTTCCAGGTGCGGAAGCGCACCTGCACCGAGCTGTCCTTGGTGACCTCGGCGCCGGGGCCCTTGATCAGGGTGGCGACCTTCAGCTTCGAGGGCGCCTTGTCGTCCTTGGAGATCGAGAGCTGCGGGCCGTCGTCGTTCATCGTGACGGACGGCAGGCCCTTCTCCGGGGCCACGGGCTCGCCGGTCGCCTCCGAGAAGTTGGCTGCGACGATGTCGACGACGAACACCAGAGAATCTCCGGGCTCGATGCCCGCGGCGGGTTGACCGTCCGGGTAGCCGTCGTCGGCGGCGATGCCCATCAGCACGCGCGACCCCACGGCCTTGCCCACTAGGGAGCTGGTGAATCCGGGCACGAACATGCCGATGGGGAAGGTCAGCGGCTGGTCCTGATCGAAGTTGCCATCGAACTGCTCGCCCGTGCGGCCGTTGTAGCCGGCGTAGCGGATGGTGATGACCGAGTCGTCGTCGAGCAGCTGCGGGCCGCCCTCGCGCAGCACGGTGGACTGCGTCGAGCCGATCGCCCACGGCGCGGGGACGGTCACCTGGGGCACGTCCTCGTCCGAGACCGTGATGCCGTCGAGGTTGGCGGACGGTTCGATCGTCACCGTTGGGCTGGGCGACGACGACGCCGACACCGATGCGGATGGCGACTCGGTGGGATCGGCCTCCGACGGCGTACATGCCGAAAGCAGTGCGAGCGACACGGAGACCGCGCCGACGGTGAGGGTGCGCAACAAGGGCTTCAGTGACAAGACCACCGGGGAATCCTACCTTAGGGATTCCGCAGGTAGGTGGCGCCTACTGCGGCGCACTGGCTGGCGACCTGGCTTCGTTGTCGAACTCACTGGCATACCCAATGGCAGTTTCGTTCTCCGTCTTGCCAGATCATCCATCCAGCACGTCCTCGCTACGGCACCACCTACCTGCGGAACCTCTTACTACATCTTGACGAGATCGAACAGGGCGCCGAGCTCCTCGCGGGTGAGGTCGCGGCTCTCTCCCATCGGCAGGTTGCGCAGCCGGACCGGACCGATTCCGATCCGGGACAGCCGATCGACCGGGTGCCCCACGGTGTCCATCATGCGACGCACGATCCGGTTGCGACCGGAGTGAATGGTGATCTCCAGCAACGTGCGGTCTTGGCCGCGAGCCTTGAGCTGCACCTTGTCGGCCTTGATGGGGCCGTCCTCGAGCGTGACGCCCTTCTCCAGGCGACGCAGCGTCTTGTTGTCCATCACGCCGGCGGCCTCCACCAGGTAGGTCTTCGGCACCTCGTACGACGGGTGGGCCAGGCGATGCGCGAAGTCGCCGTCGTTGGTCAGGATGATCAGGCCTTCGGTCGGCGTGTCGAGGCGGCCGACGTGGAACAGTCGCTCCTTGCCCCGGGGCAGGTAGTCGGCCAGACAGGGGCGTCCCTCGGGATCATCCATGCTCGCTACGACGCCGCGCGGCTTGTTCAGCACCAGGTAGCGGTGGTTGCGGGCGGGCGGGATCCGGGCGCCGTCGACGCGGATGTGGTCGGTGGCGGGGTTGACCCGTCGTCCCTGCTCGATGACCACCTCGCCATTGACCTCGACACGGCCCTCGTCGATCAGGATCTCGGCGGCGCGGCGCGACGCCACCCCGGCTGCGGCCAGCACCTTCTGCAGGCGCACGCCTTCCTCACTCATGCTTTTCCTCCGGCTCTGCGGCCTGGGCCAGCTGGCCCAGTTCGGCTTCCAAGGCTACGGCGTCGGGCAGCAAAGGAGCTAAATCGGGCAACTCCGACAGCTCGTTCAGGCCCAGCTTCTGCAGGAACAGCGACGTGGTGCCGAACGTCGCCGCCCCCGTGACGGGGTCTTCGCCCGCTTCCTGGATCAGGCCTCGCACCAGCAGGGTCTTGACCACGCCGTCGACGTTGACGCCCCGGATGCCCGCGATCCGGCCGCGCGAGACGGGCTGCAGATAGGCGATCACGGCCAGGGTCTCCAGCGCGGCCTGACTGAGCTTCGCACGCTGTTCGCTCACCAACCACGACTCGATGAGCGCGTCCTGATCGGGATCGGTGGCGAACCGCCATCCACCTGCCACAGCAAGCAGTCGGATGCCCCGCTCGTGGGCCCGGTAGAAGGCGCCGATCGCGCGCAGCTCCTCCTCGACGAGGTCAACGGGCACGTCGAGGATGGCCGCGAGTTCGGCGGTGGGCACGGGCTCGGTGGCCATCAGCAGGATGGCCTCCAACGGACGCGTCAAGCTCATCGGGATTCCCCTTCCGTGTCGGGTCCGTAGTCGTCGACCACTTCGATGGTCGCGTCGTCGCGGCCGCTCCACCGCACGGTGAGGTCGCCGAGCGGGGTGAGCTGCTCGACCGCCACCTGCTGGGCGCGGAACAGCTCCAGCACGGCGAGGAAGCGCACCACGACGGTGAGCTTGTCGCAGCCGTCGACGAGAGCCCGGAAGGTGAGCGCACCCTCCCGGCGCAGCCGCGCCGCGATCACGCTCACCTGTTCCTGCAGGCTGACGTTGCTGGTGTGCAGGTGCCCCACCTCGACGTGCGGCACCGGGGCGGGCGTCATGGCCGCCGCGGCCAGTCGGGCCAGATCCTCCGGGGTGATCCGCAGCTCCACCTCGGGCAGCACGGAGCGGAACTGCGGCTCGAGCCCGCCCGGCCGGTAGTGGGACTTGCCGGCCTCGGCCATGGTCGCCGCCACCCAGGCGGAGACCGCCTTGAAGGCGCGGTACTGAAGGAGGCGCGCGAAGAGGAGGTCGCGGGCCTCCAGCGCGGCGACGTCCTCCGGGTCGCTGACCTCGCCACCGGGCAGCAGCCGGGCGCTCTTGAGGTCGAGCAGGGTGGCCGCGACCACCAGAAACGAGCTGGTCTGCTCCAGTCCCCAGCCCGACCCAGCGGCCCGGATGTGGGCGATGAACTCGTCGGTCACCTGGGACAGCGCCACCTCGGTGACGTCCAGTTCCCGCCGCGAGATCAGCTGCAGCAGCAGGTCGAAGGGGCCCTCGAAGTTGGTCAGGTGAACGTCGAAGCCCTGAACCTTCGGCTGCGGGGCGGCCTGGCTCACGTCAGCTCTTGCACCAAGGCGCCATCCGGGCCGCGCTCGGCGAAGTCACGCAAGGCGAGGGCGACGGCGGTCCGCACAAGCCGGCCGCGGTCGGCCTTCACTCCGTGCCGACGCAACTGCAGCTTGGCTTCCTCGAGCGCCAGCAGCTCGTCGTCGGAGAAATACACCGTGATCTTCTGCGTGTGCTTCACCCGACCGCTCGCGGCCAGCTGGGCCGCCTCGGGCGCGGCGTCGGTATCGGGCGCGGGCCTGGTGGGTCGGAAGAGCTCCGACGCCCCCGGCAGGGCCGCGCGCTTGGACGATGCCTTCGCCTTCTTCGTCACCGGCTCTGACACCGCAGCAGCACCTCCCTCGCCAGCTGACGGTAGGCGCCGGCGCCCGGCGAGGTGCTGGCGTAGGTGGTGATGGGCTCCCCCGCCACCGTGGTCTCGGGAAACTTGATGGTGCGCCGGATGACGGTGTGGAACACCTGATCACCGAACGCCTCGACGACCCGCTCCAGCACCTCGCGGGTGTGGATGGTGCGGGCGTCGTACATGGTGCCGAGGATGCCCAGCACCTCGAGCTCCGGGTTCAGCCGGTCCTGCACCTTGGAGATGGTGTCGGTGAGCAGCGCGATGCCGCGCAGCGCGAAGAACTCGCATTCCAGCGGCATGATCACGTAGTCGCTGGCGGTGAGCGCGTTGATGGTGAGCAGGCCGAGACTGGGCGCACAGTCCACCAGGATGTAGTCGTAGGAGCTGCGCAGCTTGGCGAGCACCCGGTGCAGCGTCTGCTCGCGCGCCACCTCGCTGACCAGCTGCACCTCGGCGGCGGACAGGTCGATGTTGCTGGGCAGGATGTCCAGCCCGGGCACGACGGTGGGCTGGATCACCTCGTCGGGGGTGAACTCGCGCGTCAGCAGCAGGTTGTAGATGCTGCGATCCAGGGTGTGGGGGTTGATGCCGAGGCCCACGGACAGCGAGCCCTGCGGGTCGAAGTCGACCAGCAGCACCTTGCGCCCGGTCTCCACCAGAGCGGCGCCGAGGTTGATGGTGGTGGTGGTCTTGCCCACGCCACCCTTCTGGTTGCACATCGAGACGATCACCGCGCGACGACGGTTGGGGTCTGGCGGCAGCGGTTCCGGGAAGTCGGGAAGCGGCCTCCCCGTCGGCCCGATCACGGGCCCCTCCTCCACGTCGAACAGCCCGTCGTCAGCCATCGCTTCTCCCTCGCGTCGTTTTGTCGACATCTTATCCCCCGCGCCCCGCCACACACGACGCGATCCCGCCGCGCTCCTTGAGGTGTGAGGCCGCCTGCCCCCTGCGCTCCTTGAGGCGTGAGGCCGCCTGCGGCCGAGCCTCGAAAGGTCGCGACCATTCGTAGGGACTCGTGGTCAGGTCCGGTGGTCAGGTCCGTCGTGTGACGGATCGGGTCAACTGCCGCTACGAGCGCCTATGCGCCTCGATGACGAACTGGACAGGAAGACGCTCGGCCTAGTCTTTGGGCCCCCAGTGAGGCTAACCCCGTCAGACGTGGAGATCTCCCAGGTTCTGGATGTCAGTCTTGGGCCGCTCTGGCCGTTTGCCAGGTTCTGTATGCCAGCATGCTGACGTACAGAACCTGGCAAACCGCAAAACACCGTGAACGCTGACGGATCCAACCTCGCTACCCAAGGGCGACCTATTCACGCATCCCACGCGGAGTTATCCACAGGTTGGCAGTTGGCCCTTCCCTCGGCAGCACCATTCAGTGACGATCAGGGCATGGGAATCAGGTACTACGCATATGCGTTCGATCGCAACGACACCGAGCAGGCACTCGCCAATCCTCGCGACTTCTTGTCCGACGACCCACTCGCCGATGCGTGGGGCCTTCCGCACGGCTTCACGGTCGCTCATGGGCTCTACGAGCAGGCGGTCCCCAAGTGCGACATGTTGTACCTCGACAAGGCATGGCGATACTTCCAACTCGTAACCTCACCGCCGTCGCCAGAGCACACTTCGAGAGCCGCATACCGGATGTTCGAGGGCAACGTGACATTCGCCGACCCCCTCACCGGCTACGACCGCTGGGTCCGACCAATCCCACCCGATGACGTGGTGGAGATCGCACTCGACCTGAACAAGATCACGCCGGAGCAGTTCGCGGGACTACTGCGACCCCACATCGATAACTGGCATGTGAAGGAGGAGGACATCGACTACGCGGTTTCCTACCTGCCTCGTGCGCAGGAGTACATGACAGGACTGGTCGAGACGGATCGCGGATTCGTCTACACGATCGGCTAGCGGTTCTTGAGCAACACCTTTGGCAGGTCGGCGGAACCGCACTGGGGCAACCCTCCCGACTCCCTCGCCTGTCCCGCTACGGCACTCGACAGCGGATCCTCCGCGTGCATCGCGCTGAACCGCGCACTTCCGCGACCATGCCGGCAAGCAGCAACCCTACGAGACATGGCGAAGTCAAAGGTGCCGGCACGATCCCCCCTCACCACGGCGGCACATCGACGTCGCTCGACCACACAAAGATGTTGCCCGTTTTGCCCGAAGTGTTGCCTGAACCCGGCCAGGTATTGCCCGACAGGACGTAGGTGTTGCCCGTTCCTGCCAAGGTGTTGTCCGTATCGTACATGCGTTCGGTTTTGTCAGACCCTGTCTGTAGCGTTCTGGGTATGGAAACGACGACACGAACCACCACCGGCGAGGCCCTTGAAGCCATCACCGGATGGTTGGCTGTCATCAACCCCACCGAGTGGGATGTGCTGCCCGAACCCGAACTACTGGAGCTGTTGTGGCAAGCCCGCAAGATCGCCGATCGGGTAACGGGGTTGGCAGCGATGCTGACCGCGACGACGGAACGAAGGAACGCCGCGATCCTGGTCACCCGCACACCACTGAACACGTTGATCGCGCAGACCGAGCATCGGGATGGCAAAGACGCGAACCGGGCGATCTTCCAAGGCAGAGACCTCGCAAGGAACCCTGCCGTCAGCAAAGCCGTTCTCGACGGCACGATCAGCACGGAGCATGCGCGGGGTGTGGTCAAAGCGATGAAGGAGCTACCTTCGGATCTCACCCGTGCCCAAGCAGAAAAGATCACCGGACTCCTGGTAGAGGAGGCCACCCACACCGTGCCGAGTGAGCTACCCACCAGGGCCAAGGAAGCGCTACGTCGGGTGGCTCCGGAGTTGGTTCCCTCCCCAGCGGATGAGGACAAGATCTTGGCGGAGCAGCGTCGTATCGCACTACGCCGGCGCTCCTTCACCTACGGCGACGACAATGAAGGCTCGATCTGGTTCCGCGGATCACTCCCGCACCTCGAAGCAGAACCCCTGCTCAACACCCTCCACCAGGTAGTAGCGGCTGGGAAACGAGCAGAACGCGACAAGCCCAGCAACTCTGTCGGGCGTGAGGTCACCAGGGAGCAACGCTACGCCGACGCCCTCACCCAACTCGCCGAAGAACCACAAACTGGACGGCGGGCTCGTCCCCGCGCGACGGTGATCGTGACCATCAAAGAGACAGACCTTTACGCGAAAGCCCACGCGGCAGGGGTGTTAGCCTCTGGGCGCAAGATCCCTGCCGGTGAACTCCGCCGACTTCTCTGCGACGCCAACATCATCCCCGTCGTCCTCGGTGGTGATTCCGAGATCCTGGATGTCGGCACCACCTACCGGTTCGTCACCCCCGCCATCCGCCGAGCCCTCTCCGTCCGTGACGGCACATGCGTGTTCCCGTCGTGCACGGTGCCGGACGCGGAATGCGACGCGCACCACGTGATCCCGTGGAAACATGGCGGCCCCACCAGCCTGGGGAATCTGGTGTTGTTGTGCGGCCATCATCATGGGCTGGTCGAGCCCCGGGATGGGGACGATCCCACCACCAAATGGCAGATCGGCTTCGATCCGAGAACGAAGAAGCCCGTCCTGACGAGACCGGGAATGGCCAAGATCACACTCCTACCCCAACCCGACATCCTGACCGGAGGCAGCCCCACCACCGCAAAACCCGCACCCCAGCCCCTGCTCTGCTGACTCACGGCTCCCTCCACGGTGGAGGGGAAGAAGGAGGCTTCGACTAGGTTCCCTTCTCGCGTGTCCGCATAGCGTCCGCTACACGATTGGCGAGACTGAACACCGCGAACAGGCAGTCGCTACTCGGGCAGGCGAAGCCGCCAGGCCTCGGCGCGGACACCCGGGCCGACGATGAGGCGATAGGACTCGCCGTCAGCCGGGTAGACCCGTAGTGTCGTGGAAGTCGCACCCTCGGGGAAGACCTCGATCAAGGAGGCGTCGAGCAGGATCCGGGTTGTTCCGCCAGACAGCTCGCCCCGCCAGACTAGCTGGCCGGGCTCGCCGTCAGCCGCTAGGCGAAGCTCTGCCGCCCCGGTGCCGCTGAGCACCGCCTCGGCTTGGTCGGGCAGCATATCGCCGGTGAACGACTCACCACGCAACCGCCCCAACTCGCCGACGAGCAGTTCACCGCGCAGCTGCACCAGCTCGCGAGCCGGCACCGTACGCACCACGTCGCCGTCGACGACGAGCTCGCGCACGCTGGTCAGCATCCCGGACCAGCCGACGATATCCGCATCCTCCGCGCTGCGCTCACGGACGCCCTCGGTGGTGGCCTCCCTGGCCCACCCCCACAGCAGGACGCGTTCCGGATCACCATCCGCGCCGCCCGCCCGCACCGCCTGCGGCGCGTAGAAGCTCGGGCCGTCGTCGAGAAGGCCGGCCACTCGCGGCTCGTATCTCGGCAGCCCGTCGCGGACCTCCAAGGAACCGAGCAGATAGCCCGTTCCGGTCAACTCGCCAGCAACCCAGAAGGACACGATCAGCACCCACTCGTCGCCGACGGGTACCAGTTGCGGACATTCCCACGCGTTGGCCGGCGGCAACGTCGCGGCTACCTCGTCGGTCCCGTCGAGCAGCAACCCCTGATATTTCCAGGACGTGAGGTCAGCCGCGTCGTAGAGCAGCACGGCGGGCTCCCCCGATGCGAGGCCGCCGCACTGAATGCCCCAGCGCCGTCCCTCGACCTCGAACACGAACGGGTCGCGCACGATGACCACCGACGCATCGTCGGGCATCGGCGCCACCACGTGCGGGCTCTGCTGGAACCGATCGCCCTCACGACGAGCGAGCATCACCTCGGATCGCCCCGAATCGTCGCGCACGCCCGAGTAGAGCAGGATCGGCACGCCGTCGTCGAGCACCCCCACCCCGGTCCAGCAGCCGAACTCGTCGCCGGTCCCCGGCTGAGGAGCGATCGCGATCCCCTCCTCGGTCCAGTTCAGGAGATCCGCCGAGCTCACCTGCCCCCACACGATCCGATCGTGCCGAGCGGAGTCGGGGTTGTACTGGAAGAACACGTGCCACCGGCCATCGACGTGGTGGATGCCATTGGGATCGTTCAACCAGCCCTTGGCCGGCCGGGGATGAAGGCGCGGAAAACTGCGATCAGGATGGTCCGGACAGGACGGGAGGGTGGACATGGCCGCCTTTCTAACGAGCGGTGAGACAACGACGATGGATATGACACGGGGCTGCGTCGCACAGGCGACGCAGCCCCGACACGGGTTTCAGAACCGCTCAGCCCTTCACACCAGAGGAGGCGATCGAGGAGATGAAGGCTCGCTGGAACAGGAGGAACACGATCACGACCGGGATGGTGATCATCGTGGTGTACGCCATGATCTGACCCCAAGGCGTGCCCTCCGCCGTTCCACTCGCGAAGAAGTACCGCATGCCCACCTGCACGGGACGCATCGACTCCTCCTGGATCACCAACAGCGGCCACAGGTAGGAGTTCCACTGCGGCAGGAAGGTGAGGATGGCGGAGGTGGCGAACGCCGGCCCGGCGAGCGGTGCGATGACGGAACGGTAGATCCGGAACCAGCTGGCCCCGTCGACGCGAGCGGCCTCGTCGATCTCCTTCGGGATCGACTGGAAGTACTGCGTGAACAGGAAGATGGAGAACGCGTTGGCGATGAACGGGATGATCAGCACCTCGTAGGAGTTGCTCCATCCGGACTCCAGCGCGAACCCGTCGCTGTACAACGCCACCCGCGGTAGCTGGGAGACCCAGTAGACCATAGGGATCGCGAAGGTCTCGAAAGGCACGATCAAGGTGGCGATGATGGCGCCGAGGATGACGCCGCGTCCCTTGAAGCTGAGCCGAGCCAGGGCAAAGCCGGCCATCGAGTTGATGAAGAGGCCCAGCACCACGATGGCGACGGTCACCACCAGCGAGTTGAAGAAGAACTGAGCCACGGGGACGCGATCGAACACGCCGACGTAGTTGTCCATCGAGAGCTCGCCGACGGGGAAGAACGCCCGCCAGGTGGTGAGGTCTTCGAGGATCTGCATTCGCGGCTTGAAGCTCGACGAGATCATGAACAGAAGCGGCAGGACGAAGGTCAGCGCGAGAAGGACGAGCGGAACGTAGGTCCACTTCTTTCCGGCGTTCGGATCCTTGCCCGTGGACTTCTTGGGTGCGCGAGCGGCAGCTGTTGCGGTCATGCTCAGTCCTCCTTGGTGAGCTTGCGCTGGATGAGCGTGATCGTCAGCACGATCAGGAAGAAGATCAGCGACAGCGCGGACGCGTAGCCCACATCACCTCGGCCCGACCCCATCTGGATGATGTGGTAGACGAGAGTCGTCGTCGCGTTCGCCGGGCCACCGCTGGTCATCACGTCGATCTGCGTGAACAACGAGAACGCCGCGATCGTGATGGTGATCAGGATGAACACGAAGGTGGGCCTGAGACCGGGCAGCGTCACGTTCTTGAACTGCTCCCAGTTGCTGGCGCCGTCGATGGATGCCGCCTCGTAGAGGTCGAGGTTGATCGTCTGCAGGCCGGAGAGCCACAGGATCATGTGGAAGCCGACACCTTGCCAGATCGACATCACGATCACCGCCGGCATCGCTGTCGACGGATCGTTGAGCCAGTCGACGTTGAAGCCGAAGATCGCGTTGATCAGGCCGTCCTTCTGGTACATGAAACGCCACAGCATGGACACCACGACCATGGAGGTGACCACCGGCATGAAGAACATCACCCGGAAGGCGGTGATGCCACGGAGCTTCTGGTTGATCAGGATGGCAAGGAGCAATCCCAGCCCGCCCTGGATGGGCACCACGAACAGCACGAAGATCGCGATGTTGCGCAGCGCGTCCCAGAACGTCGGATCATTCGCGAGCGCGCGGACGAAGTTGTCGAAGCCCACGAACTGCGACGCGGCAGCCGAGCCCAGACGAGCGTTGGTGAAACCCAGCGTGAAGGACATCACGACGGGGATCACGAAGAACAAGATCAGGAGGATCAACGCGGGGGTGATGAAAGCCCACCCTGCGTTCCTCTCTTGGCGTGCCGCTTTACTCACGCGGCGCGCGACGTTGGTCGCCGACATCATTTCTCCTTCTTGGGAGCGAGACGAGCGGGGCCGGGCGTGACGCCGGCCCCGCGTCGCACTCAGCCGTTGTTGTAGCCCGCCGACTTGATGTCAGCATCGATCTCGCTGACCATCTGATCGAGGGTCTTCTGCGGCTCGGTGCCGTTGACAAGGTCGGAGATGTTCTTCTCGAACACCTGGCTGATCACGGGGTAGGCGGGGGTGGCGGGACGCGCCAGGCCGTACTTCTCGCTGATCTGGTAGGCCACCTCGAGGGGCTTGCCTTCACCGAAGAAGCCCTTGGTGGTTGCTTCCGCCGCGGACGCGGTGGCGGGGATCAGCGACGTGGCGTCGGAGAACTGGGCGATGTACTTGTCGTCCATCGAGAACTTCAGGTACGCCAGGCCCCCGGCGAGCTGCTCCTCGGAGCAGGTCTTCGACAAGCCGTACTGCCACGAACCGACGCCGGACTTGGAGCCCGCGCCGAAGTCGGGCAGCGGAACCACGAGCAGATCATCCGGGTACTTCGCGATGTTGTCGGAGTAGCCCCAGATACCGTTCCACTGCATGGCGGCCTTGCCGTCCAGGAACTCGGTGCGATCCTGGGCGTTGGACTTGGGCGCGTATCCCTCAGCGAACTGGCGCTGGAACCAGGTGGCGAACTCGAGGCCCTCGGCGCCGTTCAGCACACCGTCGGAGGTGGCGAAGCCGTTGCGATCGATCAGGTCGCCGCCGAAGCTCTGCAGAATCGGCGAGTAGGCATAAGACCACCACTCCCCCGTCCAGCTCGGGCCGTAGTCGATGACGTAGTCGTATTCGCCGGAGGCCTTGATCTTGTCCTGGAGCTCGTTGAACTCGGCCTTGGTCCAGGGTTCGTCGACGGTCGGAATCCGGGCGCCGGCGGCCTCGACAGCCGACTTGCGCACGAACAGGACGGTGTTCACGTCCCAGTAGCCGATCGAGTAGATCTGATCGTTGTACCGGCCGACGGTGGCAGGCAGGAAGTCGGCGACGTCCGCATCGGTCAGGCCGCTGGGAACGAGCCAGCCGTTCCACGCCCAGTTCGGCATGATCGGGCCGTCGACGTCCAGGATGCACGGCAGCTGGTTCGCGGCTGCAGCGCCCTGAACCGAGTCGTTGTAGGCATCCTGCGGGAAGTCCTGTCGCTGCACCTCGTAGTCGGACTGCGAAGCGTTGAAGTCATCGACGATCTGGCTGATGACGTTCATCTCCAGCTCGTTGCCGGCCGAGTGGGTCCACAGGCTGAGGACGGTCTTTCCGTCCTCGGTCTGGGTCTTCTTGCCTCCCTGGCTGCTGCACGCCGTCAGCGCGAGGGGGACGGCGACGGCGAGCGCCGCCACCTTGACGAATGTAGAACGCGGCATATCGGTTGCCCTTTCTCCGGCCTCAGCCGGCTTTTCGATGGCACTCCCGCGTGCCGAATCGATTTAGCAAAACGATAAAGCATGCCTGCTTGCAGCGCAACAGTGCTGCTAAATCGTTATTTCTCCGTTATCGACCGCTCGGCGGCGAAGCCACGGAGGTGCGCTCGACGAGCGGGCAGGGCAGCCGCAGAACCCCACCCTCGACATCCTCCGGTCGATCTTCCAGGAGAGCCAGGAGCGCAGACGTCGCCCGGTACCCCAGCTCGCGGTGAGGAAGGTCGACGGTGGTGAGACCCGGCCGCAACTCCTCGGCCACCAGGATCTGGTTGTCGAACCCGACGACAGACAGTTCGTCCGGGATGCTGAGCCCCAGGGTGCGCGCCGCGTGATAGACCCCGACGGCCATGCGGTCGTTGAACGCCATGATCGCGGTCGGCGGATCCGGCAGCCGGAGCAGCCGGAGCGCTGCCAGCTCCCCGAACGCCGAGTCCCCCAGCTCGCTGGCGTGGTCGTGGTAGGCGACCAGGAGGCCGTCGTAGCACTGGGCCGCACGCGTGACATCCGCATGGGCCTCGGCGCGCAGCACAGCTGCCGGGAAGCGGGAACGGCCATGAAGCAGCGCGATGCGACGATGCCCGGCCGCGACCAGCAGCTTCGCCAGTCCCTCGGCCCCCGCGTACTCGTCCGGAACGAACGACGGCGCACCGTCCAGTTCGACGTTCAATCCCACCACCGGCACATCGTGCAGCGCCCGAGGCACCGACCAGGCCTCGTGCGCCGTCGCCGCGATGAGGAAACCCGCCACTCGCTGAGCGAGCAGCGCTTCGATGACCTCCTCCTCGTGCACGGCGTCGCGTTCGGTGTTCGCGATGAGCATCAGGTGCTGGCGTTCCCATGCTGCCTCCTGCGCACCCAGCACCAGACCGGGCGCGTAGGGAGTGGTGACGACGGAGTCCGTGATCATCCCGATCAGCTGGGTCTGCTTGCGCCTCAGGCTGCGGGCGTTCAGATCGGGGTGATAGCCCAGTTCCTTCGCGGCGGTGCGCACCGCCTCTGCCGTCGCCGAGGAGATCCGCGCGGGCACGTCGTTCAGGACGACCGACACGGTGGACGGAGACACCCCCGCCCGGGCCGCCACATCCTTGATCCGAACCCTGCGCGCTTTGTTCATCTCCCCAATTTAGCGGTAGCCCTGGGGTGAGCCATCTGGTAGACCTCACGGAGTTGGTCGACCGTGACCAAGGTGTAGATCTGGGTGGTCGCCACCGACGAGTGGCCCAGCAGCTCTTGGACAACGCGCAGGTCGGCGCCGCCCTCCAGCAGGTGGGTGGCGAACGAGTGCCTCATCGTGTGGGGGGAGATCTCGGTGCGGATGCCTGCTGCGGCGGCTGTCGCACGGAGCACCGCCCACGCGGACTGCCGGCTCAGCCGTCGGCCACGCAGGTTCAGCAACAGCGCCGCCTCACCACGACCGGCCCTGGCCAACTCGGGCCGGGCGCGCACCAGGTACGCGTCCAGCGCCTCGCGCGCGAAGGATCCGACGGGCACGACACGTTCCTTGCCGCCCTTGCCGCGCAGCAGTAAGCCAGCCTCAGGATCCGCGCGCAGCGACGTCGCATCGTCGACATCGAGCGCGCACAGCTCCGAGATCCGGGCGCCCGTCGAGTACAGCAGCTCCAGCAGCGCGGCATCGCGCAGCCCGACGGGCGACTCCCGATCGGGCGCCGCCAACAGCCGCTCCACCTCGGAGACGCTCAGCGCCTTCGGCAGCAGCCGGGGCTGCTTCGGAACCGGAACGTCCTTCGCAGGATTGCCAGGAGTGAGCCCCTCCTCGAAGGCGAACTGGTGCAGCGAACGCACGCTCACCACCCGTCGGGCGGTGCTGGCCACGGCTGATCCGGCGTGCAGTTCGCGGACATATTCGGAGATGTCCACTTCGCCCACCTCGCCGAGATCGGCGATGCCTCGGCCTTGGAGAAAGGCGACATAGCCGGTGAGGTCGCGGCGGTAGGCGGCGACGGTGTTGACGGCAAGGCCTCGCTCGACCCGGATGTGATCGAGGTAGCGGCCCAGCACGTCCTCGGGGGTCATTGCCGAATCGGCCACGGCGCGTCGTCGGGACGGAGGGCGGGAAGCCGACCGGAGAGCCTCGCGGTTTCCAGGGCCATCAGACCAGCCACCAGGGAGGGGTTCTGGCACCCACCCGAGAAGACCTGTTCGACGAGTTCCGCGCGCGGCACGAACTCCCAGGTCATCTCGGCCTCCTCGCCCTCCAGCTCGAAGCCCTCGGGGCGAGCGGTGGGCGTGAGGTCTCGCGCGAGAAAGATGCGCAAGGACTCTTCGCAGGCGCCGGGTGTGGTCACCATGTCGACCAGCACGTCCCAGCGTCCGGCCTTCAGCTCCACCTCTTCGGCGAGCTCGCGCTCCGCGGCAACCCGGTAGTCCTCGTTCTCGTGATCGAGGAGGCCGGCGGGGATCTCCACCAACTCCATCCGCACCGGGTGACGGTACTGGCGCACCACCGCGATCCGATCGCTCTCCTCGTCCCAGGGCACGATCGCGACGGCCCCCGGATGGGTGACGAACTGACGGGCCATCTCGCCGCCCGACGGCGTCTGGACGATCTCCTCGACGAACTCGGAGATGGCTCCCCTCCCGAGCACCTCCCGGCTCGTCACGGGCCAGCTCATCCGTCGGTCGGCGTGCATCATCGATGGTCCTCCTGTGCGGCGAGCGCCGCTCCGATCAGTCCCGCGAACAGCGGGTGCGCTTTGGTGGGGCGCGATTTGAGCTCCGGATGCGCCTGGGTGGCGACGTAGAACGGGTGCTGATCGCGCGACAGCTCGACGAACTCCACCAGGGAGCCGTCGGGCGAGGTGCCGGAGATCCGCAGGCCCGCCGCCTCCAGCTGGTCACGGTAGGCGTTGTTCACCTCGTAGCGATGGCGGTGACGCTCAGTCACGTGCGCCGAGCCGTAGAGCTCTCGCACGAGCGAGCCGTCAGCCAGCTCCGCAGGGTAGGAGCCGAGTCGCATCGAGCCGCCCATGTCGCCCTCGCCGGCGACGATGTCGACCTGCTCCGCCATGGTGGCGATGACGGGGTTGGCGCCTTCCGGATCGAACTCGCTGGAGACGGCGTCGGAGATGCCGGCCAGCCCCCGTGCGGCCTCGATCACCATGCACTGCAGGCCGAGGCAGAGGCCCAGCGTCGGGATCTGGTGTTCGCGCGCGTAGCGCAGTGCGCCCAGCTTGCCCTCGACGCCGCGGATGCCGAAGCCGCCGGGCACGCAGATCGCGTCCACGTCGCCGAGCGCGTTGGCCGCGCCTTCGGGGGTGTCGCAATCATCCGAGCGGACCCACACGATGTTCACCTTGGCGTGATGGGCGAAGCCGCCGGCCCGCAGCGCCTCGCTGACGGACAGATAGGCGTCGGGCAGATCGATGTACTTGCCGACCAGCGCCACCGTCACCTGGTGCTTCGGGTACTGCACGCGCTGCAGCAGGTCGTTCCAGCTGGTCCAGTCGACGTCGCGGAAGCTCAGGTTCAGCCGGCGCACGACGTAGGCGTCCAGGCCTTCCGCGTGCAGCACCTTGGGGATGGCGTAGATCGACGGCGCGTCGGCGCAGGACACCACGGCCTCGACATCGACGTCGCACATCATGGCGATCTTGCGCTTCAGGCCGTTGCTCACCTCGCGCGACGCACGGCACACGATGGCGTCGGGCTGGATGCCCACCTGGCGCAGCGCGGCCACCGAGTGCTGGGTGGGCTTGGTCTTCATCTCGCCCGACGGCCCGATGTAGGGCACCAGCGAGACGTGCAGGAAGAAGACGTTCTCGCGGCCGATGACGTGGCGCACCTGGCGCGCGGCCTCGAGGAACGGCAGCGACTCGATGTCGCCGACGGTGCCGCCGATCTCGTGGATGACGACGTCGACGTCGTCGCTGGCCATCTCGAGCATCCGGTCGCGGATCTCGTTGGTGATGTGCGGAATCACCTGCACCGTATCGCCCAAGAAGTCGCCGCGACGCTCCTTGGCGATCACGGTGGAATACACCTGGCCGGTGGTGACGTTGGCGCGGCCCGACAGGTTCACGTCGAGGAAGCGCTCGTAGTGGCCGATGTCGAGGTCGGTCTCGGTGCCGTCCTCGGTGATGAACACCTCGCCGTGCTGGAACGGGTTCATGGTGCCCGGATCGACGTTCAGGTACGGATCGAGCTTCTGCATCGTCACGCGAAGCCCGCGTGCGACGAGGAGGTTCCCGAGACTGGAGGCCGTGAGCCCCTTGCCGAGGGAGGAGACGACGCCTCCCGTGACGAAAATATGCTTGGCGCGAGCGGTACGTTTCACGGACTGCCAGCCTATATCCCAGGGATTTCAGCGCTGTTACAAGATGTGTTCGCGGCCTCGGCCCGCAGTTCGGCAGCATGACGCAACGCGGCGGCGCTGTCGGAGCTGCCTCCCATCATCCGCGCCAGCTCGGCCTCCCGCTGCGCGTCGTCCAGCTTGTGCACGCCCGATGTGGTGATCTGCCCGTCGCTGGCCTTGGCGATTACGAAGTGCTGATCGGCGAAGGCCGCCACCTGCGCGAGGTGGGTGACGACGATCACCTGCGAACGCGTGGCGAGGCGCCTCAGCCGGCGCCCGATCTCCAGGCCCACGGCACCGCCGACGCCGGCATCGACCTCGTCGAAGACGAAGGTGTGGTCTCCCCCGTCTCCCGCGAGCACCACCTCGAGCGCGAGCCGCACCCGAGACAGCTCGCCGCCCGACGCGACCTTGCCCAGCGGGGCAGGGTCGGAGCCGGGGTTGGCCGAGAACAGCAACTCGATGCGGTCGGCGCCGTGCGGACCGATCGGCGCCTCGGTCACGTCGAATCTCAGTCGGGCGTGCGGCATGGCGAGGGCGCGCAGCTCCGCCGCGACGAGTCCGGCCAGTTCATCGGCGGCTGCACGCCGAGCCGCGGAGATCGCTGCGGCATCCACAGCGAGTTCCTGGTCGAGACGATCGATGAGGGTGCTCAGCTCCCCGATCCGCTCGTCGCTGCCATCCAGCTCCTCCAGGCGCCGGCGGCCGTTGTCCGCCCACGCCAGCACCTCGTCGATGGTTCGGCCGTACTTGCGCGTCAGCGTGGCCAGTTCGGCGCGACGCTGCCCCACCGCCTCCAACCGCAACGGGTCGGCGACGAGGTCCGCTGCGTAGGAGGCAACCTCGGCGGCCACGTCGTCGGCCAGCACCTGCAGTTCTTCGACGCGGGAGGCCAGCGTCTCGGCGGCGGGGTCGAGGTCCGCGAGCTGGGTCAGCGCCTTGCGCGCCTGCCCGACGAGCGACGCGACGCCCGGCACGTCCAGGTCGTCCTCTGGGCCACTCAGCGCTCCCCCGGCGAGCCCGGCCAGGCGACGCAGCTCGTCCAAGTCCATCAGCCGGTGCTGCTCGGCCGCCAGCTGGTCGTCCTCACCGGGCTGGGGCGCGATGCCGTCGACCTCGCCCAGACCGTAGCGCAGCATGTCGGACTCGCGGGTGCGCGCATCAGCCTCGGCCTCCAGCCGCGCCAGCTCTTCGGCCGCCGCCTTCCGTCGCCGGTAGGCATCCCGATAGCGGGCCAGTTCGGCCGGCCTCGCATGAGCGTCGAGCAGCTCCCGCTGCCGCTCCGGCGACGAGAGCCGCACCTGCTCCGACTGACCATGGATCGTCGCGAGCTCGCCCAGGAGCGCGGCCATCGTCGACACCGGCACCGCGGCACCACCCACCACCGCGCGGGAGCGGCCTTGCGCGCTCACCTGACGCAGCGTGGTGAGTTCCGGGCCGTCGGTATCGCCGCCCAGCTCCGCGACGGCCTCGACGGTCTGCGGTCCCACCTCCCACAAGCCTTGGACGGTCGCGCGCTCGGCGCCCCGCCGCACGATGCCCGAGTCCGCGCGGGCGCCCAGCAGATGCCCGAGGCCGGAGACGATCATGGTCTTGCCAGCGCCGGTCTCGCCGGTCAGGGCGTTGAGGCCGGGGCCGAGTTCCAAGACGGCCTCATCGACCACGCCGAAGGCGCTCAGCCGCAGTTCGCTCAGCACGGCCTCATGCCTCGCTTCGGCTACGCCACCCGTTGACGGGCAGCCCGAACTTCTTCACCAGTCGGGTGGTGAACGGCTGCTCTGAGAGGCGCGCGATGCGCAGCCTGCTCTCATGGGCATTGACGACGACGCGATCCCCTGGCTCCAGCTCGACGCTACGTCGGCCGTCGCACCACAAGATGCCGTGCTGCGAGTACTCGGGCAGGTCGAGCGTGACCTCGGAGGTGGGGCTCAGCACCATCGGGCGAGCGAAGAGCGCGTGCGCGGACAAGGGCACGACGAGCATCGCCTGCACGTCCGGCCAGATCACGGGGCCGCCGGCCGAGAACCCGTACGCGGTGGAGCCGGTGGGCGTCGAGACGAGCACCCCGTCGCAGTTCCAGGTGGAGAGGGGGCGGTTGTCGATGCCGACGAGCACGTTCAGCATCCGCTCCCTGGCCAGCTTCTCCATCGAGACCTCATTGACAGCCCACGACGTCCACTGCTTCGTCTCGCCCCGATGCACTTCGACCCGCAACACGAAGCGCTCCTCGACCCGGTACCCCCCGGCCTCGATCACGCCGCTCAGGGCATCGATATCCGACGGCTCGAGCTCCGCCAGGAACCCGACGTGGCCAAGGTTGACGCCCAGCATCGGCACGCCCCTCGGCAGCGCCCATTCCGCGCCGCGCAGGATCGTGCCGTCTCCTCCGAAGACGACGGCCAGCTCCGCCGGCCGGTCGGACAGCGGTTCGATGTCGGCTTCCGGCACCAGCGCGGACAAGCGCTCGAGATCCTCCGGGAACACCTGGCACGTGAACCCTTCGAGGGCGGCGACGAAACGTGCAGCCCCCGCCAAGGCATCGGGGCGCACGGGATGCACCATGACGGCTACGCTTCGGTCCACGGCCCCCACACTACCTATTCGCCATGTCGTCGCGCTCGCAGGCTCCCGGAGCGAGCGGCGCCGGCAGGCGCCGCAGCCGGATGAAGAACTCGAGGTTTCCATTGGTTCCCGGCAAACGGCTCTGGCCCTGCCAGTCGCACCGCAGGCCGACCTCTGATGCCGCCTCCACGACCGCCGCGACGGCGTCTCGCTGCAGCGCAGGATCCCGTACCACCCCGCCGGCGCCCAGGCGAGACTTCCCCACCTCGAACTGCGGCTTGACGAGCAGCAACGCCACCCCGTCCGGGGCCAGCACGTCGGCCAGCGGGGCGAGCAGCAGCCGCAACGAGATGAAGGACACGTCCCCGACGATCAACTCCACGGGTTCATCCTGGAGGTCGGCGAGGGTGAGGTCGCGCAGATTCAGTCCCTCCCGCACCACCACGCGCGGGTCATCTCGCAAGGTGGGGTCGAGCTGGTCGTGGCCGACGTCCACCGCGTAGACGATCTCGGCGCCTCGCTCCAGGCAGACCTGCGTGAACCCGCCCGTCGACGCCCCCGCGTCGAGGACGCGGCGCGGCACCGCCGTCTCGGAGTCCTCGAGCGCGCCGAGGAGCTTGTGGGCCGCCCGAGAAACCCAGGCCTCGGCCTCCGCGGCGAGCACGGCCTCCGGCCCGACGGGCTGCGACGCGCGACGTGCCGGCTGGCCGTCGACCGTCACCCGCCCCGCCTCGATCAACCGCGCCGCATGGGTGCGCGAGCGGGCGAGCCCACGTTCGGCCAGCGCGCGATCCAGCCTCACCGGAGGCCGGGCTTCGGTCCCGGCTCCGTCGGGCCCACCAAGATGTCGGCCAGCTGGCGTTGGGCGGCGTCCAGCTGGCGGTACTGCTCCTCGAGGGGCAGCTGATCGACGTCGTCCAGCCCCGAGAGAATCCCTTTCAGCTGCGCGGCGACGTAACTCGGATCCGGGATGCTCATCACCGCACCAGGTCGAGCCGCTCGAGGAGCGGACCCACGTCGGCACCCTCTGACCAGGCGAGGTTCAAGCCCGCCCAGAGGACGTCGAGCTGACCCTCCAGATCGTCCGGAACCGACTGAGCATGCACCACGCCGCTGAGCGCGTCGACGGCGTGGCCGCGGCAGGTCGCGAACCCCGCCATCACGCTCACCTCGCGGGCGGGCTGCAGCAGTGCCGCCACACTCGAGCCGATGAACGTGGGCCGATGGTCGGGAGCCGCGCTCGCCAGATCGGCCTTCCCGTGGGCTCCTGTGAACACGAAGAGCGAGTCCATGCCGACGTTGTGAGCGCCGAGGATGTCGGTGTCCAGCCGGTCGCCCACGAACAAGGGATGCGCAGCCTCCAGCCGGGCGACGGTCTCGTCGAGCAGCGGCCGGAACGGCTTGCCCGCCATCTTCGGCGTGACGGTGACGCACAGCTGGATCACGCCCACCTGCGCGCCGCACCCGGGAACCAGGCCTTCTGGGCCCGGCCTGGTGAAATCAGGGTTGGTGGCGTACCACTGGGCGCCGGCCTGGATCGCCAACGCAGCATCATCGAGCTGCCGCCATTCGATCGCCGGGTGATAGCCCTGGACGACGGCGACCGGCTCGTCGTGACGGCTCGTCACCACCGTGAAACCGGCTCCCTGAAGCTGTTCGACGAGCGCCTCGGTGCCCACCGCGAGGATACGGGCTCCGTGCGGAAGATCCTGCCTCAGCAGCCGCAGGGTGGCCTGGGTGGAGTTGACCACGTCCGTCTCCGACGCATCGATCCCGAGCTCCCGCAGGTGCTCGGCCACCGTCGCCGGGGTGCGCGCCGCGTTGTTGGTGACGAACCCCAGCCGAACGCCGGTGGCACGCAGCTCAGCCAGGGCGTCCGGGACGCCCTCGATCGCGTAGGGGCCCAGATAGACCACGCCGTCCAGGTCGAACAGGGCCGCGTCGTAGCTCTCTGCCAGCGCGCTCATTCAGTCTTCCTTCAATAGCTCGGCAACTTCGGCCTCGATCTCGGCGAGCTCATCGTCGCCGAAGTCCTCACCCTCGAATTCCGTCTCGTCGAGTCCCGCGTCCTCGGCGGACGATTCCTCGGACTCGTCCTCCTCGGACTCGCTCTCCTCGGCGTCCTCCGACTCTGCGACCTCCTGCTCCTCGGGAAGCAGGTCGCCGTCCTCGTCGATCTCCGGCAGCACGTCGCCATCCTCGTCCACCTCGGGAAGCTCCTCTTCCTCCTCCTCGAAGTCGGGCAGCACGATGCCGTCGATCGCCGCCAGACGATCCGCAACGTCGAGCATGGCCCCACGATCGAGTTCTCCGGCGCTCTCGAACCACTTTCGGGCACCGTCGGCGTCGCCGTCGCGCTCAAGCAGATCGGCGTAGGCGTAGCGCATGCGCGCCTGTGACAGCGGGGGGCCGACCTTCCGGGAGATGGCGGCATGAAGAAGGCGCTTCGCCTCGGCGCGCTGGCCCAGGTCGTCACGGATGCCGGCCTCGACGAGCAGGCACTCGATGCGCAGCTCGATCTTGGCCGTGCGGGGATCCAACTCGGCCAGGAGCTCCAGCGCGTCGCGCGGCCTTCCCAGCGCGCGCTCGCAGTCGGCGAGCACCGGGATCAGCTCGTCCCCGCCGGTCATCCGACGGATGGCCCGATACTCCCGCAACGCGACGGCGTACTCGCCGGCGGCGTAGGCCGTCTCGGCTGTCGCCTCGCGGGTCACGGGAAGGCGCGGAGCGCGCCTGCGGGCCGCCTCGGCGTGCCGGTATGCCAGCGCCGGGTCGACGTCGATCAGTTGGCCGGCAGCCCAGATATGAGCTCCCGCCTCAGCGGCGCGTTCCTTCGACACGCCCTTCAACTCCGCGCGCACGCCGATGGGCAGCTCCGACTCGACGAAGCCCTCCGGCAATGGCGGCTCATCCGCGGCCGGCGTGAAGTTGCGGGTGTCCTCCGGGTCGCGAAGGTTCTCGCGCCTGTGCTCACGCTCTTCGTAGGGCCTCCGTTCACGATCCCCATACGACGGACGCTCGCGATCCGCGTAAGACCGCCGCTCCCCGCCCTCCCTGAAAGGCTTCCGGTCGCGATCCCCGTAGGGCTTCCGGTCACGGTCACCCTCGCGACGCGGGCGACTATCACCCTCACGGAACGGCTTACGATCGCGGTCACCATACGGCTTCCGATCACGATCTCCGCGAGACCGACGCTCACCTCCCTCGCGGAACGGCTTACGGTCACGATCGCCATAAGGCTTGCGATCACGATCTCCGTAGGGCCGGCGCTCTTGGTCTCCGTACGACCGGCGTCCGCGATCCTGATCACCCTCGCGACGGGGGCGATCGTCGTCACCACGGTACGGGCGGCGCTCGCCCTCGCGGTAGGGCTTACGATCCCCATCGCCGTAGGGCTTGCGATCGCGGTCGCCGTAAGGCTTCCGATCCTTATCCCCATACGGTTTGCGGTCACGGTCGCCCTCGCGACGGGGCCGACTATCGCCTTCACGGTACGGACGGCGCTCTCCGTCACCGAAGGACCGACGCTCGCGATCACCATAAGGCTTACGATCCCGATCGCCATAAGGCTTGCGGTCACGGTCACCCTCGCGACGGGGCCGGTCGTCATCGCCACGGTACGGGCGGCGTTCGCCTTCGCGGTAGGGCTTACGATCGCGGTCCCCGTGCGGCTTCCGATCCCGATCGCCGTAGGGCCTCCGGTCGCGGCTGCCATACGAACTGCGACCATCGCCCCGCTGACCGTCGCTCCCGCCCT
The DNA here is from genome assembly GCF_029211185.1 of Tessaracoccus caeni. Taxonomy (GTDB): domain Bacteria; phylum Actinomycetota; class Actinomycetes; order Propionibacteriales; family Propionibacteriaceae; genus Arachnia; species Arachnia caeni. The sequence continues at coordinate 205,608 of NZ_JARGDO010000005.1, forward strand.
CGCGGCGGGGCCGGTCCCGGTCGCGGCCGCGGTCGTGCGACCTGTTCTCGTGTTCGCGATTGTCTTCGTATGGCATGCGACCTATCTTCTCGCAGAAGCCGACCCAAACAAAACGATCGACGCCCCGAACGTCTCCGGAAAAGCACAACGGCCCCGCACCGAAGTGCGGGGCCGTTGTGTTTATGTGTCCGGCGGTGTCCTAGTCTCCCACAACCTCCCAGTTGCAGTACCATCGGCGCTGGAGGGCTTGACTTCCGGGTTCGGAATGAGACCGGGTATTTCCCCTCCGCTATGACCACCGAAACAAACCTGTGGGTTTGCTCCGACCGTGTATAACGATTTCTTGGAACAAATTATTCAATTTGGAACCAACCACCACCAAACCTTCGGGGTGGGGGTGTGTTTTCAGATATTTTATAGTGAACGCGAGCCATGCAAACCATGACGAATGTGTTGTGTTGTAGACAAGCCCTCGACCTATTAGTATCGGTCAGCTCCATGCCTTGCAGCACTTCCACATCCGACCTATCACCCAGTGGGCTACTGGGGGTCTTACCACCTTAACAGTGTGGGAGCCCTCAT
>NZ_JARGDO010000060.1 GCF_029211185.1 Tessaracoccus caeni
GAGGCTTATTCAGGGCGTAGTTAACCACAACTAAACAGCGTGTCAAGATAAGGCGGCAGCCCGTTTCTTGAGATAATTGGATTTACGACAATTCAACACCTCAAGAACAGGCTGCCTGGAATGAAGAATACCACAGGACTCCTTCGTGAAGAGATCCACGATCTGTGCGACATGATCCGAGAACAGATCCCCCAAGAGGAACACGACTGGCCACCAGTGCTCGGACTCTACCGATCCGTGGTGGTGGCATTGACCTACCTTCGCCGTAACCGCATCCAAGCGGAGATCGCGGAGACCTTCGACGTGTCCCAGCCCACTATCAGCAGGGCCATCACCCGGATCACTCCGATGCTGGAGACGGTGCTGCGGGAGTTCGTGCCCACCGCCGACGACCTGGACACCAAAGTCCAGTACCTCGTCGACGGCACCCTGCTGCCGTGCTGGTCCTGGGCAGGCCATCCCGAGCTGTACTCCGGGAAACACAAAACCACCGGCTACAACGTGCAAGTCGCCGCGACCCTCGACGGGCACCTGGCCTGGATCTCCGACCCGATCGACGGGAACCACCACGACGTGTACTGCCTGGACCAGTCCCACGTCCTCGACGACCTGGACCCCGCCAACTGGATCGGAGACAAGGGCTACGTCGGTCGCGGCATGCTCACCCCCATCAAGAAACCCACCCACCGGGGACTGCTGGACTGGGAGAAAAAGTTCAACAAGGAAATCAACAAAATCCGGGCCACGATCGAACGCGTGATCGCTCACTTCAAGAACTGGGGCATCCTGCATACCGACTACCGACGCCCATACCGAACATTCAAAAACACGATCTCCACCGTGGTCGCTCTACACCACTGGGCCACCGCCTGAATAAGGCTCA
>NZ_JARGDO010000061.1 GCF_029211185.1 Tessaracoccus caeni
GGGCTGGTGGGAGCTGCGCGAGCGCGGCCTTGGTGACGGTGATGTGATCAGCCGCGGTGTTCGAGCCGGCGTTGCCGGGGCGGAGATGGATCGCCAGCGGTTCCCCAGTCCCTTCGCTGCCGTGGTCGAGGAACGCGCACAGAGGGTGATAGCCGAAGCCGCGTTTGAACGTCGGTGCGGCCTGCTCCTTCTCGCTGTGGACGTTGATCAGGGTGGCGTCGAGGTCGATGACCAGCGGGCTCTTCGCACTGGCCCCCGCGGCGGGGGAGTGCTCCCCGGCCAAGGCCCAGGCCCGTTCCCGCGCGGCGCGACGGGCATTCGAGATCGCCTCGATCACGGCGGGCGCGTCCTCAGCCAGCGTGGTGAGCATGCGGGAGATCGTGGGGGCCGAGGCGACGTCACCGAACAGGTCCGGTTCGCACCGCAGCAGATCAGCATCCGAAGCGTGCTCGCCGCCGATCGCGAGAGTGAGTGCGAGATCCAGCAGGACCTTCGAGCTGTGATGCTCTGCCAGCGGTTTCGTCCACGAATCCAGCGCCTCACGCAGCGAAGCAGCGAGGCCAGTGGCGTGAATCGTGTCGGTCAGCAGCACAGCGCCCGCATGCGCGAGGGCCGGAACCTCGGCGACGTCCACCCGCGGACGGGGGTAGAAGAACAAGGTAGGGTGGGACACCTGAAAGGTGCTCCTTCCAGCGGATGGCTACGGGTCTCAACACCTCGTATCATCCCAGGCCAGGAGCACCTTTCGCCATTCATTCCGCCGGTCGAGACCACACCCCCGTGAAATCTCGAGGC
>NZ_JARGDO010000062.1 GCF_029211185.1 Tessaracoccus caeni
GGCTCCGACGGATTGTATGCGATCGGTTTCAGGTACTATTTCACTCCCCTCCCGGGGTACTTTTCACCTTTCCCTCACGGTACTTGTCCGCTATCGGTCACCAAGGAGTATTTAGGCTTAGCAGATGGTCCTGCCAGATTCATGCAAAATTCCACGAGTTCCGCACTACTTGGGAACACACCCAGAAAGACACACACATACATATACGGGACTCCAACCCTCTACGGTCCAGCATTCAAACTGATTCAACTTCGCGCATGTTTTTTTACTTTCCAACCACACGGCAGCATGGTAACGGACATGTCCCACAACCCCCCAATCGCAACGCCTGCCGGCTATCACACGACCAAGGTTTAGCCTCTTCCACTTTCGCTCGCCACTACTCACGGAATCACTATTGTTTTCTCTTCCTATGGGTACTGAGATGTTTCACTTCCCCACGTTCCCTCCAACTGCCCTATATATTCAAGCAGAGGTCACCAGACATAACTCTGGAAATTTGAGGTTTCCCTATTCGGAAATCCACGGATCACAGCTCGTTTACCAGCTCCCCATGGCTTATCGCAGGTTACAACGTCCTTCATCGGCTCTTGGTGCCAAGGCATCCACCGATCGCACTTAGTAGCTTGTCAAACAAAAATATCACATTCGATAATCTACAAAGATGCTCGCGTCCACTATAAAATTCTCAAAACACACCCAAAAACAAACCCCAACACACGAAA
>NZ_JARGDO010000063.1 GCF_029211185.1 Tessaracoccus caeni
GTAGCTGCCCGTGATCCTGGATTGTCGTTCGGTCGGCCACAGCATCCCGGCGCCTGCCGTGTCGAACAGCGGCAGCACGTCGGTGACGTATTCCTCGATCACTGGGCGGGTCCAGTCGAACACCGCCAGCACCGCCCGCCGACGGGGCGGGGAGCCTTTGCTGGCCTTGCCCCAGCGGACGTTGCAGACCCCGTACCGGCCGAACTCGGTCGCGGTCGGGTTGCGGGTGAAGTCATGCACGTCGAGCATCCCGACCTCGCGGCGGCGCAGCCCGAAGGCGTAGATCATCTTGAACAGGGTCGCGTCGCGGAACAACGACTTCCAGCCCTTCTTTCCGCGCGTGCGAGCATGGTCGACGCGATCGTCGGCGTAGTCGAAGAAGGCTTGTACCTCGTCCCGCGACAGCGGCCGGACCGCCGGGCGTGCCTCGTGATCGCCGGTGTGGATCGCGGTGTTCCACTCATGGCAGACCTGCACCGGATGAGTGCCGAACAGTTCCTCGCATCGCTCGATCCAGCCGTAGCGGCGGTCGGTCAGGTAGTCGCAGAACAACGCGACCGCGTTCTGATACGAGCGGATCGTGCCGTGCGAGCACGGCTTGTCGCCGGAGACCAGCTCGGTCGTCCACTCCTCGAC
>NZ_JARGDO010000064.1 GCF_029211185.1 Tessaracoccus caeni
ACCGGCATTCGGAGTTTGACTGATTTCGGTAAGCTGGTAGGCCCCCTAGACCATTCAGTGCTCTACCTCCGGTAAGAAACACACGACGCTGCACCTAAATGCATTTCGGGGAGAACCAGCTATCACGAAGTTTGATTGGCCTTTCACCCCTATCCACAGCTCATCTCCTCGGTTTTCAACCCAAGTGAGTTCGGTCCTCCACGACGTCTTACCGTCGCTTCAACCTGGCCATGGATAGATCACTCCGCTTCGGGTCTAGAGCACGCGACTAAACGCCCTATTAGGACTCGCTTTCGCTACGACTACCCCACACGGGTTAACCTCGCCACGCACCACTAACTCGCAGGCTCATTCTTCAAAAGGCACGCCGTCACCCCGAAGGGCTCCGACGGATTGTATGCGATCGGTTTCAGGTACTATTTCACTCCCCTCCCGGGGTACTTTTCACCTTTCCCTCACGGTACTTGTCCGCTATCGGTCACCAAGGAGTATTTAGGCTTAGCAGATG
>NZ_JARGDO010000065.1 GCF_029211185.1 Tessaracoccus caeni
AAGGCATCCACCGATCGCACTTAGTAGCTTGTCAAACAAAAATATCACATTCGATAATCTACAAAGATGCTCGCGTCCACTATAAAATTCTCAAAACACACCCAAAAACAAACCCCAACACACGAAATAACGTGAATCAAGTATTTGCTCTGGCACGAAAAACCAACCACCCAAACCCAACCGGGCTTGCGCATGTTTGATTTTCCAGAACCCAACAACGTGTCCTTGCTTGGCAACCACCACCAACCCCCTCGGATCCCGTTCCACACCCACAAAAAGCGAGCAGTACTAAACAATCCAAACGACTTAATAATGATCTAGGTCAATGTTCCACAGAAACCCATCCCACAACGGAAAACGTGGGACATATATGGCTCCTTAGAAAGGAGGTGATCCAGCCGCACCTTCCGGTACGGCTACCTTGTTACGACTTAGT
>NZ_JARGDO010000066.1 GCF_029211185.1 Tessaracoccus caeni
ACTAAGTCGTAACAAGGTAGCCGTACCGGAAGGTGCGGCTGGATCACCTCCTTTCTAAGGAGCCATATATGTCCCACGTTTTCCGTTGTGGGATGGGTTTCTGTGGAACATTGACCTAGATCATTATCGAATCGTTTGGATTGTTTAGTACTGCTCGCTTTTTGTGGGTGTGGAACGGGATCCTTGGGGTTGGTGGTGGTTGCCAAGCAAGGACACGTTGTTGGGTTCTGGAAAATCAAACGCATGCAAGCCCGGTTGGGTTTGGGTGGTTGGTTTTCTGCGCCAGAGCAAATACTTGATTCACGTTGTTTCGTGTGTTGGGGTTTGTTTTTGGGTGTGTTTTGAGAATTTTATAGTGGACGCGAGCATCTTTGTAGATTATCGAATGTGATATTTTTGTTTGACAAGCTACTAAGTGCGATCGGTGGATGCCTT
>NZ_JARGDO010000067.1 GCF_029211185.1 Tessaracoccus caeni
GTTGCCCGACGGGCGACGCATCCGCGGCGTCGGCGTGCGCCGGCCGCGCGGCGATGTGCCTGCCCCCGATTTCGCGGTCTATCTACTTGGCCGTGACCCAGCGCCTGGTCCTTGGCCTCATCGCTGGGTGCGGTGGCGAGACTTCCGGCTGCCGGACTCGACCGACGACGCGACGGCGGCGCTGCGTGAGGCGTGGGGACGTGCCGGTGAGGAGCGAGTCGAGATCGGGTGTGGCGGCGGCATCGGGCGGACCGCGACGGCTTTGGCGCTGCTGGCAACGATGAGCGGTGTCGCGCCAGAAGACGCGGTGGCGTGGGTCCGTTCCCACTATCACCGGCGAGCTGTCGAGACGGGCAGGCAACGACGCTGGGTAGAGCAGACCGCGACCTTGCTTCA
>NZ_JARGDO010000068.1 GCF_029211185.1 Tessaracoccus caeni
CCTGGGAGCCCGTTTTCGAGCTTGGTGGTGGAGAGCATGCGCAGAAGCGCGGATTGTTGCTATAAGCACGTGTAACAGACTTGGTTGTTTGGGACCCTTCGCTCTCCCCGTGACCAGCAGGCCACCACAGTTATGGCCGAGCACGGAAGGAGGACGGTGGTGGAAGAGTTGTACCCGCGCTGCGCGGGAATCGATATCGGGAAACGGTTCGCGAAGGTCTGTGTCCGTGTCCCTGGCCCTAACCCGAACTCGCGTCGCAAAAGCGAGCGGATCAGCGAGACCGTCACGACCTGGGGATCGATGACCCAGGAAATCCTCCAACTACGCGATCATCTCGCCGCGCAACAGGTCACCTGCGTCGTGATGGAAGCCACCAG
>NZ_JARGDO010000069.1 GCF_029211185.1 Tessaracoccus caeni
CCGGGGTCTCCGCCCGCGCCATGCTCACCGCTCTGGCCGATGGTGAACGCGACCCCGAAACCCTCGCCGGTTTGGCGCACTACAGCATGCGCGGTAAACAAGCCCAACTCATCGCCGCTCTGACCGGAGCATTCAAACCCCACCACGGGCTCCTGGTCAAAACCCACTACACGCTGATCGATTCCTACGACCAAGCCATCAGCGAGATCACCCAACACATCGAGGTGGTGATCGAGCCCTTTCGTGTCTTCCGGGAACTACTCACCTCCATCCCCGGGATCAGCACCACCGTCGCTGACATCGTGATCGCGGAAACCGGGGCAGACATGACCCGGTTCCCCACCGCCGCTCACCTGGCCTCCT
>NZ_JARGDO010000006.1 GCF_029211185.1 Tessaracoccus caeni
TTTTGCGGGTTCCCCGGGGGCCCCCCCCCCCCCCCCCCGGCCCCGGGGGGGGGGGGGGGCGGGGGGGTGGTGGGTGGGGGGGGGGGGGGGGGGGCCCCCCCCCCCCCCCCGCAACCGCATTGATGAGCAGTCCACGGTTAGGCCGACGCGAGCGGCAGGGGAGCTACTTGCGCGTCTCGTTGACCCGGATGTGGTTGCCGGCCGGATCGCGAAAGGCGCAGTCGCGCACGCCCCACGGCTGTTGCATCGGCTCCTGCAGCACCTCGGCGCCCGAGGTGCTCGCCCGCTCGAAGAGGGCGTCGAGGTCGTCGGCGAAGAACACGTACGGCCCGGGGCCGACGCCCTTGGCGACGAGCCGATGCAGTGCCTCGCCGTCCTCGGGAGAGCGGCCGGCGGCCGGGTCGGAGAGGACGAGCGCGGTCGACGTCGGCCCGGGCTGGCCGAGCGTGACCCAGCGGTGGCCGTCGGAGGCGACATCGTTGGTGACCTCGAGGCCGAGAGCATCGCGGTAGAAGGCGATCGACGCGTCGACATCGTCGACGGTGATGGGGCAGAACGAGAGTGAGATACCTGTCATGCCTGCCATGCTACGAACGGACCCGGCGGCACGCTTCTCCGATCCTGCTCGATGTCGTTCAGACGAATCGGGCCGGTCGGGCGAGCAGCTTCGACATGCACGGCGGCATCGCCTCGACGGCGTCGTGCGGGCGGGACCGATAGGCGCTGGGCGTCTCTCCGGTCAGCCGGGTGAATGTCGAACTGAACGAGCCGAGCGACGTGGCACCGACGGCCATGCAGGCGTCGGTCACGCTCCATCCAGAGCGCAGCAGCGCCATGGCGCGCTCGACCCGGCGAGTCATCAGATAGGAGTAGGGCGTCTCGCCGTAGGCGATCTTGAACTCACGCGAGAAGTGCGACGGCGACATCAGCGCCCGCGCCGCCAGCGTCGGCACGTCGAGCGGCTTGGCGTAGTCGCGGGCCATCAGATCGCGCGCCCGGCGCAGATGCGCGAGGGTGCGGGGATCCTGCTCAGCCATGCGCCAAGACTACTGCTGGGCCGGTCGTCCCCCGGCTCACCGGCGAGCGACGCACGGAATCCTGGCCCGGCTGCACGCACTCGGCCCGCCTGCTGCGGTACATGAAACGGCCCCTGACTAGCATTTCTGCTTGTCAGGGGCCGTCCGTGCGGTGGGCCTAACTGGACTTGAACCAGTGACCTCTGCCTTATCAGGGCAGCGCTCTAACCGTCTGAGCTATAGGCCCGTTCACCGAGGAGTAACTCTAGCGGACCTTTCGGGAGAGTGCCAAACCAGGCCCGAGCACACCGTCCAAACAAGAGCCGCGACGAGGCGCTCTACCGAGCTACAGGCCGGACCTAAACGGACTAGCACCTCGATATACCTCTCGACCCCCAATCAGCGTTGACGCACGAATGCCTGCTCGAGCGCCTCGACGAACTGATCGAACGTGGAAGACGGATTGTCTCCAGGAGAAGACGTGCCGTCCTTCTCATGCTTGGCACGAAGCTCTTTCGCCCGCCGCACAGCCACGCTACGCCTGCCTACGTACGACTCGCCGTCGATATGCTTGTCGTCTGCCTTGTCCAGCATCCGCCGACGTCTGTAGGCATCGGCACTCGTGAGATACCCGCGCTGGACCTCGTGGTGGAGCAGCAACCACAACTCGAAACACGGATTGCTGACCGCAACCCTCAATCCGTTGTCATATGCAGTTTGGAGAGCCTGGACAAGCCCAGGAACGGGTGGCGTTTCCACGTCGAAGACACACCAGTACTGGTCGATGTCCAGATTGCTCTTTCGCTTGTCATTGCGAGCTGTATTCACCAGCTGCACCGCTTGTCCGCCAGATCTTGCGATCTCTATCGTCACCGCGACACTGTCACGGAACTCGGGCAACCGCTTGAGCGCATTGATGTACTCAAGTTCCGTGACCGTTCCCTCGCTGTACACCCGAAAGGTCATCAACGGCAGTCGTGTACCACGCCCGCGTCGCAGGTCTTTCCCTCGACGCTGTCGGTCACGAGCGCTCATCCGATCAGCCCCAGACTTCTCAGCACCTCGGGTTGAGCGACGTCAGGGAGCGCACCGAAGCGTCCACTCAGATAGCCAGTCTCGAGATTGCGCGACTGGCGAACCCGCTCACCTGCGAAGTCTGATAGCGGCGCGAAGCGCGTAGCCCCGTTGAGCTTGTCGGTCAGCCAGACCTCGTCACGATTGAGGTGATTGAGGAGATTGGTGTCGTGCGCAGTAAAGATCAGCTGAGCACCACGAGGGTTCGAACCTGGCTCCTCGAAGAGCTTCACCAACTGGGCAGTGAGGGTTGGGTGCAGGCTCGCGTCGAACTCGTCAAAGAGCACCACTGAACCGTAGTCCAACGCGGTGAGAACTGGCCCGATCAACTCAAACCATGCCTGCGTTCCAGAGGATTCGCTCTCATAGGGCAACGCCTTACGTTGCCCCCCAACGATATGCACCAACTGCGGTCGTTGGATACCTCGCTGGAACAGCGCTGACTCGCCCTCGTCCGGTTCCTCGATCTCCACGTCCGCGACACCGAGATCCGCCATCCTGAGCAACGAGATCGCCCGATCACGCCGAGAACCGCGGTCCTCGGCAGACTGCTCATCAAGGAACGGCAGAGCGTCCTGATCATCTTCGAACACCCGAAGCGTCGAGCGCCAGCTTCCTGGCATGCCTCGACGCCGTCCCCCAAGCGGTTGGCCTAGGCTGGTCACTCGCCTTAGCGTGTTGGCAAATGACGAGGTGTACCGCTCATCGAACCGCGACGCTATGGAAAGGACGAGCGATCGATTGGTGAGGAGCGCCCGTGTCCCCGAGAGCTCGCCGAGCCCGCGCTGGAGCGACAGCTGCTTGTCTTCCCGCTCGAAGATCAACCGGCGTCGACCTTTCGGATAGTGGAAGAGCGCCTCGTAGCTCACCTTGTGCACACCGACGTCCAGCAAGTACTCGAACCTGACCCCGTGCACCTCCATCTCGAGGACGAACGACGAGTCTCTCCCACTTGCCGACTCGAAGGCGAACGGCTCAACAGGGATGGACTCGTCCCAGTTGCGCATCGACGTCATGACCGCGGTCCTCAGCCAAGCCAGCGCCGCGAGCATGTTCGTCTTCCCCGACGCATTGGGTCCGAAAACTCCAGCCACCGGGAGTAGACCCACGCCGACCCTCGGAAACTCGCGCACCTCGGGTCGCTGGTCGATAGCGACCAGCGACAGCTCCATGGGCTCAAGGATGGACCGGAAGTTCTCGACTTCAAACCGAATGAGCATTCGCAACCTCTATGCAATCTGGCCGCCGTTTTCGTCGATTCTAGACGAAAACGGCGGCCAGATTGCAGCTTAGGTGCATTCTTCTAGCGTGCCATGGCCGTTCAGAGACTCAGGTCAGTCCTCTGCGAGGGTGACCTCGAGGCCGCCAAGGACCGTCGCGGACAGGTTGTAGAGGAAGGCGAACAGGGTGGCCAGGGCGGTCAGGATCACGACGTCGATCGCCGCGACGACGACGGTGAGACCCATGATCCGGTTCATGCTCAGGTAGTCCTCGATGTTGAAGGACTGCCCGCCGTCGCCGATCAGCTGGTTGATCATGTTGTTGGCCTCTTGAAGGGCACCGGAGCTGGCCAGCACCGACCACAGGGCGAAGATCGCCACCACCAGCATCACGCCGAACGCGATCGAGAACAGGAACGAGGTCTTCATCACCGACCAGGGATCGATGCGGGACAACCGCAACCGGGCCTTGCGGGTGCGGCGCACCTTCGCACGCTCTTGCGCCGCGTCGTCCTCGGTGATGACCACCGGCTGACGCGTCGTCTCACCCTCGCCGGCGGCCGACGTGACGGTGCCCGCGACCGGCCCCAGCTTCAGATCGACCCCGGCAGGGCTCTCCTGGCGCAGCACGTCCGGCGGAACCAGCGGGTTCTCCCGCGTGACGAAGGTGGGGATGGGCTCGGGCGCAGCGAACTCGGGGCTCCCTGCCGGCTCGGCCGACTGCTCCGTGCGCTCCCGCGAATCGGCGGGCGCGAAGACCAGATCTGGCTTGCCATTGGCTCCGGGCCAGCGTGGCGCATCACTCATCGGGGGTGGCCTCCTCAATCACGACGGCGTCCGCATCGGGGGACTCGTCCGAAGCAACGTTACCGGGTTCGACCGAATCTGCCGCGGATGACGCCTCCACGGGGATCTCCTCGTCGGTGGCCTCGGCTGCCGCCTCGCCGTTCGACTCGGGGTACAGCGTGATGGCGGTGACCGTGTCGTCGCCCTTCACGCCGACGAACTTCACCCCCATGGTGTCGCGGCCCTTGACGGGCACCTCGGCGACAGCGGAGCGCGTGATCTGGCCGGAGGCCTTCATCGCGATCACCTCGTCGCCTTCCTCGACGATCAGGCCACCGACGATCGACCCGCGGTCCTCGTTGAGCTTCATGGCCTTGATGCCCAGGCCTCCACGACCCTGGCGACGGTACTCCTCGACGGCGGTGCGCTTGGCGAAGCCGCCGTCGGTGACGGTGAACACGAAGCGGTTGGACTCGTCGGCCCCTCCGGGTAGAACCGCCATCGAGAGCAGCTCGTCGCCGGGACGGAACTTCATGCCGGTGACACCGGAGGTGACGCGGCCCATGGGACGCAGCTGGTCGTCGTCGGCCGAGAACCGGATGGCCTGGCCCTTCTTCGACAGCAGCAGCACGTCGTCGTTGTTGAAGCAGGGCGTGGCGCCGATCAGCTCATCGGTGGGCTCGCGGAAGTTCACGGCGAGCACACCGGCCTGACGCGGCGAGTCGTAGGCGGCCAGCGCCGTCTTCTTCACCAGGCCGTGCTTGGTGGCCAGCAGCAGGTAGTCGGCGTCCTCGTAGGAACGCAGCGTCAGCACCTGGGCGATCTGCTCGTCGGGCAGGAAGCTCAGCAGGCCGGCGACGTGGCCGCCCTTCGCGTCGCGGCCCGCCTCCGGCAGCTGCCACACCTTGGTGCGGTAGACGCGCCCAAGGTTGGTGAAGAACAGCAGCCACTGGTGGTTGGTGGTGGTGAACAGGTGCGCCACCTCGTCGTCGGCCCGCAGCGACGCGCCGCGCACGCCCTTGCCGCCACGCTTCTGCAGCCGGTACTGATCCGCCCGGGTGCGCTTGGCGTAGCCGCCGTGGGTGATGGTGACCACCATGTCCTCGTCAGGGATGAAGTCCTCGTCGGAGAAATCGCCGTCGGCCGCGATGATCTTGGTGCGACGCTCGTCGCCGTACTTGTCGACGATCGCCTGCAGCTCGGTGGCGATGATCTCGCGCTGACGCTCGGGCTTGGCCAGGATGTCCTTCAGATCCTCGATCCGGGCCTCGAGCATGGCCAGATTGTCGATGATCTTCTGCCGCTCCAGGGCCGCCAGGCGACGCAGCTGCATGTCGAGGATCGCGGTGGCCTGCACCTCGTCGATGCTCAGCAGCTCAACCAGGCCCTGGCGCGCCTGCTCGGTGTTGGGCGAGCGGCGGATCAGCGCGATGACCTCGTCGAGCATGTCCAGCGCCTTGACCAGGCCACGGTAGATGTGGGCTTGGCGTTCGGCGTCCTCCAGCTGGAACTGGGTGCGCCGGCGGATCACGCTCAGCTGATGCTTGATCCACAGCGAGATGAACTGATCCAGACGCAACGTGCGCGGCACATCGTCGACGATGGCCAGCATGTTGCAGCCGAAGGTGTCCTGCAGCGCGGTGTGCTTGTACAGGTTGTTCATCACGACGCGCGGCTGGGCGTCGCGCTTCAGCACGACGACGATCCGCAGGCCCGTGCGGGCAGAGGTGTCGTCGCGGATGTCGGCGATGCCGGTGAGCTTGCCGGAGTTCACCAGGTCGGCGATGCGCTGGGCGAGGCTGTCGGGGTTGCACATGTAGGGCAGCTGGGTGATCACCAGCTGGGTGCGGCCCTTGGCGTCTTCGTCGATATCGATCACGGCGCGCATGATCACCGACCCGCGGCCGGTGCGGTAGGCCTCCTCGATGCCGGCGCGGCCGACGATCAGGCCGCCGCCCGGGAAGTCGGGGCCCTGGATGCGCTGCATCGCTGCCTCGAGCAGCTCCTCGCGGGTGGCATCGGGGTGCTGCAGCGCCCACTGCACCGCGTCGTTGACCTCGCGCAGGTTGTGCGTCGGGATGTTGGTGGCCATGCCCACCGCGATGCCCGTCGAGCCGTTGACCAGCAGGTTGGGGAAGCGCGCGGGGAGCACCGTGGGCTCCATCTCGCGGTTGTCGTAGTTGGGCTTGAAGTCGACGGTGTTCTGCTCGATCTCGCGCACCATCTCGACGGCCAGCGGCGCCATCTTGCACTCGGTGTACCGCATCGCCGCGGCCTTGTCGTTGCCTTGGCTGCCGAAGTTGCCCTGACCGGAGACGAGCGTGTGCCGCATCGCCCACGGCTGCGCCAGGCGCACCAGGGTGTCGTAGATCGCCGAGTCGCCGTGCGGGTGGTAGAGACCCATCACCTCGCCGACCACGCGGGAGCACTTGTTCCAGCCGCGGTCAGGACGGTAGCCGCCGTCCCACATCGCGTACAGCACGCGGCGGTGCACCGGCTTCAGGCCGTCGCGCACATCAGGCAGCGCGCGACCCACGATCACGCTCATCGCGTAGTCGAGGTAGGAGCGCTGGATCTCCACCTGGAGATCGACGGGGTTCACCGTGCCCAGGCCAGGGGCCTTGATCTCGTCGACGGTCGACTCGATGGGCTCCGTGGTCTCGTCGGGGCCCTGCGGGGTGTCAGTCATGGATTACCTTTCAGTATCCCGCTCGTTGAGGTGCGACGAAGGAGCCTCGAAGCGGCCGGCGCCGTGGGCAGGAGGCTGCCCGACGACCCGAACCTTTCGAGGCTCGTTCCTCGCACGATCCAAGGAGCGTCATGTCAGATGTCGAGGAAGCGCACGTCGCGGGCGTTGCGCTGGATGAACGTGCGGCGCTGCTCGACGTCCTCGCCCATCAGGATCGAGAACATCTGGTCGGCCATGGCGGCGTCGTCGAGGGTGACCTGCAGCAGGATCCGGTTCTCCGGGTCCATCGTGGTCTCCCACAGATCGTCGGGGTTCATCTCACCGAGACCCTTGTACCGCTGGATCGGGTTGACCTGGGGCAGCTTCTTGCCCTCGGCCAGGCCGGCGTCGCGCAAGCCGTCGCGCTCCGCGTCGTTGTAGGCCAGCTCGTGCGGGGCGTTGGTCCAGCGCAGCCGGAACAGCGGGGGCTGAGCCAGGTAGACGTGGCCGGCCTCGATGAGCGGGCGCATGAAGCGGAACAGCAGCGTCAGCAGCAGGGTGCGGATGTGGGCGCCGTCGACGTCGGCGTCGGCCATCAGCACCAGCTTGTGGTAGCGCAGCTTGGCGACGTCGAACTCTTCCTGGATGCCGGTGCCGAGCGCGTTGATGATCGCCTCGACCTCCTTGTTGGCCAGGATGCGGTCGATGCGGGCCTTCTCGACGTTCAGGATCTTGCCGCGGATGGGCAGGATGGCCTGGGTGCGGGGGTCGCGTCCGCCGCGGGCCGAGCCGCCGGCGGAGTCGCCCTCGACGATGAACATCTCGCACTCGGTGGGGTCGGTCGACTGGCAGTCGATCAGCTTGCCCGGCAGGCCGCCGCCGCCCAGCAGACCCTTGCGGCTGCGGGCCATGTCGCGCGCCTTGCGTGCTGCGATGCGGGCGGCGGCCGCAGCCTGCGACTTGCGGACGATGTCTTTGCCCTCCGACGGGTTGCGCTCGAACCAGTCGCCCAGGCGATCGTTCATCACCCGCTGCACGAAGGAACGCGCCTCGGTGTTGCCCAGCTTGGTCTTGGTCTGGCCCTCGAACTGGGGCTCGGAGACCTTGATCGAGACGATGGCGGTGAGGCCCTCGCGGATGTCGTCGCCGGAGACGCGGTCTTCCTTCTTCTTCACCAGGCCCCAGTTCTCGCCCCACTTGTTGACCGTGTTGGTCAGCGCGGCGCGGAAGCCCTCTTCGTGGGTGCCGCCCTCGTGGGTGTTGATGGTGTTGGCGAAGGTGTAGACGCTCGAGGTGTAGGTGGTGTTCCACTGCATGGCGATCTCGACGCCCATGCCGGCCTCGGGCGCGTGCGCCTCGACGGCGATCACCGACGGGTGGATCACGTCCTTGCCGGCCGACAGGTAGCGCACGAAGTCGATCAGGCCGTTCTCGTAGTGGAACTCGTCGTACGGGGTGTCGGTCTCGCCCTCGTCGCCGGTGGGCGCCTGCTTGTGCGCACGCAGATCGGTGAGCGTGATCCGCAGGCCCTTGTTCAGGAAGGCCATCTCACGGAAGCGCGTGGCGAGCGTGTCGTAGTTGTACTCGGTGGTCTCGAAGATCTCCGACGACGCATAGAAGGTGATGGTGGTGCCGGTCTCGTCCGTAGCCTCCAGCTGCTCCAGCTCTGTGGTGGGCACGCCCAGCTCGAAGCTCTGCCGGTAGTGGTAGCCGTCGCGGCACACGTCAACGGTGAAATGCGACGACAACGCGTTCACCACCGACGAGCCCACGCCATGCAGACCGCCGGACACCTTGTAGCCGCCCTCGCCGAACTTGCCACCGGCGTGCAGCACGGTGAGCACCAGCGTCACGGTGGGAATGCCCTCGACGGGGTGGATCTTCACCGGGATGCCACGGCCATCGTCCTTGACGCGGACGCCGCCGTCGTCGAGCAGTTCGACGTCGATCGTGGTGCAGTAACCGGCCAGAGCCTCGTCGACGGAGTTGTCGACGATCTCCGCGACGAGGTGGTGCAGGCCACGCTCCCCCGTCGAGCCGATGTACATGCCCGGGCGCTTGCGCACCGCCTCCAGGCCCTCGAGAACCGAGATCTGATCGGCGTCGTAAGTGCCGCTTACCGAGGTGTCGCCCTCGTCGAGCAACTCACCGAGATCCTCGATCGATTCATCGACGGTCATCGCGTCTTCAGCCACGCACTGACTCCTTGGGTCTAGCCAGAAAACCGGCGCCAGTGGGATCGGCGCCGAAGCAACTCTCCGATCTTACTAGATGTAGCGGAGAATCGGGCGTGGGCTGTGCATAAATGCCATTCAGCGGCCTTGGAGGGCTCTCGTCGTCGCCTCGCGGCCCCTTGGCCTAGGTCCCCTACAGCCCCTCAGCCGCCACAACGCCAAATCGCCGCCTCCAGCGGATGGGCGTTGATCGGCTAGCTCGTCGACGACGGAACGCCGAGGCTCGCGATCGCCTGCAAGGCGGCGAGGTGCGCCGTCCACTGCCGGCGCCCCTCCGGGGTGAGGCTGAGCCAGGTGCGCGGGCGCTTGCCGACGTAGCCCTTCTTGATGGCGACGATGCCCAGTTCTTCGAGCTGCGAGGCCTGGCGGCTCAGCACCGAGTCGCTGACTTGAAGCTGATCCCTGATCATGGCGAACTCCGCAGTATCCATGCCGTTGAGCGCGGCCACCAGCGAGAACCGCACCGGGTGGGTGAGCGCGTCGACCAGCTCGTGCCGGGGATGGGTGGAACTCATCGCCGTGCCTCGACCCATGCCCCGATCCACGCCACCAGCGTGAGCGCCACACTGGCCGCGATGAGGAACCATGCCTGACCCACGAACAGCCAGGACGTGCCGACGATCCCGGCCACCCACACGGCACCCCAGATCAGGATGGTGACGACCCACCGTCGACCGAAGCCCTCCTTGAGGGAGCAGCCGAAGACGCGGGAGAACACGAACAGGGTGGCGATCCAGGCGAAGAGGAGAAGCAGCGGAAGCAGGCGCAGTTCGCGGGGCACATAGGCGAGAGCGGGAAGCGCGAGCGAGGACGCCGCCCCCATGCCCAGCAGCCCGGCGATGTGCGGCCAGCTGGCGCCGACCCGACTCGCCGACGTCGTGAGCGCGGCCTTCTCGAGCAGCGCGCGGGCCTCGTCGGGGGTGGGCGTGGTGCTCATTACTGGGCCGCCTTCGTTGCCTTCGCAGCCTTGGCGAGCTGGGAGCGCAAGGCGGCGTAGGTGGAGGCCCAGACCGCGCCCATGCTCGCGGCGACGCTCGACGCCACCACCATCATCGGCGCGGAGCCGTTGGCCACGGCGTAGCAGAAGAGGCCGATCATGCAGGCGATCCCCATCACGGGCCCCACCCAGACCATGCTCAGCGCGCCGCGGATCCGGTCGGGGTTCTGGTTCCGGGTCTTCGCATTCATGGCTGGCTCCTATCGGTACGGATCCTTGTGGGGATCTCAACTACCTTGAGCCTAACAAATACTTTCCGGATTGACAAGTACTTTCTAGAAGCTGGCTTCTTCGGTTCCCCAGAGGTATTGCGTCGACACCGAGCAGCGGGCAGGGTGAGGCCATGACTACGAAGTTCTCGCTGACCATGGATGCCGCCGATCCCCTGACTCTCGGCGAGTTCTGGGCGTCCGCGCTCGGCTACGTCCGCGAGCCACCGCCCCCGCCGCACGAGACCTGGGAGGAGGCGCTCGTCGCCTGGGGCCTCCCGCGGGAGCGTTGGAACGACGCCAACGCGATCATCGACCCCGACGGCGTCGGCCCCCGCATCTTCATTCAGAAGGTGCCGGAGTCGAAGACCGCCAAGAACCGCCTGCACCTGGATGTCCGGGTCTCCCTGTCGCGCGACAACAAGGACATGGGCGCGCTGCAGGCGAAGGCCGACGAGCTCGTCGCCGCCGGGGCCACTCTCGTCGAGGTCTTCGACGAGCAGTTCACGGGTCGATGGATCGTGATGCTCGACCCCGAGGGCAACGAGTTCTGCGTGGTCTAGGCCTCACTTGCCTCTGCGTCAGAGGGGATGGTTCGCCACGAGTCGGCGTTCGGGGTCCACGCGGTCTCGAATCACACGGAGCCTTTCCCAGGCCACGCACCCGTAGCCCTCGGACACCTCGACGGCGTTGTCGTCGAAGTTGAGGTATCGCCCGTCGGCGGTCCACGGCACCAACGCTGCGACCCCGCGCATCGCGTCGGCCATCCCCACGGCGCCCATCTCCGGCGTCGCGGCGATGGCGAGGAACATGGCCAGGTAGTCACCGCGTAGCCGGTCCAGCGCGGCCTCGGCGGGACGCCCCATCGCTCCGCCGAGGTGGCGGATCTCCGCGGCCAGCACCGAGGTGCCGGAGCCGGGGCCTGCGACGTCCAGCAGCGCGCCGATCGCCTCGTCGGGCAGTGCGTCGAGCAAGCAGGCCGCCGACACCGCCGGCGTCGGTCCCTCCGGGTCCATGTGAATTCGGGTCAGCGCAGGCGCAGGCACCCTGGCGAACGTGTCCATCTCGGGGGCCAACGCGCGCAGCGGGGCCAGGAGTTCCTGAGCAGGTTCGTCGGCGTCGAGGATCGCGCCGTCGACGACGACCAGCGCCCGCCCGCTGAGGAACGGCGGCAGCTCGGGCAACGGCGGGAAGTTCATCAGCCGCAACGACGTGGTCGCCGACTCGGGAAGCCCGCGCGTCCACGCACCCCACGCGCGGACCACCTCCCCTGCCCGATCTTGCGGCCACAGCAGCATCCCTGCATAGGCGTCACCGATCGGCAGCAGGTCGAACTCGAGCGCCGTCACCACACCGAAGCTCCCGCCCCCACCCTTGAGCGCCCAGAAGAGTTCCGACTCGTTGGTCTCGTCGGCGCGCACCAGTCGCCCATCGGCCAGCACGATCTCGACGGCCCGCAGATGGTGGGCCGCCAGGCCGTACTGGCGCGAGTACCACGACAGCCCACCCCCCAAGGTGTAGCCGGCCACCGCGACGTCGGGCGACGACCCGTGCAGCGCCGCGAGCCCATGCGGCGCGGCGGCCTGGACGACCTCCTCCCACAGCGTCCCACCGAGCACCCGGGCGACCCGCCGTTCCGGATGGACCTCGACGCCCGTGAGCTCACCCAGCCGGATCAGCACCACGTCGGACAGATCGACGCCGATCAGCGGACCGGCGCCGTGGCCGCTGCTCTGCGGCGCGATGCACAGGCCCGCTCCGACGGCCGCGCGGACGACGTCGACCACCTCGTCGGCGGAATGCGGGACGGCGACGGCGGCCGGGCGCTGGTCGACGTGCACCGCCCAGGGCACGCGGGCGCCGTCGTAGCCTGGGTCGCCGGGAAGGTAGACCCGGCCCTGGCAGAGCCCTCGCAGGGCTTCGGCCGGGGAGGTGCGTGAGGTGGCCTCTCTGAGGTCTTGTGGCATGTCGGTTCCTTGTCTTCGTCGAGGCGTCGCCGCCTGCGGGATGATCACGAGACTCCCCAGCGTGCGGTGCCGCCGGCCGCCACAACATCCCGCGACGCCGGAGACTTCACGTCGCCACGGCGCTGAGCGGAGACACCCCCCAGGAATCTGGGGTTCCGTAATGCGTCCCGTAGGCGCAGAATTCATCCATGCCGAGTGGACTGATGGCCGAACGCGTGCGCCGTGACATCGAGGTCGTCGCGCACGCCGGACTCGACCTCGACGCGTTCCTCGGCGAGGCGCTGGCCTCCCTCCACCGCGCCGTGCCCTTCGCAGGTGCCTGCTTCAGCACCGTCGACCCGTCAACGCGCCTGCTCACCGGCACCCGGAAGTTCGGAAGCCTGGAGGGACGCGATGAGCGCGATCACCAATGGGGTCTGATCGAGTACGGGGCGAGCGAGGACACCGCCTTCATGCGAATGGCGGACGACGGCACGCGCGCCGCCGGCGTCCATGAGAGCACCGCGGGCCACCCGGAGGAGTCGCCTCGGGTGCGCGAGCTGATGCGCCCGGCCTTCGGGTATGGCGACGAGGCCCGAGCGCTCTGCGTCGATCAAGGCCACCTGTGGGGCGCGACCGCCCTGTTCCGCTCCACCGACGAACGGCCGTTCGCCTCTGAGGAGATCGCCTTCCTCGCATCGCTCTCGCTCGTCTTGGGGGCGGGCGTGCGCGGAGGACTGCTCGCCTCACTGTCGGCATCGGCGCCGATCGAATCGCCGGTGGGTCCGGGCGTGATGATCGTCGGCCAGGACGACGAGATCGTCCAGCTCAACCCCGGCGCCGACCGGTGGGTGGAGGAGCTGAGGTTCGGCAGCGCCGGCACCTCGCCGGCGGGGGTGATCTCGTCGCTGGTCGGGGCCGCGCGACGGTACTCCCGCGGCGAGTGGCCGAGCCCGCCGCGGGCCCGGATCCGCACCGCCAGCGGACTGTGGCTGGTGCTTCATGCCACGCCGCTGAGCGCACGCGACGGTGTCCATGGGGAGGTCGTGGTCACGATCGAGGAGGCCCGGCCGCCAGAGGTGGTTCCGCTCGTCGTCGCGGCGTTCGGCCTCACCAACAGGGAACGCGACGTGGTGGCGCTCATCCTGCAGGGTATGGACACCAAGGAGATGGGCCGGATCCTTCACCTGTCCACGTGGACGGTGCAGGACCACCTGAAGTCGATCTTCGAGAAGGCCTCGGTACGCAGCCGCCGTGAGCTGATCGCCCGGGTCTACTTCGACCAGTACGTCCCGCGGCTCAGCACGGGCGTCGGGCCCGGGGGTTGGTTCGTGGCCTGAAAGACACCCACGAACCAACAAGAGAGAACGAAGAAGGGGTGCGGTGCCGGTGGTTCACCGGTACCGCACCCCTCTCAGGAGCTATCGAAGGATCATTCGTAGGCCCATCCCCATGGCTCACTACCCTTGCGACGCACAGCCCCAATGCTGTTGCGCCACCGGTGAGGACTCCATCACGATCACCATCCGCGACACGCGATCTCGTCTTCCCTTTTGCATCCTTCACTCCAACACGCAGCAACCCCATCGGTTGGTGGTCCGGGACCCTGCCCCCAAGAAAAGCAGGGCCCCGAAACCGACCAAACGCCTAACCAGACCAACCCGGTCAGCGGGTGCCTCCCGGAACAGAGACCAGCTACCAAGACACCGATATGTGTGGGATCCCCCGATCCGACACCGCCAGCGCTCTGTCCGGTTAGCCCGCCGGTCATCCCCATGCCCGACGTCGCTACACATAAAGACCGGATCCCGACGCAGCTATGACGCGAAACCAGAAAAAACGCCAAAACTTTTTTTCGGACCCTCCTCACGAGGGTCCGGGGACACAAAAGGACGGTGGTCCTGATCGAGAGACCAGGACCACCGTCCTTCGCAGTGAGCCGCTAGAGGATCACTCCTCGCGCTGGAACGACATCGTCGCGGCGTAGGTGCCGGACTCGGAGGGCCAGCGAGAGGTGATCGCCTTGAGGCGGGTGTAGAACTTCACGCCCTCGGGGCCGTGGATGTGGGTGTCGCCAATGAGCGACGCCTTCCAACCACCGAAGGAGTAGTAGGCCACGGGGGTGGGGATCGGCACGTTCACGCCGACCATGCCCGCGTCCACGTCCAACGTGAAGCGACGCGCCACGCCGCCGTCGTTGGTGAAGATCGCGGTGCCGTTGCCGAACGGGGACGAGTTGACCAGCTCGATGGCCTCCTCGTAGTTCTCGGCGTGCACGATGGTGAGCACCGGACCGAAGACCTCTTCGCAGTAGGCCTTGCACTCCAGCGGAACGTCGTCGAGGATCGTCGGGCCCAGCCAGAAGCCGTCGGGGTAGCCGTCGACCTTGAGGTCACGACCGTCCAGCACGACGGTGGCGCCGGCGTCCTCGGCCTCGGTGATCCAGTCGGTGATCCGCTGCTTGTCCTTGGCGGTGATGACGGGGCCCATGTTGACGCCCTCGTCGAGGCCGTAGCCGACCTTGATCTTCTCGGCGTGCTTCTTGACCATCTCGGCCAGCTTCGGGCCGATACCACCGACGGCGACGACGACCGGCAGCGCCATGCAGCGCTCGCCCGCGGCACCGAAGGCGGCGGCGGAGATGTGACCGGCGGCGAAGTCGAGGTCGGAGTCGGGCATCACGATGGCGTGGTTGTTCGCGCCACCCAGGGCCTGCACGCGCTTGCCGGTGGCGGTGCCCTTCTCCATCACGATCTCGGCCACCGGGGTGGAGCCGACGAAGGAGATGGCGTCGATGCCCGGGTGCTCGAGCACCTCGGTCACCATGTCGCGGGTACCGGAGACGACGTTGAACACGCCGTCGGGCAGGCCGGCGTCCTTGTAGATCTGAGCCATGATCAGCGACGCGGTGGGCGTGGGGCTGGCGGGCTTCAGGATGAACGCGTTGCCGGTGGCGATGGCGACGGGGTGCATCCACATCGGCACCATCACCGGGAAGTTGAACGGGCAGATGCCGGCGACCACGCCGACGGGCTGGCGCACGGTGTGGATGTCCACGCCGGTGGCGATGTCGAAGGAGTACTCACCCTTCAGAGCGGCGTTGATGCCACAGGCGAAGTCCATGGTCTCGCGGCCGCGCTGGATCTCGCCGATCGCATCGCCGTAGTCCTTGCCGTGCTCGTTGACGATCGACTTGGCCAACTCGTCCTGACGCTCCAGCACCAGCTCACGCGCCTTGAACATGATCGCGGTGCGCTTGGCCAGGGAGTACTTCTTCCACTTCTTCTGGGCCTCACGAGCGACGGACACCGCGTAGTCGAGGTCTTCCTTGCTCGCGGCCAGCAGCTCCGAGTCGACCTGGCCGGTAGCCGGGTTCTCGACGGGGATGCGCTTGCTCGGGGTGCCCTCGTACGGCGCTCCGTTGATCCAATGCGTGATGGTCTGGGTCATTTACCCTTGCCTTCCTGTCCTGTCGTGGCCTTGTGCCCTGGGGCCCGGTCCGCAACCTTTGCGATGTCTGCCAGATGTAACAGCACTTCCCCGCTGTCATTTGTATAGACAATAGCATCCGAAGGGCCGCCATTCAACCCCTCCACCCAGGATCCGGCTCCCAAAGACAGTGCTCCCTCGGCCTTTGGCCGAGGGAGCACCGATCACAAGGAGCGCGGGGGAGATAACGTCAGGCCCCGGCTGCCACACCCTCCCCCGCGTGGGGCCTGACGGTCTGTATTTGTCAGCTGAGGCCCATGACCTTCGCGACATCGGGCTCCGTGATGTTGTCCTGGTCGGCCCACACGGACGGAACCACGACCTCCTTCTCCGCCGGCATGGTGCCGTTGGCCGCGTCGACCAGCACCTTGACGGTCTGGTAGCCCACCTGGAAGGCGTCCTGGGTCACCACACCGGTCACTTCGCCGGCCTGGATCATCGAGGCCATCTCGGGGTTGGCGTCGATGCCGATGACCTTGGTGTCCTTGCCCATGGCCTTGACCTGGTCGGCGGCGGCGATGGTGCCGTGGTCGCCGGTGCAGTAGAACCCTGCGAGATCCTGATTCGCCTGCAGGATGGCCTGGGCCTTGTCCATCGACTTGGCGCGATCGGCCTCACCGTTCTGCACGTCGACGATCTCGATGTCGGGTGCGTTCGCCGCGATGAAGTCGCGGAAGCTGTCGCGCCGGATGGCCGCGTCGCCCACCTCACCGTTGGTGATGATGGCGACCTTGCCCTTGCCGTCGAGCACCCGGATCATGTTCTCTGCGGCCATCTCGCCCATCAGCACATTGTTGGACGCGACGGTGGCGATGGGAGAGTCGGAGAAGCTCATCGGCGTGGCGAAGGCGACGATGTTGATGCCGTCCTTCGTCGCTTGCTCCAGCAGGCGGGGCGCACCCTCCTCAGCGCCATTCTGGGCGGCGAACCCGATGCCGATGGGCTTGCCGTTGATCGCAGCTTCCAGCTGATTGAGCTGCTTCTCGCCCTCGGACTCGGTGTCGGTGCCATTGAAGCTCACCTCGACACCCAGATCCTCACCGGCCTTCTCTGCACCCTCGCGGCTGGTCACCCAGAACTCGCCGGCGATCGACTTGGCGATCAACGCGACGCGGGGCTTGTCACCGCCGCCGTTGTCGGCAGTGGTCCCGTCCGAAGAGGGGGTCTCGGCGGTGCCGCCACAGGCGCTCAGGGCGGTGGCCAGTACGACGCCGCATAACGCCGTCGTGATCTTCTTGAACTTCATGATGTTGTCACTTCCTCGTGGCGGTGGGGTTGGTGGTGAGGTAGCTGGCCCAAGCGTCCTTCAGGACGGTGGATGCCACCTCGAGGCCTTCGATACGGCCCAGCTCGGTGTCTTCGTGCTCGATGTTGAGGCACATGTCGGGATCGACGTCGTACAGCGCGGCGATGAACTCTGCCCAGTAGGCGGCGTCGTGACCCTTGCCAAGAGCAACGAAGTCCCAGGAGGAGTCCTTCGGCCACTCGTTGGCCCACTCGTCACCACCGAGGTTGGTGCGCGGCTCGTCCGGCGACAGGCGTCGGAAACCGTTGTCCAGCACGCCATTGAGACGGGCATGCTCGGTGTTGATACGAATGTCCTTGGCCGCAGCATGGAAGATCAGCGGTCCGAGGTCTTTGACCACGGCTACCGGATCGGCCTGCTGCCAGAACAGGTGCGACGCATCCAGTTCGACGCCGACATGGGTGGCGCCGGTCAGTTCGACGAGCTTGCGCACGTCGCGGGCGTTGAACACGATGTTCTGGGGGTGCAGTTCGAGGGCCACCTTGACGCCGTGGTCCTTGGCCAGCTGGTCGATGTCCGACCAGAACGCGGCCGCGATCTCCCACTGGTAGTCCAGCACATCCAGCGCCGCCGAGTTCCAGGCGTTGACCACCCAGTTCGGACGCAGCGCTCCGGGCTCGCCACTAGGCAGACCGGACATGGTGACCACGCGGTTCTGGCCCAGCGCAGCAGCCGCACGGATCGATTTACGCACGTCGTCGGCGTGTTTGGCGCCGATCTCCGGGTTCGGGTGCAGCGGGTTGCCGTTGCAGTTCAGGCCGGCGATCGATACCCCGGTGCCCTCGAACCGGGCCAGGTACTTCTTCGCCACCGACGCATCGGCGATGATCTCGTCGATCTCCTGAATATGAACGGGGGGCAGGAAGCCGCCCGAGTTGATCTCGATGCCTTCCAGGCCCAGATCGGCGATCACCGTCAGCGCCTCAGCGAGGGGCCGGTCGTGCAGGATCGCGTTGTAGACGCCGAGCTTCACAGCTCAACCTTCTTTCCGTCGTTGGCGGCCGACTCAGCGACGGCAGCCAGGATCTCCATGTTGTGAACGCCCTCGTCGAAGGAGGCATTGCGGGGCAGCGAGCGCTCCTCGTCGATACCCGCCACCTCCTCGAGGAAGGCACGAGCCTGGAAGGTGAATCCTTCGTTCTGGCCGAAACCGACGCCCGAGACATCCATCGGCAAGCCGCCGGCGACGTAGGGGTGATCGGAGCCGAGGTTCACGGTGCGGTAGCCGTTCTTTCCGGGCTCGTCGTCGTGCAGGTAGAGACGGATCTGCGACGGCGTGTCCTGATGGAAGCTCGCGGCGCCGTTCTCGCAGAAGATCTCGATGTCGAGCGCGTTCGGGTAGCCGGCGGCGACGCGGGAGACCTCGAGCGTTCCGGCGCAGTCGGGGAACAGCGCGGTGTAGGACGCGTAGTCGTCGTTGGTGACTGGCTCGTAGGTATCCGATACGGCAGCCAGGCCATGCCCGACGACGGCACCCAGCGGCAGCGGGCGCTCCTTGATCGCGGTGGAGAAGGTACCGCCGCTGACGGCGCTGATGTCGCCGCAGAGGAACTCGGACAGGTAGGTGAGGTGGCTACCCACATCGGCGAGCGCTCCGGAGCCCATCGGGCCTTGGTAGCGCCAGCTCATGGGACCCTGCGGGTTGCAGCCGTAGTCGCACCAGTAGCGGCCGCTGAAGTGCAGCACGCGGCCGAGCGTGCCGTCCTCGATCCAGTTCTTGATCGCGGCGAGCCCGGGCTGGCGGCGGTAGGTGAGGCCGATGCGGGCGATGGTGCTGGCCTCGCGCGCCAGGCGCGCCATCTCGCGGGCCGATTCGAGCGTGTCACTGAGCGGCTTCTCGCACAGCACGTGCTTGCCGGCCTCCAGCAGTCCCCTGACCACCTCGAGGTGCAGGCTGTTGGCGATGACGACGCTGACCACGTCGATCGAGGGATCGGCGGCGATCTCGCGCCAGTCGGTGACCGAGCGCTCATAGCCGTAGCGCTTGGCCGTGGCCGCCCCGAGTTCCGCGTTGATGTCGCCGATCGCGACGTAACGCAGGTCAGGCAGCGTGGACTCATAGAGAGTCGGGGCTACGCGGTAGGCGGCAGCATGCGACTTGCCCGCCATCCCGGCGCCGATGACAGCTACACCGATGGTCAACTCATCCTCCTTGATGTCTACTTGGAACGCTCCAAGTAGGTTTATTAGAACATGGAGCTATTTGTCCTGTCAATGCCAATCCGGGGTATGGCAGAATCTGGGTCGATCCCTATGGCAAAGAACCCAGCACACCGCTCATCGCGCCCGACCATCTACGACGTGGCGCGAGAGGCCGGTGTGTCGAAGTCGCTGGTATCGCTCGTGCTCAACGACTCACCACTGGTGAGTGAGGCGAAGCGAGCGGCCGTCAAGGAGGCCATCGCGCGCCTCGGCTACCGGCCCAGCTGGGCGGCAGCGATGCTGGCCACCAGCCGCTCGCGAATGGTGGGCCTGGTCATCGACGACTTCGAGAATCCTTGGTTCGTCGCACTCCTCAACGGGGTGCGCGAGGTGATGGGACCGCAAGGGTTCCAGGTCGCGGTGCGCGAGCACTACCAACTCGGCGACAGGACGATGAACGCCATCGAAGGCTTCCTCGACACCCAGGTCGACGCACTGCTGATCGCCGGCGAGCCAAGACACACGTTTGCATCCCCCGGCATTCCCACCGTCCTCCAGGGCAACCGGCTCCACGGCATCGAGGGCGTCGACCGCGTGCTCGCCGACGAGGCACTCGGGGTGCGCCTCATCATGACTCACCTGCGGCAACGCGGGCACACCGCGATCGGGCACGTCACAGGCGTGGGCGGATCGGCGAAGGCCCGCCTGGACGCCTACATAGAGAGCATGACCGAGGCCGGCGAGCAGCCGCGCTACGCGGGTGAGGAGAACGAGACCAATGAGGAGGGCGGCTACCTTGGCACGCTCGAACTCCTCGACCAGCACCCCCTGGTGACCGCCGTCTTCGCCGCCAACGACACCATGGCGCTGGGCGCCAGGGCAGCCCTTCGCGAGCGCGGGAGGGAGGTGCCGGCCGACGTGGCACTCGCCGGGTACGACGACTCCCTCCTCGCCCAAGCGCGCTTCCTCGACCTCACGACCATCGACGCCCGGGGCTACGACGTGGGGCGCGCGTGCGGCCAGGTACTCCTGCGCAGGCTCGAGAACCCCGACAAGGAGCCCGAGACGATCGTCATCCCGACGAAGCTGGTGGTGCGGTCATCCACCTCGGGACAACCGCACCGCTGACTCACTGCCCCAGTTCTGCCTCGAGGCGTTCCCGCATGCGAATGTGGATGGCGTCGGCGTCTTCTTCCCAGCCGAAGACGCACACCGAGGCGGTGCCGTCATAGCCGATCGAGCGGAGGTGCTCGAAGGCGGCATCCCAGGGCACCTCGCCGTTGCCGATCTCGTTGTGCTGGTGGATGCGGGTGTCCACACCGGGCGGATTGATGATGTAGCGGTTGCCCACGTTCGCCAAATGGTTGAACACGTCTGCGACGTGCAGGTGCTTCAGCCGGTCCCCGGCGTACTCCATCAGGCCCACGACGTCAGTGCCACCCTGGGAGAGATGGAACATGTGCGGGAAGCAGAACTGGTAGTTGAGCCAGGACTTGTTGATCCCCCGCACGATCTGCACCGCACGGTCGTTGGTCTCCACGAAGTCGTAGGGATGCGCCTCGATGACGCACTCCAGGCCGCGCTTCTCGAAGTGCGGGATCAACTCCTCCATGGACTTGAAGAACTGACCCTCGCTGCGTACCGGCTGGTTCGGATCGCCCGAGTACTCGGTGGCGATCAGCGGAACCTCCAGCTCCTCAGCGATCTCCAGCAGGCGCTTCCAGTTGCGCACCTGGTGCTCGCGCTCCTGCTCATCCGGGGACGCCCAGTTGAACACGGGATTGAACGAGTGGATCTTGACGCCCGTGCTGGCCATGGCCTTCTTCACACGGGCGATCTCGGCATCGTCCACCTTGGGGTAGTGATGCCACTCATGGAAGTCGGCACGCGGTGACAGCTCGAGGTACTGGTAGCCCAGATCGGCCGCCTTCTGCAGTTCCTCCGCCACCGTGAGGTGGGGGTGATACATCGACGGGTCGAGCAAGATCTTCACCATCAAAGTCTCCTTCACTAGGTCGCCGAGCGCAGCATTGCGCGGTCGGCCGTAAGCCTCATTTGGATCGCTCCAAGTAACTTCATTCTACGATCGGCCCCATGTCCTGTCAATTGATCGGCTTGGTGGGCGGTAAGTTCTTTGACACGGCCACCAACCAAACCTAGCCTGACTATGGATTGTTTTAACAAAGGAGTTTCCATGAGCCACGCCGCTCCCCCCACCGCCGTCGCTCTGTTGGGCATCGGCCGAATCGGCATCATGCACGCGCGGATCCTGGTCGCACATCCCCGGGTGGAGCGTCTGATCCTCGCCGACGTCGATGAAGCGCGGGCCACCCAGGCCGCGGCCGAGCTCGGTTGCGAGAGCGCCACCGTCGACCAGGTGCTGGACCCGACGAACGCATTGGGGCTCAGCGGCCTGATCATCGCCACCGGCACCTCGACCCACGCCGACCTCCTGGTTCGCGCCTCCCAAACCGGCGTCGCCACCTACTGCGAGAAGCCGATCGCCCTCACCCTCGAAGACGCCGAGCGTGCGAGCCGGGCCCTGGAGGACGCCAAGCTCCCCCACCACATCGGATTCCAGCGCCGCTTCGATGACGGCTACAACCGTGCGAAGAAGCTGCTCGACTCCGGTGAGCTCGGCGAACTGCGTCGCTTCCATGCGCTGACCTGCGACCAGTTCCCGCCGGCGGACGAGTTCATCCCAGGCTCTGGGGGCATTTTCCTCGACTGCAACGTGCACGACTTCGACATCCTTCGCTGGGTGACCGGGCGGGAAGTGGTCGAGGTCTACGCAACCGGCTCTGCGCGCGGCTCCAAGGTCTACGAGGAGAGCAACGACTTCTCCGACGCGGTGGCCATCCTCACCTTCGACGACGGCACCGTCGGCAGCGTGCACTCCTCACGATTCAACGGGCAGGGGCACGAGGTGCGCCTCGATCTCATGGGCACGAAGGGGGCGGCCAACGTCGGGCTCGACAACAAGGTGCCGTTCCGCTCCGTCGAGGACGACGTCGCCTTCCCGCCCGACGAGCCCTGGTACGACTTCATCGAGCGCTTCCGCCCGTGCTACGAACGCGAGCTCGATCACTTCCTGACCAGCACCATGAACGGCGGGCCCAGCGCGTGCACCGCGAGCGACGCCGTCGAGGCACTACGCATCGCGCTGGCCTGCGTGAAGTCGCGCGACGAACACCGCCCGGTACGGCTCTCCGAGATCAGCTGACTCCGGCGCCGCTGGACAGACAAGAAGGTGGCCCCTGGGATATCCCAGGGGCCACCTTCTTTGTCAGTCAGACGAGGGTCAGTTGATGACCTTCTGGACTTCCTCGTCGTTGATGTTCTCCGGGGTCACCCACACCGACTCGGAGACGACGTTGGACTCGGCCGGGTTGTTGCCCTTCGAGGCCTCGACCAGAAGCTGGACGGTCTTGTAGCCCATGCCGTACGGGTTCTGGACGATGACGCCGTTGATCTTGCCCTGCTCGAGCAAGGTCAGCACGTCGGGAGACGAGTCGACGCCGACGACCTTGATATCGAGACCCTTGGCCGCAACCTCGTCGGAGATGGCGATCGTGGAGTCGTCGTCGGTGCCGAAGAAGCCGACCAGATCCTGGTGCGCCTGCAGGATGCCCTGCGCCTTGTCACGCGACTTGGCGGGATCGGACTCGCCGTTCTGGGTGTCGACGACCTCCATCTCAGGGGCGTTCGCCGCAATCCAGTTCTTGAAGCCGTCGCGGCGTGCAGCGGCAGTGCCGACCTCGCCGTGGGCGATGATCGCGACCTTGCCCTTGCTGCCGACCATCTCGGCGAGCTTCTCGGCAGCCTGGGCGCCCATGCCCTCGTTGTCCGAGGCCACGGTGGCCAGCGGCACGTCGGAGGTGGTGAGCGGGGTGTCGAAGACGATCACCGGGATGCCCGCGGCCTTGGCCTCGTCCATCAAGCGGGGAGCGCCGTCCTGCGCACCGTCCTGGGGAGCGAAGCCGATGCCGATGGGGCCGGCGGTGATGGCCGACTGCAGCTGGTTGAGCTGCTTGTCGCCCTCGGACTCGGTATCGGGGCCATTGAAGGTGACGGTGACGCCCAGTTCGGAACCGGCAGCCTCAGCACCCTCCTTGACCTTCATCCAGTACTCGGCCGAGTTCGCCTTGGCGACCAGCGCGACGGTGCCGCCGCCACCAGTACCGGGATCGCCGGTCGCACCAGTGGTCTCACCGGGGCTGGTGTTGCCGCCGCAGGCCGCCAGGCTGAGGGCCATGAAGGCACCGACGGTGCCAGCTAGTAGTTTCTTCACGGTTTTCTCCTTGTGATTGTTGAGAAACGTACGGAAATGGTTGGGAGTCCGGGAACCCCGTTCGGGGTTCCCGGATCAAGGAAGAGATTTACTCGCCACCACCACGGCGGGCGATGTCGACGTAGACCGCGATCAGCACGACAACGCCGAGGACGACGCGCTGCCACTGATCCTGGACACCCATGACGGTCAGACCGTTGAAGATGGTCTGGATCGTCACGGCGCCGATCACGGCGCCGAAGATCGACGCGCGTCCGCCTCGCAGCGAGGTGCCGCCGATGACGGCTGCGGCGATGGCGTACATCTCGTAGCCCTGGCCCAGCGTGGGCTGAGCGGCGGACAGACGAGAGGACATCAGGATGCCGGAGATACCGGTGAACAGACCGCAGATCACGTAGGCCAGCACCTTCCAGCGGTTGGTGTTCACGCCGGAGATACGGGTGGCCTCTTCGTTGGATCCGATCGACAGGGCGTAGCGGCCGATGACGGTCTTGTTCATCATGACGCCCGCGATGACCGCGAGCACGACCAGGATCAGGACACCGTTGGGCAGCCCCGGGATCAGCTGCCCGACCGCGATGGCGTCGTAGCCGGCGATGCTACGCAGCGAGATGGTGCGGCCATCTGCCATGACCAGTGCGGCTCCCCAGCAGACCATCATCATGGCCAGGGTGGCGATCATCGGCTGCATCTTGATGTAAGCGACGAGGAAACCGTTGATGAAGCCGAGCAGCGCACCGGCGGCCAGACCGCCGATGATGCCGACGGCCATCGGCAGATGGAAGCCTTCCTCCGCGATCAGCAGGGCGGCGAACACCGAGGTGGCGGCCATGCCGAGGCCTGGCGTCAGGTCGATGCCACCCGTGGCGATCACGAAGGAGAGTCCGAGCGCCTGGATGCCGGTGACGACGGCGGCGAGGAGCAGGGAGGAGATGTTGCTCCAGCTGGCGAAGTTCTGGTTCATGATGGTGAAGAACACCGCCAGCAGCACGACGACGAGCACGACGAGACCCTGCTGAAGGAACGCCTTGTAGCGCTCCGGGATGCCGCCGATCTTGGCGGACTTGGCGGCGATCGCCGATTCTTGAGTAGCTGACATTTGCTTACGCCTCACTCGCTTGCTTGGTCTGGAACTGGGTGGCCAGCTCCATGATCTTTTCCTGGGTGGCCTCCTCATTGGAGAGGTAGCCGGTGATGCGGCCATTGCACATGACGGCGATCCGGTCGGATAGCCGGAGAACCTCCTCCATCTCGGAGGAGATCATGATGATCGACTTGCCTTCGTCGGTAAGCCGATCGAGGAGGTCGTAGATCTCCTGCTTGGCGCCGACGTCGATGCCTCGCGTCGGTTCGTCGAAGATGAGAATCTCGCAGTCGCGCTCGAGCCACTTCGCCAGGACGACCTTCTGCTGGTTGCCACCAGAGAGGTTCTTCACGAACTGACGCGACGACGGGGTCTTGGTACGCAGAGCCTTGACCCACTTGTCCGACGCCTCGACCATCTTGCTGTCCTGCAGCAGGCCGAGCGGGGACCGGAATGTCTTCAGCGAGGCGAGCGCGGTGTTGGCCGCCAAGTCCTGGCCCAGGATCAAACCGAACTGCTTGCGATCCTCGGACAGGTAGCCGATGCCCTCCTCCACAGCCTGCTGCGGGTGATTGATCGACACCTCTTTGCCATTGATCTTGACGGTGCCGCTGCTCTTGGGATCGGCGCCGATCAAGGCCCGTGCCACCTCGGTGCGACCGGCTCCCATCAGGCCCGCGAAGCCGAGGATCTCGCCCTTCTCCAGCTTGAAGCTGACGTCGGTCAGAAGCTCCTTGGTGGAAAGGTTGTTCACCTCGAGCACCGGGGCCGTCTCAGCACGAGGTTCGGGCCGCACGTTGGATTCGATCTTGCGGCCGACCATCAGCTGGATGATCTCGGGAATCGTCACGCTCGCCGCAGGGATCGAATCGACCAACTGGCCGTCACGCAGCACGGTGATCTGCGTGGACAGGTGCCGGATCTCTTCCATGCGATGGGAGATGTAGACCACCGCGGTCTTCGGGGAGATGAAGTCATCGATGATCTTGAAGAGCATCGCCACTTCCTTGTCCGTCAGAGCGGCGGTGGGCTCGTCCATGATCAGGACCGAGGAGTTGAAGGACATCGCCTTGGCGATCTCCAGCAGCTGCTGGGCCGCGACGGTCAGGCGTCCCACCTGGATCCGCGGATCGATGTCGACGCCGAGGCGCTCGAAGAGCTCCCTGGCCTTGCGGTTCATCTCCGCATCGTTGATGAACGCTCCACCCGTCTTGGACTCGCGCCCGATGAAGATGTTCTGCGCTGCGGTCAGGTGGTTCATCAGGTGGAACTCCTGATGGATCACGCTGATGCCGGCGTGGTGCGCGGCGAGCGGGTTGGGGAGCTCGATCTTCTTCCCGCGCAGGAAGATCTCGCCCTCATCCGGGTGATAGATACCCGAGATCATCTTCATCAGGGTGGACTTTCCGGCCCCGTTTTCACCCACGAGGGCGTGCACTTCACCGCCTCGCAGCGTGAAGTCAACGCTGTCCAACGCTCGCACGCCCGGGAACACTTTGCTGATCCCCTTGGCTTCGAGGATGATCTCCCCGACCCCGGCTCTCGTAGCGCTCCCGGCAGAGGTGCCAGGTGCTGTCATCGTCAGCCTCCTTGCTGTTGATCTGTCGGTGCCCCGCCCGCGCGCTGTTGCCCGGGAAAGGCCCACTCGACCAGTGTGTTGTATTCTCGCATGTTACAGCCAATCAGACCTTTGTCAAGTCATTTGTCAGGTCCGCGGACTGTGGTCAGCAGCACGTCACCATTGACCAAGCTCATGGTGACATAACGCGAGGCCACAGCACGAGGACTTCCACCCATCGATACCGAAATGTGACCTGACACTCTGGACCACCACGCACTTCGCCCATCTCATAGCTGGCGCGATGCCCCCTCCACCCCGCCTGGCCACGTACCCACCGGGGTATCAGAAGATGCCATAGTCATAGCTTGACACGACAATCTGAAGCGCTCTAATCTAGCTATTAGAGCGCTTCAAAGCTGACGGCGCTCACAACTTCACTCGACAGTCATGTGAACAACCCGCACACAGAAAGCCCAGCTCATGGCCTTGAAGGCACGCAATACGAACCCCCGCTACTCCAAGCTCACCGTCGGCACCGCCCCCGACTCCTGGGGTGTCTGGTTCCCCGAGGACGACAAGCAGGTCAGCTGGACCACCTTCCTCGACGAGGTGGCAGAGGCCGGCTACGAGGTCATCGAGACCGGACCCTTCGGCTTCCTGCCCACCGACCCCGAGACCCTGATGGCCGAATGCGCCAAGCGCGGCATCACCGTCGTCGCCGGTACCCAGTTCGGCGTCCTGCACCGTGCTGAGGACTGGGACAAGACCGAAGCCGACATGCGCGCCAACGCGGAGGTGCTGAAGGCCGTCAGCGCGAAGTACCTCGTCTACCTTCCCCCGATGCTGCGCGACCTGCAGACCGGCGGCTGGGCCGAGGATCCCAACCTCTCCGAGGACGACCTGGCGCTGTTCGCCGCCAATGCCAACCGCCTGGGCAAGATCCTCAAGGACGAGTACGGCATCACCATGGTGGTGCATCCCCACGGCGACTCCCACATCGAGACCCGCGAGCAGATCGACCGCTTCTTCGCCGCCACGGATCCCGAGTACGTCTCCTTCTGCCTCGACACCGGACACCTCGAGTACGGCCAGGTGGACACCGTCGACCTGATCAAGAGCTACCCCGACCGCATCGGCCTGGTGCACATCAAGCAGATGGACCCGGCCGTCGTGCAGAAGGTCCGCGACGAGGATCTCTCGTTCGGCGAAGCGGTGTCCCTCGGCGTGTGCGTCACCCCTGACGGTGGCCAGCCCAAGGTGGCCGCCGTCATCGAGGCGCTGGCCGACCTCGACAAGGATCTGTACGTCATCGTGGAACAGGATCTCTACCCCTGCGCCCCCGACGTGCCGCTGCCGCTTGCCATCGAGACCCGCAAGGTTCTCGCCCAGAACAACCTGGGCCTCCTCTGAGACCCGCACCGATCACGAGCACCGAACACAAGGAGCACACCATGACCGAACAACTCTCCGTCGCCGTCATCGGCGCCGGGATGGCCGGACGCAGCCACGCCAACGGCTACCGTCAGGCCAACACCATCCACGGCGGCGGCCTGCCGAAGATCCGCCTGGCCGCCATCGCCGACGTCAACCTCGAGCTGGCGCAGGAAGTCGCCGACCGCTACGGCTTCGAGAAGGCCGTCGGCTCGTGGCAGGAGGTGGCCGAGGATCCCACCATCGACGTGGTGAGCGTCGTCGTCGGCAACTCGCTGCACCGCGAGGTGGTCGAGGCGCTGCTGGCCGCCGGCAAACACGTGCTGTGCGAGAAGCCGCTGGCCGCCTCCCTCGAGGACGCCGAAGCCATGGTCGCCGCCGCCGAGAAGGCCACCACCGTCGCCGCGACGGCCTACTCGTTCCGCCGCAACCCTGCCATCGAAGCCATCCGCGAGCGCCTCGCCGACGGCACCCTCGGCAAGCCCGCCATCATCGAGGCCCACTACATGGCCGACTACGCCTGCGACCCCGAGGGCCCCATGAGCTGGCGTTTCCGCGGTCCGCTGGGCTCCGGTGCTCTCGCCGACCTGGGCGCGCACATCGTCGACCTGGCCGAGTACGTGAACGGCCCGATCGCCTCTGTCTCCGGCGCGATCTTCTCGATCGCGATCCCCGAGCGCCACCTGCCCGTCGGAAACGTGATCGGCCACGACCATGCCGAGCTGTCGGACGAGACCGAGCCGGTCACCAACGACGACTCCGTCGTGTTCACCGCGACCTTCGCCAACGGCGCCGTCGGCACCTTCCGGGTGTCCCGCGTGGCCTACGGCCCGGCCAACGACCTGGCGATCACCCTGACCGGCACCGACACCCGCGCGGTGTTCGACTGGCGTCGCCCCGCCGAGTTCATCATCGCCGACAACACCCCGAGCGCGGCCACCCGCGGCGACCGCGTCGTCTACGTGTCCCCCGGCACCGCTTCGGTCTTCGATGACGGCGTGCCGATGCCCGGCGGCAACATCTCCTTCGGCTACGGCGACCTGTTCATCTACCAGACCCGGGCCTTCCTGGATCAAGTGCTGGGCCGCGAGTCCGAGCTGCCGCGCTGCGCCACCTTCGCCGACGGCCTGCACACCATGCAGATCATCGAGGCGATCACCAAGAGCGCCAACCAGAACGGCGCCGCCGTCGAGGTGTGATCGACGAGGTGCGATCGACGCTGTGACCGTCTGGATGTGGGCCCGGGCTGCGTGAGCGGCCCGGGCCCGCGTCGTCCTCCCGCGTTACTGATTACTGATTAACTGAACCCATGGAGAGGGATCCCGTGAAGACGATCACCCTGGAGGACGTCGCCCGCGACGCCGGCGTGTCCCGGGCTCTCGTCTCCATGGCCATCCGCGACGTGCCCGGCGTGAACTCCCAGACCCGGGATCGCATTCTCGCCACCGCCGAGCGCCTCGGCTACCGGCCCAACCGGCTGGCCAGCCGGCTCGCCAGCCGGTCCACCACCGCGATCGGGGTGTTCCTGCTCGACCTGCGCCAGGACGTCTACGCCGACATGTTCGACGGCATCCGAGACGTCACCCAGGACGAGAAGCTGCACCTCGTGCTCGCCGTAGGAGCCCACGACGGGACGCTGGACGGCAACGCGCTGGACAGCCTGATGCAGTCTCGCGTCGACATCGTGATCGCCACCGGCCTGCTGCTGCCCGACGACGACGTGCGCGCCTTCAGCCGGCACACCCCCATCGTCAGCGTGGCGCGACAGATCGACGGGGTGGACAGCGTCGCCTCCGACAACGTGCGCGGCGCCCTCCTTGCCACAGAGCACCTGATCGGGCTGGGGCATCGAAGGATCGTCTTCCTCGCCAACCCGCAGACCGACGGCTACACCGGCCGGCAGGAGGGCTACGTCGACACCATGACGCGCGCCGGGCTGGAACCGTGGCTGGTGGGTTCGCAGTATTCGCGGCGCCAGGCGGCCCGGGATATCGCCCCCGTGCTGGCCCTGCCCGTCGACGAACGACCGACGGCGGTGTTCGCCCACAACGACCAGGCGGCGCTGGGCGTCCTGGATGCCATGGCGACGTTGGGTCTACGGGCACCCGACGACATCTCGGTCGTCGGATACGACAACAGCCAGGTCAGCCAGGCGCCGGGCACCCAGCTGACCACCGTGGACATCCACGGCGAGGAGTTGGGCGAGGAGGCCGCCCGAATGGCACTGCGGAGGCTGGAGGAGCCCTCTGCTCCCCCAGCCTCGCACGTGTCCCAGCCGACGCTGGTGGTGCGCGCCACCAGCGGACCGGCCAGGTTCTAGAGGCCGTCAGCCGCCGTAGAAGGCCGGGCGTGGGCTGTTCGGGACCTCCGTGCGCACGCCCGTATGCAGGGCGGTGACGCCCGCCTCGCAGGCCAGCGCCACGCGGTAGCCGTCCCACGCGTTCGGGCCGTCCACCAGGCGGCCGTCGCGCACGGCGTCGACCCAGCACTGCACCTCGGCGTCGAAGGCATCGGCGAAGCGCGTCGCGAAGGCCGTGTGCTCGCCCACCGCCATCCGCCCGCCCTTCCACAGCTGCATCCCTCTGGGCTGGCCGATCCGGGCGATGCCCTGTTCGAAGACCGCCTCAGTGGCCACCTGGTAGCCGAACTGGGCGCTGACGTTCATCTCCACTTCGGCCAGCACGCCGTTCTCGAGTTCCATCAGCACCACGATGGGCTCGCGCAGATGCTCGGGCGAGAGCGAGTTCCGGCGACCGTAGCGAACGTCGACGGAGACGATCGGCGATCCGGCCACCCACGGCACGATGTCGAACTCGTGCACCACCGAGTCGTTGATCAGCATGTCCTGGGTGTAGCCGTTGGCGGGCGCGATGGGGTTGCGGTGCGCGCAGTGCAGGATCAGCAGCTCGCCGGCGTCGCGCGAGTCGACGAGTCCGCGGAGCTCGGCGTACTCGCGGTCGAAGCGGCGCATGAAGCCCACCTGGATGTGAGGCTTGTCGAGCTTCTGCTCGAGCTCCAGCACCTTTGCCGACGACTCGGAGCCGGGGGTCAGCGGCTTCTCGCACAGCACCGGCAGCTTGGCCTCGAGCGCCGCCAGCAGGACCGGCTCGTGGAACCGGCCCGGCGTCGCGATGATCGCCGCGTCCAAGGCGCCGGCCTCGAGAGCGTCCTCGATCCGGGCGAAGGCCTGTGCTCCCGGGGCCGTAGCGACGGCCGCCTCGGCCCGGGCTGCGTCGGGTTCGATCACGGCGGAGATCACGGCGCCGCTGATCCGGTTGGTGATGCGGGCGACGTGGTCGGCGCCCATGAGGCCGGCGCCGACGATGCCGACGCGGAGATCACTGGTCATTGTTATTCCTTAATGTTCTGTGACAAATCAGATCAGATATCGGCAGGAGTCCAGTCGGCCAGGTCGCGGAGCACGACGGAACGCAGCAGGTCGGCCGACTTTCGCACCCCCTCGAGCGATCCGACGACGATGTCCTCGTGCTCGATGTTCAGCGGACCGGTATAGCCCACCGACTTCAGCCCGTAGACGAAGTCGGCCCAGAAGGTCGCGCCGCCGGGATGCCCCAGGCCGAGCGTGACGTAGTTCCAGGAGCGCTCGGACGAACGCGCCGGCGGCAGCGTGTCGTTGATGCCGTTAACGGCCAGGTTGTGGGTCTCGATCCGGGCGTCCTTGGCGTGCACATGGAAGATCGAGGAGCCGAGCGCCCGGATCACGGTGGGGATGTCGGCTCCCATCCACATCAGGTGCGAGGGATCCAGGTTGGCGCCTACCACGTCGTCGCCGACGATGCCCTGCAGGCGGCGCAGCGTCGACGGATTGAACACCAGCTGACGCGCATGCATCTCGATCGCGAGGCGGACGTTGTGGGCACGGGCGAACTCGGCGAGCTCGGTCCAGTACGGCGCGGCGACCTCGTTCCACTGGTACTCCAGGATCTCGAGCGTCTCCGGCGGCCACGACGTGGTGATCCAGTTCGGCGACTTCTCGCCCTTGGCCCCAGGCAGGCCCGACATCATGACCACCGTCGGCACGCCGAGCTCGGAGGCCACCCGGATCGAGTCGCGAACCACCTTGTCATGAGCAGGACCGCTCACCGGGTGCAGCGAGTTGCCGTTGGCGTTGAGCGCGCTGAGCGTCAGCCCACGCGAGGTGATCTTGTTGGCCAGCTCATCGCGAGCCGCCTTGCTGGAGACCAGTTCGTCCAGGTCAGCATGCGGCGATTCCGACCAGTTCCCCGTCGCGATCTCGACGGTGTCCAGGCCGAGTTCGGCGGTGATGTCGAGCACCTCGTCGAGCGGGCGGCTGCCCAGCGAGTCGGTGATCATTCCTATCTGCATGGGTTCTTCTCCTTATATAAGGGCGTAGATGAGAGACGGGTGGGACCGGCGTGAGCCGGCCCCACCCGCTGGTGTGTGTCTCTTAGCTGAGGCTAAAGGTCAGTCGAGGCCGAGCTTGGTGCGGGTCTCCGGATCCTGCAGGGAGTCCTTGGTCACCCACAGCGACTCGGTGTAGATGACCTTCTCCGTCGGGTTCTCGCCCTTGGCGGCGGCGACCAGGGTCTCCACCGTCTGGTAGCCGATCTGGTACGGGTTCTGCGCCACGACGCCCTCGATCATGCCATCTTCGATCTGAGTGATGACATCCGGGCCGGCGTCGACGCCGACGACCTTGGTGTTGGTTCCACGAGCGGCAACCTCATCGGCGACGGCGATCGTCGCGTAGATGCCGGTTGCGGCGAAGCCGGCCAGGTCGGGGTGCGCCTGGAGGACGGCCTGCGCCTTGTCGCGGGACTTGGCGGGGTCGGCCTCGCCGTTCTGGATGTCGACCACCTCGATCTCCGGGGCGTTCGCCTTCATCCAGTCGGTGAAGCCGTCGCGGCGCTCCGCGGCGGTGCCGACGACGCCGTTGGTCACCATGGCGACCTTGCCCTTGCCCCCGAGCACCGTCGAAAGCTCCTCGGCCATGCGGGCGCCGATGCCAGGGTTGTCCGAGGCGATGGTGGTCAGCGGCTTGTCCGAGCCGGGCAGCGGGGTGTCGAAGATGACGAAGGGCACCTCGGCGGCCTCGATCAGGCCGGGCGCGCTCTCCTGGATGCCGTCGGTGGGAGCGATGCCGATGGCCTTCGCGTCGCTGTTGAGGGCGGTCTCGAGCATGTTGAGCTGACGGTCGCCCTCGCTCTCGGTGTCGGGGGCGTTGTAGTTCACGGTGACGCCGAGATCCTTGCCGGCCTGCTCGGCTCCGGCGCGCACCAGCGCGAAGTGGTCGTCGGTGCCCTTTCCGATCAGGGCGACGGTGATCGCGTCGCCGCCGCCTGGGGCCTGGGTGCCGTCACCGTTGGTGGAGCCGTTGTCGTTGCCGCACGCCGTGGCCGTGAGGGCCAAGGCAGCGACGAGAGCGCCGGCGAAGAGCTTCCGCTTCATTGTGGTTCTCCTTCGGGATGGGGTAGGAACTACCGGTTTCGTTGAGTTGTCAGGCCGCATCGACGTCGCTGAACGCGGCGATGAAGCGGTCGAGGGCAAGGTTGGAATCGGAGGAGGCGAAGGCCTCCAGACCGACGGGACCGGTGTATCCGGCCTTGGCCAGCGCACGCGCGATGGCTGGATAGTTGATCTCGCCAGTGCCGGGCTCGCAGCGTCCGGGCACGTCGGCGACCTGGATCTCGCCCACCCATGGGAGGGCGGACAGAGCCAGCTCAATCAGGTTCCCCTCGCCGATCTGGGCGTGGTAGAGGTCGAGGTTGAGACGAAGGTTGGGATGGTCGACGGCCTTGATCAGGGCCATCGTGTCCTTGGCAAGCGCGAACGGCGTGCCTGGGTGGTCGACCGGTAGGTTCAGGTTCTCCAGGGTGAACACGCGCCCGGCCTTCTCGCCCAGCTTGGCGATCCGCTCCAACGTCTTGGCCGCGGCCAGCCAGTCGGCGCCGGTCACCACCTGGGTGGGCTTGACCGGCAGACCGTTCGGATCGAGGCCGGTGCCGTGCAGGTTGAGCCTGGGACAGTCGATGATCTCGGCGGCCTCGAGGGAGAGCGCGGCGGTGCGCAGCAGCTCGTCGGCGCCATCCGGGTCGATCAGTTCGCCGTTGATGTAGCCGGTCATCGACGTGATGCGCGCGCCGGTGACAGCCAGCTCATTCATGTCCTTTGTGGTCCAGCCCCAGATCTCGGCCTCGAGACCACGCTCGGTGATCTTCTGCAGCCGCTCGACGACGGGCAGGTCGGTGAAGATGGTCTCCGCGCTGGCTGCCA
This sequence comes from Tessaracoccus caeni, assembly GCF_029211185.1. GTDB lineage: Bacteria > Actinomycetota > Actinomycetes > Propionibacteriales > Propionibacteriaceae > Arachnia > Arachnia caeni. Next base: position 33,710 of record NZ_JARGDO010000006.1, read on the forward strand.
GGACGAAGGGCGAGTTGGTCATGGAAGGGTTCCTGTCTCTTGGGGGGATCAGAGCTCGACGGGAAGGCCGGTGTCGTAGGAGTCGATCGCGGCCATCGCGATCGCCAGGGCGCGACGGGCATCCGTCCCGGTAGCTCCGGTCACCACACCCGTGCGGACGGCCTCGACGAACGCCGCGAACTCGGCACGGTAGGAGTCCTGCAGAAGCTCGGTGTCGGAACGCGACGTCGACACCTCCGCTCCGCTCGAGCCGTAGAGGGTCATGTCACTGACCCGTGCATGGCCCGCGGTCGCCATGCCGCCGGAGCCGAACACCTCGCCACGCACGTCGTAGCCGTACACCGCCTGGAAGGAGGCGTCGGCCATGGCCAGAGCGCCATTGGAGTAGGCGACGGTGACCAGCGCCGTGTCGAGCAGCCCCTTGTCCTTGAAGTCGGGGGCGATCAGGGCGTCGGCCTGGGCGTAGACGCGCACGGGCTCGGCGCCGGGGTTCAGCCAGTTGAGGGTGTCGAAGTCGTGGATCAGCGTCTGGGTGAAAATCGTGTAGGGCGGCGGACCGGCGGGGTCGGCCAGTTCGGGATCGCGGGTGTTCGAGCGCAGCAGTTGGACGGTGCCGAGGCGGCCGTCGTCGATCGCGGCCCTCGCGGCGGCGAAGCCGGGAGCGAAGCGGCGGTTGAAGCCCACCTGGAACACCACCCCGGCCTGCTCGACAGCAGCGAGCGCAGCGTCGAGTTGGTTCAGGTTCATGGAGGCCGGCTTCTCACAGAAGATCGCCTTGCCTGCCGCAGCCGCCTGCTGGATCAGTTCTCCGTGCAGGAAGGACGGTGCCGCGATGGTCACCGCCTGAATGTCTTGGGCGAGCAGTTCCTCCATCGACTCGCACACGATGGAAACCTCCAACGACGCGGCGAGCTCCTCTGCCGCCGGACGGTTCGGGTCGGCCACCGCGACCAACTCCGCACCGGGGGTGTGGCGCGCCAGGATCTCCGCATGGTTGCGACCGATGCGGCCGGCGCCGACCAGGCCGACCTTGATGGGAGTTGCCATGATGACACCCTTCGTCTGACGTCGTCGTCTTACTAGATGGTTCTAGTAGATGGTTCTAGGCAGACTCTAGATCCATCTACTAGAACGTGTCAATAGCCAACTGGTAGTGTCATGTTCGAACTGGGCGCGGGAGAATCCCGATGAGGAGGGCGACATGGTCGATAGCGACGGTGGCCGCATCCCAACCATGATGGACGTGGCCAAAGCCGCCGGCGTTTCCCGGGCACTGGTGTCGATCGTGATGCGCGGTGCACCGGGAGCGAGCGACCAGACCCGCGCCCACGTGCTCGCTGCTGCCGCCAACCTCGGCTACGTCCCGGACGCCCGAGCACAGGCGCTGCGACAGAGAGGCAAGCCGTCCATCGGCGTCGTCTTCCAGCCCTCCCAAGCCTTCCAAGCTGCCATCGTCGACCGGATCTATGCCGCCACCCGCGATACCGACTACTCCGTGGTGCTATCGGCGACCACCGAGACCCACGGGCAAAGCGCCGCGCTGGAATCGCTGATCGGATACCGATGCGGCTCGCTCATCGCGCTCGGCACGGACCTGACGGCCGAGCGTCTCGCACCCATCGCCAAGCGACTCCCTCTGATCGTCGTGGCCTGGCTGCTCGAGGCAGAAGGCGTGGAATGCGTCGCATCGGACGACGACGGGGGACTGACGCAGGCCGTCGGCCATCTCGTTTCGCTCGGACATCGACGCATCACTTTCCTTGAGTCGCCCTCGGCGGGCGGCAACGCCGAGCGTCTCCGCGGCTACCTCACGGCGATGGCGGCACACGGCCTGGAAGAAGAGATCGACGTGGTTCCGGCCGGCTCCCTCGAGGAAGGCGGGGCCATGGCTGCCGCGATTCTCCTGGAGAGGCCGGAGCTCCCTACGGCGATCATCGGGTTCAACGACAATTGCGCCGCCGGTGTGCAGGATCTCTTCGTCCGCAAGGGGGTGCGCATACCGGAGGACGTCTCACTGGTCGGCTTCGACGACTCCGAGATCGCCCAGGTGTCCTATCGCCAGCTGACCACCGTGCGGCAGGACATCGACGCCCTCGCTCACGTCGCCGTGAACCGGGCGATCGACCGCATGTTCGGCAGGCCGGGCGACGGACCGCCGCCGGTGATACCGACCAGCCTGACCCTGCGCCGCACCACAGCCCCACCACGCGCCACCTGAAACACAGCACTCCCCCGGCCGCTGGCCGGGGGAGCACCGATCACAAGGAGTGTGGGGCTACGAGGCGGGTGTGCTGACCTCCAGGGGTCGCCGTCCCAGGAGATGAACACGGCCCACCGCGTCGTCGAGTCCATCGGCGAACCGCCGCCCCACCGGACTCCACGTCTTTGATTGTTCCATCACACTGCCATCAAATCCCTAGTGAAAGCAGCTAGAAGGTTCTAGTAGATGGATCTAGCCGAACTCTATGTTCCGCCCGCGCCGAAGTCAACGGGAAAAACCTAACTGCAGAACCTTCAGCTGGCCGACGATACGGGTCTCTCCATGGCGACGAGACTCGCTCGCATCGAAGTGGCAGGGTGCCCCGCCAACCTAGCGCTACTCGACCCCGTGGGGCCCGATGTCCATGCTGTCGTGCAGCACCCGACCAAGGACCACGACGTCCACCTCGACCTCGACCACCCTGCCGTTCGCCACATCGGCCCATCCGATGTCGGCGGCCAACCGAAGCGCGTGGAGCTTGGCAGCCTCCTCGCGCTCACGTTGCTCGATCAGACGAAGGCCATCTCGCAGAACCTCGCTGGCGTTCTGATAGCGCCCAGAGGACACCAGCGATTCCACCAAATGATGCTGGTGATCACTCAGGACGACATTGCGCGTCGGCATGCTCATACCTCCTCTTCGTCCTCTCTAGTTTAGGCACATTGGCATTATCTGCCAACACCATTGATCGGTACTGCAGCAACCCCACACCCCTCTCTTCGCCACATCGGAAGGATGACTCAGACGACGATCAGTTTGAGGCTCGGGTCGAGCTTGACCAGGTCGTCAGGGTCGGTGGTGATCACGGCATGGCCGCGTGCCCGGGCGACCAAAGCCACTTGCGCATCAACCACATCCCAGGTGTCGGTGCGACCGCAGATCACCCCGACTGCCCGAGCCATCACATGGTCGAGTACTTCCACATCCGTGCTCTCGGCATCCAGCAAGCGAGCGATCCGTGCCTGCCTCGGACCTCCGCGCCAAGCCTGCGCCACCACACCACTGGGAACCACCACCGACGCGTTCCGACGGACCGCCTCACGCAACAGCGCCCTCATGCGAACATCGCCCCGTTCAAGCGCGATCAACGCTCCGGCATCCAGCGTCAGCCCCTGAACCGCTCGCTTACTCACCACCCCAACGCTTCCTTAGCCCACTCCTGGGTCTCGGACGACACAGGACCGAGTTCAGCATCGAGATCATCGAGAAGATCTTCGAGCGTGCTTCGCCGACTGTAGGCGGCCAACGCGGCGCTGACATATCCCGAGACCGACTTCGCCACCCCACCCTCAACGGCCACCAGGATCTGCTCGTACTGCCCGTCGGGAAGGCTGATCGCGATCTTCTTGGTCATACCAGAATCATACTTTACGGACGGTTCTGAAGCCGTGGGTACCAGCGCCTGAGTCATTGACCGAGCGTGACACGGGAAGTCACCCTCCCACCACCACCGACCCCAAACCTGTGGAAAACCATCCGCAGCCCGTGTCTCTTCACGGGAAGACGACAGCCGCCCCGCGTCCACACTGCTCGCTACACAAAGATGGACCGTTCCAGCATTTTTGTATAGCATCTGTTCTGGCAGCTCATCACCGCCGCGCTTGAAAGGACTCGCCATGGACAACACCTTCAAGGCACGCAACACCGATCCCCGCTACTCGAAACTCACCATCGGCGTCTGCCCCGACCAGTGGGGAGTCTGGTTCCCCTGGGACGAGAAGCAGATCCCTTGGGACAAGGCCCTCGAGGAGATGGCCGAGGCCGGCTTCTCCATCATGGAGACGGGCCCGTTCGGCTACTTCCCCACCAATCCCAAGCTGCTGAAGGCCGTCATGGATGCGTACGGCTTCACGGTCGTCGCCGGCACCGCCTGGGGTGTGCTGCACAAGGAAGAGGAATGGGCCACCACCGAGGCCTGGTTCCGCAAGGTCGCTGAGACCCACGCCGCCGTCGGCGCCGAGTACATCGTGCACCTGCCCCCGATGTTCCGCGACGAGCACACCGGTGAATTCACGGATGTCCGTCACCTCGACGGCGCCGCGTGGGATCTGTACGTGAACAACGCCAACAAGCTGGGCAAGATCATGAAGGACGACTACGGCCTTCAGATGGTGCTGCACCCCCATGGCGACTCACACATCGAGACCCGCGAGGACATCGACCGCATCTTCCAGGCCACCGATCCCGAGTACGTGGGCTTCTGCCTCGACACCGGCCACATCGTCTACGGCATGGCCGATAACCTCGACCTGATCAAGGATTACCCGGAGCGCATCTCCTACGTCCACATCAAGGCGATGGATCCGAAGCTGGTCAAGCAGGCCCACGACGAGGACTGGCCGTTCGTGAAGGCCGTGCATGCGGGCTGCTCCGTCGCTCCGCCGGAGGGCGAGCCCGACATGCCCACCCTGATCGAGGCGCTGGCCGACCTCGACAAGGAGCTCTACGTGATCTGCGAGCAGGACATGTACGGCTGCGACCCGGCCTACCCCGCCCCGAACGCCGCCAAGGTGCGCGAGTACCTGGCCTCCATCGGCCTCGGCCTCAAGTGAATCGGGAGGCCCCTGACATGACTCTTCGCATCGGAATGATCGGCCCCGGCGGCATGGGCCGGGCACACATCGAGCGCATCCACACCGTGATCTCCGGCGGCCGCGTCGTCGGCGTGAGCGACGTCAATGTCGACCATGCCGCCGCAGTGGCGGAGCAGATCGGCGGCGTGGCCTACACCTCGGCCGAGGAGCTCGTCGCGTCGCCAGATATCGACGCCGTGATGATCTGCAGCTTCGGCGAGGTGCACGAACCCGACGTGATCACCGCGATCGAGGCAGGAAAGTACGTCTTCTGCGAGAAGCCACTGGCACCAACGGCAGCGGAATGCGTCCGGATCATGGAGGTGGAACAACGCGCCGGCAAGAAGTTGGTCACCGTCGGCTTCATGCGTCGCTTCGATGCCTCGTACAACGAGATGAAGCAGATCCTGGATGCGGGCGAGGTCGGCGAGGCCTTGATGGTGCACTGCGCGCACCGCAATCCATCCGTGCCCGACGGCTACACCCGCGACATGGCGATCCACAGCACCGCCATCCACGAGATCGACACGATGCGCTGGTTGCTCGATGAGGAGTTCGTCTCCGTCCGCGTGGACAAGCCGAAGAAGACCTCGAACGCTCGCCCGGACCTGCAGGATCCACTGGTGCTGATCCTCACCACGGAGTCGGGGGTTCGGGTTGACGACGAGGTCTTCGTCAGCTGCGGCTACGGCTACGACATCCAGTGCGAGCTCGTGGCCGAGAACGGCGTCGTCCGCCTGGGCGACCAGGAGCTGGTGCAGAGGGCTGACGCCATCGGCCGTCGTAATCGTCTCACGATGGACCACAACCAGCGCTTCGGCGCCGCCTTCACCACCGAGGTGCAACAGTGGATCACCGCCGTCAGCGAGGACCGCCACACGGGCTCCTCCTCGTGGGACGGCTACGCTGCCGCCGTCGTCTGCGACGCGAGCGTTCAGGCCCTGAACACCGACACCGAGGTGGCCATCGCCATGATGGAGAAGCCGGCCCTCTACCGCTGACCAGGCATGAGCGAAGACCGTCCTCTCGCGGCTTCCGAGCGACGCGATAGTGTGACTCCCCGAGGAGGCGACATGACTGACGGAGAGGCGGCCGGGACCCGCGCGGGCAGGGCTCCGACGATCCGCGATGTCGCCGAGCGCGCCGGGGTCTCGAAGTCGCTCGTCTCGTCGGTGCTTCAAGGCAAGGGACGGGTCAGCGACGCCAGCCGGGCGCTCATCCTGCAGACGATCGAGGAACTGGGTTACCGTCCCAATTCGCGCGCACGAGCCCTCTCCAAGAAGCGTTCCGACACCATCGGTATCGTGCTCAATGACCTGAGCAACCCGTGGTTCATCGACCTGCTGGCGGGCCTGTCGGCAACCCTGCACAGCTCCGGGTTGTCGCCGCTGCTCACCGACCGGGCGACTGACGACCGCATCGGGGTGAGTTCCGTCGAGAAGCTCCTCGCCCAGGACGTCGACGGCCTGGTTCTGGTCGGCACGATGGCCCACGATCAGGCCGTCGTCCGGGCCGCGACCAAACTGCCCGTGGTGCTGGCCGGAACACGCGATCCGGACGTCGGCGCAGCAGATGTCGTGGTCAACGACGACGTGGCAGGGACGCGCTCCGCCACCGAGCACCTGTTGAGTCTCGGGCACACCCGCATCGGACACCTGAGCGGCGCCGGCGAGATCGGTGGACACGGCAAGATCGGCGCACTGCGCAGGGAGGGGTTCCGGAGCGCGATGATCGACGCCGGACTCGATCCCGACGTCTACATCGAGTTGGGCTGCACCAGCGAGGAGAGCGGTTTCGCCGCCGCACGCCGGCTGCTGACCCGATCCGACCGACCGACCGCCATCCTGGCCTTCAACGACATGGCGGCCATCGGGGCGATGTCCGCGGCCGACGACTTAGGGCTGCGGATACCCGAGGACGTCTCGCTGGTGGGCTACGACAACACCTATATCGCGCGGATCCGGCACCTCTCGCTGACCTCGATCGACAACGGCAGCTTTGCGGTCGGAGCCCAGGCCGGGCGCTTCCTCATCGAACGACTTGCGACGCCATCCCTGCCGGCGCGCATCCACCTGGTGACACCACGGCTGGAGGTCCGCGGCTCCACGTCGGCGCCTCGGACCTCCTGAGCCCGCTCTACTCGGCCTCTAGATCGGCGATCCTGACGGGCGCTCCAGTAGCGACGGACCGGACGCACGCCTCGGCCAGGTACAGCGCCTCGAGGGCGTCCGCTGGAGTGCACGCCGTCGACGGCGCCCCCTCGACCACGTCCAAGAAGTGCGCGAGTTCCGCGACGTAGGCGTCCTCGAAGCGCTCGTGATAGATGAGATACGGATCCTTCTGCTGCCAGGACAAGGTGTCCTCGACGGTGACCAGCGGCGCCCGGTCGTCGAGGCCGACGAAACGTCCGCCCGCGGAGCCGTGCAGCTCCAGCCGCACGTCGTGCCCGGCTCCGCTGTTGCGACTGGCGCTCACCACCGCGACCATGCCGTCGTCGTAGGTGACGATCGCGCTGCCGGAGTCGACGTCGCCGTTCTCCCCGAAGTACTGCTCGCCCATGTTGGAGCCGACGGCGTAGACGCTCACCGCCTGCCGGCCGGTGAGCCAGCGGATCGCGTCGAAGTCGTGACTGGAGCAATCCTTGAACAGCCCGCCGGAGGTGGGGACGTAGGCGGCCGGCGGCGGTTCGTGGTCGAAGGTGGTGGCGCGCAGCGTGTGCACGAAGCCCAGCTCGCCCGACGCGTAAGCCTTCTTCGCACGCTTGTAGCCGGCATCGAAGCGGCGCTGGAAGCCGATCTGCACCGGCACCTCCGGGGTGCGCGCGGCGTGGGCGACCACCTCTCGCGTGGTGGCGATGTCCAGCGCGATGGGCTTCTCGCAGAACACCGGGAGCTTCGCGTCAAGCGCTCGGTGGAGCAGCTCGGCGTGGCGGGAGGTCTTGGCGGTGATCACCACACCGTCGAGGCGGGGATCGAAGGCCTCATCGACGGTGACGGCCCGGGCCCTGGTGAGCTTGGCTGCCAGCTCGGCTGCGCGCCCGTCGACGAAGTCGGCGAGGAATAGTTCCGTGACGCGTGGCATCGCGTCGAGACGGGTGGCGTGGGCGGTGCCGATGATGCCGGAACCGATCAGGGAGATGCGCATGATGGTGGGCGTCCTTCGCTCAGTATTCGATCAATTCGCTGCGGCCGGTGTGGAAGCTCTTGGTCGCCGCCTCCGCGATGGCCTGCGCCTTCAGCCCGTCGGTGAGCGACGGCTCGATGGGGGCACCGGTTTCCAGGAGTTGCACGAAGTGGTCCAGCGCGAGCGCGTAGGTGGGCTTCATCCGGTCGAACCATCCCGCCGGCATGCCCGACTGCACGGCCTCGCCCGCACCGTAGCGGGTGACGGCGCGCACGCGGTGCGGCATCGACTGCACCAAGCCCGTCGATCCCAGCACCTCCAGCCGTTCGTCGTAGCCGTAGCCGGTTCGGCGGTTGTTGTCGATCTGCACCAGGGCTCCGTTCGGCAGCTTCAGGACGCAGATGCAGGTGTCGGTGTCGTCGTAGTCGGCCAGGCGAGGATCGGCCAGCGCGGAACCGGTGGCGAACACCTCGACGGGGTCGGCGCCGGCCACCCAGCGGGCCAGGTCGAAGAAGTGCACGGTGTGGTCGCGGAACTGACCGCCGGAGACCTTGATGTACTCGAGCGGCGGCACGACGGGGCCCCGGCTGGTCATCTGGATCACCTCGACGGCGCCCACCTCGCCGGCGTCGACGATGCGCTTGAGCTCCGCGTGATCTGGGTCGAAGCGACGGTTGAAGTTCACCATCACCTTGGCGTCCTTCGCGTAGCCGGCCACCTCCCGAGCCCGCTCCATCGAAAGATCGATCGGCTTCTCACAGAGAGCCGCCACTCCGGCGTCCACGGCGGCGCGCAGATTGTCGGCATGGGTGTCGGTGGACGACGCGATGAAGACGGCATCCGCTCCGTCGAGCGCTTCGTTGACGCTGCCCGCAGCCTTGACGCCGTACTGAGCGGCGATTCCGGCCGCGCGCTCGGTGGCCGCGTCATACACGGAGACGAACTCGACATCAGGATTCTCGGCAAGGTTGCGAGCATGAACGGAGCCGATGAACCCGGCACCGAGAAGGGCGAAACGTTGCATGGAGGGCTCCTTCTGGAGTGGGTGTGCGACGCACGCATCGCACCGATCTGCTGGACAAAGCTGTCCCGCTCCAGCTTCGCATGTCGGGCAGCCCCGCGCAAGACCACACAGAGCGTTTCTACACCTCAGGCCCAGCACGTCCCTGCGGGAAACTCTGGCTGCGGGCCTCGCACACAGGACTCAGAGATCCTCGGGATAGACGATCTGGATCTCTTGGATGGAGACAGGGAAGTCCTTGCGGTTGTTCGTGACGAACCCATCTGCGCCCGCAGCGACGGCTGTGGCCAGGTGCGCGGCATCGGCGGCACGCAGCTTGTAGGCAACCGCCAGGACGAGCGACAGTCGAGCAGTTGGCTCATTCAGGGGCAACAGATCGAGGCGGGCGAGAAGCCCGGCCAAGGCCGCCACTTCTGCCGAGGTTGGATCGTCGCGCAACGGCTTGGCCAGCGTCTCGGTGAGCAGCAGGACAGAGCCGATCCCTACCGGGTGCCCCGCCTCCGCGTCGTGAAACAGCGCCGCCACCTTCTCTCCTAACGGGTGCCCCTCGCTCGCCGCATAGATGAGGACGTCGGCATCGAAGGCAAGCATGAGTCACCGATCCTGACGGCTGGCACGTGCTTCGCTCACGAGAGTCTCCACTCGAGTAGCCGACATCGGAGCGCGGACGAGCGGGCGTTCGCGCGCGCCATCGAGAAGTGAACGGATAGCGTCGGCCTGCGCCCAGGTTTCCGAGTTGCGCCTCGCCCTCAGGGCATTCGGGCTCACCAACACGGCGACCACCCGGCCGTGTCGGGTGATCAAAACCTCCTCGCCAGCCTCCACCAGGTCCAGCTGGGCTGGAAGGGTGCGGCGCGCATCACTGGCACTGATAACCGACATGTCCGAATTGTACATCGACGTACAAACCCGTACCTATCGACGGGTTGCGAAGATGGCGCACCCGAGTTTTGCCGGAGTTTTGCGTCACCCTTCACAGTGAAGGGTATGTAAAAACTTCTGGGAAACTCCGATCGTGGCGCGGCAGCTTCACACTGGAGCAGTGCGCACTACTCACGTATGATTGCGAGATGAAGAACGTGACCCTCAGTGCCCGAGAGGAAGACATCGAGGCCGCTCGCCGACGTGCTCGTGCCGAGCACAGCACCTTGAACGAACAGTTCCGGCGCTGGCTCGCAGACTACGGCCGAGCCGCAGATCCCGTGGCCGAGTTCGACGCCCTGATGGACGAACTGAATGGCCAGATGATCGTTGATCGCTCCTTCACCCGCGAAGAGCGCAATGCCCGCTGAGCTGTTCCTCGACACCAACGTCTTCGTCTACGCGGTGGACCCGACGGATCCGCGAAAGCAGGCAATAGCTCGGGACCTCCTGCGAAAGGGTCTTGCCGATAGCTCTGACTGCACCAGTTACCAGATCATTCAGGAGTGGCTCAATGTCGCCTTGCGGCTGGCGCGCGTTCCTCTCGACGCGACGCAAGCTCGAGCCTACGTCGACCGGGTCATCATGCCCCGCACCACGGTATGGCCTTCTGCCGAGTTGTTCCACGAGGCTATCGACGCACACAGCCGCTGGAGCCTCAGCTTCCACGACTCTCTCGTGGTAGCAGCAGCACGTAACTCCGGAGCCAAACTCTTGGCCACGGAGGATCTCCAAGACGGTCAGCGTTTCGGCTCGGTCACCGTCTGGAACCCCTTCCTCTGATCCCCGGCCCCCGACGAAGACGAGGCTGACAGACTCTCCATCGATCACCTGGCACATCTCCAGCAAGAAAGTGGTGAATCTCCAAGTTGAGCCTGGCAGAACTCCAAGGCTGGTCAAGGCCAGCCTCGCCCGCCATCTCGGCGTCTCGGAGAGCACAGCCGATCGTTATCTACGGTTGTTGTGGAGCATGTTCCTCGGGCAGACGTTCCCGTCATCGGGCGCAGGCACGCTGGGACGCGAGACCCGACGCCCCAAGGTCGCGCTTCTGGACACGGGGCTGGCCAGTTACGTGGCAGCGTTCACCGCAGAGAGGGCGACGTCTATCGGCGGCCGCGAGTACTTCGGCCTCTTGCTGGAACAACTGGTCGGCGGCGAACTCACCAAACAGGCCGGATGGAGCACGCAGCGCCACCCGAACTCACACCAGTAGCGTCAACTGCCCTCCGAGTTTTTCAGGAGTTTTGCGTTACCCTTCACAGTGAAGGGTATGTAAAAACTTCTGGGAAACTAGCCACCCGATAGCAGGAGGAGGACAAGGGGATGGATCACATCGACTCGGCCATCGACGATGTTCTCCACGGCACCGTCACGGGCGACGGCGGTGAGACTGTGGACATCGAGTTCAAGACGGACGGTCGCTCACTGCCGGACGACCTCGCGCTCCTCGCCGACGCCGCTTCCTGCATGGCCAACTCGAGCGGCGGGACGATCGTCGTCGGGGTGAGCGACAAGTTGAGTGGCGCCGAGGCCTTCAAGGGCACCCGGCTGGATCCCGAAAAGGTCCGGCTGCGCATCTACGAGCTCACCAATCCTCCGTTGCTGGTAGAGGCCGAGTCGCGTCGCGTGTTGGATGTCTCTCTGGTCGTGCTCCGGGTTCCCGATAGCACGCAGGTGCACAGCGCAAACGGCCAGATCCCTTCAGAACGAGTCGACAAGCACTGCAAGCCCATGTCCACTGCCAGGATCGCGGCGGTGATCGCGCAGAAGACCGGTCTCGACTGGAGCGCGGGAGAGAGCGGCATTCCCGTCAAGCAGGTCGATCCGTTGGCCATGCGCATCGCACGGGAGTTCCTGAACCGGGCCACGGAGGTCGCACGGAGACAACTGGCCGACGCCGGCGACATCGACCTGTTGCGGGCGCTCGGCGTGGTGCAGTCCGAGCAAACGCTCACCAACGCTGGCGCACTGCTTTTCGTCCCAGGTTTCATCCCTCATACGCTGATCAGCTACACCCATCGACGTACCCCGGCGGGGCAGCTCACCGCCAATGAACACCTGGCCGGTCCTCTCATCGTCGCCATCGATCGGGTGTTCAACTTGATCGACGTTCGACTGGAACGTACGCCGGTAACCATCGGGAAGGGGCAACAGTTACACGTCGCCGATCTCCCCGAGGCTGCCGTCAGGGAGGCAGTTGTCAACGCCCTCATGCATAGGGACTATTTCAGCCACGAGCCCGTGGCCGTCGAGCACGCCGTTACACAACTGCGAGCGACCTCCCCCGGCGGTTTCCCTCCAGGGGTCAGCATCCACAACGTGCTGACCACCTCCTCGCGAACTCGAAACGCGAACCTTGCCGGCGCGATGCGGATGCTGGGCCTCGCTGAAACAGCTGGCTCCGGCGTCGACAAGATGTACGCCGAGATGACCCGCATCGGCCACGAACCGCCCAGATACGCGGCGGATACCTCCCGGGTCCAGGTCACCCTGCTCGGCGGCTCTCCCAACACCTTGCTCACGCGATTCACCGCCACTCTTCCCACCGAGGAGAGCACCGACGCCGACACCATGCTCGTCCTTCTCACCCTCCTCACCCACAGAACAGTCGACGCCGCCGAACTCACTCCCGTTCTACAGAAGCCCGAAATCGAGGAGACCCAGTCCGTCCTGGCACGACTTAGTGGCGAACGCCTCCATCTGCTCGAGCCGACGCGCGAATCAGCCCGGCGTGCCCACCCGCGCTACCGGCTCCGCGAAGAGGCCCTGACCGCGCTTGGTTCTGCCGTGACCTATCGGCGTCGCACCACGGATCAGATCGATCGCAAGATCATCGAACTGGTGCGGGAAACGGGCACCATCAACAGCCGGATGGTGCGCATACTTCTAGACCTGGACATGGCCGGGGCATCGCGCGTTCTTTCCAATCTTGTCGATCGGGGCGTCCTCACCAAGACGTCGGAGGCTTCTCGTGGACCTAGCGTTACCTATGGGAAAGGACCAACCTTCCCGCGTCGCACCGTCAAAACTGACAAGTGAACTCAGAACCGAGTTTCCCTGGAGTTTTTACATACCCTTCACTGTGAAGGGTATGTAAAAACTCCAGGGAAACTCCGATCCTGGCGCGACAGCCTCACACGGGGATAGCGAGCAACGTGACTCCAGAGCCACGCTCTTGGCGACGGAGGATCTCAAAGACGGTCAGCGTTTCGGCTCGGTCACCGTCTGGAACCCCTTCGCCTGACCCGCAACCAGGGGGTCGGGGGGGGGTGGGGGGGGGGGGGCCCCCCCCCCCCCCCCCCCCCCCCCGCCCCCCCCGCGGCCCCCGCCCCCCCCCCCCCCCCCCCCCCCCCCCCCCCCCGGGGGGGGGGGGGGGGGGGGGGGCCCCCCCCCCCACAACCACCCAACCCCTCGCGGTACAGCTCAGGCGAGCGCAGCCAGCGCCTCGAAGGAGGCCTTGGCGTTGGCGACGGGGCCACCGTCGGCCGGAGGCTCCTCGTCGAGCATGATGTCCTGCTCGAGCACCCAGTAGCCGTCGAAGCCGGCGTCGTTCAGCAGCTTCACCAGGGCGGCGAAGTCGATGTCGCCCTGGCCGATGGGGGTGAACATTCCACCCTTGATGCCCTCGCTCCAGGTGAGCTCGCCCGGCAGCAGCTTGTCGGTCATGGCCTTGTCCACGTCCTTGGCGTGCACGATGTCGACGCGGTCGGCATACTTCTCGACCAGCGCGACGACGTCGGCCCCACCGGCCGTCAGGTGGCCAGTATCCAGGCACAGGCCGACGGTGGAGTTGTCGAGAACGCGCTCCACCTCGTCGACGTTCTGCACCATGGTGCCCCAGTGGGGATGGATGCAGGCGGTCACGCCCTTGGTCGCGCACACCTCGCGGATCCGCGACAGGTTGGTGAACAGCGTCGCCCAGCCCTGCTCGTCCAGCTCGGGGCGATCATCGTAGCCGTCGCGACCGGAGTCGGCGGCCAGCACGAGGAACTCGCCGCCGGCTACCTCGAAAGCCTTCAGCTCCTGCTCAACCTGCGGGATCGGGTCGAAGCCGGGGTCGTGCATCACGGCGAGGAAGAAAGCGCCGACAGGCTTGAGCCCGAACTGGCCCACCACCTCAGCACGCGCCTCGGCCTCGATCGGCAGCCAGCCCTGCGGGCCGAACTCGGTGGCCGTCAGGCCGATCTCCTTCATCTCGGTGAGCACCCGCTCGGGGCTCATCTGGTAGCCCCATCCGGGGACCTCGCACACGCCCCAGCTGATGGGAGCTCCGGCAATCTTCATGGGTTCTTCCTTTTGTTTGTTTATCTACTGGGCGCGCAGATCGTCGCGATGGCAGGTAGCCCGACCACCACGACGATCTGTTTCACGGGATCAGTTGAGGTAGTGGCGCTGCGGCTTCCGCATGCCGACGTACCACTCGCGCGCGGTCTTCGTGGACTCGATCCGGGAGACCTCCGAGATCGGCACGTCCCACCAGCTGGAGCCGGGGGGGTTGGGGCCGTACAGGTTGGTCTCGATGTGGATCATGACGGCCACATCCGCTGCGACGGCCTCGGCGTAGGCGGCCTTGAATTCGTCGATGGTCTTCACGCGCAGCACCTTGAGACCCCACGACTCGGCGTTGGCCGCGATGTCGACGGGCAGCAGCTCGCCGTCGGCGTTGTGCGGCACGCCCTTGCGATAGCGGGTGCCGAAGCGCTGCGAGCCGTGCGACTCCGACAGCGCGCCGATCGACGCGAAGCCGTAGTTCTGCAGCAGCACGAAGATGACCTTGATGCCCTCCTGGACGATCGTGGCCAGCTCCATCGGCAGCATCTGGTAGGTGCCGTCGCCGACGATCGAGACCACCTCGGAATCCGGCAGCGCGAGCTTGACGCCGAGCGCGGCCGGGATCTCGTAGCCCATCGTCGAGAAGGCGTACTCGACGTGGTACTGCACCGGGGTCTTCGCCTGCCACAGGCACTGCAGGTCGCCGGGCATCGAGCCGGCGGCGTTGATCACCACGTCGTTGTCGTTCAGCATCTCGTTCAGCGCGCCGAACACCTCGGTCTGAGCAGGCAGCTCGTTCCGGGTGTTGTAGCACTGATCGGTGGCGGCGGCCCACTCCTCGCGGAGCTGGGCGATCTGCTCCGAGTACGTCGAAGGCACGCGGTAGTCGGCCAGCGCCGCGGTCAGCGCGACCAGCGCCTCGCGGGCGTCGGCCACCACCATCTCGGCAGCGTGCTTGGCCGCGTCGAAGGCGCCGACGTTGATGTTCACGAACCGCACCTCCGGGTTCTTGAACTGGGTGTGCGACGCGGTGGTGAAGTCGGAGTAGCGGGTGCCGATGCCGATCACGACATCGGCCGCCTCAGCCAGCACGTTGGCCGACTTGGCACCCGTCGAGCCCACGCCGCCCACGGCGCACGGGTGATCGAAGTTGATCGCGCCCTTGCCGGCCTGGGTGTCGGAGACCGGGATGCCAGTGGCCGACGCGAAGGCGCGCAGTTCCTCGGACGCCAGCGAGTAGATGGTGCCGCCGCCGGAGACGATCAGCGGGCGCTCAGCGCCACGGATGATCTCGGCCGCGCGCTCGATCGCGATGGGCTCGGGGGCGGGACGACGGATGCGCCAGGTGCGCGGCTTGAAGAACTCCACCGGGAAGTCGTAGGCCTCGGCCTGCACGTCCTGCGGCAGCGCGACGGTGACCGCACCGGTATCCACCGGGTCGGTGAGCACCCGCATGGCCGCCATCAGCGAAGGAATCAGCTGCTCGGGGCGCTCCACGCGGTCGAAGAACTTCGAGATGGGGCGGAAGCAGTCGGTGGCGGAGACGGCCAGCGACGACGGATCCTCCACCTGCTGCAGCACCGGATCGGGGTAGCGGGTGGCGAACTGATCCGACGGGAACAGCAGCACGGGCAGCCGGTTGGTGGTGGCCAGCGCGGCGCCGGTCACCATGTTCAGCGAGCCGGGGCCGATCGAGGCGGTGCACATATAGGTCTGCTGGCGGTTGGTGGCCTTCGCGAAGGCCGCCGCCGCGTTCACCATGCCCTGCTCGTTGCGGGGCATGATGTAGGGCATCTCGCCGCCGTCGGCCTCCGGGTCGAGCTCGTTCTGCAGCAGCGCCTGGCCGATGCCCGCGACGTTGCCGTGCCCGAAGATGCCGAAGGCGCCGGCGATCAGGCGCTTGGTCTCGCCGTCGGCCTCGACGAACTGGTTGACGAGGAAGCGGATGGTCGCCTGACCGACGGTGAGGCGTACGGTTTCCGTCATTTTCACTCCTGTGTGTTACGCGGGGTTAAGGGGGGTCATGGGCAGGCGGGGGTCGACCTCTTGGGTTTCCCAGGTCTCCCGCAGCCAGGTGTAATCGGGGTCATCGGTCATGAGCCAGGTGGCGTCCTCTGCCGGGCCGGCCATCACATTCAGATAGTAGAGGTCGTATCCGGGGGCGGCGATGGAGGGGCCGTGATAGCCGTAGGGCATGATCACGACGTCGCGCGAATGCACCTCGGCGCACACGTCGATGGGCTTCCCGGGGGAGGGGTAGATGCGCTGGATCGCCATGCCGGTGGTGCCGTTAGCGGCGGGGCGCACCTCGTAGTAGTAGATCTCCTCGAGCACCCGCTCGACGTCGTTGTGCTCGTCGTGCTTGTGCGGCGGATAGCTCGACCAGTTGCCACCAGGGGTGAGCACCTCGCAGGCCAGCAGGTGGGAGGTCTCGACGGTGTTGCCGAGCGCGTAGTTGTTCACCTGGCGCGAGCAGTTGCCGGCGCCGCGCAGGGTGGTCACCACCTCGGCGGCCGGGCAGTAGCGCACCGGCAGATCGGTGGTGGCCTTGGCGCCCGGGAACGCGAAGCGCCCGCCATGATGGCTGCGGATGGTGAAGGTCTTGCCCCGCGGAACGTAGAGGTAGTCGGTGATCGCCGTCCACACCTCCTTGCGGCCCGAGATGCGGTAGGTCTCGCCGTCGAGTTCGACGACGCAGCCACCGGACAGCGGCAGCACCAGGAGCTCGGCGTCGCCGGTGGAGATCTCCTGCGAACCGTCGGCGGGCAGGGCCAGCACCTTGATGGAGCTGAACTCCCAGCCGGCGAGCTCCGGGGTGACATCGGTCTCGTACTGGCCATGGGCGGTCGATCCCGCCCTGATCACATAGCTGTCGTTGTCGCTCATCTAACCTCCACGAGTCGGTCCACGGCGGCGGCAACATCGCCGTCGTGGGGATAAAGAAGGGAACGGCCGACGACCATTCCCATCACGTTGGGCAGCCGCAGTGCATCCGCCCATTGCCTCAGCTGCGCGTCCTGATCGTCCTGCACATCGCCGCCGAGGAGCAAGCACGGCAGGGTGGTCGACGCCGCGACGCGCGCCATGTCCGCCACGCACGGCACCTTCAACCAGGTGCGGGCCGAGGTGGGGCCCAGCGCCGACGCAATACCGAAGGCGAGGATGGCGTTGTCGGGGTCGAGCAGATTGACCCGCTTCCCCTCGCGCGAGGTGGACATGAACGGCTCGAGCAAAGCGACCCGTTCGGAGCGGGCGAGCTGCCCCACCGTCGTCGCCGCGCTCTCCAGCATCGTGGGGGTCGCGGGATCATCGAGATCGATGCGCAACAGCACCTTGCCGCCATCCAGGCCCGATGCGACGATGCCCGCCGCGTCGTAGGCCGTGGTGCGGTCGTCGATGGCGAACGACGCACCCTCGAGGCCCGCGCGGTTCACGGAACCGAAGACCAGCTTGCCGTCGAGCGCGCCGAGCAGGGCGAGATCCTCGACCAGGTCGGCGGTGCCGAGGAATCCATGGACGCCGGGTCGGCTCAGCGCGATCACGCAGCGGCGCAGCAGATCTTCCCGCGACGCCATCGCCTGCGGCGCCCCGCTGACCCCCACCACGCCGCGCGCGGGGTGGTCGGCGGCGATCATGATCAGCCGCTCACCGGGGGGAGGAATGGAACCGGGCGCGCGATCGGCCAGAGCTCGGGTGATGCGGCCCGGGTCGTGAAAGCGGATGCGGGCGAGTTCCCCCACGTCGATCATTGCTCCACCTCCCACGAACTCTCATGCCATCCATGAGCGGAGAGCAGCTCTTCCACCTCGCGCTCGAAGGGCATGGCCGTCGAACACTCCAGCCGGGAGGCGACGATGGCCCCAGCGGCCGAGGCGAACGCCACGATCCGCTCCAGGCTCCAGCCGCTCAGCAAGCCGTGGCACACCGCGCCGCCGAACGCATCGCCCGCGCCCAGCCCATTGATCACTTCGACCGGGAAGGACGGGACGAACGCACGCTCCGTGCGGGACTTCGCCAGCGTGCCCGTCATGCCCTGCTTCACGAAGGCGAACTCGACCCCGCGTTCGAGGAGCGCATCGGCGGCGCGCTCCGGGTCGGTCTCCCCGACGGCGATCCGGCACTCCTCACGGTTGCCGATGGCCACGTCGACCTTGCCCAGCACATCCGCCGCGGCCTGCGACGCCGTCTGCTCATCGGGCCAGAACCGGGGACGGTAGTCGAGATCGACGACGGTGAGCCCGTCTCGATGACGCTGCAACGCCGCCCAGTGGGTGGAACGCGACGGCTCCACCGAGAACCCGCTCATGGTGAGCCAGAGGATCCGGTAGTCCTCGAGGTCGGCGGGCAGGTGTTCGGGGTGCAGTTCGAGGTCGGGCGTGGACGGCTGGCGATAGAAATAGAGGGGGAAGTTGTCTGGCGGGAAGATCTCGCAGAAGGCCACCGGGGTGTTGAACTCCGGGTTGGTCACCACGTGGGCAGGATCGACGTTCAACCGCGAGAGCTCGTTGACGATGAAACGGCCGAACGGATCGTCGCCGACGCCGGTGACGACGGCGACGTTGCGACCGTATCGCGCGCACGCGACCGCCACATTCGTCGACGATCCACCCAGGAACTTGGCGAACGTGGACACTTCCTCCAACGGAAGTCCGACCTGCGTGGGATACAGATCAACCCCGCATCGGCCCACTGCCAGAACCTCTGGCATCCATGAGTCATCCACCCTGACGACCTCCTTCATCTTTCCCAAGTCTGCACGAGAAGCCAGCCAAGGTCAATGTCATGTATGAACAAATCAGTGCCGTCGTGACGCGGTATGATCGGGCAACACGAAGAAGAGGTCGCCGCGACGCGACACCAAATGCCAGAGATGTCAGGGGTTGGTATGGACGAGACATACATGCCAGAGATCGTCATGGATCGCGAGTCCTCCACGCCTCTCTATGAGCAGATCGCACGCCCCATCGAGGCCGCCATCCTCTCCGGGGATCTGCCCGCCGGGGCGCTCATCGAGGACGAGGTGTCGATGGCCCAGAGGCTCGACGTCGCCCGCCCGACGGCGCGTCGTGCGCTGCAGGAACTCGCGAACAAGGGCCTGCTCACCCGTCGCCGCGGCGTCGGCACCCGGGTCACCCCACCGCACGTGCACCGCCCCATGAAGCTGTCCTCGCTCAACGAGGATCTCACCCTGGCCGGCTTCGCTCCCAGCACCAAGGTCTTGAGCTACCAGGTGCGCGAGGCCACCGCCGAAGAGGCCAGTCAGCTGGGCGTGAACGAAGGCGACGGCATCCTGGCCGTCAGCCGCTTGCGCTACGCCGACGATCACCCCCTCGCGATCCTGACCAACCTGATCCCGCTCGACATCGCACCCACCTGGCAGGAGCTCGGCGACGGCGGCCTGTACCAGTGCCTGCACGACCGGGGCGTCGACATCGCCGCGGCCAGCCAGGAGATCGGCGCCCGAGGAGCCACGGCCGAAGAGGCCGAGACCCTGGGCGAACAGCCGGGCGCGCCGCTGCTGACCATGCACCGCGTCGGCCGCACCGCCGAGGGCCGCGCCGTCGAGGTGGGCCACCACGTCTACCGCCCCAGCCTGTACTCCTTCCGGTTCTCGCTGTTCACGTCCTGAGACCCCTCCGCGCCCGCCGATCCGCACGGTGTGGCTGCGTGGAGCCCACTCGCCTCATTTGTTCTAACATGCCTTGACACATGCGCTCACATTGGGCTCTAATGGGAGGTACGACATGCGGCGATGCTGCCGCTTGATAACCAAACAGGAGCTCATGGAAATGGCTGACATCACCTACACCCCCGGTCCACTGCTCGACGCGGCTCGCACCACTCCCACCGCGCTGTGGAACGATTCCTCGGATCTCGACGAACTGAAGCAGTCGATCTCCTTCGGTGGCGTCGGCGCCACCTGCAACCCGGTGATCGCCTACACCACCATCTCGAAGCATCTCGACATCTGGGCCCCCCGCATCAAGGCCATCGCCGACGCCAACCCCACGTGGGGCCTGGCCGACATCGGCTGGCAGGCCGTCAAGGACATGTCGGTGGAGGCCGCGGAGCTGCTGGAGCCCGCCTTCGAGGAGTACAAGGGCCGCAACGGCCGCCTTTCGGTGCAGACCGATCCCCGCTTCTTCCGCAACGCCAAGGCGCTCGCCGATCAGGCTGAGGAGTTCCACAACCTGGCCAAGAACATCGTGGTGAAGATCCCCGCCACCAAGACCGGCATCGAGGCCATCGAGGACGCCACCCGTCGCGGCGTATCCATCAACGTGACGGTCTCCTTCTCCGTACCGCAGGCCGTCGAGGCCGCCGAGGCGATCGAGCGCGGCCTGAAGGCCCGCGAGGCCGAGGGCCACGACGTCTCCGAGATGGGCCCCGTCGTCACCATCATGGGCGGCCGCCTCGACGACTGGCTGAAGGGCGTCGTCGCGCGCGACAAGATCTTCCTCGATCCCTCCGCCCTCGAGTGGGCCGGCGTCGCCTGCCTGAAGAAGGCGCACCACATCTTCAAGGAGCGCGGCCTGCGCAGCCGCGTGCTGTCGGCGGCCTTCCGCAACGTGCTGCAGTGGTCCGAGCTGGTCGGCGGCGACCTGGTGGTCTCCCCGCCCTTCGCGTGGCAGAAGATCGTCCAGAACTCCGACTACAAGGTGGTTCCCAAGATCGACGAGCCCGTCTCCGAGTACTACATCGAGCAGCTGCGTCGCATCCCCGACTTCGTCCGCGCCTACGAGGTCGACGGCATGCCGATCGAGGAGTTCGAGAACTTCGGCCCCACCCGCAAGACCCTGCGCCAGTTCCTGCAGGCCGACGCCGATCTCGATCAGCTGGTCGCCGACATCCTGGTCCCCGCTCCCTGATCACGCTCCTTGAGGTGCGAGCGCAGCGAGCCTCGAAGGGGCCAGCGTGACCTTAGAGGTTCTGCGGATAGGTGGCACCTCTTAGCGGGTACCCTGCAAAGGCGCCGGTCGCTTCGAGGCTCGTTCCTCGCACCTCAACGACCGTGATGGGGGCCGAGGTCCACTCGGTCCCTTCCTTCAGCCCATAAGAAAGAGAACAATGCTCCGAGTTGCCATCATCGGCGCCGGCCGTATCGGCAAGGTTCATGCCCAGGCCGTGAACGCCCACCCCGAGGCCGCCCTCGTCGCCATCTGCGACCCCATCGGCACCGCTGCCGAGGATCTGGCTCAGATCTACGGCGCCAAGGCGTACAAGGAGGCCGACGACCTCTTCGCCGACCCGGACGTCGACGCGGTCATCATCGGCTCGCCCACCCCGCTGCACGCTCCCCAGGTGCTGGGCGCGACGCGCGCCGGCAAGGCCGTCATGGTCGAGAAGCCCGTCGCCTCCGACGTCGACGAGGCGCGTGCGCTCGAGGCCGAGCTGGCCACCTTCGAGCACCCGCCGGTGATGGTGGGCTTCAACCGCCGCTTCGATCCTTCCTTCGCGCACGCCAAGCAGCTGCTCGACGCCGGAGACCTGGGTGAGATCGAGCAGGTCACCATCACCTCCCGCGATCCCGAGCCCCCGCCGGCGTCCTACATCGCCGTCTCGGGTGGCATCTTCAAGGACATGACGATCCACGACTTCGACGTGGCCCGCTTCTTCATCGGCGACGTCGTCGAGGTGTCCGCCTTCGGCCAGAACGTCATCCCCGAGCTGAAGGAGACCGGCGACTTCGACGCCGCCATGGTTCTCCTGAAGGGTGCCAACGGTGCGGTGGCGACGATCATCAACAACCGTCGCTGCGTCACCGGCTACGACCAGCGCCTCGAGGTGTACGGCTCCAAGGGCTCCGCCGTCGCGGACAACTGGCGCCCCACCACCGTCTCGGTGAACACCGCCGACGCCTCGGCCGCCCAGCAGCCATACCTCAACTTCTTCCTGGAGCGGTACGCCGACGCCTACCGCAACGAGCTGAGCGCGTTCATCGACGCCGCCACCAAGGGCACCCCGGTGTCCCCGACGGTCAGCGACGGCGTCGCCGCCCTGGAGCTGGCGCAGGCCGCCCAGGAGTCGGCGCAGAGCGGCCAGACGGTACGTCTGTAACAAGGGCACGATCGGGGCCGGAGGGTTGACGGACCCCTCCGGCCCCGATCCATTCACGCTCTTCTCGAGCACGCTCTTTTCGAGCACGCTCTTTTCGAGGCTCCGCTGCGCTCCGCACCTCAAAGAGCGTGGGTATAACACCAGACAAAGCAGAAGGCTAGGGTGACCTGGTGATCGAACTCTCCACCGCCGCGTGGGTTCTCCTCGTCGCATCCGCCATGCTGATCGGCATCGCGAAGACGGCCTTGCCTGGTGCCGCGACGCTCGCCGTCGCGACTTTCGCGGCCGTGCTTCCGGCCCGCGAGTCCACGGCGGCACTACTGGTGCTGTTGCTGGTCGGCGACCTGATCGCGATCTGGACGTACCGTCGCGGCGCCGACTGGGGCACCCTGAAGCGCCTGGTCCCGGCGGTGCTGGTGGGCCTCGTGCTGGGCGCGATCTTCCTGGCCTGGGCCGACGACGTGGTCATGCGCCGCACCATCGGCGTCATCCTGCTGGTGCTCACCGCGCTGACGCTGCTGCTGATGCGACGCGGCACCCTCAGCTCCGACGACGCCCTCACCAACCCGAAGGTCCGCGGCTTCTACGGCGCGCTGGGCGGGTTCACGACCATGGCGGCCAACTCCGGCGGGCCTGTGATGACGCTCTACTTCCTGGCGGCCCGGTTCAACGTGCTGCAGTTCCTCGCCACCCAGGCGTGGTTCTTCTTCCTGGTCAACGTGTCCAAGCTGCCGTTCTCGATCGGTCTCGGGCTGCTGCACGCGAACATGCTTCCGATGCTGGCCATCCTGGCCCCCATCGTGATCCTGGGGGCGTTCATCGGCCGACGCATCGTCAGCCGGATGGACAAGAAGCTGTTCGACAGGATCGTCATCGTGCTGACGATCCTGTCGTCGCTGTACCTGCTGCGCTGAGTCCGCCTCCGGTCAGGGCAGCAGGTCGTTCGTCGTCGCGGCGGCACCGTCGACCTCGGTCTCGAGCAGCCCGTTGTCGTACATCCAGGCGGCATAGGCGGCCCAGTCGTCGCTCGACTGCGTCCCGAAGCCCTCGGTCGGCAGCAGCGCCAGTGTGGCGCCGACCATCTTCTCCAGCATGACCGGGTCGTAGGAGCCCTTGGTCACCGGTTCGAGTGCGGCAACGGCCTTGGCCGGATCCGCGACGGCGGCCTCCTGTCCCTGCGCGGTGGCGGCGAGGAACCGCTTCACCCGGTCGGCGTAGCCGGCGTCCTCGGCGAGACGCGTCGGGTTGGCGATGATCACGAGCTCGGCATAGTCGGGCACGCCGAACTCGGTGACGGGGACGATGGTGAAGTCGCCCTGCTCGGCCAGCTCCACGCCCTCGATGTTGCGGAACGCCCCGAAGACCGCATCGGCCTGCTTGCTCAGGATCGCCTGGCCCAGGCTCTGCTGGAGGTTGGGCGTGGTGATCGACGCGGGATCGATGCCGGCCTCACGCGCGATGTAGTCCAGGGTGGGCAGCTGGGAGGCGAGGCCGGAGATGCCGACGGTCTTGCCCTCCATGTCCTTGCCCGACGCGATCGGCGCGTCCGACCAGGAGATGACGGAGGTGAGCGCCGTCGGGATCAAGGCGGCCACGGAGACCACATCCAGCCCCTGACTACGGGCGATGAGGGTGTCCGGCTCGTAGCTGATAGCGAGGTCGGCCCGGCCGAGCGAGACCTCCCGGGCCGCGTCCGCCGTGTTCGCCGGCGTGCGGAACTCCGTCGCGATTCGCTGCTCGTCGTAGGCTCCGATGTGCTGCGCCGTGTAGAGGGCGGCGTGGTCAGGGTTCGGCGCCCAGTCCAGGAGCAGCGTCAGCGCCTCCGTCTCCACGTCGCTCACCGACGGGGAGGGCGACGACGATGGCGACGGCGACGAGGGGTCGGCAGGGGTGCCACCCTGGCAGGCCGCGAGCGCGATGGTGCCGGCGGCGAGCAGCGACGCCAGCACGGTGCGGCGTCGAGGGGCGGGTCGACGGGACGACGAGGGGACGGTCATTGCGAGCTCTCTTTCCGGGCGCTGTGCGCCCATGGGCAGATGATGTTTCCGAGGAAGGTGACGACGCCGAGCAGCAGCCCGGCCATGGTGGTCAGGACGATCACCTGGGCGAAGACGAAGTCGGTCTGCATGCGCGGGATGGCCTGCAGCATCAGGTAGCCGATGCCGTCGGTGGCCCCGGTGTACTCGGCGAAGACCGCAGCGACCGGCGCATAGGTGACCGATACGCGCAGGCCGGCGAGGCCGCGGGGCAAGGCGGACGGGAACCGGAGCCGCCAGAACAGGGCGAGGCGTGAGGCGTCGAGGCTGCGCATCGTGGCGACGAGCCGCGGATCCACGTCGCGCACCCCGGCCAGCAGATTGAGCGCGACGGGGAAGAAGCACAGCAGCGCCACCACGATCACCTTCGGCGCGACGCCGTATCCCAGGGAGATCGTGAGCAGCGGACCGATGACCACGACGGGGATCGCCTGCGACAGCACGAGAAGCGGGGTGAGGGCCCTGCCGATCACCGGAAGGAAGCCGTCGAGGGTCACGATGACCAGCGCGGCCACGACCCCGACGGCCAGGCCTGCCACCGTCTCGAGCCCCGTCACCAGGGTGGCGGGACCCAGTCGGTCCGGCCAGGTGGACAGGATCGAGCGCAGCACCGCGTCGGGCGCCGGGATGATGTAGTCGGGGATGGCGTCGCCGGCAGTCATCACCACCCAGAGCGCCAGGAGCAGCCCCACGGTGACGGCCGCGGGCACCACTGCACGCAGAGACCTCACCGCTCGACCCCCGTCCGGTCCATCCCGCGGGATCGGAGAGCACGCAGCACCTCGGCACGCGCCGTGGCGAAAGCGGGATCGGCGACGATCTGCTCCCGACCGCGGTGATCCGAGAACCAGCCGGCGAACTCAGCGGCCTTGGTGGCCGGTTCCCCGTCTTCCACCGAGGCCAGCACGACGACGCGGTCGCCGAGCAGGAGGGCCTCGTCGACATCGTGGGTGACCAGAACGAGCGTGGCCGACGTGCGGGGCAGGGTGGCGCGCAGCCAGTCCTGCATCTCCGCCCTGGTCAGCGCGTCGAGGGCGCCCAACGGCTCGTCGGCAAGGAGAACGGGCTTGTTCACCACCAAGGCCCGGGCGAACGCGGCCCGCTGACGCATCCCGCCGCTGAGCGCGTCGGGACGGTGACCGGCCCATCGGCCCAGGTTCCATTCGTCCAGGATGCGCTCGGCGGCAGCGCGGGCCTCGCGCCTGGCCACTCCACGGTTTCGGAGGCCGACGGCCACGTTGTCCCTCAGCGTGAACCACGGCAGGAGGCTGTCGCCCTGCGGCATCAGCGCGCAGCACGACAAGCGCCCCGCACCCGATGTCTGCCCGAGAACCGAGATCCCGCCTTGGCCCGGTTCCGCAAGACCCGCGATGAGCGTGAGCAAGGTCGACTTGCCGCACCCTGAGCGCCCGACGATGGCCACGTGCTCTCCCACCGCGACGCGCAGATCGACTCCCTGCAGCACGGCATGGCCCCGATCGACGACGCCGCGCCCGCGCGTCGGACCGTAACGGAAGCCGACGCCGTCCAGCACGACGGCATCGCCCTGGGTGTGGGTAGACGGCGGCTCCGCACCGGTTCGCATGAACGACATCCCTCCGCGAGTACTAACTCGATCAGGTATTACGGGTGTCATCTCAGCCCCGAAATGGGGCACCCCGTGTCACAACTACCCGAATAGTACGCCACGGGGACGAGCCCTGCCATCTACGCCCGGATCCAGGCTAGGAGCTCGTCGGGGAGGAACGGTGAGTTAACCCAGGAGGCCGGCGTCGCGAATGCTCATGGCGGCAGACACCCGGTTGTCGGTGCCGAGCTTGACGAAGAGCCTTGTCAGATGGGCTTTGACGGTGGCGAGGCTGAGGTGCAGCCGGCTTCCGATCTGCGCATTGGTGAGCCCCTGGGCCATCAGGATCGCGATCTCGCGCTCCCGCTCGGTCAGCGAGTCGATCGCCGCCGCCGACTCCGGGCTGAGCCGGGTGGACGCGGTGGCGGCCGCGATGACGGTGCTGGTGACGTCGGGAGAGAGGACGGGGTCGCCGCGGTGCACGGCCTTGATGCCTGCGACGAGATCCGCGGGGTCGGTGTCCTTGAGCAGGAAGCCGTTCGCGTGCTGCCGGAGTGCGCGCAGGACGTAGTCGTCGGTGTTGAAAGTGGTCAGCACCAGCACGCGCGGACCCGGGATCCGACGGGCGGCGAGCCTCTCCAGCACGCCGAGGCCGTCCAGGACGGGCATCCGGATGTCCAGCAGCAGGACGTCGGGGGCGAGTTCGCCGATCGCAGCGAGCCCGGCCTCTCCATCCGCGGCTTCGCCGACGACCGTCAGTTCGGGATCGCCGGCGATGATCATCCGCAATCCCGTGCGGACCATCGCGTCGTCGTCGACCAGAAGCACCGAGATCATGATTCATCCTTCCATGGGAGGGTCGCCGCGACGACGAAGTCCCCGCCGATAGGTCCGTAGGACACCGACCCGCCGACGGAGGCGGCCCGTTCGGTGAGTCCGAGCAGGCCGAATCCGCTGCCGGTGCGATCGGGCGCGGCGAGGTCGGCCAGCGGGTTGCTGACGCGCACCTCCAGCTGTGTTCCGGGCTCCCCGGAGATGCTCACCCGCACCGGGGCACCCGGCGCGTGCTTGCGCGCGTTGGTGAGCGCCTCCTGCGCGATGCGGTAGGCGTGCCGCCCCACCCGAGCGGGAACGCGGGAGACGTCGACGTCGATCTCCAGGGCGATCCGCTGATCGTCCTCGAGGTCCGCCACCAGAACGGGCAGCTCGGCGAGCGTCGGCTGCGGCGGTTCCGGTGGCGCATCCGCGCCGCGCAGGGTGGAGAGCACCGCACGCAGCTCGTCGAGCGACTGCTTCACACCCGCCTGGATCAGTCGCGCGGTCTCGCGGGTCTCCTCCGGGCTGAGATCGGTACGGAAGGCCAGCACGCCTGCGTTCATGCTCACCAGGGAGAGCCGGTGGGCGAGCACATCGTGCATCTCTCGAGCGATCCGCTCGCGCTCGGCGAGTTTGGCCTGCTCGATGCGCGCCCATTCGGCCTCTTGCCTGGCGTGCTCGGTCTCCAGCCGGCCTCGCTGCTCGGCTGCGCGAGAGCGCGCCAGCCAACCGATGAGGGTGGCGAAGGCGAGACCGACGACGGCGATGGTGAACTCCACCGTGTGCGGTGTTTCCCACGGGCCGTAGAACGGGCCCGCCAACAGCGAGACCAGCTTCGCGAGGACGAACCAGGCAGCCGCGAGTGCAACCACCCAGGCGCGCCGGGCCCGGCGCGCCACCGATGCCTGCATCCCCAGCGCCGCACCGATGACCCCGGGACTGAAGAACAGCAGGAGGCCGATGCCGATGACGGCGGCGACGGGAACCCGTCTGCGGAACACGAGAAGCACGAGCGCCACGGCGGGGCACGCGATGCTGAGGACGACCATCAGCGGGTCGAGCCGGTGGGCCGTCGGCGCCAGAAGGGGTGTCAGGTAGTACAGCCACATGACCACCGCGGCCGCCCAAACCCCCGTCGATGTCGGGACACCGGCGGGCGGCTGCGCGGGGAAAGGATGGCTGTCGGTCACCTCATCAGCTTAGGATTCGGGCCGACCGAGCGAGTAGCGACCATAGGCTGGATCCGGCCAGCCCATCGGCTATCCGGCCCTCGAGATGAACGAGCCCATCGGCTGGCTCGCACCAGCCTTCCACCCGATGCCGTCGGCCGGGTGGCACCGGTGAACTGTGAGTCATGATCGCTTTCACCCATCTCACCAAGTCCTACAGCGGCAACACCGTTCTCGACGACGTCACCTTCCGGGTGCCGGCCGGCCAGGTGACGGGCTTCCTCGGCCCGAACGGCGCAGGGAAATCCACCGCCATGCGCATCCTCATCGGCCTCGCCGGCGCAGACTCCGGCACCGCTACGATCGACGACCGCCCTTACCGGCAGTGGCCCAACCCGGCCGTGATCGTCGGCTCTCTGCTCGACGCCGATGCCTTCCATCCCGGCCGCAGCGGGCGCGAATCGCTCGTCCTCTCGTGCCTCACCCTCGGTCTTCCCGCCCAGCGCGCCGACGAGGTGCTCGACCTGGTCGGGCTCACCGCCGCCGAGGGGCGTCGTCGCGTGCGCGGCTACTCGCTCGGGATGCGGCAGCGACTCGGCATCGCCCAGGCGCTACTCACCGACCCTCCGGTGCTGGTGCTCGACGAGCCGGCCAACGGCCTCGATCCCCAGGGCCAGCGGTGGCTCGGCGACCTGCTGCGCTCACGGGCCGAGCGAGGCGGGGCGATTCTGCTGTCCAGCCATCAGCTCTCCGAGGTCGAACGCCTAGCCGACCGGCTCGTCGTCATCGCCGATGGCCGGATCGTCGCCGACGACACCCTGGCGTCGCTGCGCGCTGAGCACGGCGACATCACCGAGTTCTACTTCTCCGCCACCGCCCCGCACGACCGCGCCGCCTGACCCACCACTGAAACCCTCAAGAAAGGAACTGATCATGACCATCGCGCCCACCACCGGCACCCGGCGCAGCACCCCGTCGGCCACCGTATCCGCCACCCATAGGGTCTCGACGGCACGACTCTGGGCCGTCGAGCTGCGCAAGCTCGTCGACACGCCCTCGGGTGTCGCCCTCGTCGCCGCCGGCGCCCTGCTGGCGGGCATCTTCGGCGGCGGCGCGGTCCTCTTCATCGACGACGTGACCTACGGTGACGTCGCACGCCTCGCCGGCATCCCGCTTCTCACGCTGCTGCCGGTGCTGGCCATCCTGCTCGCCACGTCGGCGCGCCATCACCGCACCGCCCTCGCCACCTACGCCCTCGTCCCTGCCCGCGGCCGGATTCTCACCGCGCAGGCGCTGGCGGTGATCACCCTCGGCCTGATCGCTGCGGCCCTGACGCTCGTCGCGGCCGCCATCATCACCCCGGTCGGTGGCCTGGTGACCAGCCAACCCGTCCCCTGGACCATCGACGGGGGCAGCCACGGTGCGCTCACCGTCGGCATCGTCCTCGCGGCCCTGTCCGGCTACGCCATCGGCCTCGCCACCGGTCTGGCGCCGGTCGCGATCACCATCGTGCTCGCTTGGCCCCCCATCGCCCTGCTGCTGTCGATCATCCCCACCGCCGCCGACGTGCTGGCCTGGCTCGACGTCAACGCCGTCGCCGCTCTCTCCGACGGGGCCACGGGCGTCGAGGTGGCACGCGTGGCCACCGGCGTCGTCGCGTGGATCCTGGTGCCCGGCGTCGTCGGGGTCGTGCGGGAGCTACGGACGGAGGTGCGATGATGACCGCCCACAGCCTTCCCACGCCGCCCGCCAAGACGCGGCGACGGGTGCTCACGACGCTCCTCGTCGTCCTCGCGGCGATCGCCCTTCTCGCCGGCGGCGCCATCGGGTGGAGTCTCTTCTCGACACGCGCGCAAGGCACGCCTGACGCGACCGAGTTCGCCGAGGCCATCGTGTCGGATGAGATCGCCGTCGCCACCGTCCTCGCCCTGGGCGAGGCGACGCACGGCAACGCCGAGTTCCAGTTCCAGCGCCTCACCCTGGTGCAGAAGCTGCCTCAGTTCCGGGCGATCATGCTCGAAGAGGACTACGGCAACACCGCCCTGGTGGACGCGTTCATCCAGGGCGGCCCCGGCACTGCGGAGGACGCGGCCAAGCGGTTCGGATTCCGCCTCAACCACACCGTCCAGATGGCCGAGCTGCTCCACTGGCTCCACGACCACAACGCCGGCGTGCCCGACGCCGAGCGCATCCGCATCGTCGGCGTCGACACCCAACGCGTGGACGCGTCGAAGGACATCGCCCTCTCCTGGCTCGCCCAGCACGACGAGGCCGCGGCCGAACAACTGCGCGCGCAGCTCGCCGGGTGGACCGATGACAGCGATGCCACGGACGCAGCGACTACGCGTCCCGTCGTCGACGAGCTCGTCGCCGCCGTCGAAGCCACGCCGGAGAGCGACGGACGTGCGCACGCCGTCAACGCCGCCACTGCGCTCAGCCAAGGTCTCGACCTCGCCTCCGCCAGCGACCTGGACTACATCGCGGTGCGAGCTCAGATCATGGCCGCCAACGTCGGCCGCACCGTCGAGGAAGAGGCCGAGCGCGGAAACGAACATTCCTTCCTCTTCGCCCACAACGGCCACGTCGACAAGGCCTCCGCCGCGTTCGCAGCCAAGGATCTCGGCGCTCTCCTCGTCGACGAGTACGGCGACGGCTACCGGGTGATCGGCACCGAGGTGCACCACAGCTCCTTCATCACCGGGCGTGGCGGGGAGCGTTGGGAGGTCTCGCTCACCAACCGCACCCCGCTGCGAGGGATGTTCGACGGCACCGCCGAGGGATACCTCGAGTTCGCCACCGCCGCACCGGAGAACCGGGAGCTGCTGAACAGGCCCGTGCGGATGGCCAGCGCCGGCGAAGGCATGCAGCAATGGCAGGCGTGGATACCGTGGTTCAACTCCGTCGAGATGACGCCGGAGACCAGCTACGACGCGCTGATCCTGGTCGAGAGCGCCACACCGGTGACGCCGCTGTGAGCCCTCGACCGGATGGTCAGCCCGGATCTACAGATCCATCACCACGACGCCGCGACCCTTCATCGAGCCGTCGGTCAGGCGCGCGTAGCCGTCGTTGACGTCGTCCAGGCTGAAGGTCTGGTTCACCACGCCGTCGACATCGATCTCGCCGTTGGCCGCCATGCCGATCACGGCAGGCAGGTCCACTCGGGTTCGGGCGCCGTAAGAGCCGATGATCGACTGGCCGCGTCGCACGGTGCGGTTGATCTCCACCTCGGCCTTCTGCACGCCGGAGCCCAGGCCGATCGGCACCATGCGGCCACCGTCGGCCAGGATGTCGAGGGCGGTGGTCCAGGTCTGGGGACGCCCGAGGGCCTCGAAGGCGACGTTGACGCCCACCCCGCCCGTGAGCGCGAAGACCTTCTCCCGTGGGTTGTCGCGGGTGAGGTTGATCACGTCGGTGGCGCCGAGCTCACGAGCGGCCTCGAGCTTGGCATCGTCGACGTCGATCGCGATCACTTGACGGGCGCCCATCGTCTTGGCGAACTCGATGATCATCGAGCCCACACCACCGGTGGCGACGACGGCGGCGGTCTCGCCGTAGCGCAGATCGGCGCCGCGACGCACGGCACCGTAGGCCGTCATGGCCGCGCAGCCGAGGATGGCGGCGTTGCGCACGTCGAGATTCTCGGGCACGACGGCGACGGAGGTGGCGGGCACCACGCAGTACTCGGCGAGGCCGCCCATGGAGTACATCCAGATCGGGCTGCCGTCGAGATCGGCGAGGCGGGTCTCGCCGTCGTACAGCACGCCCTTCAGACGATTGAGCTCGAAGAAGGGCGCGCACAGGTCGTCGCGGCCCTCCCGGCAGGCGCGGCACTGTCCGCAGGGCATGAGGAAGGCTCCTGCCACCTTCATTCCGACGTCCAGCCCCGGCAGCGTGGTTCCTTCGCCGATCTCGACGATGGTGCCCGCCACCTCGTGGCCGAGCACGCAGGGCGTCGGGAAGGCGATGTGTCCTCCGATGACGTGCAGGTCGGAGTGGCAGAGGCCGCAGGCGCTCACCTTCAGCAGGACTTCGTTGACGCGGGGACGGGGAGTGCGGATCGTTTCGATGCGCAGGGGCCCACCCGGGCTCCTCAGCACCGCTGCTCGCATGGTTTCCGGGATCATGTCACCTCCATAGTTTGTTATGACATTTATATTCTGCACTACTACGTGTTGTACGCCTAGACCTGGGTAGCGCTAACTCTTTGATATTACGAATGGATATAGCGACGCGGTGCGCGCCCGAACAAACTCGGCCACAGCCACGCC
The DNA here is from genome assembly GCF_029211185.1 of Tessaracoccus caeni. Taxonomy (GTDB): domain Bacteria; phylum Actinomycetota; class Actinomycetes; order Propionibacteriales; family Propionibacteriaceae; genus Arachnia; species Arachnia caeni. Next base: position 65,797 of record NZ_JARGDO010000006.1, read on the forward strand.
CACCCATGAGAAGCTGGGGCATGCTGACTGAATGGGGTGAGCGTCTCAACGTCGACGCCGTCTTGCCTGAGTACCCACGGCCTCAACTGGTGCGCGACTCCTATCTCAACCTCAACGGCATCTGGGACCACGCGTTCACCGACGCCGACGCGCCGCGGCCGTCGGAGTGGGACGGCCCCATCGTCATCCCCTTCTCCCCCGAGGCAGCGCTGTCGGGAGTGAACCGCACCCTCCAACCCGACGAGGCGCTCTGGTATCGCGCCTTCTTCCACCTGCCCGACGACTTCATCCGCAACCGCGTCCTGCTGCACTTCGGGGCGGTCGATCAAGACTGCGAGGTGTGGGTCAACGGGGAGCCGGTCGGTGGCCACTCCGGCGGCTACCTGCCCTTCGCCTTGGACATCACCGACGCGCTGTGGGCCGCCAAGCGCCACGGCCGCACGCACGAACTGACCGTCAAGGTGCGCGACGTCACCGACACCTCCTACCGCTCCCGAGGCAAGCAGACCCTCGACCCCGGCGGGATCTGGTACACCGCGCAGTCGGGCATCTGGCAGACGGTGTGGCTGGAGTCGGTGCCGGAGACCTGGATCAAGGACGTGGTGTTGACGCCGCACCTCGACGACGGCGAGCTGGAGGTCCGCGTCACCGCCGCCGGGGCACCGGCGGGAGACGCCACCGTGGCGGTGCTCGCCGGCGAGAGCATCGTCGGCCTGACCGCGCTCACCCCGGGCAGCACCGCCCGGATCCCGATCGACGACGTGCACCCCTGGTCTCCGGAGGATCCGTATCTCTACGACGTCGAGGTGCGGCTGGCGGACGACCAGGTGCGCTCGTACGTCGGCATGCGGTCGTTCGGCCTCGGGCCCAATAAAGACGGCCGTACGCAATTGCTGCTGAACAGCGAGCCCTACCTGCACGCAGGGCTGCTCGACCAGGGCTACTGGCCCGACGGGCTGTACACGCCCCCGTCGGACGAGGCCATGGTGCACGACATCCAGACCGCCAAGGATCTGGGCTTCACCGTGCTGCGCAAGCACATCAAGATCGAGCCGCTGCGCTGGTATCACCATTGCGACCGGCTCGGGATGCTGGTGTGGCAAGACCTGGTCAGCGGCGGGGAGACGCCGTCGCGCTTGGTGGTGAGCGCTCCCGCCGTGACGAGACTCCGACTCAACGACTCCCGCTACCGGCGCTTCGGTCGCGACGACCCCGCTGGCCGAGAGGAGTTCTACCGCGAGCTGGAGGGCACCGTCGCGCTGCTTCGTTCGGTGCCGAGCCTGGCTCTGTGGGTGCCGTTCAACGAGGGCTGGGGCCAGTTCGACGCCAAGGAGGCGACGCGGAGGCTCCGTGCGCTCGACCCGACCCGCCCGATCGACCACGCGTCGGGGTGGCACGACCAAGGAGCCGGCGATCTCGCCAGCCGTCACGTCTACTTCCGGACCTACCGACTCTCCGACGCCGATGCCGACGATCCCCGCGCCGCGGCGCTCACCGAGTACGGTGGCTATTCGCTCCCCGTCGAGGGCCATACCTGGTCTGACAAGGAGTTCGGCTATCGCCGCTACACCGACCGCACGGCCTTGGAACTCGGCTTCCTGAGACTGCAGCACGCCGAGATCGGGCCCGCCATCGATCGAGGCCTGGCGGCTTTCGTCTACACGCAGTTGGTGGACGTGGAGGAGGAGACGAACGGCCTGCTCACCTACGACCGACGCATACTCAAGCTCGACCCCGAGCAGGTACGCACCTCCAACCGACGGCTGCGGCAGCGCCATGCTGCGGCGTGCGGTGCGGGGCTGGCGCCCCAGGAGGTGCTCGAGCGCGAGATCAGCGCTCCCGTCTCACTCACCCTCACCGACGGCCGGCTGAACCCGGAGGCGATCGGTTGGACGCGGACACCGTTGATCCGCACCGACGGCATCGGCCACGGACGACGAGGGCGAGGTCGCAACAAACGATGGGAGTACTGGGCCGTCACCACCCCAACGCACATCGTCGCCCTGGTGCTCTCCGACCTCGAATACGCGGCGGTGCATGGGCTGTGGGTGCTGGACAGGGCCACCGGCGAGGCCGTCTCGCACGACGCCATCAGCGCCTTGGGACGCAGCATCTCCCTGCCAGGAACACTCGGCGAAGGCCCTTGTCGCGGCCGGACAAGACAGGTGAGCATCGCCATCGACGAGGTCGCCGGCGGCACCCGGATCCGAGGCCGCGGCGCCCGGATCGTGTTCGACATCGTCGCCGAGCGGCCCGAGGGCCACGAGAGCCTCGGCGTCGTGGTGCCCTGGACCGACACGCTATTCCAGTACACGGTCAAGGACGTGGCTCGGCCCGCACGCGGCACGATCTGGCTCGACGGCGTCGCCTACGACGTGCCCGCCGGCGAGTCCTTCGCGACGCTCGACCACGGTCGCGGCCGCTGGCGGTACTCGATGCACTGGAATTGGGGCGCCGGTTCCGGGGTCGTCGACGGGAGAGTGCTCGGCATCCAGCTGGGAGGCAAATGGACCGACGGCACAGGCAGCGTCGAGAACGCCCTCGTCGTCGACGGCCGGCTCAGCAAGATCTCGGAGGAGTTGGTCTGGGACTACGACCCCGAGAACTGGCTCGCCCCCTGGACGGTGCGCGGCTCTACCGTCGATCTTGTGTTCACGCCGTTCCACCTGAAGCGCTCGGCGACCGACCTGAAGGTCTTCTCGTCACACACCCACCAGTGCTTCGGCCACTGGTCGGGCGTCGTCGACGACGAGAACGGAACCCCTGTCCGCGTGGAAGGCCTCACCGGCTGGGCCGAAGACGTCCGCAACCGCTGGTAACCCCATCCACCCGCTCTAAGACAGGGGATCAAGCCACCCTCTAAGACACCGAACCACCCGACCCTCCCCAACACACGGAACCCACTCACGCTCTTCGAGGTGCGAGGCCGCCTGCGGCCGAGCCTCGAGGAGAGCGACCGCCAGCCGAAGAGGCTGAGTCGTGTGGAGAGACCACGCTCTTCGAGGTGCGGAGCGCAGCGGAGCCTCGAGGAGAGCGACCGCCAGCCGAACGCTCAGCCCGACACCGTGATCGGGTTCCTGCGGACTCTCACGCTGGGTCTTTTCGAGGCTCGCTAGCGCTCGCACCTCAAAGACCGTGAAGTCACATCTCTCTCCTCGAAGAGCGACATCCCCCCTCACGCTCTTCGAGGTGCGGAGGCGCTGGGCGAGGAACGAGCCCCAAAAAGCCGTAGCCTCGAGGAGAGCCAGCTGGCAGCCGAAGAACCAAGTCGTGTGGAAGATGAGGTTCGCGAGTGGGTGTGGTGGGCGTAAAAGCCGTGAGCCCGCGCGAAGCGCCGTGAGGCGGCCGGCGGCGGGCACTTCGAGGCTCGCTTCGCTCGCACCTCAGCAACCGCGACCCCATCCGGAACACGACGAACCCCACCACAGTTCCCGACCACAAGCCCCTCAGACGCGGTCACGCTCTCCTCGAGGCTCGGCCGCAGGCGGCCTCGCACCTCGAAGAGCGTGGGTTGGAGCACCGCCGAGAGCACAGAGGCGAGGACCACCCGGAACACAGAGGCGAAGACACCACCGAGGGCGTGGACGCGATTCGCCTCGAAGAGCGTCAGATGGCTTTACCTATTTATCGACAAAACTACTTAACTCTTAACTGCTAAATAGCTATACGTCCACCGTTGTGCCGTCGAGGATGGCCATGATGCGGTCCAGATCCTCTCCGGTGGCGAACTCGATGGTGATGCGGCCCTTGTTGCGGCCGATATCCACCTTCACCCTGGTATCGAACTGATCGCTCAACTGACGTGAGAGCGTGCGCTCCTGATCGGACGGCTGCCGAGGGCCTCGAACGATCCGGGTCTTCTGGCCGCGCTGCGCCAGCGCCACTAGTTCTTCCGTGGTGCGCACCGACAGACCCTCAGCGATGATGCGTTGCGCCAGCTCCTCCTGCTCCTTGGGGTCGCTCAAGCCGAGCAGCGCCCGTGCGTGCCCCGCGGAGATCACACCGGCGGCCAGGCGGAGCTGCACCTTCGGGGGCAGGTTCAGCAAGCGCAGGGTGTTGCTGATCTGGGGACGTGAGCGATGGATCCGCTTGGACAGTTCGTCTTGTGTGCAGGCGAAATCGTCGAGGAGCTGACGGTAGGCGTTGGCTTCCTCAATCGGGTTGAGGTCGGCCCGATGCAGGTTCTCAAGCAGTGCGTCGCGCAGGAGGGCGTCGTCGTCCGTGGTTCGGATGATCGCCGGGATAGCCTCCTTCCCGGCACGCTCGCTGGCGCGAAGCCGCCTCTCGCCCATGACGAGTTCATAGGCGCCGCGTCCCACCTCTCGCACAACGACGGGCTGCAGCACGCCGAACTCGCGGATCGACTCCGCGAGTTCCGCCAGATCGTCCTCGTCGAAGTTCGTGCGCGGTTGCTTGGGATTGGGCTGAATAGAGGAGAGCGGGATCTCCATGAAGCGGGCCCCAGCGATCTCGGGAACCTCCGGCACATCGTCGGTTCTGGCGAACAGATCACCCAGACCCTTGCCCAGACCTCCTTGTCGTGCGGCTGCCATCACTCCTCCATCCTGTCGGCGCGGAACGCGATCTCGGTGGCGACCGCGATATATGCGGAAGCGCCGTCTGACTTGGGTTGATACGTGACGACGCTCTGCGCGAAGCTCGGTGCCTCGGCGACGCGCACGCTGCGGGGAATCGACGTCTCCAACGTCTCGCGCGGGAAGTGGGCCCGTACCTCAGCGGAGACCTCCTTCGCAAGGTTGGTCCTCCGGTCGAACATCGTGAGGAGGATCGTCGAGAGCTCAAGATCGGTGTTGAGGTTGGCTTTCACGCGCCGGATCGTGTCCATGAGCGCGGTGACGCCCTCCAGGGCGTAGTACTCGCACTGGATCGGCACGATCAGCTCCGTCGCAGCAACGAGCGCGTTGAGCGTGAGTAGGCCGAGCGACGGCGGGCAGTCGATAAAGACGTAGTCGACGCCCGACTGCTCGATATACCGGTCGAGAGCATCCTTGAGTCGGTGTTCCCGGCCCGAGATATTGACCAGTTCCAGCTCCGCGGCAGCGAGATCGATGGTCGCCGGAAGAACATGCAGATTGGGGCTGTGGTTCGACCGCTGAGCGTGCGCAGCGATCTCGTCGCCGTCGATCAGCACTTCATAGGTGCCCTTTGTGCCCTGCGGGTGATCGACGCCCAACGCCGTCGACGCGTTGGCTTGGGGATCGTTGTCGATGACCAGGACGTTGAGCCCACCCAGCGCCAGCGCCATGCCAACGTTGACCGCAGTCGTCGTCTTCCCTACGCCGCCCTTCTGGTTGGCGACGACGAAGACGCGGGTCTTCTTCGGGCGAGGCAGACGCTCGGCGTTAAGCGGAACGGTGGTCTCGCTGTATTCGTCGCCATAGTCCTGTAGTGGATCCCCGTGCTCGGGCACGTCATGTAGTGCTCGTTTCGGCCCTTGTGGCGTTCGAATCAGCGTTTCACGTGAAACGTTGCGGTGATCCTTCCAGAACTCCACGTCGTCGGCCGGCACGGTCGGTGTGTCCTGTGCAGGTTTGCGTCGGCGGAAGAACAGCGCCATCAAGCCTCCTTGTTAGGTCGCAGCGAAGCCACTCTACCGAAGTTCCGCACAACACCGGCGGGGCCCGACGGCGGGTCTCCGAGTTCGCACCACGACAGTCCCGGAGTCGGGCGGATGTTTCACGTGAAACACTCCACCCCACGGGCGAGTCGCCTCTCGCTACGAAAGAACCCTGGATAACCATCCGCTCTCTTTGAGGTGCGGAGCGCAGCGGAGCCTCGAAAAGAGCCGACACGCCTCTGGGTTGAGATCTATCCGCTAGTTGCCAGCTAGGTCGAACCTCACCGACCGTCAGGGAGTGGCCACGAAAGGCCCCGCTAACGAAACCTCTTACCTTTTCTGGGACGACCATCCCGGAAAGCTCGAAAAGAGCCGGCGTGAGGTCAACCGGCTGCCGACTGAGTCGCTTCGAGGTAACTACGTCGCACCTCGCGGACCGCCGAAGGGAGAAGATGTAAGGACGGCGCCTGTTACGAAACCACTTCGCTTTCTGCCTCCACCGCCCCTTGGGAATCTCGAAAAGAGTCAGCGCAGGCTGTGGCGGGCACTTGTTCTTCGGCTGCCGGGTGGGTCGTTTCGAACCTCGGAAGCTCGCACCGGCGACTACGCTCTTTGAGGTGCGGAGCGCAGCGGAGCCTCGAAAAGAGCCAACGCGACCTTTTGGATGATTCTGTTGTTTGGCGTGCGAGTCTGTTGTGAAAACGCGATGGTGTCTAGGGGCCTCTTGTCGGGTTCTTGTGGATTCTCGGGCTTGGTCTCCTCGAGGCTCGGCCGCGGGCGGCCTCGCACCTCGAAGACCGTGAAGTGAGATCACGCTCTTTGAGGTGCGGAGCGCAGCGGAGCCTCGACAATTGGGACTAGGGCGGAGCACGAACGACGCTCTTTGAGGTGCGGAGCGCAGCGGAGCCTCGAAAAGAGCGAACCGCGGTCGGTGACCCCCGTTCAGGTATATGTCTGGCCCCCTGCGGGCACAGAGGCCACTCATGCTCAATCGACTCCGACGCTGAGGAGAATGCAAAACTCTACGATCCACAAGGCGCTCTGTGGGCCCAACCGTGACGTTTCCCCTAGTGAGCGACGTTTCGCTAATGTGCGACGGGGAGGTCTCGAGAAGGCGCCGTTCACTCACGGGCGGAAACTCGTCATCTCAGTCGGCCGGTGCGGTGGTCGAGATCGGCTCTCCGTCATCGGCTCCTAACAGCCAGGCTATCCACCTTCTCCACAGCCTTATCCACAACCTAGGAACATCGTGACAAAAGAACGCCTGCCACAACTATCACGGGTGTATGCCCTGGACTTACATGCTTGAATGCGCTGACGGCTCCTACTACGTAGGTAGCACGTGGCACCTGGAACAACGAGTAGACGACCACAACTCCGGCAAGGGAGCCAAGTACACGTCCCGCCGGCTCCCCGTACGTTTGGTATGGGCCGAGCACTTCGACAGCATGCTCGAGGCGTATGCGCTGGAACGCAAGCTGCACGGATGGGGGCGCACCAAACGTCAGGCTCTCATCGCCGGCCGACTCGACCTGCTGGGCGTTCTCGGAAGCAGAGCAAGGCAGCGGTCAGCACTCAAGCAGGAGGCCTTAGATGCGCTGGCTGACCAGTTCCAGCAGCCGCCTCCGTCTGTGCTCTAGGGGGCACAGTCTCATCCGGCTGCCTTGAGCTAGCGCCGGCCACCTAACACTTGGCGGCAAGGTGCGACACCTGTGGAAGGTTTCTGCCTTGTCTTGCGTTGGCTCTTGTCGAGGCTCCGCTGCGCTCCGCGCCTCACAGAGCGTCGTTCGCGCTCCGCCCTAGTCCCAATTGTCGAGGCTCCGCTGCGCTCCGCACCTCACAGAGCGTGATCTCACTTCACGGTCTTCGAGGTGCGAGGCCGCCCGCGGCCGAGCCTCGAGGAGACCCAGCCCGAGAATCCACAAGAACCCGACCACAAGCCGCTAGGTCGTGTTGCGTTAATCGGTGATGGTCGCGTGTCGCTGACCGGATAGGAAGGACTCCCGGGGTAGATCGGTTGGTGTCGAATCAACTCCTACTTCCCCGGGAGTCCTTGTGTCCACGATAGACGCTGGCCGTCGCCATGACCTCACAGACCCGCAATGGAAGCTGCTCACCAGCCTGCTCCCACCTCCTCGACGAGGCCACCCCCGGATATGGGACCTGCGTGCCTTGATCAACGGCATCCGATACCGAACCAGAGTCGGCTGCCCCTGGCGTGATGTTCCCGATCGCTACGGCCCCTGGTGGCGGGTCTACCACCTGTTCTCCCACTGGCAAACCACCGGCACCTGGCAACACATCGTGGACACGCTCCGAGCCCACGCACAAGCCGCTGGCAAGGTGAAATGGCAAGTCTCAGTGGACTCCACCACCTGCAGAGGCCACATCCACGCCGCTGGCGCCCGCCACGACTCGATCCACCGTGTCACCGGGGAGCCTGCTGATCACGGGTTCGGGCGCTCTCGTGGCGGCTGGACCACGAAAACCCACCTGGCCTGCGATCAACACCGCGGGATCCTGGCCTTCCACATCACCGCCGGGCAACGGGCTGACAGCCCGGAGTTCACTACCGTGCTGGACCAGATCAAGATCAACAACATCCGTGGCGCGCCGCGACGCCGCCCGGACCGGGTCCTCGCGGACAAGGCCTACTCATCAAAAGCGAACCGTGCATGGCTGAGAACCCATCACATCAAGACCACGATCCCCAGCCCCGCCGACCAAATCCGTAACCGTAAACAACGAGGCCGCTGCGGTGGCCGACCACCAGCCTTCGACCCCACCATCTACAAGGACCGACACGCCGTCGAATGTGGCATCAACAAGCTCAAACACTACCGAGCCTTCGCTACCCGCTACGACAAACTCGCGGTCCGCTACACCGCCACCATCCACATCACCATCATCGATCAATGGCTCAAACGACTTACGTAACACGACCTAGACACCATCGCGTCTTCATAACGGGTTCGCACGCCAAACAACAGAACCAGCCAAGAGGTCGCGTTGGCTCTTTTCGAGGCTCCGCTGCGCTCCGCACCTCAAAGAGCGTAGTCGCCGGCGCGAGCTTCCTAGGCTCGAAACGACCCAACCCGCAGCCGAAGAACAAGTGCCTCCCACAGCCTGCGCTGACTCTTTTCGAGGCTCGGCCGCGAGGCGGCCTCGCACCTCAGAGAGCGGGTAGTGTTTCATCGATAACTCGATATGTCGATAAAACTGTTTATAGTTTAGTTTTCTGCGCGCCGGATGCGTACTGCTCGTGTGCCTTCAACACCTGCGCAGGCCTGGACCTCGAGCACCTCGGCCTCGAGGTTCTGCTTGCGCAAGTCCTTACGTGCCTTGAGGATCTCGGCCTCGGCCGACTGGCCCTTCAAGGCCAACAGCATGCCATGGGGGAGGAACAAGCCGCTGGTCCAGCCCAGGAGACGTCCCAGGGGAGCGACGGCTCGACACACGACGGCGTCGAAGGTCTGGTGCACGTCCTCGGCCCGATCACGACGCACAGCGACGCGGTCGCCAAGACCCAGCTCATCCACCGCCAACTCCAGGAAGTTCGCTCGACGCAGCAACGGCTCGATCAGCGTCATCTGCAGATCGGGACGCGCGATGGCCAAGGGCAGCCCAGGCAGCCCCGCCCCGCTGCCGACATCGGCGACGTCGGAGCCCTCGGGGAGCAGATCGGCCAGCGCCAGCGAGTTCGAGATATGGCGGCCCCAGATCTTGTCGCCCTCCCGCGGGCCCATCAGGCCCCATTCGATGCCGCGTCCGGCAAGGATCTCCGCGTAGGCGCGCAGCGTCGGCTCCGCCTCGGGATAAAGCGCGAAGAGCGCGGCCGAAGCCGCGCTCTCCTCGATGGTGCTCATCGCAGCTGAGCTCATGCCGGCTGCACCACGACGCGGCGGTTCGGCGGTTCGCCCTCCGACTCGCTGACCAGGCCGGCTGCCGCCACCACGTCGTGCACGATCTTGCGCTCGTAGGCGTTGAGCGGAACCAGCTTCACCGGATCGCCCGACTCCTGCACGTCGGCGATCGCATCCTTGGCCATCGCGACCAGTTCGGCGCGACGCTTCTCGCGGTATCCGGCGATGTCGACCATCACGCGCGAACGGTGACCGGTCTCCGTCATCACGACGAGACGCGCCAGTTCCTGCAGCGCGTCGAGCACCTCGCCGTTCTTGCCGACGAGCAGCTCGGAGTCGGTGTCGATCGCGATGAAGGCCCGTCCGTCGACCACCGAGTTCTCGATGTCGCCGTCGAGATCCGCGATGTCGAGGAGCTCCTCGAAGTAGTCGGCGACGAGGTCGCCCTCGGCCAGAAGGGCCGCGTCGTTTTCTTGTGCCATGTCAGCTTCGCCTTCCCTTGGTCCCGACGTCGGGATCACTTCTTCTTCCGCTGCGAGCGCGACTGCTGCTTGGGCTGCTGTCGCGAGACCACCTGCTTGCCGTCCTCCGTGCGACGCGTCGTCTGCCGGGTCACCTGCTGGCGCGACACCTTGGGTGCTTCCGTCGACGCACCAGACGTGTTCTCAGCATTCGTCGTGACGGCTGCAGCGGCCGTGGTGTTACGTCCCGCGGCGACGGTGCGGGTCTGGGTCTTGTTGGTCTTCACCTTGCGACGCTTCTCGCGACGCTCCTCCATGATCTTGACCGGATCCTTGCCCTTGCTGCGCATCCGCTCTTCCCAGTCGATGTAGGCAGGGGTGTTGGGCGCAGGGTTGTTGCGGATGAGCAGGCCCTGCTGCGCCATCGTCCACGTGTTCGAGGTGAGCCAGTACAGCAGCACGCCGATCGGCAGCACGGTGGCAGAGAACGCGAAGATCACCGGGAAGGCGTACAGCATGATCTTCTGCTGCTGGGCCATCGGACCGGTGAGCGCCTCCGGCGGCATGTTCTTGCGCATCAGCTGCAGCTGGGTGATGAAGAGCACCGCCACCATCACGACCACCATGATGATGCCGACCACCTGCGTCGAGCCGAACGGCGTCAGCGGGAACACCCGGTCGGAGAGTCCGGCACCGAGGAACGAGGCACCGTTCAGCGACGCCACCAGGTCGGGATTGTCCTTGAGCCACTTGCCTCGAATGCTGCCACTGGCCACACCTTCCAGCACCCGGAACAAGGCAAGGAAGATCGGCATCTGGATCAGCAGCGGGAAGCACGACGCCATCGGGTTGACGCCCTCCGACTGATACAGCTTCATGGTCTCTTGACCGAGCCGCTCGCGGTCGTGACCGTACTTCTTCTGTAGCGCTTGCGCCTGAGGCTGCAGCAGCTGCATGTTGCGCGACGAGTTGATCTGCTTGACGAACAGCGGGATCATCGCCGTGCGCACGACCACCGTCAGCGAGACGATCGCCAGAGTCCAGGCGGCGCCGGTGGGCAGAGCGAGAATCACTCCCCACAGGTGGTAGGCGGCAACGAGAATGCCGGAGATGGCCCAATAGATGGGCTGCATCATCGTCGAGAGGGCACCCATGATGGAGTCCCAGATACCCAGGGGTACGAATAGATCGATCACTTAGCTAACCTTCGTGGTCACTCGGGACGGCGTCCCGGAAGTCTGTTTCTTCGGCATAGGCCCTGGCGGCCGGGGTGCCGGGTACGTAGTCGAAGCCGCCCTTCGACCAGGGGTTGCAGCGCACGATCCGCCTGACCGTCAGCCACGATCCCTTGAGCACACCATGGGTCTCAAGAGCTTCGAGCCCGTAGGCGGAGCAACTGGGGTAGTACTTGCAGACCTCGCCGTAGCTGGGGGAGATGTACTTCCGCCAGCCCTTCACGAACCAGATCAACGGGTACTTCAGCACGCCGCGAGCCTCTTCATGGCCCGACGCCAGGCATCTCCGAGGTCATCGGCGAGACGCGACGGCTCCGTCGCCGAGGAGGGCAGCGCCCGCACCACAACGTCGCACGGCGCGGCCAGATCGTAGTCGCGCGTGAGATGCCGCAGGCGCCTCTTGACGCGATTTCGGGTCACCGCGTTGCCGACTTTCTTGGACACGACAAAACCCACCCGGGTTGCTCCGGGTGGATCGTCGTTGTCTCGGCGGCGGACATGCACCACGACCGACGGTGTGGCCGCGCGCGTGCCTCGTCTTACTGCGACCGCGAAGTCACTCGCGGCCTTCAGTCGATGGGCGCGCGGCAGCACGGTCGGTTCAGGCGGACAGCTTGGCGCGACCCTTGCGGCGGCGATCGGCCAGGATCGCGCGGCCGGCGCGGGTACGCATGCGGGTGCGGAAACCGTGGGTGCGGCTGCGCCGGCGGTTGCTGGGCTGGAAAGTGCGCTTGCTCATGGGACGGACTCCCTCATTCTTCGTCTGACTCGGCTACCTGCCCGAGGGCAGGGGGAAGGTGCCTCGCGAAGGAGGCGACTTCCCAACGATACGTGCTCGTCGGCTGTTTGACCAAACCCAGGAGGACGTTCCCGAAGGTCAATCTAGCGGACAAGCAAATTGCATCCATGTAGTCCAGCCGACACGCCGTTCACCTTGTCGAATCAGCTTGCATCATCTTCTTTCGACTACTAGGTTCATTGCTCACTCCGGCTTTCCGCCGGAGCTCTCGACACGTAGCGTCAGGTCGCGGCGGCGCAGCCACCGACCGTCTGGCAGAGTTATACCCGGGTGTGGAAAACTATGTGGAGATCTCTGCGGGGGTTGGAATCTCCAGGAAAGGGGGGCAGGTGGTGCCTGATTTCGGTATGCCCGATCTCGAGTCCCTATGGGCCGAGACGCTCGCTCACACCGACAAGCCCTCGCGCGCCTGGTTGAACCGCTGCAAGCCTCTCGCGATGCACGCGTCGACGCTGATGCTGGCCGTCGCCGACGAGACCACCCGAGAACGCATCGAGACCCGACTGCGCGGACCCATCGAAGCCATCCTCACCAAGCACCTCGGCAAGCCGACGCACGTGGCCGTCACCATCGATCCCACCATCGTGCTGCCCAGCGTCGTGGAACCCACCACCCCGCCGCCGGTCGTGGAATCTGATGAATCACACCTAGTCAGGTCTACTTTGAACCACACGGAGGTGAAGCTCAATCCGCGCTACACCTTCGAGTCCTTCGTCGCAGGATCGTCGAACCGGTTCGCTCACGCCGCCGCTGCTGCCGTCGCCGAGACGCCCGGCAAGTCGTACAACCCGCTGATGATCTACGGTCCCTCCGGGCTGGGCAAGACGCACCTGCTGCACGCCATCGGCCACTACGTCACCTCTTACTACCAGCAGCTGCGCGTGAAGTACGTTTCCACAGAGGAACTCACCAACGACTTCATCAACGCGATCTCCTCGAACCGCACCGCAGAGTTCCGCAGTTCCTACCGCGACATCGACGTCCTGCTTGTGGACGACATCCAGTTCCTGGAGTCGAAGATCCAGACGCAGGAGGAGTTTTTCCACACCTTCAACACCCTGCACAACGCGCAGAAGCAGATCGTGATGACCTCCGATCGCCCGCCGAAGCTGCTGGAAGCGCTCGAGCCTCGCCTGCGCTCGCGCTTCGAGTGGGGCCTGATGACCGACATCCAGCCGCCCGACCTCGAGACCAGGATCGCGATCCTGCAGAAAAAGGTCTCCCAGCAGCGACTCTCCGCCAGCCCCCAGGTGCTGGAGCTGATCGCCTCGCGGATCACGACGAACATCCGCGAGCTCGAAGGCGCGCTGACCCGAGTCGCCGCACTGGCCAGCCTGAACCAGCAGGACATCACGCTGTCCTTGACCGAGGACGTGCTGCGCGACCTCAATCCCGAGGGAGAGGTGCAGGTCGACGCCGGCGCCATCATGGAGGCCACCGCTCAGTACTTCGCCATCTCACTGGCGGATCTCACCGGTACCAGCCGCGTCGCGATGATCGCCTCGGCCCGTCAGATCGCCATGTACCTCTGCCGCGAGCTCACGGATCTCTCACTGCCGAAGATCGGAGCCAAGTTCGGTGGTCGCGACCACACGACGGTGCTGCATTCCGTGCGCAAGATCAACGAGAAGATGGGCGAGGATCGCGACCTGTACAACCAGGTCACCGAACTCACCAACCGCATCAAGCAGGCCTGACCCCACCCCCACTCCACGCTCCCGGACGTGTCCCCACCTACGCTCTTCGAGGTGCGAGGCCGCCCGCGGCCGAGCCTCGAGGAGAGCGTGACCGTGCGTAGGGAGCGGTGGTCGGGTTCTGGTGGTTCCGTCCGTCGTGTTCCGGATGGGGTCGCGGTTGCTGAGGTGCGAGCGAAGCGAGCCTCGAAGTGCCCGCCGCCGGCCGTGTCCCGGCGCTTCGCGCGGGCTCACGGCTTTTACGCCCACCACACCCACTCGCAGACCCCATCCTCCACACGACTCAGTTCTTCGGCTGCCGGTCGCTCTCCTCGAGGCTACGGCTTCGGGGCTCGTCCGGGTGCAGAGGAGCGAGGTACGAGCGTCTCGAAGTGCGCCCCAGCGCCTCCGCACCTCGAAGAGCGTGGGGGGGGACAAACGCTCTTCGAGGTGCGAGCGCCAGCGAGCCTCGAAAAGACCCATCGCGAGAATCCGCAGGAACCCGACCACAGTGGCAGGCTCAGCATCCAGCCGTCCGTCGCTCTCCTCGAGGCTCGGCCGCGGACGGCCTCGCACCTCGAAGAGCGTGAGTGTTCCTCGCCCCTTGGGGAGCGGGCGGCCGTGGGGAAACGCGCCGTGGACGGGGTGTGGAAAACTTTTGGCGGTGGATCCGTCCACAAATCCTCCCCGTGTGATTTGCCAGTCACCCACAGACTGTCCACAGGCTCAAATCTCGGTGACTAGGGACGACGCCAGTTACCCACAGATTTCACAACAGTTATGACGACAACTGTTGTAACTACACGTCTCATCCCTTCAAAGCCTGGGGCGTGGATTGTGTGGATTCGCGGAGCCGTCGGCCTGGCTCAGGATCTGTAATTACAACACCCAGCAGGGTCCACCCAGTGGCTCGCATGAGGCTTCACCTCGTCGGGGAGGCCCGAATACCCGGCTGGTAGCGTTCGCAACGTGACCATTGCAGCTCGGGCGATCGGCCTTACGAAGAAGTACGGCAGCGGGACCGCGCAGGTAACCGCGCTGGATGAGGTCGACTTCGAGGTGGTCGCCGGCGAGTTCACAGCCATCATGGGGCCCTCAGGTTCCGGCAAGTCCACGTTGATGCACATGCTGGCGGCGCTGGACACCCCCACGTCGGGAAAGGTGCTGCTGGGTGACACGGACGTCACTCGCCTCGCGGACACTCCCCTCACCGAGCTGCGACGGGAGCGCGTCGGTTTCATCTTCCAGGCGTTCAATCTGGTTCCGACGCTGACCGCCCGGGAGAACATCGTGCTTCCGCTGTCGATCGCGGGAAAGAAGGTCGACGAGGTGTGGTTCGACCAAGTGGTCGACGTGCTCGCGTTGCGAGATCGCCTCACTCACAAGCCGGCTGAGCTCTCGGGCGGCCAGCAGCAGCGCGTCGCCTGCGCCCGGGCCCTGATGAACCGTCCCGACATCGTCTTCGGGGACGAGCCCACCGGAAACCTGGACTCCAGCTCCGCTGCCGAGGTGTTGAGCTTTCTCCGACGCAGCGTCGACGAGTTCGGGCAGACCGTAGTGATCGTCACGCACGACGCGAACGCCGCGAGCTACGCCGACCGCGCCGTCTTCCTGTCCGACGGCAAAGTCATCGCGGAACAGCGGGGCGCCACCCAGGACGAGCTGTTGCGGTCGATGGCCGCGCTCTACCCTCGCCCGGGTGACGTGCCAGCGGCCGGCACGCAGTCCCTCGATCCCGACGAAGCCACCCAGGAGTACGGCGTACTCGTCGCCGACGATCAACCGACCGCGGTACCCCGCCGAGCGAGGCTGGAGCCCTGACCGTGCTGCGCACCGCGTGGAGTTCGCTGTGGGCTCGCAAGTTCCGGTTGCTGATGAGCGCGCTGTCCATCGTGCTGGGCGTGGCGTTCGTCGCAGGCTCCCTGATGTTCACTCGATTGTTGTCGAGCGGGTTCGATGAGATCGTCAAGGGCGCGCTCGCCGACGTGAACGTCACCGTCGAAGGCCAGAACATCGTCTCGACGCGGCCGCCCGACAGGGCCTATCTGCTGGAGCCGTCCGTGATCGACGATGTTGCCGCCCGCGACGACGTGGCGACCGCCGTCGGGCTGGTCACCAGCAATCAGGTGTTCGTGCTCGACGCCGACGAGCAGCTGGTGGCCTTTCCAGAGATGCCGGGCATGGCGTCCAACTGGCACGACGTGCCCGCCGCGGGTGGGCTGGAGGGAACCCGGATCGTCGACGGTCAGGCGCTCTCCTCAGACGACGAGGTGCTGATCGACCCCAGCACGGCACGCCGGGCCGGCTACACCGTCGGCGATGAGGTGGCGATCTCGACGCCGTTCGACGGCGTCCAGCGCTACCGTCTCGCGGGCACCGCCGCCTATGGAGCAGGGGGCACCGCCGGTGCCGGCTACGTGTTCTTCACCACGAGGGAGGCGCAACGCCTGCTCACCGATGGCGCCGACGCGTTCCACGGGATCTGGGTTCAGGCGGCGCCGGGCGTTGAGCCCGATGCGCTCGCCGAGGCGATCTCGGCGTCGCTGCCCGAGCCCTTCGTCGCGAGAACCGGCGACGTGGTGGCGGAGGAGCTCGGGGATCTGCTCGACGTGGGGCTGGGCTTCGTCAACGCCTTCCTGCTGGTGTTCGCAGGCATCGCCGTGGTGGTGGCGATGCTGCTCATCCTCAACACGTTCTCGATCCTGGTCGCGCAGCGTGCCCGGGAGCTGGCGCTCTTGCGTGCGCTTGGCGCAAAACGCAGCCAGGTGCGCAGCGTGGTGTTGTTCGAGGCCGCGCTCGTCGGTGCGACGGGAGGCGTCGTCGGGCTTGCAGCCGGATACGGCCTGGTCTGGGCGATCCTCGCGCTGATGCGTCCGATCGGCATCGATCCAGGGCCGGTCGCTCCGCAGATCACCTGGCAGATCGTCGCGATCAGTCTTGGTCTCGGCGTCGTGATGACCGTGCTCGCCGCACTCCACCCGGCGCGTAAGGCCTCGGCCACCCGCCCGATCGAGGCGATGACCGCCGTCGCGGCCGGGAGTACGCAGAGGTTGGATGCGGCGGGAACCACCGGCCTCGTGCTGATCGAGCTGGGTGCCGCCCTATTGGTCTGCGGTGTCTTCCTCGACGTCGACGCGCCGTTGTGGTGGGTCGGCGCCGGGGGCGCGGCGCTGCTGGTCGGGCTGGTGCTGGCGGCGACGCTCGTCGGCGCACCCGTCCTGGGCCTGTTCGGCTGGCTGCTTCCCCGGCTGTTCGGCGAGCCCGGTCGGCTGGCCGGCGTGAACGCGAGGCGGCAGCCCCGTCGCACGGCGGCGACCGCAGCCACCCTGATGCTGGGCCTTTCCCTGGTCAGCGTGGTCGCGGTGCTGGCAGCCAGCACCACCACGTCGATCCGTGAGCAGCTCACCGCGGACCATCGCGGCGACTTCCTGATCTCCCCCGTCGGCTACCAACCGTTCGACTCCTCCGTGCTGGACAAGGCCAAGGCCGCCGACGGCGTGGCGGCCGTGCACGGATTCTTCGTCGGCACCGCGACCCTCGACGGGGATCCGGTCACGCTGGGCGGCCTCACTCCGGGGGCGCTGACCGAAGGAACTGTCGTCGAGGGCCTCTCCGGAACGCTCGGACCCGAGCCCGATTCGGCGTTGATCAGCACCGGGGTCGCTCGGGAGCACGGCCTGTCCCTCGGCATGATGTTCGACCTCGCCTCGCCCCGTGGCGAGCAGCGGGTGCTGGTGACCGGCATCTATGCCGACGAGGACGCCTCACTCGGCGACGTGGTGCTCAACCGCGAGACATTCGGGCAGCTTGCGGACGACGCCCTGGTGCAGCGACTCGTCGTCGACATCGCACCCGACGCCAGTCCGCAGCACGTGCGCGCACAACTCCGCGACGCCGTCGAAGGCCTTCCCACCGTGCTGGTCTCCGACGTGGAGGAGTACATCGCGGAGACCCTCGGTCAGTTCACCCAGGTCTTCGGGCTGCTGTACGCGCTGCTGGCGCTGGCGATCGTGATCTCGGTGCTCGGCATCGTCAACACGCTCGGGCTGTCGGTGATCGAGCGCACCCGCGAGATCGGGCTGTTGCGCGCCGTCGGCCTGACCCGGCCGCAGGTGCGCCGGATGGTCACGCTGGAGAGCGTCACGGTGGCGGTGCTGGGGTCGTTGTTGGGAGTGCTGCTCGGGGTGGTGTTCGGCGTCGCGGTGATCTCGCTGCTGCGCGACAGCGGCATTGACCGCCTGGTGATCCCCTGGATGCAGCTGGTCATCTTCATTGTGGTGGCGGCGTTCTTCGGCTGGCTCGCCGCGCTGTTGCCGGCCAGGCGCGCCGGCCGCCTCCCGGTGCTCGACGCGATCGCCGTCTCCTGATGACGGGGGTGGGTGCGGGCCCTGGCAGCCTCGCTATGATGAACGCACTCACCGGACGTTCAAAGGGGACCTCATGAAGATTCGCGTGGAGCGGGATGCTCTGGCCGATGCTGTCGCTTGGGTTGCTCGGAGCCTGCCGAATCGGCCGGCCGCCCCGATCCTGTCCGGCCTGCAGCTGATCGCCGAAGGCGACGAGGTGACCCTCTCCGCGTTCGACTCCACCACCTCGGCCAAGGCCACGCTGCCGGCAGAGGTCACCGACGAAGGCACCGTGCTCGTATCGGGCCGCCTGCTCTCCGACATCGCGCGGTCCCTTCCGAACAAGCCGGTGGACATGCTGGCCGACCACTCGAAGGTCGACCTCACCTGCGGTTCCGCGCGGTTCACCCTCCAGACGCTGCCCGTCGAGGAGTACCCGTCGCTGCCCGAGATTCCCGCCCAGACCGGCAACGTCGCCTCCGATGTCTTCGAGCGTGCGGTCGCGCAGGTGTTCGTCGCCGCCGGCCGCGACGAGCTGCTGAGCGTCTTCACCGGCGTGCGCGTCGAGATCGACGGCGACCGGTTGTCGCTGCTGGCCACCGACCGCTACCGGATGGCGCTCAAGGAGCTCACCTGGAACCCGTCGTCGCCCGACCTCGAGGGCGCGGTGCTGGTGCCCGGCAAGGTGCTGGCCGACACCGCCAAGTCGATGACCTTCGGCGACACCGTGACCGTCTCGCTGTCCACCACGGAGTCCGAGGGTGAAGGCCTGGTGGGCTTCGTCGGCGAGGGCGCGAAGGGTCGCCGCGAGGCCACCACCCGCCTGCTCAGCCAGTCGTTCCCGCGGGTGCGGCACCTGATGGACGTGGCCGCCACCGTGAGCGTGCGCGTCAACACCGCGGATCTGCTGGCGGCCACCCGCCGCGTCGCGCTGGTGGCCGAGCGCAACACCCCCATCCGGATGAACATCCTCGACGATCACATCACCCTGGAGGCAGGCACCGGCGACCAGGCCCAGGCCACCGAGGCGCTGTCGGCGGAGATCGGCGTGGTGGGCGACGAACCGTCGATCACCGCGGCCGGCTTCAACCCGCAGTACCTGTTGGACGCGTTGAGCGTGCTCGACGCTCCGTTCGCGCACTTCTCGTTCACCATGCCCGGCAAGCCCTGCCTGATCACGGGGCTGGCGAGCATCGACGGCGAGCAGCTGTTCGACTACCGCCACGTCATCATGCTGATGCGCCTGCCCATCTGAACCCACCTGACAGGTCTGAGTGTTCGTCACCGAGCTGCGGCTGACCGACTTCCGTAATTACGCCGAAGCCCGGCTCAGCCTGGGCTCCGGCGTGACGGTGTTCGTCGGCCCGAACGGCCAGGGCAAGACCAACCTGGTGGAGGCGGTGGAGTTTCTCTCCACCATGTCGTCGCATCGTGTGTCCGGCACCGTGCCGCTGGTGCGCGCCGGCTGCGACTCGGCCATCCTCGGAGCGACGGTGCAGGCCGGCCACGACGATGACCGCCGGATCGCCGTCGAACTCGAGCTCGCGCCGGGTCGGAGCAGTCAAGCCCGCCTCAATCGCGCGCCGGTGCCGCGGCCGCGGGACATTATCGGAGCGCTGCGCACCGTCGTGTTCTCGCCCGTCGACCTCGCGATCGTGCGCGGCGAGCCCTCCGATCGACGTGCCTGGCTGGACTCGCTGGTGGTGACCCGCTGGCCGCGGATGGCCGGGGTGCGATCCGATCTCGACAAGGTGCTCAAGCAGCGAAACGCGCTGCTCAAGGGCATGGCCGGGCGGTCCTTCGTGCCGACCGGTGGCGACGAGGAGAACACGCTGGCGATCTGGAACGAGCGGTTCGCCGTGATCGGCGCCGAGCTGCTGCACGCGCGGCTGGACACGCTGGCAGATGTGGTCCCGCACGCCCAGGACGCCTACGCGACCATCGCGCCCGTGAACAACGCGGTGCGCGCCGGATACAAGTCGACGCTGGATCTGAGCGGCGTGCAGGACGCCGGGAACGTGCGCGAGGAACTGGAGCGTCGGCTGCTCGCGGCTATGGAGGCAGCGCGCTCAGATGAGGTGCGCCGGGGCGTCACCTTGGTGGGGCCGCAGCGCGACGACGTCGAACTGTTCATCGGCGACCTGCCGGCCAAGGGGTACGCGTCGCATGGGGAGTCGTGGTCGCTGGCCCTGTCGTTACGACTAGGCGGTTTCGCGCTGGTCTGCGCGGAGGGAACCGAGCCCGTGCTGGTGCTCGACGACGTCTTCGCGGAACTGGACGCCACCCGTCGCGATCGGCTGGCGGGCCTCGTCGCGGACGCCGAGCAGGTGCTGATCACGTCGGCCGTCGGTTCCGACGTGCCCGACTTCCCGGCCGAGCGTCGGTTCCGGGTACACGCCGGCACCGTCGCCCCCCTGGACGACGGAGGTCCGTCGTGATGCTCGACGCGACCCCGGTTCCACGGATTCCTCCCGTTGTTGTCATAACGCTGCCTATATGGTGCGGCGTGTACCTCTTGCACACGGCGCGCCGGATAGCCAGCGTTATGCGCGCCATGTCACCGCGCGAGGAGGTGGGGGATGACGGAGACGCCTGAGCACGACCCGACGGGGCTGGACCTGGCGTCCGAGATCGCACGCGCCACCGCGGAGTCGTCGCCGTTCCTGCCGCCGCCGACGAACGCGCCGCCCAAGCTGCCGAAGCGCAGGCCCCGGATCTTCGACGAGCAGCGCTCGGGCGCTCATCCCGACGACCGAGACCCGCAACCCATCGGCAAGCTGTTCGAGTCAGTGGCCAAGAGGCGAGGCTGGCAGCGTCGCATCTCGCTGTCCACCGTGCTGCAGGACTGGGCGGGCCTCGTCGGCGAGGCGAATGCCGAACACTCGAAGCCCACCGACTTCGCCGACGGTGTGCTCACCATCCAGTGCGACTCCACCGCTTGGGCCACCGCCATGCGCTACAACGCGTCGCCGCTGGTGAAGCGCCTCAATGACAAGCTGGGCGAGCAGACGGTCCGTCGTGTGAGGATCCTGGCGCCCGCGCAGAAGAGCTGGAAGAAGGGTCCGCGCTCGGTGCGGGACGGCCGCGGGCCGCGCGACACCTACGGATAGCACCTCTCGCCCTGAGCGAAGACGGGCCCTACATACTCGTCAAGATATGGGTGGCGTAGGTCGCCCGATCTGGCGCGCCGCAGCGCGAACATGATCATTCAGCGACCTCCTGGACTGCTCCGATCTTTTGGACCCGCTACCTTTCCGCGCGGATCTGTGTTGAAATGGTCGGGTGCGCCGAGGCCCTGCGGGCGTAGCCCCCCTGATACGTAAACTTCTCGCCGTGGCGACGGTTGCAGCCGTCAGCACGGCGGTTGGGGTGCTCACTTGGCCCGACGACGACTCCGATCTCGTGGCCGTGCCCGCGCCTCCGTCGGAGAGCCCGTCGCCGAAGCCCGAGCCCAGCATGGATGCCGGCATCATCGCCGCCCTCACGCACGACAACTTCGAGTACAGCTCGCTCCTGCCGGTCGGCCGGGGCGCCAATCAGGTGCGAGTGGGCCTGCCGACGGCGCCTGAGGTCAACGATGAGGACACCAACAAGCTGAACAAGCCGTCCACCATCGCCACCGCGTCGGTGGCCCCTGTGGATGCGACCAAGGGAACCTTGCTGTCGATGCCGCTCAACGGCAGGCAGACGTCGCAGTTCGGCATGCGCTTCCACCCGGTGCTGAAGGTATGGAAGCTGCACACCGGCCTCGACTTCGCGGCCCCTTGCGGCACGGCCGTCGGCGCCGTCGCTCCTGGCGAGGTGATCAGGACGGGATGGGCCGGCGGCAACGGCATCCAGGTGAAGGTCGATCACGGCAAGATCGCCGATCATCACGTGATCACCACCTACAACCACCTCTCCAGCGTCGGCGTGTCCGTCGGCCAGAAGGTGGACACGCATCAAGGCCTCGGCGAGGTGGGTTCCACCGGATACTCCACCGGCTGCCATCTGCACCTCGAGCTCATCGTCGACGGCGACTTCACCGACCCGCTGCCCTGGTTGAACGGTGATCCGGTGGTGGTGGACATCAACGCCATCACTCGTCGGACGCCGTCGCCGCGCCCGTCCGCGTCCCCCAGCTCGTCGGCGTCCCCCTCGCCCAGCCCGTCGCCGTCGCGCTCTGCATCCGCGTCACCGTCGCCTTCGCTGTCTCCCTCGGCTTCGGCCTCGAAGACGCCCAAGCCGTCGAAGACCCCCTCGCCGAAGCCCGGCACTCCGGAACCCTCGGGGACGCCGTCCCAGACGGTGTCTCCGTCGCCCAGCCCCGAGCCGTCGGAGTCCCCGAGCCCGTCGTCCGAGCCGAGCGAGAGCCCATCGGTCAGCGCGTCTGAGACGCCCTCCTCGGAGCCGACGGCCACCGAGACCGAGCCGGAGACGGAGTCCCCGAGCGAGTCCGAGCCCGAGAACGATGAGCCGGCGCCGACCCTGTCGTCCGACGAGACCCTGAGCGTCCCCGAACCGACCGGCTCGTCCGAGGAAACCGACTAGTACTCTCTTCGTATCCGCCTGTCCCTGATCTCTTAGGTTGGATGCATGTCGCAGCAGTTGATCCTGAGCCGTAGACGAGGCTGGATGGCCACCTGGGGCCGGATGGGTGCGGTGGCGGTGGCCATCGTCGCCCAGCTGGGCCTATATGTGTGGATCGTCCTGGCGTTGGCCGACTCCTCGCCGTGGGTGTACGCCTTCAGCCTGCTGTTGAGCGTCGTCGCGGTGTTGTGGATCGTCGCGACGCCGATGCCGCCGGAGTACAAGCTGGCCTGGGTGATCCCGATCTTGCTGGTGCCCGTGCTCGGCGGGGCGTTCTACCTGCTGTACGGCGCGCGTCGCTTCCGCGGAAAGGACCGCCAGCGCTTGGCCATCGCTCAGGCCGAGGCCACCAAGGCGCTCACGGCCGGACCGGCCCTACAGATCGCTGGTGGTCGGCTTCCGACCGACATGGCCAGGCAGACCCGCTACCTGACGACGGCCGGGTCGTTCCCGGTGTGCGACGCCACCAAAATGGAGTACTTCGCGCTCGGAGATCACGCCTTTCCGCGCATGCTCGCCGACATGGAGAAGGCCGAGCGTTACATCCTCTTCGAGTACTTCATCGTCGCCGCCGGCGAGATGTGGGACCAGATGTTCGACGTCATGCGGCGCAAAGCCGCCCAGGGCGTCGACGTGCGGGTGCTCTACGACGACCTCGGCTCCCACTTCGTGCTGCCTCGCGATTTCCACAAGAAGCTGCACGAGGCCGGCATCAAGGTGCAGGCCGTCAACCCGCTGGGCGTTCGGCTGCGGCTGCGCTACAACAACCGCAACCACCGCAAGATCCTGGTGATCGACGGCGTCGTCTCCTATACGGGCGGCATCAACATCGCCGACGAGTACATCAATGCCATCGTGAAGTTCGGGCACTGGAAGGACACGGTGGTCCGGTTGGAGGGCCCGGCGACGTGGAGCTTCGTCGCCATGTTCCTGAGCGTGTGGAGCTTCGTCGACGAGACGGCCGACTACACCGACTTTATGCCCGTCGGCGACACCCGGCAGGACGGCGATTGGGGCGTCGTGCAGCCCTTCGACGACTCGCCGTTCGACAACATCCCGGTGGGCGAGGAGGCCTACCTGGGCATGATCAACCGGGCGCGGCAGTACGTCGACATCTTCACGCCGTACCTGATCATCGACGCGCGGATGTTGGAGGGTCTGAAGCACGCCGCGATGTCGGGGATCCGGGTGCGCATCGTCACCCCGCACATCCCGGACAAGAAGCTCGTCTTCGAGGTGACCCGGGCCTACTACCATCCGCTCGTCGAGGCGGGCGTCGAGATCTACGAGTACACGCCGGGCTTCATGCACGCCAAGCAGATCGTCGTCGACGGCCGCTCCGGCATCATCGGCACGATCAACTTCGACTACCGCAGCTTCTTCCTGCACCAGGAGTGCGCGGTGTGGCTGTACGAGTCGCCGGTGCTGAAGGACATGCAGGACGACTTCGACGCCACCATCGCCGTGTCGCAGCGCGTCACGCTGGAGGACTGCCTGGCGGTCCCGTGGTGGCGACACCTGGCGCGCGCGATCCTCAGCACCTTCGCGCCCTTGATGTAGCGCGCATCGAGACCGGCGAGACCGATCCGGTTCCGCTGGCAACCCGTCGGCGGGGTCGTGGCGTGTACCGGTCAGGAGGTGACCATGAGCGAACAGCAGGCCGAGCGGGCGCGAGGCTTCGACGCCTTCCTGAGGGCGCGTGCCGGACGGCTCTGGCGGACGGCCTGGCTGCTCACCGGCGACTCGCAGCACGCCGAGGATCTGGTGCAGACCGCGCTCATCAAGACCTACGGGCGCTATGGCGCCATGAACGACGACGATCACTACGAGGCCTACGTCCGTAAGACCATTCACCGGACCTTCGTGTCGTGGTGGCGCAAGCGGAGCTGGCGGTCGGAGGCGCCGTCCCCCGACACGATGAAGGAGACCGAGGCGACGTCGGCGAGGATCGGGAGTCCCGACCTCAGCCTCGACGTGGCCCGCGCCCTCGCCGAGCTGCCGCGAATGCAGCGCAGCGTCATGGTGCTGAGGTTCTACGAGGACCGTTCGGTGGCTGAGGTGGCCGAGCTGCTCGGCATCTCCCAGGGCACCGTCAAGTCGTACTCCCACCGCGCCTGTGAGTCGCTGCGCGGATCGCTGCATCTCGTTCCCCAGGAGGTGGAATCATGACCGAGAAGGACATCTCGACGATCCTCGAGCACGCCGTCCCCGTGGAACCAGGCCTGACTGGTCTCGGCGATCGGGTTCGCGACGGCCACCGCCGGCGTCGGATGGTGCGCGCCGGGGTGGTGGTCGTCGGCGCGCTCGCGCTGGGCGTTCCCGTGGCGCTGAACCTGGTTCCGGGACTGGGCGGCCCCACCGTGTTCGCCACGCCGTCGGCCACCGACGTTCCCTCGGGCGTGCCGTCGGCCGATGTCGATCTCTCCACCGACCGTGTCGTCAGCGAGGTGTGTGAGCAGTACTCCGGCACCGTGAGCGGGTTCCCCGACGCGAGGATCCCGGACGGCGTGACGAGAATCTACCTCTGCGGGCGTCCGGACGACTTCCTCATCGATGGTCCCCTGATCTACGGAGCGCCGGAGCCGATCGTCGGCGACCTCTCCGGGCTGGTGGACCTGGTCAACGATCAGCCGGCTCGCGAGCCGATGGATCCCCTCCCCTCCGGATGCCCGTCGGGGGGCGAGACCGTGTCCAATCTTCCGTACACGGCGGTCTTCGAGTACCCGGACGGGACGCGGCTCGCGGCCAGTTCGACCAGCGGACCGTGCAGCGAGCTGATCACCGACCGCAAAACTCTCACCAGAGGCGACGGAGGGGCCTTCTTCCTCGCCGCGCTCGAGGCACTCCACGTGCAGCGTCAGGACGGCGACTACGGCTACGTCGGCGACGATGATCTGTGCATGGAGGCGTCGTCGATCGTGTCGCGCTCGATGTACGACGTGGTGCGCGGCGCCGCCTGCACGACCGAGTCCGACGACTCCTCCCCGGCCCACCGCCGGGTGGTGCTGCCGGACGCCTTGGTGGCGCGGATCCGCGACGAGGCCGTGGCCACCGCGGACCTTCCTCCGAACGACGGGCGTGGCTTCCCGCTGGCGACGCAGACCCTGGTGCTGCAGAGCGCGCACGGGGATCCGATGACGATGTATCGCTGGCCCGACGGCAGCTTCTCCTACTGGGAGGACGATTCCCTGCTGGTCTGGACGCCGTCCGCTCAGCTGGCAGCCGAGATCGCCGACGTGTTCGAGGGCCTGGGAGGCTGACGAACGGACCGGCCTCAGAGGTGCAGTCGTTTGGCCAGCTCGTGGCGCATCTCTGCGCCGCGCGTGGCCAGGAGGAGCGCCAAGGAGAGCACGCTGAGGACGGCGCAGATCGTCGACGGGAGGGCCACAGTCACCCAGTCGAGGAGCAGGAAGACGATGGGAACCAGGCCGAGCAGCACCGCCAGGCCGGTGTAGAGGACGTGCTCGCCCACCTCGATGCGCATCGCCCACACCGCGATCTGCAAGGCGACGATGGAGGAGGCGCAGACGATCGGCACCGCAAAGGTCACCGACCAGCCGTGCCACCCCGTCAGGTAGTCCCAGTACAGGCACACCAGGCCGACGAGCACCACCAGGTACACCGTCGACTTCGCGATGTTGCGGCGTTTGCGGATCGCCATCAACGCCACCAGCCACATGGAGCTGACGCCCAGCCAGACCGATCGGGCCACCCCGATCCCGCCGAGCCCACGAGCGAACAGCAGCTGCGCCACGAAGGATCCGACGATCACCACGATCGACGCGATGAACAGCAGCCTCAGCACACGGCGTCGCGAGAACCGGAGGGGCACCGTCGGGAGCGGACTGGGCGATGGCGTGCCCGAGACCTCGACGCCGCACAGCGGACATCGCTTCCAGTCGCCTTCGATGTCGACGAGGCAATCCGTGCAGCGCCTCATGGCGTGGCCCCCGCGAGTTCCTCCTCGGTCACCCGCGTGGCGGCGACCGACACCTCGACCCCCTGGGTGGTGAGGATCCGCGCGAACTCCTTGATGTGGGCGGTGTCCGTGAACGGCGACGTGAAACTGATGGTGAGCAGGCCGGCGTGGGAGATGGCGCAGAACTGCGGGCGCACGGCCGAGACGTGGAACAGCATCCGGCCCACGTGGGACTCGGCCGGCTCGGGCAGGCGCACGACGCCGAGGTTGGAGATCGCGACGGTCAGTCCCCGGTTGGTGCCCCAGTTCACCGTCGCGAGGATGGCGTCCTTGAACGGCCGCGGCAGGATGCGCAGCGCCGGCATCCTCTCGAGTCGGATGAAACGCCGCAGCTTCTTCTCCAGCGCGTCAGGGGTGACCTTTTCGCGGAGCTGGGTCTCCAGTTCGCGGCAGATGGAGCCGAAGTCGTCGGCGCCCGTGCCGTAGGTGTGTTCCACCCGAACGGTGGCGAAGAAGTTGCGCGCCGAGGTCGACGGGAAGAACTGGCGCAGGTTCACCGGCACGGATGCCGTGAATGTGCGCCGGTCGCCGAGATCGCCCGAGGAACGGCGCACGGACTCGAAGAACACCGCGAGCAAATACATCGTCAGCGAGACGCCCTCTGCCTTGGCCAGGGCGAGCACCTCCTTCGCCGGCAGCGTGAACTCGACCATCCGCGGCCGGTTGTCCGGCGTTCGTGTACCGGTCACCCGGAACACCTTGCGCGGGCTCTGGTGGTACTCGTGGAGAGGGACGTCGTCGTCCGCTGTCGAGGTGTTTCCTGGGTCGATCCGGAGCGCCGGGGCGACGGCCGCGCCGCTGAAGACGGAATGCTCGGCGCTGGTGTCGGCATGGCGACGGCTGAGTTCTCGTCGGCGCCGCCGGAAGTAGTGGCCGAAGCTGTCGTCGGTCAGGCCGTGGGTGGGCTTGGCATCGGCGTCCGTGCGGGCGGGCGTCTGAGGGGTGGTCGACGTCGAACCGTCGAGTCGCCGGGTGACGTATTCCTCGACCAGATCGGTGAGGAACCACAGCGCTCCCGTTCCGTCTGACAAGGCATGAAACACCTCGAGCACGATCCGCCGCCGGTGGTACACGACCCGAAACAGCAGCTCCACCCGATCCGGATGGTAGATCGGGGCGCTGGTGTACTGGTCCTCGGGGCCGACGACGGGGCGTAGGTCGCTGTCCTGCAGGTAGTGCCAGAACACGCCGCGGCGCAGCACCGCGTGATAGAGCGGGTAACGCGCGTAGGTGGTGTCGAGGGCGTCTTGAAGGACGATCGGGTCGACGTCGTGATCGAGCTCGGCGGTCAGCCGGAACACCTTGGGGTCGGCGTCGGTGCGCGCGGCCAGGAAGATGTTCGACGCGTTGTCGAGTCGCACCCAGGCGCGGCGGGTCACGTCGGCTCCTCGGTGGCAGGGGCTCCGTCGAGGAAGGCGTTGATCACCTCATAAGCCTCGCGAAGGGGGCGGGCGAACCGCGGGAGGGTGATGAAACCGTGCAGCGCGCCGTCCACGCGGTGGATGCGCACGTCGTTGCCGGCGTCGGTGAGGGCCTGTCCGTAGGCCTCGCCCTCGTCGCGCAGCAGGTCCAGTTCTGCGGTGATCACCAGGGTGCTCGGCTGGTTCGAAAGATCGGTGGCCACCAGGGGCGCGACGAGACGGTCGCGGCGCTGCCCGGGGTCGGGCACGTAGAGGTCCATGTAGTCCTGGACCTCGGTGTTGGTGAGTCGGTAGTCGTCGCCGAGGCTGCGCACTGAGGCGAACGGCGAGGTTTCCGGATCGTGGTCCCAATGCGTCACCGGATACAGCAGGATCTGGCGGCTCGGCACGCGGTGACCCCGCTCGTGAAGGTGAAGGGAGACCGCAGCTGCGAGGTTTCCACCGGCGGAGTCACCCACCAAGACGATCTTGTCCGCGTCGACGACGCCCGCTCGCCGGGGATTCTCAAGCAGGAGCCGGGTGGCGCGGTAGCAGTCCTCGAAGCCGGCCGGGAACGGGTGCTCCGGCGCCAGGCGGTAGTCGACGGAGATCACAGCGCGCCCGGTGAGCTCCGCCATGGCGATGCAGGCCGGCGTGTAGCTCTCGATGTCGCCGGTCACCCAGCCGCCGCCGTGGAAGAACACGAGCACGTCGTCACTGCGGCGCTCTTTGGGGCCGAAGACGCGCACCGGGATCTCGTGGTCGCCGTCGTCGGACATGATCTTCCAGTCCAGCGCCTGGTAGCGGGGCGTGGGAAGGCTGGCCAGCTGACGCTGCAGGCGCCGGACCTTCTCGTAGTCCTCCCGCATGTTCACCCGGGGTGCGGCGAACAGGCGCAGCACTGCCCGGAACAGCCGGTTCATCGGCCGGCCGACGTGTCGAGGGACGGGTTCATTTCCCCAGCCTAAAGGCTTGCTGGCTCTGATAGTCGGATGACGTGGTTGATGACGAGAATCCGTGGCGCCCCCCACTACGGGGCTCATCTCAAACCAGGAAAATCGGCCAATGGCCGATTTTCCGGTGTCTATTGCCGAGAATCGGCCACTGTTTCGGGTAGCGGTCCTGAGCCGATGGCTGCCGATAGTGTTTCGTCATGGAACTGCGCTTCCCTCAGCCGCTCACGGAAGGCTCGCTCGTCGGCGTGACCAGCCCGTCCTCAGGGGTGTCCGGGGCTCTTCAGCCGCGACTCGACGTGGCTGTCAGCGCCGTGGAGGACCGTGGATTCGCCGTCACGGTGGGCGAGTGCATGAACGGCGACCGGCATGTCAGCGGTCCGGCTGCCCAGCGTGCCGCCGAGTTCCAGAACATGCTTCTTGATCCCGAGATCAGAGCGGTCATCCCTCCGTGGGGTGGCGAGACCTGCATCGACCTGATGCCGCTGCTCGATTGGGATGCTATCGCTGGGGCCGAGCCGACCTGGGTGATCGGCTACTCCGACATCTCCACCCTGCTCGCGCCCCTGACCTTGCGTGCGGGATGGGCAACGATCCATGGCAACAACCTCATGGACACGCCCTACCGGACCCCGTCCGGCCTCGTCGACTGGCTGGACATCGCCTCTCTGCCCGTGGGGTCTTCGTTCGCGCAGACCTCCCCGGGTGCGCATCGGCGCGGCTTCGTCGACTACGTCGAATACCCCGACGTCAACGCCTACGAACTGGAGACGCCATCCCGGTGGCATCGTCTCGACGCGCCGGGGGAGGAACTCATCGCGACGGGACGCCTGATCGGCGGCTGCATCGACACGATCGCCTACCTCGCCGGGACGCCGTTCCTTGATACGGCCGTGCTTCGCGGCGGGGGCGATGATCTGCTCGTCTACGTCGAGGCCGCCAGTGAGAACGCGGGGTGCATCGCACGCTCACTTCATGGAATGCGACTGAGCGGTTTCTTCGACGGCGCTGCCGCGGTCCTCGTCGGTCGCACCTATGCCCCCGATCTGAACGACCTCACCCAGCAGGAGGCCGTGCTCGATGCGTTGTTGCCGCTGGGGGTCCCGATCCTGGCCGGCGTGGACTGCGGGCACTGGGCGCCGTACATGCCGCTCGTCAACGGTGCGTTGGCGACCGTCGAACACAACGCGCGGTCCAGCGTCATCACCCAGACCCTCGCCTGACGCACCGTCAGGCGTTGTCGGATCCGTCACGGAGTCGCCAGAACGGTCCAGTCAGGACAATGTGTGGTCACGGTGCCAAGTCTCGCCGGCCGCTCGCCAGCGGTCCAGTGACCTCGCCGACCTCTCCATTCGTCACAGTCGACACCTCAATCCACGACAGGCGAGCGCCGGCAGACCGTTGCACGACGGGAGCACGGCGAGAGCGCAACGGCGAGTTGAAGGGACTAGGAAGCTTGTTTGACGAGGTGCGCGAGTTCTCGCAGGCCGCGCTCCGCATCTGCTGCGCTGGCGTGGCTGAAGTTCAGTCGCATGGTGCCGAGGTCGAGCCCGTCGGGCGAGAACTCCTCCCCCGGCATGAACGCCACATTCTGCTCGATGGCCTTGCTGAGCAGCGGTCGGGTATCGACCGACTCCTTCAGCCGGAGCCAGTAGAACAGCCCACCCTTCGGTGTCTCCCAGATAGCGAGGTTGTGGAAGTGCTCGCGAAGCGCCGCCTCGAAGGTGTCGCGGCGCACGCGGTAGAAGCTGGCGAGAGCGCCCAGGCGTTCCGGCCAGTCCGGCGAGGTGATCGCGCGATAGACGATGTGTTGCGAGAGCCGGGAGCTATGCAGGTCGGTCGCTTGTTTGATGATGACGAGTTTACTGAAGAGGTCTTCTGACGCCGCGATATATCCGAGGCGCAGGCCCGGTGCGAAGGTCTTGGAGAAGGATCCCTGGTAGATCCAAGATCCGCCCGTCATGCGCGCTGCGACTGGTGTGCGGTCACACGGGTCGTAGACGAGGTCTCGGTAGGGGTCGTCTTCGAACAGCACGGTTCCTGCGCTTAGGCAGCGCGAGGCAACCCGATCGCGCTCGGCCTGCGTGGCGCAGATCCCCGTGGGATTGGCGAAGGTGGGCACGATGTACGCGAGGTGGGCTTGGCTGGCGGCATCGGTCGCGAGGTTGACGAACTGTGCGCCGTAAAAGCGGAACACTTGAAGCGCCGCGAGATAGGTTGGGTACTCGAGCGCGACGGGCGTCGCGGGGTCGACGACGAGCTTGGCGACGAGATCAATGCCCTGTTGGCTGCCGCTCAGGACCATCACCCGCTCCGGTGGGGCATCGACCCCCAGGGCACCGAGCTGCTCGGACACCACGGCGCGCAGTTCGGGATCGCCCTCCGTCGGCCCATATTGCAGCACCGCGGGCGGCACCACACCCTCCCACTGGGGCAGCACCTCACTCGCGGGCAGGTCCCCGGCGAAGGAGATCATGCCCGGGCGATCAATCACGTTCAGGATCGATCGGATGGGCGACGGGCGAAGCCCCTGGATACGCTGGGAGAACACGACACATCCTTGGAATAGGTCAACAAGCTTGACCCGAGTATGGTGTGGAAAGCAGAATAGGTCAAGATGATTGACTCAAAACGGTCACTGGAACTCCGCGAAGACATTGAGGCGCTGTACTTCGGGTACCGAGCTTTCACGTCCATTCCCGACCGCATCCTCGCCGACCGAGGGCTTGGTCGAGCTCACCACCGCATCCTCTATTTCGTCCAGCGAGAGCCGGGGGTCTCGATGGGGGATCTGCTGACCGTCTTGAAGGTCACCAAGCAGGCGATCCACCGACCAGTCAAAGAACTCGAATCGCTCGGTCTCATCACCGTGACACCCGATGCGCACGACAAACGTATGCGTCGTGTGGCGGCGACCGAGGCGGGCAAGCAGCTCGAAGCACAGCTCACCGGCGAGCAGATGGGCCTGCTCGAGAGCGTGTTCCGAACTCTCGACCCCGAGGCTGAGAGGCACTGGAGAACCGCTCTGCTCCGGCTTGCGCAGGCGGGCGAAGGACAATTCGATCTGCTCGCTTCCCGAGAACGCGGAAGTAGTTCCCGCGAACGCGGAAGCAACCCGTGAGAATCGCAAACACTCCGCCGGCCGGCCCCTCAGCAGAGGAGGGGGTGTCGGATTGGTGCTCTTGTTCTTGCCGGGTTCTGAAGTAGTTGGGGTTGGGGGAGAAGGCCGACCTTGACAGGCTGAGGTCTGCTGACGATCGGTTTGCGAGTCTTGGCGTCGAAGGTGATCTGCCAGCGAGGGTTCACCAGGTCGTTTCCGGGGGGTTCGATCAGGGCGTGGTGGTGCGGGCAGGCGAGGACGAGGTTTCCCAGTGATGTGGGGCCGCCGTGTTTCCAGGGGATCACGTGGTGCGCGTCGCATTCCGCGTCCGTTGCCGTGCACCCCGGGAAGACGCACTCGCCGTCTCTCACCGATAGGGCTCTGCGGATGGCGGGGGTGACGAACCGGTGCGCGACGCCGACGTCCAGGATCTCGGAATCACCACCGAGCACGATGGGCAGAATCTCCGCGTCGCACAGCATTCGGCGGAGTTCGCCAGCCGGGATCTTGTTGCCGGAGGACAGGATGCCTGCGGTACGGGCCTTGGTGTGGAGGTCTTCTTCTTTGATGGTGACGATCACCGTCGCCGGTGTCCGACGACGGCCACTCCGGGTGGTGGGCTGTGCGGCGAGCTGGGTGAGGGCGTCGGCGTAGCGCCGCTCCCGGGTGATCTCTTTTCGTGCCGCGTCCACGGGCTTGTCGCGTTCGGCTCGTTTCTGTGCGGCGACGAGGTGGTGCAGCGTGTTGATCAAGGGCTCGGCTTCGAGGTGTGGGAGACAGCCACGAAACCAGGTAGAGCCTTCGCCGTCGTCGCCGAAGGTGAAGGAGCGTCGTCTCAGCGCTATGCGACGTTGTTCTGCGAGCACACGGTCTTCATCGTCGGGCGAGGGAACCAGCTCTGGAGCCACTCGCTGGAGCGCTTCCTTTGCCTTGGCTGATAGTTCGGTGGGCGTGGAGGTGGTCGCGTCGTTCACCAGCAGCCGGGTGATCTTCTCGGCTTGGGTACGGGTGAGATCCAGGGGTAACTCTTTCATCGCTCTGACCACACCTCGGGCGTGCTCGGTGGAGATGACCCCTTCCAGCACAGCTGTCGCGATGGCAGGGTTCCGGGTGAGGTCTCGGCCTTGGAAGATAGCCCGGTTGGCGTCTTTGCCGTCGCGGTGCTCGGTCTGCGCGATCAGCGTGTTCAGCGGTGTGCGGGTGACCAGGATCGCGGCATTCCTGCGTTCGACGGTGGCGGTGAGCACGGCCGCGACGCCGGCCATCCGGTCGGCGGTCTTGCGGGCCTGCCACATCAGGTCGAGGAGTTCCGGTTCGGGCAGGTGCTCCCACTCGGCGGGGTCGATATGCGCGACCCACCCCGA
Organism: Tessaracoccus caeni; assembly: GCF_029211185.1. GTDB lineage: Bacteria > Actinomycetota > Actinomycetes > Propionibacteriales > Propionibacteriaceae > Arachnia > Arachnia caeni. The sequence goes on from NZ_JARGDO010000006.1 coordinate 99,117, forward strand.
GAGGGCCTTGAGGGCCTCCCTGGTGCTGGTTCGCGCTATGTTCTTCATACCGGAAACGCTACGCCAACCGACCGACAAAACCGATCGTGTGAACGATTCGGGCAACACCATCGCGGGTACGGGCAACACCTGGCCCCATCCGGGCAACACTTCCAGGTACCCGGGCGACACCGAGGGGTCGGCCGGCGGTAGTCCCATCTGACGGGCGGACTTCCGGATTCGATCTGAATCCTCGTTGACAAGGCTCTTTACCCATAGACGACGACGCGTCGAGGCGAAGGCGCGACGTGCGTCCTCGCCTCGACGCGAGCTGCTCAGGCGAGAGGGAGGCAGATGTCGGTGACCAGTTCGTCCTCGCTGACCTGATCGGGCGTGGTCAGGTAGAGGTTGAACGCCCGGCCGCCGATCGTGTCGCCGCTCGCGAGACTCAGGTTGTCAGCCGCGAGGCGGGCGCCGAGGTGGGCGTGCGCGTCGCCGATCTGGGCGAACGAACCCAGCACCCTTGCAACGAGGCAATCGCGCTCGGGCAACTCCAAGATCTCCAGTGGCGCCTCCGCGCGGGTGCCAGGGGCGACGGGCAGGAAGATCGAGAGGTCGACGTCGTGCTCCGTGTACTGGTCGTCGTGTTCGATGACGCCACATGGTCCGATGGGCGTGATGCCTTGAGCAGCGAGGAGCGGCATCATCTGCGCCCAGAGCTGACCTTCGTCGGAGTAGGTGGGGACGGTCCCTCGCAGGGTGACGACGGTCATCGCGGGGATGGTGGTGCGGCTGATGGTGATCGACATGGTGGGTTCTCCTTCGTCGAGCAGGCGGTTGATGAGAGACAGCCGTGTCTGGGCCGCGCGCAGGTCGTCGGCCAGGCTCTCGCGCTGCAACCGCAGGGCGTGGGGCCAGGCCGGGGTGCCGCGGGCGGCGAGGAGGGCGCCGATGGCGGAGACGCCGAACCCGACGTCGCGCAGATTCCGGATGTCCGTCGCGTCGGCCAGTTGGTGTGGCGCGTAGCGGCGGTATCCGGTCCACGCGTCGACGTGTGCGGGCACCAGGACGCCGTGGGCGTCGTAGTGGCGCAGCATCCGCACCGACAGTCGGCTCCGTGAGCTGAACTGACCAATCGTCAGAAGGTTCGTGGTTTCGGCCATGAGTCCAGCATGCCGCCTGACATCGTGTGAGGGTCAACCCCGACCCTTCGACGACGACGTCGATACGCGCATCCAGGCGTCCTCGGGCGCGTCGTCCGCCCCTCCGTTTGCAGCCGTCCGAGCCCTCGATGGCAGCCGCAGAAAATTTCTCGAACTTTTTTCCGGATTCGCGTCATAACGCGTCGACTTTCGTGTCTTTACGTATAGCGACGTCGGGCATGGGGGTGCCCGATAGGCCAACGGCAGCTGGATGGGGGTCCAGTTCGGAGATGGGGATCTCTGGCCGGAAGGTCACGCTGACTAGCCCTTCGGGGCTGGTGACGTGCCGGTCGATTTCGGGAACCTGCTGGGGGGCAGGTTTCCCGAGACCGGAGCGCACTCTTGGGGCGAAGGATGAGGGAGACGAAGGACGGCCGCGGATTGTGTGCCGTACCGGAGTCCTCGCACTTCGGCGGACGTGTCGGAAGACGACGTTCAGCGAAGCGTGAGCCATGGGGATGGGCCCGCGAGGTCCTTCGAAGCTCCTGACGGGCGCGGTGTCGATGATCAATAGTCGGCACCGCGCCCCTTTCAGTTCCAGGGCGCAGCCGCTTTCATGGCACGACCTTCCTGCCGCGCCGTCGTTCCCAGGTTGGGCCATCAGGCCCAAAGGCGCAGGTGTTTGTCAGGGGACGTTGAGTTCAGGATCCTCTTCGTGCAGATGACGCCTCGCGTCGTTGACATAGGCGTAGTAGACCCCGATCAAGAGTCCGCCGCCGACGAAGTTGCCTATGAGCGCGATCGCCACGTTGCCGATGGCCAGGCCGACGTCGATGCCGTCGCGCAGCCCGACGATCAGGAACAGCACCGTGTTGGCGACGGAGTGCTCCAGTCCGAGGAAGGCGAAGATGAACACCGCGGCGAGCATCGCGCACATCTTGGCGAAGTCGGCCTTCACGTAGCCGTTGTAGACCAGCAGCATGGCCACGTTGATCATGAAGTTACAGAGGATGGCGCGCACGAACAGGTCGCCCCAGCCCATCGGACCGGCGCTGACATACGCCAGCTTCGTGTCGACGGAGTGCACCATCTGGTCGAGCACGGCGCCGGAGGCGAGCGTCGAGAACCGGAGGAACGCCGCCAGCAGCAAGCCGCCCAGCGCATTGCCCAGGTAACACAGCCCCATGATCCCGAACGCCCTCGGCCAGGTCACGCCGTGGTAGTAGCGGCCGATAGTGACCACCATCATGTTCGACGTCAGCAGCTCGGACTTCGTGTAATAGATGAAGATCAGCGCCCAACCGAACACCAGCGAGCCGATCACCTTGCCGAGGCCGGTGAGCGACGTCTCCCCTAGCTGGAGCCCCGCGAAGACGGACACCGTCGTGTAGTAGGCGGCGTAGAAGACGCCGATCAGGATGCCGGCCATGGCGGCCCGCTGGATATAAGGGATGGTCGCGGAGCGCGACATGTCGTCCTTGACGTGGAGTGCGTCCAGGGTGGCTTGGATGAACTCGCGTCCGGGGAAGATGTGCCCCATGTCTTTGGCCATGAGGTAATGCTTCCATGAACCATTCCGGCAGAGATAGGGGACCCATGGTTAAGGCCTGGCAGTACCATCTGTCTGCGGGACCGCTTACTCTGGTGGGGTGAGTAGAGAGACCATCCCCGATGTCGGCGGGTGGTTCCGTACCGCGCGCGACGGATCCGTCACCCTTCCTGCCTGGTCGCCGGGCATCACCGGGTTTGGGCGGTCGTCGTCCGACGCCGACGTGGAGAAGGCGCTGCAGACATTCCGCGACCGGCCCACCCTGGTGCTCACCGGGGCCGGCATGTCGACCGGATCCGGTCTCCCCGACTATCGCGGCCGGCATGCGGTGCCGCGCAGCCCCATGACCTACCAGGAGTTCATCGGCGAGGAACTGTCTCGTCGTCGCTATTGGGCGCGCAGTTTCGTCGGGTGGCAGGCGTTCTGCCGGGCGAAGCCCAACACCGCCCACCTCGCGCTGGCACGCCTGGGTGCGCTCACGCCGATCACCGCGGTGGTCACCCAGAACGTCGACGAGCTGCATCAGGCCGCCGGCTCGCGGCCGGTGGTCGACCTGCATGGTCGGCTCTCGTTGGTGGTGTGCCTCGGCTGCACGCGAGTGATCCGTCGCGCCGACCTGCAGGACGAGCTGGTTCAGCTGAACCCGGAGTTCGCCGCCCGTCTTGACCATCTCGCCCGCGACGCGGCGACGGCGCCCGACGGTGATGCCGAGGTCGACCGCACCGAAGACTTCCGCTATCCCGACTGCGCGTCGTGCGGCGGAATGCTCAAACCCGAGGTGGTCTTCTTCGGTGAGAATGCCCGACGCGAGGTGCTGTCCCGCGCGATGGCGGCCGCCGAGGTGGCGAAGGCCGTGGTGGTGCTCGGCTCCAGCCTGACGGTGATGAGCGGCCTGCGGTTCGCGCGGGCCGCCGCGCGCGACGGCAAGCCCGTGGTGATCGTCAATGACGGCGCCACTCGGGGAGACGATCTGGCCACCGCTCGTGTGCACGGCCGCCTCGACCGGGTGCTGAGCCGGTGGGTGCAGCTCGCGGCCACGCGCTCGTCGGCCGGTCGGGCATGACCCGCGGATACCGCAAGACGGGCAGCGCCCAGGCTGTTGCCAGTGAAGTGGCCAGCTTGGCGTGGCTGGCCCAGGCCGCGGACGAGTGCGGTGGCGCGCCGGTGGTCGAGGTGCTCGGCACCGGGCCCACCTGGATCGAGACGCGCTACGTCTCGGAAGCTGCGCCCACGCTCCAGGCGGCCGAGGAGTTCGGACGATGCCTGGCCCGCACCCACGCTGCCGGCGCCGACTGGTGGGGTCAGCCGCCGCCGGGCCTGGCACCCGAGGCGCTGCGCACCACCAACCTGGCCAAGCCCGCGTCGTCGCGCCCGGTGTGGGGAAGCTGGGGCGAGTTCTTCGCCGAGGCCAGGATCCTGCCCTACGTGGATCAGCTCAGGCTGAGCCCCGACGACGACCGCCTCCTCCGGCGGGCCGCCGACGTGATCGCGTCGGGAGCCTGGGACGCGCCGCAGCCCGGGCTGTGCGGGGAGGTGGCTCGCATCCACGGCGATCTGTGGGGCGGCAATGTGCTCTGGACCGCGGGCGGTGGTGTGCTCATCGACGCCTGCGCCTACGGCAGCCACGCCGAGGCCGATCTCGCCGATCTGGCCCTCTTCGGCTCGCCGCATCTCGACCGCACCGTCGCGGCCTACGACGAGGTCAGCCCGTTGGCCGACGGCTGGCGCGACCGCGTCGTCGTACATCAGCTGCACATGCTGCTGATCCACGTCGTGCTGTTCGGCGGCTCCTACCTGGGCTCGACGCTGCGGGCCGCCAAGAAAGCTGCCGAGCCCGGTTATCGCGGTTGATTCCGTACGGCTCCGACGATTATCGGGGCTGAATCTGTCAGGTGTCGGGCCGATCAGGCATCAGCGGGGTTCTGAAAATCAGCATGCTGATATCCGCAACCCCGATAACGGCAGTTCGCCGGGGGACTGAACGAAATCAGCCTCGATAGTCCACGCGGTCCTCACCCCGCATCCGCGTGCTCAGGACGTGCCTAGACTGGCCGCATGACGACGACTGTTGATTTCTGGTTCGATCCCACCTGCCCCTTCGCCTGGATGACGTCCCGCTGGATGCTCGAGGTGGAGAAGGTGCGCGACGTGAAGACCGTCTTCCACGTGATGAGCCTTTCCGTGCTCAACGAGGGCCGCGACCTGCCCGAGGACTACCGCGCCCACATGGACGCCGCGTGGGTTCCCGCGCGCGCCTCCCTGTTGGTTGAGCAGCGTCACGGCTCGGAGAAGCTGGCCGAGTTCTACACCGCCCTCGGTACCCGCTTCCACCCGCGCGACGAGGAACGCAGCCTGGAGACCATCGCGGCAGCGCTCGCCGAGGTGGGGGCCGACGCCGACATTCTGGAGATCGCGCAAACCGATGCCATAGACGACGACCTGCGCCGCTCGCACAACGAGGGCATGGAGCCGGTCGGCCAGGACGTCGGCACCCCCGTCGTCCGGATCAACGGCATGAGCCTGTTCGGGCCCGTCATCTCGCCTGCCCCGAAGGGTGAAGAGGCCGGTCAGCTGTTCGACGGCGTCGAGAAGGTCACGGCCTACCCCGGCTTCTTCGAGTTGAAGCGCAGCCGCACCGTCGGCCCGATCTTCGACTGATACCACCTGGTGACGCTTCGCTAACCCCACCCCGACGAAAGGCCGGAGAGCCCGCTGACTAGGGTGGAACCCATGGTCAAGGTGCTGGTGGGATACGCGAGCGACAGCGGAACGGCTCGCGACATCGCGGGTCTGATCGGGGACGCGCTGAGGGCGACCTCGTGCGTCGTCGATGTCGTCGACCTCATGGTCGAGCGGCCGTCTCCGCTGGGCTACGACCTGGTGGTCGTCGGCTCCGGCATCCACGCGGGCTCCTGGTATGCGGCCGCGACCGACTACCTGATCGCGCACAAGGACGCCTTGGGCGAGGTCTCTGTCGCGCTGTTCAACACCTGCCTGAACGCGGCGCGCGACGACATGCAGGAGGTGTCGCTCGGTTACAACGCGAGCGTTGAGGCGATCGTGGCGCCGGTGGCCTCCGCGTCGTTCGCGGGCCGATTCGTGCCCGAGGAGGTGGGCTTCTTCAAGCGCATCTTCCTTCGCACGCTGCAGCAGCGACCCAAAGATCACGTGAATCCCGACGCCATCCGGGCCTGGGCGCAGGGCCTGGTGGCCACCGTCGATACCGCCTCCTGACCGTCTGCATCGCTCTCCCGGGAGCCGGAGTGCAATGATGGATGCTGTCTGTCTATCGGAGGAGAACCGCGAGCGATGTCGACGACGAGCCGTGTGCCGGCGTGGGTGCGCTATCTGCTGATCGGCATGGGCGCCGGCCTGTTGTCGGGGCTGTTCGGTGTCGGCGGCGGCACCGTGATCGTTCCGCTGCTGGTGCTGCTCTGCCGCTTCGATCAGCGACTGGCGTCGGGCACCTCGCTCGGCGCGATCGTGCCGACGGCCATCGTCGGCGTGGCGTCGTATGCGTGGAACGGCTCGGTGTCGTGGATCGCCGCTCTGCTCCTGGCCGGCGGGGCGGTGGGCGGCGCGCAGATCGGCACCTGGCTGCTTGGCCGTCTGCCCATGCGGGCGTTGCGATGGGGCTTCGTCGTGTTCCTGGTCGCGGTGATGGTGAACCTGTTCCTCGTGGTTCCCTCCCGCGACGCCGACCTGGTGCTGACCTGGCTGTCGGGCTTGGCCTTGCTCGGGGTGGGCCTGGTCACCGGCGTGCTGTCCGGGTTGTTCGGCGTGGGTGGCGGCATCGTCGTCGTGCCCGCGTTGATCCTGCTGTTCGGCGCCAGCGACCTGGTCGCCAAGGGCACCTCGCTGCTCATGATGATCCCGACGGCGATCTCCGGCACGCTCGGCAACCACCGGCGCAAGAACATCGACATGAAGGCGGCGATCGGCGTCGGCGTTGGCGCCTGCTTGACCACCGTCGTCGGCGCCCATGTCGCCGCATGGCTGGACCCCCGGGTCGCGACGCCGCTGTTCGCGGTGTTCATCGCCGTCATCACGATCCAGCTGGCCATCAAGGCGTGGCGGGCGGATCACCCGAAGAAGTAGTCGCCACCTACCTGCGGAACCTCTTAGCTGATCGCGAACACTCGGGTATGGGCGCCCGGGATGGTCGGTAGCCTGGCGGCAACCGTCAAAGGAGAACCATGGATCCCTCCCGCATCGTGCCCGACGATCAGATCTGGGCCGCTATCAAGGCCGAGTGCGCTGCGGCTGCGGCGGAAGAGCCCTTGTTGGCAGGATTCCTGCACGCCACGGTGCTGGCCCAGCCCGACATCGAGGAGTCGCTGAGTTACATCCTGGCCAGCAAGCTCGACAACTCGACGCTGCCGGCGCTCGGCCTTCGCGACATCTTCTACGACGTGCTCAAAGACGAGGAGTGCATCCAGCGCTCCATCATCGCCGACCTGCAGGCCGTCGTCAGCCGCGACCCCGCCTGCCCCGGGTACGCCAACCCGCTGCTGTATTTCAAAGGGTTCCAGTCGATCCAGGCCTACCGCGTCGCTCACCACTACTGGACGCAGGGCCGCAAGCCGCTCGCCTGGTATCTGCAGAGCCGCATCTCGGAGGTGTTCGCCGTCGACATCCATCCGGGGGCGCGGATCGGCAAGGGCATCATGTTCGACCACGCCACCAGCGTCGTCGTCGGTGAGACGGCAGTGGTGGAGGACGACTTCTCGATGCTGCACGAGGTGACCCTCGGTGGCTCCGGCAAGGAGGGCGGCGACCGTCACCCCAAGATCGGCCGTGGCGTGATGATCGGCGCCGGCGCGAAGGTGCTGGGCAACATCAAGATCGGGGAAGGCGCCAAGATCGGAGCCGGCTCCGTCGTGCTGAAGGACGTCGCCCCGCACACCACCGTCGCCGGGGTGCCGGCCAAGGTGGTCAACGTGCCGGCCTCGTCGCTGCCCGCCTTCGACATGATCCAGACCCTCGACGAGGATCCTTTCGACCCCTGCATCTAGGCCCCGTACGCTCTTCGAGGTGCGAGGCCGCCTGCGGCCGAGCCTCGAGGAGAGCGTCGATGTCGAACTAGGCGGACGCCGTGGCGCGGAGGAACTCGCGCCAGCCGTCGGCCTTCGCCAAGGGGCGGGAGATGCCGTTGGACTTCTGCACCGAGCGCACCGCGTCTTTGGTCTGGTCGTCGTAGCTGTCGGTGAGGTCGATGTCCTTGCCGAAGACGTAACGGCAGGCGTTCTGCACCATCTGCACCTGGACGCGCGAACCGGGGTCGAAGGCAGAGCGATCCCAACCCGATACCCCGTTGTCGACGTGGATGTGGTTGCGGTGTGCCTCGTTGTAGCGGCAGGTCAGCGTGTAGGCGAAGTGCTCGTGCAGCGACGCTGCGAGCCGCCAGTAGGAGCGCATCCGACCGCCGTCCTCGCCCCACTTGTCCTGTCGGCAGGAGACCTTGCCACCCTCGTGCTCCAGTTCCGCGAAGTCGAACGCGCGCCCGGCCTGGTGCCAGGAGGAGCACTTGTCGACGTAGGCTCCGTAGCTCCACACCTTGGTCAGTGCGCCGAGTCCGCTGAGTTTCACCCAGTCCTCCGCCCACTCCTCGAGCAACTCGATGAAGCGCGGATCGGCCTTATAGGTGGCCTTGGTGCGATCGATCTCGTAGCCGAGCCTTGCGCCGCCCAGCGTCTTGAAGCTCTCGAGCGACTCCGGCGTGCGGCACTCTCCTTGGCCTTCGACGGAGAAGTCTTCGTCGTTCGGGTTGAGCAGTCCCTGGCCCTCGTCGAGAAGCGGAATGCCGTCGTCGAGGATCCCGCTCCGGAGAACCCCGTAGCCTGCCAGCGCTGTCACGCCGGCCAGTGCCAAGAATCCTCGTCGCCTCATACCCGGAAGCTATCTGCAGCAGGAGCGCCGGAGCATCCGCCCTGGGGCTAGATGTGGCCGGCGAGGGCCTCGCGGAGGACGCTGAGGGGGACGGAGCCGAGCTCGAGGGCGTGACGGTGGAAGGCGGACAGGTCGAAGGCCGGGCCTTGGCGCCGTTCCGCGTCGCGGCGCAAGCCCTCCCAGATGCGCTGGCCCACCTTGTACGACGGGGCCTCGCCCGGCCAGCCAAGGTAGCGGTCGAGTTCGAACTGGCGGAAACCGTCGGACAGCGTCGAGTTGCTGGTGAGGAAATCTCTCGCGTTGTCGGCGTTCCAGGTGCCCCCCAGTGGATGCTCTTTGCCGAGGTGCAGCCCGATGTCGAGCACTACCCGGGCGGCGCGGAGGCGCTGGCTGTCGAGCAGGCCCATCCGATCTCCCGGGTCGTCGAGGAAGCCCAGCTCCTGCATGAGGCGCTCGGCGTAGAGGGCCCAGCCCTCGCCGTGACCGCTGACCCAGCAGGCGAGTCGCCGCCACATGTTGAGCGTGCGCGACTGGTGAATGGTGGTGCTGAGCTGCAGGTGATGCCCGGGCGCGCCCTCGTGGTAGACGGTGGTGCGCACCCGCCAGGTGCCGAAGGTGTCAACGTCGGGCGGCACCGACCACCAGAGCCGTCCCGGGCGGGAGAAGTCGTCGCTGGGGCTGTGGTAGTAGACCCCGCCGGAGTGGGTGGGGAACACGACGCACTCGAGGGTGCGGGCGGGCTCGGGGATGTCGATGTAGCTGCTCAGCGCCTGGACGGCCTCGTCGGCCGTGGCCTGGATCCACTGCTGGAGAGCGTCCGTGCCCAGCAGTTGACGGGCGGGATCCTCGTCGAGCAGTTCCATGGCCTCTTCGACGCCCGTGCCGGGACCGAAGAGCTCGCCGGCCAGCGCCTGCTGTTCGTCGACGATGCGCGCGAGATCCTGGATGCCCCACTCGTAGGTCTCGTCAAGGTCGATGGTGTCGCCGAGGAAGCGCCGCGAGAGCAGTTGGTACCGCTCTCGTCCGACGGCGTCCTCGACGGGAGCCTTGCTCGCGTGACCACGCAGCGCCTTCGAGAGCCGGGCGTAAGCGGCTCGGGCGCCGCCGGCGGCCGTCTCCAGATCGGCGACGAGAGCCGGGGGCACCGGGCCGTCGTCGGTGTAGGCCGACTCGATCAGCGCCTGCCAGAAGGAGTTGTCGCTGGCCATCTCTGCGGCCTCGGCGATGCCGAGTTCCACCTGACGGCGCGCCGGCGCCGGCCCCGTCCGAAACGCCTCGCCGAGGCTGGCCACGTACCCGTCGATGGCCTCGCCGACCCCGCTCATCCGAGTGGCGATGCCCTCCCAATCTTCGACGGTGGAGGTGGGCATGAGCTCGAACACGTCGCGGATCGACTGCAGAGGCGAGGCCACCACGTTCAGGTCTGCCAGATGCTCGCCCGCCTCGACGAGCTCGATCTCCAGACCCAGGCGCTCGCGCATGGCGAGCTGGGTGATCCGGTCGACCTCGTCGACGATGGGGGCGGCCTCGACGGCGGCGAGCGTTCGGCGTGCTAACTCCGTACGTGCGGCGTGTCCGTCGGGCGAGAAATCGTCGAGCCGATGATCATGACCGGGGATGCCCATGTCCGTTGCCTGGATAGGGCTGAGCCTCGCCAGCTCCTCGGTATAGGAGTCGGCGATGGCGTCGAGCGCGGTGGCAGGACGGGCGTCGGTCATGGCTTTGACCCTATACCGACCCTCTGACGGTGAGCCCGACCAGCCTGTGGGCGGACTACCAAGTGCGAGGATGACCTTCCGCCATCACGCCCGTTCTACCGACGCCGGTTCGGCGCACTACGTCTGGGTGCAGCGAATAAAAGTGGCTGATCGGGGGTGATCTGTGCAATACGTACAGATCCCCCCCGCTCAGCCATCTTTATTCAGACGCATCGGGTATTCAGACGGGTCAGGCGTCGGTGGCCTTGGTGGTCTTCCCGTCGAGTTGCTTCAACCCGACGACGCAGGCCACGATCCCTGCCAGGAACAGGGCCTTCAGCCAAGACATCGACTCCGCGCCGATCGCGACGGAGTAGCTGACGGTGAGCACGGTGCCGACGCTGGTCCACACGGCGTAGGCGGTGCCCGTCGGGATGACGCGCATGGCCTGGCCGAGGCCGACCACCGACGCGATAGTGGCAACCAGGAACACCACGGTGGGCACCAGATGTGTGAAGCCCTCGCTGGCGGACAGGGCATTCGCCCAGACGGCCTCCAGCACCGCACTGACCAGCAGGATGGCCCAAGCGGCCCCGGGGGTGATCGAGCGCGTCATGCCAGCACCTTCAATCCGACGACGCAGGCGACGATCCCCACCAGCAGCAGGATCTTGGCCAGCGAGGCGGGCTCGACGCCGCGGATCATCGCCCAGGTGACAGTGAGCGACGCGCCGGTGGCGGTCCAGACGGCGTAGGCGGTGCCCGTCGGCAGGCTCTCGAGCGCAAGACCCAGCCCGCCGAGGCTGAGGATGGAGGCCACCACGAAGACGATCGAGGGGCGGAGGCGTGTGAGGCCGTTGGAGGCGGCGAGCGCGGAGGCCCACACGGCCTCGAGCACGCCGGAGGCGATGAGGATGATCCAGGCCACGATTGGTTCCTTTCAGTCGTTTGCACGTCTGCCAGTCTTTTCGTGACCGGGTACTGGTCTCGATTCTCGATCGAGCCCTCGTCCGGGGCGCCATGGCGCCGGAGCCGATTCTAGCAAGCTCGTAGGGGACGGAGAAGCTGGCTCGAATGGCCCCTGACAAGGCAAGATCGGGCTTAAGGCACCCCGACGTCTGGTAGTAGATAAGGCGAGACTAGCCTCAGTTCCATGACCGCGTTCATGGACAAGCTGACCACGCGTCGCTGCGCCACGGCACAGTCGCTCGAGGGTGTCGGCCTCGACTGCCGGACCCTGGATTCGCTGCCCGTCGGACACGCGTCCACCATCCTCGGCTTCGACGGCGACGACGCCGTCAGCCGACGGCTGTTCAACCTGGGCTTCGCGCCAGGCCTGGAGGTCGCGCTGCTGCGACGCGCCCCGTTGCGCGACCCGCTGATGTTCCGAGTCGACGGCTGCGAGATCGTGCTGCGCCGTCGCGAGGCCCGTCGGATCCTGGTGGCGTCATGACTCACGAACACCACCACGGCGGGGGAGGCGCCACCGTCAAAGAAGGGCTGCCGCGGATCGCCATCGTCGGTAGCCCCAACGCCGGCAAGACCACCCTGTTCAACGGCTTGACCGGCCTGCGCGCCAAGACGGGCAACTATCCGGGCGTCACGGTCTCGCGCTACGAGGGCGAACTCGAAACCCCGGCCGGACCGGTGGCCGTCGAGGACCTGCCCGGCGCCTACTCACTCGACCCCATCAGCCCCGACGAGCAGATCGTCGCCGACATGCTCGAGCAGGCCCAGGACCACTGCGACCCCATCGAGGCGCTCATCGTCGTGATCGACGCCACCAACCTGCGTCGCGGCCTCGGCCTGCTTGCCCAGGTGCAGCAAGCCGGCCTGCCGACCATGGTGGTGCTGAGCTTCGTCGACGAGCTGGTGCGGCGGGGTGGCAACGTCGACCACCAGGCCCTCGGCAGGGCCATCGGGGCCTGCGTGCTGCCCATCGTCGCCGGTGAGAAGCGAGGAGTGAAGGCACTGGCTGACGCCGTCGCCGAGCGCGCTTCCTGGCCGTCCCCGCCCGTCGCTCCGCCGCATGAGCCCGACGAGGTGACCGCCTGGGCGTCGTCGGTGCTGGTCTCCGCGAACTATCGCCCCGCCGATCCGGACTCACGCACCGGAAAGATCGACCGCATCCTGCTGCATCCCCTGTGGGGCACCGTCATCTTCTTCGCCGCGATGCTGCTGTTCTTCCAGATCATCTTCACCGTGGCGGCGCCGCTTCAGGGCTGGATCGAGGAGCTCTTCGGCTGGCTGAGCGAGGCCTCGCGCGCCGCCATCCCGATCGGCTGGCTGAGCTCGTTCGTCGCCGATGCGCTGATCGGCGGAGTGGGCGGCGTGCTGGTGTTCCTGCCGCAGATCGGGCTGCTGTTCGTGATGATCTCGCTGCTCGAGGGAACCGGGTACCTGTCGCGCGCCGCCTATCTGATGGACCGCGTGATGGCCTCCGCCGGCCTCGAGGGCCGGGCCTTCGTCGCGTTGCTGTCGTCGGTAGCCTGCGCCATCCCCGGCATCATGGCGACGCGTACCCTGCCGTCGGCCAGGGACCGCCTGGCGACGATGATGGCCGCCCCGCTGATGACCTGCTCCGCCCGACTGCCCGTCTACGTCCTGCTGATCGGCATGTTGGTGCCCAACGACGTGCGCGTGGGCCCGCTGGGTTTGCAGGGCCTGATCATGTTCGGCCTGTACCTGCTGGGAGCGGCCTCCGCGATGGCCGCCGCGTGGGTGGTGAAGACGTTCATCGGGCGCAAGGCCATGTCGCTGCCGTTCTATCTGGAGATGCCGAGCTACCGGATGCCGCAGCTGCGCACCGTCGTCATCGCCGTGTGGGACGCCTGCAAGGCCTTCCTGAAGAAGGTCACCTCGATCATCATGCTCACCACCATCATCCTGTGGGGGCTGCTCAACCTGCCGCTGCGCTCCGACGCCGAGCTGACGCAGGCCGGGGTGGATCCCACCGACGAAGTGGCTGTGCAGACCTACGTGATCGACAACTCCGCGGCCGCCGCCGTGGGCCGCGCGGTGTCGCCGATCTTCGAGCCGCTCGGCTTCGACTGGCGGGTCAACGTCGGCGTGATGTCGTCGCTGGCCGCCCGCGAGGTGTTCGTCTCGACGATGGGTCAGATCGCCTCCGCCACCGATCCCGAGGATCCGGCAGAAGCGTTGGCGACGATGACTCACGAGTCGGGTCCGCACCAGGGCGAGCCGGTGTTCACGCCGCCGACGATGATCGCTCTGCTGGTGTTCTTCGTCTATGCGATGCAGTGCATGGCGACGCTGGGGGCCATGCGGCGCGAGACCGGTGGCTGGAAGTGGCCGGCGATCGCCTTCGGCTACATGAGCGTGCTGGCGTGGGTGATGGCCTTTGCGGCGCGGTCGGTGGCTAGCATCTGGCTATGACGATCCGCCGGAGCAAGCGCATCCTTCATCCCGAGGCCGTCCCCGGCGAGCCGCAGGCGGTGCGCTGGGTGACCGACATCGACCTGCCCGTGGGGCGGGTGAGGCGGGCGCCCGGCACCGTCGGTCCGCTGCTGGAGTACGGCGTGGTGACGAAGATGCTCATCGAGCGCGGCGGGGTATGGATGTGGCTCGCCGATGGCCACGCCTGGATCGATCAGGGGCCGCGCATCCGCACGGCGCTGGCCGCTGCCCTTGACGTGGACGACTGGGAGATCGAGGAGGGCTCGGCCGAGCTCCTCGGTCTGGTGGCCCAGCACGTGTTGGACGGTGAGCTGAAGGACTACGTCGCCTCGCACGGCGGGAGGATCACCGTCGCCGACGTCACCCCGGAGACCGTGGTGCTCGACTTCGGCGGCGCCTGCGAGGACTGCCCCGCGGCCGGCTCGACGCTGCACGAACGCATCGAAGCTGCCGTTGTGCGTCGCTACCCAGCCACCGTCACCACGTCGAGCCCGGTCCACGAGCAGAAGCGCGGCCTCTTGGGACTCTCCCGGCATCGTCGCTGATAGGGGTGCCGACCTTTCGGCTGGCTATATGGCGCGGCGTGTGAAATAGGTACAGGCCGCGCCATATAGCCAGCCGAAGAGGAGCCATAGACGAAGAGACCGGTCCCTGCCCGGAGGCGAGGACCGGCCCGATCGTCGTTGTGAACAGCAGATCAGCGGACGAACTCGACGGTCTGGAGCTTGTTGGCGCCGTTGTTCGGGTTCTTCTTGATCACGGTGTACTTCTGCTGCTGGCGCACGCCATCCTTGACGACGGCGAAGGAGTATTCGCCGGGCAGCATCTGGACGCCCTCGGCGCCGATCGCACGCCAACTCCCGGCGTAGTAGGACGACGACACCTCGCTCGGGTCGACGACCTCCCCATCGGCGATCAGCGAGGTGGTCACGAGCGCGGCATGGAAGTAGACGGTTTTCGCGCTCTCGCCGACCACCACGGAGTTCAGCTGATCGCGCGTGCCGTTCCAGGTCACCGCGAAGCTGTAGGTGCCGGGCAGCATCTCGGCCTGGACGATACGTCCGTTGTTCACGTTCTTGCCGGTGATCGCACGCCATCCGTTCGCGTAGTAGGACGCCGAGCCCTCGCGCAGATCAAGCGCCCCGTTGGTGTGACCCTGCAGCATGACGTTGACCAGCGAGGTCTTGAAGTCGACCGTTTGGATCTTGTTCGCCCCGTTGTTCGCGTTCTTCGCGACAACGGTGAACGACTTCTGCTGGCGCGTGCCGTTGTAGACCGCGACGAAGCTGTAGGTGCCGGGCTGCAACTCGACGCCGGCCTCGGGGTCGAACGTGCGCCATCCGTTGGCATAGTACGAGGCGCCGGTCGCGTCGACGGACAGCGGCTTGCCCTTCGAGTCCCGTAGGTCGAGCTTCACGAGCGCGCTGCCGAAGTACACGGTCTGCGTCTCGCTCCCGACCGTCACCTGCTTCTGAGCCCGCGTGCCGTTGTACTCGACGGCGATGGAGTAGGTGCCGGGTGCCAGTTCCACTTGGGCCAGGTTCCGGTTGTTCGGGTTGGTGCCCGTCACCTGCTGCCAGCTGCCGTCCTTGTATACGGAGACGGTGCCCTCGCGCAGGTTGAGGTCGTCGTTGTCGTGGCCCTGCAACATGATGCGGACCTTGGTGGTCTCGGTGTCGGCGGAAGCCGTGGTCGGTGCGGCGACCAATCCGGTCAGTGCGAGCGCGGCCGACGCGACGGCGGCGATGATCTTGCGTTTCACGTGTCCCCCCAGGGTGTTGTGGTGATCCTCTTCGACCTTTGAAGAGGGATGGGTTCTCCTTTTGTTTCCCCCACCCCTACAAATAGTAATGGTTGGGTACTTCTTGGATTCGACCTACGTCCACTAAGCGTCCAAGGCAAGATCGAGCCCGGAAGCTGGTGCCCTCCCGATGACGTGTAACAAGGTGGGTCGAGAACCGTAACCAGGTGGAATCGGCTGGGAAACTGCGCGGTGACACAAGCCCCATAGCCTTCCGGTGCATGAAGATCATCATCATCGGTGCAGGCATCGGCGGCACGAGCGCAGGTATCGCGCTGCAGAAACTGGGACACGACGTCGTCATCTACGACCAGATGCAAGAGAACAAACCGGTCGGCGCGGCCCTGTCGCTGTGGTCCAACGGTGTCAAGGTGCTGAACTGGCTCGGGCTGTCCGACGAGGTCGCCGCCCTGGGTGGCTCCATGGACGACATGGCCTACGTCGACGGACTCACGGGCGAGACGATGTGCCAGTTCTCGCTGGCCCCCGTCACCGAGCAGACCGGCCAGAAGCCCTACCCGGTGGCGCGCGCCGACCTCCAGGCGCTGCTGATGGAGCGCTTCGGCCTGGACAAGGTGCGCCTCGGCATGCGGATGGAGGCGATCGAGGACGACGGCACGACGGTCACCGCCACCTTCGCGGACGGCTCCACCGACACCGCCGACATGCTGATCGGAGCCGACGGGGCACGCTCGATCACCCGCGAATACGTCACTCCTGACGGCGTCGCGGCGCCGGAGCGCGAGTACTCCGGCTACACCAACTTCAACGGCCTGATCCCCGTCGACGAGACCATCGGCCCCAAGAACCAGTGGACCAGCTATGTCGCCGACGGCAAGCGCGCCTGCGTGATGCCGGTGGCCGGCGACCGGTTCTACTTCTGGTTCGACGTGGTGCAGCCGTCGGGGCTGCCCTATGACCGTTCCGAGGGCAAGGCCCCGCTGGAGGCGGCCTTCGCCGGCTGGGCGCCCGGTGTGCAGGCCTTGATCGAGGCCATCGACGCGGAGAAGTCGCTGAACCGCGTCGAGATCTGGGACATCACGCCCTTCGACACCTGGGTGAAGGGCCGCGTCGCCATCCTCGGCGACGCCGCGCACAA
The DNA here is from genome assembly GCF_029211185.1 of Tessaracoccus caeni. GTDB lineage: Bacteria > Actinomycetota > Actinomycetes > Propionibacteriales > Propionibacteriaceae > Arachnia > Arachnia caeni. The sequence continues at coordinate 115,689 of NZ_JARGDO010000006.1, forward strand.
CACCTCGCCCGACATCGGCCAGGGTGCCTGTTCCGCGCTGGAGGACTCCTTCGCACTGGCCATCGCCGTCGCCACCAACACGATCAGCGTGGAAGACACCCTGCTGCGCTACCAGAAGATCCGTGCCGAACGTGCCGGCGACCTGGTGCTGCGAGCCCGCAAGCGCGGCGAGGAGACCCACGCCTACGACGAGGCCGCCACCGCCGCCTGGTACGACAGCCTGTGGGGAACCGATGGCACCGGCATCATCAAGGGCATCGTCGGCAACATCGAAGGCAGTCCCGTCAACCTCGGCGCCGGGGTGCTGTAAGAGCCGCCGTTTCCGCTCTCCGGAGCAGCGAAACGCAGTAGTTCCCTCAGCGCTGCCTGGAGATGTGGGGCGGCATCACAGAGGCCCACGACGTCGCACACCTGTCGACGTCGTGGGCCTTTGATGTCCCCACCCATACGCTCGTCGAGGTTCCCTCCATCACGCTCTTCGAGGTGCACCAACACCACGCTCTTCGAGGTGCGAGGCCGCCTGCGGCCGAGCCTCGAGGAGAGCCAGCGTGAGAATCGGCAGGAAGTCGGCGATGGTGGTCGGGCTGGGTGGTTGGCTGCGGATCGCTCTTTTCGAGGCTCGGCTTTGGGGCTCGTTCCTCGCCCAGCGCCTTCGCACCTCAAAGAGCGTCGTTAGTGCTTCGCGCTCGCCCTGATTGTCGAGGCTCGGCTTGGGGCTCGTTCCTCGCCCGAGCCTTCGCACCTCAAAGAGCGTCATCGGTGCTCCGCGCTCGTCCTGATTGTCGAGGCTCGGCTTTGGGGCTCGTTGCAGGTGCTGAGGAGCGAGGCACGAGCGTCTCGAAGTGCGCCCCTGAGCCTTCGCACCTCAAAGAGCGTGGGTGGTGGTGGCTACTCGGCGGCGAGGTGGAGGATGGCTTCGGTGAAGGCCTGGATGCCGACGGCGACATCGCCGACGGTGACCGCCTCGTCGGGGTGGTGGCTGATGCCGCCGGGGTTGCGCAGGAACAGCATGCCGACATCGGCGACCTCGGCCATGGCCATGCCGTCGTGGCCGGCCCGGCTGAAGATGGTGGCGGGATCATCCGCTCCGACCGGGAGCGTGCTGAGGATGCCCTCGCGCACCACGTCCTGCAGCAGCGGCGCGCAGAAGACGGCGGGGGCACTGTGGATCTCGCGGGCGCGCCAGCGCAGCCCGCGGCGGCCCATGATGGCGTCGAACTCGCGTGAGATGGCTCCCCACACGCGATCGCGGGTGCCGTCGAACTCGCCGCGCAGATCCAGGCTGAGCCGAGCCTCGCCGGGCACGACGTTCACCGCTCCCGGGTAGGTCTCCAGCTGGCCGACGGTACCGATGATGTGGTGCTCGGCCCGGCAGATGCGTTCCACCGCCAACGCAGCCTCGCTCGCGCCCAGCAGAGCGTCGCGACGCATGTCATAGGGGGTGCCGCCGGCGTGCCGGGCCTCGCCCTCGACGGTGATCTGGAAGCGTTTGGCGCTGGCGATCGAGGACACGACGGCCAGCGCCTCACCGCGCTCGTCGAGTTCGGGGCCTTGCTCGATGTGGGCCTCCAGATAGCCGATCAGCTGGCCGGGCCGATAGGCAGCCTCCCCGACGCGCCCAGGGTCCAGGCCGAAGTCGAGGTAGGCCTCGCGCAGCGTCACGCCGGTGGCATCGGTGAGGCCCCACCAGTCGTCGCGCCAGGCTCCGGCGGCGGCCGCCGAACCCAACAAGGCCTTGCCGAAGCGGGTGCCCTCCTCGTCGGAGAAGGCGATCACCTCCAGCGCGAACGGCAGGCTCGTGCGGGGCCGACCATCGCCCGGTGCGCGCAGCAGGCGCACCACCTCCAGCGCCATCAGCACGCCGGCGATGCCGTCGAAGCGGCCGGCGTCGAGCACGGTGTCCAAGTGGGAGCCGAGCAGCAGCGCGGGGGCTTCGGGGTCGCCGTCGGCGGGCGGAATCCGGCCCACCTGGTTGCCGGCGGCGTCCTGACGCGTGGTCATGCCGATCTCGCGCATCCACTCGGCGGCCAGCCGGTTGACGCGCGCATGCTCAGGGGACAGGTAGACGCGCTCGATGCCCTGACCGGGCGTCGCCGTGACGCGGGCCAGCTCGTCGCAGCGCGCCATCACCCGGCGGGCCGCGGCCAGGAACCTGTCGGGGCCGGGGGGTGTCGGGAGAAGCTGATGCCTACTGCGGCGCATGGCGGCTTAGCCTGGATCCATCGGTGGCCGCCGTGAGCTAAGCGGCACCAGACGGGTGGGCTGGCAAGACGTTATCGCGAAGGCATACCGGTGCGTCTGTTGAGCGGGAACGACGAAGCCAGGGTGCCCGGATGGGGTCGCGTAGTAGGTGGCAATCGGTGGATCCAGGCTTTGAGTCTCTCGCGCCCTGGTGTCCGCGTGGCTTGTCGGCAGCGCTCGCTGCCACCGGCCCGCAGAATCTCTCACGCGCACGCTCAGTCCTCCCGGAACACGTCGGCGGCCGCCTCGACGCCGCCCCCGGTCGGCACCGCGACGCCGTAGCGACGCAGCACCGCCTCGAGCGCGGCCAGCGTGGCCAGCACCGCGTCGCGGCGGGCGTTGTAACCCATGGTGCCGATCCGCCAGACGCGCCCGTGCAGCGGACCGAAGGAGGTGCCGATCTCGATGCCGAAGTCGTCCAGTAGGGCGGCACGGGCCGCGTCACCGGGGACGCCGTCGGGGATCTCGACGGCCACTACGTTGTTCATCTTGTGTGCCAGGTCGCCGAAGACACCGAGGCCGAGCGCTTGGACACCGGCCAGCATCGCGGCGCCGGCCGCGCGGTGGCGGGCGATGACGGCGTCGCGGCCCTCCAGGAGCAGCAGCCGCGCGCACTCGCGGGCCGCGTACAGCATGGAGGTGGCCTCGGTGTGGTGGTTCAGTCGGCGCGGACCCCAGTAGTCGAGGATCATGCCCAGATCGAAGTAGTTGGAGCGGATGAAGTGACTCGACGACGCGTCGCCGTCCTCCCTGATGCCCGCCTCCACGCGGCCGCGCGAGCGGATCACCTCGACGGCGCGCTCCGACAGCGTGATCGGGGATGAGCCCGATGGTCCGCCCAGGCATTTCTGCAGGCCGGCGGTGGCGGCGTCGAGTCTCCAGGCGTCGGCCTCGAACTCGTTGCCGCCCAGAGAGGCGGTGGCGTCGGTGTAGAACAGCACGCCGTGGCGCTCGCAGATCGCGCCGACCTCGTCGAGCGGCTGGTTCATGGTGGTGGACGTGTCGCCCTGCACCAGCGCCAGCACCGCCGGCTTCACCCGGACGATGGCCTCCTCGATGACGGAGACGGGGAACACCTGGCCCCAGTCGGTCTCGATGGTGTGCACCTCGGCCATGGCGCGTTCGGCGATCTCGGCCAGCAGGTGACCGAAACGGCCGAAGACGGGCACCAGGACGCGGTCGCCGGGGCGCAGAAGAGAGACCAAGGCAGCCTCGATGCCGGCGCGCGACGTGCCGTCGATCAGCAGCGTCGCCTCGTTGGTGGTGGACCAGACGCCGCGGTACAGCTCCTGGGTCTCGGCCATGGCGGTGGTCATGAACGGGTCGTACTGGCCGACGAGGGGAGCCGACATCGCGCGCAACACCCCGGGATAGGCCGAGATCGGCCCCGGCCCCATCAGCAGACGATGCGGCGGATCAATGGGTCCGGGAATGGTCATGTCCGGTTCCTTTCGTGATGTGACGCTCGTTGGGGCGCGAGCGAAGTGTTGGGTTGGCCGCAGTAGCTCCCTGCGCGGAGTTGCGACCTTTCGAGGCTCGGCCGCGGGCGGCCTCGCACCTCAAGGATCGCGGCGGGGGCGGCCTCGCACGATCCAAGGAGCGTTGTCATGTAAGGGCCTGCTCAAGGCGGCGGGCGGCCCGGACCAGGGCGATGTCGGTGCCTTCGGCCGACGTCAGGCAGACGCCGACGGGGGCGGGGCCGAGCTGTGAGTCCACCGTCAGCAGCGGTGCGGAGAGCGACGGGAGGCCACCGATCGCGGCGGGCGTCGTCATCCGGAGCGTGGCGGCGCGCACCGCGTTGACGTATTTGCCGGTGCGGGTGCGCATGGGCGCCGGGCCGGGCACGGTGGGCATCAGCAGCACGGCGTCGCGGACGTGGGTCAGCAGACCGGCCTTCAGGCGCGCCAGCTCGGCCCTGGCCGCCGACTCCTCCTCGGGTGTGATCGCTGCGGCGGCGAGGAAACGCTCGGCCACCGCAGGCCCCGTCGAACCGGGGTGCTCGCGCAGCCATTCGCCGTTGTTGCGCCAGGCCTCGGCGCCCTGCACGACGCGGAAGGGCTCGTAATAGCCCTCCAGGTCGCCGATGCTCACGGTGTCGATCTCCGGTGCGTCGGGCGAAGCCGCCAGCTGCTCCACCAGCGCCTCGAAGGCGGCTCGGGTGTCCGGCTCGGTCGACTCCACCGCCTCCCTCACCACCAGGAAGTGCCAGGGGAGATCGTCGCTGGAGGGGCCGTAGACGCTCTCCGTCGACTCGGAGCCCTCGTAGCCCAGGCACCAGTCGGCGACGCGCTGCAGGGTGGCCGAGTCGCGGGTGAGCCAGCCGATGGTGTCGAACGACTGCGCCAGCGGCAGCAGGCCCTGGCGCGGCACCAGGCCGTGCGTCGTACGCAGTCCCCACAATCCCTGATACGACGCCGGCACCCGGATCGAGCCCGCGGTGTCGGTGGCAAGGCCCACCTCGGCCTGACCCGTCGCGACGGCGGATGCCGGGCCGTTCGACGACCCACCCGGCAGCGCGCCGGGCAGGGCGCCGTTGGGCGGCGTGCCGTAGTGCGGGTTGTTGCCGGCGATGCTGTAGGCGAACTCGTCGGTGCGGGCGATGCCGCGCAGCGACGCGCCCCCGTTCAGCAGATCCGCGACGGCCGGGGCTGTTGTCTTCTCCGGCTTGGCCTCCGCCAGATAGGTGGGATTTCCGGCACCGATCCGGCGGCCCTTGATGGCGAACAGATCCTTGACCGCGACGGTGAGCCCACGCAGCGGCCCGTCGGCCTGCGCGTGCCAGAACGGGTCGCCGACGTTGCGCCAGACCGAGCGATCCAGCGACTGCGCGCGCGGCGTGACATGCGCGACGGTGATCAGCCAGCGACCGTCGATCCGCTGCCAGAGCTGGGTCTGCAACCCGGTGCCCCCCGACGCGTAGCGCGAGACGGAAACCAGCAGCGCCGCATCGTCTGACAAGGGGCGATACTCGATCCGCTCGATGCGGCGCATCGGCACCCCGCCCCGCACACCACGGAAGGCCGAGATGGCGTCGTGGCCCACCAGCAGCCCCGATCCGTCGCCGCGCATCGTGGTGGGCGCGTCGGCGAAGTAGTCGTCGAGCACGTCGAGGTCGTCATCGAGGATCGCCTGCTCGTAGTGCCAGAAGGCGCTCAGCAGATCATCGGGTACCTCCGAGGATCCCCACACGTCGCGTCGGGGCTGGGTTGAATCAGTCACGGTTCACCGCCTTGAAGTCGGACTCGCGGATGCGGGCGTGCACGCCGCAGACGACGTCGACCACCTGGGAGATGTCGAAGTCGGTGGCGGCACTCAGATAGGCGTAGGCCAGGTGCTCCTCGAGCCCCCAGCGGGCCTGAATCAGCGAGAGGGCCGCGCGCACGCAGGCGCGCATCGCCTTGTTCAGGTCGGGGTCGAGGCCGGTGGGCACCAGGTACCCGTCGGCGCGCACCAGCGGACCGGTGATCTCCCCGAACTCCGCCAGCGCCTCGTCCCGAGGAACGACGTCGAAGCGCAGCGTGGCGCGCAGCGACGCCTCCAACGCGGTGAGCGCCACCTCGCCGTCGCCCTGGGCGAAGTGCGGGTCGCCGACGTAGGCCAGCGCGCCCGGCACCTGCACCGGAAGGTAGAGCACGGTGCCTTCAACCAGCAGATTGATGTCGATGTTGCCGCCGTGCGCGCCCGGCGGCACCGAATGCGGGCGCTCGTCGGAGTCGACGGCCACCCCCATCGTGCCGAGGAACGGGGCCAGCGGGAACTCCACGACGCGCTCGCCGCCGTCGACGACCGGAAGCGTGCCGAACAGGCCGCCCTCTCGCTCGGCTACGGGGCAGAACACGCTCACGGTCGCACCCCCGCGCGGGAGTTCGCCGGGCAGTGCCCCCCGCCCGTGTCGGTTGGAGATCACCCCGTACGGCACCCGCGGCAGCAGGCTCTCGACGGTGACCTTCAGAAGATCGCCCGGCCGCGCGCCGTCGACGAAGATCGGCCCGGTCACCACATGGGGACCGTCGACGGCGGGATCGTGGGAGACGGTGGCCGCGATCTCGACGGCGTCGCCGAGCACCGCGTCGGCCGGCACCCCGTGGCCGGTGAAGTAGGCCAGCGGATCGCGTCCCTGGTCCTCCAGCAGACCCTCGTGGCTGACGGTGTCGACGGTCACCGATGTGCCCGGGGCGATCGTGAGCACCGGGGCGTCCGCGCGGCAGGGCAGTCGTCCCCACAACACGTTCTGCGGCGAGGCGGGCAGGTAGACGTCGCTCGCGAGCGGTCCCTCCGCGCGCTGAAGGATGGTGTTGCTCATGCGCGCACCGTAGCCCGCGAGCGGATGAGTTGTCCGCTCGGCGGCCTTCTCAGATGCGGTGCCTCGCCCGCACCGCCGGCAGACGCGTCGAAGACCACCTCGCCGCGCAGCCAGGTCTTGTGCACCCGGCCGGCGAAGGCGCGCCCGTCGTAGGCGCTGATCGGGTTTCGGTGGTGCAGCTCGTGAGCGTCGACCACCATCGGATCCTCGGGCACGAACAGCGTGAGGTGGGCCGGGCTGCCCACCGCGATGGTGCCCACGCCGTCGAGCCCGGCGATGTGGGCGGGTCCGGTGGTGAACAGCGGCAGGACGGCGGCCAGCGGCAGGCCGCGACGACGGGCCTCGGTCCACACCGCGGACAGCCCGAGTTGCAGCCCCGAGATGCCGCCCCAGGCCAGCCCGAAGTCGCCGTCGCCGGCTCGCTTCATGTCGACGGTGCTGGGGGAGTGGTCGCTGACGATGGCGTCGATCGTGCCGTTCAGCACGCCGTCCCACAGCAGGTCGCGGTTCCTGGCCTCGCGGATCGGCGGGCAGCACTTGAACTCGCTGGCGCCGTCGGGGATCTCCTCGGAGACGATGGTCAGGTAGTGGGGGCAGGTCTCCACCGTCAACGGCAGGCCGGCCGCCTTCGCGGCGCGGATCGCCGGCAGCGCGCGGGCGTCGCTCAGATGGAGGATGTGGGTGCGGCAGCCGGTGCGACGCACACCGTCGATGACGGCGTCGATCGCGGCTCGCTCGCTGGCGGGAGGACGGGAGCGCAGGAAGCCGTCGTAGCCCACCCCCAGCGGGCCGGCGTCGCCGAGCAGATGAGGATCCTCCGCGTGCACGATCAGGCGGGAGTCCAGGGCCGCGACCTCCTCCATCGCGCTCAGCAGCTGGCCGTGATCGAGGTGCGGGAACTCCTCGACGCCCGACGGCGACAGGAAGCACTTGAAGCCGAATACCCCGGCCTCGTGCAGGGGCGCCAGCGCGCCGAGACTGGAGGGGATCGCGCCGCCCCAGAAGCCGATGTCGACGAAGGCCGAGGGTTCGGCGGCCTCGCGCTTGATGCACAGCGCCTCGGCCGTGGTGGTCGGCGGGATGGAGTTGAGCGGCATGTCGACGATGGTGGTGACGCCACCGGCCGCTGCGGCGAGGGTGGCGGAGTGGAACCCCTCCCACTCCGTGCGGCCCGGCTCGTTGACGTGCACGTGGGAGTCGACCAGGCCTGGAAGCAGCACCGCACCGTCGGGGATCCGAATGGCCCCGCCGGTGAGTTCATCGGGCGTGCGGCAGCTGTCGTGGTCGCACGGGAGCACCGTGATGCCGGTGACCAGCGACCCCGCGACGTCGACGCGCGCGGGCTGGAACCTGCCGTCGAGCCATACCTTCGACGCGACGAGCGCGAACCCCGGTTCCGTCATCTCACACCTCCTTGAGTCCCCCGTCGAAAATGATTCCTCGACGCTAACCGGCCTCTATTTCGAGAATGTTTCGATGGCTTTTCCATCGTCTTCCTGAATTCGCGATAATTGTTTCAAGAGGGTTTCGGCTGCTGACGCGAAAGCCCGCAACGCGATTTGGGCACTACCATCGGCGTCATGTCCCTCGATGAGTTCAATCGCGCCGATCATGAGCGCGCCGTGGCCGAGGCCCTGGTCTGGGCCGCGGTGCCCGACTGGGCTGAGGCCGTCGCCTCCGGTCGCCCCTACGCCTCCGTCGACGACGCCGCGCGTCATGCCGAGCAGGCCTCTGCCGGGTGGGGTCTCGACGACCTCGACGCCGCCCTCGCGCACCACCCCAGGATCGGCCAGCGCCCCACCGGAACGGGGGCAGAGGCCGCCGCGTCGCGTCGGGAGCAGGCCGCGATGGGAGGCGCATCGACGGAGACCGCCGAGGCCATGGCGCGGGCCAACGCCGCATACGAGGAGCGCTTCGGCCGGGTCTTCCTGATCCGGGCAGCCGGGCGCTCGCCCGAGGAGATGCTGGCGGAGGCACGTCGTCGACTGGCCAACGACAAGGACTCCGAGGTGATCGAAGCGTTGGCGCAGCTGCGCCAGATCGCGATCCTGAGGCTCCGCCAGAGCCTCGACACACCCCTGCCGGAGCAGCAATGACAGCGCGAACGAGAGGAACCATCGTGCCCAGCCATCTCACCACCCACATCCTGGATGCCACCTCCGGCACCCCCGCCACCGGCGTCTCGGTGACGCTGACAGACGCCGCCGGGGCCGAGGTGGCCCGTGGACTCACCGACGACGACGGCCGGCTCGGGCTGGGCCCGGACGTGCTTGCACCCGGCGACTATGCGCTCACCTTCGCCACCGGCCCTTACTTCTCCACGAGGGGCGTCGAGGCCTTCTATCCGACGGTGACCGTCGCCTTCACCGTCGCCGACCGGCCGCACTACCACGTGCCCCTGATGCTGAGTCCGTTTGCCTATACGACATATCGTGGTAGTTGATTTTCCCGATTTTCGGCCATTTCTCGGGTTTTGAAACAAAGCCTTAACAGGCTGGCAACCCCGTGTCGATTTCCAACGAATAGCTTACCGATCAAGCGAAAGCGCAGAGTATCTCAGGATCTCTAGATGATCGATTGGAGATCGACCATGTCCCAGACCATCACCCCCGCCGAGGCGCGCCCTCTCGGCACCTCGACTCGCCCAGAAGACGAACGCATCGGGCTCGGCCGCACGTTCGGCTACGGCGTCCAGCACATCCTCGCGATGTTCGGTGGCGTCATCGCAGTGCCGCTCATCGTGGGCGGTGCCGCGGGGCTCGAGCCGTCCGTGACCGCGCTGCTCGTCGCCTGCGGCCTGTTCGTCAGCGGCGCCGCGACCCTGCTGCAGACCCTCGGCGTCCCGTTCTTCGGTGCGCAGCTGCCGCTGGTGCAGGGCACCTCCTTCGCGGCGGTTTCCACGATGCTCGCCATCATCGGCGACCGCGGCGAGGAGGGCCTCCGGCACGTGTTCGGCGCGATCATCGTCGCCGCCATCTTCGGCCTGGTCGTCACGCCCTTCTTCGCGCGGGTGGTGAAGTTCTTCCCCGCCGTGGTGACCGGCTCGATCATCACCATCATCGGGTTGTCCCTGATGCCGGTGGCCGCGCGCTGGATCACCGGCAACGCCACGATCGTGGTCGAAGGTGAGACCGTCGCCAACCCTGACTTCGCCTCGTTCGGGAGCATCGGGCTCGCCATGTTCACCTTCGCGGTGGTGATCGTGCTCAGCAAGATCGAGGTGCTCTCGCGGCTCGCGGTCCTCCTCGGTCTGGCGATCGGCACGGTGTTCGCGCTGATCATCGGCATGGCCGACGCCTCTGTCGTGACCCAGGCGCAGCTGTTCGCCTTCCCGCAGCCCTTCGCGTTCGGCATGCCGCTGTTCTCCGTCGGTGCCAGCATCTCGATGATCATCGTGATCCTCGTCATCATGGTGGAGACCACCGCCGACCTGCTCGCCGTCGGTGAGGTCATCGGCACCAAGGTCGACGCCAAGCGCGTCGGCGACGGGCTGCGCGCCGACATGATCTCGACGCTCGTCGCGCCGGCCTTCAACGCCTTCCCCGCTTCGGCCTTCGCGCAGAACGTGGGCCTGGTGGCCCTCACCGGCATCAAGAGCCGCTTCGCGGTGGCCGCCGGCGGCGCGATCCTGGTGGTGCTCGGCCTGTCTCCGATGGCGGCCGCGGTGTTCAGCCTCATCCCCACCCCCGTGCTCGGCGGCGCCGGCGTGGTGCTGTTCGGAACCGTGGCGGCCAGCGGCGTGCGCACCCTGGCCAAGGTGGACTACAAGGGCAACAACAACCTGGTGATCGTGGCCGCGTCGCTGGCCTTCGGTCTGATCCCCGTCGTCTCGCCCGACTTCTGGCACGCCTTCCCCGACTGGTTCGTCACCATCTTCCACTCGGGCATCAGCGCGGCCGCCGTCGTCGCGGTGCTGCTGAACCTGTTCTTCAACGTGCTGCTTCCGGGTAAGCCCGAGGATCCCAACACCTTCGCCGCCGGCCCGGCTGTGCGCGTTCAGGAGAACGAGGCCAAGGTGCTCAGCGCCGGTGGCACGCTGGATCCCGACTCCTACGAGCCCGACGATCGCGTCGAGGGCACTCGTGCCAAGAAGGTCGACACGGTGAAGTAGGCCGTACGCCGCAGCAACCCCATCGATCGGGAGAGGTCAGGACGCAGCCACCAGCGTCCTGGCCTTCTCCCATGACAAGAGGTCTCGCAGATAGTGGCACCTCTCACGAATCAGAAAGCGACACATGAATCAGGACATGCGACCGGCCGTCGGCTGGCTTCTTCTCGTCGGTGCGGCCGCCGGACTGCTCTCGGGCATGTTCGGCATCGGCGGCGGCACGATCATCGTGCCGGCGCTCGCCCTCTGGCTGGGCATGCCGCAGAAGCTGGCGGTGGGCACCTCCGTCGCCGCGATCCTGCCGACGGCGGTGGTCGGGGCCGCCAGCTACGCCTGGGCGGGCAACGTCGACTGGATCGCGGCTGCCTGCCTGGCGCTGGGCATCGTCGTCGGGGCGCAGTTCGGCAGCCTCCTGCTCGCCAAACTGCCCACCAGCACCATTCAGTGGTCGTTCATGGTGTTCCTCGCGATCGTGATCGTGAGCCTGTGGTTCGTCGTGCCCGCGCGCGACCAGCAGATCGACGTCACCCTGCTGAGCGGCGCGCTGCTGGTGGTGTTAGGCCTTGTCACTGGCGTTCTCGGAGGCATCCTCGGTGTCGGCGGCGGCATCATCGTGGTGCCGATGCTGATGTTCTTCTTCGGCGCCAACGACCTTCAGGCGAAGGGCACGTCACTGCTCATGATGATCCCCGGATCGATCTCGGGCACGCTCGGCAACGTGAGGCGCAAGAACGTCGACCTGAGGGCGGCGGTCGCCGTGGGTCTGTCTGCGTGCGTCCTCGCCCCGGTGGGAACCGCCATCGCCGGTTGGGTGGATCCGCTCGTCGGCAACATCGCCTTCTCCCTCTACTTGGCCTTCATCCTCGGCCAGATGCTGACCCGGAAGTTGAAGGAGAAGCGCTCCGACGCCTCTTGACCCCCCACCCACGCTCTTCGAGGTGCGAGGCCGTCTGCGGCCGAGCCTCGAGGAGAGCCGGCTGGCGGCCGAAGAACAGTCCCAGCCAAGGGTCGCGCTGGCTCTTTTCGAGGCTCAGGCTTGGGGCTTGTTCCTCGCCCTGAGCCTTCGCACCTCAAAGAGCGTGAACGAGGTGCTTCGCGCCCTCTGGATTTTCGAGGCTCGTTCCTCGCACCTCAAAGAGCGTGATGACGGGCAGGGGCGACGGTGAGGGCGGCGATTCCCGTCGTGATCGGTACCGAGAGGACCAAGCCGATGGCCGAGGCCAGGGTGCGCACCAACTCGCCTGCGAACAGTTCTCGGCCGAACAGTGAGACCACGTCGCTTTGGATGAAGTAGATCAGCAGCAGCACCGTCAGCGCGCTGCCGGCGTAGGCGAACACGATGGTGTAGATGGTGGATGCGATGTGGTCGCGCCCGATCCGCATGCCGGCGGCGAAGATCTGGCGGCGCGTGTAGTGGGGGGCGGCGGCTCGCAGCTCCCACACGGCGGACGACTGGGTGATCGTCACGTCGTTCAGCACGCCGAGGCCGCCGATGATGATGCCGACCATCAGCAGTTCCTGGAAGTCGATGCCACCGGCGAGCTGGGCGAGGTCGAACTCGTTCTCGTCGGCGAATCCCGACAGCCGGGCCAGCTTCACGGCCGCCATGCCGAGCCCCGTCGTGACCGCCAGGCCGAGCAGCGTGCCGGCCAGCGCCGTCGACGTCCTGATGGAGATGCCATGCGCCACGTAGAGCACCACGAACATGATGGCCGTCGACCCGGCCAGCGCCACCGCCATGCCCGGTCGTCCGACGATGATCGCCGGCAGGATGAACCCGACCAGCACCCAGCCCGCGACGATGAGGCCGACGATCGCGAACAGACCTTTCCATCGTGCGACTGCGAAGACCGCGACGAGGAACAACGCCCCCAGCGCGATCAGAACCGGCAGCCGGTTGGTGCCCGCGTAGGAATAGATGGTGCCGTCGTCGGTGGGGATGGCCATCACTTGGACGGAGTCGCCGGAACGCAGTCCCGCCTGCGTGGTGGCTCCGGTCAGATCGATTGTGACGCGCTCACCGGAGTCCAGCTCGATGGTGGCCTTCTCGCAGCCCAGCGCCTCGGCCTGCTCCCCGCAGGGGCCATCGAGGGAGACGATGGTGGCGTCGACGCGGGTCACGCCCGGCGCCTCTGCCATCACGAACGTGGTGGCCTCCATCTCTGCGGCGCTCGGCCACAGCCAGATCAGTCCCGCCACGGCCAGCGCCCCGACCACGGCCAAGAACGCGATCAGTGCGTTGCGAGCCTGGGTGCCCACCTCGACGGCGTCGAGGTCGTCATGGTTTCCATGCGAGTGTCCCATGCGCCCGAGACTACTGGCCGTCGCGTCATCCCGACCCGCGTGCACAGATCTGCGTATAGGCCGAGGCCTCGCGTATATGGCGGGGCCTCGGCCTATACGCAGATCTGTGCACGGAAGGGGCGTTTCAAAGAGGTGAAAGAGCCAGGCATTAGGCTCTGGGCATGGGTGATCGAGGGCGACGCGCGGCGGTAGCGGTGGTGCTCGGGGCCCTCGCCGTCCTCGTGGTGGCCGCGATGGGGGCCAGCAGTTCGTGGGGACAGGTGTTCCGCGAGCTGCCGTCCAAGCCGCAGCGGGTGTCCGTGACGCCGCAGCCGGAAGCGCCTTCCGCTTCTCCGTCGCCTTCACCCGGTCCGCTGGACGAACTCGCCGACATCGAGCCGTTCCAGATCCCGGGGTGGCTGATCGATCTGGTGGTGGCGCTCGCCGTCGTGGCGGCGGTGGCGCTCCTGGCGTGGTTCGTCGTCGTGGTGTATCGGGCCTTCCGGGAGCCGGGCCTCCGTCAGGCGGCGGTAGGCGCGGGGACCGGCGTCGAAGTCTCGGTGATCGAGGAGCAGGTCTCGCAGTCGCTGGAGGAGACGCTCGCGCGATTGCGGTCGGGGGTCGCCGTTGACGACGCCGTCGTGGCGTGCTGGCGCCGGCTGGAGTCGATCGCCGCCGACAGTGGGATCGTGCGCGAGGCCACCCAGACAAGCGAGGAGTTCACGCTGGAGATCCTGGATCGCGCAGCGGTCGACGGTGCGGACCTCGCCGATCTCGCGGCGCTCTACCGCCAAGCGATGTTCTCCGTGCACGTGCTGACCGACGCGGATCGTGAGCGCGCCATCCGGTGCCTGGAGAACCTCACCGCGCAGTTGGAGCGACGCCATGTCGGGTAGTGGGCGCAGGTCGTGGCGCGGCCTCGTCGTTCGTCTCACCGGTGGCGTTCTTGCGGCCGTCCTGGTGGTGATCATCTGCCGGTTGGTGCGAGTCGAAGTCGACCCGATCCCCGCCGTCATCATGGGGCTTCTCGTCGGTTCGTATCTCTGGCTGGCGGGATGGTTCGAGCGCCCGGACGCCGGGCCCTCGTGGCGGCAGCCTCAACCCCTCATGGAGCGCTCGCGGCTGTCGGCCGACGTGCGCACCAACCGGATCGCGACCATGCTCGTGCATTCGCGGCCCGGGGAGGACTTCGAGTCCAGCGCGTTGACCAGGAAGCTCGCCGAGCTGGCGGCGTCGCGCCTGGTTCGGCACCACCATGTGCCGGCCGATGACCCGCTGGCACACGCCGACGGCCGGCTCAGCGCGCCGCTTCTCGCGCACCTTCGCTCCGAACGCCCGCCCGCCCTGAAGCGCGCCACGCTGCGCGCCTACCTCAAGGAGATCGACGACCTGTGACGAACACCCCAGCTCTCGCCGTCCCCCTTCCGATCGCCGAGGCCAGCGACCTCGCCCGCCGCGTCCTCGACGCCGTCGACACCGCTCTCGTGGGCAAGCGCCAGCAGATGGCTCTGGTGTTGGCCGGGGTGCTCGCCGGCGGGCACGTGCTGCTCGAGGATCTGCCGGGCCTGGGCAAGACGTTGGCCGCCCGCTCCCTGGCCCAGGCGCTGGGCCTGGAGTTCACGCGCGCCCAATTCACCCCCGACCTGCTGCCCGCCGACCTCACCGGCTCGTATCTATACGACCAGAACGCCGGCGAGTTCGCCTTCCGGGAGGGGCCTGTCTTCACCGGGCTGCTGCTGGCCGACGAGATCAACCGCACCCCGCCCAAGACGCAGTCGGCGCTGCTGGAGGCGATGCAGGAGCACCAGGTCACCGTCGAGGGCCGCACCTTCCCGCTGCCTCGACCATTCCACGTGCTGGCGACCGCCAACCCGATCGAGCACGAGGGCACCTATCCGCTGCCGGAGGCCCAGCTCGACCGCTTCCTGCTGCGGCTCAGCTTCGGCTACCCCGCCGTCGACGAGGAATGGGACGTGCTGTCTCGCCGGATCGGCCGCCGGCGGGAGGAGCAGAGCGTCGCGCCGGTGCTCGACGCGGAGGGCCTGCGGCGCGTGCAGGCTGCGGTGGAGGAGGTGCACGTCGACGAGTCGGTAGGCCGCTACGCGATCGAGCTGGTGCGCGCCACTCGTGAGCACCAGGACACCCTGGTGGGCGCGTCGCCGCGCGGATCGCTGGCGCTGCTGCTGTGCGCGCGGGCCATCGCGCTGATCGAGGGCCGCGACTTCGTCGTGCCCGAGGACGTCAAGCGGCTGGCGGTTCCCGCCTTGGCGCACCGCCTGGTCATCCGCCCGGAGCTGTGGCTGAACGACGTCAAGCCCGAGTCCATCGTGAGTTCCGTGCTCAGCACCGTTCCCGTGCCGGATGCACCCGACGGAGCCCTGCCCTGATGCCCTTCCGATACACGCACGCGCTGCTCCGCTCGGTCCTGCTGGCGACCGCGCTCGGGGTCGCTGCCGTCGTGATGGGGCGTCCAGACGCGTTGGTGCTGGCCGTTCCGTTCGTCGTGCACGTCGCATGGGCGCTGCTCGGACGCCCGACCGCGGCGCCCGAGGTGGTCACTCGGCCGCAGGCGGTGTCCGTGGCCGAGGGTACCGCGGTGGATCTCGCCGTCGGCCTCGCGGGCGCTCCGGCCGGCGCCGTCGCCGCGGTCCAGTGGCGGCAGCTGCCGTCGTCCGCGTTCACCCCGGAGACCGGAACGGTCCTCGACCGCGCCGACCGGGAGGTGGTGACCGTGTTCGAGCCCTCGCGGTGGGGCCGCTACACCTTGTCCCCCGGGTTGGTCGTCTGCACCGACGCGAGCCTCGGCTGGCGCTATGCGGCGAAGACCGACCGGGTCGCGATCACGGTGCGCCCCACGTCGCTGGCGCTCGAGGGAGGCAGCGGCGTCGCTCAGCCCATCGGCCTCGCGGGAGCCCACCGCTCCCGCCACCGGGGCGACGGCAGCGACCTCGCGGACGTCCGCGAGTTCCGGCCCGGCGATCGGCTGCGCCGGATCAACTGGCGGGTGAGCTCGCGACTCGGCGCGCTCCACGTCAACTCGACGCTGACCGAGCGCGACACCGACGTCCTGATCGTCGCCGACACCCTTCACGACATCCTGGACGCCGACGATGCCGCCGCCACCAGCCTGGACGCCACGGTACGGGCCATCGCCGCGATCACCAGCCACTACACCGGGTTCGGCGACCGAGTTGCCGTGCACGATCTGGGCCTGCGCATCGGCATGATCCGACCCGGCTCCGGCCCGCGCCAGGCGCGCGTGGTGCTCGGCGTGCTGGCCCAGGCGCGACGGACGATGGAGGACTGGGACCGGATCCGTCGCGTGCGTCGTATTGCGAGCGGCACACTGGTGTTCTTCTGCTCGCCGCTGCTGGAGCCCGAGGTGCAGGACGAGCTGGTGAGGCTGCGTCGGTTGGGTGCCGAGGTGATCGCCGTCGACACCCTGCCCGAGGGCGTCGGCCGGTTCGATCACATCGGGGCCTTCCCCAAGGACTTCTACTTCGGCGAGGCCTGGATGCTTCGGCGGATGGAGCGCGACGACGTGCTGGACCGTCTGCGCGCCCACGGCATCCCGGTCGTTGCCTGGCGTGGCACGGGCAGTCTGGCCAGCGTGCTGCTCGCGATGGAGGCGGCACGGTCGGCGCCCCGAAGGAGGCTGGCGTGATAGGCCCGACCGAAGCGATCACCGATGTCGTCTACGCCCTGCGTCTGGTGAGGCCGGGGCAGTGGTTGCTGCGTCTTCTGTGCGGCGCGACCCTGGCGGCCGCGGCGGTGCTGTGCGCGACCTGGTTCCCGATCGTGTCCCAGGAACTGCTGCTAGCGATCATCGCCGTGGCTGGGGTGTGGTCGCTGGCGCGCCCGGAGTCGTGGGCGTCGCTCGTCGCGATCGCGGTGGTGGCGCTGTGGTGGCTGGGAACGGCCGGCGACGCGCAGTGGTGGCAGAGCGCCGCGCTCGCCGGGTTGCTGGCCGCGTTCCATCTCACCGTCGCGCAATGCGCCGCGGCGCCGTCGTACACGGCGATCGGCGGCGGGGCTGCGCTGTCCTGGCTGGTGCGAGGACTGGGTTACCTCGTCGTCTGCGCCGGCATGATCCTGCTCGTCGTGGGCGTCGCCTCGTTGTCCGAGGGAGTCGCGCCCCGCGGCCTCTGGTGGGTGGCGGCGGCGCTGGCGGCCGTGGTGACGTCGACGGTGCTCGCGGTGCTGCGGGTAAAAGGGAAGCCAGGGCGGCAGGAGTAGGGTACGGGCGTGCCTGAGGGAACCAACACGCTCGCAGATCGACTACGCGGGATCTTCGCCGATACCCGGCCGTTGGCGTCCCCCGATTTTCGGCGGCTGTGGACGGCCAACATCATCACCGTCATCGGTGCTCAGCTCACCGTCGTGGCGGTGCCGGCGCAGATCTACGCCATCACCGGCTCGTCCGCCATGGTGGGCCTGACGGGCGTCTTCGGCCTGGTGCCGCTGGTGGTGATGGGTCTGTGGGGCGGAGCTCTGGCCGACGCCATGGACCGCCGCAAGCTGCTGGAGATCACCACCTTCGGGCTGATCCTCACCTCGGCGCTGTTCTGGGTGCAGGCCGCCTTGAATCTGAACAACGTGTGGCTGCTGCTGGGCGTGTTCGCGCTGCAGCAGGCGTTCTTCGCGGTCAACCAACCGACGCGCACCGCGATCCTGCCCAAGCTCGTCCCCGCCGACCAGCTGCCCGCCGCCAACGCCTTGAACATGACGGTGATGTCCGCCGGCGCCATCGCCGGCCCGCTCGTCGGCGGTGCGCTGATCCCCGTGCTCGGCTACTCGTGGCTCTACCTGATCGACACCCTCACGTTGATGGCGACGCTGTACGCCGTCTGGCGACTGCATCCGATGCCGGTGGAGGGCAAGGCCGGCGCGCCCGGGCTGAGGTCGGTGATCGACGGACTGGTCTATCTGAGTGCGCACAAGATCCTGCTGCTCAGCTTCGTCGTCGACCTGATCGCGATGATCTTCGGCATGCCCCGCGCGCTGTTCCCGGAGATGGCGCACGTCTCGTTCGGCGGGCCCGTCGAGGGCGGGCTGGAGTTCGCCCTGCTGTATGCCGCCATGCCCGCCGGTGCCGTGCTGGGCGGGGTGTTCGGCGGCTGGGTCTCCCGGGTGCGACGTCAAGGCGTGGCCGTGCTGTGGGCGGTCGCCGTGTGGGGTGCGGCGATGGCGGTCATGGGGGCGGCCGTCGGGCTCTCCGGTTGGCAGACGCGAGTGGCGCTGGGCGTCGCTCTGGGCATGCTGGTGATCGGCGGTGCCGCGGACATGGCGTCGGCCGCCTTCCGGCAGTCGATCCTGCTGAGCGCCACCGACGACGCCGTCCGAGGCCGCATGCAGGGCGTGTTCATCGTGGTCGTCGCAGGCGGACCGCGATTGGCCGACGTGCTGCACGGCGCTGTCTCCGACGTTGCGGGCCCGGCCCTGACCACCGGCGGAGGAGGGCTGCTCGTCGTCCTCGGCGTAGCCATCATCGCTCTCGCCGTCCCCGCCTTCCGCACCTATCGCATCGCTGCCTGACAGGCTCGGCAGCGGACGCGCCGGTACGCTGTGGGGATGAGCAACGCCCCGCAGGTTTCCTGTTATCGACATCCGGGTACCGCGGCGGGGGTGGCCTGCCAGCGATGCGAGCGGCCTATCTGTGGGCAATGCATGATTCCCGGTCCGGTGGGGTTCCAGTGTCCGGAGTGCGTGCGAGCCGGCGTCAAGAACATGCGCCAGGCCGAACTGCCTTACGGCGGCAAGCGCTCCGGTGATCCGCGGATCACGTCGATCGTGCTGATCGCCATCAACGTGCTGGTCTGGATCGGCATCATGCTCACCGGCGGGTGGAACGGTTGGCTGGCGAAGACCATCGCGTTGATTCCTGTCGGCATGTGCGACACCGGCGACGGTCTGCACATCGCGCTCACCGACCACGTCGGCTGCATGACCTCATCGACAGCCGGCTATTCGTGGGTTCCCGGGGTGGGCTCCGGTGCCTGGTGGCAGCTGATCACCAGCGCCTTCGCGCATGTGGAGGTCTGGCACATCGGGTTCAACATGCTGGCGCTGTGGATGCTCGGGCCGCTGATCGAGAAGTTGCTGGGTCGCTCCCGGTTCCTCGCGATCTACTTCATCGCTGCACTGGCCGGGTCTGGCGTGGCGGTGCTGTTCTCTCCCACCTTCGGCATGACACTCGGTGCTTCGGGGGCGATCTTCGGCCTGATGGGGGCGGTGCTGCTGATCGCGATCAAACACCAGGGCAACGTGCGCTCCATCCTGATCTGGCTGGGTCTGAACGTCGCGATCACGGTGACCAACCTCGGTCAGATCTCTTGGGAGGGTCACCTGGGCGGCTTCCTCGGCGGCCTCGCCGCCACCGCCGCCGTGATCCACCTGCCCAAGGACAAGCGCTCGTGGCAATGGCCGTTGCTGATCCTGCTGGGCCTTGGCAGCATCGCCCTGTCCGTCATCACCGCCCTGCAGCGATAGAACCCACCGTCACGCTCTCCTCGAGGTGGTCCCTGAGGAGGGAGCGAAGCGACCGTCTCGAAGAGCGTGGATGCGTCAGTCGAAAAGGCTTTTGATCAGCGGGGCGGCGGTGGTGCCGCCGGAGTCGCCGAACTCGACGAAGCTGGCCACCGCGTAGGTGTCGTTGAAGGCGATCATCCAGGCGTGGGTGTCGAGATTCTTCGGGTCGGCGCCGAACTCTGCGGTGCCGGACTTCGCTCCGGTCATGACGCCTTGTAGCGACGTGCCACTGCCCTCGTCGACGGTGGCCTTCATCATGGTGCGCAGCGCGGATGCCTCTTCTTCGGTCAGGGGATCGGCGGTGGACTTCGCCTCGTGACCCTTCACCAGCCACGGGATCACCGTCTTGCCGCTGGCCACTGATGCGGCCACGGCCGCCATGCCCATCGGAGACATGGTGACCTGACCCTGACCGATCATGCTGGCTGCCCGGTCGATGTCGTTGTCGGGCTCTACCGTGCCGAAGTAGGAGGTGAAGCCGGCGTCGTAGTCGGTGCCGACGCCAAGGCTGCCGGCCGCCGCATGCAGTTCCTCGGCGGTGATGTCTTCGGCCGCGCCCGTGAACACCGTGTTGCATGAGTAGGCGATCGCCTCGGTGAGCGTGATCGAGCCATTCTTGCTCGACGGGTATCCGTCGTAGTTCTTGAAGGTATGGCCGGGGATCTGCAGCGTCGTCGGGCACTGCACCGTCGACGACGGCGTCTTCCCGTCGCGCAGCATGGCCAAGGCGGAGACCACCTTGAAGGTGGAGCCTGGTGCGTACTTGCCGAAGGTGGCATGCGGATAGCTGCCTGCCTCTGGCGAGGTGGCGGCCGCCGCGATACCGCCGGTGGCCAGGTCGATCACGACGAGCGCAGCGATGCCCTTCTGTTTGGCGAGCACCTTCTCTGCGTCGGTCTGGAGTTCGCGGTCGAGGCTGGTGTCGATGGGTGAGCCGACGCTGGGATCCTGCTGGAAAAGCACGCGCTCGTTGAACTCGCCCTCGGTGGTGCGATCCTTACGCTCCACCAGCGTGACCACCACGCCTGGTGCTCCGCCCAGTTGCTCCTCGTAGCGGGCCTGCAGCCCGCTCAGGCCCACCACATCGGTGGCGTTCAGCGTGCCGTCCGACTTCTCGATCATCTCTGATGTGGGGTGCCCGATGGTGCCGAGCAGTCCGGTGGCGAAGGTCTTGCTCGGGCCGGTCACCGTCGCGATCTCGTTGACGTGCACACCGGGGATCTCACTGACCTGCGGGCTGACTTGATCCTGGCTGACGGTGGCCGCGATGACGAACTGGCGCTCGCCCCCGGCCTCGACCTTCTTCTGGTAGTCCTTCACGTCGATATCCATGACGGTGGCCAGATCCTCGGCGGCATCCATCCAGTCATCGGCGTCCACCGCGCCTTTGTCCAGCCCGACCTCGAACATGGCCCGCTCCTCCACCAGCGCCAGCCCGTCCTTGTCGTTGATGGCGCCACGACGGCTGAGGGATGAGGTGCGACGTAGCCGTGAGTCGCTGGTGACATCGGGATTGAGAACGCTGGGTGCCCAGTCGAGGCGCCACTGATCGTCGACCAGCTTCAGGCTGGCGGTGGTGTCATATGTCCACGGCTCCTTGGTCACGGCGAGACTCGCATGCAACGTCGCTGTGGCCGACCGTCCGTCCTCGCCGTAGACGATGTCGCCGGGCGTTATCTCCGGGTAGATCTCGTCCATCCCTGCGAACACCGTCTCGAACTCTTCCTGGGCATCCGCCGCTGCGCGCACCATGGGAACCTTCGTGATGTCCTTCTCCGTGATCGCCGTCGCGATGGCGGCGAGCGCGGGGGCGGCATCGGGGACATCCGAGGGCACGTTATTGGTGGGGTCGGGCTCCGGCTGGTTGCTGGGCGTGCACCCAAAGAGCGCGAAGCACGCCGCAGCGGCGATGATGGCGATCGGACGACGACCCACGAGCAGACCTCCCCGGTCTCGGATTCTCTTCTCACGAGCCTACCGGCACCCTCCGACAGCCTCGCGGCCATCTCCAGGCAGCGGCTGCGTCGAAGAAATCCGGACTGTCAGAGGGCGGCGGTATGGTGGAGCAATGCGTGAAATCGACCGGACCCATGCCCTGGCTCCGGCGAAGGCAGGTAAGCCCAACGTGTTGCGGTTTCTGCCCTATGTGAAGCCGTACTGGCGCCAGTTCACATTCTCCTTCCTCACGGCGCCCGCCGGTGTGGGGCTCAGTGTGCTCGGGCCCGTGCTGCTCGGGCGTGTCGTCGACGGACCCATCCGCGACGGCGATGCCCGCGGCGTGGTCTGGTACGCGTTCCTGCTGCTCCTGGTGGGCGTGGTCGAGGCGCTGCTGGGCTTCTTGCGCCGCTGGATCATGGTGCGGGCCACGTCGCACATGGAGGCCGACATCCGGCTGGATCTCTTCGATCAGCTGCAGCGGCTGCCGCTGCAGTTCCACAAGTCGTGGGAGTCGGGCCAGCTGCTGTCGCGCATGATGAGCGACCTCGGCGTGCTGCGTCGCTTCATGTCCTTCGGCCTGGTTGTGCTGCTGATGAACAGCATCCATATCGTGGTGGTGGTGGGCATCATGGTGGCCACGCTGTGGCAGGTGGGCGTCGCGGTGATGGTGCTCGTCATCCCCGTGATCGTCGCAACTTTCGTGCTGATGGGTCGCTTCGGAAAGATCTCGCGGCGCGTGCAGGATCAGACGGGCGACGTGGCGTCTTCGGCGGAGGAATCGCTGCACGGTGTGCGGGTGGTCCGCTCCTTCGGGCGCGCCAAGTACGTCTTCGAGGGCTTCGAGTCCCGTGCTGCGGCGCTGGCCGCCAGCGGCATCGACCGGATGAACCTGGCGTCTGTGATGTGGACCCTGCTCGAAGTCTTCCCGTCGGTGCTGCTGGCCGTGGTGCTGCTGGGCGTCGGCATCGGGGTGTCCGGCGGCGTGCTCTCGGTGGGTGCGGCTGTCACCTTCGTTACTTTGCTGCTCTCGCTGGCCTGGCCGGTGGGCAGCCTCGGCTTCCTGTTGTCGTTCATGCGCGAGGCCGCCACTGCCGCCGATCGTGTTGCCGAGGTGTTCGATGCGCCGGTCACCATCGTCAGTGGTGACCAGCGCCTGGAGAACCCCCGCGGTGAGCTGCGGCTCAGCCACGTCGAGTACCAGTTCCACGACGCCGACCACCCCACGCTGCGCGACGTCGACCTCACCATCGCACCCGGTGAGACCGTCGCCCTGGTCGGCGGCACCGGCTCCGGCAAGTCCACCTTGGTGTCGCTGATCCCGCGCCTCGACGACGTCACCGGCGGGCAGATCCTGCTCGACGGCATCGATCTGCGCGACCTCGACCTCACCCAACTGCGCAGCCTAATCGGCGTCGCCTTCGAGGATCCCATCCTGTTCTCCATGTCGGCGCGCGAGAATCTGACGCTCGGCCGGCCCGACGCCACAGACGACGACATCGCCGAGGCGGTGCGCGTCGCCCGGGCGGAGTTCGTCTACGACCTGCCCTGGGGCCTGGACACCCGGCTCGGCGAGCAGGGGCTGAGCCTCTCGGGCGGCCAGCGGCAGCGGCTGGCCCTGGCCCGCGCGATCCTGGTCTCGCCCAAGGTGCTTGTGCTCGACGACACCCTGAGCGCGCTCGACATCCACACCGAGGCCGAGGTGGAGGAGGCGCTGAAGTCGACGCTGGTGGGCGTGACCGGGCTGGTCGTCGCGCACCGGGCGTCGACGGTGCTGCTGGCCGACCGCGTCGCGATGCTGGTCGAGGGCCGGATCGCGCACGTCGGCACGCACTCCGAACTGCTGGCCACCGTGCCCGAATACCGCGAGCTGCTCTCGGCCGACTACTCGATCGCGCTCGACGGCGGGGACAATGGCGGCAGAGTGATCAGCCCCACCGACCGCAAGGATGGCGACTCGCCGCTCGCTCAGCTGCTCGAGGAACTGCCCACCACGGGCCGACGTGAAGGCCCGCGCGACCGATACGAGGCGGACAAGCGATGAGTGTCGAGACGAAGAACCACCAGTGGCGCGGCGTCAAGCAGGAGATCCAGGACGAGCAGGACGCCGGGGTCGGGCTGCGCGCGCCCTCGCGTCGCCTGCTGGCCGACCTGATCCGGCCATGGCGGGCGTGGCTGCTGTTCCTCGTGGTGGTCGTCGTCGCCGAGGCGGGTGCTCGCCTCTACATCCCGGTGCTGGTGCGCCAGGTGCTCGACCACGGCCTCACCGCCGATCGCTCGGTGCTCTACACCTCGGTCGCGCTGATGCTGGGCGCCATCCTGGTGCAGATCGTCGCGCGCGCCACCTTCCTGCGCCGCTCGGGGCGGATCGGTAACTCCATTCTGTTCGAGCTGCGCCGCCGGCTGTTCACCAAGTTCCAGCGCCTCGACATCCGCTTCCACGACCACTACACCTCTGGCCGCGCCATCTCGCGCATGAGCAGCGATGTCGAGGGCGTCCAGGAACTGGTGCTGCAGGGTCTCGACGTGGTGATCATCGGGGTGCTCACCATCGTCGGGGCCAGCGTGATCATGCTGTCCCTCGACTGGCGGCTCGCCGTCGTGGCCTTTCTCACCTATCCGCTGCTGCTGTTGCTGATGCGCTGGTTCGCCCGCGCCTCGACGCGCGCCTTCCGGGCCGTGCGCACCCGTTCCGCCATCGTGATCGTGCAGTTCATCGAGACCATGACCGGCATCAAGGCCGTGCAGGCCTTCCGTCGCGAGCCTCGTTCCGCCGAGATCTTCCGCTCGGTGGCGCTCGACTACCGCGACGCCAACGTGCGCGCCATGCGCGTCTTCGCCCGCGCGATGCCTGGCATCCAGGCCATCGGCAACCTCGGCATCGTCGTGGTGGTGCTGGCTGGGGGCTATTTCGCGATCGGCGGCACGGTCAGCGTCGGCACCATGGCAGCCTTCGTGCTGTACGTGCGGATGTTCTTCGATCCCATGCAGGATCTCAGCCAGTTCATCTCGTCGCTGCAATCGGCACTGACCGCGCTCGAGAAGGTCTCCAGCGTGATGGAGGAGGAGCCGCAGGTCGACGACCCGGCTGAGCCGACGCCGCTGCCAGCCGCCCGGGGCCAGGTGACGTTTGACGATGTGGATTTCTCCTATATCGAGGGCACCACGGTGCTTCCGGGTCTCAGCCTGGACATCCCCGCCGGGCAGACGCTCGCCCTGGTGGGCACCACGGGTGCCGGCAAGACGACGATCGCCAAGCTGATCGCACGCTTCTACGATCCTGACGCGGGCGCCGTGCGGCTGGACGGCGTCGACCTGCGCGACCTCGACGACGACACCCTGCGTCGCCACGTCACGCTGCTCACCCAGGAGAACTTCATCTTCGCCGGCTCTATCGCCGACAACATCCGCTTCGGCCGCCCCGACGCCACCCGTGAGGAGGTGGAGGCCGCCGCCCGCGCGCTGGGTGCGCACACCTTCATCGAGGAGATGCCCGACGGCTATGACACCGATACCGGCAAGCGCGGCGGGCGGCTCTCCGCGGGCCAGCGTCAGCTGATCGCCTTCTCGCGCGTGATGCTGGCCGACCCCAAGGTGCTGATCCTCGACGAGGCCACCAGCTCGATGGACATCCCCACCGAGCGCCTGGTCCAGCAGGCGTTGGGCACGATCCTCGCCGATCGCACGGCGATCATCATCGCCCACCGGCTGTCCACCGTCGAGGTGGCCGACCGCGTGCTGGTGCTGCAGCACGGCCAGGTGGTGGAAGACGGTGTCCCGTCGGAGCTGGTGAAGGGCGAGGGCCGCTACGCCGACCTCCACCGCGCATGGATCGCGTCCCTCGCCTGACGCCCTTCGGCATGCGGGGCGAGCAGATGTCAGTTTTCCACAGCGGCCAGGAACTACTGGGCGCCGTCGGGGTCGCGGCGTAAACTCCAAGCATGACTATGAGCGTCGCCGAGGTTGAGCAGCTGTTGCTGTCTATGGATCGACAGGACCGTGCCGAGGTGCTGCATCGCGGTATCCGCAGCCTTGATGCGGACGACCACGTGACCGACGATCAGGCCGAGGTCGATGCCGCCTGGCGCGCAGAGCTTCGCCGTCGCATTGACGACATCGAAAGCGGGAAGGTCGAGTTGCTCGACGCGGCCGAGGTGCACGCGCAGCTTCGGGCCGAACTCGCCGCACGTCGCAAGTGACCCTCTTCACTCGCGAGCACTCCGAAGCTCGCGCTGAACTTCGCGAGAAGCCCCGAGAAGACCCAGCGCAATCTTAGGCAGCGACTGTTCTGTGACCGCCGGCTGCTCTTTTCGAGGCTCCGCTGCGCTCCGCACCTCAAAGAGCGTCATCGGCGCTCCGCGCTTGCCCTGATTGTCGAGGCTTCGGCCTGGGGCTCGTTCCGGTTGCTGAGGAGCGAGGGACGAGCGTCTCGAAGTGCGGCTGAGCCGCCGCACCTCAAAGAGCGTCATTCGGTGCCCTGCTCTCGAGGCCGACGGAGGATGGTGGCTCCCAGGACGACGACCCAGACGGTGAGGGTGTCGAAGGAAAGCCGCTCCGTGCCCCCGAAACCCAGCACGGGAATGTCGACTCCGTCGAGGGCAGCGATGAAGCCCGCGAATCCGGCCACGGACAGCATGAGTGCGGCGACGGTGAACCACCGGAACGCCCCGCGGCCGGCAGCCACGGCGAAGCACACCATCGCCACCCACTGAGCAACGGCCTGCGCGAGAGCAGCAAGGTCGTGCACATCGGGGGCGATATCCCAGGGCGCGAGCCCGGCGCCGATGACACCGAGTCCGCTGAGCGCCAGGAAGATCGCTCCAACTCGTCCCAGCGCGCTGCCCCAGTAGCCGGAGACGAGCAGTGCGCCGGCTGCCACCAAGATCCCGGTGAGCACCATGCCCGCGTTGAACAGCGGATGCAGTGGGGAGCAGACCTCTCGAAGCTGCTGGCCTTGTTCCGCGAACTCGCCGCACACCGTCACGCCCAGATCGCTGATCGCGTTACGCGTGAGCGAGTACCCATCCGGCCATGCGGACGCGACGACGACCTGTATCGGGATGAGCGCGGCGCTCGCGATCAGCAGGAATGCGCCGATCCGGTATCGCTTCATCGCACCTCAAAAAACTGGTGTTTGCCTAGAGTCCGACGATCTCGTCGGGGGTGGTGGTGGTCATGCGGACGGTGACATCCACCTCGTCGCCCACTTTCACCAGCGGACTCTTGCCGGCCACGAACAGCATCGACGAATGCATGTGCGGGGGCTCCGCGAAGGGACGCTTCTTGCCGCCGAGGGAGAAGGGCGAGAGCGCCTGGCCGGTGGCTGACAGCACCCCTTCGGCCACGGTGATCAGGCGCTGCCTGGCGTTACGCTGCGGGACAGGCGCGGCCAGGGCGACGCCGTGCGCGGTGCCGCCTGAGACCACCACGATGAAACCGTCGCTGGGCGCCTTACTCTGGTGATAGCCCAGGGAGGTGACCCGGGATACGCGGTGCACGTCGAGCACCGTTGCGGTGGTGCGGTACGCCTGCTTATCGCCTAGCCAGAGCCGTGTTCCGACTCGCATCCGGGTGGGAACGGGGGAGTCCTCGGCGAAGCTGCGGTAGTCGTCCACCGACAGATGAGACAGCCAGAACGGAGCCTCCGCGTGGGGCGCGTGGGCCAAGCGCAGGGCCTCCTCCAGAGAACCCGTGGCGGGTAGATGGATCGCCCACCCCTCGAGGTTGACGCCGTCCAGCGAGAGCCGGGACGCCTCGTCAGGGAGAATCCCATGGCGGCGCATCGAGGTGAGGATCTCGACGATCACCCGTGCACCCGGCGCGATTTCAGCGATCTGGTCGACATCGTCGGCTCGGGAGACGGTGGTGATCACGCGGTGATCGTCCAACAGGGCGGTGGCCAGAGCGTCGCCGGGGCGCCACGGGTTGAGCACCACGACATCGCCGTCCCAACCACCGGAGCGCACCGCCGCCACCTCTTGGGCGATGCCGACGGCGATGACGTCGACGCCCAGCCGGGACGACTCCTGGGCCAGGAGATCCAGTCCGAAGCCGTAACCGTTGCCCTTGGCGACGGGCACGAGGCCTCGGACGTCGTGAAGCACCTGCTCCTGATGCGCCCGCCACCGCGCGGCGTCGATGTGGAGGCTGAGCGTCATCGGGTCACCGCCGCTTCAAGTAGAGGCTGAAGGCCGCGTAGAGCGGCTTGTTGATGGCGCGATCCCATTCGCCGAGATAGGCCACGGCCTCGCCGCCGGTGCCCACCTTGAACTGGATCAGGCCGATCTCCGGATCGTCCGCGCCAACGCCTTCGGTGATGCCGCGCAGGTCGTAGACGGCGCACCCAGCCGCGTTGGCATCGCGGATCATCCGCCACTGGATGGCGTTGGAGCCGCGCACCTCGCGCTTGGCGTTGGTGGAAGCACCATAGGAGTACCAGGCGTGCTCACCGACCTGCACCATCGTCGTGGCGGCGACCAGGTCGCCCTCGTGCTCGGCGAGGTAGAGCCGCATCCGCCCGTCCTCTTCGGCGTTGAGCGCATCCCACATCTCCTCGAAGTAGCTGAGCGCGCGTCCGGTGAAGCCATCGCGCTCGGCGGTCTCCAAGTAGATGCGGTGGAAGCCGGCGAGTTCCTCGCGCGTGCCGAGGCGCACCTCGACGCCGAGCTTGTCGGCCTTCTTGATGTTGCGCCGCCACAGCTGGTTCATGCCCTTGAGGAGCTGGTCCTCGGCGAGCTGGTTGCCATCCGCGTCGCGCAATGGCAGCTGGAAGTTGAACATGGGCTGGCCGGCGGCGAAGCCGTGGCCGGAATCCTCGGTCACCCAGCCACCGTGCTGGAGCTGGCGCAGCACTCGGGTGCCGAGGCGCGTCGTCTCGTCAGGAGTAGCCTCAGAGAGCCGGGTGATGTTCTCGTCGGCGACGGCGGCCTTGATCGTGTCGGCCTTCCAGCGACGATGCACGACGGTAGGCCCGATCCGCACGGCGAAGCTCTTGCGCTTCTTCGCGAAGGCGACGAGGGCGTCGAACTGCTCGTCCAGGTCGTCGCGTTCCCAGTCGAGTACCGGGCCCTCGGGGAGATAGGCGAGGTAGCGCTTCAGCTTGGGCAGCTGGCGATAGAGAACCAGGCCCACCCCGATGAGCTGATCGCCGCTGAACCAGCCGATGGACTCGCCGCGCCACGCGGCCTTGACCTTGGCCCAGGCTGGAGTCTGCAGGAAGGACGCCGAACCACGCTCGGCGATGAACCCGAGATGCTCTTCGGTGCTGATGGGACGCACAACAATGCTCACCGCCCCCAACCTACCCGGAGCCGAGCGTGTCGGCCAAGAGTTCGGGCAGTTGGGGGCGGTGAGTGTCGCGCCCAGAGGCGGAGTTCAGGAGAGCTCGTCCTTGGTGGTGTCGGCGAGCACCGGGTCGAGTTCGATGTCGGCGACGCGCGGGCCTTCCTTGGGGTTGGCGATGAGCGCCTCGTAGGCGGCGACGATCTGATCGATGGCCTCCTCGTCGGTGACCTCACCGGTGTCGATGACCAGATCGAAGTTGGCCTCGTCGGCCCAATCCTTCGAGTACAGCAGCTTGGTGAACTTGGAGCGAGCCTTGTCGTCGGACTCGATCTTCTTGGCCGCCTCTTCCGGAGTGGTGTCGTCGCGCAGTGCGATGCGCTGGGCGCGTACCTCGTCGGGAGCCTTGACGAACACGTCGAGCACGTCGCTGTAAGGCTGGAGGACGGCGAATCCACCGCGACCGAGGATGACGGTGTCGCCCTCAGCTGCCGCGGTCAGGATGGTCTTGTTCATCCACTCGATGGTCCAGACGCTGTCCTGCTTGAACAGCTCCCAGAACTTCGGGGCCTTGTCGCCGTAGAGGTCGTCGAGGTGGATCAGCCCGTACTGCTTGATCACCTTGTTGATGGTGGCCTTGTCCGCGAGGGGCCAGCCGAGCTTCTTGGCGACCCCGCGTGCGATACGCGCGCCGTGGCTGCCCAGCTGCCGGGAAATCGTGATGGCTGCCATGATCTTCCTTCCTATGGCGGCGTGTGGGGCACGCCATGCCAACTGTTTACTCCGCCCGGACGTGGGCGCACGAGTTATGGGACAACTCTAGTGCCCGTGGCCTCAAATGTCAGCACATATGAGAACTACCTTTGTTCGGCCCTAAGAAGGTGCTTGCGCACGCGGAGGCCGGACGCGATGAGGCGCTGCACCAGCTCGCGTGCTCGCACGGGAAGGGCACCCGCGGCAACGAGCCGCTCGTAGCTCTCTGCGGGTACGTCGTAGTGGTCGTGATCGAAGGCGCGTGGATGGACGTGGTTGGCTGATGCGAAGGCGTGCAGTTCGTCGAGGGAGACATCGGAGACGAGGTGAGAGAAGGTGGTGCCATGCGCCGGCCACACCGGTGGATCGATCAGGATCGCCATAGGTGCCTCCTTTCGTTCCGACGCACGATGCCATTGTGCCTACTGCAGCACGCCACGCCGCGGCTCGGCAACCACCGTTCGTAGAGCGTGCTGAATCCGCACCACGGTCTCCTGGCGGAGATCCCGTCCTGCCGCGCGGGCGACTCGGGTGAGTGCCAGAACCTCTTCATCGGCCTTTCGCCGATTGCCGATGCTCGCCCAGTACTGGACGGCGCGAGAGGCCAGATTCTCGTCGTGCGGGGCGGCGAGCCGGCCTTGGCTCAGCGCCCACTCGGCGGTTGACATGTCTCCCTGAGGGAGCGACCGATCGAAGAGCGCGCATGCCGCGTCGATGATCGTCGCTTCCATGGTGACGCGAAGGTCTTCCGCCCAAGCCCACTGGAAGGCGACGCCTTGCAATGGCTCGCCGCGTACCAGCGCGAGGGCATCGGTCAGCGTGGACGTGCTCGAAAGGTTGACCGAACCGCTGATCAGCGCATCGAAACGCTCCCAGTCAGAGGACACCTTGGGGTGGAGTTCGATGCGGCCGGAGTAGGCGTCGGGGAGGTACTGGGTGCCATCGGGTGCTGTGCCGAGCCACGTGCGCAGTCTGCTCATGTTCGATCGGCGCGTGCTTTCGGCGACCATCAGGTCGCGCTGCATCTGAGTGGATGTGGCCCCCGGGTGGATCAACAACCACGCGCAGTACTCGATGCACTGCGTTCGTGCCTTGCTGGGTTCGGGGCCGGTGTGATGCAGCAGGTCGACCTCACCGAGGAGGAGCAGCGTCGGCGACGGGGGTTCTGGCATCGGAATGACCTCCGCTGTGTATGGCCGCGGCATCTCGGGAAGTGGTGGTTCGGGGCCTTGAGGATCCTCGGTCCACCACGGCGCCGGGGTGTTGTGCGCCGACGCGGTGTCGGCGAAGAGCTGGACGAGGGCGCGGCGCGCCGGCGCCCCGATCAGTTGGGGAGTCAGCGGCTCAGGACGTCCGGGAAGGAGGAGCCGATCGTCGTCGACATGGATCGCCGACGCGCGCCCGGGATGAGCGGATGCGGCCAGCACGGATATCCCCACCTGACCCAGGTCGAGTGCCCTCTCGACGGCCTCCTCTTGGTGCGGCCGCAAAGGTTGGGCGAAGACGAACACCAACGGCGCCCAGGCTGTGGCGAGTTCTACGTCGGCGCGCACCTCCGCGAGGGTTCGAAGGCCCAGGCCTACCCGGCGTTCCGTCGCGACGGTGGTGAGTTCCTGGAGGGCGTCGTTGGTGGACAAGGCTCGTACTGCGGGGTCGTCCAGGGAGCCGGCCCAGTCGTCGGGGGCGTCGGCCACGATCAACGACACCTCCTCCGACCAAGGCGCACATAGGAGGCTCGTGATGGCCGCGCCCAGCAGGCCTTGGACGCTGTCGTGAGGACCGGTGACGAAGCTGCGACGCTCCTCCTCCAGGTGGTGGAGAACCTCGTTGGCCGACGGGTCCCAGCCGATCAGCCACGCGGTAGGGGCGGCGTCCTTGTTGGTGTGAGTGGAGCTGCCCGCGCGTCGGACCAGGGCCGTCCAGAAGCGGAGGAGATCGGTGCCGAGTGGCGCGATGCGGTGCCCGAGGGTGCGCCCCAGCGCCTGCAGTCGGCGACGCTGGGCGATTCCGACGGCGAGGCTGGCGGCGAGCACCGCGGCCATCGATCCCAGCAACACACCCACGCCCGCGTCCTCCTCCTCGGAAGAAGAAGGAACAGGCGCGGCATCGGAGGGAGCGTGCTGCGAGGGACGAGGATCTGGGGCGACGACGCGGTCCCCCTCCGGAAGGATGTGGCGCTCCGTCATCAGTTCGAGTTGTGGTTCAGGCAGCTCGACGGGCTCCGGCTCGGTGGGATCGGACACGTTTTGCGCAGTCTCGTTCGCTGGGGCCGGCTGGTTCTCGTCTGCCTCCGCGGCCTCCATCGCCGGCAGGGTGAGCACCCATCCGATGTCGATCTGGTCGGGATCCGCGATCTGATCCTTGTTGAGACGATAGATCTCGGGCCAGCGCTCCCCGTCGCCTAGGTGCGCTTCGGCCAGGCGCCACAGACTGTCTCCCCGGGCCACGACGACGGTGCTCGGGTGCTCCTCCCCTTG
Organism: Tessaracoccus caeni; assembly: GCF_029211185.1. GTDB lineage: Bacteria > Actinomycetota > Actinomycetes > Propionibacteriales > Propionibacteriaceae > Arachnia > Arachnia caeni. The sequence continues at coordinate 147,598 of NZ_JARGDO010000006.1, forward strand.
CTCTTGCATCTCTTCGGAGGTGGTTGATTGCTCGGCGCGTTGTGGCAGGACGAGGCGTTGTCCAGGGATGAGTCGTGACTCCGCTGTGAGCCCGGCCGTCGCGGCGACGATCTCGCGCCACCTGTCACCGGAGCCCAACTCCCGTTCGGCCACTCCCCACAACTCGTCGCCAGGCTGGACGACGTACTCCCGGGTGTGCGGCGCGTGAGAGGCGGGTGCCTCCGTGGCGACGGGGCGAGGGCTTGCCACGGCGACCGTATCGGCCGTCATGACAGGCGGTGGCAGGGGAAGGGGTGGTGTGGCCAGCGCCGTTGTGGGCGCGAAGGTCGCCGCCGCGACCAGTGCGGTGATGGTGGGGCGCAGCCACTCGGTGCCGGGGAGACGGATGGCGACGCGCCCGCGGCTGAGGACGGCGAACACCTCGAACAACGTGGTGAGGGCGACCACGAGCCAGGCGACCCACGCCACCACGGACAAGAGGCCCAGAAGAACCTGTCCGTTGTCCGGCGTGGTGAGAACCCGGGCCCAATCGACGCCGACCAGAGCGTCCACGCGCCCCCAGGACAGCAGCAGAAACGGCACGCCGACAACCACGACCAGAAGCGTCGCGATGGCCACGAACGCGCGTATCAGCTTCATGCAGCCTCCCTTCGTGGTGTTGGCCCGGCCGGCGCGGTTGTGCTGCCGGTGGATGTTCGTCCCGTCATTCTTGTGCGGTGGGGGCGTCAATCACCGGTGAATCCGCCTACTGTGGAAAAGCCGCGGAGACTTATGCACAGCAGGCGGAAAGGGGTTGACAAGCGTCACGGCACGGTCGCAGTGGGCATACGGTCGCGGACGTAGTCGGTGATGAACAGGATGATCGCCAGCGCGACGCTGACGGCGCCGGCGAGCAGGATCGCATTCTCCGTCGACTGCGACAGTCCGCGTTCGTCGCGCGGGCGGTACTTCGCGTCGATCCAGGTGCCGACGGCCCAGTGAATTGCCTTCATGTTCTCTTCCTTTGCTGGGTGGAGGGTGATGGGTTACGGGGAGACGAGTCTCAGGAGGGCGGGAGCCAGGAAGGCGAGGCCGAGCAGCATCGCGGGGATCGTCATCCAGATGGTCAGCCCCTCGCTGGCCTCCTGGGCCGCGACCTTCTGCTTGGTGAGGTGCGCGTCGCGGAGTTCCTTCACCCGCGCCTGCAGCACGCCTGCCAAACCGACGCCTTGCTCCTCAAGCTGCATCACGTCGGCGAGGTCGGCCAGTTCGGGCACATCCCACTCCTGAGCGATCGCGCGGAGTTCTCCCCAGGGCGGGCGCTGCTCCATCCGTGCGCGCTCCAGTCCGGCGGTGATTCGGCGAAACAGTGGCACGTCCGAGACGGCGGCGGCCGAGGCGACGGCCTGCGACGCCGACGCGTTCGCGAGGCGCTCGAGAGCCACCAGGTCGAAGAACGTGTGCACGGCGTCCGTCGTGGCCCGACGGTGGGTGGTCGCGGAGCGTGCGAGCCGGAGGTCGGGCAGGAAATAGCCGGCGATCGCGCCGAGGAGGCCCCAGGCCGGCGACGCCGGATTGGGTTGCTGGTCGAGAACCAGGGCCATGATCAACCACACACCGGGTAGTAGGAGGCCGGTCAGGGAGAAGATCAGCTTCTCGGTGAAGAAGTCTCCCACCGGGCGATCCTGCATGAGCAGGAGGCGCTGCTGCTTTGCGGACAGCGGTAGCCGTAGTCCGTGGAACGACCACCTCGTGGTCTGACTGGACGGTGAGTTCTGAACCAGCGGTGCGCGGTGGGACAGCGAGCTGAGCGCGTCGTCGAGCCGCACGGTCGCGGGGCGTGCCCCGGCGACGACCATGATCACACCCAAGCCGACCACGGCGCCGCTGGCGATGGCCCAGCCGATCATGGTGCGCTCCGCAGGAACCGAGGAGCGGGCGGCGGCACCGTGCGTCGCCGCAGCATGACCAGGCACCCCACGTAAGCAAGGCACAGGGCCAAGGCGATGATCTGCCCGACCGGCGTGCGATACGGGGCGAAGAAGGATCCGCTGAATACCAGCGCCAGCCCGAGCACGGTGAGCGTGATGGCCGTCACCTGCCGCACGACGGCGCGCGGCTTCGCTCGCTCGGCGGACACCTCGCGCAGCGCCCGCAGACGATCCTGGATGGTGTCGGATAGTCCCATCAGCGTCGCGTTGGTTCCGACGCCGCCCCGAGTCGACGCGATCGCCAGCGCCGCGAGCACCGCGTCGGCGTCGGCCGAGTTCACTTCGTCGGCCATCGCCAGCAGCGCGTCGCGAGTGGGCCAGCGCTGATCGAGGCGGTCGCAGAGGCGGGTCACCGCGGGCACCAAGACGGAAGGGGCCTGACTTCGAGTGGAGAAGATCGCGTCGCGGATCGATTTTCCGGATGTGAGCGAGGTTCCGAGCAACCGGACCCATCGGTCGAGCGCGGCCAGCAGTTCCACTTCGTTGTTGGGTGGCTCCGAGAGCAGGAGGGGGATGAGGATCAGCGCGCCCGGAATGACGACGAGAGCTAGCAGCCACCCCGTGATGGCCGCGGTGAGTACGCCCGCGACGATACTCAGCCCCACCCAGCCGCGCTGTCTGGTGTTGAGAGATCCCCACAATGAGCGGCCTCTTGTCCACAGACCTGTGGATGATTCTGTGGATACGGCCCGCTCGCGGCGCCTGACCCCATCGGTGACAAGCAGTATGCCTAGCACGACGAGTGCGCCCGAGGTGGAGGCGATCACTACCCCCATGGCGTGTCCTGACGGAAGGCGGCCAACTCGTCGAGGGTGACCGCGTCCGGCTGGAAGAGCTCTGGCTGGATGGGTGTGGCGGCGCGATAGACCAGGTGGGTGGTGGGTCGCCCGGCTTCCAGCGATCCCGTGATCTGGCGCACCTCGCTGACATAGCGGCTGCGGCGGCCACCGCGCCACACGTCGTCGCGCAGCACCACGTGCACGATGAAGTCGATGTGATGGGCGATCTGCCGCATCGCCTCGTCCATCCCGAGCACTCCGCCCTGTGCGACGCGAGCGGCCAGTCGGTCGATGGTCGAGGCGGAAGAATGCGAGTGCGTCGTCGACAGCGTTCCGGCGCCGGCTTGCATCGCCTCGAACATCGCGCCGGCCTCCTCGCCGCGCACCTCGCCGACGATCAACCGGCTGAGATTCTGGCGGAGGGCCTCTGGGATGAGATCTGCGACGGTGTAGCTGCCGACCGATCGTCCATCTGCCGACTCCCCCATGCCGATCCGGGCCTGCAGCGCGAGGACGTTGCGTCGTCGCTCGCTCAGGTGGGTGAGCAGCTCGTAGTCCGTCTCCAGCGTTCCGAATCGTTCGGTGGGATGGATCGCGTCGATCAAAGCTCTCAACAGAGTGGTCTTGCCCGCGCCCTGATCGCCGCTGATCACGATGGACTTCCGCGCTCGCACCGCGGCATGCAGAAGTTCAGCGAGAGGACGTGGCAGCATTCCGTCGCGGGAGAGGTCGGCCAGAGTGATGTCCGTGAGCAGGTGCTGGCGGATCACGATGCTGGGCCGATAGCTCAACCCGAACCCGATCGCGTGCAGCCGGAACCGGCTGCCGAGAGCCAGAGTCATCGTCGGATGCGCGTCGTCGAATGGCCGTGGGGGATGGGCGGTCTCGCCGAGAAACCTGATCGCCTCGACGAGTTCCTCGTCACTATCAGCGACCGGGGGATGAGGTTCGCGACGCCCGTCGTCGTACTGCACAGCGACGTTGTCGTAGCCGTGGATCTCGATGTTCTCGGCGTCGATGATCTCGAACAGCGGCTGCAATCGGCCGTACCCGAAGATCGCCGACTCGACGGCATCCGCATACCGCAGCTCGGTCTCCAACGGCCAGAGCGCCTCGCCCTGCTCGCTCAGCAGCTGTGCGCGGTTGTGCACGACCGCGCGAATGATCGCGCGGCCGCGTACCCGCCGGTCTTCGTCAGGCATGGGGGAGCCACGGCTCGCCCGCCATTCCTCCATGGCACGACCCAGCTGCTCCGCGGTCTGGCGACGCAACGTGACGACCAACTGCCAATCGACCCCGTCGGTTGTCACCGCGGCGTGGGCTCTGCGGGGAGGTCTGGCCGACTCATCCTGTTGACGCAGAGGCTGAGGAACAATCCCGAGGAGCCCAAGGTCGCCGGTGAGGGAGGGCAGCTTGGAGGCCGGTGTCGTCATGCGTCCACCCGCCTCAGCGTGGTGAGCCGCTCGCCGCGGCGATCAGCAAGCCGCTCGCTCAGCCGCTTGGCCTCCGCCCTGAAGCGCCCCATGAGATCCTGCTCGAAGAACCGCCGCGGCTCCGTCGTCCCGTCGCTGAGCACCGCGGCGCGCTTGGGCTCCCACGGCACCTCCGTCCAGATCTCGGCCTCGAACTGCCGTGCGATCTCCGAACTCGCATACGGCCGGTTCGGGCCTATCAACGCCATTCCCCAAGGCCTCGAGACCGGCAGGCTGGACAGTTGCTCGGTGAGCGTCGTGAGATGGATCCGCGACGAGGCGAGCGAACGCAAGGACGTCTGCGTGACGAAGAGCACCGCGTCGGCGTTGGTGAGCAAGCCCAGCGGCGGACCCGAAGGGCCGATGCGTCCGCCGTCGATCAGGACATCGGCGCCCACCGCGTCGAGAGAGGCAAACCCTTCGCCCAAGGACGCCCAGACAGACTCGAAGAGCCGTGGCATGCCGGGGTGCAGAAAACCTGGGAGAAATCTGCGGCGAGGCTCCTCGCCGTCCGCGAGGGCGAGCGTGTGGCGCCAGATTTCTGGGGAGAGGCTGGTGCCCTCTCGGTGCAGGTGGAGCAGGGAGCCCAGACCGAGGCCGCGATGGTCTACTCCACGGAGATACCCGGCCAGCACGGCTTGAGAAGGATCGCGGTCGCAGTCGGCCAGCAGAACGTCGCGCGGCCAGGTGAGGGCGAGCCCCAACGCGGTGGCGGTGACGCCCGGCGAACCGGGCGCACCGCAGAGCAGGACGACGGCCATGTCACGCCTCCTTCGCCATCACGACCGTGATCTGATCGGTCGCGGCGAGGCGCGCCAAGGACTCGGCCACTTCGGAGCGAAGCCGAACGTCGAACACGTAGGTCTCGTCGTCGTTGATCGTGGTGGGCAGGGTGACCACGATGGCGTCCGCACGCGTCTCATCAGCCAGGCTCACCAGCGTCACGCGGGTGCCCGGCGGCATGGTGGTGACGGGGATCCGACCAAGCGGCAGCCTCAGGCCGAGCAGCACCTCGCCGTCGGGGAGTGAACGCGTGCCGACATGATCGAGACGAGGGAAGGAGCCCTGCGGCAGATCACTCAGCGCCTGCTGTCCGATGAGCGCTTCTACGTCGGAGGGAGGCACGGCTCCGGCGGCGAGAAGGGCGGGAACCTCCACGGTGGTGAGGCTCTCCTGTTGCAGGGTCTCGCCGCGCGACACATCCGTCGCCATGGCGAGCACCGGCACCCGATCGTTGTTCGAGGTGAAAAGCGCCGCTGCGCCCAGCGCGCCCAACGCCACGGCGAGCACCCCCAGTGCGATCAGCTTGGGGCTTCGGCGCGCTCGCAGTTGCACGCCGGCCGGGCGTCGAGATGCCCCCGCGCCGTCGTCGGATGGCGTGTCCTTCAGCATCGTGGGTCACCTCCTTCGTGGGCTTGGGGCCAAAATCTAGGGGCTGGAGCGGCTCATTTGTAGAGGCGAGCCTGGAGCTGTGGATAACTTCGCGGTTGGTGCGGGGTCGCGCGGTAACCCTCTCGCGGTATGAATGACCTAGTCAGATGACGATTGAAGGTCGCTGTTCAGTCCTCGGGGACTGGCGATGAAAAAGTCCCGCTCAAGGGTCACTTTGCGGTTTTCGCGTCTCTACAAGGGCCGAGTGTGCGTTACTCATCGAGAATGTGACGAACTGCTTTGACGACTTGGGAGAGGGTCTCGGCGGTGAAGTGCAGCACGGTCCAGCCCGCCATTCGCAAGGCCACATCGCGTTCACGATCCCGGATGAAACTGGCTCTGTCGCCGTGGAACTGCCAGCCGTCGAACTCGAGTGCGAGCCGGCGTCCAGGAAAGGCCGCGTCGAGAAAATAGGTGTTGCCGCTGACTCGCACGCGGTAGTTCGCTCGCCATCCGCTGATCCCAGCCTTGTGCAGCAGGTGATGTGCCTGCCGCTCCAACGCGGACCATGGTTCGTCGGCCGAGTCGCGGAGATAGCGCGCGACCACGGTGTTCAAGCGGCGGCCCGGCATGAGCGAGTGCGCCCATCGAAGCGACGAGATGGTGACCACCCGACGCCTCAGCGCCTCGTCGATGGCGGACGGCCCGGTGATGCGGGCCAAGTCGAGGGTGCTCGCCGAGGGATGCTGCACCCTCAGGTGCGCCCTCGTGATCACGAGCTCCGGGGGTATGCGCCTTCGCTCGAGGGATACACCCGGTACGTCTCGTCTGAGCTGGCGTGTGACGGCAGCGTGGACAACGTCGTGTGGAAGCTCGGGCCACCAGGTCAACTTCGCAGCTGCGCCGCCGACCAGCACCGCGTCGGGATCCCACTCGAAGAGCGCTTCAGTCAAGAGATCGAAGCTCGTCTCGCGCGCGTAGGTGCCGGGGAAGAGCGGTACCAGCCGCCCGGTTCGGATGGCGTGATTGATGGATCCCGCGAGATGACGGTGCTTTCGGCGACTGAGGACGGGAGCGTGTTCGAGGGCTAGGTCGATTTCGGTGGGCATGATTCCTAGCTCAGCCGGTGCGGCCTTGGGATGGAAGGAGGATGTCATACCCTGTGGATAACTCGGCGACGATGAGAAACGCACTCCCGCCGCTCTCAGGGGAGCGAAAATCGTAAACTCGCGATCGAGTGTGCGCTTCTCGTCGCGGACTCTGTTCGCAGGCCCGATAGATTGGGCGCACCCGACGTAGAGGAGAAACAGATGTTGCGGGTTGGCATCGTGGGAACCAACTTCATCAGCGACTGGTTCGTCGCCGCGGCCCGGCGCACCAATGGGCGGATCGCTCCTTTCGCGGTGTACTCGCGCACCGACGAGGGCGCCCAGGCGTTCGCCCGGCAGCACGGCCTGCAGCGCGCGTTCTCCAACTACGACGAGATGCTGGCCGAGGTGGATGTGGTCTACATCGCCAGCCCCACCGTCGCGCACTATTCCCAGGCCTTGGCGGCCATCGAGGCGGGGCGCCATGTGATGGTGGAGAAGACCATGACCGCCTCGGCCGCCGAAGCCGAGGATCTCTTCGCCGCCGCCGCGCGCCAGGGCGTCGTGCTCATGGAGGCGACGCGACATCTGCACACGCCGACGCACCGCTTCATCCGCGACGTGCTCGAGCGTTTGGGGGCGCTGCGCTACGCGCACATCGAGAAGCTCCAGTACTCGTCGCGTTACGACCGCTTCCGCGCGGGAGAGGCAATCAACGCCTTCGACCCCGGCCTCGGCAACTCGTCTCTTGCCGACATCGGCGTCTACTGCCTCCAGCCCGCCCTCGACTTCTTCGGCGTGCCGCTCGACCACACCGGACACAGCGTCCGGCTCGCCAACGGCTTCGAAGCGGCCGGCAGCATCCAGCTCAACTACGGTTCGATGATCGCCGATGTGGTCTATTCCAAGATTGTCATGGGGGTCGGCCCCAGCACCATCATCGGCGAGGACGCCACCCTCGCCATCAACGACCTGGCCGAGCCCACCCACATCGTGCTGCTGGAGCGAAAAGGCAAGTCACAGGTGCTTTTGGACATCGACGACGTCAAGCCCGTGGACACCATGCACCACGAACTGATGGCTTTTGCGGATCAGGTTGAGGCCGGCGCGATCGTGGCCAGATGGAAGAACCTCACCATCGCTTCCCGGCGCATCATGGACGAGCACCTGGCTCGGGTCTAGAGATACCGCCTACCGGCGGCATCTCTTCGTCGGGCTCAGTGACCGGGGCCCTTGGGCGGCCGCATGGCCAGCGCCATGTTGATCGCGACGATGCCCGCCCAGATCATCAGCATGCCTGGGAGGCCCGCGAAGCTGCCCGCGATGGCGGTGAGCGGGATGGCCATCACCAACGAGACGATCGCCACGGTGACGCGCTGTGCGTTGGAGGTGCCCTGCAGGTTGCGCTCATTGACGCGGCTGGCCACCTCGGCCTCGTAGCGACGACGAACCGTCGCCTCCACCTTCGCAGCCAGCGAGTCGACGAGCCCGGGCTCGATGCTCGGGCCCATCTCCTTGCGCACCTCCAAGGCTGCTTCCAGTTCAGTGCGGGACAGCTCGTCGTTCATGACGCACAGCCTACCTACCTGCGGAACCGCTTACGTGTGCGTACTTTCTGCTCATGTTGCCGTAAACCTTGACCAACGCCTTTTGTGTTAGCACAATGGTTCTCTGAAGGAGCCGGGGGATGTGTTATGAACGGTGATGTACGCAGGAGTGAGCGGCGGTGGACGCGTCGCACACCACAAGGCCAGAGGGGCCTCCAATGATTCCGCTCAAGGTCGACTCGAATGGGCGCTACCCGCCGTTTGAACAGCTGCGTCGCCAGCTGGTCGATCAGATCGTGAGCAGAAAGCTGCCGTCGGGCACGAAACTCCCGCCGGTGCGCCGGCTGGCTGCGGATCTCGGTCTCGCGCCCAACACGGTGGCTCGCACCTACCGGGAACTCGAGGCGGAGGGCTATCTGATCACTCAGGGACGCAACGGCACCACCGTCGCCCCGGTGGCGGCACCGAGCGACAGGGTGCAGTACCAGGCCGACGAACTCACCAAGGAGTACGTGGCCCGCATGGGAGAACTCGGTTTCGGCCCCGATTCGATCTTCATGGCGGTGCGCCGACAGCTGGACTGATCCCCGTCGACGGGCAGTAGTCTCGGCCCATGGCAGCAGGGTGGCAGTTCTGGATCGATCGCGGCGGCACGTTCACCGACATCGTCGCTCGACGACCCGACGGGTCTCTGCTCGCCCATAAGGTGCTCTCCGAAGACACCGCCACCCCTCCCCGGTATCGCGACGCCGCCGTCCAAGGCATCCGAGAGTTGCTGGGCCTGGCACCCACCGATCCCATTCCGGGCGAGCGGATCGACGTGGTGCGGATGGGCACCACCGTCGCCACCAATGCGCTGCTGGAGCGCAAAGGCGAGCCGACGGCGCTGGTGATCACCCGCGGTTTCGCCGACGCGTTGCGCGTCGGCTACCAGAACCGGCCGCGCTTGTTCGACCGGCGCATCGTGCTGCCAAGCATGTTGTATGAGCGCGTGATCGAGGTCGACGAGCGGGTCATGGTCGACGGCGCCGTCCTCGCCGCGCCAGACTTGCAGTCCTTGGTCGAGCCGCTGCGCGAAGCGCGCGCCGACGGCGTCGGTGCGGTCGCCGTCGTATGTCTGCATGGCTATCGCTATCCGGAACACGAGCGTCGGATCGGGGAGCTCGCACGAGAACTCGGATTCGCGCAGGTGTCGCTGTCGAGCGAGGTGAGTCCGCTGATAAAGGTGGTTTCCCGCGGCGACACGACGGTCGTCGATGCCTACCTCTCGCCGGTCCTGCGACGCTACGTCGAGCAGGTGGGCGACGAGCTTCCCGGCGTGAAGCTGCTGTTCATGCAGTCGCACGGCGGACTCACGGAGGCGCGCCACTTCAGAGGCAAGGACGCCGTCCTCTCCGGCCCGGCGGGTGGCATCGTCGGCATGGTGCGGATGTCGCAGCGGGCCGGGTTCTCCCGCGTGATCGGGTTCGACATGGGAGGCACCTCCACCGACGTCTCTCACTACGCCGGGGTCTTCGAGCGCGTCTTCGACAGTGAAGTGGCCGGGGTCCGGCTCCGGGCACCGATGCTCGACATCCATACCGTCGCGGCGGGCGGCGGATCGGTGCTGCACTTCGACGGTGCCCGCTATCGGGTGGGGCCGGACTCGGCCGGCGCCATGCCAGGCCCGGCGTGCTACCGGCACGGCGGCCCGCTCACGGTCACCGACGCCAACGTGATGCTCGGCAGGATCCAGCCCGATCACTTTCCCGCCGTGTTCGGCCCCGACGGCGACCAGGGCCTCGACGCGGGCGTGGTTCGCGCCGGTTTTGAGGAGCTGGCGCGCGAGATCGCCCAGGCCACCGGCGACGACCGCACGCCCGAGGACGTGGCCGCGGGGTTCCTGCGCATCGCCGTCACCAACATGGCCAACGCGGTGAAGCGGATCTCCGTCGCCAAGGGGCACGACATCACCGCGTATGCGCTCACCACTTTCGGCGGCGCCGGCGGTCAGCACGCGTGCGCCGTCGCGGACGCCCTCGGAATGCGTACGGTGCTGGTGCCTCCGATGGCCGGGGTGCTGTCGGCTCTTGGCATGGGGCTCGCCGACGTCACAGCCATGCGGGAGCAGTCGGTGGAGGAACGGCTGACCGACGGCCTCATGCCCGGCCTCGCGGATGCGGCGAGCCGGCTCGAAGAAGCAGCGCGTTCGGAGCTTCGTGACGAGGACGTTCCCGACGAGCGGATCGTCACGATCCGTCGCGCCCACCTCCGCTATGACGGCACTGATACGCCGGTGCCCGTCGCGTTGGCCGATCCCCAGACGATGCGCGCTGAGTTCGAGGCGGCCCATCGTCGTCTGTACTCCTTCTTGCTGGACAAGCCCCTGGTGGTGGAGGCCGTCTCCGTGGAGGTCGTCGGGCGGAGCGAGGAGCCGGCCATCGCCGGCATTGCCGAGCCTGCGCCTGACTCCGCCGCCGATGGGGCGACAATCGTGTCGATGTACGTCTCCGGGTGCTGGCGGGACGTCCCCCTGCATCGGAGGGGTGCCCTGGTGCCCGGCTCCGTCGTGGTAGGCCCCGCCCTCATCGCGGAGGCCAACGCGACCACGATCGTCGACGACGGCTGGAGCGCGACAGCCGGCGGACTCGGCGAGCTGCGCCTGGATCGCGTTGCCACCCGGGCGGACGAGATGGGGATCGACGCGGCCGGCGACGCCGATCCGGTCATGCTCGAGATCTTCAACAATCTCTTCATGGCGGTGGCCGAGCAGATGGGGACGAGGCTGGAGCAGACGTCGCAGTCGGTCAACATCAAGGAGCGCCTCGACTTCTCGTGTGCGCTGTTCGACGCGGGTGGTCAACTGATCGCCAACGCGCCGCACATTCCGGTCCACCTCGGCTCGATGGGGACGAGCGTACGCGAGGTGATCTCTCGTCGAGCAGGACGGATCCGCCCGGGCGACGCGTATGCGGTCAACGATCCGTATCACGGCGGCACCCACCTGCCTGACATCACGGTGATCAGTCCGGTGTTCGACGCGGCAGGCAGCCAGCTGCTGTTCTGGGTGGCCTCGCGCGGCCACCACGCAGAGATCGGCGGCATCACCCCGGGCTCCATGCCCGCGCGCTCCACGTCGGTGGAGCAGGAAGGCGTCTTGTTCGACGCCTGGCTGCTCGTCGAGGACGGGAGGTTCCGCGAGAGCGAGACCAGGGAACTGCTCACGTCCGGCCAGTATCCGTCGCGCAACCCCGACGGCAACCTCGCGGATCTTCGCGCCCAGGTGGCGGCGAATGCTCGGGGCGCGGAGGAGGTCGCCGCGATGATCGCGCACTTCGGGCTCGACGTGGTGCAGGCCTACATGCGTCACGTGCAGGACAACGCGGAGGAGGCGGTGCGTCGGGTCATCGACCGGCTCGACGACGGCGAGCACTCCTACGAGACCGATTCCGGGGCCGTGATCCGGGTGCAGGTGCGCGTCGATCGGGCTGCCCGCTCGGCGACGCTCGACTTCACGGGCACCTCGCCTCAGCTGGCCACCAATCTGAACGCGCCAGCAGCGGTCACCACGGCGGCCGTCCTCTACGTGTTCCGCACCCTCGTCGACGACGACATCCCGCTCAACGACGGCTGCCTGCGTCCGCTGAGGATCGTCCTTCCTGAGAGCTCGATGCTGTCGCCGCGGCACCCGGCTGCCGTGGTGGGAGGCAACGTCGAGACGTCGCAGGCGGTGACCGGCGCGCTGTATGCCGCGCTCGGGGTGCAGGCCGAGGGGGCCGGCACCATGAACAACGTGTCGTTCGGCAACGCCGACTATCAGTACTACGAGACCCTCGGCTCCGGATCAGGTGCCGGGCCTGGCTATGACGGCGCCTCCGTGGTGCAGACTCACATGACCAACTCCCGGCTCACCGACCCCGAGGTGCTGGAGTCGCGCTATCCGCTGCTGTTGGAGTCCTACGCGATCCGTCGCGACAGCGGGGGTGAGGGGCGCTGGCGCGGAGGCGACGGTGGTGTGCGCCGGCTGCGCTTCCTCGAGCCCATGACCGTGAGCATGCTGTCAGGTCATCGGCGCGTGCCGCCCTACGGCATGGCCGGAGGGTTGCCCGGTGCGCTCGGCCGCAACAGCGTCGAGCGCGCCGACGGCACCCTCACCCCGCTGGCCGGCAACGACATCGCGGAGGTGGGTGTCGGTGACGTGCTCGTCGTCGAAACCCCAGGTGGAGGCGGTTACGGACAACACGCTCTTTGAGGTGCGAAGGCTCAGGGCGAGGAACGAGCCCCAGGCCGAAGCCTCGACGGTCAGGGCGAGGGCGAAGCGCTGATGACGCTCTTTGAGGTGCGAAGGCTCAGGGCGAGGAACGAGCCCCAGGCCGAAGCCTCGAAAAGACCCCGCGCGAGAATCGCCAGGAACCCGTTGTAGTCGGGTTGTTCGGCGGTCTGCTCTTTTCGAGGCTCGCTTCGCTCGCACCTCAAAGAGCGTGATGGGAACTCAGTAGGCGGCCAGGATGTCGACGACGAAGATCAGGGTGGAGTCGCCCGGGATCGTTTCGCCGCTGCCGTCGGGGCCGTAGCCGAGGTCGGAGGGGACCACCAGCAGCAGCCGGCTGCCGACCTTCTGACCGACGACGCCCTGATCCCATCCCTCGATGACGCCGCCGGCGCCCGCCTGGAAGGAGAACACGTTGTCGGGAGCTTCGCGATCCCACGAGGAGTCGAACTGCGTTCCGTCGGTGAGCCAGCCGGTGTACTTCACCATCACGGTCTGCCCGGCTTCGACGACGTCCCCTTCGCCCTCGATGAGGGGCTGAACGATGAGCTCCTCAGGATCCTTGAAGGATGACGGGACCGAGACCGCCGGCTTGCCATCCTTGAACTCGATACCAGGCAGCGCGTCGTCCGACGGCTTCACCTCCGTGCCCTCCGCCGACTCCAGAACCTTCTGGGTGTCCGTGACGGTCAGCACGTAGAGGTAGCCGTTCAGAGCCTCCCCGGTGTAGCTCTCCTCGGCGGCGACCCCGGGCTGGCCCCAGAGCAGCCTGCTGCCGACGGTGGCGCCGTCGAGCGCTGCGGGGAGCGCCTCGCCGAAGGTGTCGGCGGACAGGGTGTAGGTCTCCGGGGCGTCGGCGTCAGGGGTGGTGCCCCACGTCGAGTACATCTTCTCTCCGGTGACCATGTCGCACACCAGGTAGTTGAAGCTGATGAGGTTGCCGTCGGCGATGGCGTCGCCGCTGCCCTTGTCGGTGATCTGGATGACCTCGGAGGTCACGGCGAGTGGCGCCTCGAAGGCGACGGTGGGAGCTGTCGAGGCGTCGTTGCTGAGGGTGGCCGTGCCGAGCGCCTCCTTCGATGCGGCCTCGTCTACCGCGGGGGCGGCATCAGATGCCTCGCCGACGGTGACGTCGCAGGTTCCACCCGTCTCAGGCGCAGCGGCGGGATCTGTTGCGGCATCGCTCGGTGAGGCGGAGACCGAAGACTCAGTGGAGGCGTTCTCCGGGGTGCCCGGGGTGCAGCCCGCGAGAAGGAGTGTGGTCGAGACGCCGAGCGTGGCGACGAGACGGGTGGGCAGAGTCATGCGAGGGGTGTCCTTGAAGGTCGGTGAATGCACCCGGGCGGTGAGCCCGGGGGTAGCGGTCGCCGACCACGATACCCAGCCTTCCTGTGATGAACGTATGAACCGGGTCGGCACTGTACCGTTGGCCCATGCTCCACGAGGTGGCCGAGCCCGGTCCTGTGCTCGACGGGGTGGTGACCCGCTTGTGGGCCATCGATATGCCTCGCCAGTGCAAGGTGGAGCGGATACTGCCGATGGCTTCCGTGGAGATCATCGTGAATCTGTCGGATCCTTATCGCCTACTGGGGCCCCGCGAGCCGGCTGAGGGGAGTCCGACGCCGCGGGTGTTCTGTACCGGCTTGCGCCGGGAACTCGTCCATTTCGAGAACCCTGAGCGGATCCGCCACATCTGCGTCCAGCTTCCCCTGTTCGGTGCTACTCGGTTCGGCCTGCCGCCGGTGCTGTCCGTGCAGGCAATCGGGGGCGGGCTCGGTGAGCGGCTGAACGCCCTCGGCGAGATGCTCGCGGGCGACGACGAGGTGGTGCTCGAGCGTGCGCTTCAGCTGGTGAGGGATGTACTCGAGGAGCACGTGCTGCCGGAGTCTGTCGCGCAAGAGACGGTGCGCCGCGCCACCGAACGACTCGCCCGCGACCCCGCGCATCCGCTGGGCGCATTGGCGGGTGATCTCGGCGTCAGCCATAAGACCTTGATCGGCCGATTCCGTCAGGTTCTCGGAGTGCTTCCGTCCGATGTGGCTCGACTGTTGCTGCTCGATCGTCTGCTCAGTCAGGTTCCTCCCACCGGAGAGTCGCCGACCTGGGCCGAACTTGCCGCGACTGGCGGTTTTGCCGACCAGTCGCACTTCATCCGGACCTTCAAGAAGTTCGTGTGCATGACTCCAGGGGAGTACCTCGCCTCGCTGCGTGCGTCGGGCTATGGCGATCAGCACTTCCTTGGCTCCGAGTCCTAGTAGTGCGGCCTGACGACAAGGTAAACCAGGTACAAGCCTGCGCCGTCGTGATGGCGACACAATGACCTCGAGGTGCCCGGACTTCTGCGGGAACACGGTGAGGGAGGCTCGATGGACGTCGACAAGGCGATAGCAACGCAGCTCAGCAATATCGTTGCCGGCACCGGCACGTCGCTGGACGAATGGGTGGCGCGCATCGACGAGCGCCGGGCCACAGGCGAGCGCCACGGAGCCTTGGTGGCCTGGCTGAAGTCCGAGCATGGCCTTACTCATGGCAACGCCAACACCTTGGTGCACGCTGCTGCCAAGGCCAGTGCTCCGGCGCCGGACCTTGTGGAGGCCCAGTACGCGGGGGTCAAAGCTGGCTTGAGACCCGTCTATGACCGGCTCGTCGAGGTGGCCGTGACGCTTGGGGCGGACGTGGAGGTTGCTCCGAAGAAGACGTGTGTCTCGCTGCGTCGGACCAAGCAGTTCGCGGTGTTGACGCCGTCGACGCGGACGAGGCTTGATCTGGGGCTTGTCTTGAAGGGTGTTCAGCCCGAAGGTCGGCTTCTCGCGATGTCGGGAATGTGCACCCACAAGATCGCGCTGGCGAGCGTCGACGAAGTGGACGACGAGGTTCTCCGCTGGCTCCGGGAGGCCTACGAACGCTCCTAGCGCAGGTTCCGGCAACGCCTATTCCCTGTCCGTAGGCGAGGCGAAGGTCGGGATCCTTCAGCTTGGTCAGGAGAACGATGTTGTGGCCCCACGGCAGTTGGGCAACAGGCTGTTGCACAAATGTCTCTGACGGCCAGGCAATGGCAAAGGCCCTCATGTATTTGAGGTTTCTTGAGGAGAAGCCACCGAGATCTGGGAAGGCACGGCGAAGGTCGTGGGACAGGCGTTCGACAACCTTCGCGCCCCACCCATGCTTCTTCTGTCGGGCCAGGATGTCCCTGCCGACCTGCCAGTACAGGCGCAGCATTTCGGTGTTGACCGCCAGCGCCGCGCGTTGCTGCGCACTGTTGATCCGAGCCTTGAGCTCGATGAGCCACTCGCCGTAGCCTTCCGGTGGATCCGCGAGCGCAGGTGCCGTCTGGTTCATGTCTGTCCTCTTCTCTTGTGTTGAGGCTAGAGGGCCCATCTGACAACCCGACTGAGTTTTCCACAGGTGTGCGGAGTAGGGTCTGGCTAGGGGTAAGAGAGGTGGCCAGACAATGCGCGTGGACGATGGGAACCCGACGGCGATCGCGGTTCGGCATGTGCCGTTCGAGGATCTGGGGATCTTCGATTCGCTGCTGGTGGGCCGTGGCTACGGTGTCTCCTATCTCGATGCCGGTATCGATCCGCTTGGGCCCGAGTCGCTGCTGAGTGCCGACCTCGTCGTGGTGCTCGGCGGTCCGATCGGCGTCTATGAGACGGAGAGCTACCCCTTCCTTGTGGACGAGAAGCGGGCCATTGCCGCTCGGCTGGCGTCGGGACGGCCGACGCTCGGCGTCTGCCTCGGTGCGCAGTTGATCGCCGACGTTCTGGGAGCTGATGTGATGCCGACGGGGCGCAAGGAGATTGGCTACGCCCCGCTCACCCTGACTGACGACGGTCGCGCGTCGGTGCTTGCTCCGCTGGACGGGCTGCCGGTGCTGCACTGGCACGGTGACCAGTTCGCGATCCCTGATGGCGCCGCCCGTCTGGCGGAGACCCCGGGGTTCCCGAATCAGGCTTTCGCGTTGGGAAATACGGTGCTCGGTCTGCAGTTTCATCTTGAGGCCGATCCCGCCCAACTCGAGCGCTGGCTCGTCGGCCATGCCCACGAACTCGCCACCGCTGGCATCGACCCTCGCCAGATCCGGGAAGACGCGGCCACCCACGGTGCTGCGCTCGTCGACGCGGCGAAGCAGGTCTTCGAGGCCTGGTTGGACGAGGCTTAGCGGCGGAACAGGCGCCAGATGCGGGCGCTGAGCAGCCACACGACCACGACGGCGATGAGCCAGATCCAGGAGAATCCGCCGAAGTTCGCGGAGACTTCCGACGCTGTGTTCGTCGCTTCGACGCGGATGCCGAGCGCGTTTCCGGTGGCGGTGCCGCCGCCGGTGCCCTGGAGCGCGTCGAGCATTCCCAAGACGTAGATCATCAGCGCGTACAGGCCGAGGCCGAAGGCAACGGTTGCGCCGATCGCGCCGGCCACCCAGTTGGGGCCCCGTCGGGGCTCCTCGTCCAGGTAGGAGCGGGCCAGTGAGCGTGCGGTGCCCAGCTCGGCGATCGCCTCGGGCATCCCGTTCACCGTCGCTGCTTCCGCGAGGTTGAGTTTCAGGTCGTTCAGGATCGTGCGACGCCGGCTTCTCGGCAGCGTCGACATCCAGAGGTCGACGTCTTGGAGGTAGGACCAGCGGCGCCACCTGTCGGTAAGGCTCAGCTGTGCATTCATGACTTCTTCTCCCTTATGTCTTCTGTGTGATGGTGGCGACGACGCCGCCCAGTTCTGCCCAGGCGAGCACGCCGTTGCGGTAGCGCTCCATTCCGGAGGCTGTGGGTTGGTAGTACTTGCGGGCGGGCCCTGACTTCGAGGCCTGCAATCGTGAGGACAGGTCGCCCTCGCGCTCCAGCCTGCTCAGCACCGGGTAGACCGTGCTCGGCGCGATGTCGTGCAGGCCCGCTTCGCGGAGCCGTGTCACCAGCTCGTAGCCGTAGCTCTCGTTCTGTGCGAGCAGTCCGATCACGAGGATGGGCAGGACTCCCTTGAGGAGCTGGGGGTCGCGTTCTTCGGTGGCCATGCATCTAGATTAGGCCAGCTACTATGCATAATCAACTACCAAGCTATGACGAATAGTTTGGGGTTGCGGAAGGGGAGGTCGGGGGCGCCCGGCTACCGCTCGCTTGCGGGTGTGCCGACTCGACATGAGTTGACGCACTCGGCGAGGCGTCGTCGCTCAGTCGGATCTCCGTGAGGGTGGTGTGCCGACCGGGCGTCAGCTGATGTTCTCGGCGAGTCCGATGAGAATGCCTTCGGGGCCGCGGACGTAGCAGAGGCGATAGACGTTCTCGTACTGCACGACCTCGCTGCTGACCAGCTGGACTCCATGTGACGCGAGCTTTGCGAGAGTGTCGTCGAGGTCGTCGACCTCGAACATCACCCGCAGGTAACCCAGCGCGTTCACTGGAGCGGTGCGGTGGTCCTCCACTACCGCGGGGGAGAGGAAGCGGGAGAGTTCGAGCTTGCCGTGGCCATCGGGTGTGCGCATCATCGCTATCTCGACGTGCTGGTCTCCCAGGCCGGTGACCCGCCCCGCCCACGGACCCTCGATCGTGGCGCGTCCTTCGAGTTCCAGACCGAGAGCGACGAAGAAGTCGATCGCCGCGTCGAGATCCTCGACGACGATGCCCATGTTGTCCATCCTGATTGCCATGCCGCGATCCTAAGCTCTCTCACGCTCTTTGAGGTGCGGAGGCGTCGGGCGAGAAACGAGCCCCAGCGCCGTAGCCTCGAAAAGAGCGTGAGTGTCGCGGTGGTCAGGGGCGGTCGAGGCGGTAGCCGATGCCGCGGACCGTGCGGATCAGCGTCGGCCTCGACGGTGTCGGCTCGACTTTGGCGCGGAGCCGCTGCACCACGGCGTCCACCAAACGGGAGTCGCCTGAGTAGCCGTATCCCCAGACGCGCTGCAGCAACTGGTGCCGGCTCAGCACCTGCCCCGTGTGTTCTGCCAGTTCCAGGAGCAGGCGCAGTTCGGTGGGCGTGAGGGCGACGGGCTCGCTGCCTCGGGTCACGATCATCGCCGTTGGATTGATCAGCAGATCACCGAAGGCGAGCAGATCCTCGTCGTCCCGTGGGGCGGCGCGACGCAGCACGGCCTTGATCCGCGCGTCCAGCACGCGGGGTTCAACTGGCTTCGCGACGTAGTCGTCGGCGCCGCATTCCAGGCCAGCGACGATGTCTATCGGATCTGAGCGGGCCGTCAGCATGATGATCGGCAGCAGCGAGACGGCACGCACGCGGCGCGCGGTCTCGAAGCCGTCGATGCCGGGCATCATCACGTCCAGCAGCATCACGTCGAAGGGCTGCTGGGCCATCGTGGCGAGCCCGGTCTCCCCGTCGCAGGCCCACTCGACCTGGTGCCTCAGCGAACTGAGCGCCAGCCTCAAGGCCTCAGCCACCCCGGGGTCGTCCTCCACCAGGAGCAGCGCGCTCATTCCTCGGCCCAGCGATAGTAGAAACCGCGACCCCGGCCGGTCGGTGTTGATGGGGTGAGCAGGCCCTCGTTAGCGAGGGCTTTCAGGGTGCTTCCGACGTTTGTGGCGCTCGCACCTACGAGGGAGCCGAGTTCGGTGCTGCTGATCCGACCACGGGCCTGCGCGTAGGACAGGGCGATCTCGGTTCTGTTCGGGAGAACGCGGGTGCGACCTGTGTTGGCATCTATGGCCAGCAAGCTGTGCAGCGCGTCGATGCCAAGTCTCCATGCGGGAGCGGCGGCTTCCGGCGTCCCCTCAATGGCGGTGAGCAGGGCGTGGCCGTTGATGGTCGCTGCGGCCAGCTTGAGAATCGCACCGCGCGTCTCTTCGATGGGGAGTTGAATGAGTGGGATCGCTTGTTGCGCGTCGACCCAACCAACGGTGATGAGGTGACGGAGGAGAAGCAGAGAAGACACGTCCGTAGACTCCGTTGCGGGCTCGATACCGCCGAGCCATGCGATCCATGGTTCGTCGAGAGTCTCGCCGACGAGTGAAGTGCGGACGAAGGGGCCGTTGATCTCACGGATCACCGGCGGCTGGTGACCGAGCCGGATCATCTCCCGCACCATGCGATCGACGCCGATGCCTTCGCGCTCAGCCACCCGCAGGTCGGCGAGCAACTGGGTGAGCGCCGGATTCCGCGACTGGGATGGATGGGTGATGATGTTGGACTCATTCACACCCCCGAAGAATCCCCCAGGGCTGGTGACTCGTAGCGTGCGACCGATGTGCTCGACAACGGTGGGTTCGAGTACTCCCCACTCGCGGTGCGCTACTCCATTGACCACTGCCTCGCGAGCGGCGAGGGCCGGGATGTCTCGCACCTGTCCCATGACAAGCCCGGCCTGCACGTGCCTGGAGGCGTTGTGGGCATCCATCGTCAGGAACACTTCGGCAAGTTCTTCCAGCAGGGAACGGTCCGGGCGACGGACGCGAGCGGTGCTGTCTCCTCCTGCGAGATCGCGGTGGATGTAGTCGAGGCAGGGCGTCGAACGGCCCACGAAAGCAAGGGCTCCCGCGTTGGTGAGCGTCCCGTCTTCGGTGACGACATTCAAGCGACGCAGCAGTTGGGCGTCTGTGGTCGTGGTCAGTTCTTCGGACGACGAGTCGTGGGCACCGAGGAGGAAGTCGCGAGCCACCGCGAGTGCCTGGGGTCGCGCCGCTGTGGCGGGCAGATGCGAGCGGTCGTTGGACCAGTCGTAGTTGAGCAGGTGCATCCGATTGGCGTGCCACGTGGCGGCATCAACCTCGACGCACTTGTCATCCACTCGCCAGCAGATCCTGCCGTTGATCCGTATGGGCTCTACGGCGCTGGGCGAGATGATGATCAATAGCCTGATCCCGCAGACAACCGCTTCGGCGATGTCGACGGTGAGCAGGCGGTTGGTCAGCTCGAAGATCCGGTGGCGCAACCATTCGGTGCGAAGCTGGGTGCCGATCAGCGTCCCATCGTCGGCGACGCCCACGATGAGCGCGCCGCCGCCCGGTGTGTTGGACATGCAGGCAGCTTCCGCAGCCAGCTGCTGCGCCGCCTGTTCGTTGATCTGGTTGCCGGGAAGAATCTCGGCGCGACGGCGGCGACCGGCCTCTTCCTTGAGGTCGACGTGCTGACGTTCATAGGTTCGGTCAATCACCGTCCCTGCCTCCATGAGGGCCAGGAGCCGCTCGACCTCGGCTCGGATGGGGTCAATCCCGAAAGTTATGCCCATGCGTCCATGGTGACACATGACCATAATTATCGAGCAAGTTAATTATGGTTCGTCGGTGTTTGGGGTAACGGCCATAGTTTTTCTGTGATCAGTTTGGCGTTGGCGGCACTGAGGGGTCGTCTGCGGGCAGGACGAGCTGGAAGGTGGTTCCGTCAGCCGCCAGGGTGAGGGCGCCGCCGAGGAGGTGGGCGTTCTCTCTGGCGATGGCCAGGCCGAGTCCCGACGAGGTGCCGTGGCGGGCCTCGTCGCCTCGGACGAAGCGGTCGAAGACGCGGTCCCGCAGATCGTCGGGCACGCCGGGGCCGTCATCGTGGACGTCGACGGAGACGGCGTACTCGCGGTGGGTGAGTGTGATGGTGATGGGCGGCTTGCCGTGTTGGATCGCGTTGGTGACGAGGTTGCGCAGGATTGCTTGGAGTCGGACGGGGTCGGTGGTGAGCCACAGCTCGGAGGGGCCGGAGTAGGTGACCTCGGCCGGGATCTCTGTCAGTAGCTCGGTGATGAGGTCGACGACGTCGATCCGGTTCGTGACGAGCGTCGCGCGCCCGGCATCCATGCGGCTGACCTCCAGCAGGTCTTCGGTCAGGCCCGCGAGTCGGCGCAGCTGAGGGGCCACCAGGGCGGCCACCGCTGCTTGGGTGCTGGGGGTTTCCAGGGCTTCGGCCGACGCGAGGAGCGCGGTGGTGGGCGTGCGTAGTTCATGGGCGACATCGGAGACGAAGCGACGCTGAGTCTCGTTCGCACGCTCCAACTCCTCGATTTTTCCCGTGAGGCGGTTGGCCATGGTGTTGATGGCGCGCGACATGGCGGCCACGTCGTCGTATCCGCGGATAGGGATGCGTACGGAAAGATCCCCGGCGGCGACGGCCCGGGCCATGGCCCCCGCCTCGGTGACGGGCGTGATCACACCGCGCGCGACCCAACGCGCAAGAAGCGCAGCGGCCGCGATGACGCCGGCCGAGATGAGCAGCAGGGTGCGACGCAGCTCGGGAGCGGGGTCGTCGTAGTCCTCATACGGGAGATAGAGCGCTCGCATCAGGAACCAGGGCTTTCCGGGCACATCGTCGACGTGCGGTTGAGTCAAGGCATAGGCCGTCAGGTAGTCGCCGCACGATCCGATCCACCATGTGGTGGTGTCGGCGCCTTGATGGCCTGGCCACCATTCGGGGTGAAGGCACTCGGGGTGTGTCTGATAGATCCGTTCTTCAAAGCTCCCCACGCCGGTGGTAATCGCGAGCGCGGGGTCTGGCGGGTCGCTTTGGCTGTCCAGTGGGATGAGGAGCCCTTCGCCGTAGTCGCTGCCGAGGGTCGAGTCCCAGCCTGTTTCCCAGAGCTCGGTGTCCGTTGTGGCGTTGGGGTTGATCTCGAGCGCCGCCCGCAGCCGATCGGCGTCGCCGCTGATCGCGTCCTTAAGCCGTTGTTCCTGGTTCTCCCGATGATTCGTCGCCGCCCAGAGGGTGGTGGTGATCGTGAGCACCGCGCAGGCGAGGGCAACGGTGACCACCATCGCCAGCGCTGTGCGTCCGCGCAGCCCCGGCTTCCTGAGCCTGCCTCGCCACCTGCTCCGCCACGCGTTCATCGACGAACACCTCCTTGGTGCTCAGCCTGGCAGAGAAATGTCCGGGTTTTGTCACAGAACGACAAGAGTCCATCTCCAAACGACTGGCCACCCGACGGAAGTAGCTCCTCCTTTAGGTCGGTAGGCCTTTCGGCCAATCGACCTTTCTCCGAATCTTGTCATCGAAGGTCGAGACTTCGATGAGAGGACGGGCTTTTGTGAACATCTGCCGCTAGCTTAGCGGGGCGACCGAAGGCGGTGCGGCTCTGCTGCGACTTGTTCCTTCGGTCGACGTCTGCGGCTTACTGGAATGGGGCATCGGGTAATGGCGGCGAGAAAGAATAGCGCGCGCTTCAGGAATGTTGACGCACCTGTTTGTTCTTTGACTTCTCCTTGGCGTGTGTGGCGTTCGTTGCGTATTGAAGGCATCCTTTTTGCCCGCGCTGCCTGTACGGTAAGCGACGACAAACAACAGAGAGATCACCGCCGCGATCAGTCATGACCAGGACTTCGCTATAGTTCCGCGCCGGCTGGCAGGCCGTCGGCATCCCACCAGTTCAGGACGCGGGTGCCGAGCAAGGTGAGCCACTTCGACGGCTGCCCCACCGGGGCGTCGACGTCGAACCATGTTCGGCCGGCGAGCTTGTGCTCCTGCAGCCAGGCGCCGTCGGGCTGGCGCTTCGAACGGACGAGGCCGACGGCGTCCGCGAGACGCGCGTCCCGCGCCCTTTCCTCACACAGTGCGGCCTCCCGGAAGTAGTCCAGCGCGGCCAGTGCGCTGTAGACGTGACGGTTGGGGTACATGAAGTGGGTGACGAAGTCGCCGATGATCTCGCCGGTCGACGCCCGGTACATCAGGCGTCGCGAGAGCAGGTACTCCTCGCCGAGATGGCGGATGTCTCGCAGTGACATGTCGCCGGTGATCTTCTCGTAGGCCAGCATTCCGATCAGGGCGTTGAGGGTGGAGTGGACGGACGAGCGCACGGAGTTGCCCTCCTCGGCCTCGCAGTTCCAGCCGCCGTCGGCCAACCGGTGTTCGGGGAACCAGGCCACGAGCCGGGAGACGTCGGCGCCGAGCCAGGCGCCGGTGGCCAGCGTGTAGGAGTTGATGCAGACGTCCACCTCGCCGCCCCAGTAGGGCAGATCGTCGTACTCCCAGCGCGAGTTCATCGCGAGCCGCGCGGCGGTATCGCCGAGGACCGACGCGTCGACGCCCCAGTCGCGCAGATCTTTCAGCGACCATGTGGTCGCGACCCAAGGCTGACCCGGCGCGTCGCGCTCGGGGCTGTCGAAGAAGCCGGCGGGGAAGTAGGCCCCACCAAGCCATTGCCCGTCGTCGCCCTGCTCCGCCAGCAGGGCCGCGCCGAACCCTTCCCTGGAGACGCGTGCCCGCGTCGCCTGCCAGGTATCAGGTTCTGCGCCGAGCAGGTCGCGCTCGACCTGCCAGCGCAGCGACGGGTCGGAGTCGAGAAGCCATTCGCGGAGGTCTGCGTCCATGAGGGAACGCTACGCGCGCCGTCCGTGCAACACGCCGCGAGGACGACGGCTTCCTGCTGGCGGTGTTGCGCCGCTCACGACACGTTTCTGTGATGGGTCATTGTCCGGCAGATATCGCTTCACCAGGAAATGGCCTCCCGGTGCGATATACGCAATGCTGGATTAGCGAAAATTAAATGTACTTAATTTGTAAACGTGCTTGTCAGGGGCTGTTCGCTCATGTCAGTGAGCAGGTGGAACCCGACTATTTCCATAACGCCCCCCGGTGGCCTTTATCGACGCAAGGCCTGGAAGAATATGGACATACCCGACGAGGAGGATCCATGCCCGAGTTCCGTTACGTTGACATGCTGCCGATCGGCAAGGACGAGACGCCGTACCGGCTGCTCACCACCGAAGGCGTCACCGTGGTCGACGGTCCGGACGGCCGGAAGTTCCTTGAGGTCGCGCCCGAGGCGCTGACGCTGCTGGCCGAGACCGCCATGCACGACATCGCCCATTACCTGCGCCCCGCGCACCTGCAGCAGCTGCGCAACATCCTGGACGATCCTGAGGCCTCCGCCAACGACAAGTTCGTCGCTCTCGACCTGATGAAGAACGCCAACATCGCCGCCGGCGGCATCCTGCCCATGTGCCAGGACACCGGCACCGCGATCGTGATGGGCAAGCGCGGCCAGCAGGTACTGACCCCCGGCGTCGACGAGCGGGAACTGTCGCTGGGCATCTACAACGCCTACACCAAGCTCAACCTGCGCTACTCGCAGAACGCCCCCATCACGATGTGGGACGAGCGCAACACCGGCAACAACCTGCCCGCCCAGATCGAGCTGTACGCCGACACCGAGGTGGGGCACGAGAACACCTACAAGTTCCTGTTCATGGCCAAGGGCGGCGGCTCGGCGAACAAGTCGTACCTGTATCAGGAGACCAAGGCGATCCTGAACCCCGACTCCATGATGACCTTCCTCGATCAGAAGATCCGCTCGCTGGGCACGGCGGCCTGCCCGCCGTACCACCTGTCGATCGTCGTCGGCGGAACGTCGGCTGAGTTCGCGCTGAAGACGGCCAAGTACGGTTCCGCCAAGTACCTGGACAGCCTGCCCACGGAGGGTTCGATGGCCGGTCACGGCTTCCGCGACCTCGAGCTGGAGCAGAAGGTGCTGGAGCTCACCCGCAACTTCGGCATCGGCGCCCAGTTCGGTGGCAAGTACTTCTGCCACGACGTGCGCGTCGTGCGCCTGCCCCGTCACGGTGCGTCGTTGCCGGTGGCCATCGCGGTGTCCTGCTCCGCCGACCGCCAGTGCCTCGGCAAGATCACCCCCGAGGGCGTGTTCATCGAGCAGCTCGAGACGGAGCCGTCGCGCTTCATGCCCGACGTCGTCGATGAGGATCTCGACGCGGAGGCGCACGGCGTCAGCGGCACCGGCAAGGGTGCGGCCGTGCGGATCAACCTCGACCAGCCCATGCAGAACGTGCTGGCCGAGCTGAGCAAGCACCCCGTCAAGACCCGCGTTCAGCTGACCGGATCGCTGATCGTCGCGCGCGACATCGCGCATGCCAAGCTCAAGGAGCGTCTGGACGCCGGCGAGGGGATGCCGCAGTACATGAAGGACCACCCGGTGTACTACGCCGGTCCTGCCAAGACGCCCGAGGGCATGCCGTCGGGTTCCTTCGGCCCGACGACGGCTGGCCGGATGGACTCCTACGTGGATCAGTTCCAGGCGGCCGGCGGGTCCATGGTGATGCTGGCCAAGGGCAACCGCTCGCAGGCGGTGACGGATGCCTGCAATGCGCACGGTGGCTTCTACCTGGGCTCGATCGGCGGCCCCGCAGCGCGTCTGGCGCAGGACTGCATCAAGCACGTCGAGGTGGTGGAATACGAGGAGCTGGGCATGGAGGCGATCTGGAAGATCGACGTGGTCGACTTCCCGGCGTTCATCGTCGTCGACGACAAGGGCAACGACTTCTTCGCCGAGGTCAGCAAGCCCACCGTCCTGACCATCCCGAAGCGCGAAGGCCTCTGAGTCAAACCGCTTAAGAGCTCGCTGTTCCACCGAAGTCGGTGGAGTAGTGAACTCTTAAGCGTTTCTGCTCCGGCTTCATCAGGGTGCCGTGACCGTCACGCCGCCCAGGTTTCCGGCGGGCTGCGTCGTAGGATGGGGCCATGTCCAGCACCGCGGAGTTGCTCGCCCGGATCACCTCCGATCCAGGGCTCGATGAGTTCTGCGCCGCGCTGGGAATCGATTTGCTGGTGCTGTTCGGATCAGCCGCTGTCGACCCGAGTACCGCCAACGACATCGATCTCGCCTACTTGGCCCCGCGAGAGGTCTCCCGATTGGCGGTGATCAATGCGTTCTCAGAGCGTTTCGGTGAAGGCGTCGACCTGATGCCGCTGCGCTCGGCCGGGCCGATCGCTCGCTGGGAGGCGTTGGGTCAGGGGAAGATCGTGGTTGAGTTGACTCCCGGGACGTTCGCGCGCGAGCAGATGGCCGCCTACGGCGAGTGGCACGACACCCGCGAGTTCCGAGAACTTGCGCTTCGGGTGATGAGCGCATGACTCCGCGCGAGTTCTCCGCCGATTCGGTTCTGGCGAAGCTCGAACATCTCTCCGAGTTGCTCGATGTGCTCGAAGGAACCCGCGACGATCTGAGCCTTGAGCGTGTCCAGCGCGACGCTGTGCTGCGCCTGGCCGTCGAGCGGATTGTCACTCAGCTGGTTGAACTGGCGGCGTCCGCCAACGCCCACATCGCGGCGACGATCGGCAAGACGCAGGCGTCTGGAAGCTACCGGCAGTCGTTCGTGATGATGGGGTCGCTGGGGATCATTCCCACGGATTTGGCCGCCAGGCTGGCGCTCAGCGCGGGGATGCGCAACATCATGGTCCACAGCTACGGAGAGATCGACTGGGAGCTGGTGCTTGCGAGCATCCCGGGGTTCGACGCGGACTACCGCGCCTATGTCGCCCACCTCTCGCGATGGCTGGCCGACACGGTGGTCTAGCGGCGCGTTAGCCCTTGCCCGCAGGGCAGGGACGAAGGGGCGACCACCCGTGCGGATGGTCGCCCCTCTCGGTCTCGGCGATCAGGAGTTGCAGTCCTCGGGGTTGGGGTGTTCCTCGTCGGTGGCGCAAGCGATCGCGACCAGGTCAGTCGGGAGCTCGTCGACGATCTCGCTGGACCTGATCGAGTAGGTCTCGACGGTCTCCCCGCCGTCGGTCAGACCCCAGTCGACGGGGTTCCAGACTCCGCGTTCGCCGAGCAGGCGACCGTCCTCAAGGAAGACCAATTCGCCGTCGTGAGGTCGGCCGACGTGGCCGATCGCGACGCCGGTGAGGTCTCCGATGCGCACCGGCTCGGGTGCTTGGCGGATGCCGGGCATGGTGGCGAGGATCTCGTACAACTGGGCGCTGAGGTCCGGTGGCACGAGGCCAGTGATGAGCAGGTCGTTGACGCGGTGGAATGCGGCAGCGTCCGCCTCGTCGGCGCTCAGATCATCGAGTCCGGCGTACAACTCGGCACGCAGCGCGTCGTTGTCGGTGGGCAGTGAGGCGAGGAAGTCCATGGTGGGGCTGTTCCAGAGATCGGCCGGATTGGGCGGGGCGGTTTCAGGACTGCTGAACATGACCCATGGCGCGCTGGCCAGAAACGCCGTCGGCGGTCCATAGACCTGGCGCACGGGGCGGTGATCGGCTTCCGGGATCAGCAGCCCGTTGCGAGTGGGATCCACGGAAACGTACTTCGTCCAGGTGTAGTCCACGAGGAACCAGGCGTCGGGGTACTCCTCCTTGTCGGGCCAGGCGTTGGGGATCGCCCGGTGTGCGTACTCGGTTACCTTGATGTACTGCCACGGCTCGGCCGTGTCGGTGGGCAGGGCGCGGGCCGCCTGCCGGAGGGTCTCGGCCGCAGCGGCCTGCTGCGGATTGCGCCCGATCGAGTTGACGGTGAGGGCCACGGCGAGCACCAGCGCTGCCGCCACCGACGCCCATCGGATCCAGGGCATGGCGCGCCGGCGGCCGCGCGCGGCGCGCATCATCGTCTCCAGTTCAGCGTCGGTGTAGGACGGGAGATCGGCGGCGGGATCGAGCCGGCGGAGTTCTTCGTCGATGGTCATTTCGCGCTCCTTTCGGATTCGGGGGAGTTGAGATCCGCGACGAGCGCTCGGGCCCGACGTCGCGCCCGGGACAGGCGGGCCCGCACGACGTCGTCGCCCACCTCGAGAACCTGTGCGATCTCCGCGCTGGTCAGCTGTTCCCACACCGCCAGCCGGAGCACCTCGGCATCAGCCTCCGGCAGATCCGAGAGCAGGCTTTCGGCGAGTGCTCGCGACGCGCTCTCGGCGGAATGGTTCCTGCCGTCGGCTACCGCGCCGGCCTCCGTCACCAGCCGGAGCCGACGAGTGTGCGACCGCTGTGCATGCAGGACGACGTTGCGCGCGGTCGCATACAGCCAGACCCGTGCCTCGTCGGGAACCTTGGACCGGTTCCGCCAGGCGAGGGTGAACACCTCGGAGACCAGATCGTCGGCCGCGTGTGAGTCTGTTCTTCGCACGCAGTAGGCGCGGATCTCGTCGGCGTGCTGGGCGAACAGCGATCGCATCCAGGCGTCGTCTCGTGTGGACCTCATACCTCCCCATTCCCGGCAACGGGGAGATTGTGACAGCCGGCGGCGCACCAGATGAGAGAGGTCTCATCTGACTCTCCCTTTCGTTTCATTCAGGGTTGCGAATCTTGTTCCAACGAAATCACTGACACCGTTGGGAGAAAGATCATGAACAAGACGACCGTGTGGAAATGGACCGGTGGGTTGGCCGCCTTCGCCGTTGCGGGTGGAATCGCCGGCACCTTCGTCGACGCTGCTGCCGCCGACGGCGCGTCGACCGCCGTGGCCGGGGTGCACTCTGCCCCGATTGCCGGCGCCAATGCACTGCCGGCTGACGGGACGGTGATCCCGTCGACGCCGGAGGACACCACGATCCCGGCCGAGGTCACCGATACCGAGAGTTCGGCTCCTTATGTGACGGCCAACACGCCCGCGTCGCCGCTCACGCCGAACACCCCGGTGACGGCCAACACGCCGGCGTCTCCGGCGACCCCGTACACCCCGGCTTCGCCCGTGACGGCGAACACCCCGGCCTCCCCGGCCACCGCTCCGAGCCCGGCGTCGCCCGTGACTCCTGAGAGCCCCGCCTCTCCCGTCTCGGCTCAGACCGCCGACTCGCCCTCGAGCCCGGCCAGCGCCGACTGAGCCTGCTCACACACGACACGACCCCGCCGACTTCTCGCAGTCGGCGGGGTCGCTGTGTCAGTTCCGGCGGCGGACTCTGGTGAGGGTCGCTGTCACTTGATCTTGGTCGACACCGAGTACCTGACCCAGGTGAGGTAGCCGGACTTCTTGCCCGTCACCTCGACCTTGATCCTTTTGCCCTTGTCGGACTTCTTCACCACGTAGGTCGACTTCGTCGCGTTCTTGATCTTCTTGTCCGCGATGTACCACTGGTAGCTGAACTTGATGCCACCCGGGGTCCACGTGCCCGGCTTCGCGGTCAGCTTCTGGCCCACCTTCGACGTGCCGCTGCTCGACCTGCCGCTGATCGTCGGCTTGCCCGACTTGAACCGCGCGTAGGCGACCTTCTCGGTCTTGGCCGACGTCTTGCTCGCCTTGTGTGCGCCCGTGGAGCCGGTCACCTTGACGCTGATCTGCTTGCCGCGGTCGGGACCCTTCAGCGTGTAGGTCATGTCCGTCGCGCCGCTGATCTCCTCACCGTCGCGCAGCCACTGGTAGCTCAGCGATAGGCCTTTCGGTGCCCACTTTCCGGGCTTCGCGGTCAAGGTCTTGGTCACCTTCGGGGTGCCCTTGATCGTCGGCGTGTCCGGGGTCACGGCGAACGGGACGACGTCATCGATGACTTTTCCGACTCCCGCCCCGAAGTCGGTGGTCCAGTAGGAACCGTAATTGGCGTTCTTGCGGTAGTAGACGCCGATGCCGATGTCCTCGAAGTTGGGATCCATGATGATCCTGCAGTGCTCGGTGCTCGCCATCCACCCGGCGACGACCGCTTCGGCATTGACTTGGCCAGCCGCGATGTTCTCGCCGGCCATCCAATGGTCGTAGCCGGCCTGCTCGATCCGTTCATCGAACTCCCGGCCGTCGGCCGAGATGTGTGAGAAGTAGTTCTTCGTCGCCATGTCCTTGGAGTGCAGGTAGGCGGCGTTGCTGAGCGCACGGTTCAGATTGAGCGGCGGAGCGTCGTAATACGACCTGGTGCCGCACTTCTGCGGAAGTCCCCGGACGCGGTTGATTTCATCGAGAAGTTCATCGCGAACCTTCTCCTGGGTTTGTCGATAGTTAACCTTTGTCGTAGTGACGTTGGTCCAATTGGTAGCTTCTGCCAAGCCAGAAGTCGACCCAAGAATTGTTCCGACGATGATGAGTGCCGCGAGTGCACGCGGCCCTTTACGTGTTTTCGAACCAATCATGATGCTGCCCCTCGCATAGATGTTTCTTGTAGCCCCCAAAGCTGTGATCAAGAATAGTGAGAGAAGCGTCTTTATGTGAAATAGCCCACGAGGGGCGTGGGGTGCGGTTGGACGTGGTCAGCCGAGGCGGTAGCCGACGCCGCGCACGGTGCGCAGCCGGTCGGCACCGATCTTCTGGCGCACGTAGCGCACGTAGACGTCGACGACGTTGGAGTTGGGATCGAAGTCGTAGCCCCACACCCGGGAGAGCAGTTGTTCGCGCGAGAGCACGTGTCCTGGATGGCGCATGAAGGTCTCCAGGAGTGCGAACTCGCGGGCGGACAGCTCCACCTCCGACCCGTCGACGGTGACCCGTCGGGTGATCGGGTCCAGCGTGATGCCGTTGTGGATGAGCTGAGGCGAGTTCTCGGCGGCCTGTGCGGCGACAGCTCGCAGTCGCAGCCGGATCCGGGCCAGCAGTTCCTCGAAACGGAAGGGTTTGGGCATGTAGTCGTCGGCTCCGCCTTCGAGCCCCAGCACGGTGTCGTCGACGGAGGTGCGGGCGGTCAGGATGATCACGGGCGTGGTGCATCCCGAGCCGCGCAGACGCTCGAGCACCTGGAAGCCGTCGATGTCGGGCAACCCGATGTCGAGCACGATGATGTCGTAGCCGCCGGTCACGGCATGGTCGATGGCGTCCCGGCCGGTGCCGACCGCCGTGGGCTGCATGCCTGCCGCCCTCAGACCCTTGGCGACGAAGGAAGCGATGCCGGGTTCGTCCTCGACGACCAGTACCTGCGTCATGTCACTGCCTTCCTCGCTGAGGATCTCTCCTCGGGATTCGGATGGTGAAGGTGGAGCCGAAGCCCGTGCTGGAGACCACAGAGACGTCGCCGCCGTGTCCCTTGGCAATAGCCTGCACGATCGTCAGCCCCAGGCCACTGCCGCCACGCTGCTCGCCCACCTGGGCGAAGCGCTCGAAGATCCGTTGGCGATCCTCGACGGGTATGCCCCTGCCCCGGTCTGCGACGGAGAGGCACACCCAACGCTCCTCTTCATGGCTGGACAGCGTGATGGGCGTCCCTGGTTCCGAGAACTTCACGGCGTTGGCCGCCAGCTGCAACCACGCTTGGGTCAGTCGGTCCGGATCCGCGCGAACGATGCATTGGGCGTCGCCCTTGAGCCGCCACTCGCGCTCGCCCAGATGCCGCGCGTGTTCGAAGACCGTCTCGGTGAGGTCGCCCAGATCGACCTCCCGGAAACGCAGCAGATCCGGGGTCTCCGAGCGTGCCAGGAGCACCAGATCCTCCGTGAGCCGGTGCATGCGGTCGAGCTCGGAGAGGGCGAGGCTTCTCGTGGCGACGACGTCGTCGGGATCGTGCGGATCCATCAGTTCGACGTGGCCGCTCACGATCGTGATCGGCGTGCGCAACTCGTGGCCCGCGTCGTCCAGCAGCTGGCGTTGCGACGCGAACACGCCGGTGACGTGGTCGACCATTTTGTTGAAGCTCTGCGAGAGCTGCGCCAGATCGTCGTTGCCCCGCACGGGGAGGCGACGTGAGAAGTCGGAGTTGGCGATCTCCGTCGACAGTCGGCGCATCTCGGCGACGGGGCGCAGCAGCTGGCCGAGCAACAGCCAGCCGATCACCGAGATCAGCGCCAGGGCGGCGGCCGAGATGGCCATGAAGGTCCAGAGCATGGCGGTGGCTGGAGCCCGCATCGCGTCGCGGTCGATGGCCACCACCAGGGCGCCGGCGGGGCCGTCGCCCACCATCACCGGGGAGATCAGCCAGCGGTACTCCGCCGAGGCGGTCTTCAGCGACGAGATGCGCACCCGGTCGGTGGGGGCGGCAGCGACGGCCGTCAGCAGTTCAGGGTCGGTCTCGGCGAGCTCGCGGCCCAGCGAGAAGCGAGTGGCGCCGTCGAGGACCGCCAGCGTCGTCTCGTGTTCGCCGGGCAGCTGGTAGCGGATCGCGGCGCGCAGCAGCTCCTCCGTGGAGTGATAGGTCTTGCCTGTCGCAGGGAGGGCCGCTGCCTCGACGAACGTGACGAATTCTGCATTGGCGTGCTCCAGCTGCTGGGAGATGGTGGCGTCGATCCGCTGCAGCTGCGAGACCCAGAGCGTCGCTCCCGCGGCGACGAGCGCGAGGGCCGTGAGCCCCACCACCAAGACCATCATCCGAGCCCGGACGCTCAGCCCTTTGATACGGCGCGGCGTGGATGGCGTGGCCGAGGTGGGCTTGCTCGAGGGCGAAGCGGGTTCGCTCGTTGCCGAGTGGATCCGCTCCGGCTCAGTCGTCATCTTCTTCGTCGTCATCCTCGTCTTCGTCGTCCTCGTCCTCGTCTTCGTCCTCATCATCGTCGTCCTCGTCGTCATCTTCATCGTCGTCGTCGAAATACTTGGGACGCACGACCGTCGACTTGGAGGGCTTCTTGGTGGGATTCGTCGTGGGGGCGGGCTCGGACGACGACGGATCGTCGGCCGGGGTGGATGGCGTCGACGACGGGGTCTCGCTGGGTCCGTCCGATGGAGAGGGACTATCCGACGGGCTGGCCGACGGCTCGGGAGAGGGGGAGGCCAGCACCATCATGGGGCCGAGATCGGCCTCGGCGGGCGGTGCGAGCAGTGACAGTGCGAAGGCGCCGAACGTTGCCACGGCGGCCAGAACCAGGGCCGTGAGCGCGGCGATCGTCATCCTTCGTGCCTTCACCCCACAAGTATGCAGCCGCTGGATGAGATGCAGATGAGAGCGGCGGAGCAGGGCGGGCAGGGGTCACGCGAACGCGGCAGTGAAACCGCTCGCGCGGTGCTCGAAGGCTGGTCGGACTTTTGTTAGATGGGTATGGTCAAACATTCGATACGGCACAGATTAGTCCGTACATTGAGTGCTATTTATGCAGAGAGTGCCACCCTGTGTCTTGTGAGATTGACTTTCACTATCTCGGCTGCCTAGGGTTTGTCCGGACAACGCAGTCCAGAGAAAGGCATAAAGGTATGTCAATTCATTCCCGTTATAAGCGCATGGGGGCTATCGCCACCGCTGCTGCCCTGACCTGCATGGGACTCGCAGCCGCACCTGCGGCCGCCGCGCCCAACGCGCCGAAGAACATCATCTTCATGATCGGCGACGGCATGGGATACAACTCCGTCGACCTGGCCAATCTTCTCCAGAAGGGCGAGACCCACTACCAGGTGGAGACCGGTCCAGATCGTAAGCCGCTGATCGCCGGCTCGAACGTCGCTCGCCCGAGCACCGGCTTCCAGAGCTGGGATCTCTATGGCATGTCCACCCACTGGCTCGAGGGCAACCCCTACGATCCGGCCAAGGCATGGAGCGATTTCGATTGGGTCAAGCACAACTACACTGACTCCGCGGCCGCCGGTACGGCGATGGCCACTGGCGTCAAGACCTACAACGCCGGCCTCGGGGTCGATGGCTCCGGCAAGGTGGTCGAGAACGTCTCAGAGCGGGCGAAGGCGCTCGGCAAGGCCGCCGGCGTCGTCTCGAGTGTTCCCGTGAACCACGCCACGCCGGCCGCTTTCTCGGTGCACAACTCGTCGCGCAACAATCTGCACGAGATCCTCACGTCGCAGATCGCCAGCGACATGGATGTCATCATCGGCACAGGTCACCCGCTCTTCGACGACAATGCTCAGGCTGCGGGCACTCCCAAGACCACCTATGTGCCGGTGGCGGACTATGAACGTCTGAGCAGCGGAGCCACACCGTGGAGCTTCGTCGAGAAGAAGGCCGACTTCGAGGCGCTCGAGTCGGGAGCCGCACCGGCCAAGCTGTTCGGCATCGCGCAGGTGTACTCCACTCTGCAGCAGGCCCGAACCGACGAAGCCCGTAACGACGTGCCCACCCTCGAGACGCTCACCAACGTCGCCCTGAACGTCCTCGAGGAGGACAAGGACGGCTTCATGCTGATGGTCGAGGGCGGCGCCATCGACTGGACCGGGCACCAGAACCAGACCAAGCGCATGGCCGAGGAGACCGTCGAGTTCTTCGACGCCGTCGAGGCTGCCATCGACTGGGTGGAGACTAACTCCAACTGGGACGAGACCCTGATGATCGTCTCCGCCGATCACGAGACCGGCTACCTGCAGGGCCCTGCAGCTCCGCCGTGGACCGCGATGACGTTGGGTGCCGAAGGCGAGTTGCCCGCGGTGTCCTGGCACTCCGACCAGCACACCAACCAGCTGGTGCCGTTCTTCGTCACCGGTGCTGGTTCCAAGGATCTGGGCGCGCTGGCCACCGGCTTCGACCAGGTGCGCGGCAGGTACCTCGACAACACCACCTTCGCTCAGTGGGTGCTGAACACCGCTTGGTCCGACGGGGAGGATCCGGATCCGGAGCCTGAGGTCAAGAAGTTCAGCAAGACGTCCGCTCCGACGATCTCCGGAACGGCGACGGTTGGCAAGACCCTCAAGGCGGCCGTGAAGTCCTGGAAGCCGGGAGCCGCGTACTCCTTCAAGTGGCTGCGCAACGGCAAGACGATCTCCGGCGCCACCGGCACCACCTACAAGCTGACCACCGCTGATGTCGGTAAGAAGATCAGCGTGAAGGTGACCGGTAGCAAGGCTGGTTACAAGTCGGTGTCGAAGACGTCGAAGTCGGTGAAGGTGTCGAAGGCAGTGGCGTCGGTGAAGGTGTCGGTGCCGTCTTCGGTTAAGAAGGGCAAGCAGGCGACGATCAAGGTGTCGGTGTCTGCGGCGACGAGCAAGCCCACCGGCAAGGTGACGGTGAAGGTGAACGGGAAGACGGTCACCAAGTCGGTGAAGGCGTCGGCCAACGGAAAGGTCTCGGTGAAGCTACCGAAGATCAACAAGAAGGGGTCGTATAAGGTGAAGGTCTCCTTCAAGCCGTCGGGTGACACGGCGAAGTCGACCTCGTCGTCGAAGTCGGTGAGCAAGACGCTGAAGGTGAAGTAGTCCCTATCTACGCTCTCCTCGAGGCTCGGCCGCGAGCGGCCTCGCACCTCGAAGAGCGTGACCATCCCCACGCTCTTTGAGGTGCGAGGAACGAGCCTCGACAATTGGAGCGAGCGCGAAGCACTGATGACGCTCTTTGAGGTGCGGAGCGCAGCGGAGCCTCGAAAAGAGCCGGCTGACAGCCGAACGGCAGTCTCTGCCCAAAGGTTGCGCTGGCTCTTTTCGAGGCTTCGGCTTTGGGGCTCGTTCCTCGCCCGACGCCTCCGCACCTCAAAGAGCGTGAGCGACCCCTCGTCGTTTCAGTTCATGATGTCGTAGCGGCGCAGCTTCGCCTTGTCGGCTTTGCGTCCGGAGCCCTGGAGCGCCAACAACTCGGCGTAGATGCCTCCGGTGGTGGCGAGTTCCGCGGGGCTGCCCACCTCGTCGATCCGTCCGTCGCGGAGGGTGACGACCCGGTCGACGGTGGAGATCGTCGACAGCCGATGCGCGATGATCAGCGTCGTGCGTCCCTCCATCAGTTCCTCCAGGCCGGCTTGCACCGCGCGCTCCGACTTGGTGTCGAGCGAACTGGTGGCCTCGTCGAGGATCAGGATGGGGGCGTCCTTGAGCAGGGCACGCGCGACGGAGAGCCGCTGCTTCTGGCCGCCCGAGAGCTTGATTCCGCGCTCGCCGATCTGGGTGTCGAAGCTGTCAGGCAGCTTCTTGATGAACGACTCCGCGTTGGCGCGACAGGCCGCCTCCCACAGCTGCTCCTCGGTGGCGGTGCCGCCGTAGGTCATGTTCTCCCGGATGGTGCCGGAGAACAGGCTGGCGTCCTGGAACACGACGCCGATCTCGCGACGCAGCGCGTCGGTGGGCACGTTGTTCACCGACTGTCCATACACCTTCACCTCGCCGGAGGACACGGGGTACAGCTTCATGATCAGGTTGACCAGGGTGGTCTTCCCGCCGCCCGACTCCCCGACGAACGCGATCCGCTCGCCGCGGTTGATGGTCAGGTCGAGGTCGCGCAGCACGGTCACGCCTTCGTCGTAGCCGAAGCTGACGTCCCGGAACTCGACCACCGGGGTGGGGGCAACAGATGTTTGGTCGGGGTCGGGCTGGCTCTTTTCGAGGCTCGTTCCTCGCACCTCAAAGAGCGTTGATGGTGCTTCGCGCTGGTCTTGATTGTCGAGGCTCGGCCGCGGGCGGCCTCGCACCTCAAAGAGCGTTGTCGAGGTGTCGGGCAGGGCCTTCTCAGAGATCTCAGACCCGGCGAGGAGTGGATTGTGCGCCTCGTCCGACTCGTCCATCGCCTTGAAGTACTCCTGCGAGCCCACCACCGCGCGCTGGGTCATGTCCACCCAGTACGACATGGACGTGACGGGCTGGCGGGCCATGTTGACCAACTGGATCAGCAGCACCATCACGCCCACCGAGTACTCTCCGCGGGCGGTCTGGACGAAGATGATCGCGTAGACGGCGAAGAACACCAGGTCGAGCACGACGCGGCGGCCGAAGTCCATCCGGTGCCAGAACCGCGACTGCTCCCTGGTGAGACCCACGGCATCGTCGTAGTGCTGGGAGAAGGCGGTGAGTTCGTGGCGCTCGGTGACGAACGACTTCACGACGCGCATCTGGCCCACCACCTCGGCGAACCGGCCGCCGGCCACGTCGTAGTGCTCGTTCTTCTGGTGCTCCCACACCTGCCACTTCTTCGACGTCAGTGCGGTCAGCCAGACGAAGGCCGGGTAGATCACGATCAGCAGAAGGGACAGCCACGGCGAGTAGAACGCGGTGATGCCGAGCACCGCCACCAGGGTGATGATCGTCGGGAAGAAGCCGTTGGAGAAGCCCTGGAGGAAGTCGGTGATCGACGTGATCGAGCGGTTCAGCCGGGAGATGACGGTGCCGGTGAGCTCGGAGTCGAAGTAGCGTTGCGGCAGCCGCAGCAGCTTGTGGAAGTAGTTCTTGGACAAGATGGCGCGCAGCCGCGTCGACATCTGATCGCCCAGGAATCCCGAGAAGTTGGTGAGACCCGAGTTGGCCAGCGAGATCACGAGGAGCAGCACGGCCAGCCACATCAGGTCGGAGACCTGCCCCGGGCCGCCCTGCACCATCGACACCACCGTGTCGGTGGCCCGGGCGATGACGAACGGGGTGAGCAGCGCGGTGGCCGAGGTCAGCACCGCCCCGACGATGATGCCGATGTACAGCGGCCACAGCTCTCTGGCCGTCCCCATGATTCTGATGATGCTTCGCATGCTTCCTCCAGCGCGCGAGGCTACACCCGTTGTCCAAGACCGCCTGCATCGGCTCGATCGGGAAGGTGGCGAGAATAAAACTGGGTATTCGGCGTGGCCTGTACCTATTTCACACGCCGCGCCGAATACCCAGCCGAAGATACGTGCCTGACGAAACGAAGGCCCCCGGCTCGGTGGAGCCGGGGGCCTTCGTTTCGGTTCAGCGGATCAGCGTGCGTCGATCGGGACGTAGTCGCGGCGCTTGTGGCCGACGTAGACCTGACGCGGACGGCCGATCTTGCGAGCCGGATCGTCCTGCTGCTCACGCCACTGCGCGATCCAGCCGGGCAGACGGCCCAAGGCGAACAGCGCGGTGAAGTGGCTGGCCGGGAAGCCCATGGCCTCGTAGATCAGGCCGGTGTAGAAGTCGACGTTGGGGTACAGCCGACGCGAGATGAAGTACTCGTCGTTCAGCGCCGTCTCTTCCAGCTCCAGCGCCATGTCGAGCAGGGCGTTGGAGCCATTCGACTTGCGCAGCATCTCGTCGGCGTGACCCTTGATGATCTTGGCTCGCGGGTCGTAGTTCTTGTAGACCCGGTGCCCGAAGCCCATCAGCTTCACGCCCGACTGCTTGTCCTTGACCTGGGAGACGAACTTCTTGATGTCGATGCCTTCTTGGCGGATCTTCGACAGCATCTCCAGCACCGCCTGGTTGGCGCCGCCGTGCAGCGGGCCGGAGAGCGCGTTGACGCCGGAGGCTACCGACGCGTAGATGTTGGCGTCGGCCGATCCCACCATGCGCACCGTCGAGGTGGAGCAGTTCTGCTCGTGGTCGGCGTGCAGGATGAACAGCGTCTCGAACGCCCGCACCACCGACTCGTCGACCTCGTACTCTTCGACGGGCGATCCGAAGCTCAACCGCAGGTAGTTCTCGACGTAGCTGAGCTTCGTCTGCGGGTACAGGAATGGGGCGCCGATCGACGACTTGTATGCGTAGGCGGCCAGGGTGGGCATCGAGCCCAGCAGACGGAGGCTTGCCTCTTCGACCTCTGCGCCATCATGCGGATCAAGCGTCTCGCGGTTGAAGGCGCCCAGCGCCATCACGCCGGCGGCCAGAACCTGCATGGGGTGAGCCCCGCGGGGGAAGCAGCGGAACAGCTCGCGCATGCGCTCGTCGAGAACCATCCGGCGGGCGATCTTGCCCTCGAACTCGCTCAGCTGGTCGGCCGTCGGCAACTCTCCGTAGATGAGCAGGTACGACACCTCGAGGAAGGTGGCCTGGTCGGCCAGCTGCTCGATGGGGTAGCCGCGGTATTCGAGAACGCCCTTGTCACCGTCGATGAAGGTGATCGCCGACTGGCACGACGCCGTGTTCACGAAACCGACGTCCAGCGTGGTGTGCCCGGTGGTGGCCAGGACTCTGCTCGCGTCGAAGGCGCTGTACCCCTCGGACGCAGGAATGATGGGGAGTTCAAGCTCAGTATCGCCATGCTTCAGGAGGGCGCTATCGGTCATGTGGTTTCCCTTTCACATTGACTACGCGACGATTACGACAACATCGTCGGCGAGGATGGCCTGCCGGGCCTCGTCAGAGACCAACATAGTGGACGACAACAAACCCGCGTAGAAATCGTCCATTCCCCACAAAAGCACTGCGCGGTTGGGAGGACTAGGTTGTGGGGGTGAGTGAGCTTCAGGAGCCGCGCGGGGGCAGCGCGGGCGCTTCCGACAGGCCCGTCCAGGGCGCTCTGGGTGCCAACCGGGTGTCGCCGTGGAAGGTGCTGGCATGGGCCATGTGGGACTGGGGCACGCAGCCGTTCGCCACCGTCGTCACCACCTTCGTCTTCTCGGTCTATCTGACCAGCTCGGTGTTCGGTGACAAGGACGAGCTGTCGATACGGCTCGCCTGGGTCACGGCGGCAGCGGGTGTCCTGATCGCGCTGCTGGCGCCGGTGCTCGGCCAAGGCTCCGACCGCACCGGCAAGCGGATGTTCAACCTGCGCTGGCAGACTCTGCTGCTCGCCGCGGTGTGCGGGGCTATGTATTTCGTCGCGCCCGAGCCGCAGTACTGGATCCTCGGCGCGCTGCTGCTCGGCGCCGGCAACATCGTCTCCGAGGTCGCCAACGTCAACTATTACGCCTCCATCGACCAGGTGTCGACGCCCCAGAACGTCGGACGGGTGTCCGGCGTCGGCTGGGGCATGGGATACCTGGGCGGGATCGTGATCCTACTGCTGATCATCGTCGTGCGCGGCTCCGACTTCGGCCCCGACGACGTGCGCGTCGCGATGCTCTTCTGCGGCGCCTGGACGGTGCTGTTCACCATCCCGACCTTCCTCGCGATCCGCGACGTGCCCCGCACCGGCCCGGTGGAGAAGGTGGGCTTCTTCGCGTCGTACCGCGAGCTGTGGGCGTCGATCAAGCGCATCTATGCCACCTCGCCCAGCACCATCCACTTCCTGATCGCCTCCGCGATCTTCC
The DNA here is from genome assembly GCF_029211185.1 of Tessaracoccus caeni. Taxonomy (GTDB): domain Bacteria; phylum Actinomycetota; class Actinomycetes; order Propionibacteriales; family Propionibacteriaceae; genus Arachnia; species Arachnia caeni. The sequence goes on from NZ_JARGDO010000006.1 coordinate 187,389, forward strand.
GCGACGGCTTGGCGGGAGTCTTCACCTTCGGCGGGATACTGGCGGAGGGCACCTTCGGGTTCACCTTCTTCGAGGTGGTCGTCTTCGGTGTGGTCGCCAACGTCACGGCGGGGCTGTCGACGATGGCCTTCGGTGCGCTCGACGACAAGATCGGCCCCAAGAAGGTGATCGTCATCTCCCTGGTCTCCATGGTGGTGCTCGGTCTGCTGGTGTTCTTCCTGCACTCGCTCGGCTCGATCGTGTTCTGGGTGTGCGGGCTGCTGCTGACGGTGTTCGTCGGCCCCGCGCAGTCGGCGAGCCGCTCCTACCTCGCTCGTCTGATCCCTGCGGGGAAGTCCGGAGAGGTTTTCGGCCTGTACGCCACCACCGGGCGGGCGGTGTCGTTCCTCTCGTCGACGGCGTTCGGCGCGGCGATCGCGATCGCCGCCCTCATCGGGGGCCCGGGCAAGTGGCAGTTCGCGGGCATCCTCGGCATCGTCGCCGTGCTGCTGGTCGGCCTGCTGGTGTTGTTGCCCGTCAAATCGGACAGCGACCACCGATCACACTGACCCCCGTGTACCCCAACTGCGGTATGCCGATGACCGCGACGGGTGGATGTCTGCGCGGCTGGCCTTCGCAAGGATGAGGGGTAGTGAGCGGTGCTCTGCCGTTCAGCTCAGCGAGGAGGAAGTCGGCAATGGTGCGGGTTCCCGTCGTTACCCAGGATGCGGATACGGATAGCGGTCCGGCATGTCTTACGGCCTTGGCGCTCGCCTTCGGTCAACCGGCGAGCTTGGAACAGCTGCGGCAACACTTCGATCCGGATCCCGACCCCGGCTCGGCCCTCGCTCTGTGCGCCGCCGCGCAGGCGTGGGGGATCATGCTGCATCCGGCTCTGCCCACCCCCGATGATCTCGCCGACCAAGTGCAAGACCTGCCCCTGCCCGCGATCCTCGAGCTCCGTGGCCACCGGTATGTTGTTGCCGACAGGGTGCACAGCAGCGGCGAGGTGCGGGTCATGGACCCGGCCGTGGGTCGGCGCTGGATCAGCCAAGACGAGCTGCGCGCCCAGGCCAGTGGACTGGTGATGACGGCGGGCAAGCACCACACCCTCCTCGAGCCGCCCCTGCCGGGCCCGGGGCGACGCCGGCTGCGCGATCGGGTGATGAGCATGGTGCGACGCGACATGCCGGGCATGGCGTTGCTGGCCAGCCTGTTCGTCGCCGGCTGGCTGGGACTGCCGGTCTTGACCGTCGGCGACGGGGAGTACCGGGTCGCGGACGGCGTCCCCTGCCACAAGACCTACGACGGAGGCCAGATGGCTGGCGCCGAGTGGATAGGTAAGGATGGGACCGTACCCAACGTCGGGTATTCGCATTCGATGTGCCACGGACCAGGAGGTCAGTAATGTCCAACCCCAATCAACCTAAGAGATTCCGCAGGTAGGTCATGGTCGTCGGGTTGGTCGGGTGTCCCAGCGGTGGGTTGTCCAAGCGGTGCGGACGAGGCGTCGGATCACGATGACCGCGTTGGCCAAAGCGATGAATGCCTCGATC
>NZ_JARGDO010000070.1 GCF_029211185.1 Tessaracoccus caeni
ATGAGGGCTCCCACACTGTTAAGGTGGTAAGACCCCCAGTAGCCCACTGGGTGATAGGTCGGATGTGGAAGTGCTGCAAGGCATGGAGCTGACCGATACTAATAGGTCGAGGGCTTGTCTACAACACCACATTCTTACGGTCTATGAAGGCTATGTTGTTCGCGTTCACTATAAAATATCTGAAAACACACCCCTGAACCCAGGATCGGGTTCGGTGGCTGGATTTCAACTGAATAATTTGTTCCAAGAAATCGTTATACACGGTCGGAGCAAACCCACAGGTTTGTTTCGGTGGTCATAGCGGAGGGGAAATACCCGGTCTCATTCCGAACCCGGAAGTCAAGCCCTCCAGCGCCG
>NZ_JARGDO010000071.1 GCF_029211185.1 Tessaracoccus caeni
CGCGTCGCAAAAGCGAGCGGATCAGCGAGACCGTCACGACCTGGGGATCGATGACCCAGGAAATCCTCCAACTACGCGATCATCTCGCCGCGCAACAGGTCACCTGCGTCGTGATGGAAGCCACCAGCGACTACTGGCGGCCCTACTACTACCTGCTGGAAGACCTCCCGAACTGTGAAGTGATGCTGGTCAACGCCCGCCACGTGAAAACCGTTCCCGGCCGTAAAACCGATGTTAACGACGCTACCTGGCTCGCTCAGATCGGAGCCCACGGACTCGTGCGTGCGTCCTTCGTGCCACCACCTGAGATCCGTGAACT
>NZ_JARGDO010000072.1 GCF_029211185.1 Tessaracoccus caeni
GCTGTCACGCGGGGTGCCGGTCGGGCCTCGAAAGAGTCACGACCACATCCATGGGGGGGGAACCGGCACGGCTAACCCTGCCAGCTGAGCCCCAGGCCAGCCACCACCAATACTCACAGCCTCGAAGAGACTCAGCGCGAGCTCTGGCTGAGACTGTTCTCCGGGTGCCGGTTGGCTCTTTTCGAGCTTCCCAGGGGCCCTGGAGGGGCCCCTGCCTGGGAGCAGAAGATGTAGCGGGAAGGGGTTGCGTCAGGTAGGGGGTCGGGTTCATGGTGGTAGTGCTTGGTCACGGTCGAACCCCGG
>NZ_JARGDO010000073.1 GCF_029211185.1 Tessaracoccus caeni
TGGCGTTGCTGCGTCCGGCGGAGCAGGTCTTCGATGACATGCTCACGGGCTGGTCGGCGCAGCAGGTCTCACGGATGCTGAACCCCAAGACGATCGGGGCGCGCTTGTCGCAGGTGCGCCGGTTCGCCGTGTTCTGCGGGAGCTTGCCGTGGGAGTGGTCGCCCGCCGATGTCGAGGAGTGGACGACCGAGCTGGTCTCCGGCGACAAGCCGTGCTCGCACGGCACGATCCGCTCGTATCAGAACGCGGTCGCGTTGTTCTGCGACTACCTGACCGACCGCCGCTACGGCTGGATCG
>NZ_JARGDO010000074.1 GCF_029211185.1 Tessaracoccus caeni
ACACAAAACCGTGTCCGTGCGCCACGGCAACAAACACCTCAAAGCAGCCCTCGGTATCGCGGCCCTGTCCGTGACCCGCACCAAGAACACCTACCTCGCCGCCAGGTTCCAACGCGTGAAAGCACGAAGAGGAGGCAAACGCGCTCTCGTCGCGCTCCAACACACCATGATCACCACGATCTGGCACATGGCCACCAACGGCACCTACTACCAAGACCCCGGCACCGACTACCACGACCGGCAAAACCCCAACCGCACACGCCAACGACTGA
>NZ_JARGDO010000075.1 GCF_029211185.1 Tessaracoccus caeni
GGTTTGAGGTTCTTGTGTGGTTGATTTTTGAGAACTCAACAGCGTGTTTTTGATGGTCAATGATTTTTTCATGCATTCATCATTACTTTTTGTAGTGTTGTTTGTGTGGGTTTTGTGCCATGGCGTGTAGCTGCTTTTGTGGTTGCAGGTTGTGGTTTTTCTTTGAGTGTTCATTGATTCGGATTCGAGCTAGATGTTTGGATTTGGGTTTTTGGTTCGCTCTTCATGTTTGATTATGGCCAATGTCTTCTCTGGTTCTTT
>NZ_JARGDO010000076.1 GCF_029211185.1 Tessaracoccus caeni
CGGGTCTAGAGCACGCGACTAAACGCCCTATTAGGACTCGCTTTCGCTACGACTACCCCACACGGGTTAACCTCGCCACGCACCACTAACTCGCAGGCTCATTCTTCAAAAGGCACGCCGTCACCCCCAAAGGAGGCTCCGACGGATTGTATGCGATCGGTTTCAGGTACTATTTCACTCCCCTCCCGGGGTACTTTTCACCTTTCCCTCACGGTACTTGTCCGCTATCGGTCACCAAGGAGTATTTAGGCTTAGCAGATG
>NZ_JARGDO010000077.1 GCF_029211185.1 Tessaracoccus caeni
AGACCCCGGTGAGGTTGGTGACGACGCTGGAGAGTTTGATACCTGCGCCTTCGAGGAGTTTCTCCAGCCGGTTGATCTCGCGGGCCCGGTCACGGGTGATGGTGGCCCTGGTTCGGGTCAGGTCACGCAGTTCACGGATCTCAGGTGGTGGCACGAAGGACGCACGCACGAGTCCGTGGGCTCCGATCTGAGCGAGCCAGGTAGCGTCGTTAACATCGGTTTTACGGCCGGGAACGGTTTTCACGTGGCGGGCGT
>NZ_JARGDO010000078.1 GCF_029211185.1 Tessaracoccus caeni
ACCCGAAGCGGAGTGATCTATCCATGGCCAGGTTGAAGCGACGGTAAGACGTCGTGGAGGACCGAACTCACTTGGGTTGAAAACCGAGGAGATGAGCTGTGGATAGGGGTGAAAGGCCAATCAAACTCCGTGATAGCTGGTTCTCCCCGAAATGCATTTAGGTGCAGCGTCGTGTGTTTCTTACCGGAGGTAGAGCACTGAATGGTCTAGGGGGCCTACCAGCTTACCGAAATCAGTCAAACTCCGAATGCCGGT
>NZ_JARGDO010000079.1 GCF_029211185.1 Tessaracoccus caeni
TGATCAGCCTCCACCGACTCACTGGCGCCACCAACATCGCCAAAGCCCTCAGATACACCGCCAGAGATCCCGACCGGGCCCTCAAACTACTCCTGACAACCTAAAACACGACTTTGACGGCACCCTGATCCCTGACCCCCGCAAAGCGCGGGGACGGCGACACGCGTTGCCGGTGGTCCTGGCGCTCGCGGTCGCCGCGGTCGCTGCTGGCGCGAAATCGATCTACGCGATCGCCGACTACGCTGCCGACACCG
>NZ_JARGDO010000007.1 GCF_029211185.1 Tessaracoccus caeni
ACGCCCGCCACGTGAAAACCGTTCCCGGCCGTAAAACCGATGTTAACGACGCTACCTGGCTCGCTCAGATCGGAGCCCACGGACTCGTGCGTGCGTCCTTCGTGCCACCACCTGAGATCCGTGAACTGCGTGACCTGACCCGAACCAGGGCCACCATCACCCGTGACCGGGCCCGCGAGATCAACCGGCTGGAGAAACTCCTCGAAGGCGCAGGTATCAAACTCTCCAGCGTCGTCACCAACCTCACCGGGGTCTCCGCCCGCGCCATGCTCACCGCTCTGGCCGATGGTGAACGCGACCCCGAAACCCTCGCCGGTTTGGCGCACTACAGCATGCGCGGTAAACAAGCCCAACTCATCGCCGCTCTGACCGGAGCATTCAAACCCCACCACGGGCTCCTGGTCAAAACCCACTACACGCTGATCGATTCCTACGACCAAGCCATCAGCGAGATCACCCAACACATCGAGGTGGTGATCGAGCCCTTTCGTGTGTTCGGGCCTTGCCCCTGGTTCTTGGACACAGGGGTTGATTACGCAGCTAACGGGAGCGTAGCAGCGTAGAGGGATTCGTAGGTGGATGGTGACTGGTAGCCGCACCAAGAGTGCCGACGGCGGGTGTTGTAGCGCACGACCCAGCGGAACACTTCACGGCGGCAGGTGGCCTCGTCGGCCCAACAAGCGGCGTCTTGGAGGACCTCTCGTTTCAGGGTGGCGTTGAACGACTCGGCCAGCGCGTTGTCAGCACTCGACCCGACCGCTCCCATGGACTGGGTCACGCCGAGGCTGTCGCAGAGCCGGGCGTAGTCCTTCGACGTGTAAACCGCGCCGTGGTCGGAGTGGAACACGGCTCCGGTCAGGCCGCCGCGGGTCGCGGCAGCGGCCTTCAACGCGTCAGCGACGAGGCTGGTGCGCATGTGATCGGCGACCGCCCAACCGGCGAGGCGACGCGAGTAGCAGTCGATCACGGTAGCCAGGTACAAGTTCGACCCGTCAGCGATCGATAGATAGGTGATGTCGCCGACATAACGCAGCCCTGGCGCGTCAGCGGTGAAGTCCCGCTTCAGCAGATCAGGAACCTTCTGACTCGACGGTTCCGGGATCGTGGTCCTGACTCGGCGTTTCTTCACATACCCGCAGATCCGGTTGGCCCGCATCACCCGCGCGACCCGCTTGTGGTTCACCCGCTCGCCGGCGGGTTTACCGTCGTTGAGTTCCGCGGTGACCCTGGGTGCACCCATCGTGTTGTCCTGGCCATGGATCCTGCGGATCCTGTCAGCAAGATCGGTATCGGAGACCGCCCGCGCGGCCCGAGCCGGAGCCCCGGCCTTCCATGCGTAGTACGACGAACGCTCGATCTCGACGAGCTCACACAGTCGCTTCACCTCGAAGGTGGCCGTGTTGTCAGCGACGAACTGGAAGCGACTCACCAGCGCGTCTCCCCGGCGAAATACTTGGCCGCCCGCCGAAGGATCTCCCGCTCGGTAGTCAGCTTCGTCGTCTCGGCCCGCAACACCGCGTTCTCGGCCTCCAGCCGAGCGATCTTCTGCTCCGGCGACTCAACACCGGCCGCCGCCTGGAGGTTTGTTCTGGACTGTAACGGGCTCGAGGTCAGCATCCCGTCAGCAGCGGTCTTCTTGCCCGTCCCGTACACCTCAAGCCACCCACGCAACGTGCCACGCACGACGCCCAGGTCCTCAGCGATACCGCGGACCGTGGCCCCCGGCGTGGACTCGTACAAATCGACCGCCTGACGACGGAACTCCTCGGAGTAGTTCTTCCTAGCCATGATCTCGGATCATCTCGCTCTCTCCGCCCCCATCACGGGTGCGGGATTCGGCGTGTCCAAGATTCAGGGTCAGGCCCCTTCCGGGAACTACTCACCTCCATCCCCGGGATCAGCACCACCGTCGCTGACATCGTGATCGCGGAAACCGGGGCAGACATGACCCGGTTCCCCACCGCCGCTCACCTGGCCTCCTGGGCAGGAGTCGCCCCCGGCAGCAACGAGTCCGCCGGGAAACACAAAACCGTGTCCGTGCGCCACGGCAACAAACACCTCAAAGCAGCCCTCGGTATCGCGGCCCTGTCCGTGACCCGCACCAAGAACACCTACCTCGCCGCCAGGTTCCAACGCGTGAAAGCACGACGAGGAGGCAAACGCGCCCTCGTCGCGCTCCAACACACCATGATCACCACGATCTGGCACATGGCCACCAACGGCACCTACTACCAAGACCCCGGCACCAACTACCACGACCGGCAAAACCCCAACCGCACACGCCAACGACTGATCAAAGCCCTCAACACCCTCGGCTACGACGTCACCCTCACCCTCAAAGAAGCCGCCTAACCCCCACACCAACAGACCATCTTCGTAACAGGCTCAGGCTTGAGGCTCGTTCCTCGCCTTGAGCCTTCGCACCTCAAAGAGCGTGAACGAGGTGCTTCGCGCCCTCTGGATTGTCGAGGCTTCGGCTTGGGGCTCGTTCGTCGCCCTGAGCCTTCGCACCTCAAAGAGCGTCGTTGTTAGATCCAGCCGCGGGAGCGGGCGATCTTGACGGCCTCGTGGCGGGTGGTGGCTCCGAGTTTGGTCATGGCTGAGCTGAGGTAGTTGCGCACCGTTCCTGGAGACAGGCTGACCTGGGTGGAGATGTCCTCGACGGGGGCGCCTTCGTCCGCGGCCAGCAGCACGTCGGCTTCCCGAGGAGTGAGAGGGGAGTCGCCGGCGGCGATGGCGTCGGCGGCCAGTTGTGGGTCGACGTGGCGGCCGCCCGCGTGCACGGTGCGGATCACCTGGGCGAGGGAGGCCCCACTGATCGTCTTGGGGACGAAGCCCCGGACACCTTGTGAGAGGGCCTGCTTCAGGTGGCCGGGCAGGCCGTGGCTGGTGACGATCACGCACGCACAGCCAGGTAGCTCCGTCGCCAGCGCGGTGGCGACCTCGATGCCGGAGCGGCCAGGCATCTGCAGGTCGAGCACCGCGACGTCGGGCCGGTAGTGGCCGGCTGTGGCCAGCGCCTCGTCGCCGGAGGCCGCCTGTCCCACCACCTCGATGTCCTCCTCGAGGCCGAGCAGGGACACGAGCGCCTCTCGGATCAGGTTCTCGTCCTCGGCCACGATGATGCGGATCACGCGGTCTCCTTCCTCAGCAACTGCCGCAGGTTCGCCAGGGCGATGGCATCCACGGTAGCGGTCAGCCGGAAGGAGTCGGCGTCGTGCTCCCAGCTCAGCGTGCCGCCGACCTCCGCCAGGCGCTCGGCCAACCCGGCCAGACCTGAGCCTGAATGCTCGGCGGACGGATGGGGACGGTCGTTGGAGATCTCCAACCGAGCCAGCCCCTCCTCGCTGGTGACGACGATCCGCGCGACGGTCGCATCGGCGTGGCGCAGCACGTTGGTGGCGGCCTCGCGCACGGTCCAGGCGAAGGCGCGCGCGACGGGTGCGGGCAGCAGCGCGGTGCCTTCGTGCAGCGTCGTCACTGCGATGCCGACCGCCTCCAGCAACGCTTTGGTGCCGGCGACCTCGCTGGCCAGGTCGGCCTCGCGATAGCCGCGCACCACCTCGCGCACCTCGGTGAGGGCGTCGGTGGCGATGGCCTGCACCTCGCGCATGGTGGCTGCAGCCTCGGGCCGTCCCCGCTCTGCCTGCGCGGCGGCGAGCTCCGATTTGAGCGCGACGGCGGAAAGCGTGCGGCCGAACACGTCGTGCAGGTCGCGAGAGAACCGCACCCGCTCCTCGGCGACGGCCAGCCGGGCTTCGTCGGTGCGGGCCCGTTCCAACGCCCGGGTGGTGGCGATCACGTTGATGAACATCGAGCCGAAGCCCACGAGGAAGGCGGCGAAGAAGCCGCTCAGGAAGCTGATCGAGATCCGGGTGTTGATCACCGAGGAGTCGCTGGTCGGGATCGCCCATACCGCGAACAGGGCGAGACCGATGGCGGCCGTGATCGCCATGCCGAGGCGCGGCGTCGAGGCCGGAAAGCTCTCGGTGCCCCTCACCCGGAGCAGGAGTGCGGGCAGCGCGAGCATGCCTCCGAGCAACGCATTCGAGATGGCCAGCAGGACGGGATCCTCGGGAGCGAAGAGCCCCGCGACCCCCGTCGCCGCGAGGCTCAGCACCACCCAGGCGCCCAGGAAGAGACGGTGACGTGAGGACCGGAACAGGCGATCCCATCGGCTCGGCGGAAGAAGCCCGAGGTCGCGGAGGCGGCTGTGCAGGACGGTGAGCGCGGCCCATCCGGCAGCCAGGATCAGCAGCGCCCATCCGACCAGCCAGCTCCAAGGAACGTCGCGTTCGAAGAGGGACAGGAGGACGACCGACGGCAGGATCGGGTATCCCTGATGCAGTGATCCGTACAGGTAGCCTTCGGATCGCCGCACGCCCAGATCTGTGCTGCTCACTGTTCCTCCTCTGGGTAGACCCTATCTGCGGACCGCGTTAAGAGCGGGCGTCCCAGCGGAAGGTGCGCAGACCGAGCCAGAGCGACACCGCAGCCCAGAGCAACAGCGGAACCAGCATCTGCAGCATCGCCAGACCGGTGTCGGCGAAGCCGGTCACGGGAGCGCCGTCGATATCGGTGCCCGCGTAGGCCAGGGTGATCAGGTCGATGACGGGGGTCATCGGCAGCCAGTGGGCCACCGTCTGGACGGCCTCCGGCAGGAACGCCAGCGGGATGGAGAAGCCGGAGAGCAGGATCGAGATCATGATGAGCGGCATGGTGGTCAGCTGCGCCGACTCGACGGTGCGGGTCCAGGAGGCGCTGATCACGGCCAGCCCCGTCCACGCCGAGGTGCCCCCGACGATGGCGAGCACCAGCGCCAGAGGATGTTCGATGGAGGCGCCGAGCGCCATCGCGCCGACGACGCCCAGCGACGACTGCACCACGAGCAGCGCCCACAGCGGAACGGCCGGGGCGAGCATGATCTCGATCGGGGTGGGCTCGCCCGCCACGAGGCGCTTGAGCGTGTGCTGCTCGCGCCGGGCCACCAGCGAGGTGACCAGCGTGAAATAGACGACGAACATCAGCGAGGTGCACACCAGCATCATGGTGAGCATCGCGCCGAAGCTCAGCCCGTCCATGGGGACGTTGGAGAGCATGAATGCCATCGCGACGGGCAGGGCGACGGCGGTGAACACCGCGGTGCGGTTGCGCAGCAGGATGGTGGTCTCGGCGCGCACCAGCGAGGCGAATCGGCGGATGCGGGAGCCCCGGCTCGGGCTGGTTGCGGTGGGATGAAGGGCGAGAGCGGTCATGGCAGACTCCTAGGAGAAGTGGGTGGTCAGTGGGTGTCGGCGATGGAGAGGAAGACCTGCTCGAGCGTCGCCGAGCGGGCGTCCAGACCGGTCAGCTGGGTGGATCCGGCCCAGTCGAGCACGCGGCGCAGGCTGTCCTGGAGGGTGGGCGTCTCGATCAGCACGGCGTCGTCGACGGTGATGTTGGCCCCCGGCACCGTCAGGTCCGACAGGGCGAGCGACGAGGGACGGGCGAAGGAGATGCGCGCCGGCGATTCGGCGACGATCTCTGCGAGCGAGCCCTCGCGGGCGATGAGGCCGCGGTGCATGATGGCGATCCGGTCGGCGAGCCGCTCCGCCTCCTCCAGGTAGTGGGTGGTCAGCAGCAGCGAGGTGCCCTGTCCGACGAGGTGCTCGATGAGCGTCCAGATGTTGCGCCGAGACTCGGGGTCGAGGCCGGTGGTGGGTTCATCCAGGATCAGCACCTCCGGCCGGCCCATGATCGCCAGCGCGATATCCAGCCGGCGACGCTCACCGCCCGACAGCTTCGCCGACTCGACGTCGGCCCGGTCACTCAGGTCGACCGACGCCAGGACATCGTCGACGGGGAGCGGCCGGGTCAGCGTGCCATGCCACATCCGGGCGATCTCTCTGGCGGTGAGAGCCGGCGGGAAGCCGGAGCTCTGCAGCACGACTCCGGTGCGGTGACGCACCGCGTCGCGCTCGCGGACCGGGTCGTGGCCCAGCACCTGGATGGATCCGGCGCTGGGGGAGGCCAGCCCCTCGATGAGCTCGACGGTGGAGGTCTTGCCCGCGCCGTTGGTGCCCAGCAGGGCGAACACCTCGCCGCGGCGGACGGTCAGATCGATGCCCTTGACGGCCTCGAACGGCTCAGGGGCCTTCGAGCCCGGGAACAGTGAGCGCTGCGGCGCGCGGTAGCTGCGGCGCAGGTTGCGCACGACGATGGCGTCGTCGGTGCGGGTGGTGCGGGGACTCTGGTGAAGCTGCGTCGTGGTCATGGAACCAGTCTTCTGGCGGAATCGCCCGGCCCCCAGTGCCATCGATCACGAGCCGACGTGGATCCTTCACAGGGTGGGCATGACGTTTGTCATGAGCCGCTGGGAGTAGTGGCCGGCAGCGAGCACGGAGGCGGGGGAGGAGCCCCGCATGAGCTGTGTTCCGTCAGGCCCCGATGCCTCGACGGCGTCGCCGGGGGCGGCCAGATCGGCGCGGGCGCTGCACTCCGGCAGCACGCCGTCGGGACCGACGGCGGTCACGGCTGCCACCTCCGGCAGCCAGGCGGGGAAGGTGAGGTTCTCAGGGCCTAGGTTGCCTGCGGCGGCGAAGAGGGCGACGCCCCGCGCGGCGGCGAGCGCGACGGCTCGAGCGACGGCAGCCGATCCAGTGAGCCGGCCGAAGGGCATCACCGCGATGTGCGCGCCCATCCGGGTAGCCCACAGCAGCGCCTCGGCGACGTCACGTGCGTCGTCGGCGCCGCCCAGCACGTCGCAGGCGAGCAGAGTGGCCTCCGGCACCAGGCCGCGCCGCTGCGCCACCCCCTGCCCGACCAACAACGATGCGCAGCCGGTGGCGTGCGGCGACGTCCCGCGGAGGACGGGACGGGCGAAGGAACCGCGACGGCCAGGCCACCGTCGTATGCGTGCCTCGCGGAGATCGGGATGCGAGGCATCCACCGCGCCGTCCAACAGCGCGATGCGGATCCCGTCGCCCGCGCCGGGACGCTCCGGTGGTGAACTCACCACCGGAGCGTCGCCGAGTGGGCGAGAGTCAAGGCTCACCCGTGGATCTTCCAGTAGTACTTGACCTGGTAGTGACCGCCATGGCCGTAGAAGTTGGCCACCCGGATGCCGGACGACGGGTTGCCCCACTGCCCGTTCGGGTAGTACCAGCGAGCGGACTTGCTGGGCGTCGTGACGCTGACCGTCTGGATCGGGAAGATGTCGTCGCCGAACAGGTTGATCAGCCACCCGACGAAGACATCGACGATCCACGCGACGGCCGCACCGATCGCGTTGGCGATCACCGGGCCGAGGTAGGCGCTGAGGCCTGCGCCGATCGCCTTCGCGATGGCCGCCTTCACCTGGTCGCGAACCGACTTCCACACCCGGTCGAGGAAGGCCTGCAGGCCGCCGTGATCCTTCTCGGCGAGGATGAAGGCCACGAGGTACTTCTTCGGCCAGTAGTTGCCCTCGTTCATGTTGAACGTGGTGTAGCGCCAGTTGGGGTAGGTCTTGCGGTCGCCGTCGTCGAAGCCGCCGCCGATGTAGACCTCGTTGATCGGGCGGGTGTCGCCGTCCTCGTCGGTCTCGATGCCGGCCAGCGCGATCTCGTCGCTGCCCCACCACTCCGGGTTGGTCTCGTCGACGCACTTCACCTCGGTGATCCACAGACCCATGTTGCTGGGATCCGCGAACGGCTCGAAGTCCTCGCCGACCACCATGCCCTCGAAGGGATCGCCTTCGGTGACGGGGCCCCAGACGTCGGCGAGACGGTCGTGGTTGACGACGCCGGTCTCGATCCGGGCCTCCTCAGCCTTGTCCGCGGCCGCGGCGACTCGCTCGACGGTCAGCGCCTCGCCCTCGACGGTGAGCGCTCCCTCCTGTGCGGAGAGCCGGGTCAGGGGCACGATGAACTGATCGCCCTTGAGGCCGAGCAGCTTCTTGTCGATCTTCGGCAGCGTGACGTTGGTGGTGAACGAGTCGAACCCGCCCTTGCGGACGAAGGTCGTCGCGTCCAGCACGCCGGCGTTGCCGAACATCGCCAGACGCGCGCTCTCGGGTGCCGTCACCAGCTTGGACGCGACGCCCGCGAAGTGCTCCTGGCGGTCCTTCGCGAGAGTGGCGAGCGCCGAGTGCATATCCGCCTCGATCGATCCGGCCTGCAGCGTCTCCGCCGAGCTGGCCGCCGCGGTGGCGAAGGAGTACTTCAATCCGCCGAGCACCGACTCCGCGATCTTGCGGATCTCGCCCTGCGTGGGAGCGGTGACGGCCTCGTCGACGGACGGCGTCGGAAGAATCCTCAATTCCTTCAGATCGAAGTTCCCGAAGGTGGTCGTGATAGACATGGTTTTTCCCCTCTCGTGAGTCCCTGTGACTCACTGCTCGATAAGAGCGGGGACCTGATCGGCTGATACAGGTGAGATAAGGATTCAGTCCTTGTCCTTCGACGCGGCCTTGGCTCGGAGCGCGTTGATGTCGAGGGTCTCGTACAGAGGAACCTCGGGGTCGTTGGCGGCGTCCTCCCACGGATCGTAGGGTTCGTCGTCGTCATCGTCATCGACGAAGCCCTGCGACGGGTCGTAGATGTTGCGCAGTTCCTGGCCGACGGGCTGCAGCGTGCCGAGGTGCTCGTCGGGCAGCTCGGTGAGGATGTCGTTGATGTAGCCGGCGGTGGCCTCTTCCGTCGCCACCTCGCGCTGCTCGCGCTGCGACTGGAACCACCGGTAGTCGAGCATCTCGTGGAAGAACTGGGCGGGCTCGCGCTTGGCGCGTAGGTGGTGCGGGATGCGCGCGATGGTGGGCTCGAAGATCTCCAGCAACCAGCGGTGGGCGGACACCGACTCGGGCAGCTCGGGGCACACCTTGGCGCGGTAGGCGTCCATGTCGTTCAGCAACCGCCGGGCCTGGTGTTCCTCGGCGTCGATGCCGGTCAGCCTCATCAGACGACGGGAGTGGTGTCCCGCGTCGACCACCTTGGGCTGGATGCGGATGGTGCGGCCGTCGGCTGAGGTCGATACGTCGATCTCGGCGACGTCGAAGCCCAGCGCGTTCAGGCGCCGGCCGCGGCCCTCGATGCGATACAGCTCCGAGCCGTCGAACTCCTCCACCCCGGTGAGCTCGTTCCACAGCGCGTGGTAACGCTCCTCGATGGTGGCTACCAGAGCGGCCGGGTCGAGCGACTCGTCCAGCATCTCGCCGGCCTCGAGATCGAGGAACTCGCCGAACAGGTTGGTGCGGGCGATCTGCAGGTCGTGGGCGCGCTGGCCGTCGGTGAGCTCGGGATGGATCTCGCCCGTCTCCGCGTCGACGAGGTATGCCGCGAACTCGCCCGCGTCGCGGCGGAACAGGATGTTGGACAGCGACACGTCGCCCCAGAAGAAGCCGGTGAGGTGGAGGCGCACGAGCAGCACCACCATCGCGTCGAGGAGGCGCACCACCGTCTCGTGCTTGATGCCCTTGTAGAACAGCGCGCGATACGGGAGCGAGAAGGGCAGGTGCCGGGTGAGCAGGATGGGGTCGAGCGGCAGGCCCTCGCCGTCCTTGCGGCCGAGCACCACGGCGACCGGATCGACGCTGGGCACATTGAGCCGGTCCAGTTCGTGCAGCAGCCGGTACTCCTGCACGGCCACCTCTTCCAGGATCTCCTTGGCCGCGAAGATGTCGTCACCCACCTGGATGAAGCGCACCACGTGCCGGGAGATGCCTCGGGGGAGCGCCACCAGGTTCTCCGTGGGCCACTCCGCCAGCGGGACGTTCCAGGGCAGGGTGATCAGCTGCGGGTTGGGTTTGGCAGCGAGAAACCTGGGCACGGAATGCAGTCTATGAGGTTTGGCGGGCCATCGGACCGCGTGCCATCCATCCGCGGAACGTCTTAGGTGCGATCCAACGCCTCTGAGACGACGGCGACCAGGTCGTCGCGGCTCTCGAGACCGATGCTGAAGCGCAACATGCCTGGCGTGATTCCGGCCACTTCCCGGGCCTCGGGCGTCATGCCGGCGTGGGTCATCGTCTCGGGATGGCACACCAAGGACTCGACGCCGCCGAGCGATTCGGCCAGGTGGAAGATCTCCAGGCCGTCCAGGAAACGACGACAGGACTCCCAGCTGCCCAGATCGATGCTGAGCAGCGATCCGAAGCCCGACTGCTGACGCGCCGCGACGTCGTGTCCCTCGTGGGTCGGCAGGCCGGGGTAGTGCAGCGCGGTGACGGCGGGGTGAGCGTCGAAGAGGTCGACGAGGGCGCGGGTGTTCTCGTCGTGCACGCGCAGCCGCGCGTCGAGGGTGCGCAGCCCGCGCAACGTGAGGTAGGAGTCGAGCGGGCTGGCGGTGAGGCCCAGCGCGTTGGCCCAGAGCCTCAGGTTCTCGTGCTGCTCCGGCGTCGAGGCGACGACGGCGCCGCCCACCACGTCGGAGTGACCGTTCAGGAACTTGGTGGTGGAGTGGATCACCAGGTCGGCTCCGAGCGCCAGCGGCTGCTGCAGCAGGGGCGAGAGGAAGGTGTTGTCGGCCACCACCAAAGCGCCCGCGCGGTGGGCCGCCGCCGCGGCCGCCTCGATGTCGGTGATCCTGAGCAGCGGGTTGGAGGGCGTCTCGATCCACACCAGATCGGCGCCCGAGGCGAGCGACTCGGCGTAGGCCTCGGAGTTGAAGTCGACGAAGTCGACGACGAAGCGGCCTTGTGCGGCCAGCATGGTGAACAGCCGCCAGGTGCCGCCATACGCGTCGTGCTGCACGACGATGCGCCCGCCGGTCGGCACGTAGGCCTCGGCGATCAGGGTGATCGCTGCCAGGCCCGAGGCGACGATGGTGGCCCCGGCCCCGCCCTCCAGCTCCGCGACGGCCTCGCCCAGCAGATCCCGGGTGGGGTTGCCGGAGCGGGAGTAGTCGTAGGTCCGCGGCCGACCGGGCGCCTCGAAGGCGTAATTGCTCGACAGGTAGATGGGAGGCACGACGGCCCCTTGCGCCGGATCGGTTCCCATGCCGGTGCGTATCGCTTTGGTCCACTGTCCGAGCTCAGCCATGGGCCCAACCGTAGCGATCTCGCGGGCCTTGACGGAACCGCGTTCTCTCTCGGGAGAGAACGTGAGATCTCACCTCGGAGTTGCTATGGCCGTGGTCGGGAAGATCCTCCCGCCGCTAGCCTGTGACGATGAGCAGCGACGCACGTGCAGCCGTCGGGGCCGGGCGCCCCAACATCGTCTTCCTCCTGTCCGACGACCACGCCGCCAACGCGATCAGTTGCTACGGCTCCGTCGTCAATCGCACGCCCGGCATCGACCGGATCGCGGAGGCCGGCGTGCGGTTCGAGACGGCCCTGGTGGAGAACGCGCTGTGCACGCCCAGCCGCGCCGCCTTCCTGACGGGCACCTACAGCCACGTGAGCGCCGTGACGACGCTCAGCACGTACCTGACCAACGATCAGCCGACGTTCATCGGCGCCCTGCGCGCGGCCGGCTACCGCACGGCGATCTTCGGCAAGTGGCATCTCGGGCACGGCGAGGGCTACGACCCGGCGGGGTTCGATCACTGGGAGGTGCTGCCCGACCAGGGGGAGTACTTCGACCCGGAGTTCTACACCCCCGACGGCCCCGTGCGTCGCGAGGGCTACGTCACCGACATCATCACCGAGCGCGCCCTCGACTGGATGGCCGAACAGGGGGATGAGCCGTTCTGCGTCCTCATCTGGCACAAGGCCCCGCACCGCCCCTGGCAGCCGCATCCGCGGCACGCCGGCCTGTTCGTCGACCCGATCCCCGTGCCCGATACCTTCTTCGACGACTACGAGGGCCGCGGCACCGCCGCGCGGCACGCGACGATGCGGGTGGCCGACGATCTCACCGACATCGACCTCAAGGAGGATCCGCCGGAGGAGCTCCCGTACCGCGACCTCGCGCTCTGGAAGTACCAGCGCTACCTGCAGGACTACCTGCGCTGCGTCGCCGCGCTGGACGAAGGCGTCGAGACCGTGCTCGGCGCGCTGCGCGACCGCGGCCAGTGGGACGACACGGTGACCATCTACGCCTCCGACCAGGGCTTCTTCCTGGGTGAGCACGGCTGGTTCGATAAGCGCTTCATGTATGAGGAGTCGCTCCGGATGCCGTTGGTGCTGAGCTACCCGGCCAAGGTCGCGCCCGGCCAGGAGGTGGCGAGCCTCGTCGCGAACGTCGACCTGGGGCAGACCATCCTCGACTTCGCCGGCGTCGACGCGCCCGAGCGGATGCAGGGCTACAGCCTCGTGCCGCTGCTCACCGACGACCCGACGGCGGTGGTGCGCGACGCGCACTACTACCGCTACTACGAGCACGACGACAACATGCACCACGTCTGGGCGCACTACGGGATCCGCACCGAGCGCTACAAGCTGATCTACTACTACGCCGACGGCATGGGGCTGCCCAACACCTCAGGCGTGAGCTACCCGCCCGAGTGGGAGCTGTTCGACCTGGAGCGGGATCCGTACGAGCTGCGCAGCGTCCACCTCGATCCCGAGTACGCCGGCGTCCGAGCCGAACTCACCCGACGGCTCGAGGAACTGCAGCGCGAGCTGGGCGACGAGCCCTTCCACCGCCGGCCGCGGCCGCCCCGGGCATGACGGCGGCCGTGGGTCCGCCGTCGGAACGCCCCCATGCGGGCCCCCCGATCGCGCCCTGAGCGTTTGAAGGAGATAAAGCAAAGAGGCGGGCCCCCAAGGGAGCCCGCCTCTTTGCTGCTATGAGAGCGATCAGCTGATGCGCAGACCGGACTTGTTGCTGAACACGTGCACCGAGTCGGGATCGGCGACCAGGCGCACGACCTCGCCGCGCTCGGGGGCGGTGCGAGCCTTGACGCGGGCGATGAACTGCTGGGCAGTGATCTTCTCGTCCTCGCTCAGGCCGGCAAGGGTGCCGTACAGGTACGAGTCCGCACCCAGCTCCTCGAGCACCGCGATGTCGAGGCCGATGCCGGTGCCGTCGGCGGAGACCTGGAAGTTCTCGGGACGGATGCCGACGGTGAGGGTGCTCTCACCAGCCGCCTTGGCCAGGGTCTCGCGGGGAACCTTCACCACGAAGTCGCCCACCTGGACGCCATCGGCGGTGACGTTGCCGGAGATGAGGTTCATGGCGGGCGAGCCGATGAAGCCCGCGACGAACAGGTTGACCGGCGCGTCGTACAGGCTCAGCGGGCTGGCGCACTGCTGAAGGATGCCGTCCTTCATGACCGCCACGCGATCGCCCATCGTCATGGCCTCGACCTGGTCGTGCGTGACGTAGACGGTGGTGACGCCCAGGCGCTGCTGCAGAGCGGCGATCTGGGTACGGGTGGACACGCGCAGCTTGGCGTCGAGGTTCGACAGCGGCTCGTCCATCAGGAAGACCTGGGGCGAACGCACGATCGCGCGGCCCATGGCGACGCGCTGACGCTGGCCACCGGAGAGAGCCTTCGGCTTGCGGTTGAGGAAGTCCTCGAGGCCGAGCAGCTTGGCGGCCTCCTGCACGCGAGCCTGACGCTCGGCCTTGGGAACGTTGGCCATCTTCAGGGCGAAGCCCATGTTGTCGCCCACGGTCATGTGGGGGTAGAGGGCGTAGTTCTGGAAGACCATCGCGATGTCGCGATCCTTCGGCGGGAGGTCGGTGACATCGCGGTCGCCGATGAAGATGTTGCCTGCGTTGACCTCTTCGAGGCCGGCGAGCATACGCAGCGAGGTCGACTTGCCACAGCCGGACGGGCCGACGAGGACCATGAACTCGCCATCGGCGATTTCGAGGTTCAGCTTGTCGACGGCGTTGCGGTCGGCTCCGGGGTAGCGCCTGCAGGCGTCACGAAAACTAACGGTGGCCATGCCACACATCCTTTCCACGGGCAGGTACGTGCCCGACGATCCGTAGTGGAGAAGAGAACCCTCATCGTTTAAGGGCTTCTGGTGTGAACTGTAACTGGTAGTAGTCCCCGTCGTCCATGTGGGTCCGCTTTCTGGACGGGCGTGTCGCCCGCGTTCGCTCCCGCTGGGGGAGCGCTCGTGCGGCGGGTACGCTTCGGCAGGTGGAATCCAATGAGCCAGACCGCACGCCGTCCGACGGTGTCGACCCCACCGAGGAACGCCCCTGGTGGGAGGACGAAGGCATGCCGTGGAAGAAGGAGCCCGGGCGCTCCGACTACGCATGTCTCGCCTGGTTCGGCGTGATCGGAGTATTCAGCCTTGCCCTGATCCCGACGCGCGCCTGGCTGCTCGGAGTGGCACCCGACTGGCTGGCCATGATCACCGGCGGACGCACCGCCGTCGCCGCGTCGGGGGCGCTCGCGGGCGTGGGGCAGATGGCTCACTGGCCGGTCGTGCTCGTGATCGCGTCGATCTTGAGCCTCAAGTTCGACTGGATCTACTGGTGGGCCGGCAAGCTGTGGGGCCGGGGCATGATCGAGATCTGGGCCGGGCGCAGCGTCCGGGCCAAGCGCAACTACGACCGGGCCGAGCGCTGGGCGGAGAAGCTGGGCCCGCTCGGCTTTTTCATCGCCTATGTGCCCATTCCGCTGCCGCTGATGCAGGTGGTCTTCGTGCTGTCCGGTGCCGCGAAGATGAGCCTGAAGCGCTTCCTGATCTATGACTACGTCGCCAGCACCATCTGGCTGGTCTTCTATTTCTGGCTGGGCTGGCAGCTCGGCGAACCTGTCGTGGAGATCCTGAACTGGTACGCGCGGATCGCAGGATATGTCGCGATCGGCCTGCTCGTGGTGATCGTCGTCACCACCGTGTTGTCGGCGCGGAAGAAGGCATCTAGCCAGGAGGGCTAACACGTTTTAGACTGATGTCTCCCGACACCGACGTCACGTCAAGGAGACATCTAGATGACCCGTCCCCAAGGTCTCACCACCCCGTTATGGCGGCGCCGCCTGGTGCCGCTCGCCCTCGCCGGCTGCCTGCTCGCCGCCGGCGTCACCCTGCCCGGCAATGCCGAGCCGCGCGAGGAGGCCTCGCAGCCCTACCGTCCCCTGGTCCACTTCTCCCCGGAGAAGAACTGGATGAACGACCCCAACGGCATGGTCTATGTCGACGGCGTCTACCACCTCTTCTTCCAGCACAACCCCCAAGCCACCACCTGGGGCAACATGAGCTGGGGACACGCCACGTCCACCGATCTGGTGACGTGGAAAGAACAACCGATCGCCATCCCGCAGACCTTCAATGACGACGGCGTCGCGATCGAGGACATCTTCTCGGGCTCCGTCGTGGTGGACAAGGACAACACGTCCGGCTTCGGCGAGCCCGGAGGCAAGGCGCCCCTGGTGGCCGTCTACACCTCGGCCTACACCGGAGCGCATCCCACGCATGCCGGGCTGCAGGCCCAGTCGCTGGCATACAGCCTCGACGACGGCATGACCTGGACCAAGTATGAGAACAACCCAGTGCTCAACCGCGACTCGGCGAACTTCCGCGACCCGAAGGTGTTCTGGTACGAGGGCGACGGCGAGTCCTACTGGGTGATGGTGGCCGTCGAGGCCCTCGAACACAAGGTGGTGCTCTACCGCAGCGACGATCTGCGCAGCTGGGATCACCTGTCCGACTTCGGCCCCGCCAACTCGGTGGCCGGCATCTGGGAGTGCCCCGATCTCTTCGAGCTGCCGGTCGACGGCGACCCGAACAACACCAAGTGGGTGATGGTGGTCAACCTCAACCCCGGTGCGGTCGCGGGCGGCAGCGGCGGTCAGTACTTCGTCGGCGACTTCGACGGCACCACTTTCACCAGCGAGTCCACCGTCACCGAGGACCCGCTGCCGGAAGGCGTGGTGTTCCAGGACTTCGAGGACGGCTACGGCGACTGGACGGTCAACAACGAGCCCGAGAACTGGGCGAACGGGCCCTTCGGCGACGCACCGGCCGCCGGAGCGCTGGACGGTCAGTCCCCGGTCAGCGGTTTCGTGGGCGACGGCCTGGTGAACAGCTTCCTCGACCACGACTGGGCGATCGGCTCGCTGGAGTCGCCGAGCTTCACCGTGGAGAAGCCGTTCTTGAACTTCCTGGTCGGTGGCGGCAACCATCCGCCCGTGCCCGGCGGTCAGATCGGCAACGAGGCTCCTGCCGGCAGCACCGTGCTGTTCGACTTCGAGAACGGCCCGCTCGCCGACAACGGCTGGGAGCTGACCGGCGACTTCGCGACGGAGCCCGAGCGCAGCCCGTCGGCCAACGCCGGCAATGCCTACCTCGGCACCTACTCGGTCAACACCTGGCTGGCCGGCCCCGACGGCGACGCGAACACCGGCGCCTTCACGTCGCCCGAGTTCACCATCGACGGCGACCACCTGTCCTTCCTGATCGGCGCCGGTCGTCGCGACGACGGCACGCTGGGCGTCGAGTTGCTCGTCGACGGCGAGGCCGTGCGCTACGCCACCGGCCGCAACGACGACCGACTCAACTGGACCTCGTGGGATGTCTCCGAATTCGACGGCAAGAAGGCGCGGGTTCGGATCGTCGACGAGGCCGAGTCCGGTGCCTGGCCACAGCTGTGGGTGGACCACTTCGTGATCGGCGACGAGCCGGCCCAGGTTCGTTCCGAGGAGGTCACCGTCAACCTCGTCGTCGACGGAGAGGTGGTGCGCAGCGCCTCCGGCAACGAGAGCGAGACCCTGGAATGGGAATCCTGGAACATCGCCGAGTTCCTGGGTAAGGACGCTCAGATCGTCATCATCGACAACAACCGCTACGGCTGGGGCCACATCCTGGCCGACCAGTTCATGTTCTCCGACTCGCTGGCCGGCAGCAGGCTGGAGCGCTACGACTGGCTCGACTGGGGCCGCGACTACTACGCGACCGTCTCCTACTCCGGCACCACCGATGATTCCGTGCGGATCATGCAGGGCTGGATGAACAACTGGCAGTACGCCGAGGCCATCCCCACCTCCACCTGGCGCAGTTCCATGACGCTGCCCCGCGAGGTGGCCCTGGTGAACACCGACAAGGGTCCGCGGCTGGTTCAGCGGGTGGTCGATCAGGTCGACGGCCTGCTCGACGAGGCGAGCGCCAAGAGTGCGTCCGACGTGGCGCTGTCCGGCGACACCGACCTAGGCCTGAGTGGCGACGTGGTGCGGATCGACGTGACGCTCGATCCCGGCACCGCGGAGCGATCCGGCATCCGCGTCTTCGGAGGTGCCGATGGCACCGGAACGCTGATCGGGTACGACGTCACCACCGGTCGGGTCTTCGTCGATCGCCGGAACTCGGGCAACGTCGACTTCCATGCCCGGTTCGCCTCGATCGAGGACGCACCGGTGGCGCGCAATGCCGACGGCACGGTCAGCTTTGAGATCTACCTCGACCGTGCGTCGGTGGAGTTGTTCGCCGATGACGGCCTGATCACGATCACCGACCAGGTGTTCCCGGTGGCCGGCGCCGACCGGATCGACGGCTTCGCCGAAGGTGGCACGGCGACCATCGCCTCGATCGCCGTGACGCCCCTGAAGCCGACGATGTGGCAGGGCGAGCCGTCGCCCGAGCCCTCGGAGTCTCCGGAACCGTCCGAGTCGCCTGAGCCCTCGGAGTCCCCGGAGCCTTCGGAGACGCCGTCGCCGGAGCCGTCCAAGAGCCCGTCGGCCGAGCCCAGCTCGACGCCCACGGCCACCTCTTCCCCGACGGCCACGTCGAGCCCGTCGCCCACCCGGACCAAGGGGCCCCGGCCGGGGCTGCCTGACACGGGCGAGTAAGGGGTTCTGCGGAAGCAGACAGCACTGCTGAGAAAAGATCGTCCCGACGGCACCAGCCGTCGGGACGATCTTCGTGTGGGGAGGGCTACTCGGAATCGCGCCTCGGCCGGCCGGGGCGCCTCATGGGACCGGCCTGCACGTCGCGCCCGGAGGTGCGCAGGGCGTCGCGCAGCAGCTTCTCGATGTGCGCGTTGAGGCTGCGCAGGTCGTCGGCCGCCCATTTGGATAGCGCTTCGTGCACGGCCGGGTCGAGCCGCAGCAAGAGCTGCTTGCGACTCGGCTTGGGCTGGCGGGGCCGCTCTGTGAAGGCGGCCCCGCCGTCGTGCTCGGTCACCCGTACAGCGTCCCGGTATTGATGACCGGCGTGGAGCGGGAGTCGGAGCAGAGCACCACGAGCAGGTTGGAGACCATGGCGGCCTTGCGCTCGTCGTCGAGTTCGACGACGGAGTGCTCCTCCAAACGCTCCAGCGCCTGCTCCACCATGCCCACCGCGCCGTCGACGATCTTGCTGCGGGCCGCGAGCACGGCCGAGGCCTGCTGGCGCTGCAGCATCGCTCCGGCGATCTCCGGGGCGTAGGCGAGCGAGGAGATGCGGGTCTCGACCACCTCGATGCCGGCGATGGTGATGCGGGCTGCCACCTCCTCGGCGAGCTCGCGGGAGACCAGATCGGTGGAGCCGCGCAGGCTCTCCTCGCCGGGCTCCGCGAAGTCGTACGGGTGAGTGGTCGCGATGTGCCGCAGGGCCGACTCGGCCTGCACCGTCACGAAGTCCTCGTAGGCCTCGACGGCGAATACCGACTTGGCGGTGTCGGCCACCTGCCACACCACGATGGCCGCGATGTTGATCGGGTTGCCGTCGGCGTCGTTGACCTTGAGCTCGTTGGTCTCGAAGTTGCGCACCTTCACCGAGACCTTCTTCTTGGTGGTCAGCGGGACCGTGAGCAGCAGGCCCTGCTTGCGGATGGTGCCGATGTACTTGCCGAAGAACTGCAGCACTTTGGTGTCGCCGGGGGCGACGATGGTCAGCGACGAGAAGACCACCAGGCCGGCGATGAAGGCCACGATCGACCCGAAGATGATCAGGCCGCTGACCGGATAGCCGGAGTCGGAGGCGATCGCGGTGGAGACGATGCCCCAGACCGCGAGTGCCAGCAGGGCCAGGCCGAGGAGCAGCGCCAACGCACCGGACATCGTCCACGCTGTGCGCTCCTCGACGATGACCCGGGTGCCCTCGTGGCCCACGGGCTTATCGGCCACCGCTCCGCCGACGGAGGCCTCGTCGTGATCGGGGACTAGGTGTTGCGCCATGTCTGCTCCTCAAATCAGATATCAATGTGATATCAGTTTAGCAGACATCCTGCATCCACGCTCTCCGAGGTTCCGCCTCACGTTCTCCGAGGGGCGAGTGCCACTGACGCTCTTCGAGGTGCGAGGCCGCCCGCGGCCGAGCCTCGAGGAGAGCGTGAGGTCACCTGGCCAGCACCGCCACCAGGAAGTCGGAGTCGGCGGTGAACGCGCGCAGATCCCAGGTGGAGAGGGGGAGGTCCAGGCGCAGTCCGGCGGCCTCGACGTCGGAGAGGAACTCCGAGAACTCGTAGCCACGACCGGCGCCGAAGCCCACTACGGCGCGTCCGTCTTCGGCCAGGTGGGTGCCGAAGCGACGCAGCACCTCCACTCGGGTGGACGGAGCGAGGAATCCCATCACGTTGCCGGCGCAGACGATGGCGTCGAAGTTCGCCTCCACGCCCCGCGCGGGAAGGTCCATCTCGGCGAGATCGCCGGTCAGCCAGGTGGGGCCGGGATAGTCGCGCTCGGCGGCCTCGATCAGGGCGGGGTCGACGTCGACGCCGACGACGGTGTGGCCCACGGCGTGCAGCCGCCCGCCCACGCGGCCCGGGCCGCAGCCGGCATCCAGGATCCGCGCATTGCGCGAGACCATCGCGTCGATCATGCGCGCCTCGCCGCCCAGATCGTGGCCGTTGGCCTCCATGATCTTGAAACGCTCGATGTAGCGCTGGGAGTGGCCGGGGTCGGCGGCGATGATGCGGGTCCACTTGCTGGGTTCAGTCATAGGGGACATTCTTGCCCACGCCGCAAGGCCCGCCGCACCGGGCCCATCGTCCGGCTGTGATGAACACAGATCTGCGTATACGCGACGGCCTCGCTGTATACGGGAGGCCTTCGCGTCTGCGCAGATTTATGTACGGGATAGGTCGGGGCGAGGTCAGTGACGGGCGATCGGGGCTGCGGTGCCCTTGGTGGCCGTGAGCAGGTCGGAGGGGGAGAGCTCGAGGTCGAAGCCGCGCTTTCCGCCGCTCACCAGGACGGTGTCGTGGTCCGTCGCGGAGGCGTCGAGCACGGTGGGCAGGGCCTTCTTCTGACCGATCGGGCTGATCCCGCCCACCACATATCCCGTGCTGCGCTCGGCGGCGGCCGGATCGGCCATCGTCGCGCGCTTGCTCTTCAGCGCCGAGGCGATGGCCTTCAGGTCCAGCTGCGCGTCGACCGGGACGATGCCGACGGCCAGGCCCGAGTCGGTGTCGACGAGCAGGGTCTTGAACACCCGGGCGGGGGCGACGCCGAGGGCTTCGGCCGCCTCGAGTCCGAATGACGGAGCCGAGGGGTCGTGCTCGTAGCTGCGCACCTGGTAGTCGATGCCCAATCGGTCGAGCGTCACGGTGGCAGGGGTTCCGCCGGCAGTTTTCTTCTTCTTCGCCATGGTCCCCTCCGCGCTCGCACACCGGCAGTGGAGCCTCCTGAGGGAGTCGAACCCTCGACCACTCGCTTACAAGGCGAGCGCTCTGGCCGCTGAGCTAAGGAGGCAAGTGTGCCTATTGTGGCGCAACCAGGGCGCCCGCGGAAACTCCGCGGGGGTCTCCGCGGAACCTCTCAGGTGCCGGAGGCGCCGACGAAGAGTTTGCCCGTGCCCTTGGCGTGCACGGCCTCCCCGGCGGTCAGCAATGCGGCCTGTCCCTGACGAAGCTCCAGCACCTCGTCGTCGGTGCTCAGTTCGAAGTTGCCTTCCGTCGCCACCGCGATCCTCGCGCCATCGGCGCGCGGCACCTCCACCGAATGGGTTCCGGCGGGGCAGATGAGCCAGAGCTCGAACTCGGCGAAGGTCGTCGGGTAGAGGTAGGCCCCGTCGGTGCCGTCCGGCGAGAGGATGCGCGGTTCGGAAGGGCGGAAGTCCACGACGTGGATCAGCCCGTCGACATCGATGCGCTTCTGGGTGAGCCCGCCGCGGATGGTGTTGTCGGAGGCGCCGGTGGCCTCGATGGCGTTGCCCTTCAGATAGGCGTGCATGACTCCTGGCGGGAAGGCGACCCCTTCGCCCGGCTGCAGCGAGATGGGATTGAGGAGGAGGGCGGCGAGGATGCCGGGATCGCCGGGGAAGTGCTCGTCGAGGTCGACGGCCGTCTTCGCGAAGCGGCCGAGTTCGCCTGGTGCGTCCAGCTTTTCCACGGCCGCGGCGAGCACGACGTCGACCAGGTGCCGCCGGCGATTGATGGTGAGCACGTCGAGGAAGACCTCTTCGAGGGCCAGGGTCTCGACGCGGTCACGCAGCGGCCCGATGATCGAGGAGAGTTCGTTTGCCACACCGAGTCCCTCGAAAAGGCCGGCGGTGGTGACGGGGTCGCGGAAGCCGACCAGGCCTTCGAAGGGGGTGAGGGCGACCAGGAGCTCGGGCTTCGGCCAGTCGTCGACGTAACACCGCTCGGGGTGGTCGAGCGCATAGCCGAACAGTGCTTCCTTGGCGTATCCCTTGATCGCGTCGGCGCGGGACGGGTGGGCCTGGAGGCTCAGCGGCGTCTCGATCGCCATCAGCTTGAGGACGTAGGACAGCTGCGGCCCGAATTCCTCCAGTGCGCTCCGGCCGAGCAGCTGCGGGTTGTCGCGCAGGTAGCGGGAGAGCGGGGTGCCGTCGTCGAGCGCGGCTTCGGAGGTGTGGTGGGTGCCGAAGCGGCACTCGGCCCAGGGCAGGCCGTTGGGTTGTTCGCCCATCAGCCTCGGTAACGCGTCGGGGGAACCCCACGTGTAGTGCTTTACCGTGCCTGCCAGTCGGCGCATCTTCATTGACCCTTCCCGTTACGGCGCGCCGCTGGGTAGGTGCGCCGAAGGCACCTTCGACTCTAGCGTGCCAGGGCAAAGGGACACCGGCGTGCTGACAAATGACATGGTTGTGATCTGCACGTAAACTGGGCGCCATGTCAGAGGCCATCGCGTACGACGCCGAACAGCTCAGCGAGAACGACGTTGCTCTTCTCGACTTCGAGGCCACCTGGTTCGCCGAGATGGTGCCCAAGGAACAGGCCATCATGGAGCGCTTCGGACTGAGTTCCGCGCGGTACTACCAGCGGCTCAACCTACTGATCGATTCCCCCGCGGCGCTGCAACACCAGCCCCTGTTGGTGAAGCGGCTGCGGCGGATGCGCTCGCAGCGTCAGGCCGACCGTTCGGCGTCGCGCCTTCGCCGCTGAACCGGTCGCTTCCGGTATCCGCCGAGTTCCAGTCCTGCCTGGATCTCGAAGACGTTGGCCGACGCGCGGTCGCGGGTGCGCAACCATGACCATCCCATCGCCGCCATATAGAGCGGGATGAACGGCAGCCCCAAGCAGTAGGCCCATTGCCAGGCGTGGGCGTCCTCGTGCTCCATCGTGCCCGGTACTCGGCGTTGCAGCTCCTCAAGGGTGAGGGTGGGGATGACGACGACCGAGCCGATCGTGACGGCGCCGGCGGGCAAGGGGCCGAGGTGCGCGCGCTCGGCGACGATCAGGCCGTCGATGCGCCTCAGGCGGCCCCGGGCGGCCAGCGCGACGAGCAGCCCGAGCGGGGTGCTGAGGTTCGCAACATTGCCGATGTTACGCACCAGCCGGAGCGTCTCGTCGCCCATGGTCTCTCCGATCGTCGCCGGGTGTCGTCGTCATGCTGCCACAGCGATGGTCGAGCTGGCCCGATTCTTTGCACTCTCTTGGTGTGAGTGCTAATAATTGGACTTAGCACTCTCCGTGTGGGAGTGCTATCGAACCGAAGGTGAGGCGCAAGCCGTCCGTCGCGGGCACTGCACGGTTCGAACAACAGACAAGACAACCCACAAGGGGCTGACCGCCCCGCTCGACGGAGGATTCCCGAGCAACATGGCAAAACTGATTAAGTTCGATGAGGAGGCCCGTCGCGGCCTCGAGCGCGGCATGAACACCCTTGCTGACGCGGTTAAGGTGACGCTCGGCCCCAAGGGTCGCAACGTCGTCCTGGAGAAGAAGTGGGGCGCCCCCACGATCACCAACGATGGCGTCTCCATCGCCAAGGAGATCGAGCTTGAGGAGCCGTACGAGAAGATCGGCGCCGAGCTGGTCAAGGAAGTCGCCAAGAAGACCGACGACGTCGCCGGCGACGGCACCACCACCGCCACCGTCATCGCTCAGGCGATGGTGCGCGAGGGCCTGCGCAACGTGAACGCGGGTGCCAACCCGATCGCGCTGAAGAAGGGCATCGAGGTGGCCACCGCCGCCATCTCCGAGGAGCTCGCCAACATGGCCGTCGAGGTCGAGACCCGCGAGCAGATCGCCGCCACCGCGTCGATCTCCGCCGCTGATCCCACCGTCGGCGAGATCATCGCCGAGGCCATGGACAAGGTCGGCAAGGAAGGCGTCATCACCGTCGAGGAGTCCAACACCTTCGGCCTCGAGCTCGAGCTCACCGAGGGCATGCGCTTCGACAAGGGCTACATCGCGCCTTACTTCGTCACCGACGCGGAGCGCATGGAGGCCACCCTGGACGATCCCTACGTGCTGATCGTCAACTCCAAGGTCTCGGCGCTGAAGGATCTGCTGCCGGTGCTGGAGAAGGTCATGCAGTCGGGCAAGCCGCTGCTGGTCATCGCGGAGGACGTGGAGGGCGAGGCGCTGGCCGGCCTGATCGTCAACAAGATCCGTGGCACCTTCAAGTCGATCGCCGTCAAGGCCCCCGGCTTCGGCGACCGTCGCAAGGCCATGCTGACCGACATCGCCATCCTGACCGGCGGCGAGGTGATCTCCGAGGAGGTCGGCCTGTCGCTCGACGCTGTCACCCTGGACCTGCTGGGCCGCGCCCGCTCCGTCCTGGTGACCAAGGACGAGTGCACCATCATCGACGGTGCCGGCGACAAGGAGCAGGTCGAGGGCCGGGTCCAGCAGATCCGTCGCGAGATCGAGAACTCCGACTCCGACTACGACCGCGAGAAGCTGCAGGAGCGTCTCGCGAAGCTGGCCGGCGGCGTGGCCGTCATCAAGGTCGGCGCGGCCACCGAGGTGGAGCTCAAGGAGCGCAAGCACCGCATCGAGGACGCCGTGCGCAACGCCAAGGCCGCCGTCGAGGAGGGCATCGTCCCCGGTGGTGGCGTCGCCTTGCTGCAGGCTGCCGCCTCCGCCAAGGTCGAGGGCCTGGACGGTGACGAGGCCACCGGCGCGCAGATCGTGTTCGCCGCTGCCAAGGCTCCGCTGCGCCAGATCGCCGCGAACGCCGGCTACGAGGGCGGCGTCGTCGCGGAGAAGGTGTCCAACCTTCCCGTCGGCGAGGGCCTGAACGCGGCCACCGGCGAGTACGTGAACATGGTTGCCTCCGGCATCATCGATCCCGCCAAGGTCACCCGCTCGGCGCTGCAGAACGCCGCGTCGATCGCCGGCCTGTTCCTCACCACCGAAGCCGTCATCGCGGACAAGCCCGAGAAGGCTCCCGCGATGCCCGCCGGTGGCGACGAGATGGGCGGCATGGGAGGCATGGGCGGCTTCTGAGCCGTTCGCTCACCCAGCGCGAAACACGAAAGGGGGCGGTTCCGTACGGAACCGCCCCCTTTCCCTTTCGTCAAGGTGTCGCAAACGACACCTGTCCCTGATGCCCTGCACGGGCCTAGCCTTTGCCCCACCAACTACCAAGAGGGGGGAGCATGGGATCACGCTCGCGCGCGCTCGGAATGATCTGTGCCGCAACACTTGCCCTTGCCACGACCACCTTGCCGGCGTCGGCGACGGGTGGCCCCACCACGATCACGGATGGGATACCCATGCCGTTGACCGTCGACAACGGCCCGAGAGGCAAGATCTACGTCACCGGAGCCGTGCAGACGTCGCCGGTGGACATCACCGGATATCTGTACCAAGTCGGAGCGGGCGGCAAGAAGACCGTCCTCGAGACCTACCCGGGTGAACTCACCGGAGTCTCCGTCTGGGGTCACGATGTCTACTACATCCAGACGGGGGCCGGCGGTAGCCACGTGGTGAAGCGCTCGCCCGACGGCAGGAAGCGGATCGTCAGCGACGACTTCATCGCCTACGAGGCGCAACGCAATCCGGACCGCAACGTCACCTACGGCATCCTCGGACTCACGGACGAATGCAAGGCGCAGGTCGAGGCCGCGGTGCCGCCTGGCATCCCGCTCGTCGAGTACAAGGGCATCGTCGAGTCGCACGCGTATCAGATGAGCGTCTACGGCAACACCGCCTTCGTGGCCGACGCCGCCGCCAACGCGATCCTCAAGGTGAATCTGCGCACCAAGCGGATCTCGACCGTCGCGGTGCTCCCGCCGGCTCGAGTGACCATCGACGACGCGCTGATCGCGACCATTGCCAACGTTCAGGGCATCCAGCTTCCGTCGTGCATCAGCGGGCACGATTGGCTCGCCGAGTCGGTTCCCACCGATGTCAAGATGTGGCTCGACGGCCGGCTTTACGTCAGCACGCTGGGCGGAATCTTGGGCGAACTGCTGCCCGTGGGCGGCGTCCACAAGGTCGACCCGTGGAGCGGCAGATCCAAGCAGCTCGCCACCGGATACATCGGCGCGACGGGACTCGACGTCAGCCTTCGGGGTGATGTCTACGTGTCCGAGTTGTTCGGCAGCCAGGTGACGGTCCTGCGGCGCGGCGCGAAGAAGCCGACGTTCGTTCTGCAGGCCAACATGCCTGCGGATGTGGAGGTCGACGGCCGGCAGCTGCTGGTGACGACCAACGTGTTCGAGAACGGCACGCTGATCCGACACAGAATCTATTGATCACGCATTCGAGTACCAGCAGTGAGGGGTGGGCCGGGGGGCCACCCCTCGCTGTTCGTTCTCCGCAGGGGAACGTGTCTAAATTTCGCGAGAATTTAGACACGTTTCGTTGATGTGTCCACGCCTTGTACATATCGGTTTCGTGCGTCGGCGCCTGTTTCGGCTTGTCAGCAGGCAAGATATGGCCATGGCTGTGTTGGAGATCATTGCGCTGCACGCCGACGACGCCGAGCGCGCGGAAGCGGGAGGGGCCGACCGAGTCGAGCTGGTAGGCACCATGGCCGACGACGGTCTGTCGCCGGAGCCGCGGTTGGTGGAGAAGGTGCGACGGCGCACCTCCATCAGGGTGCGGCCCATGGTACGGCTGCGCGCCGGGTTCGGCACCGACGGGGGAGAGGCCACCCGGTTGAAGGGCCTCATCTCGTCGTACCTCGACGCCGGTGCCGACGGGGTGGTGCTGGGGTTCCTGAACCAGGCCAACCAGGTGGATCGCCAGGTGGTGAGCGAACTGGTGGGCGACGGAGACTTCCCGTGGACCTTCCACCGCGCCATCGACAACTGCCTCGACACCGACCAGGCCTGGGTCGATGTGCTGAGCCTGCCCCGCGTCGACCAGGTGCTGACCGCCGGCTCGGTGCGCGGCGTCGAGCACGGACTAGACGACCTGCTGCGACGCGCCAAGGCCGATCCGGCGGTGGCCAGGCTGATCATGGCCGGCGGTGGGCTGCAGGCCGAGCACGTCCCGTGGCTGGTCCGCGCCGGAGTGCGGGCGTTCCATGTGGGGTCGCGCGTCAGGCCGGGGGGATCCTTCAAGGCCTACGTCGACGTGCCCCTGGTGCAGAGCTGGCGCGAACTGATCGACGACGAGGTGGCGCACGCCCGGAAGGCGGGTCGCTGATGGGGCGTCGTCGGGTCCAGCGGCAGGGCGCGCGCGTCGTCGTGGTTGCCGGCGACGAGGTGCTCCTGCAGGCTGACACCGACCCCGGCCTGCCCGGATCGCAGTGGTGGGTGACGCCGGGCGGGGGCATCGATCCCGGCGAGGATCCGAGGCTGGCCGCCGTGCGCGAGCTGCGCGAGGAGACGGGGCTCGACGTCACGTCGGAGCAGGTGCAAGGCCCTGTTGCCACCCGCATCGTCACGCACGGCTACTCCGACCGGATCCTGGTGCAGGAGGAGACCTTTTACCTGGTGCGGGTCGAGCGATTCGACCCGGACCCCACCGGACTCACCGCCAACGAGCGCACGCGCATGATGGG
Organism: Tessaracoccus caeni; assembly: GCF_029211185.1. Classification (GTDB taxonomy): domain Bacteria; phylum Actinomycetota; class Actinomycetes; order Propionibacteriales; family Propionibacteriaceae; genus Arachnia; species Arachnia caeni. The sequence goes on from NZ_JARGDO010000007.1 coordinate 26,923, forward strand.
TCATGGCTGGTTCCCGCTCGACGCACTGCCGTCGCCCCTGTGGCCGGCGCAGCTGGCCCAGCTCCTGGCGTGGGACGGCGGCCCGGCGATCGAGCTGGGCAGCATGGAGGAGTCGACGGTTCCTGTTCCGTAGAACCGCTGAGGGCAGGTTCTAACGGCCCGATGGGCTGAAGGGCTTGGCCATGTAGGCGATGGTGGCGCCGATCATCCAGATCGCGCCGAGGGTCAGCAGCCAGTTGCCTTCGGTGAGCGTTCCGGTGAAGACGCCCCAGGCGATCGCCATCGCACCGCCGGCCGTCGCGATCCGGCCGACCATGCCCAGCCTGGCAGGAAGACGCAGCAGGAGAACGCCGGCGACGGTGACCGTAATGGCGCCCGTCGACGGCACCAGGAAGGCGACGATGAACAAGAACAGCGCCACGCCCGCGATGGTGCGCTGGGGCTTGGCCAACGTCGGTGTCAGAGCAGGCGGCGGCGGTGGGACGTGCTGCCACTGCGGCGCGCCGGGGACAGGGCTGGGGGCCGGCCAACTCTGCGGCGCACCCGGGTGCGGTTGCGCCGGTTGCGCCGAGTGCGGCGCAGGCGCGGCGAGAGGCGCGCCGGTGGGCGGCGGCAGCGGTGGGCCGGACGGCGGCGGAAGCTCCTCGTCCGCAGCGTGACTGGCGGCGCTGGTGGCGAACGGCTGCCGGGGGTCGCGCGCCGACGAGGTGGCCGTCAACAGAGCCGAGGCCACCGAGAACGCCTCGCGGGGATTGCGCGTGGTGCGGGGCTTGACCTCTACCGCTTTCAACGGCGTCGTGCCGTCGGGAGGGTGGACCGCCTCCGGTGGCGGAACCGAGCCGGGCGTGACGGATGCCTTCGGCGGGGCGACGCTCAACTCGGGCGCGATGGGAGTGGCGAACCCATCGGGTCGCTCCACGGGGGCGTAGGCCGCCCCGTCTCTCCACGTCGCCATGCCGCAAGCCTACCGGGCGCGCTCCGCAGTGAAACTGCTCACTTGTGATCGTGGAACTGCACGTTTCGCGCAGAATGCGCTATCCCGTCGTCCACTTTTGGTCGCGCGGATCGCGGGGGCGGCACGATGGTGCCATCACCGGTTCAGGCGAGGTAATAGGAGGCTCAAGGCCCATGGAAGTTGTGATCTGCAAGGACGTATCTCAGGTTGGCGAGGTGGCGGCGGATCGCGTCGTCGACGCCATCGCGGGGAGCCAGACCCCCATCCTGGGCGTTGCCACCGGCAGTTCGCCGATGTCCCTGTATGAGGCGCTGACCCGTCGCGTCGAGGCCGGCACCCTGGATCTGACGCATGCCTTGGCCTTCGCGCTCGACGAGTACGTCGGGATCTCGTCCGAGCACCCCGAGAGCTACTTGCAGGTCGTCCGCCGCACGGTCATCGAACCGCTGCGCCTGGACGCCTCGCGGGTCCGGGTTCCCGAGGGCTACGCCGCCGACCCGCATGCCGCAGCCGCTGAGTACGACGCTGCCATCAAGGCCGCCGGCGGCATCGACGTGCAGATCCTCGGCATCGGTGCCAACGGCCACATCGGCTTCAACGAGCCGTACTCCTCGTTCGCTTCGCGCACCCGGGTCGAGGTGCTGACTCCTCGCACCCGTCAGGACAACGCCCGGTTCTTCAACAGCGTCGACGAGGTGCCCACCCACTGCGTCACCCAGGGCCTCGGCACCATCATGGAGTCGCGAGCGGCCGTTCTGGTGGCCTCCGGGGAGAACAAGGCGGAGGCCGTGAAGGCGATGGTCGAGGGCCCCGTGTCCGCGTCCTGCCCCGGCTCGATCCTGCAGTTCCACCCCAACGTGACGGTCGTCGTCGACGAGGCCGCTGCCTCGCTGCTGCGTGACGCCGACTACTTCCGCTACGTTGCCGGACTTCGCTAGCGGCACCCTTCCGCGTAGACTCTGAGGCACGGCGCAGCGCCCCCGGCTGATCGGGGGCGCTGCGCCGTGTAACGGACCCGTGTAGCTAGACTGGTCATTCACACGAGAGAAGGCGAGGCCATCAGGTGCCAACAGGCAAGGTGCGTTTCTTCGACGCCGCGAAGGGCTTTGGGTTCATTGCGAAGGACGGCGGCGGTGACGTCCACGTTCGCGCTAATGCGCTGCCCGAGGGCGTCGCGTCGCTGAAGCCGGGGCAGCGGGTGGAGTTCGGTGTCTTCGAAGGGCGACGGGGCGAGCAGGCCCTGTCCGTCGAGATCCTGGAGACGCCGGCGTCGCTGTCGAAGGCGCTGCGCAAGAAGCCCTCCGAGATGGCCCCGATCGTGGAAGACCTGATCAAGGTGCTGGAGGGCGTGGGCGCCGGCTATCGCCATGGTCGCCACCCCGATGCCCGTCACGCGGAGAAGCTCGCTCAGGCGCTGCGCCGCGTCGCCGACGAACTGGAGTTGTGAATGGCCGTCGTGAAGCTCGACCCGGTGGCGGCCGCCGCCATCGATTTCGCCCGCCAGGCCGCCGTCGAGGCGGGTGGCGCTGACGCCGTCGGCGAGCACCTCAGCGTGACCGCCGAGGACGGCTCCCGGGTGGCCACCCACTCTTTCGAGTGCCTGCTCCCCGGCTACAAGGATTGGTTCTGGGCCGTCACCGTGGTGCGCGCCGCCCGCGCGAAGGAGGCCACCGTCAACGAGGTGGTGCTGCTTCCCTCCGACGATGCGCTGCTGGCTCCCGCCTGGGTGCCGTGGGAGGACCGCATCCAGGACCACGACATCACCCCCGGCATGCTGCTGGCCACGCCCGACAACGATCCGCGCCTCGAGCCCGGTTTCGCGGCGACGGATCTGCCCGTCGACGCCGACCCTGCCGAGTGGGTCCAGCTGCGCACCACCGTCGCGGAGCTGGGCCTTGGACGCGCCCGGGTGCTGTCGCGTCAGGGCCGCGAGGAGACCGCCGAGCGTTGGCTGCGCGGAGCTCCTGGCCCCCGCGACGAGGCCTCCCGCGAGGCGCCCGCCAACTGCGGCACCTGTGGCTACCTCGTGCCGCTGCGAGGCTCTCTCGGCGTGATGTTCGGCGCCTGCGCCAACCAGTACTCCCCGTCGGACGGCCACGTCGTCAGCCTGGATCACGGCTGCGGCGGACACTCCGACGTGGTCGCCGCACAGCGCGCCAGGGAACTGCCCGCCCCGGTGTTCGACACGATCGGCGTCGACGAGGGTCTGTTCGACTGACGGCAACCAGGGCCCGTGAGTCAGCCGTGTAACGGCCACGGACCTGCTTGAATCGGCCTGGTATAGGGCCGATAAGATGCGGCGAGTGGTAACCAACTCTCCCAAGGCTGCACATCGCCCGGGCCGTCCGGGGCCTGGCTCATCCCCGGCTCCTACCTCCGGGTTCGACCGTTACTTCGATATCACCAAACGAGGCTCGTCTGTCGGACAAGAAGTCCGCGGCGGCCTCGTCACCTTTTTCGCGATGGCTTACATCATCGCCCTGAACCCCCTCATCATCGGCACCCAGGCCGACAGAGACGGCAACCTCATCTCGGGTGCGCCGAAGTTCCTCGACGCCGCCATGACGCAGGTGGACGGCGCTGCTGTCGGTGCGTCGATCGCCATGGTCGCGGCCGCGACCGCGCTGATCGCCGGCATCATGACCATCCTGATGGGCGTCGTCGGGCGCTTCCCGATGGCGATCGCGTCGGGTCTCGGCTTGAACGCGCTGGTGGCCTACTCCCTCGCGCCCGACATGACGTGGCCGCAGGCCATGGGGCTTGTGGTGTGGGAGGGCATCATCATCACCGTTCTGGTGCTGACCGGCTTCCGCACGGCCGTGTTCAAGGCGGTCCCGCCACCGCTGCGCACGGCCATCTCGGTGGGCATCGGCTTGTTCATCGCCTTCGTCGGCCTGGTCAACGCGGGTGTCGTCCGCCCGGCTCAGGGCACCCCCGTGACGCTCGGCGTCGAGGGTTCCATGAAGGGCTGGCCGACCCTGGTGTTCCTGCTCGGCATGATCCTGCTGATCACGTTGTACGTGCTCAAGGTGAAGGGCGCGATGCTGATCTCGATCATCTCCGCCACCGTGCTGTCGCTGATCGTGGAGGCCATCACCCATGTGGGCGGTCAGGCGCCCGACGGTTCCAACCCGACGGGGTGGGCGCTCAACGTGCCGAGCCTGCAGAGCTTCTCCTGGCCCGACCTCGGCCTGCTGGGTCGCATCGACATGGTCGGCGCGTTCTTCCCCGACGGTTCGTTCTCGGTGACCAGCGCCCTCGCGCTGATCGTGCTGGTGTTCTCGCTGCTGCTGGCCGACTTCTTCGACACCATGGGCACCATGGTCGCCGTCGGCTCGGAGGGCGGGCTCAACGACGCCAACGGCATGCCGCCTCGCACCACCGAGATCCTGCTCGTCGACTCGCTCGGCGCCATGGCGGGCGGCCTGGGCTCGGTCTCGTCGACCACCAGCTATGTGGAGTCGACGGCGGGCGTCGGCGAGGGGGCCCGCACGGGCCTCGCCTCCGTCGTCACGGGCATCGCGTTCCTGCTCGCCGTGTTCGTCGCGCCGCTGGTCAATCTGGTGCCGTTCGAGGCCGCCAGCCCCGTGCTGGTGTTCGTCGGCTTCCTGATGATCGCGCAGATCAACGAGATCGACTGGTCCAGGGCCGAGATCGGCATCCCGGTGTTCCTGACGATCATCCTGATGCCCTTCACCTACTCGATCACCGTCGGCATCGGCGCGGGCTTCCTGTGTTACGTCTTCATCCGCCTGATCAGGGGTGAGATGAAGAAGATCCATCCGCTGATGTACGTGGTGGCCGGGATGTTCGTCCTTTACTTCGCTCAGGGAATTATTCTCGACGCGCTCAAGGCGGCAGCGGCAAGCTGACGTCGTCGCCAACTCTGAGGCGGTAAAGCTGCCTCAAACCCATGGGCCACACCCCCTCCTCGGGATAGGGTGTGGCCCATGTTCCATAAGGTGTTGGTGGCCAATCGCGGCGAGATCGCAGTGCGCGGATTCCGCGCCGCGCATGAGTTGGGCCTGCAGACGGTGGCGGTGTTTCCCTACGAGGATCGCAACGCCGAGCATCGGATCAAGGCGCGCGAGTCGTACCTGATCGGTGAAAAGGGCCATCCGGTCCGGGCCTATCTGGACATCGACGAGATCATCCGAGCGGCCAAGGAGGCCGGCGCGGATGCGATCTACCCGGGGTACGGCTTCCTCTCCGAGAATCCCGACCTCGCGTCGGCGTGCGTGGCCAACGACATCACCTTCATCGGGCCGTCGGCCGACGTGATCAGCCTGGCCGGCAACAAGGTGCGGGCGCTGGAGTCGGCTCGCGCGGCGGGCGTGCCGACGCTCAGGTCGTCGGCCCCGTCAACCAATATCGACGAGCTCGTCGCGGCGGCCCAGGAGATCGGGTTCCCCGTCTTCGTCAAGGCCGTGGCCGGTGGCGGCGGACGGGGCATGCGTCGCGTCGACGATCCCGCCTCCCTGCCCGACGAGCTGGGCGCGGCGATGCGGGAGGCGCTCGGCGCATTCGGCGACGCCACCGTCTTCCTCGAGCAGGCCGTCGCGGCGCCGCGGCACATCGAGGTGCAGATCCTGGCCGACCAGCACGGCAACGTGGTGCATCTCTTCGAGCGCGACTGCTCCATCCAGCGCCGTCACCAGAAGGTGATCGAGATCGCCCCGGCGCCCAACATCAGCGAGGAGCTTCGCGAGGCGCTCACCTCCGACGCGCTCACGTTCGCCCGCTCGATCGACTACACCTGCGCGGGCACCGTCGAGTTCCTCGTCGAGACCGAAGGGCCTCGCGCGGGGCAGCACGTGTTCATCGAGATGAACCCGCGCATCCAGGTGGAGCACACCGTCACCGAGGAGATCACCGACGTCGACCTGGTGCAGGCGCAGATGCGCATCGCCGCAGGGCAGAGCCTGGAGGAGATCGGGATCCGGCAGGAGGAGCTGAGGATCCGCGGCGCCGCGCTGCAGTGTCGCGTCACCACCGAAGACCCCCTCAACAGCTTCCGCCCCGACACCGGCGTGATCACCGCCTACCGGTCGGCCGCGGGCGCCGGCCTCCGGCTCGACGGCGGCACCACCGGCACCGGCGTCGAGATCAGCCCACACTTCGACTCGCTGCTGGTGAAGGTGACCGCCCGCGGGCGCGACCTGAAGATGGCCGTCGCCCGTGCCCGCCGCGCGCTCGACGAGTTCCGCGTGCGGGGGATCGCCACCAACATCTCCTTCCTGCGAGCGGTGCTGGACGACCCCGATTTCGTCGCCGGCGGCGTGACCACGTCGTTCATCGACGAGCGCCCCTACCTGCTCTCGGCCCGCCTGCCCACCGACCGCGGCACCAAGCTGCTGCGCTATCTGGCCGACGTGACAGTCAACCGTCCCCACGGCTCCGCGCCTACCGACCTGGATCCGGCCGAGAAGCTGCCCCGTCCGGCGTCCCTATCTGCCCCTATTCCCGACGGCTCGCGGCAGCGGCTGCTCGCCTTGGGGGCGGAGGGCTTTGCGCGTGAACTGCGCGAGGCGGGCCCCGTCCGGATCACCGACACCACCTTCCGTGACGCCCACCAGTCGCTGCTGGCCACCCGAGTGCGCACCCGCGACCTGGCCGCCATCGGCCCCGTCCAGGCGCGCACCCTGCCGCAGATGTTCTCCGTCGAGTGCTGGGGCGGCGCCACCTACGACGTGGCCCTGCGTTTCCTCGGCGAGGATCCGTGGGAGCGCCTGGCCACCCTGCGCGAGGCGATGCCCAACCAGAACCTGCAGATGCTGTTGCGCGGTCGCAACACCGTCGGCTACACGCCGTATCCGACGGCCGTGACCGAAGCCTTCGTGGCGGAGGCCGCCGCCACCGGCATCGACATCTTCCGCATCTTCGATGCGCTCAACGACGTGGAGCAGATGCGGCCGGCGATCGACGCGGTGCGCTCCACCTCGTCGGTGGCGGAAGTGGCGCTGTGCTACACCGCCAACCTGCTGGACCGGTCGGAGACGGTCTACACGCTCGACTACTACCTGCGCCTGGCGGAGAAGATCGTCGACTCGGGCGCCCACATCCTGGCCATCAAGGACATGGCGGGCCTGATCCGCCCGGAGGCCGCGCGTCGCCTGGTGACGGCACTGCGCGAGCGCTTCGACCTGCCCGTGCACCTGCACACCCATGACACCACCGGCGGCCAGATCGCCACCCTGCTCGCGGCCATCGAGGCCGGTGTCGACGCGGTGGACGTGGCCAACTCGGCGATGAGCTCCACCACGTCGCAGCCGCCCATGTCGGCCCTGATCGCAGCGCTCGACGGTGCCCCGCGCCAGACCGAACTGGATCTCCAGGCCGTGCTGGACCTGGAGCCCTACTGGGAGGCCGTGCGCAAGCTGTACCGGCCGTTCGAGTCTGGCCTGCCGGCGCCGACGGGCCGGGTGTACGCCCATGAGATCCCGGGCGGTCAGCTGTCCAACCTGCGCCAGCAGGCGATCGCGCTGGGCCTTGCCGACAAGTTCGAGGCCATCGAGGACATGTACGGTGCCGCCGACAAGATCCTTGGCCGGCCCACCAAGGTGACCCCGTCGTCGAAGGTGGTGGGCGACCTCGCCCTGCACCTGGTGGCGGTGGGCGCCGACCCGGCCGAGTTCGAGGCCGATCCGCAGAAGTTTGACATCCCCGATTCGGTGATCGGCTTCCTGAACGGCGAGCTCGGTGCTCCGGCCGGCGGGTGGCCCGAGCCGTTCCGGACCAAGGCGCTGGGCGGTCGCCGCCAGCCGGTCCGGGTCACCGAGGTGCCCGACGACGACCTGGCCGCTCTCGCCGAGCCCGGACGGCAGCGCCAGGAGACGTTGAACCGGCTGTTGTTCCCCGGCCCGGCGAAGGACTTCGCCCGGCGTCGCGAGGAGTTCGGCGACGTCTCGGTGCTGCCCACCGTGCCGTTCCTCTACGGCATGGAGCCGGAGCAGGAGTACGCCGTGCGGCTCAGCAAGGGCGTCACGCTGCTACTCGGCCTGGAGGCGATCGGCGCCTCGGACAAGCGCGGCAAGCGCACCGTCATGGGCTTCATGAACGGCCAGCTGCGCCCGGTGCGCGTGCGCGACACCTCGCTGAAGGACCAGGTTCCCACCGCGGAGAAGGTCGACCCGAACAATCCGGGCCACGTGGGCGCCCCGTTCTCCGGCGCGGTCTCGGCCGTGGTGTCGGTGGGCGACAAGGTGTCCGTCGGTGATCCGGTGGCCACGATCGAGGCGATGAAGATGGAGGCCGCCATCAACGCCCCCATCGCCGGCACCGTCACCCGAGTCGCGGTGGCCGGAACGGTCAGCTGCGAGGGCGGCGACCTCGTCGTCGTCATCCAGCCCGCCTGAGTGTTCCCTTAACCGCTTGCTTGACCACCGACTTCGGTGGTCAAGCAAGCGGTTAAGCACCTGTGCTATTCGGCTGCCTGGTAAGCAGCGAGAAGCTGGTCGGGGGTGATGTGGGTGACGCCGTCGACGGCGCAGCCTGCCCGGGAGACGACGAGCAGCTCGGTGTCATCGTCGGCGCCGGGGAGTTGAAGCCGGTGGCTGTACAACGTTCCCCGGTCGTGGGCATCAAAGGGGGCGTCGTCGCGCCATTTGATGGAGCCGACGCCTAGGATCCGCTTGGCGATGGGAGCCTTGTCGGCGACGACGATATCGATCTCAGGGTTGTTGGAGCGCGTCCAGTAGGAGCCGACGATGCTGCGGCCCGACAACTCCAGCGCTTCGCGGATCACCGGCTCGATCGCACGTCCCCGCCACGACGTCCAGGATGATCTGATCCTTCCCAGAACCAGGTCTCCGCGCCCGCGCTCGATCTCAGGGAGATGGGGGCCGAGGAAGGCGAACCAGAATCGAAGGTAGGGGTCTGCGACGCGGTAACGAGGGGCCTTGGAGGGTCTTGTGGAAAGCGGCTCGTCGACGGCGACGACACGTTTCTCGATCAGGATCTTGAGTGCACGGGTGAGCGAGGCCGCAGGGATGTCGCCGGAGGCGCGCTGAATGTTGGCGAAGGTGCGCTCGCCGTGCCCGATCGCTCCCAGCACCGCACGCGCCTGCACGTCGGAGGGAAACTCGGCGGCGAGGGATCTTTCGCCCGAGACGAGCAGGGCAGCCGTCGGATCGCTGGAGGCGGTGGACAAGTAGTCCCACAACGACATGCCCGCCTCCCACTCGGCGCAGATCAGCGGGAGCCCGCCGGTGACGAGAAATGCATCGAAGGCATCCGCAGCGGGCAACTGGAGCATGGCGCCCACCTCTGAGGGGGTGAGCGGGGGAACGATCATCTCGGTCGCCCGCTGGTGAAAGGGGCGTCCGTATTCGTTGAGGGCCTCCATCATCGACAGGTCGGAGCCGATGCCGATGAGCAAGGTGCGGGTGCGTGAGAGTTCTCTATCAAACGCACGCTGCAAGGTGCCCTCGAAATGAGGATCGGCCTCGATGATGTAGGGGAGTTCATCCAGCACGACGATCGCCTCGGCGTCCCCGACGGCGCTCGCTAGAAGCCTGAGCGCTGCGTCCCAGCTGGAGGGGGCGACGTCGGAGAAGAGGCTGGCTCCAGGTAGATCCGACCGCGCGGCTTCCTCGCTGAAAAGAGCCAATTCGTCGGCGACGGGCCGGCCTGAGGCGGCGAAGAAGAGGTGAGGAACCCCTGCTCGTCGTACAAACTCTTCGACGAGCCGAGACTTCCCGACGCGGCGTCGCCCCCGGATCAGCAGTGCTTTGCCGGGCTTGTCGTCCTGGCTCTTTCCGACTCGGCGTAGCTGCGCATCGAGCTGGCCTAATTGTCGCTGCCGACCGATGAACATCGCACCTCCGAGTTACTAACATTCATGATAGTAACATGAATGATAGTAACACCAGGAGAAGTAATGTGTTCCGGGGTAGGGTGCGCGCTACTTCTCTCCTCCGGGGGCGGGGACGAGGTTGCCGAGTTCGTCGAACCTCAACGGGTAGCCAGGCACGCCAGGGCGACGCTGCCAGGGCTTCGGGCCGTCCAGCGGTCGGTACTCCACACCGCTGGCGTCCAGCCTGGTCAGATGCGTGCCGAGCCGCGCGCGGAAGTCGTCCCACTCGCGTTCGCGCTTGGGAGTCCAGACGACCTCCGCGAAGGCGCAGAGCCGGGGGTAGGCGGCGTAATCGGTACGTCGCGAGTCGGGGAGTTGCTCGCGCCACAACTGAGCCTGCGCGCCCAGCACCGTGCCTGCTCCGGGTTCCGTTGCGGCCTCTGCGATCTCGTCGGTGAGGGGCTCGAAGTGGTAGACGTCCTCGAGCGTGTGCACGGTTCCGACGGGGACCGGCTCCTCCAAGCCTGGAGCGGCGCGGTGATCGAGGAACACCTTGTGCTCCGGGCACACCACGACATCGTGGCCGTCTCGCACGGCGTCGAGACCGCCGCGGTAGCCGCGCCAGGAGTTGACGATGATGTCGCGCGGCACGCGGGCGCCACCCACCTCGTCCCACACGCTGGTCCGGCGGCCGCGCGAGCGGACATGATCGGCGAGCCGTGCCGAGAACCAGGGGAGCAGTTCGTCCACGTCGTCCAGGCCGAGTTCTTCAGCCTGGCGCACGATCCGGGGGTTCTTGATCCACTGCTCGGTGTTCACCTCGTCGCCGCCGATGCAGATGATCGGGGAGTCGAAGATCTCCATCAGCTCGTCCAGCACCGTGCAGTAGAAGTCGACGACGAACTCGGAGGTGTCCAACGCATTGCGGTTCAGGCCCCAGCTGGTCCAGACCGGGAGCTTCAAGCCTGCGGCCGAGAGCTCGGGGTAGGCGGCCATTGCGGCCTGCGAATGCCCGGGCACGTCGATCTCAGGCACGACGGTGATGCCGCGGCTACGCGCGAACGCGACGATCTCGCGCAGGTCGTCCTGGGTGTAGTAGCCGCCGTGGGGCTGCCCGTCGTAGAGGGTCGAGCGCGACGATCCCACCTGCGACTCCGTGCGCCACGAGCCCACCTCGGTCAGCCGCGGATAGGCGCGCACCTCCATCCGCCAGCCCTGGTCGTCGGTGAGGTGCAGCTGCACCACGTTCAGCTTGTGCATGGAGGCCAGGTCGATGAAACGCAGCACTTGGTCCTTCGGGAGGAAGTTGCGCGCCACGTCGAGCAGCACGCCCCGATAGCCGAACAGGGGAGCGTCGTCCACCGCGACTTCGGGCACGGTGACGGTGCCGGCGATCGGGGCAAGCCTGAAGGCACGCTCGCCAATCAGCTGCTGGAGCGTGCGCAGCGCGTTGACCGCACCTTCGGTATCCGACGAGACGATCTGCACGCACCCGGCATTCTCGGCGGGAGACCGGTGGGGAGAGGGCACGACCTCGAGGCGGTATGCGCCGCCGGTCAGCTGCGGATCGAGCCGCAGGCTCACGTCGGCGTCGGCGTCCACGGCCTGCGGGACGAGCCCGAGGCGTCGGGACAGGATGTCGACGATCAGCGACCACCCGTCGGACAGCCGCTCGTCGACGGCGATGCGCACCGGGCTGGGCAGTGCGAAGACCCGTTCGCCCGGGCGCACCGTCGACGGCGCGGGAATCAGATCGAACGACGTGTGGGGAGCCAAGGGTCGAGCCTTTCTCTGGGTTTGGTGGGGACGAGATTGCCCATTGCCGCGGAGATCTCGCGGGCCGCGTCCATTGCGGCCTGGGCGGTGGGTTGGAGGAGATGAGGAGTGAGGGTCTCGGCCCGGGTGGTCACCTGAATGGCTCCCAGCACGCGGCCGGATGCGCCGAAGACGGGGGCGCCCACAGCGCGCAGCTCGGGATGAAACTCTCGGTCTTCGATCGCGTAGCCCCGCACCCGGCTTCGGGTGAGTTCGCTACGTAACTCGGTGGGGTCGGTGATCGTCCGCGAGGTGATCGGCGCGAGGCCGGTCTTGATCACGTGGTCGATCCATGCGGGCTCGCCGTTCGACAAGATGGCCTTGCCGGCGGCGGTGCAGTAGAGCGGGCGGCTCTCGTCGGAGGAGATCACCTCGACGTTCGCCTTGCCCGGTTCCTTCACGTCGGCCAGAACCTTGAGGTTGGTGCCGTCGTGCAGGCCGATCGAGACGGTGGGGCTGCGCACCGGCCACTCGCGCCGGGCCAGCATGCCCGTCGCGACGCTGCGCAGGTCGAGATCCGCGAGATAGGAGTTGGCGAGGCTCAGGGTCGCCTTGCCCAGGTGGAAGCAGCCGTGCTCGTCTCGTCGCAGCAACTCCGCTTCGATGAGCGGCGCGGCGAGACGGAGCACGGTGGAGACGTGAACCCGCAGGTGCTTGCCGAGCTCGGTGGCCGTCGCTCCTCGTCCCGTGCCCGAGGCGGCGGCCACTGCTTCCAGTAGCCGCACGCCCCGACGCAGCGTGGCGGAGCTGTTGCGCCCTTCGCCTTCGGCGATCCCTCCGGTGGACATGCCTAACCCTTCACTGCACCTGCCAAACCTGAAACCAGGTGCCGTTGAACGGCGACGAAGAACACCAGCACCGGGATGGTCATGATGACAGATCCGGCCATGATGGCGCCCCAGTCGTTCTGGTCGGGCTTGAAGAAGTTCAGGATGGCCAGCGGCAGCGTCTGGTTCTCCTGGGCCGAGATGATGAACGTCTTGGCGAACAGGAAGTCGTTCCAGGTGGAGATGAACGAGAACACGCTCACCGCCACCAAGCCGGGTGCGACCAGCGGGAAGAGGATCGACCACGTGAACCGGAATCCGGTGGCGCCGTCCAGCTTCGCCGCCTCTTCGAGCTCGACGGGAACCGCCGCGACGAAGCCTCGCAGCATCCACACCGCGAACGGCACGGAGAACCCGATATGGACCACCATCAGCGAGCCCAAGTGGTTCAGGCCGATGGCGGGGATGACCTCGCCGAAGTTGCGGAACATGAAGAACATCGGGATCGTCAGGGCCTCGATGGGCACCATCTGAGCCACCAGCAAAATGATCAGCAGCTTGGTGCGCCAGCGGAACTGGAACCGGGTGAGCGCGACGGAGGCGAAGAAGGCCAGGGTGATGGCCCCCACCACCGACACCAGCGCGACGATCACCGAGTTCATGAAGTACTGCCAGAAGTTGTTGACCGTCAGCACTCTTGCGAACGAGTCCAGGGTGGGCTGCAGCGTCCACGGCGTGGCGACGCCGGCGTTGAGCTCGGTGGTCGGCCGGAGCGCGGACAGCACCATCCAGTACAGCGGGAAGGCGACGAGCAGGGCGACGACGATGCCCGCTCCGTTGGTCACCAGCTCGCTGGGGCGAAGCCGGCGACGAGGGGCCGAGGTGGTGCTCATATGAAGTCTCCAGATCGTTGTTGCACCCGCAGGTAGACCATGGTGATCAGCAGGAGGAGCAGGGTCATGACGACGCCGATCGCGGCGCCCTGCCCGTACATCGACGACGCGAAGGCCTGCTGGTAGGAGTACACGTTCAGCACCAGGTTCTGGCCGTTGATGCCGCCTCCGCTGGTCATCACGTAGATCTGGGTGAAGAGCTTGAAGTCCCAGATGATCGACTGGATGGTCACGACGATGATCATCGGCCTCAGCAGCGGCACGATGACCTGCCACACCAGCTGCCAGGTGCTGGCACCGTCGAGGCGGGCCGCCTCGATCACCTCGGTCGGCACCCCGATGATGCCGGCGTAGAGCGTCACCATCACGAAGGGGAACGAACACCAGACCACTTCGGCTCCGACGAGCGCGAAGGCCGAGAACTTGTCATAGGTCCATGAGTGACCGAAGAACTGCTCGAGTCCTAGCCCGACGAGGAGCTTGTTCACGAGACCCAGCGTGGGATCGAAGAGGAACATCCACACCGCGGAGCCGGTCATGGCCGGGGTGGCCCAGGCGCCCAACGCTGCGAAGAACATGACGTTGCGCACCCACGGCTTCAGCCGGGTGGCCAGCACGGCCAGCCCGCCGCCTACCAGGATGGTGACCACCACGAGCACCGCCGCGAACCCGACGGTGTTCTGCAGCACCTGCCAGAACTTCGGGTCGGAGAACAGCTTGGTGTAGTTCTCGATGCCGATGAACGTCAACGGCGCGTTGCCGGAGACCTGTGCCTGACGGTAGTCGTACAGGGAGATCACGATGAGCTGATAGAGCGGGTAGATCAGCAGTGCACCGAGCACCGCCACCGCGGGCAGCAGGTAGAGCCACGGCTCCCAGGGCGAGCCGGCGCGACGGCTTCGCTTTCGCCGGGGGCCCGGGGCGGGCGAGAGCGTCTCGCCCGCCGCCGGTATCGAGTGGGTGGTCATCTCACTGACCCGCGAACACGTCGTTCATGGTCTTGGCGGCCGAGGTGGAGGCCGTCTCGACGTCCGCAGCGCCCGTCACCACGCTCTGGATCAGGCTGGGGATCACGCCCTGGGCGTCGACGGTGTTCCAGGACGCGGTGACCGGCACGAACTTGGTGCCTGCGGCGATCGTCTCGATGAAGGGAGCCATCTCCGGGTTCGCCGCGGCGACGGTCTCCTGCACGTCGACGAAGGTGGGCAGGTTGCCCATCGCGTCGAACATCTTGGCCTGGTACTCCTTGCCGGCGAGCAGCTTCACGAAGTCGACGGCGAGGGTGCTGCGCTGGCTGGACTTGAACACGCCCAGGTGGTTGCCACCGGCGAACGCCGGGGCGATGCTGCCGGCCTCGACGCCCGGCAGGGGGATGATGGCGTAGGAGTCGCCGATGTCCGACTCGTCGACCGCAGCGACGTTGAAGTTGCCGCCGATGGTCATGCCCGCGCCGCCCGCGACGAACTGCTGCACCGAGGCGTTGCCGCCCCACTCCGCGCAGGTGGTGGGCGGGCAGATGTCGTCGGAGATCAGGCGGGTGTATGCCGCGAGGCCGGCCTTCGCCTCCGCCGAGTCGAGGCCGGAGGTCCAGGTGTCGCCCTCGTTGACGGCGAGTTCGCCTCCGTGCGCCCAGAGGTACGGCATGTAGGCGAACTGGGCCGCGCCGCCCGTGGAGATGCCCACCATCTCGGAGTTCGCGGCGCGGATCGCGAGGGCCGCCTGCTCCACGTCGGCGAGCGTCTTGGGAGCTTCCAGCTTGAGCTGCTCGAAGACGTCGGTGCGGTAGAACAGGGCACGGACGCCGACGTACCACGGCACCGCGTAGCTCACGCCGTCGATCTTGGTGGTCTCGAGGGCGGCCGCGTCGAGGTCTTTGGCGTCCTCCCAGCCGGAGATGTGCTGGGTCATGTCGGCGAGGCCGCCCGCGTCGACGTAGCCGGCCAGGTCGGTGTTGCCGAATTCAGCCACATCGGGTGCCGACGAGGGATCGTTGAACGCCGCGCGGAAGCGCTCGGAGCGCGTGTCGACGGGAATGTACTGGACCTCGACGGTGACTCCGTCGTGCGCCGCCTCGAACTCGCCGATCGCCTCGTTGACGATTTGCTCCTTCGGGGCCTGGTTGACCTCGGAGAAGAGCCAGACTCGCAGGGTTCCGGTCTCCTCATCCGCCGTGCTGACGGGGGTGCTGGCCTG
The DNA here is from genome assembly GCF_029211185.1 of Tessaracoccus caeni. Classification (GTDB taxonomy): domain Bacteria; phylum Actinomycetota; class Actinomycetes; order Propionibacteriales; family Propionibacteriaceae; genus Arachnia; species Arachnia caeni. Next base: position 42,340 of record NZ_JARGDO010000007.1, read on the forward strand.
CGGCGGTGCGCAGGCTGTCACCGCCGCCAGCGCGAGCGATGTGGCGATCAGCGCGAATTTCCTCATTGTTGCCCTCCTGGGGTGGTGCGGCTGCGCGACGCCGACGTCGCGCGATGCGATGAAAGTAGGCCGAGACTCCGACGAGGGGGAGACAACGATGGCCGTATTGGTGCACTGCACACCAAGTTGCCTTAGTCGTTACAGGCCATGGAGGTAGATGCGATTTGGATTGTGCAGTGCACACGTAAAGGATTCAGTGGGCGCCGTGAACCGGTTGTTGAGCCGCGCGGAGCGGCCCGTGCGCTCTGGGGATGTGTGTGGGGAGGGCGGAATCTCGTGGTGATAATCCGACCGGTGTAGTTCGTCGCGAAGCCTTCCCGCCGGTGCACGGGTGGCGTAGCCTCGGCGCATGGAGGAGCGATTCTCGTACATTTTCTTGTCGTTGGATCTCTTCGCGGCAGCGCTCGCCGCGGGGGTCGCCACGTCATTGGAGTGGGCGCCCTGCCAAGGCGCCATGCTGAACGGCCTGCTCGACTTCTCGCAGCCGGCCGAGGGATTCAGCGACGCCTGCCTGGCTCGGATGGACGGCAGCGCCGTGCTGCATGACGGCTCCGCCGCCGTGCCGCTGGGCGCCGGAGCCGTCGGCGCCAGGGGGCTGTCGGCGCTCCTGCTCGCGGTGGGGTGGCTCGGCTACGCGTCCCGGTTGCGGCTTCCCGTGATCATGCGCGCGATCGTGCTGCTGCCCGTGATCCCGATCGTGTGGTTCGCCGTCGAGACCTGGTCGTCGCGGGACGCCGCTTCCCTCTGGAACCCGACCATCGCGATGGGCGCCATCGAGATCACGGCCATCATCGCCGCCATCGCGATCTTCCTGCGCCCTGGCGTCGACGAGACCAGGAATATCACCCTGATCGGACTGTTCGCGGTGGCGGCCTACGGGCTCCTGCACTTCATGGGCGAGTACGCGCTGATGATCGCCGCGAGCGAGGCCAACTGGGATGTTCCGCCCGGCATGGGATTCCCGACCGCCGCGATGATCGGGATCTGCGGAGCACTGGTTCTCTACCGCGGTCTGCGGGTGAGCCGCGCTGCGGCGGGAGCGGTGCCGTCGAGCCCCACGACGGGTCGCGCGGCGTTCGCCTAGCCGGGTTGTGCCTGTCAGGCCTGGTGGCCGATGACGATCACGTCCTCGTCCTCCGCCAGACCGGTGAGGAACGTGGCAACCGGGGTGACGAACCTGCGGGTCTCTTCGGTGAGCGCCGACTGGTCGTCGATCGGGGACGTGAGCACATCGTCGAGCGCCACGGCGGTCTCGCGGGCGTGGAGACGCTTGGCGTAGCCCACCAGTTGTCCGGGCAACGGTCGCAACGGGATCTGGAGGGGCAGCTCGGCCAGCCGTCGTAGCGCGAAACGCGACGACAACCCGCCGCGAGCGAGATCGAACTCGACGCGATCCAGCAGAGCCGCATCGCGCAGCACCGTGAGATGTGCTCGGGACAGGTGGCTGACGAAGGCCTCGACGAGGTGCCAGCACGCGGGCGCCCTCTCGGGAGCGATGAACTCACCCGACAGCAGGGCCTCTACGTCGGCCTGTTGCGGCCGGTCCGGATCGACGGCGAAGGAACGGTCTCGGCGCATCAAGGGGCGGAAGGCGCCCGGCCGGCGAGTGGGGGCGGGAAAGGTCGTCGAGGCCACCTCGCGCAACTCGTCAGCGAGCCTCGCGTCGGCCCCGAAGATGTCGCGCACCTGGTCTATGCCCAGCGCGTACAGCTCCACTGCCTGCACACCACGATTCTATCCGCGCGCGTATCATCGGACGGGTGAACCCGAAAAGCAGGCGACTGATCGTGAGCGTGGTGCTGGTGGTCGTCGTCCTGGCCGCGGTGCTCGGCGGCGTGCTCGGCAGCTTCAACGGTCTCGGCGGCTAAGCTGACCACCGATGAAGAACGTTCGCCGGACCGTCGCGGCCTCCGCTGCCGCAGCCTTCGTGATGCTGGGGGCTGGAGCGCTGCCCGCCGCCGCCGAGCCGCCCGCGCTGCCGGAGGACGTGGGGGAGTTGGTCGGTGCCACCGTGGATCCCGCCACCAATACGCTCTGGCTGGCCGGAGCCGGGGCTGACGACGGCACGCTCACCGGAGTGACCACGGACGGCCAGCACCAGGAGATCACCTTCGGAAACGACCTCACCTCGGTGCAGGCGCTGTCCTTCCACGATGGCCGGATCTATGTGGGTGACATCGGCGACAGCAACGCCAGCCGTGGCCACATCGTCGTCTATCGCCTGAACGACACCACTCCTGGCGCGCAGAGCTTCAACGCCTTCGACTTCTCCTTCCCTGACGGGCCGCAGAACGCCACCGCGTTGATGGTCTCGGGCAAAGGCCGGATCTATGTGGTCACCGACGGCGACGATCCTGGCATCTACAACGCCTCGCTCGATCCCTCGCGCACTCAGGTCAACCGACTCAACCGAGCCGCCGATGCTCCGGCCGGTGTGACCGATGGCGCCTTCCTCGCGGACGGCTCCACGATGGTGCTGAGAACCAAGGACGGCATTCAGGTCATCGACGCCTTCACCTGGCAGACCTCCGCGACCGAGATCCTCGTCGGCGCCGCGGAGAACGAGGTGCTGGCGGTGGGATCGGGAGACACCCTGCTCGTCGGATCCGCCGCCGGGCTGCGTGAGTCCGCCGTGCCCACGAGCAATACCACCACCACGATCGTCCCCCAGACGCCGGAAGTCAGCCCGAGCCCGAGCCCCAGTCCGTCGCCGGAGCCGACCGCGAGCTCCAGCGCGGAGGAGGAGGCGCCGTCCGGCGATACCTCACCTGCGCGGACGGGCACCTTCGTCGCGATCGCGATCGCGCTGGTGATCGCGATCGCAGCCGGCGCCTCCACTTTGCTGGCAAGGAACTGAATTCCCGCTCAAAACGCCCTTGACATGGCCCGATAGATAGTTAAGCTGTCTGCATTATTAAGGGTGGAGGCCAAGTGGGGCGAGCGGAGCACATGACGGGCGTCTTCGAGGCGCTGCGTCGCGCGCCAGCAACGGTACGCAGCCTGGTGGCTGAGACCGGTCTGTCCCGGCCCACCGTCATGTCTTTGCTGGACAAGCTGGAGAAGAAGGGCCTCGCGTCGTCCAACGACGCCGAGGCCGTCACCGCGGGCAGGCCCGCCAGCACGTGGCGCATCGCTGGCGGTGCGGGCGTCGTGGTCGTGGTCGACCTGCTGCCGGAGAGCGCGGTGGTCGCATCGGCCAGGCTCGACGGTACCGTCATCGCGGCCGAACTCGTCGACGTGGTTCCCGTCGAGGGCCGTCGGCGGCTCGCTGCGTTGATCGGGCTCATCCGAGCCCACCAGGAGAACCTTCCGAGCGACGCCGGACCGGTGCGTGCGGTCGCGATCTCCACCACCGGACCGGTGGATGGAGCCGGGACGATCATCAACAGCGTCGCGGTCACCGACTGGTCCGGCTTCCCGCTGGGCCAGGTCTTGAGCGAACGACTCGGGCTGCCGGTCCGCGTCGAGAACGACATCAACTCCGCCGCCTACGGCGAGTTCTCCGTCCGCCACTCCGCGGGGACCCTCGGAGACTCCGCCGACCTGCTGTTTGTCGCGCTCTCCCGCGGCGTGCTGAGCGGCCTCGTGCTGCGTGGCGAACTGCATCGCGGTCAAGGGTTCACCGCCGGTGAGGTGGGCATCGTGGTGACGGGCGGATCCGGGCCCGAGCACGGCCATCTCTCTCGCGCGGCCGAGGTCATTGCCTCGGCGGCCGCCGTGCTGGACCCGTCGGTCATCGTCCTCTCGCTGCCCATGACCGAGTTGCCCGACGCGATCGCCGAGATCAACGGCTATCTCGCCAGCACTCGCACACCGGGCGCCACCCCGTTGATTTTCGAGGGACCGTTGCTCGGACAGAGCGCGGCCACCGTGGGGGCGTTGGCGCTCGCCCTCAAGGACGCTCAGGAGCGACTCCTCGGCCAGCCTGCCAGTACCGTCTTCGCGCCGTCGGGATTGGAGCCTGTCCGCGCGGCAACATCGAAAGGGAAACACCTGCCCATGCACCGCTATCAGTCGGAAAAGACCGCGACTCTCAAGGTCGGGGTCGTCGGGGTCGGGTCACGATCCGTGATCGCCCGGCACTTCGAGGAACCGGACCTGGGCGGGAGGATCGTCGCCGCGTACGAGCCGCATCCCGACGCGGAAGCTCGCATCGTCAGTCGTCTGGGTCGCGACGACATCCTGGCCGCGAGCAGCGTCGCCGAGCTCGTCGCCTCCGGCATCGACGTGGCCCTGGTCACCGCGCCCGACAACGCGCACGCCGAGCTGGCCTGTCAGCTGCTGGAGGCCGGGGTGCCGGTCTATCTGGAGAAGCCGATCGCGATCGAGCTGGAGGGCGCCACCCGCATCCTCACCACGGCCTACGAGACCGGCACGAAGCTCTACGTCGGGCACAACATGCGTCACATGAACGTGGTGCGGGGCATGCGCGACATCATCCGTCGGGGCCTGATCGGCGAGGTCAAGGCGATCTGGTGCCGGCACTTCGTCGGCCACGGCGGCGACTACTACTTCAAGGATTGGCACGCCACCCGCGAGGGCGTCGGCGGCCTGCTGCTGCAGAAGGCCGCGCACGATCTGGACGTGATGCACTGGCTGGCCGACTCGCATACCCAGCGGGTCAGCGCGATGGGCGCCTTGACGGTCTACGACAAGGTGGACGACCGCCGCGACCGCAGCAACGAGCTGATGGGCGACTGGTTCAGCTTCGACAACTGGCCGCCGCTCGCGCAGCGGGGCCTGAACCCCGTGATCGACGTCGAGGATCTGTCCATGATGCTGATGCGGATGGAGTCGGGCGTTCTCGCCTCCTACGAGCAGTGTCACTACACCCCCGACTACTGGCGCAACTACACCGTGATCGGCACCGAGGGTCGGATCGAGAACTTCGGCGACTCCGAGGGCGGCGTGATCAAGCTGTGGAACCGTCGCCGCGACTACGACCCTCAAGGCGACGCGCAGTTCCCGATCGAGGGCGACGCGGGTGGCCACGGCGACGCGGACCGACTGACCATCGGCGAGTTCGTGCGTTTCATCCGCGACGGTGCCCCCACCGACACCTCGCCGCTCGGCGCCTGGTACGCGGTGGCGGCGGCGATCCAGGCGACGGAGTCGCTGCGGGCTGACTCGGCCCCGCGCGACATCCCCGAGCTCCCCCAAGAACTGGTCGAGTATTTCACGAACAACCAGACCAGACCGGCTGCCGACGTGCAGCCGTAGCACCCCCGAAACGTGCGCCCACTAGCGTCGGGCGCACCCCGAACAAGAGCCATCCAAAAAACAAGGAGGAACCCATGAAGCGACGTAGCTTCCTCACTGCCGTCGGCGCCACCGGTGTCACGGCTACCCTCGCCGCCTGCGGTGACGACAGCGCTCCGGAGCCCGGCGGTGAGGCCGTCGAACTCACCGCGGAGACCGAAGCCACGCTGACGATGTTCTACTGGGACAAGAACCAGACTCCCACCGTGGAGGCGAACATCGCGGCGTTCAACAAGACGTACCCGAAGATCAAGGTGACCCCCTCGATCGCCGCCTACAAGGACTACTGGACCAAGCTGCGCACTCAGGCCGAGGGCGACCAGCTGCCCGACGTGTTCTGGATGAACGGCCCCAACATCCAGCTCTACGCCTCCAACGGCATGCTGGCCACGCTCGATGACGCGCCCGATGTGGATTGGGCCAACTACCCGCAGGCGCTCGTCGACCTCTACACCGTCGAGGGCAAGCACTACGGCATCCCGAAGGACTACGACACCATCGCGGTGTTCGCCAACAAGAAGCTGTTCGCCGACGCCGGCGTGGAGCTGCCGACGGGCGACTGGACCTGGGAGCAGCACAACGACGCCGCCCGCAAGCTCGCCGCCTCCGGCGTCTACGGCCTCGTCTCCGCCCTCGGTGCCGCCGACGGTCAGGGTGCTTACTACAACACGATCGCCCAGGCCGGCGGCTACGTCATCAAGGACGGCAAGTCCGGCTTCGGCCAGCCCGAGGCGATCAAGGGCCTGAAGTTCTGGTCCGACCTCGTGGCCGAGGGCACCATTCCCAGCCTGCAGATCATGTCCGACACCACGCCGTCGGCGCTGTTCGCCAATGGCCAGGCCGGCATGTACTGGGCCGGTTCCTGGATGGTCGGGTCGTTCGCCAACGACATGGAGAGCCTCGACGACGTCATCGTGCTGCCGCTGCCGCAGGATCAGCAGAAGGGCACCATCATCCACGGCCTGTCCTACGTGGCGTCCGCGAAGTCCGCGAACCTTGCTGCCGCCAAGGCGCTGGTTGCCGCGATGACCACCAAGGAAGCCGCCGAGACCGAGGCCACCAACGGCACCGCGATCCCCGCGTTCAACGGCACTCAGCAGGCTTGGGTTGACGGAAAGCCCGGCATGCAGCTCGACGTCTTCACCAAGGGCGCCGAGGAGTACTCGGTGGCGTACCCGGTGTCGAAGAACACCGCGGCGTGGAACGACCTCGAGACGCAGCTGCTGCCGGATGCCTTCGCGGGTAAGACCCCGATGGAGGAGACGGCCAAGAAGCTGGCTGAGCAGATGGACGAACTCCTCGCCAAGGAGTGACACCATGTCCGCCACCACTACGGGGCGCTCAGCGCCCGGAAAAGTGCGACGCAGCAACCCGATGTCCGTGGGCGCATGGCCGCTGCTGTTCGTCGGCCCGCTCCTGATCGGCGTCGCTGTCTTCTACTACTACCCGATCATCAGCAACTTCGTGATGTCGTTCCGGCAGACCAACGCCTTCGGCGGCGACGCCCATTTCGTCGGCCTGCAGAACTACACGGATCTGCTCACCCGCCCGGATCTGCCGAGCGCGCTGGGCAACACGTTGCTGTACACGGGAATCGTGCTGCTGGGTGTCCCATTGTCGGTGGTGATCGCGGCGCTGATCGAGCTGCCAGGACTGAAAGGCAGGTCGCTGTACCGCGTCCTGTTCTTCATGCCGTATCTCGCGATGCCCGTGGCCATCGCGCAGGTGTGGCGGCTGTTCTTCAACGGCAACTTCGGCATCCTCAACCAGTTCCTGAAGTCGATCGGTATCGCGGAGCCGCCACACTGGCTGTCCACCCCTGGCTTCGCGATCTTCGCCGTCGCGATCTTCGGGATCTGGGCGTCGATCGGCTTCAACGTGATCATCCTGTCGGCTGGTCTGAAGTCGATCCCAGGTGAGCTCTACGAGGCGGCGTCGCTCGACGGCGCGTCGGCGTGGGCTCAGATGATGCGGATCACCGTGCCGCTGCTCAGCCCGTCGATTTTCTTTCTGAGCGTGATGTCGGCCATCGGCGGCTTCCAGCTGTTCGACGCGCTGTACGCGATGATGGGTTCCGGAAACCCGGCCATCAACCAGTCGCGCTCGCTGGTGTACCTGTTCTACAACGAGGCCTTCGTCCAGCAGAACAAGGGCGGCGGCGCCGCCATCGCGATGTTCATCGTGCTGCTCGTCGGCATCGCCACCGCCATTCAGTTCTGGGGCCAGAAGAAGTGGGTGCACTATGGCTAAGGAGTCACGCTTCCAGCGCGAAGCGCGCAGGCAGGTGCGCTATCTGCCCGCGCACATCATTCTGATCCTCGGCGGGATCGTCATGGTCTTCCCCTTCATCTGGCAGATCCTGATGTCGTTGTCGACCAATGCGGAGATCCAGTCGGTTCCGCCGACGTTCATCCCGGAGACCCTGCAGTGGGGCAACTACACGGAGGTCTTCACGAAGATCCCGTTCCTCTCCCAGTTCGGCATCTCGCTGCTGATCACCGTGGGGCGAACCATCGGCCAGGTGGTGCTGTGTTCGTTGGCGGGCTACGCCTTCGCGCGGATGCAGTTCCGCGGCCGCAACCTCGTCTTCGGGTTGCTGCTGGCGATCCTGATGATCCCGGGTCAGGCCTACCTGATCCCGCAGTACCAGATCATCAAGAACCTGAACCTGCTGGAGACCCCGTGGGGCATCATCATGCCGGGCATCTTCTCGGCCTTCGGCACCTTCCTCATGAGGCAGGCCTTCATGTCGATGCCGGCGGCGCTGGAGGAGGCCGCGCGCCTCGATGGCTGCAACCCGTGGCAGACGTTCTGGAAGATCATGCTGCCGCTGGCCAAGCCCAGCTTGTTCGCGGTGGCGATCGTCACCATCCTGTGGAGCTGGAACGACCTGTTGTGGCCGCTGATCGTGACCACCCGTGAGGAGACCATGCCGCTCAGCGTCGGCATCGCCACCCTCGCCGGCCAGTACAGCAGCGACTACTCGATCATGATGGCCGCATCCATCATGGCCATGGCGCCGATCTTCGCGCTGTTCTTCTCGATGCAGAAGCGCGTGATCGAGGGCCTTGCGTCCTCCGGCATCAAGGGCTGATAGTCGACGAACGGCCCGGGGCCGGGACGGTAGCTCGATGAGCTCCGATCCCGGCCCCGGGCCGTTTATCTGTGTTCAGCGGACCTGCTTCGTCGCCGTGGAGGTCTTCGTCGTCTTCTTGTAGCCCGACTTGCTGCCGGTGACCGTGACGGTGATCTTCTTGCCTTTGTCCGCCGACTTGAGGGTGTAGGCCGAGGCGGTGGCGCCCGTGATCTTCTTGCCGTCGCGGTACCACTGGTAGGCGTGCGAGACTCCGGAGGGCTTCCAGGTGCCCGGCTTCGCAGCGAGCTTCGTACCCACCTTCGCGGTGCCGCTGATCTTCGGCGTCGGGGCCGAGAAGCTGCCGGAGACCACCTTGGCCGTCGACTTGGACGTGGTGGTGACCTTCTTGTACCAGCCCTTGCTGCCGGTGACCTTGACGGTGATCTTCTTGCCCTTGTCGGCTGACTTGAGGGTGTAAGTGGAGGTGGTGGCGCCCTTGATCTTTTTGCCGTTGCGGTACCACTGGTAGGTGTAGGACGCGCCGGAGGGCTTCCAGGTGCCGGGCTTCGCGGTGAGTTTCTTGCCGACCTTCGCGGTGCCGCTGATCGTCGGCTTCGGGGTCTCGGTGAACTCGGGCGCCGCGCGGAACAGTTTCACCTTGTAGGTGACGGGAGGCAGCGTTCTGGTGACCTCCGCGAGCTTCTCGTCCAACATCGTGGCGGTGATGCCGGTGATGGTCACGAAGTAGGTGTGGACCTTTTCGCCCTTGGGGGCAGGCAGGTCCGGCATCTCCCACACCAGAGTGGGATCGCCCACCCCATCGTCCTCCATGCTGACGATCTTGGTCTTCAGCACGGTGTCCTTGTATGCGACGCGGACCTTGGCCTGCGTGAAGTCATGGTCATCCTCGGCTGACTCGAAGGAGGGGTCGCCGGGCATGGAGTAGGACCAGCGGTTGCTGGTGGGCGTCGTCTCCCAGGGGAAGTAGCCCACCGACGGCCATGCCGTGCCGCGCGTCGGGCGAGAGTTCTCCTGTTTCTCGTCCACCACTCTCAGCGCGTTGGTCATAGTGGTGGTTGCGCTGCCGAACTCCGACGCGGGAGGGTACAAGATCCATCGGCGATGCCCAACGGCGGCGTTGTGGTCGCCGAAGTCGTCCATATACATCGCGATCGCCTCGGCTGCGGGAGTCTCGGTGCCGTCCGCGCTCCAACTGATCGAGAGGTTGGAGGTGTTTGCGCCCACGTAGCCTTCGACGCTGTAGCAGATCCAGTCCTCGGACGGGTCGTGGCTCAGCTCCTGGTTCGCCGCCATCATCAAGGCGGCTTGGGCCGCCACCTTCGATCCCGCTGGGTTCTCCTTGACGGGGTTCAGCCCCGCCATCGCGCGGTAGTAGTTGATGGCTTGGAACGTGGCCTTCTTCGATGCCGAGGACTCCGTGCCCACCGCGGCGGCGGGCTGACGCTCCGGCTGGGTGTTCTTGCACTTGCCCACGTCGCCGGTCCACTGGGGAGCCACGTCGAAGGCGGGCAGCAGTCGCTTGTGGTAGGCCTCGGCCACCGCGTCCTTGTCCCATGTGTCGATCGTCGAGTCCGCGTGCGCGGCGGGGGCGAGGGACGCGCCGGCGACAAGCAGGGCCAGCGACACCGCGGCCGAAAGAACGAGCCTGTTCATGGCAGAACGATAAGGTGCCACCCGCCATCTTGGAGAATCTGGCAGTCATGTCTGCTGCTCGACACGCCAGTAGAGTTGAGTCCATGTCCAGTTTGGAAGTCGATGCCGCTCACGTCGTCACCCCCGAAGGGGTTATTGACAACGCCCGGATCCATGTGAAGGACGGTCGGATCGTCGAGATCGTGCCGGGCGACGGCGGGAATGGCCTGTGGGCGGTGCCGGGGTTCATCGACACCCACTGCCACGGCGCCGTGGGGGTGAGTTTCGGCGACGACGACGTGGCCGCCAATCTCCGCGCCGTCGAGTACCACCGCTCCCAGGGCAGCACCACGCTGTTCGCCTCCACGGTCACGCTGCCGATCGACGTGCTGGAGCGCCAGCTCGCGACGCTGCGCGGCCTCGTCGAGGCGGGTGAGCTGGACGGCATCCATCTGGAGGGCCCCTTCCTGGCCTCCGAGCAGAAGGGCGCGCACCCCGAGGAACTGCTCTGCGACCCCACTCCCGAGCGCGTCGAGCGGCTGATCGCGGCGGGCGGGCCGGCGTTGAAGATGATCACCATGGCGGTGGAGCGCCCCCACATGGAGGCGGCCGTTCGTCGCTTCGTGGAGGCGGGAGTGGTGGTCGCGTTCGGGCACTCGGATGCCGATCTGGCGACGGCCACCGCCTCACTGGACTGGGGCGCCAACGTGGTGACCCACCTTTTCAACGCCATGCGCAGCATCCATCACCGCACGCCCGGGCCCATTCCGGCCCTGCTCACCGATCCGCGTGTGATGTGCGAGCTGATCTGCGATGGCATCCACCTGCATCCGAAGGTGATCGAGATGGCGATCGACGCGGCCGGTCCGGGACGGATCGCCCTGGTCACCGACGCCATGAGCGCCGCTGGGCACGGCGACGGACGCTACGTGCTGGGGGAGTTGGACGTCGTCGTCGACCACGGCACGGCACGGCTGACGACCGACGACGGCACCGAAGGGGCGATCGCCGGGTCCACCCTCACCATGGCCAAGGCCTTCGAGTTGGTGGTGCGCCAGGCGGGGGTCAGCATTCCGATGGCCGCGCTGATGGCCGCGACGACCCCGGCGGCGTGGCACGGCCTGGACGAGGTGGGTTCGCTGGAGCCGGGCAAGCGGGCCGACATCTGTCTCGTCGACGACGATGGTGTCTTGCGTGACGTAATCCGGCGCGGAGTAAGAGGGTTCCGCAAATAGGTGGCGCCGTAGCGAGGACGTACTGGATGGATGACATGGCAAGACGGTAGATCCGAAACTGCCATTGGACATGCCAGTGAGTTCGACAACGAAGCCAGGTCGCCATCCAGTGCGCCGCAGTAGGTGCCACCTATTTGCGGAATCTCTAACGCTGCGGCGATAGACTCACGCGGGAGGACTTCGACGCGGAGGATTGAACGATGAGTGGCGACCTGATCGATACGACGGAGATGTACCTGCGCACGGTGTACGAACTCCTGGAGGAGGGCGTGCCGCCGCTGCGTGCGCGCATCGCCGAGCGTCTGCACCAATCCGGGCCGACGGTGTCGCAGACCGTGGCGCGGATGGAACGCGACGGGCTGGTCGTCGTCGAACCCAGCCGCACGATCCGGCTCACCCAAGAGGGTGCACGGCTTGCCCGCGATGTGATGCGCAAGCACCGGTTGGCCGAGTGCCTGCTCACCGAGGTGATCGGTCTCGAGTGGGAGAAGGTGCACGACGAGGCATGCCGCTGGGAGCACGTCATCTCCATCGACGTGGAGAAGCGCCTGGTGGAGATCCTGGGCGCGCCGCGGTTCTCGCCCTACGGCAACCCCATTCCCGGGCTGCGGCCGCTGGGCGTGGACGCCCATCCGGTGCGTTTCCGTGAGGGCGCCGAGCCGCTGGGATCGCAGGCCGGCGACGAACCCCGTCGCTTCACGCTGGTGCGGATGAGCGAGTACTTCCAGGCCGACTCCGACGTGCTGGCGGAGCTCGCCGCCGCCGGACTGCGTCCGGGCACCTCGTTCGAGGCGGTCCGCACCCCGCGGGGCGTGCGCCTCCTGCTCGCTGACGAGTCCACGCTGGAACTGCCCGGAGGTTCCGCCGATCTCCTGTTCGTCGCCGGAGAGGAATGACCGGTGTCCGAGGCCAACGGGCGGTGGGACGGCGGCAATAGCCCCGGATCGATCGAGGCGGTGCTCAGTCGCGCCCGCGGCGGGGAGCAGACCTCCTACGACTGGCTGGCCCGGGCGGTATCCGACTCGGCCATCCGCGTGCTGGATCTCGCCTGCGGTGCCGGCGCGATGATCGAGCGGCTCGACAAGCCCGGACGTCTCGTCGTCGGTCTGGATCTTTCGGAGCCGGAGTTGGCCGAGGCCGCCGCCCGGGGGCGCTGGCCCCTGGTGCGAGCCGACGGCGGCTATCTGCCCTTCCAGGACGGCTGTTTCGACGCCGTGGTCTCCTCCATCGGCCTGGCGGTGGTGCCGGATCGCGAGCGCCTGTTCACCGAGGTGTCGCGGGTGCTCCGGCCGGGGGGCGTCTTCGCCGGTCTCACGCCGTCGTTGCGTCCGCTCAATATCGAGAACGCCAGGTTGCTCAGCCAGCTGAGCAGGCACCTGCGCCGCACCGCCCAGCTGCCGGGCTTCGTCGAGTTCAAGGCGAAGCGGATGCTGAACTCGGCGGGGCTCACCAAGTCGGAGGATTCCCGCGCCCGCTACTTCTTCGAGGTGCACAACGCCGCCGACGCGGAGGTGCTCTTCGACGGGCTCCGCGCGCCCAAGGATCCCGCCCGTCGCGCCGCCGCCACGGCCTTCCTGCTGAGCCGTGCCGACCGCCATGGCTCGGTGCGCGTCCCCTTGCCGATGCGCAGGATCACCGCGATCAAGTAACGCTCTCTCGCGCTCTCCTCGAGGCTCGGCCGCGGGCGGCCTCGCACCTCGAAGAGCGTAGGGGTCACCACAGAGAGTGTGATGTACCCCCTGGGGTATGGGAATAATTCGGGTAGCATGGCGGTTGAACCCTCTGTAGAACGAAGAACACACTGCCGAAAGGGCATTCTCATGGCCACCATCGCACTGACGTCCGCCGACTTCGCGAGCACCATCGACGGCAACGACGTCGTCCTCATCGACTTCTGGGCCGAATGGTGTCCCCCGTGCAAGCGCTTCGGTCCGATCTATGAGGACGCCTCAGGTCGGCATGAGGGCGTGGTGTTCGGCAAGGTGGATACCGAGGACGCGCGCGACCTGGCTGCGGCTCTCGAGATCCAGTCGATCCCGACGATCATGGCCTTCCGCGATGGTCAGATGGTGTTCCGCCAGGCGGGCCTGCTCAGCGGCAAGCAGCTCGATTCGTTGATCGAGCAGATCAAGGCACTGGACATGGAGGCCCTCCGGGCTCAGGCGCAGGGCTGATCCCCCGTCAGCCGGTCTCGAAGTTATCCACAATCGCCCGTCTCGCAGGAGGCGGGCGATTGTGGTATTTACAACGCCTTCTCCTTGTCAAAATGTAATCGATCCCGCTGCCACGTGGGTTATTGGGGATAACTACTATGAGTCGTAGAAACTGCGACGCTAGGAGTCCCCATGGCACAGGAGCCGAAGGATCTGACCGTACTTCCCGACCTCGCGCAGGGGTTGGGACGCGTGGCTCCGGTGCGCAGCCGCAAGCCCGTCTACCTGGACATGCTGCCTCCGTGTAACGCGGCCTGCCCGGCGGGGGAGAACATCCAGGAGTGGCTGCGCCTGATCAAGGCCGGCGAGGAGGAGGCCGCGTGGCGCCAGCTCACCCGCGACAACCCGTTCCCCGCCATCCATGGCCGCGTCTGCTACCACCCGTGCGAGACGGCCTGCAATCGCGGCGACTTAGACGAGGCCGTCTCGATCCGCTCAGTGGAGCGTTTTCTCGGCGACCTGGCCATCGAGAAGGGCTGGACCTTCACCAAACCGGCGCGGCCGACGCGGCATCGCGTGCTGGTGGTCGGGGCCGGTCCATCGGGGCTGTCGGCCGCCTATCACCTGACCAGGCTGGGCCACACCGTCGAGATCCACGACGCGGGCGAACGGCCCGGCGGAATGATGCGCTACGGCATCCCGGAGTACCGGCTGCCCCGTGACGTCCTCGATGCCGAGATCGGGCGGTTGGTCGACATGGGCATCGCGTTCAAGCAGAACGTCACCATCAAGAACCTGCTGGACACCCAGGAGGAGGGCGGCTTCGACGCGGTGTTCGTCGCGGTGGGCGCGCACCTCAGCCGGCGGGTGGACATCCCCAGCGGGGACGCGACTCGCATCGTCGACGCGGTCAGCTTCCTGCGCGACGTCGCCTCCGGCGAGCGCCCCGTGATCGGACGCAGAGTGGCGGTCTACGGCGGCGGCAACACCGCCATGGATGCCGCCCGCGTGGCGCGGCGGCTGGGGGCCGAGGAGTCGGTGATCGTCTACCGGCGGACGCAAGAACAGATGCCGGCCCACGAGGAGGAGCGGCTGGACGCCGAGCGCGAGGGCGTCAAGATGAACTGGCTGCGCACCATCACGGAGATGGACGACAAGGACTTGACGGTCGAGATCATGGAACTCGACGAGAACGGCCGCGCTCGCGGCACCGGACGCTTCGAGCGGCTCGAGGCCGACACCGTGATCCTGGCGGTGGGCCAGCGCGCCGACACCAACTTCCTGCACGCGGTGCCCGGCATGACGTTCAAGGACGACGTGGTCGACGTCGACCCCGCCACCCTGATGACGGCGGTGCCGGGCATCTTCGCCGGTGGCGACGCGGTGCCCTCCGATCGCACGGTCACCGTCGGCGTGGGCCACGGAAAGAAGGCTGCCAACCGGATCGACGCCTGGCTCAACCTGGAACACCCGCTGAACCCGGTGAAGCACCCCATCGTGAGCCTGAATCAGATGAACATCTGGTACTTCGGCGGCCACGACCGGCGCACCGCCGAGGAAGCGGAGGCCTCCGAGCGGGTGACCAGCTTCACCGAGATCGTTGCCGGCCTCACCCCCGACGAGGCCCGCTTCGAGGCGGAGCGCTGCCTGTCCTGCGGAAACTGCTTCGAGTGCGACGGCTGCTTCGGCGCGTGCCCCGAGGACGCCGTGATCAAGCTGGGCAAGGGCAAGCGATATCGCTTCGACTATGAGCTCTGCACCGGCTGCGCCGCGTGCTACGACCAGTGCCCCGTGCACGCCATCGAGATGATCAAGGAGGCTCAGCGATGAGGAAGATCATCGACGGCAACGAGGCGGCGGCCGACGTCGCCTACCGCGTCAGCGAGCTGTGTTCGATCTACCCGATCACGCCCAGCTCCACCATGGCCGAGCTGGCCGACGAGTGGTCGGCCAAGAGGCGGGCCAACGTGTGGGGGCAGGTGCCCACTGTGATCGAGATGCAGTCGGAGGGCGGCGCCGCCGGCGCCATGCACGGCGCGCTGCAGGCGGGCGCGCTGTCCACCACCTTCACCGCGTCGCAGGGCCTGCTGCTGATGATCCCCAACATGTACCGGATCGCCGGCGAGCTCACCTCCACGGTGTTCCACGTGGCCGCGCGCTCGCTGGCCACCCAGGGTCTGTCGATCTTCGGCGATCACCAGGACGTGATGGGCGTGCGCCAGACCGGTGTCTGCATGCTGAGTTCCGCCTCCGTCCAGGAGGCGCATGACTTCGCCGCCATCTCGCATCGCGCCACGCTCGAGACGCGGCTGCCGTTCGTGCACTTCTTCGACGGCTTCCGCACCTCGCACGAGCTCAACGTCGTCGAGATGATCGACGACGAGCAGCTGCGCAGCTTCGTGCCGCGCAAGCTGGTGCTGGAGCATCGTTCGCGGGCGCTGAGCCCCGACAACCCGTTCATCCGCGGCACCGCGCAGAACCCGGACACCTACTTCCAGTCCCGCGAGACCGCCAACCTCTTCTACGACTGGACGCCGGCCGTGGTGGCGCACGTGATGGATCAGTTCGCCGAGCTGACCGGGCGCCGCTACCAGCTCGTCGACTATCACGGTGCCCCGGATGCGGAGCGCGTCGTCGTCGTGATGGGCTCCGGCGCCGAAGCCATCCTGCCGGTCGTCGATGCGCTGAACGCCGACGGCCAGAAGGTGGGGGTGCTCCAGGTGCGGCTCTACCGGCCGTTCCCGAACGAAGCCTTCCTGGCCGCCCTGCCCGAGACTGCGCGCCGGATCGCGGTGCTGGATCGCACCAAGGAGCCCGGCGGCTCCGGCGAACCGATGTTCCTCGACGTGACCAGCGCGCTCGCCGAGGCCACCGCTGCCGGCCGGCGTGCCGAGTTGCCCCATGTGATCGGCGGGCGCTACGGGCTGTCGTCGAAGGAGTTCACCCCGGCGATGGCCAAGGGCATCTTCGAGGAGCTGGCCGGCGACGCGCCCAAGCCGCGCTTCACCGTCGGCATCAACGACGACGTCACCAGGCTCTCGCTCGACTACGACGCCGCGCTCGACCTGGAGGATCCCGAGACGCTGCGGGCCGTGTTCTACGGCCTGGGATCGGATGGCACCGTCGGCGCCAACAAGAACACCATCAAGATCCTCGGCGACGACGGGCAGCGCTATGCCCAGGGTTACTTCGTCTACGACTCGAAGAAGTCGGGCTCGCGCACCGTCTCGCACCTGAGGTTCGGGCCCAACCCGATCAAGGCGCCGTATCTGGTGAGCCAGGCGGGATTCATCGGCTGCCATCACTGGTCGATCCTGGAGCGCGTCGACGTGCTGGAGTTCGCGCGCCCCGGCACCGTGCTGCTGGTGAACTCGCCGTATGGCGACGAGACCTTCGATCGGCTGCCGCTGCCGATGCAGCAGCGCATCATCGAGCTGGGCATCCAGCTCTATGCGATCGACGCGGGCCGCGTCGCGCGGGCGGCGGGGCTGGGCTCGCGCACCAACACGATCCTGCAGACCTGCTTCTTCGCCATCTCGGGCGTGCTGCCGCAGGTGGACGCGATCATCAAGGTGAAAGACGCGATCTCCAAGACCTATGCCCGCAAGTCGGCCGAGGTGGTGCGCAAGAACCACCTGGCCGTCGACGAGTCGTTGGCCCATCTGCACCGGATCGCGGTGCCGGGCGTGCCCACCTCCGAGCACGGCCTGATCCCGCCGGTGCCGGCCGACGCGCCCAAGTTCGTGCGCTCCGTCACCGCCCAGATGCTGCTGGGCCGGGGCGACGACCTGCCGGTCTCTGCGATGCCCATCGACGGCACCTACCCGTCGGGCACCACCCAGTACGAGAAGCGCAACATCTCGGAGATCGTGGCGGAGTGGGATCCGGAGGCCTGTATCCAGTGCGGCAACTGCGTCTTCGTCTGCCCGCATGCGGTGCTGCGGGCCAAGAGCTATCCGTGCTCGGCGGCGGAGGGCGCGCCCGATGGCTTCTTGATGGCGCCGCTGAACGCCGCCGGCTTGCCGCAGACCAACTACACGCTGCAGGTCTACGTCGAGGACTGCACGGGCTGCGGGCTGTGCGTCGAGGCGTGCCCGGTCAAGCCGATCGGGCAGCCCAACCGGCGGGCGATCAATCTGGTGCCCAAGCTGGAGCGGGAGGCCGACAAGGCCGCGATCGAGTTCTTCGAGGAGATCCCGCAGAACCGGCGCGAGCGCGTCGACTTCGGCACCGTGCGCGGCACCCAGTTCCTTGAGCCGCTGTTCGAGTTCTCTGGCGCCTGCTCCGGCTGTGGCGAGACGCCGTACCTGAAGCTGCTCACCCAGCTCTTCGGCGACCGGCTGATCGTCGCCAACGCGACCGGGTGCTCGTCGATCTACGGCGGCAACCTGCCCACCACGCCGTGGGCGAAGAACGCTCAAGGGCGCGGGCCCGCGTGGTCGAACTCGCTGTTCGAGGACAATGCCGAGTTCGGCTTGGGCATGCGGCTGGCCGCTGACCTGCACGCCGACCTGGCCCGCGTCCGGCTGGAGGAGTTGCGCGATGAGATCGGCGACGACGACCTGGTGCGCTCCCTGCTGGACGCCGTACAACAGCATGGTTCGCAACTGGTGGCCCAGCAGCAGCGGGTGACGCAGCTGCAGGAACGGCTGAAGCATCTGTCCGGGCCGCAGGTCGAGGATCTGAAGTCGGTGGCCGATCACCTGCTGCGTCGCTCTGTCTGGATCGTCGGCGGCGACGGCTGGGCCTACGACATCGGCTCCTCCGGCGTCGACCACGTGCTCGCCTCGGGGCGCAACGTCAACGTCCTTGTGCTGGACACCGAGGTCTACTCGAACACCGGCGGCCAGGCGTCGAAGGCGACGCCGCTCGGTTCGGTGGCCAAGTTCGCCTCGGGCGGCAAGCAGACCATCAAGAAGGATCTGGCGTTGCAGGCCACGTCCTACGGCTCGGTCTACGTCGCGCGGGTGGCGATGGGCGCGGATCCGCAGCAGACGCTGACCGCCTTCCGCGAGGCCGAGGCCTACGACGGGCCCAGCCTGATCATCGCCTACAGCCACTGCATCGCCCACGGCTACGACATCCGCAAGGGTCTGGATCAGCAGTACAAGGCCGTGAACTCCGGCCACTGGCCGTTGATGCGCTACAACCCGGTGGTGCGCGAACAGGGCGGCAATCCGTTCCTGCTGGATTCGCCGCGGCCGCGACTCACGCTGCGGCAGTACCAGAAGGCGGAGCTGCGCTACCAGGTGCTGCGTGCGTCGGATCCCGCCGAGGCTGACCGCCTGCTCACGCTGGGCCAGGCCCAGGTGGACCGCCGCTGGAGGGAATACGAAGAACTGGCCACCAGGGGTGCGGAACGCTTCACCCCGGATACGAGGAGGGACGATGGCTGATCTCACAACCACCTATATGGGGCTGGGGCTGCGCAACCCCGTCGTCGCTTCGGCGGGGCCGCTTTCGCAAACGGTGGACAGCATCCGGCAGCTGGCCGACGGTGGTGTCGGTGCCGTGGTGATGTACTCGCTGCTGGAGGAGCAGCTGCGGCGCGAGGAGGCCCGGATGGAGGAGCTGGCCGAGCTGCACGACGACACCTTCGCCGAGGCGCTCAGCATGTTCCCGTCCGTGGTGCGCGTGGCGGAGGATCCGGTGCAGCGCTACCTGACCCTGGTGGAGAATGCCGCCAAGGCCATCGACGTGCCGCTGATCGCGTCGATGAACGGATCGACGCTGGGCGGCTGGACGCGGATCGCGCGGCAGCTCCAGGAGGCCGGAGCGGCCGGCATCGAGCTGAACATCTACTTCGTGCCCGGCGACGTCACCACCTCGGGAGACCAGGTGGAGAGGCGGCACCTGGAGATCCTCGGGGCCGTGAAGTCGGTGGTCGACATCCCGGTGGCGGTGAAGCTGGCGCCGTTCTTCTCGTCCTTCGGCAACATGGCGGTGCAGCTCGACAACGTCGGGGCGGATGCCCTGGTGCTGTTCAACCGCTTCCTGCAGCCGGACATCAACGTCGACCGGATGCAGGTGGAGGCCGGAGTGACGCTGTCCGCTCCGAATGAGGCGCGCCTGCCGCGCACCTGGATCGCGGCGCTGCGGGGCAAGCTGTCGGCATCGCTGGCGGCCACGACGGGCGTCGATCAGCCGGAGGACGTGATCAAGTACATCCTGGCCGGTGCCGATGTCGTGATGACCACCTCGGCACTCGTGCGTCGCGGCCCGGCCTATGCCCGGACGCTGGTCGACGGGTTGGGGGAGTGGCTCGACGCTCACGGCCTCGCCTTGGACCAGGCCCGAGGCCTGTTGGGCGTTCCCGCGGAGGCCGAGGCCGACGCCTACGCTCGGGCCGGCTACGTCACCGCCTTGGAGAAGGCCCGCAGCCAATACGGCTCCCTGCGCTGACCGTTCGACGCGCCGTGAGGTGCGCCGAGAACTCGGAGTAGGGTGTGCCCATGATCGTTGGCATTGGCACCGACCTCGTCGTCATCGAACGATTCCAGGCCATGCTGGCCCGCCGGCCCCGGTTGAGCGAGCGGCTCCTGACCGACGGGGAGCGCGCGCTTTCCGTCGAGTCGCAGGCGGCCCGGTTCGCGGCCAAGGAAGCGCTGGCCAAGGCGCTGGGCTCGCCCGGCGGAATGCGCTGGCTCGACTGCGAGGTGGTCAAGACGGAGGCCGGTGTGCCCAGCTTCCGCACCTACGGGTCGGTGGCGGCTCGGATCGCCGAATTGAGCATCGAGACCATCCATCTGTCCTTGTCGCACGATGGCGGCTTCGCCACCGCGATGGTCGTCTGCGAAAAATGAGAGCGCCTCTCCGAGCCGATCTGGCCTCGCTCATTGCGTTCTATGGCTTTCCCACCGATGATGCCGGTCGACGCTCGATGGAGATTGTTCTTACTGATGCGACGCCCGGTGGCTACGGATCGGGTCTGACGAGTCTGGTCGGCCGGCGATGAAGATCGTCTTCGCTGCTGATCTGATGTCCGGTAGCGCCGGTTCTTCCTTCACGATGCTGGTTGGTCGGCGATGAGGCCGGTCGTCAGCGCGGACGAGATGCGGGCTGCGGAGGACGCGGTCTTCGCGGCTGAACCCGGCGTCGACCTGATGTCTCGCGCCGCGGCAGCGGTCGTGGAGATTACCGAGGTGATGGCCGAGGGCCCGGTGCTGGTGCTCGTCGGATCGGGCAACAACGGAGGAGACGGACTGTTCGCCGCGGCGAGGTTGGCGGCGTCGCGCCCGGTGTCGCTGTGGTTGGTGGGCTCCGCGGTACACGCCGAGGGCGTGGCCGCCGCGCGAGCGGCGGGGTGCAGGGAGCTGGATGCGGCCGGTGCCGTCGCGGCCCTCGACGAGACGAGCTTGGTGATCGACGCGCTCGTCGGTATCGGCGGGCGCCCCGGATTGCGTCCGGAGGCTGCGGTGCTGGCCGAAGCCTGCGAGGCGCTGGGCGTCCCGGTGCTGGCGGTGGAGCTTCCCAGCGGCCTGGATGCCGACTCGGGGCACGCCCATCCGAGCTTCCGCGCTGCCCGCACCGTGACCTTCGCCGCGCCCAAGCGCTGCCACGTTCTGGAACCGGCGAGGAGCCGCTGCGGGCGGGTGATCGTCGCGGAGATCGGCGTTCCGGTGCCAGAGACCGGGCTTCGTCAGATCGACGAGGCCGACGTCGCGCGCTGGTGGCCAGTGCCGGACTGGTCGAGCGACAAGTACTCGCGAGGCGTCGTCGGACTGCATGCCGGATCGCGGCTGTATCCCGGGGCGGCGATCCTGAGCTGCGCGGGCGCGCTGGGTGCCGGCGCCGGGATGGTTCGCTACCTGGGCGCCTCCGGCAAGGGCCTGATCCTCGGGCGGTTTCCCAGCGTGGTCACGGCCCCGGGCAGAGTGCAGGCTCACGTCGTCGGTTCGGGGTGGGGCGAGTCCAACCCGGAGCTGCTGCGCCGCCTCAAGAACTCCGGCCTACCCGTCGTCGCCGACGCCGACGCCCTCGCCTCGCTGCCCCTTGGAGACGGTTCGGGCGGGCCTGCCGAGTCGCCGGTTGGCGGTGTGGGCGTGCTTGCTGGGCCGCCGGTTGGAACGGGTGCATCCGTCGCGCGTGTGGTGTCGCCTGAGGTTGCTGCGCGTTCCGTGTCGTCTGTGGGTGATGCGTGTCCCGTGGACCCCGACGCTGCCGCGCGTGCCGGGTGCCTGGTTGGTACCGATGCGGATCCGTTGACTACGACCCAAGCGTCTGGGGTTTCCGCTCGTCCGGGTGCTGCTGACGACTTGTTACACGGTTGGCTGCTCACCCCTCATGCGGGGGAGTTGGCTCGGTTGCTGGGGGTCGAGCGGGCTGCGGTGGTGGCTGACCCCGTCGGTCACGCGCGGGCGGCTGCGGCGGCGACGGGAGCGACGGTGCTACTGAAGGGAGCGACGCAGTGCGTTGCTGAGCCGAATGGCCGGGTGACCTTCGCCGTGGCTGGTCCCGCCTGGACGGCCCAAGCCGGTTCGGGTGACGTGCTGGCGGGAGCTGCCGGATCTCTGCTGGCTGCGGGCTTGGAGCCGTGGAAGGCTGGCGTCTTGGCCGCGAGCTTGCAGGCCATGACCGCTCGTCGTCATCCCGGTCCGCTCACCCCCGACGCCCTGGCTGCCCACTTCCCCTCCGTGATCGGAGACATCACCACCACCCACGCTCTTTGAGGTGCGAGCGAAGCGAGCCTCGACAATCAGGACGAGTGCGAAGCACCATCTACGCTCTTTGAGGTGCGAGCGAAGCGAGCCTCGACAATCAGGACGAGCGCGAAGCACCAATGACGCTCTTTGAGGTGCGAAGGCTCAGGGCGAGGAACGAGCCCAAAGCCGTAGCCTCGAAAAGAGCCACCCCCAGCCCACCAGCAGCCCCAGCCACACGTCGCGCACCCCGATGAGCGGGAACGCACATCAGCGGGCGATGGACAGCAACCCTTCACCGATCCAGCCGCCCTGCGGGATGCCTGGGGGAATGGCGAAGACGGCAGAGCCGATCGCAGTGGTCCACTCGTTCAACGCGTCCGACTCGTCGAGGGTGCGCTGCACGGGGATGAACTGGCCGGCGATGCTGGCTTGGAAGGCGCAGAAGATGAGGCCGGCCGTGGAGCGCAGTTCCCCGTCGACCCATTCCTCGTGCGTGTAGTTGACGGCCCGACGCAGCATCCGACGGCCGTTGTTGGCGTCGGGATGCGAGCGCCGGGCGTGCGCGTCGAGGGCGATGACCGGAACACCGTCGACGGTGGCCTCGAGGTCGAGTTCGTCCTCCTCGCGTTCCCCGGTGAGTGGTGCGCCGACGGGAAGGTCGCGCCCGATGGCCGCCTCCTGACGATCCCGGGTGAGCTCGTCCCAGGTGTCGAGGTTCATCTCGATCCGGCGGATCACCAGCTGTGTGCCGCCGGTGAGCCAGCCGTCGGTGGACCACAGCGTCTCTGCCAGGGTGTCACCGTCGGGGTTGCTGGAGCCGTCCACCTGACCGAACAGGTTTCGTCCGGTGACTGCTTTGCCCTCCGAGTCGAATCCACGCCAGGAACCCGACTGGGTCCAGCGTCGTCGTGCGAACGGGGCGGCGTCGGAGACCAGCCGCCGCACCGCGTAGTCGACGCTGGTGCCATCGTCGGCGGAGACCCAGACCAGCAGATCGCCGCCGTTCCAGCGGTCGTCGAGCCGGTCGTGGGTCATGGGTGGAATGTCCTGGAAGCCGGCGGGGCGGTGCGCCTCGAGGCCGGGCAGCTCGAACACGCGCGGACCGTAGCCGACGAGCACCGACATCGAAACGGCCGCTTGCGCCATGTCCGGGAGCGTGTCACCGGCCACAGGTCGACCCGCCATCAGCGCATCGATCACCGGTGACCAGACCCGCATCAACCGGCCGAGCGCGGCCGCATCGGTTTCGGGCAGCAAGTCGAAGGCGATCAACTGGTTGGCGGCGGCTGTGGGAGTGAGGATGCCGGGCTGGTGGGAGCCGAAAGCGGAGTACCGCTGGTTCAGTACATGGTGGCGCTCGGGCTCCGGGTCGGGCTTGGTCATCCAGCCGCCTGCGAAGCCCGCTGCCGCACCGACGCCCGTGGCGCCGGCGTACCCGAAGAGGCCGCGACGGGACACCGGAGACATGCGTCCGAGTCTAGCTAGCATTCCTCTGACGATGAGAAACGCACACTCGCGCCTGATTTCGAGGGTAGAACCGGTCTCCAGCGGGTTGAGTGTGAGTTTCTCATCGCGAGGGTAGGCTCAGGAGGCGTGAAGCGCGTCTCAGTTGTGTTGATTGCCGCCGTCGTCGGGCTGTCGGGCTGCGGGGGAGGGGCCTCGGCCGAACCTCCCGGGGTGTTGGCGGCCGACGCGTGGGTGCGCACCACCGACGATGCTGAGCGCCCCGACATGACCGCCCTGTTCGTGAACTTCACCAACCCCGGCGACTCCGACGTGACCCTCACCGGTGCCGACTGTGGCGATGTCGCTGAGAGCGCAGAGATTCACGAGATGGTGATGGAGGACGGCCAGATGCTGATGCGTAAGGCCGAAAACGGAGTGGTGGTCAAGGCCGGCTCCCACGAGCATCTCGCCCCCGGAGGGCCTCACGTCATGCTGATGGGCCTCACCCGCGAACTCCCTGCGGGCAGCGAAGAAGTCTCCTGCACGCTCACCTTCGACAACGGTCAGACCATCGACGTCACCGCCCCCGTCAAGCAGTTCACCGAGGAACAGGACACCTACCACACCCACGAAGAGGACTGAGGACCGAGAGCACGCTCCTTGAGGTGCGAGGCCGTTCGCGGCCGAGCCTCGAAAGGTCGTGACCATTCGAGAGGGCCTGGTTGCGCAGGCTCTTTTCGAGGCTCGCTTCGCTCGCACCTCAAAGAGCGTCATGGGTGCTTCGCGCTCGTCTTGATTGTCGAGGCTCGCTTCGCTCGCACCTCAAAGAGCGTGAACTCTCAGGGGACCTGGGTGAGGTTCTGGGCGGGGCGGGAGGCGCCTCGGACCGTCATGCGAGTGGTCCGCCGGTAGTGGTCCATCAGTTCCTCGCAGACCGTCTCCCAGGTGCGGCCCTCGACGGAGCGACGCGCCGCTGCGGCGAAGACGGCGCGCTTGGCGTCGTCGCCGATGAGGTCGACGACGAACCGGCGCAAAGCGTCCAGGTCGCGGGGCTCGTAGAGCCAGCCGGTGCGGGAATGATCGATCAGATCGATGGGGCCACCGCGTGCGGGCGCCACCACCGGCACACCGGAGGCCTTGGCCTCCTGGATGGCCTGGCAGAAGGTCTCGAGGTCACCGGGGTGCACGAAGAGGTCCAGTGAGGCCATCGCGACGGGCAGCTTGTCGCCCTGCAACTGGCCGAGGAAAGTGGCTCCGGGGAGAGCGGCTTCGAGCTGGCGCCGGTTGGGGCCGTCGCCGATGATGAGCAGCTTGGTTCCCGGGATGTCGGCCAGCACCGCCAGATCCTCGACGCGCTTCTCGCTGGCGAGCCGACCCATGTAGCCGATCAGCCGCTCGCCGTTCGGCGCGTGCAGCTCGCGGAAGGCGTCGCTGCGGCGCGAGGGGTGGAAGCGGGTGGAGTCGACGCCACGTCCCCAGATGCCGACGCGGGGGATGCCCTGCTCCACCAGTTGGCGCTGCGCGAAGGTGGACGGCGCGAAGTTCAGCGTCGCGAGGCTGTGGATCCGGCGGATCTGGTACCAGGCGATCGGCTCCAGCGCGGTGAGGCCGTAGCGGGCCGCGTAGCTGGGGATCTCCGTCTGGTAGATCGCGACGACGGGGATGCCCATGCTGGCGCCCGCGGTGGCGGCCTTGTAGCCGAGCACGAACGGGGCCGCCAGGTGGATCACGTCGGGGCGGTAAGACGCAAGGATCCGCTCGATCGAATGATTGGTGGTGGTGGTGACGCGCACCACGCCGTAACCCGGCAGGCCCACCGACGGCACGGCGTAGACGGGGAAGCCCGCGTACTCGGTGGGCGTGCGGTCTCCGTCGGCCGGGGCGATCACGATGGCGTCGTGGCCGTGCGCGGCGAAATGCTCCAGCAGCCGCAGGACGGAGTTGGTCACTCCATTGACCTGCGGGAGGAACGATTCGGCGACCACAGCTATGCGCACGGTCTTCAGCTTACTCTCGCCGCCCTCAGGACCAACTTTTGACCTGTGGGGGCGTGGTGAGGGTGGCGTGGTTGGCCTGTCGTGCCGCGGTCGTCGGGACTCGAATGGAGTTTCGGCGACAGAACAGTTAGCATAGTGAAGTTGCCTCCTGCCTGTTGTTGACTATTGGTGTGGGGCGGAGTCCAGGACGAGTACACCTCGCCGCCAGGGCTCGGAGCCTTCAAGGCTCCCAGCGGATGGACACCAGATCCAACCGCCCAGGTGCCGGGCCATCTCTTATAACAAGATGCCGCATCCCGGCGAGTAATTGCCCCACCGGAGATCCCACTCATACACAGGGACTCCTTTGTCCACAGGTAAGGACCATCACGTTATGGCAGATAAGCGCGCCCCCAAGTCTTTCAAGTCCGACGGCACCCCCAAGAAGCGGTGGAGCTCCGAGCAGCGTGCGGCGAAGGGCCACGGCCCCCGTACCCGCGGTGGCCAGCCTCGCAACGGCGAGCCGCGGAACCGCGCCGAGCGTCGTCAGCTGCAGTTCGCCGAGTACCGCCCCGAGCGCGACCAGGACAGCAACCGCCGCGACGGCGATGCCGAGCGTCGCCCGCAGCGTCGTGATTTCGACAATCGCGCCGGCGGCTCCCGTGGCCGCGACGACCGCTTCGAGGATCGCGGCGGCTCCCGTCGTGGCGATCGCGATCAGCGCGACTTCGGTCGCCAGGATGACCGTCGTGGCGGCCGCGACTTCGAGCGCCGCGACGACCGCGAGGGCTTCCGTCCCCGCGGTGAGCGTTCCTTCGAGCGTCGCGAGGGTTTCCAGGACCGTCGCAGCTTCGATCGTCGTGACGACCGGGGCGGCTACGGCCGTCGCGACCGTGACGATCGCGGTTTCGGTGGCCGCAACGACCGCCCGTTCGAGCGCCGGGACCGCGACGACCGTGGTTTCGAGCGTCGTGATCGCGATGATCGTGGTTTCGGTGGTCGCCGTGAGGATCGTGGCTTCGAGCGCCGCGACGACCGCGAGGGCTTCCGTCCCCGTGGTGAGCGTTCCTTCGAGCGTCGTGACCGTGACGATCGCGGGTTCGGCCGTCGCGATGACCGTGGCGGGTTCGGCCGTCGCGATCGGGATGATCGCGGCTTCGGTGGTCGCCGGGATGATCGTGGGTTCGGTGGCCGCAACGACCGTGGCGGCTTCGACCGCCGCGACGACCGCGACTTCAACCACGACGCCGAAGCCGACCAGATGAGCTGGACCGCCACCGAGGTGGATGTCGAAGGCGTGGAGACCCCGGAGGACTCCGGCTTCGCCGAGCTGGGCGTCAACCCCGCTCTGGTCAAGGTGCTCGCGAAGCAGGGCATCACCCAGCCCTTCCCCATCCAGCGCGCCACCCTCACCGACGCCCTCGCCGGGCGCGACGTGCTGGGACGCGGCCGCACCGGTTCCGGCAAGACGTTGGGCTTCGGCCTGCCGCTGCTGACCCGCCTGGCCGAGGGCGAGCCGGTTGGCTCCCCGCGCGCCGTCATCCTGTCGCCCACCCGCGAGCTCGCCCTGCAGATCGCCGACGTGCTGTCGCCGCTGGCGAAGTCGGTGGGCCTCGACATCACGCTGGTCGCCGGCGGCATGTCGTATGGCCCCCAGCTGAAGGCCTTCGAGCGCGGCGTCGACATCGTCGTGGCCACCCCCGGTCGCCTGATCGACCTGATCGAGCAGGGTGCCGCCGACCTCAGCCAGGTGCAGATCAGCGTCCTCGACGAGGCCGATCACATGGCCGAGATGGGCTTCACCCAGGAGGTCACCTCGATCCTCGACGCCACCCCCGAGGGCGGGCAGCGCCTGCTGTTCTCCGCCACGCTGGACCACGCCGTCGATCGCCTGGTGAAGCAGTACCTCAACGACCCGGTCACGCACGAGGTCGACCCCAACAAGGGCTCGGTCACCACGATGCGCCACCAGGCGCTGCTGCTGAAGCCGCACCACAAGAACGAGGTCACCGCCGCCATCGCCAACCGCGGCGGCAAGACCCTGCTGTTCGCCCGCACCCAGATGGGCGCCGACCGCATCGCCGGCCAGCTCCGTGACGCCGGCGTGATGGCCGGTGCGCTGCACGGCGGCCTCACCCAGGGCGCTCGCAAGCGCGTGCTGGAGGCCTTCAAGGCCGACGAGGTGCCCGTGCTGGTGGCCACCGACGTGGCGGCTCGCGGCATCCACGTCGACGACGTGGGCCTGGTGCTGCAGATCGATCCGCCTCGTGATTCCAAGGACTACCTGCACCGCTCCGGTCGCACCGCTCGCGCGGGCAGCGACGGCGTAGTGGTCTCCATCGTGCTGCCGCACCAGCGTCGCACGATGAAGCGGATCATGGATCAGGCCGGCGTCGACAACTACCAGCTCGAGGTGGATCCCGCCTCGGAGGAGCTGACCGAGCTGACCGGTGCCCGCGTGCCCGAGGCCGAGCCGATCGCCGAGGAGGACTACCTCCGCGTGATCGCTCCCAAGCCGCAGCAGCGTCGTCGTCCCCAGGGCGGTGGCCATGGCGGTCGTGGTGGACACGGCGGTCGCGGAGGCTTCCGCGGCCAGCGTCGCCCCCGCCAGTACTGAGTAGTCGCTTTCCGAGACGAGGCCCGTCCTTTTCGCCGTGTTCGCCACGGTGAAAGGGGCGGGCCTTGTCCTTTGCGCTCTTAGCGCTCAGGGTCCTTTGCGCTCTTAGCGCTCAGGCCTTCTGGGCACGGGAGAGTGGCTCGGGTGCGCGAGTGGCGTCGTAGAGCCAGTTCATCAGGCCACGTTGGTCCTTGACGCCGGCGCGCCGGAACATCTTCGAGAGTCGCTTCTTCACGCCAGATTCGCTGAAGTGGATGGCGGCGGCCATTTCTTCGATCGTGGCGTTGGTGCGCATGAGACGGATCAGAGTTCGGTCCGGCTCTGTGGGAGCGACGTGGGCGGCCCGCTGGGGGTCAATGATGGCCAGTTGATCGAGATGCTGGCGCAACGCAGCAGTCAGGATGCGGCTGCCGACGCTGTACCCGGCGAAGGCTGCTTGAACGGCGACGGGGATCGAGAGTGAGTCGGCGGTCTTGTCTATGAAGCCGTCGGCGCCGTTGTGGAAGGCGTCCAGCACATAGGCCCCTGGGAAGGAGGTCATCAGGATGATCTTTGCTGGGTGTTTGCGTTCGCGTAGGTTCCGACATACTTCGATGCCGGAGATTCCCGGGAGCTGGACGTCGACCAACCACACGTCGACGTTCTCCTGGGCTGCGATAGCGGTCTCCCCGGTTTCGGCGATGGTGGCCACTTGGATGCCGTCGGTTTCGCGAAGTAGCGCGATGATCCCACGCAAGGTGGTCTTG
Organism: Tessaracoccus caeni; assembly: GCF_029211185.1. Lineage (GTDB taxonomy): Bacteria > Actinomycetota > Actinomycetes > Propionibacteriales > Propionibacteriaceae > Arachnia > Arachnia caeni. The sequence goes on from NZ_JARGDO010000007.1 coordinate 71,203, forward strand.
TCGTCTTCGCAGATCCCCACCCTGATCACCTAGACCACCTCCGCGCCGCTGATGATGCTGCTCGTCCGGCGGGGAAGCGAGGCGGTGCAGAGCCATCCGTCGCCTTGGCGTGCGGAATGGACGATGCCGCCAACGAGTTCCGCGTGCCTCTCCATACCGGCCAGACCGAGAGTTAGGGGTGCCGACGTCCGGGATCGCTTTGTCCGATTGCGCACGGTGACCTCCAGCGTGTCATTGTTCTGGGCGACGGTGACATGACAGGGCGCCGTCTTGTCGGCGTGTTTCGCCACATTGTGCAGGGCTTCGCTGATCACCCGACTGACGACCAGATCCAGGTCTGGAGAAAGCCCATTGAGGACGGCCGTGGCGTCGCCGGCGAGGTTCACCTCGATGCCGACCGCCCTCAGTTCTCGGATGCCGGCGCCGAGGGCGTCTATCGCCTTCGGCGCGGAGAATGAGACGGCTGAGTGTGCCTGCTGAAGCGTGTCCGTCACGCTCCGGAGAGCGGTGCTCGCTTGTTTGAGGCGGGCGACCGCCTCTCCCAAGATCTCGGGGTCCGAGAGGTCTGCCGGTGTCGCCGCTTCGGCTCGCAGGAGCAGGGCCGTGAGGTTCCGGCCGACGAAGTCGTGGATGTCCACGGCCATCTGCACCTGTCGTGCGGTGTACTCCCGTGTCACTCGCTCGGCCTCCAACCGCGCGATCCAACGGAACCCCAGTCCGATGAGCCACGCGACCAGTAGGACTGCGGCGTCAGAAATGATGGGAGCTAGGTAGCCGTGGACCTCGCTGGCTCTACGAAGCGTTGTGACGATGAACGACGTGCCGAAGACGGCAGTCCCGATCAAAGAGCTTCGCCAGAGACCCTGCCTGATACAGGCCACGAGTGCGCAGAGGGCGATGTAGTGGCTCATGCCAGCGCCCACAGGATCGATGATGAAGCCGGTAGCGATGACCGTCACCATGATTCCGAGGCCGACAGTGGGCCGCAGAACTGTGACCAGAAGGGCCAGCAGTGAAGCAAAATCAATCAGTAGTACCGGGCCGGGGGCCCTTCCTTGTGCCCATCCTATGAGGGAGAGAGTCATCCAAGCTGTGCCCACGGCGAACTCAATTCCGCCTCGTGTAAAGAGCTTTCTGATAAGCACGGCTCATCATAGTACGGCCGATACTCAGACGTGCGCCCGGTCGGTTTGCAGCACCTAAGATTGGCTGACTGCGACATCCGTATACCTGCGTACCCGTAGGGTACTTGAGTACCCGAAGTGAGTGGCTACTCGCGGCGCGATGTCAAATGCGGCACCATTCCTGCATGCGTACGATCATCTTGACCTTTATTTCGGTTGCTTGCTTTTGGCCTGTGACGGCGGTGGCGTCGGACCTGCCTCTTGACACTGACACGGCGGCCCCAGGGCCCTGCGATATGGCGCCTTGGCTTCCGGGATGTTGGTGAGTTGCTCCAGTTGCGGTTCAGCAGCCGAAAGTAGTCCGCGAGAGTAATGGGCACGCCTCGCTCGCGAGGCCCAGAGTGAAACCGTCGGGGCGGGGCGAATGCCCCGCCCCGACGATCGTCATCCTTGCTTGATCAAGCGCAGGGCGTCCAGGCTGAAGGTGGTTCCTCCTCCGGTACCTGCTCCTGCTGAGATCAGCGTCAGGGTGTGGGCGCCAGCAGTGAGTTGTAGTGGCACCGGAAGGTACTCAGCGGCGCTCAACGTGCCCGAGCTGACGTGAAGATTCACCACGATCGGCTCGACCGTCTCGCCACCCCACGGGATAGTGGGATCGGGTGCCACGAGGGGAACGGTTTGCCCGTCGACCTCGAACTGCACCTTGCCACGGTTGGAGGCCTTCACCATGAGCGGCTCAAGTGACCACTGGCCCGTGCTCGGCACGTTGAACGTGACCGAGTAGCGCTTGCCCACTGCGGGGCTCTGCGCCAGGAGCTGTGAGCCGTTGGAGAGGTAGGACTGGTTCTCGACGGTCCAGGTACCGCCTCCGGGCTCGGTGATGCCCTTGGTCTCCATCTCTTGGTAGCTGGTATCGGTAGCCGATCGGATGAAGCTGTATCCCGTGCTTGCGGCGCTGGCGTTGCCGGCTTCGTCGAGGGCTTTCACGGTCAGGGTCTTCTCGCCGGTGACGGCTGCCGGCAGATTGAGCGTCGCGGTGCCGTTGCTGGCCTTGATATATCCGCTCGTACCGCTCTCGTTGGTCGCCGTGCTGCAGTTCTTGCCGCTGAGGGAGGGAACGACTGACGTGTCAAAGGAGTAGGCGAATCCGGCGATCCGGCTGTCGCCGCTGACCGAGAGCGTGAACTTCCCGCTCTGGCGGTCTCCCACGACAGTGACGGGAGCACCGCTACCGGCTGTGTATCCCCGCGGGTGGGTGAAGGAGCCGATCGTTGCGGCTGTCGGCGCTTGAGTGTCGATCGTGAATGCGACTGCCGAACTCCAGGCGCTCGTCGCACCGGTGTTGTCGCTGGGGTTGCTAACGGTGCGTGCGCGGAAGCGATAGTTACCGTCCGCAAGGTCTGTCGAAGGCTTCCAGGTCGCTGCGACGCCATGGGTGGAGGTGTCGGAACCGATGGCGCCAACCTGGGTGTCGCTTGTGGCTTTGAGGATCTGGAACTCGATCTTGAGCGGGATCGGCTCGTTGGGGTTGTACTCGGTTCCGGTTGCGCTGAAGGTGGGGCGCTTGTCGCGGGCGTAGAGGGTGCTACCGCACTTGAGGTTGTTGGATATGCCGAGCGCCGTCGGTACGCCGACGGGGAAGGAGTACTTCACCGTGAGCGACGGGTCGTTGTCGAAACGCTTCCAGTGGTAGGGGTCGCTTTCCTCGGGGGATTTGAGGCCGAACCAGACGCTGCTGTAGTCGGAGTAGTCCTGGATATAGTCAGCGATCTTCGAGGAACTGAACTGGACGCTGCCGGTGCCGCTCTTGGCCTTTGTGTCCAGAAGGCTGCCGATCGGCCCGGGCCACTCCGTGTCCTTGGTCAGCGAACCGGACTTGTGCAGTTCCACGTCCGTCGCAGCTCCGGAACCGTTGTGCACCTGGACGGCCGTGACTTTTGCTGAGTGAATGATTGCGCTCTTGCCGCTGCTGTCGTTGAGTGCCTTGATGCTGAAGTTGAAGTAGGAGCGGGCCTTGTAATAAGGCGAGCAGCCAGCCCACGCGCAGTATCCGACGCGAAGATCCTGTCCGCTGGTGTTGTAGTAGGTGGAGCCGGTGCTGCGTACGACGGCGAAGTTGAGGCGGGATGGTCCGATGGATGGGTCGATGTATACGGGGAAGACGACATCGTCGCCGGTCAGGCTCTCCTCCGGTGGAGTGAGAGTGAGGACCGTCTCGTGCTTCGTCACGCGGTCGGCCTCGATGTCGACCTCGGTGAGGGCTTCACCCGCGATCAGCGCGCTGGCTTCGGGGCCGACGCCGCGGACAGGAGCGGCGTCCCACATCAGGGGCGCCGGTGAGACGAAGACGGCGTCGCCATCTGCATCCACTGCTTCGGTGCTGCCGTCGGGACGGTGGGTGAAGCTGAGCGAGGGCGAGGACACCGTGAAGTCGATAGTGGCGAGGGCAGGGTTGGCAGCTGCTTCTGCGTCTTTGACGACGAGCACTTCGGAGTAACTCTCAGCGCCTACCTGCACGACGAGATCCACGCCGGGCAGCACTTCGGGGTAGGTCAGCACATCCTGGTCGATCAGTGGCTCTGGCAGGACGAACGGGGAGCGGAGGATGACCTTCCCGTCCTCTGTCTCGGAGGTCGCCAGGACATCGTCTCCACCTGAGCTGAAGGACATGTCAACAGAAGTACGAGCGGGCTCGATTCGTCCGCCATCTCCTTCGGTGAGGGAGGTGTCAACAGGGAGCCACTCGCCGTCCTCTTCTACCCGAACCGGCATGGTGTGGGAGGTGAGAGTGAAGGTGCGATCAGGGTTGGCCAGCACCTCTTCGGTCTCGTTGGTCAGCTCGTCGACGACCACGGGCTCGCCACTGGATGCAGCCTCGTTCAATGCATCTTGAAGTACTTGTGCCGGCCCGGGGTCTGGGGGATCGGCTTGGGCGAGTGTTCCGGTCATCCATGGTGCGATGAGTCCGATGCCGAGCGCTGCCGCCGCAACGTGGCGTGCGGCGAACCGTTTTGTCATTGTGTTTCCTTTTCTCGCGGAAGGTTGAGTCCCGCGGTCTGTGCATGAATCGGCTCGGCTAACCCCCGTTTCCCGTGGCCGAAGAGGCCCTCTAGGCCGCGGTAAGTCTCTTGGCAGATGCCGCTTTCTGTCCTGGAGTTCGGCATTTCGGGTACCTGGGTACCTACTTCCTCGATCACTCAGATTTCAGTGACGTCGCGCTGTTACGTTCTCCGCAGCCTGAGGCGACGCACGGCGTGTGTTTGCGGAAAAGGCGCGGTGAGAAGTGGAGCAAACGATGACGCTGCAGGGTTTCCGACGGATTCGGGCGAGCCTGGTCGCTATAGCGGTCTGTGCTGCGTTGGTGGTCACGACGGCGCCGACGAGTCGGGCGGATGAGACCAAGGAGAGGCCGCCTGCAGACTGGGCGCCGAAGCCTCAAGTGTGGAAGCCGCTCCGGGCCGAGGATGACCCGGAGGCGAAGGAGGCGGTCGGGAAGCAGCCCGATCCGCTGGTACCGGTAGCACCGGAGTGGCCGGAGCCTGAGACTGTTCAGGTTGACGGGCAGGAAGCGGCACAAGGCCTGGATGTTGGGGGTCTGCCCATCGAAGTGAGCACCGCCGAAGGCGCCGAGGTCGAGAGCCCCCAGGTGGAGGTTGTCGATCGGGAGACGGCCGAAGAGCTGGGTGTCGATGGTGTCGTCGTCGCTGTCACCACGCCCCAGAAGGACGCCGAACTGGAGGTGAGTCTGGGGTACGAGGACTTTGCGGAAGCCGGGGGAGCAGGTTTCGGTGAGCGGCTGCGGATGGTGTCGCTTCCAGCCTGCGCGCTGACCACGCCCGAGCTTCCCGAGTGCCAAGTGCAGTCTCCTGTGCCCAGCAGCAACGATCCCGTCACCCAGACCGTGACCGGCGAACTAGACCTGCAGAACGCTAAGCCTGTCGAGTCCGAGGGCGCCTCTGAGGATGCAGCCAGCCCGTCGGCGGAGCCTGAGGGTGCGTCCGAGGATGCGGTCAAGCCGTCAGTGGCACCCATGGTCTTGTCCGTTGTTGCGTTGGCGGCAGGTCCGTCGGGGTCGAGTGGCTCGTTTGAGGCCTCGTCTCTGGCGCCGTCGTCGAAGTGGGGCGTGTCCGGGGGAACGGGCGCGTTCACATGGTCGTATCCGCTGATCACGCCGCCGGCGGGCAATCAGAGCGAGGTTGGGCCGGATATCGCGCTGTCGTACAACTCCGCTGCGGTGGATGGCCGCATCGCTTCTAGCAACAACCAGCCTGGCTGGATCGGGCAAGGCTGGAGCTACGAGCCGGGCTACATCGAGCGCTCCTATGTGACCTGTGCCGACGACCCTGAGGGCAAGGCCCCGAAGCGGCAGGACTTGTGTTGGCAGGGCGAGGTGTTGAACTTGTCGCTGGGAGCCAACTCGTCGACTCTGATCAAGGACGACGCGACGGGAACGTGGCATCCGCAGGAGGACAACGGCACTAAGGTCGAACGTCTCACGAGCACGACGAACGGGAACGGTGCACGCGACGGCGAGTACTGGCGCGTCACGATGCCCGACGGCATGGTCTACGAGTTCGGGAGGAACTACGGCCCTGGGCGCACTGACCAGGTGGCGACGAACTCTACGTGGACGGTTCCGGTCTACGGGGCTCAGTCCGGTGATCCGTGCTACTCGTCGTCGGGGTTTGCATCGTCGCGCTGCGTGCAGGGCTGGCGTTGGAACCTCGACTACGTCGAGGACGTCAACGGAAACGCCGCGATGTACTACTACGAGAAGGAAACCAACTACTACAACGCCAACCAGGGCACGGCATTGGTGTCGTACACGCGGGGTGGCTATCTCAAGCGGATCGAGTACGGCCTCACAAAGGTTGATAACTCGGTGTACGGAAGTGGCGCGACGGCAAAGGTGGAGTTCACCACCGAGGAGCGTTGTATCAAGACGGGGTCGTTCGATTGCGCAACGGGCTCGTTCACCGCCGCGAACGCGCAACACTGGCCCGACACCCCGCAGGACCAGGCATGCGCGTCCAGCGGAACGTGTAACAACTGGGCGCCCACCTTCTGGTCGCGTAAGCGTCTGACCAAGATCGAGATGTTCGCGGGGCCCTCTGGTTCGTTGAAGAAGCTGGACGGCTACGCACTGGATCAGTCCTACCCCGACAACGGCGACAAAGCGTTGTGGCTGAAGTCGATCACGCACACCGGGTACACCGAATCGGGTACCGCGGTGGCCGAGCCTCCGGTTACGTTCAATGGCACGCTCATGGACAACCGCGTGGATGGTCACCTGTCCATGGCACCGATGCTGATGTGGCGGATCGCCTCGATCATCAGTGAGAACGGCAAGGTGACCCAGGTCACCTACTCATCCAAGGACTGCACCTCCTCAAGCCTGCCCGACACCAACGCGCTGCAGAGCAACACGAAGCGCTGTTTCCCTGTGAAGTGGACGCCGGTGGGGCACACCACACCAGTGGTGGACTTCTTCCATAAGTACGTCGTCAACTCTGTGCGTGAACTCGATCCGGCCGGTGTGTCACCCACACAGCTGACCACGTACACCTACGTCGGGCATCCCGCATGGCATTTCGACGACAACGAGCTCACCAAGGCATCCAACCGCACCTACGGCCAGTTCCGCGGCTATCAGCAGGTCGAGACCCGCACCGGCGACCCGGCCGTGAACACGGTCAACGGAGCAGATGCGCAGACGTTGACCAAGACGTCGTATTTCCGTGGCATGCACGGTGACAAGTTGCCCTCCGGTACGCGCACGGTAAGCGTCACCAACTCCCTGGATGAATCGGCCACGGACTACGAGTACCTGAACGGGCAGGTCTATGAGGAGCAGACCTTCAACGGGACGGCGGTGCTGACCAAGACCCTCACGGAGTTCACCAAAGTCGCGACCACCGCGACCCATGCCCGGAAGGCGCTGCCGGATATTCATGCGGTGATCACGGCCCCCTCCCGGACGCGAACGATCTCCTCGATCGCGGCGGGAGGCTCCCACACGGTGACCGTTGCCACCAAGTACGACTCCCTTGGCCGGGCGACCGCCGTGACGGAAACCGCCGACGGGAAGCCGGCGGTGTGCACCACCACCAGCTACGCGGTCAACACCGGCCGCAACATCCTGCTTCTGCCTGCGCAGCAGAACCGCTATGCCGGCAGCTGCCCGGCCTCCGGCACTCCGACCGGTGAACTGCTGGACTCGCAGCGATACTTCTACGACGGCTCGAACACGCTGGGGCAGGTGCCTGGTGTAGGCAACATGACCAAGGGTCAGTCCGCAGTGAAGATGAACGGCTCCACGGTGGAGTACGCGACCACGGTCAATGCCTACGACTCGGTGGGTCGCGTCACCTCTGCCACCGAGTACACCAGCGCCAGCGACACCACGGGGCGGAAGTACACCACGACGTTCTCGCCGGCCTCCGGCCCGGTCACGTCCATGAAGACCACCAACCCGCTCGGCCAGTCGCAGACCCAGTACTTCGATCTGCGCGGTCGGCTCACCAAGGTGGTCTCGGTGGCCGGGCTGGTCAGTGAGGCCCAGTATGACGCGCTCGGCCGTGTGGTTGCGGTGTGGGAGCCCGGCTACCCCCGCACTGGCCCCGCGACGACGAAGTACACCTACACCGTCACCGCGAACGGCGTGGACTCGATCACTACACAGGAGGCGGTATCGTCCGGCTCGAGCATCACCTATGCCACCAGCATCCAGTTGTTCGACAAGTTCAGCCAGCTGGTGCAGGTGCAGGCCGATGCAGCCAATGGCGGTCGGGTGATCGACGACATGACCTACGACTCGCATGGCTGGGTCGTCAAGACCAACAACCACTGGTATGCGCTAGGCGCACCGCAGAGTTCGCTGGTGACCACTGCGGACTCGGGGATCGACTCCCGGACCGTCACGAAGTACGACAAGGCCGGTCGTCCCACGGAAGTGATCTCCTACAAGGGGCTCACGGAGACCCGACGCTCGAAGACCATCTACGGTGGCGACCGGATCACGCAGATTCCGCCCGCCGGCGGGACGACCACGCAGGCCGTGTTCGACTCCCTCGGCAACACTGTGGAACTGAAGCTCTACACCAGCGCGCCGACGATCAACGAGAACGTGGTGACGGGGGGAACCGCCACCACCACCAAGTACGAGCACGATCACGACGGTCAGATGATCAAGCTCACCGACCCGAAGAACGCGGTGTGGACCAACACCTACGACATGGCCGGTCGGCTCGTGGCTTCTACCGACCCCGACGCAGGGTCATCCAGCTTCGTCTACAACCACACGGGTGAGTTGCTCAGCTCGGTCGACGCGCGCGGTGTTCCCGGGACTGTCAACTACAGCTACGACGCTCTTGGACGTAAGACCCAGGTGAAGACGAAGTCGGGCACAACGGATGTCGTCCAGGGAGAGTGGGTCTACGACACGGTCAAGCCCGGCTTGCCCAGCAGCACCCGCACCTACCTACGAGGGAACTCGGCGAACGTCCTGGAAGAGAAGGTTCTGGGATACAACGAGTTCGGCTTGCCGACGAAGACCCAGACGGTGGTGCCGCAGAGCGAGGCGCAACTCGCCGGTACCTACACCACCGACCTGACCTATACGCCAACCGGCGGCGTCAAGACCGTCCAGTTGCCTGCCGCTGGTGGGCTGCCTGCCGAGACGCTCACCTATGGCTACAACGAGAAGGGCCTGCCGAGCGCGCTGACTGGCGCGAACAAGTACGTCACCAAGACGGTCTACGATCCGTTCGGCCAGACCTCGCAGGTCACGGGCCGGGAGGGCGACACGCTGGTGTGGTCCACCACGCGAGACCCGGAGACGCTGGCGGTCACCAGCTCGACGCTATCGGCGGCGTCCGCCCAACCTCAGGTGTCCAAGCATGCCTACACCTACGACAAGGTGGGCAAGATCACCCGGATCGACACCGGGCTCTATTACGGCACCAACGGGCAGCCGACGGTGCGCACGATGTGCTACAAGTTCGATCCCTTGCAGCGCATCACCGATGCCTGGGCAGCGAACGACAAGTGCGCTACGACCCCCACTCCCGCGGCGAACAGCCAAGTGGCCGGCGTGGTGCCCACGTGGCAATCGTGGACCTTCGATGAAGTCGGCAACCGGCTGACGGCGGCGGTGAACAAGCTGAGCGGGCCCTCGACCCTGCCGGCCAGTAGCACCAAGTACAACTACGGCACCACTGGGCACAAGAACGCGCTTACCAGCGATGTCGTCACGGCCAATGGGGTGGGCAAGACCACCTCGTACACCTATGACGCGGCGGGCAACACCCTCACCCGCGTGGCCAACGGCGTGACGCGGAACTACACCTGGAACGCCGACGGCTCCCTGTCCAAGATCACCCAGGGCTCCCAGACCAGTAGCTTCGTCTACACGGCCGACGGCAGCCAGGTGCTGCGCGCCGACGCGAAGGGCACCACCCTGTTCCTCCCGGGAATGGATCTTGTCAAGACCGGTACCACGGTCAAGGGCACGCGCTATTACCAGTACGACGGACAGACCATCGCCCAGCGCGGCCCTGATGGCCTGCGAGCAATGTTCGCTGACCAGGTGGGCTCCAGCCACACGACCGTGTTGTGGAGCAACTTGTCCAGCGTGACGCGGCGCTTCAGCGATCCGTACGGCAACGAGCTGGGTGTGATGTCGGGGCCATGGCCCAACGGACGCTCGTTCCTGGACAAACCGATCGATACCACCACTGGCCTGATCGATATGGGCGCCAGAAAGTACGACCCGCAACTGGGCCGTTTCATCTCCGTCGATCCGGTGCTCGATCCCTCGAATCCGCTCTCATTGAACGGCTATTCGTACACCAACGGTGATCCCGTCAACGACGCGGATCCCACCGGTGAATGGTCCTGGGGATCGGCGTGGCGTGCGGCGAAGAACTTTGCCGGCGGTGCCGCAAACTACTTCGTCAGGTCCGCTGTCGAGACGGTGCAGTTCGGGGCGACCGCAGTGATGTGGGCGTCGGGTCGTAAGTCGTGGTCGCAGGCGTCGCAGGCGTCTTCTCGTTGGGGTAACCGGGCGATGAGTAAGTATCGCAAGGTTGAGGATCGGTTGGGTATCAACCGGAACTCGCGGGCGTACAAGAACGGGTATACGGCGGCGAAGATCGCGGACACGGTGACGTCGGTGATTGCTCCGGCGAAGGGTGCTGCGCGGCTTGCGATGAAGCTCGGTGTGAAGGGCACGGCGAAGCTAGGGGTGAAGCAGGCTGGTCGGCAGGCGGTGAGCCAGGCGAGTTCTACTGGTGCGCGGCAGGTGCGTAACGCCACGGCGGTGTCGAGGAAGAGCACCACCTCGGTCGGGCGGGCTGTGAGTAACAGTGCCCCGGCCACCAAACGTGCGGCTGGGGTGGGTGGGGCCAAGTCCAGTCCTGTAGTTGCTGACCGGCGCTTTAGGGCCGCCGGGCCGACTGGTTCATCGGGAGGAGGAAAGGCGACAGAGTTCTACCGAGGCGCGAAGCAGGGGCAGGAGCCAAGCTTCCAACCAAGCCCTAGAGACTATAAGGTGAACAAGAGCACTGGTCGAGTCGAGCCTACTCACGGGGTTTCCGTGTTCGACAATCCCGAGAGCGTCAGCAACAGAGGTTTTGTTCCGCACCGTGTTGATCAGGATTCGGTTCCGCCGGAGCTTCGAATCATCCAGCGTGGGGTTGATCCTCATCACTTTGAAATAGTTCCCGTACCCGGGGTGAATCTCACGCCGGAGGAGTTCGCTAGTTGTCTCGTGCAAATCAAATGCGGCTGAGGAGTTTGTTCGATGTTTATGCTTCTTTTCCCGGAAGACTTTGATGACTTTGCTGCTTGGGAGGTCGAGTGTAAAGGCTTTTATTCGGGCGCGCGGGTTCGCGTCGGGAATGATGAGTTTCCGGTTACGTTTTACGATCCTGTTCGTCTTATGCAGGATCTAGAAGAAGAAGTGTCTCGCCACGACTGCTTCGCTGTGGGTCGGTTGATAGTTGTGACGCGATTAACGAGGGGTGCTATGGATGAGGCAGTATCTAATCTGAGTGACGACTTCTTTGCTTAGGAATCGTGCATGGTCGACGCGAACTAGTCGTGCTATCTGTTATATCCACTTGTAGTGGATGGGTCGGCTGACGGACAAGGTGCTGCGGTGGCTCGTTGTGGCGCCAACTTAAAGTGCGGGATCTTCCTACTGGGTGCAAATATCGGGACGTATCGTGAAGCCGCGTGGAGCTATATTTTGATATTGGAGGGTTTGTGATGCCTAGGTCCTATTACCGTTTGGGTGATTGGTTTGCCGTTCCGCTTCATGGAGTAGGTCTCTGGGTGGCAGGGATAGCAGTTCGAGGTCGAGGTTCCGTCGTGGCTGGATATTTCTTCGGGCCGCCGCGAGTCGAGGTTCCATCCCTCAATGATGTTGGGTTCTATCGTCCTGATGACGCGGTGTTAAGGGGTAAATTTGGATATCTTGGTCTGAAGGACGGAAGATGGCCGATTCTTGGCCGGTTGCCTGATTGGGATCCGGTGTTGTGGCCTATGCCGAGGTTCTTCAGGGGTGAGCCGATAACGGGTAGGGTGTTCGAGTCCTTTTTTGACGAGAAGAGCCCGAGTAGATTTCTGGGTGAGCGGCGCGCGAGCCCCGAGGAGGCTAAAGGTGGTGCTTCGGATGGGCTGATGGGCGCGGAGTATGTTGAGATTAAGCTGGCCAAGTTGCTTGGTGTTGAGTCGGCGGGTGGTGTGTCTCGCTGAAATGTATTTCTGGGGGATTCTTGTGGTCAAGTGGTTTTGGAGTGAGGGTTTTATAACTTCATAGAGATGTTGCCGTGTTGTGGCTATAGGTGTGCCCGTCTGGTGGCGGTCGAAAGCCGATCGATGAGGTCCAGGTCGGGGATCTTGTGGTCGCGACTGATCCTGAGACGGGTGAGCATGCTGCCAAGGTCGTCGAGGCGGTGTTTGTCCACGAGGACGAGGTCTACGGGCTGTCGATTGACGGTGAGACGATCGCGACGACGGAGGATCATCCGTTCTGGTCGGTGACGGATCAGCAGTTCGAGCAGGCTGATCAGCTAGCAGCAGCTGAGCAGGTACTGGCTGTCGACGGCACGCCGCTTGTCGTTACACGCCCGGTGTTCCGTACCGCGACGACTCGGGCGTTGGCGTATAACCTGACGGTGGGGGAGACCCACACGTATCATGTGGGTGAGACCCAAACCCTCGTCCACAACGATTGTGGACCAGACCTTGACGCGCTGGCTGCATCCGGCGGAGAGCCGGTGAAGAAGACGCTCACAAGGGCTGGTCATTCCTATCAAAAACATCGGGATCGTGGTCAACTTGCCCCAGTTGAGAACCGCGAACTCAACTCGGCCGGACTGTCGCTACTGGAGGACATCTTGACTGCTCCGGGGACGCGGGTTGTGACTAATCGGGGAGGGAACTTTGCCGGGAGGTATCTTTATTCGAAGCGATGGCATAGGTGCCACTGTTGACACGGAAGGGGTCTTTAAGTACTTTGGGAAATTTCGATGAGCGAGCTTAGTCCACCAGTAGTGCTGCGAAGCAGTGAATCTGTGATTATTGACTTAGTTCGACGATTGGCTGGGCGGTCGCTTTCTCGCGTGATCTATGCAGGAGCGGAATGCGAACAGATGCGAGAATCGAGTACGCCGCAAATTATTGATGAGGTCGATTTGGCGATGCGTCTCGACTTTGATGGGATGTGCCTGAGGGTAGACTGGGCGCGCTTGGGGTGGACAGAAGGCCTTGCTGTGCAACATGGTGAGAAGCTGCCGGAGGGCTGGGCAGCGGTGGAACAGCAACGCACGCGTTGCTGGCTGCCGGCCGCTGGTCGTGGGTTGATAGCCGTGCAATTGATTTGGCATTTCGCGAGCGACAGCGCGCTTGAGTCGCTTCTTGGTATGCAGTTTGACTTTCAAGGCGGGTTCAGCGTCCTGGTGGCCCTTGGTGAAGTTGACGAAGGTCTGCCAACTTATACGCCAGATTCACTCCTTGTGATGTTTGATCCCATCTCGAGGGGTGACTACCTGGATCCTCGTGCCGTTGATATTACGCGGATCCCTATGGGGTAAGCGGAGGTTGGTTCCGCTTGGCAACGTGGCGTGGCCGTCGTGGAATATCCAATTTCCTTTGGTGTCGGTGTTCATAACTTAATAATGGTGTTGGTGTGCTCTCGATTTCGCGGTGATGTGGGCGTCGGGTCGTAAGTCGTGGTCGCAGGCGTCGCAGGCGTCTTCTCGTTGGGGTAACCGGGCGATGAGTAAGTATCGCAAGGTTGAGGATCGGTTGGGTATCAACCGGAACTCGCGGGCGTACAAGAACGGGTATACGGCGGCGAAGATCGCGGACACGGTGACGTCGGTGATTGCTCCGGCGAAGGGTGCTGCGCGGCTTGCGATGAAGCTCGGTGTGAAGGGCACGGCGAAGCTAGGGGTGAAGCAGGCTGGTCGGCAGGCGGTGAGCCAGGCGAGTTCTACTGGTGCGCGGCAGGTGCGTAACGCCACGGCGGTGTCGAGGAAGAGCGTCACCTCGGTGGGGCGGGCTGTGAGTAACAGTGCCCCAACCACCAAACGCGCCGCCGGTGTGGGCAATTTTAGAGCTGCTTCCGCATCGGGGGGACGTGCGATTGAGAACTTGAAGCTCAGCGGAAGAAACGTGCTCGGGGCGCCAGGTGACCCGGCCATCGATGCGGCTCGGGGTGCGCGGAGGCAAGAAGGACACTTCGATGTTGTGGCTCACGGCACCCCTAGCTCGGTGTTTGACGATGTCGGAGGCAGCATGACGTCGGGAGAGCTTGCTAATGTCGTGCGGAGCACTCCCAGTTGGCAAAATCAACCGGTCCGGCTGCTTGCGTGTGAGACAGGGTGTACGAGTGGTACCTTTGCGCAAAATCTCGCTAACGATCTCGCGGTTCCGGTGCGGGCTCCCACTGCAAAGTTCTATGTGAATTCTCGGGGTAAGATAATCAACGACCCAGGCGGACGTTGGCTAGTCTACCTGCCCATCATCGACTGAAGGGATCGGTGTTCTATATGATGTTGATTCGTCTTGGCTACTGGCTCGGTGCGAATGAACCTGGTTGGCCGGATGTGAGGCCATTCGTTGATGAGACTTGGGATAGTCAGACTCGAACCGAGGTTGTTCTCCATTTGAGGCAGGGTGCTGTTGCGCGTCGCTATCTCGGCTACTCGGCGTGTAGAATCTGTGGTGAGCTAGTGGGCTCGCTTGAGCTGTCCGATGGAACATATATCTGGCCGGAGGGGTTAGCGCACTACGTCGGTCTGCATGGGGTTCGATTGCCGCAGACCTTCGTTGACCACGTGGAGGTGACGCGCGAAAAACTCGAAGCAGCCGAAGTGTCGGATGGCTGGTGGCGATCCCTCTCATCATGGAACGAAACGAGTATGTAGGTAACTCGATATTTGGGACAAATTGTGATCGCTATGACGTCAGCCCCCACGCGATGATCGCCGGGTGTCGCAAATTATTCTCTGCAAGTCAGATGTAGCTGGGAGGTGGGGGTGACGTGCATTTTGTCCTTCCTTCTGAGTTCGACCATTTTGTCGCTGGGGCCTACAGGTACGCCGAACAGTGCAGGGCTTGAAGAGGTATTGTATTATCGCCATCCATAGGCGATGGAAGTCAACGGCGGCTACAACCTCAAGCGCGCGATCTCGCCGGCGAATGCGAATATCGGGACGTATCGTGAAGCCGCGTGGAGCTATATTGTGATATTGGAGGGTTTGTGATACCTGGGTCCTATTATCGTGTGGGTGATTGGTTCGCTGTTCCCTTGTGGGGCGATGCTGGCTGGGCAGTCGGGGTGGTCGCGAGAGGGAGGGGGGCGGTTGTGGTTGGGTACTTCTTTGGTCCGCCAAGGACTGAGGTCCCCCGGTTGGAGGACGTGGCCGGGTATCGGCCCGAAGATGCGGTGCTCAGTGGAGCGTTTGGGTTTCTTGGGTTCAAAGGCGGCTCGTGGCGGATTCTTGGGAGGTTGCCTGATTGGGATCCGGTGTTGTGGCCTATGCCGAGGTTCTTCAGGGATGAACCGATAACGGGTAGGGTGTTCGAGTCCTTTTATAGCGAGAAGAGCCCGCGCAGGTTCCTGGGTGAGCGGCGCGTGAGTTCTGAGGAGGCTAAAGGTGGTGCGTCGGATGGGCTGATGGGCGCGGAGTATGTTGAGATTAAGCTGGCCAAGTTGCTTGGTGTTGAGTCGGCGGGTGGTGCTTCTCGCTGAGACCAGTTTCCAGGGGATCCTTGTGGTTGAGCTGAAGGTGAATAGGGTGTCTCCATGAGTGTCGTTAGCGAGACCTTTCTTCTGACGACGCACACCGTGCGGGATCTGGAGGACCTCGTCGCCCACCCCGAGAAGTATCTGCTGAGTATTTGGCGAGAGCTGAGGCGGTGCGCCGACATCTGGCGTGATCGAGCCACCAGACATCCGTTCGGCGGCGAGGGAGTCGTCTCGCTGCGCTACGACGGGCGGGAGCTGATCAGGCCGGATCTGTGGGACGACACGTCAGGAATCTGGCGCGCCCTGGTGGATGCGGTGGAGGGATTCCTCGCCGCAGGCGTCGGATCGGCCTGGTTTCCCGGTCAGCCGGTTCCGGTCCGGCTGGAGCGAAAGGGCCGTGACGGTGCCATGTTGACCATCGGCGAGGACCGATTCTTCGTCGATCCCCAGGCGCTGGTGCCGGGAGTTCTCGACGAGGCGGAGCAGTACTTCCTCTGGGTTCAGGAGTACGTGGGATCGAATGAGTCGGATGCTCTCGATCAGATCCGGCGCCTTCGTGGAGAGTCGGTCTAAGGCACTAGAGTTCCATCCGATGAGTGAGTCAACTGAGCTGACGCTGCGCCTGGCTGTTCCTGAGGACAGCCAGGCGCTGCTTGGCGTTATCCGGGAGGCGTTCTCCGCGCGGGCGCCCGTCGATCCGCCGGCGGCCGCGCTGGCCGAGGACGAGGACACGATCCGCGCGGCTCTCGCCGAAGGCTTCGGGGTGCTCGCCGAGATCGACGGCCGTCCCGTGGCCGGGTTGCTGGTGCGGCTCAACGGAGATCTGGCGACGCTGCGCCGGGTCAGCGTGCTGCCCTCAGCCTCAGGGGCCGGGGTGGCTCGCACCATGGTGGAGGCTGCGGCGCTGGCCGCCGTCGATGCCGGGGCGACGCGGGTGGAGTTGCTGGCCCGCCGTGAGTTCCCCGACCTGGTCGCTTGGTGGCAGAAGCTCGGCTTCCAGATCCTGAGGCCTGCCGAACTGGGCTTCGTGCTGGGCCGGCCGCTGCCCGTCGCGCTCGATATTCCGACGGCCGAGGCCATGCAGGACCTGGGGCGACGTCTCGCCACGATGCTCCGCGCCGGCGACGTGATCGTCGCCAATGGCGACCTTGGCGCGGGCAAGACCACCCTCACCCAGGGCATCGGCGAGGGCCTCGGCATCGAGGGGCCCGTGATCTCGCCTACCTTCGTGATCTCCCGCGTGCACCCCAACGCCGGCGACGGCCCCGCGCTGGTGCACGTCGACGCCTACCGCCTGGGCAGCCCGTCGGAGCTGAACGACATCGACCTCGACGCCACCCTCGCCGACGCCGTCACCCTGGTGGAGTGGGGGCGTGGCGTCGCCGAGTGGCTCTCCGCCGACCGCCTGGAGATCGACATCGTGCGCAGCGACGACCCCTCCGACGACACCCGCACCGTCTACCTGACCGGCCTCGGCGCGCGCTGGGCCGACGCCCTCGAGACCCTCAGGGAGCAGCCGTGAGCCTCACCCTCGCCATCGACACCTCCCACCACGTCGCCGTCGGGATCGCCCGCGACGCTCAGCCGATCGCCCGCGTCGTCGTGGAGAACACCCGTGCGCACGCGGAGTCGCTGATGCCGTCGATCATCGCCGCCTGCGAGCAGGCGGGGGTCACCGTCCAGGACATCGAGCAGATCGCCGTCGGCATGGGGCCGGGTCCGTTCACCGGGCTGCGGGTCGGCATCGCCACGGCCTGGACGCTGGCGCACACTGCCGGGATCACGCCGCATGGCGTGTGCTCGCTGGACGTCGTGGCCCGCGAATGGGCGGATAACGGTGCGCCCGAGGAGTTCGTCGTCGTGGCCGATGCTCGACGCAAGGAGCTGTACTGGGCGCGTTATTCCGCCGACGGCACCCGGCTGGGCGACCCGCAGGTGAGCGCGCCGGAGAAGCTGCCCGAACTGCCCGTCGCCGGCGCGGTTCCCGCGGCTTTCGCCGATCAGGTTCGGCTGACCGACGGTGCACCCGTCGCCCTGGATCCGGGCGTGCTGGCCGCGCGCCGGGACGCACTGGCCCCCGCCGGCGACGAGCCTTATTACCTGCGCCCCGCCGATGCCACCGTGCCCGGCAAGCCCAAGTCGGCCCTGCCCCGGCTCCGCCCTCGACGATGATCGTCACCCCGGCCGAGGAACGCGACGCCCAGGCCATCGCTGCGCTCGAGGACACCTTCGAGCCGCTGGAGCGATGGTCGCTGGAGTCGTGGCGACAGGAGATCCTTGGCGACGACCGGCTGGTGCTGGCGGCCAAGCGCAAGGCCACCGGCGAGGTGCTGGGGGCCGCGTCGTACCAACTCGTCGACGGCACCGCCGACCTGAACCGCATCGTCGTCGCCCCGACGCAGCGTCGCCTCGGCCTGGCCCGTCTGATGCTGGTGCGCGGCTTGGAGTGGGCCGTCGAGCGCGGCGCGGTGCGGATGATGCTCGAGGTGCGAGCCGACAACGACGCCGCCCTCACGCTGTATCGAAGCCACGGCTTCGCCCAGATCGCCACTCGTCCCCGCTACTACGGTGGCACCGTCGACGCGCTGGTGATGGAGCGCGGCCTCGTCGGCGTCGACTCTCATTCGGTCGGAAATCTCGTGGAACCGGAGGAACTCTCATGAGCGAACCCTTGGTGCTTGGTCTTGAGTCGTCGTGCGACGAGACCGGCGTCGGCATCGTGCGCGGCCGTACCCTGCTGGCCAACGAGGTGGCCAGCTCCGTCGACCTGCACGTCCGCTTCGGCGGCGTGGTGCCCGAGGTGGCCAGCCGTGCGCACCTCTCGGCGCTGGTCCCGACGCTGGAGCGCGCAGCGGCCACCGCCGACGTCGACCTGGCGGATGTCGACGCGATCGCCGTCACCGCCGGTCCCGGGCTGGTGGGAGCACTCGTGGTGGGACTGGCTTCCGCCAAAGCACTGTCCGCCTATCTGAACAAACCGCTCTACGGGCTGAACCACCTGGTGGGGCACGTCGCCGTCGACCTGGTGGACCACGGCGAGCTGCCCGACGGCTGCGTCGCGCTGCTGGTCTCCGGTGGGCACACGTCGCTGCTGCACGTGCGCGACATCGCCACCGACATCGTCGAGATCGGATCCACCATCGACGACGCCGCAGGCGAGGCGTACGACAAGGTGGCCCGGGTGCTCGGCCTGCCCTATCCCGGCGGGCCGGTGATCGACAAGGCCGCCGCCGACGGCGACCCCACCGCCATCCGCTTCCCGCGAGGTCTGACCGCCCGCCACGACATGGAGAAGCACCGCTTCGACTTCTCCTTCTCCGGCCTGAAGACGGCCGTGGCCCGCTGGGTGGAGCAGCGTCGTCTCGACGGCGAGGAGATCCCGTTGGCCGACGTCGCCGCCAGCTTCCAGGAGGCGGTGTGCGACGTGCTGACGGCCAAGACGGTGGCCGCCGCGCAGCACTATGGAGCTGACACCGTCCTGCTCGGTGGGGGAGTGGCGGCCAATTCGCGACTGCGCGGCCTGCTCGAGGAACGCACCGCTGCCGCGGGCATCCAGCTGCGCCGGCCCCGCCCTGCCCTCTGCACCGACAACGGAGCCATGATCGCCGCACTGGGCGCCGAGGTGATCAGCCGGGGCGTCGGCCCCTCGTCGATGGGCATCTCCGCCAACCCCGGCCTCCCGGTGGGCACCGTCGTCGTCCCCTGACGCCCACCCACTCTCCTCGAGGCTCGGCCGCGGGCGGCCTCGCATCTCGACGAGCGTCAAATGGTAACGATCTGGCTACAAAGCCGACCCCGGGAGGCGCAGATGGGAGCGTTCCCGCTAGTCTGCGAGCCATGGTGGTCAGTTATGACCACGTGCCATTGGTCCCCTGAGGCCAACGATCTCGTCCTCGACGAAGGAGATAACTCAAATGAAGCTCAAGCGAAGCATTGCGCCGCTTGCGGTGCTGTTGAGTGGTGCTCTCGCACTGGGTGCTTGCACCTCAGATGCAGAGCCCGACGACAACGCCGGAACCGCAGCACCGTCCACCTCGGCGGGTGCCACCGAGTCCGGCGACGCCCCCGCTCCCACCGACGATCCCTGCCAGCAGGACGTCGGCATCACCGCCACCGCCGACGGCCAGGTCAGCTTCTCCGCCGGCCCGGGCAACTGGAGCGGTTACAACAGCACCACGTTCAAGACCTACTCGACGTATAACAGCGTGATCACCGCCCATATGTTCTCGAGCTTCGTCTACTTCGGCGTGGACGGCACCGTCTGCGAGAACAAGGAGTTCGGCTCCTTCGAGGTGACCAACGAGGATCCGCTGACCGTCAAGTACACGATCAGCCCCGACGCGGTGTGGTCGGACGGTACCCCGGTTACCATCAACGACTACCTGCTCGACTGGGCGGCTCAGAACCCTGAGTTCCTCGTCCCCGGTTTCGCCAGTGGCGAGAACCCGGACGCAAAGGTGGTCTTCGACCACGTGTCGAACTCCCTCGCCGGCGATGTCCCCGAGGGCCCTCAGGGTGAGGTGGGCTCCAAGGAGTTCACGGTGGTCTACAAGAACCCCAACCCCGACTACCGGCTCATGATCGGCTCCGCCCTTCCCGCGCACGTCGCCGCCAAGCAGTCCGGCATCGAGCCCGACGCGCTGGCCAAGGCGATCCTGGATCGCGATGCTGATACCGTGAAGAAGGTCGCCAAGTTCTGGAACGAGGGTTGGGCCTACAAGCCGGGCGAGCTCCCCGAGAACATGGAAGAGGTCGTCCCCTCCTCCGGCCCGTACAAGCTGAAGGCTGACGGCTGGATCGCCGACACCTCGCTGACCCTTGAGGCCAACCCCACCTACTGGGGCGTCCCGGCCGGCACCAAGGATCTGGTGTTCCGGTTCATTGACGACGCCCAGATGGCTCAGTCGCTGCAGAACGGCGACGTGCAGGTGATCAACCCGCAGCCCACCGTCGACACCGTGCCCCAGCTCGAGGCGATCGGCCCGTCGGTCAACGTGCTGCAGTACTCGACGCTCACCTGGGAGCACCTGGACTTCAACTTCCGTGAGAACAACGTCTTCGGTAACAACGAGACCGGCGCCCAGCTGCGCGAGGCTTTCGCCTACTGCGTGCCGCGCCAGCAGATCGTCGACACCCTGATCAAGCCGATCAATGCCGAGACCGTCCTGATGAACGCCCGCGAGGTGTTCCCCTTCCAGGAGGACTACCAGTCGGTCGTCGACGCCGCCTACGACGGTCGTTTCGACGTCGTGGACGTTGCCAAGTCCAAGGAACTGGTCGATTCCTCGGGTGTGACGACCCCGATCGAGGTTCGCATCGGTTACCGCGCGGGCAATGAGCGTCGCGCCCAGACCGTCGACGCGATCGCCGCTTCCTGCAAGGATGCTGGCTTCAACGTGACCCACGCCAACCAGGCCACCTTCTTCGAAGAGGCCTACCCGGCGGGCGACTGGGAGCTCGCGCTGTTCGCATGGGCCGGCTCCGGCCAGATCGCCTCGGGTCAGAACATCTACGCCAGCAACGGTGGCCAGAACCTCTCCGAGTACCGCAACGACACCGTCGATGCGGCCTGGAAGACGCTGGCCTCGTCGCTCGATCCGGCGGTCCACAAGGAGCAGGTCAAGGTGATCGAGACCGAGCTCTGGAAGGATCTGTTCGGCATCCCGCTGTACGCGCACCCGGGTGTTGCTGCCCACGATGCGAAGGTTGCCAACGTCCGTTCGACGGCGACCCAGGACCAAGTCTCCTGGAACGCCCCGCAGTGGGTGTTGAAGTGACATCTGTCCGCACCTGACTAACGTCCTGCACGGATGAACACAGAGGGGCAGGCGGCTACCGGCCGCCTGCCCCTCGCGTGTATAGTCCACGCATCGTGACCGCCTCGGTGGCCCGGAGCCCCCGGGGCGGCACCGTGAAACCAAGGAATTGCTCGTGATCAAGTACATACTCAAGCGCGTAGGCACGTCGCTGCTGATCCTTCTTCTGGGGTCGTTGTTGCTCTTCGTGCTCGTGGTCAACTCCGGCGATCCGCTCCAGGATCTACGAGAGTCGAACGACAAGAACAAGGCAAACCTGATCGCCCAGCGGACGGCCAACATGGGGCTCGACCGAACCTGGTACGAACGCTACTGGGACTGGCTGACAGGGGCTGCCAAGTGTGTGGTCGGTCGGTGCGACCTGGGCACCAACCGTTCCGGGCAGGCCGTCAACGACCTCACCATCATCGCCGCCGGTTCGACGCTTCGTCTGGTGGTGCTGGCCACGATCCTGGCGATCGTTGTCGGCGTTGTGCTCGGCATCATCACCGCCGTTCGACAGTATTCAGGGTTTGACTACGGTGTCACCCTGATGGCTTTCGTCTTCTTCTCGCTGCCCGTGTTCTGGCTGGCCGTGCTGCTCAAGCATTACGCCGCCATCGAGTTCAACAACTGGATCGTCGACGCAGCCATACAACCTTCCACCATGCTGATAGCCGCGGTGGTGATCGGTTTCATTCTTCAGGCGGCTATGGGTGGGGATCTGAAGCGACGGCTGATCACCTTCGGTGCCACCGCGGCGGGCGTCGCCGCGGTGCTCTTCTACTTCGACGCCGTCACTTGGTTCCGACGCCCCGCGATCGGCCTGCCGGTGTTCATCCTGGCCGTCATCGGCATCGGCATCCTCGTCACGACCATGACCGCCGGTCTGGGCAACAAGCGGGTGCGCAACGCCGTCGGCACCACCGTCCTCGCCAGTGTGCTCGGGTATGGGCTGTTGCGCGGCACGCTGATGAGCGATCCCAGCACAGGGATGGTTCTCCTCTGCTTCGCCGCCGCCATCGCCATTGCGGTGATCTCAGGCCTCGTGTGGGGCGGTTTCTCTCGTAGGCCGGCGATCATGGCCTCGATCGTCACGGCCCTGCTGGCTTCCTTCACCGCGCTTGCGGATCTGCTGCTCAGCAACTGGGCGGCCTATCTGAAGATCCAGGCGCGGCCCATGCCAACCATCGGATCCCAGACCCCCAACGTCACCTTCGAGTACTGGGGCGGCTGGATCGACGTGCTCACCCACCTGGCGCTGCCCACGGTGGCTTTGACGCTGATCTCGCTGGCCGGCTATACCCGCTACACCCGTGCATCGATGCTGGACGTGCTGAACCAGGACTACATCCGCACCGCCCGCTCCAAGGGCATCTCGGAGCGCAAGGTGATCACCAAGCATGCGCTGCGCAACTCGCTGATCCCGCTGGCCACCATCGTCGCCTTCGACTTCGCAGGCCTGATCGGTGGCGCCGTGATCACCGAGCAGGTGTTCGGTTGGCAGGGCATGGGCAACATGTTCGCCGTCGGACTGCGCGAGGTGGATCCGGCCCCCGTCATGGCGTTCTTCCTGGTCACCGGCACGGCAGCGGTTCTGATGAACCTGCTGGCCGACCTGACCTACGCCTTCCTCGACCCGCGCATCACCCGCTAGGAGCTTGAATCGTGAGTGAGAACCAGAAGCAGGTGGGCTACGAGATCGAGGAGGACATCCTCGACGCCACCACGGACAAGTCGTACTCGCAAGGCCAATTGGTGCTGCGCCGCTTCGTGCGGCACAAGGCGGCCATGATCTCGCTGGTGGTGTTGATCTTCGTCATCATCCTGGCGTACACGTCCATCGGGTTCGGTCCCATCCCGGGATGGTGGCCGCACACGTACCTCGATACCTATCCGGTCGTCAATGAGACCCGGCCGACGATGCAGCTGTGGCCTCCGGCCATCGGCGAGCACCCGTTCGGCCAGGACACCATCGGCAAGGACTACTTCGCGCTGGTGATGCGCGGAGCACAGCGTTCGCTCCTGGTGGCCTTCGTGGTGGGCCTGCTCGCCACGGCGATCGGCACCGCGGTGGGTGCCGCCGCCGGCTACTTCCGTGGCCTGGCCGAAGGCTTCCTGATGCGGGTCACCGACCTTTTCATCATCATCCCCACCCTGGTGCTGGCCGCGGTGCTGGGCCGCATGGTGGGTTCCAACATCTACCTGCTCGCCGTTGTCCTCGGCCTGGTGTCCTGGACCGGCCTGGCCCGCTTGGTGCGCGGCGAGGTGCTGTCGCTACGCGAGCGCGAGTTCGTGGCCGCGGCGCGCGCGTTGGGCACGTCGTCGTGGCGGATCATCTTCCGCCACATCCTGCCCAACTCGCTGGGCACCATCGTGGTGAACGCGACGCTGCTGATCTCGTCGGCGATCCTCACCGAGACGGCGCTGAGCTTCCTGGGCTTCGGCGTCAAGGCGCCAGATACGTCGCTGGGCCTGCTGATCTCCCAGTACCAGAGCGCGCTCACCACACGACCGTGGCTGTTCTGGTGGCCGGGCATCTTCATCCTGGCCATCGCGCTCTGCGTCAACTTCATCGGCGACGGCCTGCGCGACGCCTTCGACCCACGTCAGCAGATGGACTGAGGGAGCAGACATGACTGAGATCAATAGTTCCAACGCTCCGGTCCTGAAGTTCCAGGATCTGGACGTCACGTTCCGCACCGAGTTCGGCCGGCTGCACGCCGTCAAGGGCCTCAACCTCGAGGTGAAGCCGGGCGAGGTCGTCGCGCTGGTGGGCGAGTCCGGCTCCGGCAAGTCGGTGAGCGCCACCACCGCGCTCGGCCTGCTGCCCAAGACCGCCAGCATCCAGGGGCAGACCTATGTTGCCGACCAGGCCATCGGGTCGCTGTCCGGCGGCAAGCTGCGGGCCATCCGCGGCAACAAGGTGGCCATGGTGTTCCAGGAACCCATGACCGCGCTCAATCCCGTGATCAAGATCGGCGACCAGCTGATCGAGTCGATGGAGGTGCACGGTGTCGCCTTCGGTGCGGAGGCCTGGCAGCGCGCCATCGACCTGATCAACGCCGTCGGCATCGACAACGCCGAGAAGCGGGTCAAGCAGTACCCGCACGAGCTGTCCGGCGGCATGCGACAGCGCGTGGTGATCGCCATGGCGCTGGCCTGCGACCCCGAGGTGATCATCGCCGATGAGCCCACCACCGCCCTCGACGTGACGGTGCAGGCCGACATCCTCGACCTGCTGCGCTCGCTGAAGGACAAGCTGAAGACGGGCATCCTGCTGATCACCCACAACATGGGTGTGGTGGCCGATATGGCCGACCGGGTGGCGGTCATGTTCAAGGGCGACATCGTCGAGCGGGGCACCGTCGAGGAGGTGCTGCTGCATCCGCAGCACCCGTACACCAAGAAGCTGCTGGCCGCAGTGCCGCACCTGGGAGAGGGGCACGGCCAGTTCGGCACGGCGCCCGCCCCGGTGGCGCCGGGGGCCGCGATGGCGCTCGACGTGCGCAACCTTGTGGTGGAGTACCGCCGCACCGGCAAGACCCCGTTCCGGGCCGTCAACGACGTGAGCTTCGACGTGAAGCGCGGGGAGATCGTCGGGCTGGTGGGTGAGTCGGGCTCCGGCAAGTCGACCATCGGTCGCGCGTTGCTGGGCCTGATCCCGTCGCAGTCGGGCGAGGTTCGGGTGCTCGACGAGGATCTGCTCTCGCTGAAGGGCCCGGCGTTGAAGGGGCTGCGCAAGCGGATCGGCGTGATCTTCCAGGATCCTGCCGCCTCGCTCAACCCGCGCTTCCCGATCGGCGACGTGATCTCCGAGCCGCTCAGCGTGCACAAGGTCGGCGACGCCAAGTCGCGCCAGATCCGGGTGCATGAGCTGCTGGACGCCGTGCAGCTGCCGCGCTCGGCCTACAACCGCTACCCGCACGAACTGTCGGGCGGTCAGCGTCAGCGCGTCTCCATCGCCCGGGCCCTGGCCCTCAGCCCCGATCTGCTGATTGCCGACGAGCCCACCTCGGCCCTGGACGTGTCCGTCCAGGCGTCGGTGCTGGCGATGTTCACCGAGCTGCAGAAAGACTTCGGCTTCGCCTGCCTGTTCATCTCGCACGACCTGGCCGTGATCGACTCGCTGGCGCACCGCGTCGTCGTGATGCAGTACGGCAAGATCGTCGAGCGCGGCACCCGCGAGCAGGTGCTGCTGAACCCGCAGGAGGAATACACCAAGCGCCTTCTGGCCGCTGCCCCCGTGCCCGACCCGATTCAGCAGCGTGCCCGTCGCGAGGAGCGCCACGCGTTGCTGGAGTCGCTGGGCGACGAGGTGCTCGAGCTCGACACCCGCGAACTGCTCTGAATCGTGCCGTTCTCACCCGAGCTGACCACCCTGGGCTATGTCGTCACCCCCGACCGTAGTCAGGTGCTGCTGGTGCATCGCACCTATCGCGACCACGACGAGCAGCTGGGCAAGTACAACGGGCTGGGCGGCAAGGTTGATCCGGGGGAGAACGTCGCGGAGGCTATGCGTCGCGAGCTGCGTGAAGAGGCCGGCATCGAGGTGACGGAGATGGAGCTTCGCGGCACCATCTCCTGGCCGGGTTTCAACGGGCGCGACGTGTTCGGCTTCGTCTTCCTGATCACCGGATTCACTGGCGAGATCCCGTCGGACAACCCCGAAGGCACCCTGGGCTGGCACGACGTCGCCACCATGATGGAGTTGCCCATGTGGGACGGCGACCGTCATTTCCTGGCCCTGGTGTTCGACGGATCCCCCCAGTTCCACGGGGTGCTCCCGTACGACGGCGGTCACAGCGTCGCCTGGCGCTACGAGACCGTGGCCACTCCCTGAGCTTGTCGCCCCGTCGTTAGGGTGTGGCCATGAGGGTGCTCAAGGTCATCGGTTGGATCCTGCTGATTCTCGGTGCCCTCAGCACGAGCGCATTGGTGCTCCTGGAGTTGCTTCCGATCGTCCAGACGTGGGCGACCGTTCTGCTGTACTTCTCGACCTTCATCCCGATGATGTGGATCCCGGCAGTGGTGGCGATCGTGGGCCTGGCCGTCGTGCTGAAAGGCCGGTGGAAGTTCGCGGCCGCGGTGCTCGCGCTCGTCGCATTGCTCGTCTGGGGATTGCCTGTGATGCCACGCAACCAAGGCGTGGTGCTGAACGTCGAAGCGTTCCCTCGTGATCTGGGCGTGGTCTCGGCGAATGCTCGGTATGGCGGGGCTGACGTCGAACAGATCCTGGCGGAGGCCGGAGACCAGGTGCAGGTGCTCGCCTTCCAGGAGTACACCCCGGAGTTCGACGAGCGCCTGCGCGAGGCCGGAGCCTTCGACGACTTCCCCTATCACGTGGGCGAGGCGCGCACCAGCGCGGGCGGCACCGTGCTGCTGTCCAGGGTGCCGGTGGAGATCGTCGCCGAGGCCGAGGGGCTGCCGTTCCTCAACTTCGTGGCCAAGCTCACCGTCGACGGCCGCGACTGGTACGTCGGCAACATCCATTCCACGGGCCCGCACTTCGGCGCACGGGAGTGGGCCGAGGACGGCGACGCGATCGTCGAGATGGTGCGGCCCTACCTCGACGAGGCCGTCGTGCTCGTCGGCGACTTCAACGCCATTGAGGAGCACTACACCCTGCGCAGGCTCGCGGAAGCGGGCTTCCGCAACGCCATGGACTACGAACCCTTCTACGGCGGGCTGGAGCGCTGGCAGCCCACCTGGCGCATGGGATGGGTGGTTCCGCCGTTCGCGCGCATCGACCACGTCTACGTCGGCAACGGGGCCGCTGCGGATGTGCCGTACCACTTCGAGGTGGACGGCACCGACCACAAAGCGATCCGCGCCTATTTCTACGGGAACCGGTGACGGAGAACCTCGGAGCTTGGCCAATAAGGGGCACTTACGGTCAAAAGATCTCAGGTAGCGGTTTAGCGCGTCCAGCTCGGAGGTGGGCCTTGGCATACACTCGCGGTCGTGGACGTTGACGGTGCTGACGAGGCGTTGAGGCTGGCGATGGCCGAGGCAGACCCGGCGTCGCTCGGGGCGGCAGAACGGCTGCGCCGGGCGGTGCCCGCTGAGGTGGCGTCGTGGGCGCTGAGCCAGGCCCAGCTTCGACGCAAGGCCCGGGCCAAGTTCCCGAGGGCCGACGAGATGCTGTTCACCTCCGACGGCCTGGAGCAGGCCACACGTGAGAGCGTGCGACTCTGGCGTGCGCGGCGGTTCGGTTCGGAGTCAGGCGTCGTCTGGGATCTCGGGTGCGGCATCGGGGCCGACGCGATGGCGCTGGCCGAAGCCGGGTTCGAGGTGCGGGCCGTGGAAGCCGACGAGGTGACGGCTGAAGTGGCGACGCACAACCTGGCGTTGGTCGGAGCGGGGCCGGCGATGCATGCGCTGGCCGAAGAGGTGGAGTTGGGGGTGGGCGATGCCGTCTTCCTGGATCCCGCCCGCCGCACGGCTCGCGGCCGCACCTGGAACGTCGCCGACTTCTCCCCGCCCTGGGACTTCGTGCTGGGCCTGCTGCGCAGCGACCGCTTTGTCTGCGTGAAGCTCGGCCCAGGGCTGCCGAAGCCACTCATCCCCCGCGGAGTGCAGGCGTGCTGGGTGAGCGATGGGGGCGACGTCGTCGAGGTGTCGCTGTGGAACCGGCTGCCGGAGGGGCCTTGTGCGGTGGTGCTGCCGGACCGCGTGCTGACCCGGCCCCAGCATCCCCGGGAGCTGGACGTCCGGCCGGTGGGTCGGTATCTGATCGAGCCCGATGGTGCGGTGATCCGATCCGGTCTGCTGGCGGAGATCGCACCGGAACAAGACATCTGGCTGCTCGACGAGCACATCGCCTACCTGTCGGCCGATGAGCCTGTGGTCGGTCCGTTCGGCACCTGTTTCGAGGTGCTGGAGACCCACGACTTCGATCGCAAGCTGCTTCGCCGTCTGGTGCGGGAACGGGGCATCGGCACGCTGGAGATCAAGAAGCGAAGCATCGAGGTCGACCCCGCGCAGCTTCGTCGTGAGCTGAAGCCGAAGGGTAAGGCGAGTGCCACCATTGTGCTGGCCCGCACCATCGACGGCACCAAGGCGTTGTTCGTGCGCCGGGTCTAGGAACCGCAAACCTACGAACAAGATGTCGCAAAACCACGAAAAAAGCACCGCGAATCTACGGAAAGAGTGTCGCGAAACCACGAACAAGGTAGCCTTGGGGAATGGTGTTGCTGAGTCGTGGTCTCCTGGACGTGGGCGCAGGTGCGTTGGGGACATTCCCGGTCGTGGTGGTGCAGGGCGCGCGCCAGGTGGGCAAGAGCACTCTTGCCGGGATGCTTGTGCAGGGGCGTGAGGCCCGTCAGGTGACCTTGGACGATCTGGCGGTGCGGGGGGCGGCCGAGGAGGATCCGGTGGGGTTCGTCGAGCAGTTCCCAGACGGCATTTTGGTGATCGATGAGGTGCAGTTGCAGCCTGCGTTGCTGCGGACGATCAAGGCTTCGGTGGATAGGAACCGGGTTCCTGGGCGGTTTCTGTTGACAGGTTCTGCGAACCTGTTGAGGGTCAAGGGCGAGACGGACTCCCTGGCCGGGAGGGCCGTGTCGCTGCGGTTGCGGGGGTTGAGCCAAGGAGAGATTCAGGGCCGGCGGGATGATTTCGTCGCGCGGGTTCTTGGGGCTGCTGAGAATGTCGATCGGGTGAGCACGCAGTGGGCCAGGCCCGACTATGTGCGTGCGTTCGCTGCGGGGGGTTTTCCTGAGGCGTTGAAGGTGGAAGGCCGGATGCGGTCTCTCTTGTTGGATGGCTATCTGGAGCGGATCCTGGAGCGCGACGCGCCGTCTCTTCCGGGTGGTGGGCAGGCCGCCCGGATACGGAGCGTGGCGACGTTGCTGGCCAGCAATCAAGCGGGGGAGTTGGTCAAGGCCCGGTTGGCGGATCAGTCGGCGATTCCGCAGAACTCGATCGGTACCTATCTCGATGCGTTGGAGGCGACGTATCTGATAGACCTCTTGAAGCCTTGGGGGGCGAATCTGACCAAGCGCGAGATCGGTCGGCCCAAGGTGTTCGTTTCCGATTCGGCGCTGGCGATGCGGCTCACGCGGACGACGTCCCAACAGTTGGAGAGCCTCACATCGACGCGGATCGGCGGTATCGCGGAGGCGTTCGTGGCGGGCGAACTGCTGAAGCAACAGGGGTGGAGCGATGTCGAGTTCGAGGTGTTCCACTACCGCGACCGGGATGGTGTGGAGGTAGACCTCATCGTCGAGTTGGATGATGGTCGCGTCCTCGCGATTGAGGTGAAGTCGTCGGCCACTTACAAGCCGGAGCACTTCAAGGGGCTGCGGTTTGTCCGCGACAGGCTCGGCGACCGGTTCGCGGGCGGAATAGTGCTGGGCATGGCCGCTGAGGGGCTGCGTTTCGGTGACCGTCTGTGGGGGATGCCGATCTCGGCTTTGTGGGAGTTGTGACGAGTGCGCGTTACTCATCGTGTTCGGGACTAACCGGGGGCGAAGGTGGCCTTGCGGTTGGTGCGGCGAAGGATGCGCAGCAGCGGTTTGCCGATCAGCGCGAGGGTGATGATGGTGGTGATCGCCCGGCCGAGGTTCCAGGCCATCGACGTGGCCAGGTTGAACAGCATGAAGCGGTGCAGGTTCTCCAGGATGGGTGCGCCGGCGACGTAGCTCAGTTCCGTTGCCAGGCCGACGTTGAAGGGCCAGAAGGAAAGGTCGACCAGCCAGCCGTAGAGAGTCGTGCTGATCGATCCGTAGACGGCGAGCAGCGCGATCTCCCACCACCCCTTGGCTCGCGGCAGCAGGCCGGCGCCCATGCTGACGAAGGACGCCGCCAGCATCTGGAACGGTAACCAAGGCCCGACGCCTCCGGTCAGCATGGCGGAGGTGAGCAGGGTGGTGCTGCCGAGCAGGAAGCCGAAGACCGGCCCGAAGACCCGCCCGCCGAGGATCAGCGG
This sequence comes from Tessaracoccus caeni, assembly GCF_029211185.1. Lineage (GTDB taxonomy): Bacteria > Actinomycetota > Actinomycetes > Propionibacteriales > Propionibacteriaceae > Arachnia > Arachnia caeni. The sequence continues at coordinate 101,314 of NZ_JARGDO010000007.1, forward strand.
AATGAACGTGAACTCGATGCCCGCCGTGCCCGCGCCGAGCGGCCGGGCGAGCGTGCCGAGGGCCGTCAGCACGCCGAGCATGGCCAGCGACTTCGGGTCGATCGTGCCCCGGCTGAGCTGAGACACCACGATCCCGATCACCACGGGCAGCAGCACCACGAAGATGAAGGGAGACAGCGAGTTCCCGTCGAGAGAGGCGGAGGGAACCACGAAGAACGGCCAGAAGAAGGCCATCGCCGCGATCACCGACGTGATAACCAGCATGAGCGCCGATGTCGCGTCGAGGCGTGCGCCGCCCTTCGAGACGATGCCCGCCGCTCTTCCGTTCGTCTCCAGATCCTGCGAAGGGCGGGCATCCCTCAGGGACCCATGGTGGGGTTGGGTGCTCGAGTGAGGGGGCCTTTGGTCGGGTTTGTCGGTCATGGGGTCAGGCCCTGGGATCGGAGGGCGGCCGCGACTTCGGCGACGGTCAAGATGTCGTGCGGGTGGAAGACCTTGGCTACCTGCGGGGAGAAGCCGGGGGAGGCGCAGCAGACGGTGCGGGTGGGGCCGTCCGCGACGATGTCGCCGTCGGCTAGCACCACGCAGCGGTCGGTGGCCTGGGCGGTGAACTCCACGTCGTGGGTGGCGATCACGACGCAGGCGCCGTCGTCGGCGAGCTGGCGCACGATGGCGGCCAGTTCGTGTTTCATCTGGTAGTCGAGGCCCCTAGTGGGTTCGTCGAGGCAGACGACGGTGGGTCGCGCGGCCAACTGGATGGCCAGCACCAGAGCCAGCCGTTGGCCCTCCGAGAGGTCGCGGGGGTTGCGGTCGTCGGGCAGGTCTGCGCCGAGCCGCCTCAGGATGGAGCGCGTCGTGCCCTCCGCCACATGCGACTCCCGATCGGCCTGCCTCAGTTCCTCACCGACGCTGGGCAGATACAGCAGGTCCGCCGGAGTCTGCGGCACGAGAGAGATCAACGCGCGCGCCTCCGCATCGCTGACCCGACGCGGATCCGCGCCGCTGCCGCCCACCGGGCCTTTCGGTACGGCCGCGCGTGGGCCCACGCCTGCTCGTATTCCGCGTTCGTCCGCTCGCGCGCCGACGGAACCCGCAGCGCTGGTGCGTGGGCCGTCGCCAGCTCGTGCTCCGCCGGGAAGGCCGTCGCCAGCTCGGGAGCCGACGCAACCCGGGGCGGTCCCCGGGGGAGAGATGGTGAGCGAACCCGTGCTGGCCACCGCGCCTTGCAACGCCCACAGCAGCGACGACTTGCCCGAGCCATTGCGACCCATCAGCGCGACGACGGTGCCGGCGTGCAGGTCGAGGTCCGCTGACACGGCACGCAACTGGCCGTAGTGAACCGCGAGACTCCGCGCCTCCAGCACCCGGGTGAGGCCGTCGTCGCTCCATCCGACGCTGTCCTCCGGCAGGTCGGGCAGCACGACTCGCGGCCCCTCCTCGTGCACCTTCCGTCGTGCGTCGCGAACGCTGGTGGCCACCGTCGGCCAGCCCAGTACACCGGACAGCTCGGCCAAGGGCGGCTGCACGTCGGCTTGTCCCAGCACCTCTGCGGTGGGTCCGAACACGGCCGAGCCGTCGCCGGGCAGCCAGAGGGCGGAGTCGGCGGTGTGCATGACGCGCTCCAGCCGGTGCTCGGCCAGCACCACCGTCAGGCCCACGTCGTAAACCAGCGTCGAGATCGCGGCAAGGACGTCCTGGGCGGCGTTGGGATCGAGTGCGGAGGTGGGCTCGTCGAGCACCAGGACATGAGGCTGCGAGGCCAGCACCGCCGCGATCGCCACCCGCTGCTGCTGCCCTCCAGAGAGCTCGACGAGAGGTCGGCGTCGCAGCTCGGCGATGCCCATCAGGTCAAGGGTCTCCTCGACGCGCTTGCGCATGGTCGACGGTGATAGCCCCAACTGCTCCATGCCGTAGGCCACCTCGTCCTCGACGACGTCGGTGACGAAGCCCGCCATGGGGTTCTGGCCGACGTAGCCGATCAGGTCGGCCAGCTCGCGCGGGCGGGTGCCGGTGATGTCGCGTCCGGCCACCCGGATACGCCCCGACATGGTGGCGCCGGTGGTGGTGGGCACCAGCGAGTTGATCGCGCCCAGCAGCGTCGACTTGCCGGTGCCCGTGCGGCCGATCACGACGCACAGGTCCGACTCGCGGATCACGCCCGTGACCCCTCGCAGCACCGGCGAGGCGGCGTCGGGCTGGGTGATCGTGACATCGTCGAACTCGATCATGCGGTGGCCCTCGAGACGGGGGTGGCGAAGCCTGGCAGCGCGAAGAGCGCTGCGGCTGCCAGGGTGAGCGGGGGGAGCGTGGGCCAGCGGAAGGGCGTCGCCGGAGGGTTCATCGCGTCGGGGGAGCCGAGCTGCGAGGCCATGAACGCGACGACGGCGAAGCCCGCCAGCCCGCAGGCCACCGTCACATACTCCGGCCGGCCCCAAGGCGCGGGGCGGTAGCGCGTGACGCCCAGCTGATGGCTGGAGGCGCGCATGCCCCAGATGGTCAGCGCCAGGCCCACCGCCAGCAGGCCGACGGCCAGCAGAGCGGTGGCGCTGAGTCCGAGCATCCCGTCACCGGTGGCGGGCACGCCGAGCAGCACGTAGACGCCGAACAGCAGGCACAACAACGCCCCGAGCAGGGGAAGGCTTCCCCGCCGACGCTGACCCGCCACCCGGGTGCGGCCATAGCCGCGGGCCTCCATCGACGTGGCCAGCTGCAGCGACGACTCGACGCTGTCCTCCAGCACGGGTATCAGCGTTCCCGGCAGCGCCTTGAGGCCGCGCCGACGCCCGCCGCGAAGCCGCTGGCCACGTCGCACCCGGTGCACCGACGCGATCAGCTGCGGGATCAGGGAGATCGCGATCACCATGGCGGTGGAGATGTCGCGCAGCCCGGCGGGCACCGACTTCAGCGCGGTGCGCGGGTTGGCCAGCGAGTTGGCCGCGCCGACGCAGAGCAGCATCGCGGCCAGCCGGATGGCGTCGGTGGCGGCGAAGGCCAGCCCGTCGACGGTCACCGACCCGCCCAGGCGGATGCCCGCAGCCCAGGCCGGCAGGGCCACAGACGGCAGCGTGAACAGCACCGTGCCGGTGCGGATGCCGCCGAGCACGATCTGGAAGAACAACCGCATCACGACGATGAACAGCGCCATGTACAGGTAGATCTTCAGCGACCGCGCCCACGGGGTGTCCGGGCGTCGCTGCACCACCACGAGCACGACGGTGGCCGCGAGCAGCACGATGACAAGGGGGTTCGTGGTGAGGCTGATTGCCCCGCCGACGCTCAGCGCCCACGCCCACCACGCCCAGGGATGCACGAACCGCAGCAGCCGAGCGAGGTCGGCCGACGGCAGTGTCGCGGCGGCCGCCGTCGTCTCGGGAGAGGGCGCGACCCGTGGCAGGAGGCGTGGCATGTGCCCGATCCTAGGGAAGCACTGATCAATGGGCCACCTGCTGCGGCGCGCCACGCGGGCGACCTACGCCACCTATCTCGTGGATCACGTATTCCCGATACGCGTACAAGATCTAGGCGACGTATCTCATCCCGCCTGGCACGTCCTTAGGGACGGCACCCCATTAATCAGCACTTCCCTAGTGCCGCCGCTCCCGTGCGTCGTTCGACCACTTCGGCGCCCGAAATCCGGTCGCAAGGCGCAACGGAGCGGGCGGTCAGCGGCCGCCGATGGCGCCGTCGGAGCCCTTGCGTCGCGACCGCTGCCAGACGATCAACGCCCCGAAGACGACGACGATCACCGCCACGGTGGCGATGACTCCCCACGGCGTGGTGCTGGGCACGCTCACGGCGGCGTGTTGGGTGACGGGCAGGTCGAGGGCGGTCGTTCCCTGAGGAGGCGGCACCTCGGCGCCGTTGTTCACGATCAGCAGCTGTGGCGGTGCGCACTCGTGATCCTTGGTGGAGTAGCACCAGGCCTCGATGGTGCCGGCGCCGGGCGCGCGGGTCTGTGGGCCCTCCTGGGAGTAGACGTAGTCCTCGCCCGGTGCGCCGTGCCAGTAGCTCCAGTAGGAGTGCCCGTCGAAGGTCTTGGGGCACTGCTCCGGGTGACCCGACAGCGTGCAGATCAGGCGTTTCTTGGAGAACTGGATCTCCATGCCGCCGGTCGCGAGCGCCTGTTCCCCGTCGCGGGGAGTGCCGACGCACTGGTTGGACATCACGTCGCCCGTCTCCGTGGTCACCACCAACCAGACCTGGCCGGAACTCAGGCAGGCTCCCACCTCGTTGCTCTCCCCGTCGGCGCGCGCCGCAGCAGGGGAGAACGCCAGCAGGAATGCGACGACCAACGCGCTGAACACAGCGACGAGCCTCTTCACGGAACCTCCCGACGGTGACGGATACTGGCTTCGATCCTAGATCGTCGACGCTCTTTGAGGTGCGGAGCGCAGCGGAGCCTCGACAATCGAGACGAGCGCGGAGCACCCTCCACGCTCTTTGAGGTGCGGAGCGTAGCGGAGCCTCGAAAAGGGCGTGCGTGGGATCATCGCCAGAGGGCATCGATGGGCAGGGCGGTGACGCGGTCGGCGACCATGCGGGCTGTGGGGCCCGTGTAGAGTACGTAGCCGCCGACGAACTGGTCTTGGAGCTTCTCACGGAGCAGGGCAAGGCCGGTGAGATCCTTTGGTTGCACCGTAGCGGCCGCTTTGACTTCGATGCCGATGACCCGGCCGTCGGGTGCCTCGCACACGACGTCCACCTCTGCGCCGCGTTGGTCTCGGTAGTGATACAGCCGTGCGCGCTGCGCGCTCCAGCCGAGTTGGCGGCGCAGCTCGCCGACGGCGAGGCCTTCGAGGAGACCCCCGGCCGGGCTGTTCGGCACGGTTGGTGCCATCGCGTCCGGGGTCACTCCGAGCAGACTCGCAGCCAGGCCGGTGTCGAGGAGAAAGACCTTGGGTTGCTTCACCTCGCGCGAGGTGAGGTTGGTGTTCCAGGCAGGCAGGGGGTGGATCAGGAACAGGGTCTCGAGCAGCCGGACGTAGGGGTCGAGGGTGGTCCGTGGCATCCCGGCGTCGTTGGCCAACGAACTCCACACCATTCCGCTGCCGCTACGTGCGGCGATCATCCTGAGCAGGCGGGGCAGATCGGCGAGCCGCTGAAGCCCGGAGATGTCGATCGCGTCACGGTTGACGATCTGGCTCAGGTAGGTCTCGTACCACTCCTCGCGACGGGTGGTAGAGGAGCGTGCCAGGGCCTCGGGGTAGCCGCCGTCGCATGCGCGCTGCAGGTAGTCTGCGCGGGTGAGTGGGCTGGTGTGCCTGAGGAAGCGCTCGCCGTCGAACGCCTGGTCGATGAATGGTGTGGCCTGTGAGTCCAGTTCCGATTGGCTCAGTGAGTGGAGTGTGAGCGGCTGGGCACGTCCCGCCAGAGACTCGTGGGTGGCGGCGAGATCGAGCAGGTTCGCCGATCCGGTGACGAGGAACCGGCCTGGACGCTTGTCGCGATCGACCGCGGCCTTGAGGGCGATGATCAGCTCGGGGGCGCGTTGGATCTCGTCATTTCCCCAGGCCTAGCTCGTCATTTGCCCAGATGCAGCTCGTCATTTCACCACCGCTTGCTCGTCATTTGCCCACCTGGTCCGACGGGGCAAGCGGCCGCGCCCCGGGATCCCTGTGCTTCGAGACGGGCGCGGGGCACCCTCCACGCTCTTTGAGGTGCGGAGCGCAGCGTAGCCTCGACAATCGAGACGAGCGCGAAGCACCCTCCACGCTCTTTGAGGTGCGGAGCGCAGCGGAGCCTCGAAAAGAGCCAGCGCGACTCATGGCAGGGACTGTTGTCCGGCTGTCGGCTGGCTCTTTTCGAGGCTACGGCTTCGGGGCTCGTTCCTCGCCCAGCGCCTTCGCACCTCAAAGAGCGTTACTTGACCTTTGAGGTCTTCTTGGAGGTCTTGGTGACGCTGGTGTAGCCCGACTTGGTGCCCTTGACCTTGACCGTGATGGTCTTGCCCTTGTCGGATTTGGACACGGTGTAGGTGGACTTGGTGGCCTTCGAGATCTTCTTGCCGCTGCGGTACCACTGGTAGCTGAACTTGGTGCCGCTGGTCCAAGTGCCGGTCTTGGCCGTCAGCTTCTTGCCCACCTTTGCGGTACCGCTGATGGTCGGGGTCTTGGTCGACAGCGTGCCGGCCTTCACCGACGCCGTCTTCTTGGAGGTCTTGGTGACGCTGGTGTAGCCCGACTTCTTACCGGTCACCTTCACCGTGATCTTGGTGCCCTTGTCCGACGACGTCAGCGTGTAGCTGGACTTGGTGGCCTTGCTGATCTTCTTGCCGTCCCGGTACCACTGGTAGCTGAAACTGGGCTTCGGTGACCAGGTACCCGTCTTGGCCGTCAGCTTCTTCCCCACCTGGACGGTGCCCGAGATCTTCGGGGTGGCCGTGCTGGAGAAGGACGTGATGCGCGAGAGCTTGGCCGTCGCGTAGCCCTTTCCGGTGACACCGAGGATCGCCTGGGTGGTAGCCATCAGGTCGTCGTCTTCACCGTCGTGCACATACGACCACGCCGACTTGCTCTCGGTCTTCGCCTGCTGCCTCTTCAGCACGCGCTTCGGCGACTCGACGTTTTCCTCGGCCTCGGCCAGCGCCGACGCGATCATGCCCGTCGTGTTCGCCGACGAATAGGTGACCCAGTAGTAGTCGCCGCCATCGGTCTCGCGATGGGCCTTGGTCCAGGCGACCGCACCCTTGACCAGATCCCGGCCGCGCTTCTTCGCGGCGGCGCTCACGCTGCTGCTCCGGGCCAGCACATTCGCGGCCGAGAGCCCGATCCCGACGAAGTCGGCGTCGGCCGTATCGCCCGGCATGTAGCTGAACCCGCCGTCGTTGGTGACGATGAATTTGCTGAGCAGGTAGTCCATGCCGTTGCTGCTGAGGTCGTCGAGGCGTCCCGTGCGCTCCAAGGCGATCGTGATCAGGTAGGGCCCCCACGTGCCGAGGGACTTCTTGGTCTCGACGGCGTCGATGAGTTCCTTGGCGAGGTCGCGGCTCTTGCCGAGGACGTGAACGGGGTCGCTCACGGCGGCTGCGTCCGCGGCGATCAGCACCTTGGCGATCCGGTCCGGGCTCTTCGCCCAGGCGGCACCGTCGGTGCCCAGCTTCGTGACCATCTTGTCGATCGTGCCCTGGTGCTGATTGGCCGACGAGAGGGCGATGATGGCGTCCACCAGCGAACCGGTATCAGAGATCTGATTGGTGTCCCACTGCTTCTTGATCCAGTCAGCGGCCCGCTGGATGCTCTGGCCATCGGACGCGACGCTGCTGTCGGCGTGGGCCGGCAGGGCCGCGACGACGGTGGTGAGGAACAGCGCGAAGGCCGTCAGCAGCGCCGTCGAAACGCGTTTGATCTGGGTTGTCACGATGGGTTTCCCTCTCCATAGATGGGTGTTTCTTTTCTATCACCAGGTGCGCTGGCCGTCGTCGGGGGAGACGGCGGTGGTCTGGTCTTCCAGCTGCTGGCGTTGTTCCTGGGCCTGCTGTTGGCGGTCGGCCAGGTCGGAGTCTTGGTTCTCGTCCCGGCCCTCGTTCTCGTCATCGTCGACGGGCGGCGCGTCGTCGGTCTTGTTCTCGATGCGCTCTCGCGTATCGTCCCACTGCTGTTCCAGGGTGCCCTGCGGGGTGCCGGCGTCGTCGGTGGGGGAGAGCGTGCCGGGGCACCTGGCGGTGGAGAGGATCAGCTGGGCCTGCTGGAGCCGGACCATCGCGCCGGGCATGTCGTCGCTGGCCAGGAACTCGTCGGCACCCGCCTCCAGCGACCACGCCCAGTTCAACCGGATGCGGCACTGCGCGTCGGCGGGAGCCAGGCCGGCGGCGCGCTCGAAGTCGGCGGCCGCGCCGTCCCACAGGCCCTGGTGGTACTGGGCGGTGCCGTGGTCGAAGACAGGGATCCAGCGCTCGACGACGGAGGCCCGTGTGCCGAGTGCGAAGGAGCGTTCGGCGGCCGCGTAGTCGCCGGCCCGCGACTGCGCGGTGCCCACCTGGACGGCGGTCAGCTGGACGGCGAGCCAGGCGGCGGTGCCGAGCATGACCAGCGCGGGGATCAGCGTCGCCCATAGCCAACGGCGTGCGCGCACGGCGTCTCTTGTTCTCACCCGGTCACCTCCCGGCGCGCGCCACGCCAGGCCTGGGCGGTGCGGAACAGCTCCCAGCCCAGGGGGACGAGCGCGATCAGGGCGAGCACCCAGGCGAGCGAGAACGAGTCGGCTTGGCTGCCCTGGATCACGGCGACGCTCGGTGCCGGGAGCGGGGACGAGATCGGGCCGGGCTTGGTGCGGTGCTCGTAGACGCCGCCGAGCTCGTCGGCGATGGTGCGCAGGGCCGCCTCGTCGATGCGCGAGAGCTGAGCCTCGCCGCGCCGGGTGACGAACTCGTCGGAGGCGGGGCTCTGCTTCATCCGCCCGCCCTCATCGGTGCCGTAGCCGAGCACCAGGGCGCCGTCCACCAGGTCGCGCAGGCCGGCGAACGAGCCGGGGGCATCGTCGGCGGTCTGTTCGCCGTCGCCGAGGTAGACGACGAAGCGCTTGGTGCCCGGCCTTGCTTGGGTCGCGGCGCTCAGGGCCTCGCGGGCCACCTCCGCGGCGGCGCCGATGTCGCTACCCGTGCCGTAGGCCTCGTCGCGCCAGCCGACGGTGCGGGCGAGGCTGACGATCGCGGAGGCGTCGGTGGTCCAGGGCGCGGCGACCCGGGCCACGTTGTCGCTGGTGATCACCGAGTAGCGGGCGGCGCCGAGCGCGCCGACCAGCGCCTCCACGTCTGCCGCTACCCCCTCGATGCGGGGCCTCGTGCCGTCGTAGTCCTCGGCGCCCATCGAGGTGGTGCGGTCGACGATGAACAGCACGTCGAGCGGGGCGGGTGGCTCGGGCTCGCGATCGGCCTGTCCGAGGGCAGGCTGCAGGGCCATGCCGGCGACGAGGACAAGGACGGCCAAGCGCCGCCACCAAGAGCCATCCCGAGCGTCGCCCGAGCGCAGGCCGACGACTAGCCAGCCCACCGTCGCCACGGCGGCGACGGCCAGCAGCCACCACAAGGGAGTAAAGGTCATCGCTTCCGCCCCCTCACCCAGGCCGCCCCGGCGAGCGCCAGCCCGAGGATCATCAGGACCGCGCCCGGCCAGACGAGATCGACGGCGTGGTGCCTCGGTGCCCCGGCCAGCGCCTTGGCCTCTTGGGCCTTGACCGCCGACTCGATGGTGCTCACGTCGGTCTGCGGGGCGAGCAGCAGCACATCGCCGCCGGTGCCGCGCAGCGCCTCGGTGAGCTCCTTGGTGACGCTGGGCGTGTTGTCGGCGGGCGCGATGCCGTACACCAGGGCGTTGCGGTCGGCGGCGCGGCCGACCGCCTGGTCGAGCGTGAAGATCGGCCGGCCGGCCACCTGGTTGTCGGTGGCCAGCACGATGGTGCGCGACCGATCTGTCTCGGGCACGTCGAAGCGCGAGACGCAGCTGGCCAGGCCGTCGCCGATCAGCGAGGTGCCCTCGCCGATCTGCGTGCCGGGCACGATCCGGCCGTCCAGCCAGTTCTTCGCCTCCGTCAGCTGCTCCTGGATGTAGGCGGCGTCGTCGGTGAGCGGGAAGATGGTGATCGCGGAGGCGTCGAAGGCGACGAAGCCGATCCGTTCGCCGTCGAGGGTGGCGGCGAGGGCCAGATAGGCGTCGACGATCTGTCGGTCGAGATTCGACATGGAGCCCGAGACGTCGAGGCAGAGCACGATGTCGCGGTTGGTGCGCTCGTCGGCCACCGACTGCGACTCGACGGGGCGCGCGACGGCCAGCGTGGCGCCGAGAGCCGCCAGCATCAGCCCCAGCAACTGGGCCAGCAGCAGCCGAGCGCGACGGGCGGCCAGGGCCGTGAAGCGGGGCAGCGTCCTGATCCGCGCGGCTCCGGCCACGGGGTCGCCCGTTCCAGAGACGATGCCGGGGCGCCGGGTGAGCGCGACGAGCACCACCGCCGCCACGGCGATCAATGCGGCCAGGGCGATCCACGGCTGGGTCAGCGCCATCCCTGGATCACCTCCTTGGCCGCGCGGGCGAGGTCGTCGGCGGCCGCGTCGTCGGTGCCCCCGAAGGCGTGCGCGTCCACCCGGGCGGCCAGGGCGGCCACCGGTTCGAGACGCGGATCCTTCAGCGCCTCGACGCGCAGCTGCGCCGCCGACTGATAGTCGGCGTCGCCGTCGCCGACGGTGCCGACGAACTCCCGTGCCGCGCGGCCGATCAGGCGGACGCGCTCCGAGCTGGGCGCGTCGGACGCCCGAATGCGGTCGATCCGGCGCAGGGCCGCGTCGCGCAGCTGGGTAAGCGAGTCGTCGATCCTCTCTTCTCGGGGCCGGCTGAGCATCCGCCACCGCCAGATCCCGACGGCGCCCAGCGTCAGCGCCGTCACGACGAGGCCGGCCACCACCAGCCACCACCACCAGCTGTGCGCGATGGGCGGGTGCAGTTCGAGCAGGAGGAGATCACCGGGCACGGCGCTGCCTCCTCACCAGGGAGATCACGTCCAGCGCCACGCGCGAAGGATCGCTCAGCACGGCCTCGGCGACGCCCAGCCGGCTCAGCTTCGACGAGCGTCTCTCGGCCCGCCGAGCCCGGTCCTCCCGCACCTCGCGGCGCAGCTCCTCGTCGTCGAGCCAATCGGGGAGGAGGCGCTGCTCGCCCAGGTCCAGCAGCGGGCGGCCCCCCAGGGCAGGATCGGTGGGATCGACGTCGGGCACCGTCAGCCACAGCACCTGATGCTGGGCGGCGAGGCGGCGGATGCGGGACTCGAGATCCGCGGAGATGGTGACGTCGTCGGCGATCACGGCGACCACCGCGCGACGGCGCAACGTGCGCGCGGCCGTGGCCAGCAGCTCTGAGGTGCGGACGGGCTGGGCGTCGGGCGCGATGGTGCGCTCCACCAGGCCGAGCTGGCGCTCCAGTTCCACCAGCCGGGTCGACGGCCGGGCGGCGCGCGTGGTCTCGCCGTCGCACCAGAGCGCGCCGGCGTAGTCGCCGAACGAGGTGGCCAGCACCCCCAGCGTGGCAGCGGCGTCGAGGGCGACGTCGACCTTCCGCGCGTCGGGCGTCGCCAGTCCGGCCATGTCGCGCCCGGTCGCCACGGCGATCAGCAGCGTGCTGCGCCGCTCGGCGATGTGCCGCTTCACCAGCAGGGTGCCGCTGCGGGCGGTGGCCCGCCAGTCGATGTCGGAGACCTCGTCGCCCACCACGTACTCGCGCAGGTCGTTGAAGTCGAGGCTGCGGCCCACGTGCAGCGACGCGTGGACGCCCTCCAGCGGATCCGACACTTTGTGCCGGATCGCGAGGGCGACTGCGCGCTGAATGCGGGTGACTCGGGCCATAGACGTGGGGTTTCAGTGCTTCCTTAGGGCGTAGGGACGGCGGCGAAGATGGCGTCGATGAGCTCCTCGGGGCGGACGCGCTCGGCCAGCGCCTCGAAGGTGAGGATCAGGCGATGCCGCAGCACGCCGTGGCGCATGGCCGTGATGTCGCTGGGGGTGACGTAGCTGCGGCCGTCGAGCAGCGCCGAGGCGCGGGCGGTGTGCAGGAAGGCCAGCGCACCCCGGGGGCTGGAGCCGTACTCGATGGCGCGCGCCTGGTCGCCGGAGAGGAAGTCGGCGGGGCGTCGGGTGATGTTGACCAGCTCGACGATGTAGCGCTTGATCGCGTCGTCCACCCGCACCCGCTTGGCCAGCTCCTGCAGCCGGAGCACGTCGTCGGTGCTCGCGCAGGCGGTGGTCGTGTGCTCGAAGGTGCCCGACTCACTGCGGCCCAGCACCTCGAACTCCTCGTCGGGGCTGGGATAGGCGACGACTTCCTTCAGTAGGAAGCGGTCGAGCTGCGCCTGCGGCAGCACGTAGGTGCCCTCCTCCTCGATCGGGTTCTGGGTGGCGAGCACGACGAACGGGTCGGGCAGCGGGTAGCTGCGGCCGCCGATGGTGGTCTGGCGCTCCTGCATCGCCTCCAGCATGGCCGACTGGGTCTTGGCCGATGAGCGGTTGATCTCGTCGAGCAACACGAAGTTGGCGTGCACCGGGCCGAGTTCGGTGGTGAAGCCGCCGGAGGACTGATCGAAGATCTGGGTGCCGATGATGTCGCTGGGCAGCAGGTCGGGGGTGCACTGCACGCGTGCGAAGCTGCCGTCGACGGAGCGGGCCAGGGTGCTGGCCGCCAGCGTCTTGGCCAGGCCGGGCACCGACTCGAGCAGGATGTGCCCCTGGCTGAGCAGCGTCACGAGCAGGGCCTTGCGCAGCTGCGGCTGGCCGACGACGGTCTTGCTGAAGGTGGCCGCCAAGCGGTCCAGGGTCTGCTTGGCCCAGGCGATCTCGTCGTCGCTGAGCGGCGCGCGGTTCGGTTCAGTCATCGGGGTCTCCTCGCGAGGTGTCCGTGTCGGGGGTCCAAAGGGTAGTGAGGGCGGCGTTCTTGGCGCGACGCTGGACGGCGTGCGGGGATACCGCCGGGGGTGGGCCGTCGAGGGGCTCGACTGGCAGGGTGCGGGTGTCGTGGCTGTGCCGCAGCGCCGTCAGAAGAGGGCGCCCGATCAGCAACAGAAGGACGGCGCTGGCGATGCCGCGCATCAGGTCGTAGCCGAAGGAGGTCTCCCAGCAGTAGCGCGCCAGCCGGATCGCCGACTCCCACGCGCCGAGACCGGGCAGGAAGGTGGCGTTGTCGGACTGGTCGGCCGGCCACGTCGTGAGGTTGAGCAGCAGGCCCGAGACGGGGCCGAGCGGCAGGCAGAGCAGGGCGCCCAGCAGCCAGGCTGATGTGGTGCCGAGCGGGCGCAACACGCCGCCGGCCAGACCCCACAGCCCCCACACCAGGGTCTGGGCGACGAGGTGCACCGTGATGGTGTCGGTGACCAGCGACGACACCAGCGCCGCGGCGGCTCCGGTGAGGAAGCCCGCCGGCGAACCCATCAGGATGCCGGCCAGCAGCGGGAAGGCGTAGCCGAACTCGATGCCGCTCGACCCCGGATGCAGCACGGCGCGGGTCAGTGTCGCGGCGGCCACTAGCAGGGCCGCAGGGGCGAAGGGACGAAGCGTCCGCCCCGCGTTGTTCCAGAGGGCGAAGCCGAGCAGCAGGAGCAGCGCGCAGAGGGCGGCGAGCACCCACGGGGCCTCGCTCGATTGGGCGGCGGAGTCGGCGACGGTGGCCGAGCCCCAGATCGGCCAGGCCACCCAGGCGAGGCCGGCGGTCAGCGTGACCCACAGCACGGTGCGGGGCCACGCTCCGGTGACGGGCATCGTCGGGCGCATCATGCCGCGCCTCCCGCCGCCACCGATTCGATGATCTCGCTCAGGCGAGTGGGGGCCGAATGGACGAGGGCCTGGGCGGTGAGCGGCGGCGTGGGCAGCTGGTGCTGCACGGCGGCGGGGGATCCGAACGCGACGATCTCGTCGCCCTCGATCACCGCGATCCGGTTGCAGGCGCGCACCAGGAACTCGATGTCGCGGGTGGTGACGATCCGAATCCCGGGCGTGGTTCCGAACAGCTCGCGCTGGGCGGCGATCTGTCCGGCCTGGTCGAGGCCCAGCTGGGGTTGCGGCAGCCAGACGGCCCGCGCCGTCGACCTGGCCAGGAGCAGCCGCAGCGCGGCGAGCTCGCTCGAACTGTGCTCCGACAAGGGCGTGGATGGCCGGATGCCGGGAACGGTGCGCAGCTCGGCGGCGGTCCGGGTGCGGTGACGCGCATCCCAGTCGTGCGCCACCTCGGCGGGGGTGAGGTGGTCGGGGAGCACGCTCGGCACCCGCGTCGCCCGCAGACGGGAGGCGAGTCGACGGGCGACGGGCTCGGCCCTGCCGTCGCGGCTCACGATGCCGACGCATTCGCCGGAGAGCAGATCGAGGGCGCGTCCGGTGAGCGCGATCTCGCTCGCGTCGACGGTCACCTCGGGGGTTCGGGCGGTGCGTTTGGATGACGGCACGGGCTTCGTCAGGGCGGGATTCCCGATGAGGCGACGCACGTCGGCCGAGGTGCGGCAGCGGTCCTGTGGGAGGCGGAAGATGCGGGCCAGCGTCAGCAGGGTGGGTTCGCGCACGGTGGAGGGTTTCCAGCTGTCGGCGGGCGTCGTCGGATGGCCGGGTTCGATGATCGCGTCGGCGAACTCCCAGACGGCGTCCAACTGGTGCTCGGCCCACAGCACGTGGGCGCCGTCGGCCGCGCGGGCGCGCAGGGCTTCGCCGAGATCGCGACGAAGAAGCGGATCGGCGGCGGCCATCAGCTGGTCGGCGAGCACGACGGGGCGCGGCGGCTCCAGCTCGAGGCGCGCGAGGGCGACGCGGGCGCGCAGGTCGGCGGGAAGGGACGCGATGGTGCGGTCGCGGCGTTCGTCGAGGCCGTAGTCGCGCGGGTCTGCGCCCAGTTCGTCCAGCGCCTCGCCGACGGTGCGCGGGTCGGCGTCGTCGGGTCGGACGAGCAGCACTCTTGAGGCGACGTCGCCGGGGTCGGCCTGGAGCAGGTCGACGCCGTCGAGCAGGATGCTGCCGGAGTGCTGCGAGCCGAACGGCAGGCGGCGGGTGATGGCGTTGAGAAGAGTGCTGTACCCGCGTCCGCCGGGCCCGACCAGCGCGGTGACCTGCCCGTCGTCGGCCGTCAGCGACACCCCGTCGAGCACCGTTCCGCGCCCGGACAGCGCCACCCGGACCTCGCGCAGCTCAAGCATCGCGCCCCACCTCCGCCAGCACCAGCGACACCGGCAGCGCGAGCACCGCCACGAGAGCGACGTACGGCACCTCGGGCCACCCATCAGATGCCGACCACATCAACGCCGCCTCCCCGGGAAGCCAAGCCCGCCCGAGCCAGACCACCGCCGTGAGGATGGCTGCCCCAGCGAGTGGCCACGTCGCGCCGCCTGACAGCCGTCCGCTAGACGCGACCACCAGCAGCCCGAGAAGGATCACGACGGTCAGGTCGAGCGGTGACCAATGGTCCCTCATGAAGCCTGGCAGCGCACCCGCGAGAAGCGCCACCGGCAACATGCCGAGCAGCCCGAGCAGGAGGGCGCGAACGACCACGCGCCACACTGGATCGAGGTTGGGGGAGGCGCCATCGGCTGCGGCGCGCGCCATGGCGAGGGTGGCTCCGAGGCCGGCTTGCTTCGACCAGCCCTGCGCCGCCTCTGCCTGACGCTTGTTCCACGCTGCGACGGTGGCGTCGCCGACGAAGCACCACGGCCCGACCAACTCCGCGCCACGGCCGAGAGCCGCCCGCGCCAGCCGCCACCAGTCGCTGCCGGAGAAGGCCTGCCAGGCCACCCCGAACAGCACGCACACGGCATAGGCCCTCAGTCCGGACGTCGCCGCCTCGACGAAGCCCCCCAGTGTGAGCGGGCCGCCGACGGTGACGCCCGGCCCCAGCTCTGTCGTCGGTAGAGACAACAGCACGGGGCCCGCCGAGCTGCTGGGAAGCAGCAGCGGGACGAGGAACCACCACATCAGCGCGAGCAGCCCGACCGACCGGGCCCGCTTGTGAATCAGCTGCCGCCGACCCGCCACCAGCCAGCCGCAGAGCGTGACGGCGGCGGCGAGCGTGACGATCAGCAGCGGGTTGGTGCTTTGAACGGCCATCGCGCCCAGCGCGAGCAGCATCGCGGCGAGCGACGCCTGGCCGATCGGAGCCGCATGGCGGGCCCGTATCGCGGTCGGCGTCGGGAGTGAGGCGTGTCGGGGTGCGGTCATCGGAGCCGCCGCTTTCGGGCGCTCGCCTGGGTACCGACGAGCACCACCAGCAGTGCCGCTCCCCCGATGCCACCTGCCACCGCCTTGACCGCGACGGTGGGACGGCCGACCAGCTGCGCCGCGTCCGCCACCCTCTCGCCCGGCGGGCTGGGGACAGGCCATTCCGCTCGCGCCGACTCCGTGCCCTTCGTGCCCGGCGTCGCCAGCCAGGTGGTGTCCGACGACCCCGCCGTCACGTTGCGCAGCCGGAAGGCATGCGGTGCGGCGGTGAGGCCGCGCGGCATCTGGTAGCGCACGATGGCCACCTCGTCGGGGCGCTTGGTCGGCTGATTGGCTGCGTCGCCATCAACCGTGGCCTCGCGCCAGACGCCCTCGTCGTCGGCGTAGTCGACGGCGAACTGCGAGCCAGGAATCGTGCCGACGAGATGGAGGTCGAGGATCGCGCCGGCGGGTTTGACGTCGCCGTAGCCGTCCCCGAGCGACGTGGGGTTGCGGCTGCCGAAGGCGACGAAGCCGCCGATGGCGTCGGCCAGGTCGCCCGCCGTGACACCCCCCAGGCTCACCAACGCCCAGCCGCCGGGGCGCCCGTCGGTGATCGGCGGGATGGTGACGGTGGCGCGTGCGACGCCGCTGGAGTCGGTGAGCACCTCGTTGCCGGTGATGAGGGGGGAGAGTCCGGTCACCGTGCCGTTCTCGACGGTGGCCAGATAGACCACCACCTCGACGCGCACCCCGGGATTGCCGGTGACCACCACCGAGTAGGTGGCGCCGTCGCGCATCCAGGCGTCGTGGCGCAGCGAGCAGCCGTTCGGCGCGTCGGAGCACAGCGCGGCCACCTGTGGCGGGGTATCGGCTCGGGCGATGGGCGGGGCAGCGCACAGAAGCAGGCCCGCGAGCATCGCGGCGGTGAGGAGCTTCCTCATTCGTCCTCCACCACGATGGGCTTGGGCGTGCGCAGTCCCGCGACGGCCGCCGTGAGCAAGGCCCCGACGGCCGCGGCCATCC
Organism: Tessaracoccus caeni; assembly: GCF_029211185.1. Lineage (GTDB taxonomy): Bacteria > Actinomycetota > Actinomycetes > Propionibacteriales > Propionibacteriaceae > Arachnia > Arachnia caeni. Next base: position 117,980 of record NZ_JARGDO010000007.1, read on the forward strand.
CGGCGACGGTGAACAGGGGCGACCAGGGCAGCGCGGACTCGGGCACCGTGTAGTCGGAGGCCTCGCGAGCGGCGTTCTCCTCGCCCCAGATCGTCGGCGTGGGGGACGGGGCGACGGCCTGCGGAACCGCCGAGGCGCTCGCCGTCGGACTGGGCGCGACGGTGGCGGTGGGCGACGGGGACACGCTCGGCGTCGGCGTCGGAGTAGGCGTCGGGGTGGGCCTCGGCGTACGAGAGGCGCGCTGCGTTGCACTCGGAGTGCGCGTCGGTGTCGGTGTCCTAGTCGGGCTCGGCCTCACCGTGCGGCTGGGCGTGGGCTTGGGGCTCTTCGACTTCTTGGGGCTGGGGCTGTGGGTGGCCGAGGTGGACGGCTTCACGCTCGGCTTGGGGGTCTTCGACGGCGTGCTGCTGGAGTCCTTCGATGGCTGCGTCCCGGTGCTGGATGGCTCGCCGTCGGGGCTCTCGGTGTCGTCCGGTTCCTCGGTGTCGGGTCGCTCGAACGGCTCGGGATCGAAGGAGGGCGCGGTGCGTGGCATGGGCTTGCCGCCAGGGCTCTCCGGATCGGTATGCGTCCATGCCCAGAACTGGTCGATGAGCACACCGGATACGACGCTGCTCTTCCCCCAACCGTCGATCGTGCCGTCGCCGGAGTGCCAGTAGGTCATCGGCTCACCGTTGGGGTTGGTCTCGATGCCGTTGATGCCGGTGATCAGCTTGCCGTCGGTCGTGAAAGAGATACCAGCGGAGAGCAGTGCGCTCTGATACTTGTCGGCGCCTTGAGCCGGGAACTTCTTCGCCTCCGCCGGCAACGGGATGCAGCGCACGAGCACCGAGGGATCGTCCTGGTTTCCAGGAGCTTCCGGACTGGCGTCAGGAGCGTTGAACCAGTCGACGACCACCGTCAGGCCCTCGCCCTCCCGGCACCAGCCGTCGCGCCAGGGGTCGTCCCCACGGGCGGGCAGGGCGGAGGCAGCGAAGAATACGAGGGCGGCGGCGCCGAGCGCCGCCGCCTGTCGCGTCGGTGAATACCGCCTCACCATCGGTCTGCCCGCGTGCGTTGCGCCCCGCGATCAGGACGCAACGTCGTCGCGTGTCAGTTACCGGTCTTCGGGAGACCCGGCTTGGTGGTGGGCTTGCTCGACGGAGTCGGCGTGGGCTTCGAGGTGGCCGACGGGGACGACGTCGCCGACGGGGTCTCGCTGGGCTCGGGGTCGGCCGACTCGCTGGGCTCCGGGCTCGGCTCGGGCCACTCGTCCTCGAAGGGGTTCACCAGCGGGGGATGGGTCTCCTCGAACTTGTCCCAGTCCTCCTGCAGCACCAGGCCCAGGACGTCGCCGGCGGTGAGGGTGAGCGTGTCAGCACCCACTTCCGCGAAGGCCCAGTCGCCGGCGTAGGTGCCGTCATCGCCCGGGGCCAAGGTGTAGACCGACCACCATTCGCGCTCCTCCGCCTCGCGGTCCCCGATCTTGGTGATGTAGCTGCCGGGGGCCTCCAGCAGACCGGTGTCCAGCAGGGCCTCCTCCGCGGTGCCGAAGTTCTCGGCGCAGGCGCCGCCGTAGAGGTCGTCGAACTCGACGTGCACCCACACCAGGCCGGCGTCGACGCACTCGCCGGCGCTCTCCGGCGGGGCGGCCTGCGCGGGCAGCGTCGTGAAGGCGACGCCGGCGGCGAGCGCGGCTGCCGACGCGATGGATAGATATTTCAGACTCGAACGCTTGAGCACGGAGACCCGCTTCCTTAGGTTAAGTCCGTCGGTCAAGCCTTCCGCGTATCGCGACGGAGTAGAACGTCCTGTCAGGCAGCGGTCCGACTCCCCTTCATGGGATCACGGTTGCGCGACAGTCCCGGGATCGCACCGGCTTCGACTGCCTGAACGGGGCTGATACTACCGGAGCGGGTGCCGAGTGTTCCCCCGGGGTCACCCCGTCCGCTCACTCATGGTGGTCGCCACCGACGCGGCGAGCACCGCGGCCATCGCGGCGAGCTGGATCGCCGTCAGGTGCTGGCTGAGCAGCAGCCATCCCCACAGCGCCGCCACGACGGGCTCCAGCGCGAGCAGGATGCCGAAGGTCCGGGCGTTCAGGCTGCCCAGAGCGCGCAGCTCCAGCGAGTACGGGATCGCCGACGACAACAGGGCCACCGCGATCAGTGGCAGCAGGAAGGAGGGACGCTCCACGATCAGGTGTGTCGTGGTGACGGCGAAGGGCAGCATGAGCAGGCCGCCCACCAACGTGCCCATCGCGAGCGGCCCTTGCCCCTTGACATGGGCGGCCACCTGCTTGCCGGCCAGGATGTAGATCGCCCAGAAGAATGCCGAGGCCAGCGCCCAAGCCATGCCGACCGGATCCAGCGGCTTCCCGTCGGAACCGTGCCCGGCGAGCCCCAGCACGGCGACGGCGGCCCCGGCCAGGAGCACCCAGCCCAGGTCGCGCAGGCGCCGCGACAAGATGGCGGCCAGCACCAGCGGGCCGAGGAACTCGATGGTCACCGCCACCCCAAGGGGGATGCGGGAGATCGCGGCATAGAAGGTTCCGTTCATGCCGCCCAGTGAGACGCCGTACAGCACCACCCGCCGCCAGTCGGCCCCCGACCAGGAGCGAACGTCCGGCCTGGTCAGCACCGTCAGGATCGCGGCGGCGAACAGCAGTCGGGCGGCGGTGGTGAGCCATGAGCCCAGTTCGCCCATCAGGGGAACGGCCACCGCGGCGCCTAGTTGCAGCGAGATGCAGGAACTGAGCAGCATCACCACGGCCAGTGAGGTGGGGGAGGGGCGGTTCACGTCGTCCATCCAATCCCAACCCTGTGGGGAAGAGAAATGCCGCACTGCCCATTGGCACTCGGCTTGATTGAGTGCTAACTCCGGTATAGCGTTGCCTCTAGCACTCGACCCCGTCGGGTGCTAACGGTCCGGACGGCACCGCGACGACGTCCGGCCACTCAGATTGAGTCAACATATCGTCCGGCACCTGCCGGAGTGGAAAGAAAGGTGTTTGACGTGGCAACCACGATCAAGCCGCTCGAGGATCGCATCCTCATCCAGCCGCTGGAGGCTGTTCAGACCACCGCATCGGGCCTGGTGATTCCCGATACCGCCAAGGAGAAGCCGCAGGAGGGCAAGGTCATCGCCACCGGCCCCGGCCGTATCGACGACAAGGGCAACCGCATCCCGCTGGACGTCGCCGAGGGCGACGTCGTGATCTTCTCGAAGTACGGCGGCACCGAGGTGAAGTACGACGGCAACGAGTACCTGCTGCTCAACGCCCGCGACATCCTCGCCGTCGTTTCCAAGTAAGGGGCGCGCACACAGATGGCCAAGATTCTCGCATTCGACGAGGAGGCACGGCGCGCCCTTGAGCGCGGCGTCGACGCCCTCGCGAACACCGTCAAGGTGACGCTCGGCCCCAAGGGTCGCTACGTCGTCCTCGACAAGAAGTGGGGCGCACCCACCATCACCAACGACGGCGTGACCGTTGCCAAGGAAGTCGACCTGGAGGATCCTTACGAGGATCTCGGCGCTCAGCTGGCCAAGGAAGTCGCCACCAAGACCAACGACGTGGCCGGCGACGGCACCACCACCGCCACCGTGCTGGCCCAGGCCATGGTGCACGAGGGCCTGCGGGCGGTCGCCTCCGGCGCCAACCCGATCGGCCTGAAGCGCGGTATCGACAAGGCGGTTGACGCCGTCGTCGAGCAGCTGCGCGAGCACGCTCGTCAGGTGGACACCACCGACGACATGGCCTCGGTCGCCACCATCTCCTCCCGCGACGAGCAGATCGGCGCCCTGATCGCCGACGCGTTCGACAAGGTGGGCAAGGACGGCGTGATCACCGTCGACGAGTCCCAGACCTTCGGCACCGAGCTGGAGTTCACCGAGGGCATGCAGTTCGACAAGGGCTACCTCTCGCCGTACTTCGTGACCGACGCCGAGCGCATGGAGGCCGTGCTGGAGGATCCGTACATCCTCATCAACAGCGGCAAGGTCTCCTCGATGAACGAGCTCCTCCCGCTGCTGGAGAAGGTCATCGCGGCCAAGGGCACGCTGTTCATCGTGGCCGAGGACGTCGACGGCGAGGCGCTGTCCACCCTCGTGGTCAACAAGATCCGCGGCACCTTCACCTCCGTCGCCGTCAAGGCCCCGGCCTTCGGCGATCGCCGCAAGGCCATGCTCGAGGACATCGCGATCCTCACCGGCGGCATGGTGGTTGCTCCTGAGGTGGGCCTCAAGCTCGACCAGGTGGGCCTCGAGGTGCTCGGCCGCGCTCGTCGCGTCGTCGTCACCAAGGACGCCACCACCATCGTCGACGGCGCTGGTGAGCACACCGAGGTTTCGGCCCGCGTCGCTCAGCTGCATGCCGAGATCGAGCGCTCCGACTCTGATTGGGATCGCGAGAAGCTGCAGGAGCGGGTCGCCAAGCTCGCCGGCGGCGTGTGCGTGATCAAGGTCGGCGCCGCCACCGAGGTGGAGCTGAAGGAGAAGAAGCACCGCATCGAGGACGCCGTTTCGGCCACCCGCGCGGCCATCGAGGAGGGCATCGTCGCCGGCGGCGGCTCGGCCCTCATCCATGCCGGCAAGGTGCTCGAGGGCAACCTCGGCCTCGACGGTGACGAGGCGGTCGGCGTGTCCGTCGTCGCCAAGTCGCTCGCGGAGCCGCTGCGCTGGATCGCCGAGAACGGTGGCGAGGCCGGCTACGTGGTCACCACCAAGGTGGCGGAGCTGGAGCCCGGCAACGGCTACAACGCCAAGATCGGCGAGTACCAGAACCTCATCGAGAACGGCGTCATCGACCCGGTCAAGGTCACGCGTTCCGCGCTGGCCAACGCCGCGTCGATCGCCTCGCTGCTGCTCACCACCGAGACGCTGGTGGTGGACAAGCGCGAGTCCGACGAGGACTGATCCTCTTCACAACAAAGGGGCGCTTCCGGTTTTTCCGGGGGCGCCCCTTTTGCATGTGCGCCATGCAGGTATGCGTGAGGTGTCTGTGAGAGTTGCGGAGATCGTCTCGAAGGGCGCTGGCTAATATCGAGCGGTGACCTTTCTCCTTGTCGGGCGCCGGTGTTCTCGGATGCACAGAGCCAGCCTGGGTGCTGCGTTGGCTGCGGCGGCGCTCGCGGGGTGCACGGCGACCGACATGCCGAGCCCGCAACCGTCCGGGTCACGGTCGATGGTGACGGGCCCCTCGACGGTCGCGCCCACGCCATCGCTGTTGCCGACGCCGTCCCCGTTGCCTAGCCCGTCCACCACCGAAGCTGCTGCTGGGGTGGTGCGGGTCGCGGAACTGGTCGATCCGGCATGGATCGCGGAGATGGCGGCGCGCGTCGACGTCCCCGAGAGAGCGATGGCGGCGTACGCGGGGGCTTCGGTCGCCGTCGCCGAGGACTTCCCCGACTGCAACCTGGCCTGGAACACGCTGGCTGCGATCGGCTTCGTCGAGACGCTGCACGGCAGCTGGAACGGCGCCTCTCTTGCGGACGACGGGCTTGTCTCGCCGCCGATCCTCGGCATCCCGCTCGACGGCAACGGCACCATCGCCGTCCGGGACACCGACGATGGCCTCCTCGACGGCGACACCACGTGGGATCGCGCCGTCGGCCCCATGCAGTTCATCCCGTCCACCTGGGAGATCTACGGACGCGACGGCAACGGAGACGGCACCGTCGATCCCCACCAGATCGATGACGCCGCCTACTCGGCGGCCGTGTATCTCTGCGACGTCGGCGGGGATCTCGACGACCGCGAGCGATGGATCGCCGCCGTCAACGCCTACAACCCGTCGGTGGCTTACAACAACAAGGTGGTGGAGGTCGCCAATCGCTACGCCGAGGCGGGCTGACGTCCTCCGAAGACCGGTCTGACAACGGAGGTCGTAGTAGAATAGGCATTCACTCCAGACGCCATAAAGCAATGACGTCGTAGGTTGTCAGGAGGAGAAATGAACAACGCACAGTTGGAGCGGATGGGAAGCGCCAAGGGATTCATCGCGGCCTTGGACCAGAGCGGCGGAAGCACACCTGGGGCCCTCCGGAAGTACGGGATCGAAGAAGATCGCTACACCTCGCAGGAAGAGATGTTCGATCTGGTGCACGGCATGCGGGAGCGCATCGTCACCAGCCCGTCGTTCACGGGGGAGCACATTCTGGGTGCCATCCTGTTCGAGATGACGATGGACCGCACGTTCGCCGACATGCCGGCCGCCGACTACCTCTGGGAGAAGAAGGGCATCCTGCCCATCCTGAAGGTGGACAAGGGGTTGCTGCGGGAGGCCGACGGCGTTCAGCTGATGAAGCCCATCGACGATCTCGACGAGCTGCTGGAGCGCGCGAAGAAGGCCCACATCTTCGGTACCAAGATGCGCTCGCTGATCCTCGAGGCGGCGCCGGCGGGCATCGTCGCCAACGTCGCTCAGCAGTTCGACATCGGCAAGAAGATCGCCGCAGCGGGCCTGGTGCCGATCCTCGAGCCCGAGATCAACATCCGCTCCACCACCAAGGCTGAGTCGGAGAGGATCCTGCTCGACGAGATCATGGCTCACCTCGACAACGACGAGTTCGCGTCTCCGATCATGTTCAAGCTCACGCCACCGTCGGTGGACGACTTCTACCGTCCGGTGATCGAACACCCCAAGGTGCTGCGCGTCGTCGCCCTCTCCGGTGGGTACAGCCGCGACGAAGCCAACGAGATCCTGGCCCGCAATCACGGCCTGATCGCCAGCTTCTCCCGCGCCCTCACCGAAGGACTGACGGAGTCGATGAACGCGGAGGAGTTCGACGCCCTGCTGGCTCAGTCGATCCGCTCGATCTACGACGCCTCGATCACCTGATCCGTGGCTCCTGGATGCCAGCGGGTTCCTGTAACCAGGTCAGGGCGGCGAGAACCCGCTGGTTGTCGTCAGGATCCGCCTCTAAACCCAGCTTGGTGAAGATCGATCGGAGGTGCGCGTCGACGGTGCGGCGCGAGATGACGAGCGCGGCGGCGATGCCCGCGTTGCTGCGTCCCTGCGCGACCAGCTGCAGCACCTCGTGTTCGCGTTCGGTCAGGGCCGTCAGCCGGGCGGCGCTGCGCGCGAGATAGCCGTCGACCACCTGCGGATCGACGACGGTGTCCCCGGCCGCCACCGCGGCCAGCTGTTCGAGAAACACGCGTGTGTCCAGCACTCGATCTTTCAGCAGGTAGCCGAACGCTGCGCAGTTCCCATCGGTGACGGTGCCCATCAGCGCGGGCTCGACGGCCTGGGAGAGGATCACGACGGGCAGCGTCGGCCAGGCGCGTCGGAGGCTCAGTGCCGCGACCGCCCCCTCGTCGGTGTAGGTGGGCGGCATCCGGATGTCGGCGACCACCAGGTCCGGGTGGTGCAGGTTCACGGCCTCGATCAGCGAACGGGCATCGCCCACCTGGGCGATGACGGCGTGCCCGGCGCTCTCCAGCAGCCTCGCCATGCCGTCGCGCAGCAGCACTTGGTCCTCGGCGATCACGATCCGCATGGCAGCGTCGCCTCCACAACCGTGCCGTGAGGAGCCGCCTCGCGGACAACCAGCAACCCTCCCGACGCCGACACCCGCTCGGCGATGCCCCTGAGCCCCGAGCCGAGCAAGGGATCGGCGCCGCCCACGCCGTCGTCGGTCACCGTGATGTGCACCGTGGCGCCTCGATCCTCCACGGCGATCCCGATGCGATCGGCCCTTGCGTGCTTCATCGCGTTGGCGAGCGCCTCGCTCGCCACGAAATAGGCGGTGGCCTCCACCTCGGGGGCGTAGCGGCGGGAGGTGAGCCGCAGATCGGTCACCGAGGAGAGCGGGCGGACGAGATGGCTGAGCGCCGGAGCCAGCCCGCCCTCCGAGAGGATCGACGGCACCCTCCCGTCGCTCAGCGAGCGCACCTCGTCGACGGCGTCTCGCAGAGCCTCGACGGTGTCCTCGATCAGCAGCCGCGCACTGGGATCGTCGAGGGTGGCGCCGGAGAGCTGCAGGTTGAGCGTGATGCCGAGCAGTCGTCCCTGCAGGCCGTCGTGGAGGTCGCGGGTGAGACGCTGCCGTTCCGCCGCGATCGCCTCCGCGGTGCGCACGGCCAGTTCGACGGTGAACTCGGGCGGCGGATCGATCAACCGGGCGGCCCACGAATGCAGCCTCACGGCGGCGAAGCCGAGGAGTGCCGTTGCCAGGACGCCGGCCAGCAGGGCGAGGGGCGCGGGCCCGCCCACGGCGGTGACGCCCAGCCCCACGCCGAGGGCGATGATCAGGGTGGCCGCGGCCAAGGTCGCCGCCAGCAGGCCGAGGATCGTCGGGGTACGCAACACCCAGGTGGAGCGTGGGGTGCAGGCGCCCCAGGTCAGCACCGCGGTGCTCATGGTGCAGGCGGAGAAGCCGAGCATCAGCGCCGTCACCTCGGAGCCGCCGAGTCCCAGCACCGCGTGCGCGGCGCCGAGGGCCCAACAGAACGCGATGATCACCACGGGCAGGACGGAGGCGAGTCCGCAGACGATCGCGCGACGCCGTGCCTCACCCGCCGTGCCGCGCACGAGCGGCCAGGTCGCCGTCATGGGCAGCGCGAACGAGCCCAGCCAGGTGAGCGAGCCGATCGGTGCAAGGCCCGGGATGCCCGCCGCATTGATGATCGTGCTGACCAGCACCAGGCTCAGCAGCGCCAACACCCAGAGTCGTCGGGATCGTCCGGTGACGGCCGCGGACGCCAGGATCGGCAGCAGGCTCACCATGGTCAGCGGAAGGACGTGGCCCGTGATCGCGAGTATCGCGACGATCTGGCTGCCGCGTTCGGTCGCGGCCGCCGCCATCAGGGTGGGATAGGCCAGCGCCGTCGAGCCCAGCACCAGCATCGCGACGCGGACCGGCAGTGACTCCATCCGAGACCAGCCGGCGACCAGCAGGATGCCCGCCCCGACGGCAGCCATGAGGGCGAGCACCGATGTCCCCAGCACGAACCCGGTGGGGTTGTCCGCCGGCCAGGGCAGCGCGATGCCCCAGGCGGCGGCGATCAGGCCCAGGCCGGCCACCACCGCGGTGCCCACCATCCACGGACTCCTGCCTTTCATGACCCCATCGTCGTCCTCGGGGCGGGTCAGGGAAATAGGCAATCTTGCCGATGTTTGGCCGAACGGCTCAGACGTAGCGTCGGGCCATCATCGAGAGAGGAACGAACATGACCTCGACAACCACTTTTCGTGCCGGGGCCCAGGGGGAGGGCGGAAGCCTCGTCGGAGCGAAGGGCATCGCCGGATTGGTCGTGCTGCTTCTGGTGTCCGTGGCCTTGCCCTTCATCTTCCTGCCCATGGAAGCGAGCTGGGGGCATCTGGCCTTCCATCTGATCGGCATCGTTGTCTGCACCCTCGCGGTGATGCTGCTGCGAGGCCTACGCCGCGCGAGCGCGAGCAAGGTCGTGCGCGTGCTCACCTGGGTGGCCACCGTCGCCTACGTCGGCTGGACGATCGGGCACGTGGGCGAGCTGGGCGTCGTCGTCACCCATGGCGGCGCGCACGCCGATCAGCACGTCTTCGAGCACCCGGTGCACACCTTCTTCGCCACCATCTCCATCCCGTCGTGGATGGCGGCGATGGCCATGATGCTGGTGCTGCTGGTGGCTGTCATCGTGCACGTCGTTCGCCGGCCTCGGACCTGAAAAGCCAGACGGGCCCGGCTTCGATCGAAGCCGGGCCCGTTTCCAGGGTGATCAGAGGATCTGGGTCATCCAGCCGTGAGTGTCGGGGCGCAGGCCGTACTGGATCTCGGTGAGGGCCCGGCGCAGCTCGAGGGTGCGGGGGCCGGGCTCGCGACTGCCCACCGCGTGGATGCCGTCGGGATCCTTGAAGCTGGCGACGGGGGTGATCACCGCGGCGGTGCCGCAGGCGAACACCTCGGTGACGCGGCCGGCGTCGATGTCGGCGAACAGGTCGTCGCGCGCGATCCGCGTCTCCTCCACCTTCAGACCGGCGTCGGAGGCCAGCTGCAGGATGGCGCCCCGGGTGACGCCCTTCAGGATGGTCTCGGTGAGTGCCGGGGTGATCAGGCGGCCGTCGGCGGTGATCGCGAACAGGTTCATGCCGCCCAGCTCTTCGACGTAGCGGCGCTCCACGGCGTCGACGAAGCCCACCTGGCTGCAGCCGTTCGCCTCGGCCTCGATCTGGGCCACCATCGATGAGGCGTAGTTGCCGCCGCACTTGGCGAAGCCGGTGCCGCCGGGGGCGGCGCGGGTGTAGTCGCGGGTGAACCAGATGTCGACGGGCTGCACGCCGCCGCCGGCGAAGTAGGCGCCCGACGGGGAGGCGATCACCGCGTAGGTCACCGTCGTGGACGGCTTGACCGCCAGGTAGGGGGAGCGGGCGAAGATGAAGGGCCGGATGTAGAGGCTCTGCTCGTCGCCGGTGGGCACCCAGTCGTGGTCGACGCGCACCAGCTCGTCGATGCTGGCCAGGAAGTCCTCCTCGCTCAGTTCCGGCAGGCCCAGACGGCGACAGGAACGAGCGAAGCGCGCGGCGTTCACATCTGCGCGGAACCGCCACACCGAGCCGTCGGCGCGGGCGTAGGCCTTCAGGCCCTCGAAGGCCTCCTGCGCGTAGTGCAGCACGGCCGAGGCCGGATCGAGGGTGAAAGGACCGTAGGGCACCACGCGGTGGTCGTGCCAGCCCTTGTCGGCCGTCCAGTCGATCAGCGTCATATGGTCGCTGAAGTTGGAGCCGAAGCCCGGGTTGGCCAGGATCGCCGCGCGCTCCTCCGCGCTGCGGCCGGTGGTCTTCTCGATGGCGAAAGTAGTCATGTCAGTTGTCGATTCAGTCTCGATCGGTTACTGGTTGCCCGCCGCCCGTGCACAAAGCTGCGTGTACGTCCCGGCCTCCCGTATATAGCGAGGCCTTCGCGTCTGCGCAGATTTGTGCACGGAACGAGCGGATAGGGGGTGGGTTGCGGGTGAAAGAGGGGACGGGGGAGAGCGGTGGGATCGGTGGAGCGGGATTTATAGCTGGCTGTACCCGTCGCACTGTGCAATACGTACAGTGCGCGGTGTAGAGCCAGCTATAAATCTGGGATCAGGCATAACGGCCCATGCCGCCGGCCACGTCGATGGCGGCGCCGGTGATGTAGCCGGCGCGGTCGCTGGCCAGGAAGGCCACCACGCCGGCCACCTCGTCGGGTTCGCCGAAGCGACCCAGCGGGATCTCGTCGGCCGCCATGTCGGTGAAGAACTCGTCAGCCGTCTTCTCGGGTGCTCGCTTGGCGTGGATGTTGGCCCACTGCGGGGTCTTGACGCACCCGATGTTGACCGCGTTCACCAGGATGCCGTCGGCGGCGAGCTCCTGGGCCAGCGCCTTGGTGAGGTTCTGGCCTGCCGCGCGGTTCACCGTCGTGGAGAGGAAGCGGTAGTCGGGCATCCGCGAGTACACCGAGCCGATGTTGATCACCCGCGCCGCGCTCGACTGCTTCAAGAACGGCACCGCCGCCTTCACGCCCCGGAACCAGCTGAGCACCTTGACAGAGAAATCGGCCACCAGCGACTCGTCGGCCAGGGCCTCGAAGGTGCCGGGGTGCGCGCCGCCGGCGTTGTTGACCAGGATGTCCAGTCCGCCCATGTCGCCAGCCGCCCACTCGACGAAGCCCGCCAGCTGGTCGGCCTCGCGCACATCGACGGCCTGGCCGCCCGCCTGCGCGCCCAGCGCCTCGACGGCCTCCGCCACCTCGTCGGCGCTCCGCGAACAGATGCGCACCACGGCGCCCTCGCGCACGAGTTCCTCAGCGATCGCGCGACCCAGCCCCTTGGTGCCTCCCGTGACGATGGCCTTGCGGCCCTTCAAACCCAGATCCATCTCGTCAACTCCTACTCACTGGAAGGCCTCGTCGACGGGCACCTGCAGCCCGACCGCCATCCGGTTGGTTTTGCTTGCCGCGCCGACGATGGCGTGCAGCTCGGCGATCTGCTCGTCGCTAGCGCCCTTCGCTCGCGCCGCCGCTGTGTGCGAGCGCACGCAGTAGGTGCAGCCGTTCACCGTCGATACCGCCACGTAGATCAATTCCTTGACCAATGGGTCGAGGGACGTACCCGGCCCCATCAGTTCCTTCAGCTCTGCCCAGGTGCGCTCCAGGTTTGCCGGGTCGTTGGCGAGAACCCGCCAGAAGTTGTTGACGAAGTCGGTGTTGCGCGTCGCCCGGATGTCGTCGAAGACGGCTTGTGCACGCGGGCTCAACTCCTCGTCGGTCAGCACCGGCAGCATCGGGGTGAACTGGTCCATGAATCGTGTTCCTCCGCGTCGTCTCAGAACGACTCTAACCCTAGACAACGTGGGGAGGGGTCCACTATCCGACCCTGAAGTTTGACGGAGGCGCGCCGTAGGTTAGCCTTACCCCTGTTGGAAATAGCGCAAGGCTTCTGTAGCGAAAATAGAGAAACGGGCGCGACCGACAGAACGAGAGGATGCACGGCATGTCGATGTCGTTCGATGCGCCCGCCACCGTGGCGAGTGACGAAAGGGCGGGATCCCTGACCCGCAGGATGCTGAGTGGTGCCGCCGCGGCGTCGCTCTACGCCTACCGTCTGGACGAGTCCATCACCTTCCTTGCACACGGCATGACCCCCGACGGCGTCCTGGTCGTCGCCGGCGTGCCGGACGGCATGCTCCGCGTCGCTTCTCCCGGATTCGGTATCGATGTGCGGATGGACTTGATCAAGCAGTCGCCGGATCCCGCGGTGTCGCTCGTTGCCGCGTCGGTTCATCTGCTCGGACAGCTGTCCTGGGCCACCCCGTCCGAGGTTGAGGCCCAGATCGCCGGAGGCGCCCTGCCCGAACTGGTCGAGGCCATGATCGAGGTGCCCGGCGCGAGGCTGGGGTTCGTGGACATCGAGCGCGCCTTGCTGCACGACATGAACGGTGCGACGGTGATCGCGCCCGAGGCCATCTCCTATGCGCCGCCCGTCATTGAGGACGAGTTCGCGGCCTTCGACGCCATCGCCGCCTATAGCCAGGCGCGGCTGAAGGATCTCTGCTGGGCCGTGATGGTGGGAGCCGTCCCTGGTCAGGTGGTCAGCAAGCCTCCGTTGCCCGGGATCTGCCCGCACACCGCAGACGCCGTCTTCTGCGTCGACGTCGATCCCTCCGGTGTGACGGTGATGTTCATCGGTCGCGCAGAGACCCTTGTGGTCCACGCCTGCTTCGATGTGCCTGTCACGACGCAGAGCCAGTTGCCCGGTCGGGTGGCGGAGATGATGCACGTCGCCGCTTTGGAGAACTGCGCCTGACGCGTCCCCCTGAAAGCGCGTAGCCCGGCCCCGCCTGAGCGGGGCCGGGCTTTTCGCAACCGGTGCGGCTAACCCTTCAGGTCAGCCAGGGGAACCGCAGTTCAGCGGACTTCGTAGGACAGGCAGATGGCGGAATCGGAGATCTCGACGCCGTCGGCCGTGCACATCAGGTCGGCGTTGTGAACGCATTCGAGGCGCTGGCAAGCGCCGACCTGGCCGTTGGCAGCAGGCAGGCCGCCGCGGGCGTCGAGAGCGATGAAGGTGGTGCAGGTGGGGCGCTCGGCTCCGCCGATGGTGACGGCGAAGGCGGTGCAGCCGGATGCGTTGAAGGCGCAGGTGGTGGTTGCGCAGGACTTGACTGCCGTGATGGTGCTCATGATGAGTTCCCCTCTGTGGTGCGTTTCAGATATCAGCAATCATAAGTTTTATGTACGCCCTTGACAAGGCAGGGAAACCTAAGCTGACTAGGGCTTACGTTTGCCCTAGTCGTGTTTTAAGGCACTCGCATGTTGGCTAATTAAATGTTGCATAATTCCCTAGTCGCCCATGCCTGGTCCCGGAAAATCGGCCAATGGCCGATTTTCGGCACGAGACACCGCAAAATCGGCCAATGGCCGATTTTCCGGGATTGAGGCGGGTCGGGGTGGGAGGGGATGGGGTGGGAGGGGTCAGTCGACGTGGGGGAGCAGCGTGTCGATCCGGTCCAGCAGGAAGGTAGGACGCTGGGACTCCGGCAGGGCGGCCACCTCGTCGGCCGTGGAGTCGCCGGTCAGCACCAGGGCTGAGGGCATGCCGGCGTCGACGGCCATCTTGATGTCGGTCATCAGGCGGTCGCCCACCATGATGCAGCGTCGGAGATCGACTCCCGTGTCGCCGAGGGCGGCCTCCATCATCAGTGGCGACGGCTTGCCAAGGCTGACCTGGCACGTCGTTTGCGTGCATGCCTCGATCGCGGCGGTGATGGCGGCGCAGTCGGGTTCGCCGCGTCCGCCGGGGTAGGGGCAGAAACGGTCGGGGTTGGTCTGGATCAGGAATGCTCGACGATGGAACCAGATGGCGTCGAACGCGATCTGGAGCTTGCGATAGTCGAAGCCGCGGTCGTAGGAGGCGACGACGATGTCGATTCGCTCGGGGGCGTCGGTCAGCTCGAATCCGGCCTCGCGGAGCGCCCGCTTCAGCGGTTCCTCGCCGATCACGAAAAGGGCGGCGTCCGGATGATGCGTGGTGAGCCAGGAGACGGTGGTTACGACCGTGTTCACGATGTCCTCGAGAGGGGTCGGCAGCCCCAGTCGCTCAAGCTTCCGCTGGTACATCGCCGGATCGTTGAGCGCGTTGTTCGAGAGGAACTTGATGATCCTGCCCGCGTCGCGCAGCCCATCGATGAGCCGCTTCGCGCCCGGCAGCAGCTCCTCGCCGAGGTAGATGGTGCCGTCGAGGTCGAAGACGTAGGCGTCGTACCAATCGGTGGGAGAGGTGAGCATGCCTGGGGGTTCCTTTCGTTAGAGCACACCCTGCCATCGCCGGCTGTTCAGCGCAGCAGTGCGATAAAGGCCGTCGTTTCGGAGGATCGCGCGGGCGAATGGTCATCCCGACACGCACTAGACTGACCTCGTTCGTAAAGAGAGAGGTCTCGGAGTGCAAGACGAGCTCACCGGTTCCGGGGTTCCCAACCCCTTCGCCGTCCTGGGTCTGACCTACGACGATGTGCTGCTGCTGCCGGGGGAGACCGATGTCATCCCGTCGGAGGTGGACACCACCACTCAGCTCACCCGCGGTCTGAGCCTGAAGCTTCCGTTGATCAGCGCCGCGATGGACACGGTCACCGAGTCGCGGATGGCCATCGCGATGGCCCGTGAGGGCGGTCTCGGCGTGCTGCACCGCAACCTGTCCATCGAGGATCAGGCCTACCAGGTCGATCTCGTCAAGCGCACCCAGACCGGGCGGATCACCAACCCCGTCACCATCGGACCCGACGCCACGCTCGAGCAGCTCGACGAGATCTGCGGCCAGTACCGCGTCTCGGGCCTTCCCGTCGTCGACGAGGACCGCCGTCTGCTGGGCATCTGCACCAACCGCGACCTCCGCTTCACGCCGGTGGCCGAATGGGCCACCACGCTGGTGCGCGACGTGATGACGCCCATGCCGCTGATCACCGCGCCGGAGACCATCTCGCACGAGGACGCCACCGCCGTGCTCCGCCAGCACAAGCGCGAGCGCCTGCCGCTAGTCGACCGCGACGGCCGGCTCACGGGCCTCATCACCGTCAAGGACTTCGTGAAGTCCGAGCAGTTCCCGCTCGCCTCCAAGGACGCCGACGGGCGCCTGATGGTGGCCGCCGCCGTCGGATTCTTCGGCGATGCCTGGGAGCGAGTGACGGCGCTGGTGGAGGCCGGCGTCGATGCCCTCGTGGTGGACACCGCCAACGGCCACGCCAAGCTCATGCTGGAGATGGTGCAGCGGCTCAAGAACGATCCCGCGACGAAGCACGTGCAGATCATCGGCGGCAATATCGCCACCCGCGCGGGCGCCCAGGCGCTCGTCGACGCCGGTGCCGACGCCGTGAAGGTGGGTGTCGGGCCCGGCTCCATCTGCACCACCCGCGTCGTGGCCGGGGTCGGGGTGCCCCAGGTGACCGCCGTCTATGAGGCGGCGCTCGCCTGCCGGCCCGCCGGTGTGCCCGTGATCGCCGACGGCGGTCTGCAGTACTCCGGTGACATCGCGAAGGCGTTGGTGGCGGGCGCCAACAGCGTCATGGTGGGGTCGCTGATGGCCGGCTGCGAGGAGTCGCCCGGCGAGACGGTGTTCGTCAACGGCAAGCAGTACAAGCGGTACCGCGGCATGGCGTCGCTGGGCGCTATGACGTCGCGAGGGGATCGACGCTCCTACTCCAAGGACCGGTACTTCCAGGGGGATCTGAGCGACGACGAGATCACTACCGAGGGCATCGAGGGTCAGGTGCTCTACCGCGGCCCCGTCTCCTCCGTGGTCCACCAGCTGATGGGTGGCCTGCATCAGTCCATGTTCTACTTGGGAGCGCGCACCGTGCCCGACCTGCAAGAGCGGGGCCGCTTCGTGCGGATCACCCCCGCCGGTCTGCGCGAGTCGCACCCCCACGACATCCAGTTGACCGCCGAAGCGCCGAACTACTGGTCGCGCTAGTCCCTTCATCACCCAGGAGAGAACCCGATATGTACGAGCTCGGACGCAGCAAGCGCGCCAACCAGGGCTACAGCTTCGACGACGTCGCCATCGCCCCCGTGCGCCGCACCCGTAGTCAGCAGGAGGTGGACCTCACCTGGAGGATCGACGCCGTCAGCTTCGATGTGCCCATCGTGGCGGCCCCGATGGACTCGGTGATGTCTCCGGCCACCGCCATCCGGATGGGGCAGCTGGGCGGCCTCGGCGTGCTCAATCTGGAGGGTCTCTGGACCCGCTACGAGGATCCGCAGGAGCAGTACGAGCAGATCACCGCCGGCGGCGACCAGGTGTCCATCACCAAGCGCATGCAGGAGATCTATGCCGAGCCCATCAAGCCCGAGCTGATCGAGGCGCGCCTGGCTGAGCTGCGGGCGGCCGACGTGCCCGTCGCGGGTTCGCTGTCGCCGTCCACCACGGCCGAGTTCGCCGACGTGATCCAGAAGGCCGCCATGGACTTCTTCGTGATCCGCGGTACCACCGTCTCTGCCGAGCATGTCGGTGGCGAGGACGCGCTGAACCTCAAGGAGTTCATCTACCGCCTCGACACCCCGGTACTCGTCGGTGGCGTCGCCACCTACCGCGCCGCGCTGCACCTGATGCGCGCCGGCGCCGCGGGTGTGCTGGTCGGCTTCGGTGGTGGCGCCACCCACACCACCGCCTCCGTGCTGGGCATCGAGGTCCCCATGGCCACCGCCGTCGCCAACGTCGCTGAGGCGCGCCGCGACTACCTGGAGGAGTCGGGCGGCCGCTACGTGCACCTGATCGCCGACGGCGCCGTGGGTCGCTCCGGCGACATCGCCAAGGCCATCGCCTGCGGCGCGGACGCCGTCATGGTGGGCTCGCCGCTGGCCCGCGCCACCGAGGCCCCCGGCCGCGGCTGGCACTGGGGCGACGAGGCGTGGCACGCCGAGCTGCCGCGTGGGGCTGCGTCGTTCTTCGAGCAGGTGGGCTCCCTGGAGGAGGTCGTGCTCGGCCCGTCGCGGATCCCCGACGGCACCATGAACCTCGCCGGCGGCCTGCGCAAGGCGATGGCGCTGACCGGCTACACCGACATCAAGTCGTTCCAGCGGATCGATCTGATCCTGCACTGATCGGGGGCATCCTCATGGACGAGGCCACGGCGAAGGCGGAGCTGCAGCGGTTGCGCGGCAGCATCGACAACATGGATTCCGCGCTGATCCACCTGCTCGCGGAGCGCTTCAAGGTGACCCAGCGCGTCGGCGAGTTGAAGGCGACGGCGGGCCTGCCTCCCGCCGACCCCGCGCGGGAGTCTGAACAGATCGCTCGCTTGCGGGCGCTGGCCGAGAAGGCCGATCTGGACCCGGAACTGGCCGAGAAGTTCCTCACCTTCATCGTCCGCGAGGTGGTCCGCCACCACGAGAAGATCGCCAACGAGCTGACCTGAGCCCAACTTCACACTTTACTTAACAGGGTGTGATGTTATGTGTGACGTAAGTGTGGAGCCCACGGTTGTCGTGATGATTTGTGACCATGCGAACTGTCCGCGGTGTGGACAAGTCCGCGTCCCTAGATCGCTCTGTCGGTGTCGTTGTCTACGATGGATACAGGTGGACGAGGAGGTGCAACGATGGATGTCTACGCAGACCCGATGCTGAACGTGAAGGACGCTGCCCGTTACCTCGCTATCCCCGAGTCGACCCTTGGGCGCTGGAAGGGGACAGGAGCGATCCACTCCGTCGCGCCAACGCGCAAGGGATGGCCGCAGCTACCTTTCGCGGCCGTGGTGGAGGCATTCGTGCTCCAGCGTCTTCGTCAGTTCGGCATCCCGGCTAAGCAGATACGTGAGACAGCCGAGGGTCTGCGTCGGCATTTCGGCGACCCGTACGCTCTTGCCAGGCCTGGGCTTGGCGTCCATGGAAAGGACGTGCTTGTCGAGGTGGCGGGTGATTACTACCGTGGAAAAGACCTGCAGCAAGCGGCAGCGGAGACCATTACCGGCTTCCAACAGGTGATCACTTGGGATGCCGACGAAAATCCGCGCCGACTGAGACTGATGAACTTGGGGGCCGATGTGATTCTCGACCCTCGGTTCGGTTGGGGAGCTCCCGTGGTGGAGGCAAACAAGGTACCGATCGAGTCGATCGTCGGACAGTTTCGGGGCGGCGACACCATCGCCGATATCGCCTACGATTTCGAGATGAACGTCGGCGACGTCGAGCAGATCATCCGTGGGTATCTGGACTCAGGTGAACGAGCCGCCTGAGTTCTTCCTTGACCGCGGTCTTGGGAAACGCGTAGCCGAGGGGCTGCGCCAGGCCGGTTGGGTGTTGCACCTCATCACTGAGCATTACCCCGATGATGCGCAGCACATTCCTGATGAGGAGTGGGTTGCCGAAGCTCGTCGTCGCGGGTGGTCTGGACTTACAAAAGATCAGCGACTCTGGAGACTCCTCAAGGAGGAGGATCAGATACCGATCTTCACGCTCAGTACGGGACAGATCAGCAGCTTGGAGATGGTGGCCAGATTCGAGGCGGCTCGTGAGTTGATCTGGAACTATGCGCGCAAGGATGACGTAGGTCTCTGGATTGTGTACGAAGTGGGGCGCCCGCCCCATCGTCGTTACCCGCGGTGACGGCGACCCCAACTAGCTTCACACCTACTTCACACTTTACTTAACAGGGTGTGATGTTATGTGTGAAGTAGGTGTGAAGCTCTTCCCGACGGCTCCCTGCGGCCCGTGGCGATCCGCTCGCGCAGCCCTTGCCTCACGTCGTGTTGTCGGTGGCGTTGACCACTGCGTCGACGTGCTGTTGGGTGATGTCGCCCTGAATGAAGGGGTGTAGGTCGCGGAGATCCGTACACTGTGTCACGATGCGCGCACCGTCGCTCGCGGCTCGGTTATCGCCGGACACCCATGCGGCATCGATGTTGAGGGCATTCGCTCCGGCGATATCGGAGCTGAGTGAATCACCGATGTGCAGTACCTGATGGGGTTCCAGCTCGAGTCGCGAGAGTCCCATCTCGAACATCTCCGCTCGAGGCTTATATGACCGTGCTTCTTCGCTCGTGATGGTCATGGGCAGTGCGATCCCGATGTGTCGCATCCCGGCGTCGAGGTCGGCTCGGTCGATGTTCGAGACGACGCAGATGGGAAGGGTGCATGAAGCCAGAAATTCTCTTGCGCCGGGGCGCAGGGCTGGCCGCTGCCAGTGGGTGAACTGTTCAGCGCATAGTTCGAGGGGGTCGAGTCTGCATGCCGTCCGGTCAAGGACGGACGCCAGAGAGGCGACGGCGAGTTCGCGTTGGGTGCGGAAGGCGTCTCCGTGCGAGGACGACACTGCCGACGTGAACTCGCTTCCCCATAGCTGAGCGATTTCGCGCTGCGGCCAGTCCGGGCACACGCTCGCGATCTTTTGGGCGATACCCCGGATCACTAGATCGTCTTCTTCGACCACCGTGCCGTAGAAGTCCAGGAGGATCCCTCGGTACGCCACAAGTACCAGTATGCACGGCGCCGACCGGGAGGACGAAGGGGACGACCGCC
Source organism: Tessaracoccus caeni (assembly GCF_029211185.1). Lineage (GTDB taxonomy): Bacteria > Actinomycetota > Actinomycetes > Propionibacteriales > Propionibacteriaceae > Arachnia > Arachnia caeni. Next base: position 137,914 of record NZ_JARGDO010000007.1, read on the forward strand.
AGTGGACGTCGGTCTGGACAGTGCAGCCTCCTGGTGTCTGGCGCCCGGCACTATGTCGAAGCCGATCGAGCTGACCTGAGGCTGGTGCCTACAGCAGGTCCAGCGGCCCGGTGAGGTTGGTGCACGCCGCTTTGCGACCGGTGAGGAGCAGGAGCAGTTCCTGGATCGGGCCTCGAATCACGGTCGACGAGGTACCGCGCCGCCAGTCGACGTCCGTTGCCTCGAAAGTGACGTGGTCGTAGCGACGGGTGAAGCGCATGGGTCCGGGCAGGGTGAGAAGGTGCGCTCGATGGCGACGATGGCCGCCTGCCCGGGTGTCTTGACGTGCATCCCGAGCGGGATCGCCACGTCCTGGGTGTGGACCAGGATGTCGATCAATGGCTCTGTCGGTCGGATGCCGACTGCGGTGCGGCGTGAGCCAACGAAGGAGCGCAGGGTCGCACTGATCTCCGCCGGGGTGAGAGTCACCTCGAGGGCTGCACGCCGGACCATGGCGTTGAACGAGAAACCTGATCTCACCAGGGGCCAGAACACGTCGCGCAGTCGAGCGTGCGCCATCGTCAGGTGAGCGCCGACATCGCGCACCGTCCAGCCCTCGCACAACGACGGCGCGGCCAACTGCTCGGCGGTGAGGCTCTCGAACAGATCGGCGAAGTCGAGCCTGCCCTGGTCGATGTGTCTCCAGATCTGGTCGATATCCATGGCGCCACCTCCCGAGGGGTGTTCGATGGTCTGGCTATAGCCGAGCCTAGTTCGATCCCCCCTCCACATGACCCGAGATCGTCGTCGGTCTATGTCAGGATGGCCGGATGGAGCCCATCCCTTTCAGACCGGTCGACGACAGTTTCAGCGGGTGGCCGATGCCGCCGTCGGTGCCCGCCGGCATGAAGCTCGAACTCAGCCGTGCCCGCCTGCTCGACGGCGAGGAGGCTACTTTCGACGAGTGGATGCAGATGCTGCACGACCGCTATGACGAATGCCTCGCGACGCTGCCTCAGGAGTGGATGGCCTTCGAAGCCACCTTCCTGAACCAGGAGGCCGACGGCAGCTGGTGGATGTATCACCTGCAGGTGATGGGGGAGAGTTCGCCCGGCCTCGTGCTCAACAACGACCTCGACCGCGCCCATGAGGCCTATGCCCGACGCACGAAGCATCGCGGCTGGGAGGAACTGCAACCACGGCTGTTCCTGGCGCCCGACTTCGTTCGTGAAGCGATGGTTGAAGCGGCCTGCGGGGCGTCCGAAGCAGGCGACTAGGACTTGAAGGTCAGGGCGACGTCGATCATTCGTTTCGTCGTCTCGTCGAAGGCGACCAGTCTGACCAGTTCAACCCCGGTGGGGGTGGAGCGGATGGTGTCGATAGCGGCGCGGATCGCGTCGTTTTTCGGCCAGCCGTAGACTCCGGCGCTGATCAGCGGGAAGGCGACGGAGCGTGCGCCCAGCTCGTCGGCCACCTCTAGGCAACGGCGGTAGCAGGACACCAGGAGCGAGCGGTCCGTCTGGCCGGCGCGGTGGTTGGGGCCGACGGTGTGGATCACCCACGTGGCGGGCATGTCGCCCGCGGTGGTCCAGCCTGCGTCGCCCGTGGCAAGGCCGTGCGGGAAGCGGGCGATGCAGTCGGCCAGCACTGCGGGGCCGCCGGCCCGGTGGATGGCGCCGTCGACGCCACCCCCGCCGCGCATCGCGTTGTTGGCGGCATTGACCACCGCGTCGACCTGCTGCCGCGTGATGTCGCCTTGAATAGCCTCGAGCTTCGTCATGCCCCCATTGTGGCGAGATCGTCGGTGCTTGCGGTGGATAATCCCACCGCAAGCACCGACGACCTCACCGCTCTCAGCAGTGATCGATGCGGATGATCCGCGCCGAAAGGCCGTCACCCGGAGTGGGGTCGACGGTGATCGTCCCGGCCTCGCCATCGGTCTCCACGGCCCACCCGTCCAGGGTCGTGGGGTAGACCACTTCCGCCGAGCGGAACCCGGAGTCGGATACCGTCAAGTGCTGGGCACCCACCTCACCGCGCTTCCAGAGGAAGAGGAAGGTGCTGTCCTCGCCGCGCAGACCGAGGGCGACGAACGGGTCGTCCCAGGCCGGCAGGCCGGCGGGCCAGAAGGGCAGCGATGCGGCCGCGACGTCGGGGTGGGCCCGGTAGTGCTCGACGCCCTCCGCGATGACGGCCAGCTGCTCGGCGCCCAACTCGTCCAGCTTGCCCGAGAGGTAGAGTCGGCCGGCCAGCCCGTTGACCATGGTGAAGGCCGTCTCCTCCAAGGACATCCACGGTTCGGGATAGGCCCAGTTGCCGGCCTTCTCCGGCGGCAGCATCACCGGGGCGGCCGCGGCGATCGTCGCGTAGCGGTCCAGATCCTGCTGATCCGACGTGGATTGCAGATCGAACAGGCGCACCCAATGGGCGTCCATCCGCATTGCCCCCGACGAACAGGCCTCGATGCACACGCCCTCGAGCCTGCTGCGCAGGCGATAGGCCCATTCGTCCAGCGCCTTGCAATGATCGAGCAGCCCGACGCCGGGGCTGTCCGCGTCCCGATCCGGACCCGTGCCGGGCGTGACGTTGAAGTCCCACTTGAAGTAGCCCGCCCCGAGATCGCCGACGAGACGGTCGAAGACGGAATCCAGGTGATCCCGGCTCGCCTCGGATCGCAGGTCCAACAGGTAACGGTCGTGCTCCCGGATGCGGGCGCCGTTGCGCATCATGAAGGCCTCGTCGGGAAGGGTGCTCGCCATGGGGGAGTTCACTCCCACCACCTCCGGCTCGATCCAGAGCCCGGGCCGCATGCCGCGCTCCCGGATCCGGTCGAGGACACGACGCAGTCCGCCGTCGGGGAAGCGCACGGTGGAGGGTTCCCACTGGCCCACCGAGGGCCACCAGTTGCCCCCGTCGTCGTACCAACCGGCGTCGATGCAGAAGGTGTCTGCGCCGATGTCGGCGGCGGCGTCGATCAACGGCAGCAGCTTCTCCGTGGTGGGGTCGCCCATGAGGGTGTTCATGTAGTCGTTGAAGATCACCCCCGGCTGGCTGGGATCGACGGCGGGGTGCTGCGAGGCGCGCCGGTGCCGGGTGATGGTCCCCACCGCGCCGTCGACCCCGCCGTCGGCCGTGAACACGCTGGCGAGAACCGTGCGGAATCGGTGCCCGGGCTCGAGAGTGAGGCACCACGAGTGCTGCAGGTCGGAGGGGCCGAGCAAGGCGAGCGAGAACGTCCGTCCTTCGTCGTGCTGGGCGATGAGCTCCCAGGACCACGGGCCGTTGTTCTCCACCTCCCAGGCGAGCGTCCGTCCGGTGACCCGGTTGACGATCATCGCCATCGGGAGGTCGCCGTCGGTGGACCAGCTCGAGTGGCCGACGCCGCGGATCACCTCACGAGAGGTCTGGTCGTCGTGCTTGTGGTCGCTGTAGGGCGGAATGCCCTGGCTGCCACGGAGCGGACGGGATCCCCACCGGCTCTCGCACGACCAGGTGCTGCGCGCAGACACCAGATCCAGATCGTCGGGATCTCCCAGCACACCGAGACCGTCGGCGATCACCGCGGTGCTGATGCCGGTGAGCGTCAGCCGCTGTGCGCCGCTGTTGACCACCTCGGTGACGAACCGGATGCCGCCGGCACCGTCGGTCTGCCTGAGCGTCGTGGTGACCTCGAGACCGAACTGCGACGAGGTCTGCCGGATGGTCAGCACCTGCCAGTCCCCGTCGGTGTCGACCTCGTGCCCCGCGTATCGCAGGCTCTCGCCGACGACGGTCTGATCCATGCGGGTGTTGTTGCGGGAGCGTCCCGCCTCGATCGCCAGGATCTCGATCAGCAACTGGAACCGGTCCGTATCCTGCGCATCGGACGCGCCGGACGCCGACCACGCCGACCGCCCCGCCAGGGCCACCCCCACCGGGCGGCTCTCGTCGAAGTCGAGGTGGAGGGCGCAGGCGTCGCTGCCCCAGGTGAACACTGACATGTGGATTCGATTCTCCAATCGGTTGTGTGTCGACCCCGACGGGTCGAGATGGGGGAGGGATCAGCCCTTGACGGCGCCGGCCATCATCCCTGCCATGAAGTAGCGCTGCAGGAAGATGAACAGGACGGCCGTGGGGATCACGGCGACCACGGATGCCGCCATGATGGCGCCCCAGTCCACGAGGTTCGCGCCCTTGAAGAGCATGATCGCGGGCGTGAGCAGACGGTTCTCCGCGTGCGAGATGAAGATGTAGGCGAACATGAACTCGTTCCATGCGCTGATGAACGCATACAGCCCGACGGAGATGATCGTCGGGACGGACACCGGAACGATGATTCGCCAGACCGTGGCGAAGCGTCCGCAGCCATCGATCTCGGCCGACTCCTCCAGCGACTTCGGAATGTTGTCGAACCCGGTGCTCATCATGAACGTGCAGAGAGGGATCACGAAGGTCGTGTAGGCGATGACCAGCGAGAGGTGGTTCTCGAGGATGCCCAGATTGCTCATCACGATATACAGCGGCACCAGCAGCAGCACGCCCGGGATCATCTGGGACACCAACATGAAGAAGTTGGATGTCTTGACCATCCTGGCTCGGTAGAACCGGCTGAAGGCGTAGCCGGCCATGATCGACACGGCCAGCGACAGCAACGCCACGATGACGGCGACCTTGAAGCTGTTCCAGATGAAGCCGAGGAAGCCGGCGTCGACGAGGACGCGCACGTAGTTGTCGATCGTCGGGCTATCGATCCAGAGCGACGGGGTGCGCGACCGGATCTCTCCCCTCGGCTTGAACGACGACACGAGCATCCAGATGAAGGGGAACAGGCTGTACAAGGCGAGCAGCGTGGCTCCGATGTACACCGCGATCAGCTTAAACAAACGTTTTCTTGCCATGACTTTCCCTGCCTATCCGACCAACTCGGCGCTGAGCTTCGAGCGGATCCGGTAGTAGAAGACGAACAGCAGCGTGGTGGCCAGCAGCATCATGGTCGACAGCGCCGAGGCGAGGCCGACGTCGAACTTCTGGATCGCGTGCTGGTAGATCAGGATCGGCAGGGTGATCGTGGCGTAGTTGGGCCCGCCCTGGGTCATGATCCAGATGAAGTCGAAGTTGACCGCCGTCCAGATCAGGTGCACGAAGACGATGATCAACGACGCCGAGCGCAGGTGCGGGAAGACGACGTTCATGAATCGCCGGATGCCGGTGGCGCCGTCCAGATCCGCCGCTTCCAGTTCCTCGGCGGGAATGCTCTGCAGCGCCGCGAGGAAGGTGACCATGAAGTATGGGAAGCTCCGCCAGATGTTGACCAGGATGACGAAGGGCAGCGCCCACTGCGCGTCGCCGAGGAAGTGGATCGAGTCGTCGATGATCCCCAGATCCAGCAGCCATCGGTTGATGATGCCGAAGTCGGGGTTGGCCATCCAGGACCAGGTCATGCCGGCCACGACGACGGGCACCAGCCAGGGCACGAAGGCCGCGATCCGGAAGAACGTGCGCCCGCGGAACTTCGCGTTCAGGATCAGCGCCGCGCTCAGGCCGAGGATGTACTCGCCGGCCACCGAGAAAACGGTCCAAAGGATCGTGTTCTTCACGGCCCTCCCGAAGTACGGGTCGGCGACGGCGTTGGAGAAGTTCTCCAGGCCGACGAACCCGGAGACACTCGAGTCGATCAGGCTGACGTCGTTGAACGAGTCCCATACGACTCGGATCAAGGGGTAGCCGATCAGGGCTACCAGGAAAATCCAGGCGGGGACCAAGGACAGGAAGATGACCCGCCTGTCCTCGGTCGCCCTACTCGTGCGCTTCGGCTTGAGCATGAAACTCGGTTCCCGGAGGCTATGAGCCCGACAGTTCGCCGGAGTTCTGCAGCGACTTGTTGATGGCGTCGGAGAGCCAGGCTGCGGTCTCCTCAGAGGACTTGCCTTCCTGCAGTGCCATGGCGAGAGAGTCGATCATGTTCTGCGTGATCTCGCTCACCGTGACCGGCGGGAAGGTGACGCCGTACTCGAGCAGCTTCGAGAAGTCCTTGCTCCACTTGCTGTCGGTGGACACCGTGTTCAGGCCGGAACGCGCCGGATAGGCCGCCTTCTGCCACTCTTCGCTGGCGATGGCCCGGGCCAGTTCCTTGGCGCCTTCAGTGTTCTTGCCGCCCTTCATGACGAACATCGGCTTGGTCTCGAGGTAGGTGGCGTCGACGCCGTCCGCAGGCTTCGGGATCGCGTGCACCGAGATGTCGCCCATCGTGTCGGCGAAGTCGGCCTCGCGCTCCTCCAGCCAGTTGCCGGTGACGTAGGTCGCCGTCAGGCCGGTGACGAACCGGTCGTCGGTCTCCTCCCAGCCGTAGGTGGCGGAGTTCTTGTCGGTCGCGCCCGAGCTGATCAGCTCTTGGTAGAAGGTGAAGACATCGGCGGCCGCCGCGAGCTGAGCCGGGTCGTCCTTCCAGGTGTTCTTGTAGAGACCGTCCTCCTGCGGCTCCGCGATCTTTACGCCCTTCTGGGCGAGGTAGACGATCAGTTCCTGCGGCGAGCGCACGCCGGCGCCGGCGATGCCGAAGGCCGCGCTTCCGGTGGCGTCCTCGACCTTGGATCCGATGGCGAGCACCTCCTCCCACGTCGTCGGCGTGCTGACGCCGGACTGGCTCATGAGGTCGTCGTGCACCAGGTAGGCGCGCACCGTCGTCTCATACGGGAAGCCGATGATCGAATCGCCGATCGTCATGGCCTCCTTGACGGCGTCGCTGACCTTGTCCTTGTCCGCCCAGGAGTCCCACTGGGTGGTCAAGTCCTCGAGGATGCCCATCTTGTTGAACTCGCCGACGTACTCCGGAAGGCCGTAGACGACGTCGGGGAGGTTGCCGCCGGCCGCGGAGGCGACGATCTTCTCGTGGATCATGTCGTAGGTCAGATAGGTGACGTTGACGGTGTATCCCGTGTCCTGTTCGAACTTCTCGAACTGCGCCTTGCTCGCGACCTGGGTGCCCTGTCCCTCGGTGTCGGAAGACCACACCTCGATCGCGCCCTTGCCGTTGTCGGCGGTGTTCTCAGACGACGGTCCCGAACCGCACGCCGCGAGGGCGCTGGTCGCCAGACCGATCGCGACGATGGCCGCTATGCCACGTTTCGCCATGGTTTTGCTCCTTTGCAGATCTCGAATGTTATCGCTCACATTCTGCTCATAGGTTGCATGAGGGTTTCCGGGTTTGTCAAGACTTTTCAGGTGGAGTGCTGACTTGGGGTGGGTGAGGCGCGGACGCCGTCCGGTCGGAAGATCGTGCGCGGCGGTAGCATGGTCCCGATTTGAACCGAGCAACGGGGGCGAACGTCGTAGTGGCCGTGGACAAGCAGGAACGCGCGAAACCGGCGGGAGGGCCGGGCAAGGCGAACATCTACGACGTGGCGCGCCGGGCGGGCGTCTCGCACATGACCGTCTCCAGGGTGCTGAACGGCCATCCGAGCATCAGGGAATCGACCAGGGCGAAGGTGCTCCTGGCGATCGAGGAGATGAACTACACGCGCAGTTCGATCGCGCGTGCGCTCGCCACTCGGAAGGCGATGCGGATCGGTGCCCTGGTGGATGGGCGGCTCCAGTTCGGCCCGAACAGCACGCTGCGCGCGTTGGAGGGGGCGGCGAGGGCGCACGGCTACGCCGTCAGTGCGTTCTCGATCGGGGATGACGAGGGACAGCGCATCGACGAGGGGATCGTCGAGCTGGTGACGCAAGGGGTGGACGCCTTGTGTGTCATCGCTCCTCGGATCTCGTCGCTCGACGTGCTTCGCCGGCATGCGACAGGCCTGCCGACGCTGGCCGTGAAGGAGGAGCGCGACGAGCAGCTCCACACGGTCGCGGTGAACCAGCGAGCCGGAGCGACGGCGGCGACCCGGCACCTTATCGAGCTTGGGCATCGCGAGATCGTGCATCTGGCCGGGCCACTCGATTGGTATGACGCCCGTGCTCGGGCGGAGGCGTGGCGGGACACCATGAAGGCCGGTGGCCTGGCGGTCCCGACGCCTTCGGTGGGGGACTGGTCCGCGGACTCGGGATACGAGTTCGGGAAGAGCTTCGTACCCGGCGACGTGACCGCGGTATTCGCGTCCAATGACCAGATGGCCTTGGGGATGATCCACGCGTTCTGGGAGCGGGGCATCAGGGTTCCGGACGACATCAGCGTGGTCGGCTTCGATGACCTGCCGGATGCCCGTCATTTCCTGCCCCCGTTGACGACGGTGCGGCAGGAGTTCGCGGCGCTGGGCGAGCTCATCATCGATGAACTCGTCCAGACTCTTCAGGGAAATCAATCCCAGGGGAGGCGGCTCGTGGAACCGCAGCTGGTCTGCCGGTCGTCGACGTCCTCGCCTCGCCGCTGAGCGGCTTCTCGCCGGATTCGGGAATCGGCTTGCCAAGCGCGCATGTTAGCGCGCACAATGGCGGTGCAGTTCGGCTCAGATTGAAAAGCGGCGGCCGGGCGATCTCGAAGAGGAGTTCACATGGCTGAGTTCGGGCCCGACGTGGTCGACGCAATCGAGCGGACGCGGATCGAGGTGGCTGCCCTTCACGCCGAGCTGGTGCGCTACGAACTGGTCGTCTGGACCGGAGGCAACGTCTCCGGGCGCGTTCCGGGAGCCGACCTGTTCGTCATCAAGCCGTCCGGAGTGCGCTACGACGAGCTCTCGCCGGAGAACATGATCCTGTGCGACCTGGACGGCGTCGTCATACCCGGCACCCCGGGCAGCGAGCGGTCGCCGTCGTCGGATACCGCGGCGCATGCCTACGTGTACCGTCACCTGCCGGAGGTGGGCGGCGTGGTGCACACCCATTCCACCTACGCCGTCGCCTGGGCCGCTCGCGGCGAGGAGATCCCGTGCGTGATCACGGCGATGGCCGACGAGTTCGGAGGCCCGATTCCCGTGGGTCCGTTCGCGATCATCGGCGACGACTCGATCGGGCGCGGCATCGTCGAGACCCTGCGCGGGCATCGCTCGCGCGCGGTGTTGATGCAGAACCATGGTCCGTTCACCATCGGCGCCAGCGCGAAGGACGCGGTGAAGGCGGCGGTGATGCTGGAGGACGTGGCCCGCACCGTGCAGCTCGCGCGAAACGCGGGCGAAGTGATCCCCATTCCGCAAGAGGCGATCGACAGCCTCTACAACCGCTATCAAAACGTCTATGGTCAATCCACCGACGACCGTCGAGGCGCATCGCCAGTCGCCGCTCGGTAGCCGGCAATCCCTGACGCGGTGACGCGCCCCGTATTCTCAACCCATCGCACAAGGAGCACAGATGTCCCGAACCCCGCTGAACACCTCTCTTGCCGAGTACACGGTCTGGTTCGTCACGGGCAGCCAGTCCCTCTACGGCGAGGAGACCCTGCGCCAGGTGGCCGAGCAGTCCCAGGCGGTCGCCGAGGGCCTCGCCGGGCTGCCCGTGCGCGTGGAATGGAAGCCGGTGCTGATCGAGCCCGACGGCATCCGCCGCCTCGCCCTCGACGCCAACGCCGACGATTCGGTGATCGGAATCATCGCGTGGATGCACACGTTCAGCCCCGCGAAGATGTGGATCACCGGGCTCGACGCGCTGCGCAAGCCGCTGCTGCACCTGCACACCCAGGCCAACGTCGAGCTGCCCTGGGCCGACATCGACTTCGACTTCATGAACCTGAACCAGGCCGCCCACGGCGACCGCGAGTTCGGCTATATCCAGACCCGCCTCGGCGTGGCGCGCAAGACCGTCGTCGGGCACGTGTCCAACCCGGCCGTGCGCCAGCAGGTGGCGGACTGGCAGCGCGCCGCCGCCGGTTGGCAGGCCGTGCGCACGCTCAAGCTGGCCCGCTTCGGCGACAACATGCGCTACGTCGCGGTCACCGAGGGCGACAAGACCGAGGCCGAGCTGCGCTTCGGCGTCCAGGTGAATACCTGGGGCGTCAACGAGCTGGCCGAGGCCGTCGACGCGGCCACCGAGGCAGAGGTGGACGCCCTTGTCGACGAGTACGTCGCCTCCTACGACGTGGTGCCCGAGCTGCTGCCCGGCGGCGAGCGTCATCAGTCACTGCGCGACGCCGCGGCCATCGAGGCGGGCTTGCGCTTCTTCCTGGAGGGCGGCGGCTTCGGCGCCTTCACCGACTCTTTCGAGGATCTGGGCTCGCTGAAACAGCTGCCCGGCTTGGCGGTGCAGCGCCTGATGGCGGAGGGCTATGGCTTCGGCGCCGAAGGCGACTGGAAGACGGCCATCCTGGTGCGCGTCGCCAACGTGATGGGCGCGGGGCTTCCCGGCGGGGCCAGCCTGATGGAGGACTACACCTACGACCTTGTTCCTGGCGACGAGAAGATCCTGGGCGCGCACATGCTGGAGGTGTCGCCGTCGCTCAGCTCGGCCAAGCCACGGCTGGAGATCCATCCGCTCGGCATCGGCGGCAAGGAGGATCCGGTGCGCCTGGTCTTCACCGCCGATCCTGGCCCCGCCCTGGTGGTGGCGCTCAGTGACATGCGCGATCGCTTCCGCCTGACCGCCAACGTGGTGACCAACGTCGAGGCGCCTGAGCTGCCGAAGCTGCCGGTGGGCCGCGCGGTGTGGAAGCCTCAGCCCGACTTCGCCACCAGCGCCGCCTGCTGGCTGGCTGCCGGTGCCGCTCACCACACCGTGATGACCACCGCCGTCGGCATCGAGGTGTTCCGCGACTTCGCCGAGATCGCCGATACCGAGCTCGTGGTCATCGACGAGGACACCACGGTGCGCGGTTTCCAGCGCGAGCTGCGCTGGAACCAGGCCTACTACCGCCTCGCCCGGGGGCTGTGACATGGCGTCCGCCGGACGGGAAGAGACGTCTCGCGCTGAGTTGATCCGGCTCGGGCGCACGGCGTTGGGCATCGAACTCGGATCGACCCGGATCAAGGCCTGCCTGGTCGCGGCCGACGATCCGTCGACCGTGCTCGCCGTCGGGTCGCACGCGTGGGAGAACCAGTTCGTGGATCGGCTCTGGACCTACCCTCTCGAGGCTGTCTGGACGGGACTGGTCGCCGCTTACGCCGATCTGGTCGCCGATGCAGAGGCCAAGCACGGCCTTCGTCCGGAGACGTTCGGTTCGCTGGGCGTCTCGGCCATGATGCACGGCTACCTGGCCTTCGGCGCCGACGGAGAGCTGCTGGCGAACTTCCGCACCTGGCGCAACACCAACACCGGCCCGGCGTCGGCGGAGTTGGTGGAACTGTTCGGCGCCAACATCCCGCTGCGCTGGTCGATCGCGCATCTCTACCAGGCCGTCATCGACGAGGAGCCCCACGTCTCCCAGGTGCGCTTCTTCACGACGCTGGCCGGTTACGTGCACTGGAAGCTGACGGGGAGCAAGGTGCTGGGCGTCGGTGACGCGTCGGGCATGTTCCCGATCGACGCGGCCACCGGCGGCTACGACGCGACCATGGTGGCCCGCTTCGACGAAGTCGCGAGCGAGCGCCTCTCCGGCCAGAGGCTGACCGAGCTGCTGCCGGAGATCCTCGTCGCGGGGCAGCCGGCGGGCAACTTGACCGAGGAGGGCGCGGCGCTGTTGGATCCCACCGGCGCGCTTCGCCCCGGTATCCCGCTGTGTCCGCCGGAGGGAGACGCAGGTACCGGCATGGTGGCGACCAACGCCGTCGCTCCCCGGAGCGGCAACGTCAGCTGCGGCACCAGCATCTTCGCGATGGTGGTACTGGAGCGCCCGCTCAGCCAGGTGCATCTCGAGCTGGACCTGGTGACCACCCCCGCCGGCGATCCGGTGGCCATGGTGCACTGCAACAACGGTGCCAGCGAGTTGGCCGCCTGGGTTGGCATGTTCTCCCGCTTCGCGGAGGCCGCCGGCCAGGCGCTGGACCCGGATGCCGTCTACGAGACGCTGTTCCGAGAGGCGCTCGACGGAGAGGCGGACGCCGGCGGGCTGCTGGCCTACAACTACCTGGCCGGCGAGCCGCTCACCGGAACCACCGAGGGGCGTCCCTTGTTTGTGCGCACGCCGGACAGCCGGTTCACGCTGGCCAACACGATGCGCGCCCAGCTGTACGGGGTCTTCGGCACCCTGGCGCTCGGCATGCGCGTGCTGGACGAGGAAGGCGTCGCGCTGGATCGGATGTTCGCCCACGGGGGCATGTTCCGCACGGCCGGTGTCGCGCAGCGTTTCCTTGCCAGCGCGCTGAACGCTCCTGTCGCCGTCGGCGAGACGGCTTCTGAGGGCGGCGCCTGGGGGATGGCTGTCCTCGCCGCCTATCTGGGCGGTGGGTCCGGACAGAGCCTCGCGACCTACCTCGACGGCACGGTGTTCCCGGACGCGGAGACGTCGGTCGTCGAGGCGGATCGGGCGGAGGTCGACGGGTTTGCCGCCTACTTGGAGCGCTACGTAGCCGGCCTCGCCGTGGAGCGAGCGGCGACGGAGGTTCTTTAGAGATCCCGCTGGTAGGTGGTTCGCTTTCAGCGAATCGTGCGGAGGTGGGAATAATCGCGCGCGGAGCATGGTTGGCGGTGGCATGACCATCTACTCGAACGTCACGGCCGTGATTGGCCGCACGCCTCTCGTCAAGCTCAACCGCATCGCCGGTGACAACGCGAACGTCATTGCGAAGCTGGAGTTCTACAACCCCGCCAACTCGGTCAAGGACCGCATCGGCGCCGCCATCATCGACGCTGCGGAGGCCTCGGGCGAGCTGAAGCCGGGCGGAACGATCGTCGAGGGCACCTCGGGCAACACCGGTATCGCGCTGGCCCTGGTGGGCGCGGCGCGCGGCTACAACGTCGTGCTGACCATGCCGGAGACCATGTCGCTGGAGCGTCGCGCGCTGCTGCGCGCCTACGGTGCGGAGCTCGTGCTCACCCCCGGCCCCGCAGGCATGAAGGGCGCCGTGGCCAAGGCCGAGGAAGTGGCCGCCGAGCGTGGCGGCATCCTGGCTCGTCAGTTCGCCAACCCCGCCAACCTGAAGGTGCACCGCGAGACCACCGCTGAGGAGATCTGGGCCGACACCGACGGCAACGTCGACATCTTCGTGGCCGGCATCGGCACCGGCGGCACCATCTCCGGCGTCGGCCAGGTGCTCAAGGAGCGCAACCCCAACGTGAAGGTCGTCGCCGTCGAGCCGGAGGAGTCGGCCATCCTGTCCGGCAACGCCCCCGGCCCCCACAAGATCCAGGGCATCGGCGCCAACTTCATCCCCGAGATCCTCGACCGCAGCGTGATCGACGAGGTGCTCCCGCGCAACATCGACCACGCCGTCGAGTTCGCCCGTCGCGCCGCCAAGGAGGAGGGCCTGCTCGTCGGTCTCTCGTCCGGCGCCGCGCTGTCCGCCGCCGCCGAGGTGGCCGCCCGTCCCGAGAACGCCGGCAAGAACATCGTCGTGATCGTTCCCGACTTCGGCGAGCGCTACCTGTCCACCGTCCTCTTCGAGGGCATCGTCGACTGACCCATCACCCCGTCACGCTCTTTTCGAGGCTCGCAAGCTCGCACCTCAAAGAGCGTAAAGCGACCCAGCCATGGTTTCACCGTGGCTGGGTCGTTCCTTTGCGCTCCACTAGACTGCCGCCCATGAGTGCTCATCATGACCCCGTGCTGGTGGTCGACTTCGGCGCGCAGTACGCCCAGCTCATCGCGCGACGCGTGCGCGAGGCGCAGATCTATTCGGAGATCGTCAGCTCCAAGCTGAGCGTCGACGAGATCGTGGCCAGGAAGCCTGCGGCGATCATCCTGTCCGGTGGACCGTCTTCGGTCTACGAGGACGGGGCTCCCAAGGTCGACCCGGCGCTGTTCGAGACCGGCATCCCCGTGTTCGGCATCTGCTACGGCTTCCAGGCCATGACGCAGGCGCTGGGCGGCACCGTCGCAGAGACGGGACTGCGCGAGTACGGCCGCACGCCGTTGTCCATCTCCAGCCCCGGGTCGCTGCTGGCGTCGCTGCCCAACACCCTGAACGTGTGGATGAGCCACGGCGACTCCGTCTCCAAGGCCCCCCAGGGCTTCAAGGTGCTGGCCCGCACGGCCGGGGCCCCCGTCGCGGCGTTCGAGTGTGCGTCCAAGAAGCTTGCCGGCGTGCAGTGGCACCCCGAGGTGCTGCACAGCCAGCGCGGTCAGCAGGTGCTGGAGCACTTCCTCTACGACATCGCGGGGCTCAGCCGTAGCTGGACGGCCGAGAACATGGTCAGCGAGGCCATCGAGCAGATCCAGAACCAGGTGGGCGACCGCCGCGTGCTGTGCGCGCTGTCCGGCGGCGTCGACTCCGCCGTGGCCGCAGCCCTGGTGCAGCGGGCCATCGGCTCCCAGCTCACCTGCGTCTTCGTCGATCACGGCCTGCTCCGCCAGGGCGAGGCCGATCAGGTGAAGAAGGACTTCGTGGACGTCACTGGCGTCGACCTGGTGGTCGCTGACGAGCGGGATCGTTTCCTCACCGCGCTGGCCGGAGTCACCGATCCCGAGACCAAGCGCAAGATCATCGGTCGCGAGTTCATCCGCACCTTCGAGGCCACCGCTGCTCAGCTGGCCGGCGAGCGCGGCATCGACTTCCTCGTCCAGGGCACCCTGTACCCCGACGTGGTGGAGTCGGGCGGCGGCGAGGGCGCGGCCAACATCAAGAGCCACCACAACGTCGGCGGCCTGCCCGACGACCTCCAGTTCACCCTGATCGAGCCGCTGCGCAGCATGTTCAAAGACGAGGTGCGGGCGGTGGGCCTGCAGCTCGGCCTGCCCGAGTCGATGGTGTGGCGCCACCCGTTCCCCGGTCCCGGTCTTGGCATCCGGATCGTCGGCGAGGTCACCCAGGAGCGCCTGGATCTGCTTCGCAAGGCCGACGCGATCGCTCGCGAGGAGCTGGCCAAGGCCAACCTCGAGCGCGACATCTGGCAGTTCCCGGTGGTGCTGCTGGCCGACGTGCGCTCCGTGGGCGTGCAGGGCGACGGCCGGACCTACGGTCACCCCATTGTGCTGCGTCCCGTCACCTCCGACGACGCCATGACCGCCGACTGGGCCCAGCTGCCCTACGACCTGCTGGCCAAGATGTCGACGCGCATCACCAACGAGTGCGAGGGCGTCAACCGGGTTGTGGTGGATATCACGAGCAAGCCCCCCGGCACCATCGAGTGGGAGTGACCTCCCACGCTCTTTGAGGTGCGGAGCGCAGCGGAGCCTCGACAGTCAAGAGGGCGCGGAGCACCACGATCACGCTCTTTGAGGTGCGAGGAACGAGCCTCGACAATCAAGGCAAGCGCGAAGCACCGATGACGCTCTTTGAGGTGCGAGGAACGAGCCTCGAAAAGAGCCCCCGTAAGCCAAAGAAACGACCCAGCCACGGATGCCGTGGCTGGGTCGGTCTGTTGTGTCGCGCTGGCTCTTTTCGAGGCTCCGCTGCGCTCCGCACCTCAAAGAGCGTGAAGGGGCACGTCGAGGGGCGTGGGGTGCAGGAGGACTAGAACTCGTCCTTCGGCTTCTTGTTGTCTGCGTACCAGTCCTTGCCCTTCTTGATCGCTTCTTCAGCGATCGTGCCGCCGGTGGGGCGGGGGAGGATGATCCAGAGCAGCACGTAGATGGCGATGCTGGCGCCGCCGAAGATGGCGAAGATCGCGAAACCGAGCCGGATCCACTGCGCCTCCACGCCGAAGCCCTGGGCGAGACCGCCGCAGACTCCTGCGATCCACTTGTCGTCGTCAGAACGGGTGAGGGTCATGATCGGATTTCCTTTCGATTGTTCTTGCTCTTGTTCCTTGGAGCCCGGAGGGCCAGCAGGCCGGCACCGCCGGAGAAGATCAGGATGAGGGCGAGTATCCACTGCATGTGCATCGCCTCCACCGTGTAGACCGTCGCGTAGCACGCCGTGATGCCGAAGCCGATGGCGGTGAGAGCCACCACGACGGCGATGGCGTCGATTCGAGGTTTCATCAGATTTCCTTCAAGGTTACCGTGACCGCTTCACCGGTCACGTTCACGACGAGTGGCATCTTGCCTTCTTCGCCCAGGAGATCTGAGCCGTCCTGCGTCACCCAGGTCTTGCCTTTCGGCACAGTGAGGAATACTTGGGCATCTTCACCGCTGATGTTGAAAACCAGAGGGTTTGTCTCGCTGTAGTCGGATAGGTCATAGATCGACAGGTCTCGTTCCAATGAGATGCCCGCTGGGAGCGTGATGCTCTCGGGAAAGCGCACGGTGAGGTCGACGTTGTCGCCGTAGACCTCCACGTACATGGGGATGGCCTCTGTGTCGTAGTTTGAGGGCGGCAGTTCGACGTAGTCGCCATTGAGGCTCACGCCCTCGATCTGACCCGCCGGGATTCGCACGGTGAGGTCGGTGTCGGAGGCGTAGACCTCGTAGGTCACCCGTTCACCCCAACCAGGGGCCCTATCAGAGAGGTCGACGACGGTCTTCCCGCCGCTGCCAGCGGTGATGGTCTCACGTATGTCGGTCAGTCCTTCGTCCGCCATCATCGTCGCTGCGGCCTCGGCGGCGTCGTCGTAGGGGTAATAGCCGTTGTCGATCATCGGCAGTACGGCGGAGGCCAGCGCCGTCGACGCGACGATGCCCAGCACGAGGCGGGGAACCTGACGTCCCCGCAGGGTGAGGGCGCTGATGAAGGTGAGGCCACCCATGACGGCGGCGGCTATTCCGAGGCCTACCGCCACGGGCGTCCACGGTGCCAGATAGGCACCGGCGAAGAACGCGAGCGTGCCGCTCAACAGAATCAGGGTGCCTGTTGCCCAACTCGACTTCGGCTTCGGAGGCTGGGGCTCCGGTTCCGGCTGCGGACCGTAGAGGTCGAGCACGGGCAGGTCGTCGGGTTCCCGAGGGGCGACGGGGTGGTTGACGGCCTGCTGCATCGCCGCGCGCCATTCGTCGACGCTGTGCGCTCGCTCTGCCGCGGTCAGGGAATCGGCCTCGGTGGTCCGAGGGGAGGGAGGCGAAGGCATGGGCGATCTCCTAGCGCGTGAAGTGGCGGCATACAGCAGGATCAGAACGACGACGGCCACCACGAAGGGCATCGGCGCCATCTGGCCGAAGGAAACCATGAACAGGAAGGCGCTGACGGCGACGATGATGGCCTGGGTCTTGACCGACCACTGCGTGAACGACGGCAGCAGCGAGTCGATGGGGCGGCGTCCATCGGCGCCGAGGGACAGGATGGTGCCCCACGCGTAGAGGAGGACGCCGACGCCGGTGCTCAGGGTCAGCAGGATGAACAACGCCCGCACGAGCGTGACGTCGAAACCGGTGTATTGGCTGATCGCCCGGCACAGTCCGGGTGTTCGTCCGGGATCCGCGGGTCGCTGAAGCCCTTCGAGACGGGGATCCACCCATCCGATCAGACTCCGCGACTCTTGCATGCCGACCAGTATCGTCGCCTCTCGCCCCGGCCAACATCGGGCAGCACCCTGAGTGATACCTGAGTTATGCGCTCGGGGCCCCTGGTTCATCCCTCCGGCCCTGGTGAGCGGCTGCTTCACATGGAAGGCTGTGGAGCACGATGGAAGACTTGCAGACCCGCGCGCCCGCTCTCCCGGCGCCACCGCGCCCGCCGGCCCCGGCGCTGACCCGCGATCCCGCGCAGCGTCGGATCGCCGGTGCAGCCAGCGGACTCGCGCAGCACGTCGGGGTCTCCACCCGGCTGGTGCGGTCGCTGTTCGTCGTGCTCGCCCTGGTCTGGGGCATCGGGCTGGCGCTGTACGCGGTGCTGTGGGTGTTCGTCCCGGTGCGCAAGGAGATCGAGGCGCCGGGCCTGGAATCCGCTAGCCGCCGAGGCTTCCGCTCCACCGAGGACAAGGCGGCCCCGCTCGACCCCGCCCTGATGGTTGCCGGTGCCGTGCTCCTGGTGGGCGTGCTGTGGCTGTTCGTGATCGGCAACGACTTCTCGTCGACGGTGTTCTGGCCGTTGGTGATCGGGGCGGTGGGCGTCGCTGTGCTGTGGATGCGCGTCGACGATCCCCGCAACACCAAGGCGCCTTCTGGAGCGACGCGCTGGCAGCAGTTCATCACCGGTGCGGGGGCGCTCGGTGTGCTCCGTCTGGTGGGCGGGCTGCTTCTGGTGAGCCTTGGCCTCAGCTGGCTGCTCGCCACTCAGGTGGGCATCAGCGCCTTGCCGCCTGTGCTGGCCTCGTCGGCCATCCTGGTGGCAGGCCTGGTCGTGGTGGCCGCCCCGTGGCTGCAGCGCCAGCGCCTCAAGGTGCGCAGCGCTACAGACGAGAAGATGAGGGCCGAAGCGCGCGCGGATATGGCGGCGCATCTGCACGACTCGGTGCTGCAGACGCTGGCCCTCATCCAGCGCCGCGCCGACGATCCGGTCGCCGTCGCCACCCTGGCTCGCCGTCAGGAGCGAGAGCTGCGCACCTGGCTTTACGGAGAGCCGCCCAAGCCCACCTCCTTCAAGGGTGCGCTGCTGGTGGTGTGCGACGAGGTGGAGGCCAAGTTCTCCGTCGACGTGGAGCTGGTCTGCGTCGGCGATGTGCCGGTCGATCCGCGGGTCGAAGCGATGGTCCAAGCAGCCGGCGAGGCCGTGACCAACGCGGCCAAGCACTCCGGGGCGCCGCGGATCGACGTGTTCGCCGAGGTGGAGGAGGACGTCGTCGAGGTGTTCGTCCGCGACCGCGGCAAGGGCTTCGATCAAGCGTCCGTGCCCGACGGTCGGATGGGCGTGCGAGAATCGATCAAGGCAAGAATGCAGCGCCACGGGGGATCTGCCACGATCAGGTCCGCCCCGGGCGAGGGCACCGAGGTGAGGCTGGAGATGCGGCGATGAGCGAGCAGGAACGACGACTGCGGGTGGTGGTCGTCGACGATCACGCGATGTTCCGCGCAGGGGTGCGCCACGAGATCGGCTCGCATGTCGAGGTGGTCGGCGAGGGCGAAGACGTCGCGTCGGCCGTCAAGGTCATCACGGAGACCCGCCCCGACGTGGTGCTGCTCGACGTGCACCTCCCCGGCGGCGGTGGGGCCGA
Source organism: Tessaracoccus caeni (assembly GCF_029211185.1). Taxonomy (GTDB): domain Bacteria; phylum Actinomycetota; class Actinomycetes; order Propionibacteriales; family Propionibacteriaceae; genus Arachnia; species Arachnia caeni. The sequence continues at coordinate 156,796 of NZ_JARGDO010000007.1, forward strand.
GATCATCAAGCAGGTCGCCGCGGTGGCGCCCGAGGTGAAGTTCCTGGCGCTGTCGGTGTCGGACGCCGCGCAGGACGTGATCGGCGTGATCCGGGCCGGTGCCCGCGGGTATGTGACCAAGTCGATCAGCTCGGAGGAGCTGATCGAGGGGATGCATCGCGTGGCCGGCGGAGATGCCGTCTTCTCGCCTCGTCTGGCCGGTTTCGTGCTGGACGCCTTCAGCGGTGCGGCCGATGTGCCGTCGGTGGACGAGGATCTGGACAAGCTCAGCGCCCGCGAGCGCGAGGTGCTCAAGTTGATCGCTCGCGGCTACTCCTACAAGGAGGTGGCCAAGGAGCTGTTCATCTCCGTCAAGACGGTCGAGACCCACGTCTCCAGCGTGCTGCGCAAGCTCCAGCTGTCCAACCGTCACCAGCTCACCAAATGGGCGACCGACCGCCACTTGGTGTGACGGTCGGTCGATGGGGGAGACGGAGGGGTCAGGCCTTGCGCTTGGCCATCCAGCCCTGAATGGCGAGCACCAGGACGGCGCCGACGACGGAGAACAGGACGCCCTTGATCGAGAAGATGTTGTAGTAGTGCACGTTGAACAGCAGGCCGCCGAGCCAGCCGCCCAGCAGGGCACCGACGATGCCGAGGGTGATGGTGGAGACCCAGGTGCCCTTTTCCTTGCCCATGAGCGACTTGGCGATGGAGCCTCCGACGAGGCCGACGATGACGTACGCGATGATTGTCCACATGTCATCAACTGTGCTCCCGGATGGGGGCATAGACAATGGGGGTTGACCCTGAGCTTTACCCGGTCTCTGCCCACCTCGACTAGAAGATGGGCCGCCAGGGGCTGAGCAGCAGCTCGGTGAACTTGGCCAGGGGAGAGCGGGCGTTCCAGCGCTCCTCGGTGAGTTCGATGGTGTTGGTCTGATCGACGCGGAAGATCTCTTCCATCTGGCCGGCGACGTCGACGTCGGTGATCTCCAGGTTCACCTCGTAGTTGCCCATCAGGCTCAGTCGGTCGAGGTTGGCGGTGCCGATCGTCGACCACATGCCGTCTATGGTCGCCGTCTTGGCGTGCACCATCGCGCCTTGATAGAGGAACAGCCGGACGCCCGACTGCAGCAGCGTGGAGTAGCAGTTGCGGGCCAGCCAGTCGGCGACGACGTGGTTGGAGCGATGCGGGATGATGATCCGCACGTCCACGCCGCGACGTACGGCGTCGCGCAGCGCGGCGATCAGGTCGGCGTCGGGCAGCAGATAGGCGTGGGTGAGCCAGATGTGCCGGTGCGCCCGGTCGATCGCCTCCAGGTACATGTTCCGGATGGGATACACCTGGATGCGTGGCGTGTTGCGGTGCACCCGCAGCTTGCTCAGCCAGCGTCGCGGTGGGTCGTCGGTGAGGTATTCGTGCTTGCCGGGACGCACATGAAGGTTCCAGAAGTCGATGAACGCGTTCTCCAACTCGGCCACGCCGGGACCGACGACGCGAGCGTGGGTGTCGCGCCAGCCGGTGGCGTACAGGGCGCCGATGTTGTAGCCGCCGATGAACCCGACGCGGCCGTCGACCACCATCAGCTTGCGATGGTCGCGGCCCCAATGGCGCGGCGACCACGGCGCGGGAACGGCGGGATGGCGCATCACGCGCAGGTTCTTGGGCATCCGCAGGAAGCCTCGGGGCACCACCAGGTTGGCGAAGTCGTCCCAGACGACGTGCACCCGCACGCCGCGCTCGGCAGCCATGGTGAGTGCGTCCTTGAACCGCTGGCCCACCTCGTCGGACTTCCAGATGTAGGTCTCGAAGTAGATGAACCGCTCGGCGCGATGGATCTCGGCGAGCATGTCGGCGTAGAGATCCTCGCCGTAGGTGTAGACGGTGACCTGATCGTCGGAGGCGGGGATCGGCACCGGCTTGACCGTGGGGAACTTACGGAGCTTGCGGCGCTTGTTCCGAGCAGACTCCAGCACGGTGAGCCCGATCATCATGGCGAGTTGCGCCAGTAGCACGCCCAGCGTTGCCCTGTTGATCCAGAGGCGTAGCCGGGCAAACCGAGTCATGGAAAGAGTCTAGTGGGCCGCTCTGACAGCCGATCAGGCTCGCCTCTCAGCCGCGTGGCGGCGCGGTGGTGTTTCGGATCACCAACTCGGTGGGGATCACGGTGCGGTAGGAGGGCGGAAGATCGGGCTCGTTGAGTTGGCTGAGCACGACGTCGACCAGGGTGGAGCCGATCCGGGCGAAGTCCTGGCGCACGGTGGTGAGAGGGGGATGGATGAACTCGCCCACCGCGATGCCGTCGAACCCCACCACGGAGATGTCCTCCGGAACCCTCCGTCCGCTCTCGTGCAGGGCGCGGATCAGGCCGATGGCCATCTCGTCGTTGGCGACGTAGACAGCCGTCAGTTCCGGGTCTCGGCTGATGATCTGGCCGAGGAGGCAGCCCGACTTCGGCGTCCAGTCGCCGCGTAGGACGGGCGGGGCCACGATCCCGGCCGACTCGAGACAGCGCTGCCACCCTGCTTCGCGGATCTGTGCGGGAACGGATCCGGTGGGCCCGGCGATGTGGTGAACCGTTCTGTGCCCCAGGTCGAGCAGATGGGTGATGGCGTCGATGCTGCCCTGCACCTGGTCGGCGATGACCGACGGATAGTGTCCCGTGAGGCGTGAGTCAGACACCGCGACGGGCAGCCGGGCCGGCAGCTTGAGCGTGGAGGGACTGGCCTCTTCGGCGCGCACGATGATCAGGGCGTCGATCGCCTGATTGGAGATGAGGTGGGCGGCCTGCTGCCAGTGCTCGTCGTCGGGTGCCTCGATGCTGAGCAGGGTCACGGTGTAGCCGCGCTCCTCGGCGGCGCGGATCACCCCGCTCGCGATCTGCACCTCGCCCGTTCGCTCATACCGGTGCGCAATCAGCCCCAGCGATCCGAAGGTGCCGTTGCGCAAGGACCGGGCGGCTTGATTGGGCGAGTAGCCGAGCTTGACCATGGCCTCTAGGACGCGGGCTCGGGTCTCCGGTCGGACGTTGTCGGCCCCGGTCGAGACACGCGAGACGGTCTGACTCGAGACGCCGGCGAGTTGAGCGACATCGGCGATCGTCGGACCGCTCTTCCGTATCGCTCCACCCATGGCAGGAATCCTATCGCGACCCCCTTGTGGCGACGTTGCCAGAGGGTTCGGCAGACTTTTGGCACGGTAAAAATCGTTATCAGTCCGTTATTGACCCCGGCTATTCTCCGGATCGAGCGGCTGCTATGTTTACGTCAACATTTGATGGTCGAGGGTGACCAGTCTCCTTCGGACCGTCGTCCAGCGCTTCGGCGCACACACCGACCCGAGAGGGAACAATCAGATGACTACTTGGAAGAAGCTCGCGGCGGCAGCCGTCGCGTTGCCGCTCAGCCTGGCGTTGGCCGCGTGTGGTGGTGGCGGCGACGGCACCGACACGGGCGGCGAAACCGGAGGCGAGGGCGGCAACACCCTCACCGTCTGGACCTGGGATCCCGCCTTCAACATCTACGCGATGGAAGAGGCCGCGAAGATCTACAAGAAGGATCACCCCGACTTCGAACTCAAGGTTGAGGAGACGCCCTGGGACGATCTGCAGGCCAAGCTCACCACCCTGGCGCAGTCGCAGACCTTCGACGAGTTGCCCGACATCTTCCTGATGCAGAACAACGCGTTCCAGAAGAACGTCATCAACTACCCCGAGCTGTTCACTGACTACTCGAAGAGCGGCGTCGACTTCTCGCAGTTCCCGGAGAGCGTCACCGCCTACTCCGTCGTCGACGGCACCAACTGGGGACTCCCGTTCGACAACGGCACCGCCGTCAACGCCCTTCGCACGGATGTGCTGAAGGAGGCTGGCATGACCATCGACGACTTCACCGACATCACCTGGACCGAGTTCATCGCGAAGGGCAAGGAAGTCCTCGAGAAGACCGGCAAGCCGCTGATGGCGGGCCAGACCGGCTCCTCCGACCTGCCCATGATGATGCTGCAGAGCGCCGGCGCCAGCCTGTTCGACGCCGAGGGCAAGCCAACGATCGTCGGCAACGAGGCGCTGATCACCTCCATGAACGTTTTCCAGGAGCTGGTCACCTCCGGCGTCATGGTGCAGTTCAACTCGTGGGACGAGTACGTCGGCAGCTTCACCAACGGCAATGTCGCGGGCGTGCTGAACGGCGTCTGGATTCTGGGCAGCGTCCAGACCGCGACGGATCAGGCCGGCAACTGGAACATCACCAACCTGCCGAAGCTCGAGATCCCCGGCGGCACCAACTACTCCGCCAACGGCGGTTCGTCGTGGGCGGTCAGCTCCAACGCCAACGCCGAGCTCGCGTTCGACTTCCTGAACTCCACCTTCGCCGGCTCCACTGAGCTGTACGACACGATCCTCCCGTCGTCGGGCGCCGTCGCCAACTGGCTGCCGGCCGGCGAGAGCGCCGTGTACGCCGAGCCGCACGAGTTCTTCGGTGGTCAGGAGGTCTTCGCCAAGGTGGTGGAGTTCTCGGCTCAGGTGCCCAGCAACAACACCGGCGCCTACTACTACGAGGCCCGCGACGCCGTCAGCGCCGCGATGACCAAGGTCCTCGACGGAACCGATATCGATACTGCCCTCGCGGAGGCGCAGAGCAACGTCGAGTTCGCAATGCAGTGATCCCTCGATGACGACGGGGGCGTGCTGTCACGGCGCGCCCCCGCCGTCACGAAAGGCGGACGATATACATGTCACAACTTACGACGACGGAGGCGAGCACCTCCCGCGGCTCAGGGAAGGGCCGCTTCGGCATCGAGCAGCGCCGCAACCTGACGGGCTGGGTGTTCCTGATCCCGGCCGCGCTGCTGATCCTGGTGATGAGCTTCTGGCCGATGTTCCAGGCGCTGCTGATCTCGCTGCGCACCGGACGCGGCAGCAAACTGAACTGGGCAGATCCGCTGTGGTTCAACTACTCCCGGCTTCTCAAGGACGAGATCTTCAAGATGACGGTGTCCAACACCTTCATCTACCTGCTCATTCAGGTGCCGATCATGCTGGTGATCGCGATCATCCTGGCCAACATCCTCAACGACCCCAACTTGCGGTTCAAGGGCCTGTGGCGCACCGCGATCTTCCTGCCCTGTGCAGTCTCACTGGTGAGCTACTCGCTGGTGTTCCGCACCATGTTCGCCAACGACGGCATCGCCAACGACTTCCTGATGGCGCTGGGCTTCATCGACTCACCGATCAACTGGCTGGGTGACACCAACACGGCGCGCTTCGTCCTCATCCTCGGCCTGCTGTGGCGCTGGACCGGCTACAACATGGTGTTCTTCCTCGCGGGACTGCAGAACATCGACGCCTCGTCGCTCGAGGCGGCCAAGATCGACGGCGCAGGTTCCTTCAAGACGTTCTGGTACGTCACGGTGCCCCAGCTCAAGCCGATGATCCTGCTCACCGCGATTATGTCCACCAACGGCACCATCCAGCTCTTCGACGAGTCTTTCAACCTCACCCAGGGCGGCCCGGCCTACACGACGATGACGATGTCGCACTACCTGTTCGAGCTGTCCTTCCAGAAGAATCCCAATTTCGGCTACGGCGCCGCGCTGTCCTACGTGATCCTGATCATGGTCGCGGTCCTGGCCTTCATCCAGATGAAGGTGGGTGACACTCGTGACTAAGACCAAGCTCCGTAGGATCCCGTCCTACCTGTTCCTGATCGTCTCGGCGTTCGTCTCGGTCTTTCCGCTGTACTTCATGGCGGTCTCGGCCACCAACACCAGCAACGACGTGCTCAGCTCGCGCCTGCTGCCAGGCACCGCGCTGCTGGACAATTTCAAGAAGCTGGTCGCGCAGCAGGACGTGGCCTCCGCGCTCTGGTACTCGGCGATCATCGCCGTGGTCACCACGGTGCTGGCGCTGCTGGTGTGCTCGATCGCCGGCTACGGCTTCGAGGTCTTCCACTCCAAGGGCAAGGACCGCCTGATGGCCGTCCTGCTGCTGGCCATGATGATCCCGTTCGCGGCCACCATGATCCCGCTGTTCCGTTTGTTCGCCTCGGTCGGCATGGTGAACTCGGTGTTCGCCGTGATCCTGCCCGCCATCTCGACGCCGTTCCTGGTGCTGCTGTTCCGTCAGGCCTCGCGCGGCTTCCCGCACGAGATCATCGAGGCCGCGCGCCTCGACGGCCTGAAGGAGATCGCCATCTTCTTCCGCATCTTCCTCCCGACGATGCGATCCACCCTGGCGGCGGCCGCCGTCATCACGTTCATGACCGCATGGAACAACTTCCTGTGGCCAAAGGTCATCCTGGTCAACAACGCCTTCCAGACCATGCCTATGCTGGTCGCCAACCTGAGGGCGGGTTATGTGACCGACTACGGTGTACTGATGCTCGCCGTGCTCATCGCGTCGCTGCCGACCATGGTGATCTTCCTTATCCTGCAACGATCCTTCGCACAAGGTATGACTGGAGCCATCAAGTGACCTTCGATCCCACTCGGATTGCCGACCCCCGTTTCTTCCAGGAGTCCCGCTTGGCTCCGCACTCCGACCATCGCTGGTTCGCCGGCGCGGACGAGGCGGCCGCGGGGGAGAGCAGCTTCGAGACCTGTCTGAACGGACTGTGGAAGTTCCACTACGCCAAGAACCCCGGCCTCACGGTGCCGGGGTTCGAGGCGGTGGACTACGACACCTCCTCCTGGGACGACATCCCGGTGCCCGCGCACATCCAGCTGCACGGCTACGACCGTCCCCAGTACGCCAACGTGCAGTACCCCTGGGACGGGCACGAGGACATCTGGCCCGGCCAGGTGCCTGAGCGACACAACCCGGTTGCCTCCTATGTGACGCACTTCACCCTCGATCAGCCGCTGGCCGACGGCGAGCGGCTCAGCGTCGCGTTCAAGGGGGCGGAGAGCGCCGTCGCCGTGTGGTGCAACGGCACCTACATCGGCTACGGCGCCGACACGTTCACCCCGTCGGAGTTCGACCTCACGGACGCGCTCGTCGAGGGCGAGAACAAGCTGGCCGCCCAGGTGTTCAAGTGGACCGCCGGCTCCTGGATCGAGGACCAGGATTTCTACCGGTTCTCCGGCCTCTTCCGCGACGTGGTGCTGTACCGGCGTCCGGCCGTGCACGCCGAGGATCTGCGGATCGCCACCGAGCTGGCCGACGACTTCTCGTCGGCGGTGGTGCGCCTCGACGTGACCCTCGCGGGCGCAGGCAGCGTGCGGGCGTCGCTGGACGGCGTCGGCGAGCTGACCGAGAGCGACGGGGCGCTCGTCGTGGAGGTCGCGCAGCCGAGGCTGTGGAGCGCGGAGGACCCCCACCTCTACGACCTGACGATCGTGGTGTGCGACGAGACCGGCGCCGTCGTCGAGGTGATCCCGCAGCGTGTGGGCGTGCGTCGCTTCGGCATCGAGGACGGCGTGCTCAAGATCAACGGGCGTCGCGTCGTCTTCACGGGCGTGAACCGGCACGAGTTCGGCCTGCAAGGTCGGGTGATGAGCCGCGAGCAGACCGAGGCCGACATCCGCCTGATGAAGGCGCACAACATCAATGCGGTGCGCACCAGCCACTACCCCAACAACTCCTTCCTCTACGAGCTGTGCGGCGAGTACGGGCTCTACGTGATCGACGAGATGAACCTCGAGTCGCACGGCCAGTGGGATGCGCACCGGGCGGAGCGGGTCACGCTGGAAGAGGTGGTCCCGGGCGATCGGGAGGACTGGCGCGACGTGCTGCTGGACCGCGCCGCCAACATGCTGCAGCGCGACAAGAACCATGCGTCGATCGTGATGTGGTCGTGCGGCAACGAGTCCTTCGGCGGCACCAACATCCGCGACGTGGCCGCCTACTTCCGCGCCCAGGACACCCGTCCCGTGCACTACGAGGGCGTCACCTGGGATCCGCGTTACCCCGAGACCACCGACGTCTACAGCCAGATGTACACCCCGGCCGCCGGGGTGGAGGAGTTCTTGCAGACCAACCTCGACAAGCCCTTCGTGCTGTGCGAGTACGCCCACACCATGGGCAACTCGTTCGGCGCCGTCGATCGCTACATCGATCTGGCCTACCGGGAGCCGCGCTTCCAGGGCGGCTTCATCTGGGACTTCTCTGATCAGGCGATCCTGCTCAAGGACCGCCACGGCAAGGAGTTCTTCGGCTACGGCGGCGACTGCGGCGACCGCCCCACCGACTACGAGTTCAGCGCCAACGGCATCCTGTTCGCCGATCACACGCCCACCCCGATGATGCAGGAGGTGAAGTTCGCCTACCGGCCGCTCGTCGTCGACGTGACGCGGGAGAGCTTCGAGGTGACCAACCGCTACCTGTTCACCAACTCGTCGGAGCTGGACTGCGTGGTGAGCGTCTCCCGCGAGGGTGTGCTGCTCGCTGAGGCGGTCGTGGACACCGACGTGGCGCCGGGAGCGAGCGCCGGCTACGCGGTGCCGGTGAGCGTGCCGCAGGTGGCCGGGGAGTACGTCGTCGAGGTCTCCTTCCGGCTGCGGAGCGCCACGCGCTGGGCTGCGGCGGGGCATGAGGTGTCCTTCGGTCAGGCTGCTGTGCTGGTTGAGAACGGGGCCCCACGCCATCGGGCCCCGAAGCCCGAGGTGATCAACGGGGTGACCAACATCGGCGTGCGAGGCCGCCACTTCTCCGTGCTGTTCTCGCGGTTGTTCGGGGGCCTGGCGTCCTACCGCTACGGGAACACCTCGGACGGCGGGCGCGAGATGCTCCGCTCGATCCCGAAGCCCAACTTCTGGCACGCGCCCACCGACAACGAGAACGGCTGGGGCATGCCCGCGCGCGACGGCCTGTGGCTGCTGGCCAGCCGCTACGCCAAGGCTGCCAAGGACGGTCCCGAGCTGGTCGAGAGCGACGATGCGGTGGAGATCCGCTACACCTATCTGCTGCCCAGCCAGCCGTCGAGCGAGTGCACCCTGGCGTACCGCGTCGACGGCGACGGCCGGATCGACGTGACCCTCACCCTTTGCCCGGGCGACGGGCTGCCGGATGCGCCGGAGTTCGGTCTGATGCTCACCGCGGACGCCGATCTGTCCCGGCTCACCTGGTACGGCGAGGGTCCGGAGGAGAGCTACGTCGACCGTCGCGGTGGCGCGAAGCTCGGGGTGTACCGGGCCGATGTGGCGCAACAGCTGACGCCGTATGTGCGTCCCCAGGAGTCCGGCAACCACACCGGGGTCCGCTGGGCGACGGTGACCGGCGCGGATGGGTGGGGCCTGAGGTTCGAGGCCGAGACCCCGATGGAGTTCTCGGCGCTGCCGTGGACCCCCTTCGAGGTGGAGAACGCCCTGCACCCGGTGGACCTGCCGCCGATCCAGCGCACCGTGCTGCGCCCGGCGCTGATGCGTCGCGGTGTGGCTGGCGACGACAGCTGGGGCTCCCAGCCGCACCCGGAGTACCGCCTCCCGGAGGGCGAGGAACTGGTCTTCCGCTTCTCCTTCCAAGGGACGAGAACCCACTGACGCTCTTTGAGGTGCGGAGCGCAGCGGAGCCTCGAAAAGGGCGACCGGCAGTCGAAGAGCAGTCCCTGCCAAGGGTTGCGCCGGATCTTTTCGAGGCTCGCTTCGCTCGCACCTCAAAGAGCGTGAACACGGCGCTTCGCTCCCGCCTCGATTGTCGAGGCTCGCTTCGCTCGCACCTCAAAGAGCGTTGTGTGCCGGGTAGGGTATCCGTCGAGATGTCTGATTCCCTCTTTCCCGACCTGTTCGCCGTGTTCGCTCCCTCCGCTGATGAGGAGGAGGCGCGTCGCGTCTCTCGGGCCGACGACGCGCCAGCGCCCTCCTTCAAGACCAAGCGGATCACCGAGGAGGAGCTGCTCGACGGGCTGAACCCGCCGCAGCGTCAGGCGGTGCTGCACGCGGGCTCCCCGGTGCTGGTGGTCGCCGGGGCGGGCTCAGGGAAGACGCGGGTGCTGACGCGCCGGATCGCGCATCTGGTGTCGCAGCGCGACGTGCACCCGGGCTCGATCCTGGCGATCACGTTCACCAACAAGGCAGCTGCTGAGATGCGTGAGCGCGTCGTCGACCTGGTGGGCAACCGCGCCAAGCTGATGTGGGTGTCGACCTTCCACTCGGCGTGCGTGCGGATCCTGCGCAATGACATCGACAAGTTCGGCATCAACAAGTCGTTCTCCATCTACGACGACGCCGACTCCAAGCGCCTGATGTCGCTGGTGCTGCGCGACCAGGAGGTCGACCCCAAGAAGTACCCGGTGCGCGCGGTGATGAACGCCGTCGGGAACTACAAGAACGAGCTGGTCGATTTCGAGACCGCGCTGGCCGAGGCGGAGTCGCCCAGGCAGAAGGTGCACGCGGAGGCCTACCGCGACTACCAGACGCGGCTGAGCGCCGCGAACGCGCTCGACTTCGACGACCTCATCATGACCACGGTCAACCTGTTCCAGGCCTTCCCCGAGATCCGGGAGAAGTACCGGCGCCGGTTCCGTCACGTGCTCGTCGACGAATACCAAGACACCAACACCGCCCAGTACGTGCTGATCCGCGAACTCTGCGGCGACGTCTCCGCCGAGCTGCCGCCTGGCACCCCGGTCGTGGAGCCGGCTGAGCTGATGGTGGTGGGCGATTCTGACCAGTCGATCTACGCCTTCCGAGGCGCGACGATCCGCAACATCCTGGACTTCGAGCAGGACTTCCCCGGCGCCACCACGGTGGTGCTCGACCAGAACTACCGCTCCACCCAGCACGTGCTGACCGCCGCCAACGCCGTCATCTCCCGCAACCAGGGGCGGCGCGAGAAGCACCTTTGGTCCGACCTCGGCGAGGGCGACCTGATCGTCGGCTGGGTGGCCGATACCGAGCAGGACGAGGCCCACTTCGTCGCCACCGAGATCGACGCGTTGATGGACAAGGGCGTCTCCACCTATGGCGACACCGCCGTGTTCTACCGCACCAACGCGCAGTCGCGAGCGATCGAGGAGGTGTTCATCCGCGTCGGCATGCCCTACAAGGTGGTCGGCGGGGTGCGCTTCTACGAGCGGCGCGAGATCCGCGACGCGATCGCCTACCTCCGCGCACTGGCCAACCCTGCCGACGACGTGTCGGTGCGACGCATCCTGAACGTGCCCAAGCGAGGCATCGGCGCTCGCGCGGAAGCCGCAGTGTCGGCGTTGGCCGCGTCGCAGGGGATCAGCTTCTTCGAGGCGCTGGAGCGCGCAGATCAGGGCCCTGGCCTGGCCACCCGCTCGCTGAACCAGATCCGCGGCTTCGTCGACGTGATGAACATCCATCGCGCGATGGTGGCGGCGGGGGTGTCCGCCGACGAGATCCTGACGTCGATCTTGAAGGAGTCGGGCTACCTGCCGGAGCTGCGGGCCTCCACCGATCCCCAGGATCTCACCCGGATCGAGAACCTGGAGGAGCTCGTCGCGGTGGCTCAGGAGTTCGTGGCGGCGGCCAACACCGTCGACCTGGATGAGGAAAGCGCCTCCGGCCTGGCGGCGGGCATGCCCGAGCCCGACGACTCCCTGGCTGCCTTCCTGGAGCGGGTCGCGCTGGTGGCGGACTCAGACCAGGTGCCGGATCACGACGAGAGCGCCGGCATCGTCACCCTGATGACGCTGCACACAGCCAAGGGCCTGGAGTTCGACACGGTGTTCCTGACGGGCATGGAGGAGGGCATCTTCCCGCACATGCGCGCGATGACTGACCCGAAGGAGCTGGAGGAGGAGCGTCGGCTGGCCTACGTGGGCATCACGCGCGCCCGCAAGCGGCTGTACCTCAGCCGCAGCGACCTGCGGGTGATCTTCGGGCAGCCCGCCCACAACCCGGCGTCGCGCTTCCTCGACGAGATCCCCGCCCACGTCCTGGACTGGCGCCGGACCGGCAGCGCCAAGACCACCTGGGCTAGTTCGTCGGCCACGCGGAACCGGCTCACCTCGTCGGCGGTGCAGAGCTTCGGCCGTTCTGAGTCGGGCCCGCGGGTGCCGTCGGTGGTGGTCGGCGACCGCGTGCTGCACGCCACCTTCGGAATGGGCACCGTGCTCGCCGTCGACGGTGCGGGAGACAACACCAAGGCCGACGTCGACTTCGGCTCCGCGGGCACCAAACGCCTGAGCCTCAGGCACGCCCCCATGGAAAAGCTCTAGTATTTGACGCTCTTCGAGGTGCGAGGCCGTCTGCGGCCGAGCCTCGAAAGGCCGCGACTGTGCGCAGGGACATGAGAGTGGACATTGAAAGAGCCCCGCCAGATGGCGGGGCTCCCTCGTGTTCTGGGGGCTTAGGCGTTGACGCCCTTGCTCCGGAGGAACTCCATCGGGTCGGACGCGCTGTACACATCGCCCGGCGTGGTGCCGTTCTTGTAGTACTCGAAGTGCAGGTGGGCGCCGAAGGAGCGACCGGTGGTGCCCACGTAGCCGATCAGATCGCCGGGGGCGACGGAGTCGCCGGCGCTGACCGTGGTGCTGGAGAGGTGAGCGTAGAGGGTGGCGCCGGTGTCGTGCTGGATGACGACGTTGGTGCCGGCCCATCCGGCGTCGGTGGGGCTGAGCACGACGCCCGCCGCGGCCGCGTACACCTTGGTGCCGGTGGGGGCGGGGAAGTCCTGGCCGGTGTGGTAACGGGCCCACACGCCGGTCTTGCCGAAGTAGGCGCCGACGCGGTAGTTGTCCTTGACGGGCATGGAGCCGCCGTTGCTGGCGAGGCGCTCGATCTCGTCGACGTTCATGCCGTCGGTGACGATGCCGTTGTTCTCCAGGGCCTTGCGGGCCTCTTCGAGACGCTTGGCGGCCTCCTCGGCCTCCTTCTTGAGCTTCTTGGCCTGCTTCTCGACCAGCTTGAGGTCGGCGTCCATCAGCTCGATGCGCTCGGCGGAGGTCTCGTCGGTGACGGTCTGCGCCAGCTCGTCGGCGTCCTCGCGGATCTCCTGATCGCGGGACTTCAGGCTCTGCTCGGCAACCGCCTCGTTCAGCACCTCGCGCATGGCGTTGCGGGAGACGTCCTCGGAGCGGTCGACGAAGCCTTCCTCGGCGGCCTTGGCAGCTGCTGCGGGCACCGCGTTGGTGAAGCCCTCGTTGGCTGCGTCGGTGGCGTAGCTGGTGCGGGCGTGGAAGGCGTACCCGAAGAGGGTGCCAACGGCGATCGTGGCAGCCAAAGTCATGGTGACGGTGGTCTTACGGAACGCGAAACGAGAGCGGCGTGCGCGGGCCGGGGCGGGATTTTCGATGGTTTCGATGACCTCAACGGTCGAGTCCATACCGCGGCGTGGCGAGCCAAGCTTCGAGTTGGGCACCGTGCTCCTCAGGGGGGTGAGCGATTACAACGTTTTGAACCTTAGCATTTCTCAGAAAGCTCTCAAAAACGGGGGTTCTGTTGTGTGCAGTCGGCCTGATCAACCGCTTGTTCAGAACCAGTGCAACGCCCTTTTCCCCACCGTGAAACGAGTACTGTGACGATCAAGACCTACCTGAGAGGGGACTGTCGTGGACCTCCTGGAGTACCAGGCCCGTGACCTGTTCGAGAGCTTTGGTGTGCCGGTGCTGCCGGGACGCGTCGCCACCTCGCCAGATGAGGCGAGAGAGGCCTATGCGGCGCTCGGCAGCGGGGTCGTCGTCGTCAAAGCCCAGGTGCGCGTGGGTGGGCGCGGCAAGGCCGGGGGCGTGAAGCTGGCGCGTTCCGCCGACGAGGTGGCCGCCGTTGCCGCGGACATCCTGGCGCTGAACATCAAAGGCCACGACGTCGACACCGTGATGCTGAGCCCTGGTGCGGACATCGCCGAGGAGTACTACTTCTCGATCCTGCTCGACCGCGCGTCGGGCGGGTTCATGGCCATGTGCAGCCTGGAGGGTGGCATGGACATCGAGGCGCTCGCCGTCGAGCGGCCCGAGGCGCTGGTGCGCAAGCCGCTCGACCCGGTGGTGGGCGTCGACGACGTTGTCGCTGGCGAGATCCTGGCCGAGGCCGGATTCCCCGCGGAGCGCCAGGACGCCGTCGCTCCGGTGCTGGTGGCGCTATGGAAGGCCTTCCAGGAGTCAGACGCCACGCTGGTAGAGGTCAATCCGCTGGTGGCCACGGGAGATGGCGCCGTGCTGGCCCTCGACGGCAAGGTCACGCTGGACGAGAACGCGGAGTACCGGCACGAAGGCTGGGACGCCTACCACGCGGGCTCCGGTGCGGTGGAGCTGGAACAGCAGGCGCGTGAACTCGACCTCAACTACGTGAAGCTCGACGGCACCGTCGGCGTGATCGGAAACGGCGCCGGTCTCGTCATGAGCACCCTCGACGTGGTGGCCGCCGCGGGCGCCGACCTGCCGGGCCAGCCCCGGCCCGCCAACTTCCTCGACATCGGCGGCGGTGCCTCGGCCGCGGTGATGGCCAACGGCTTGCGGATCATCATGAGCGACCCGCAGGTGCGCGTCGTGTTCGTCAACGTCTTCGGCGGCATCACGGCGTGCAATGACGTGGCCAACGGCATCGTGCAGGCGCTGCGGATGCTGGGTGACGAGGCCAGGCTGCCGATCGTGGTGCGGTTGGACGGCAACTCCGTCGAGGTGGGCAAGGCCATCCTCGAAGAGGAGAAGCACCCGTTGATCACATTGAGCACCACGATGGACGAGGCTGCTCGCACCGCGGCCAAGCTGGCGAGCGACAGGAGCTGAGGAAGAGATGGCTATTTTCATCAACGCGGGCTCCCGGATCCTCGTGCAGGGGATGACCGGCAAGGAAGGTCGCAAGCACACCCAGCGCATGATCATGTCGGGCAGCCGCATCGTCGGCGGCATCACGCCGGGCAAGGGCGGCACGTCGGTGCTGTTCGAGGAAGATCCGGTGCCGGTGTTCAACTCCGTCGCGGAGGGTCGTGAGGCGACGGGCGCCAACGTCTCCGTTGTTTTCGTGCCGCCGAAGTTCGCCAAGGCCGCGGTCCTGGAAGCCGTCGAGGCCGAGATGGAACTGGTGGTGGTGATCACCGAGGGCATCCCGGTGCACGACTCCATCCAGTTCGTCGCCGAGGCACGCAAACGCGGCACGACGCGGATCATCGGCCCCAACTGCCCGGGTCTGATCTCTCCCGGCAAGTCGAATGCCGGCATCATCCCGGCGCACATCGCGGGCCCTGGTCGGCTGGGGCTGGTGTCGAAGTCGGGAACGCTGACCTATCAGATGATGTATGAGCTGCGTGACCACGGCTTCTCGACGGCCGTCGGCATCGGCGGCGACCCCGTCGTCGGCACGTCCCACATCGACGTCCTCCAGGCCTTCCAGGAGGATCCCGATACCGACGTGATCGTGATGATCGGCGAGATCGGCGGCGACGCGGAGGAACGCGCTGCCGCTTATATCAAGGACCACATCACCAAGCCGGTGATCGGCTACGTCGCGGGCTTCACCGCCCCTCCGGGCAAGACGATGGGTCACGCGGGTGCGATTATCACCGGCTCGTCCGGCACCGCGGCGGCAAAGAAGGAGGCCCTGGAGGCCGCCGGCGTCCGCGTCGGCGAAACCCCCTCGCAGACCGCCCTGTTGGCTCGCGACGCGATCGCCCTGCTGCGTCGCGGCTGGTGAGCGAGCGCCGTTGCAGTTAGTGCGGCTGCGTCCGTCGGAATAGCGACGTTCACAACCGCGCTGTTGGTCGGCGGCTAGTCAGCGTCGGCAGGCGGCACGTCCAGGCCGGAGTCCTGAGGGAGTGGTTCGTCTGGACAGGACTCGAGGACGCGGGCGATCGCGTCGTGTTCGGCCTGGGTGACCCACAGGTCGTACTTGTGTTTCACCGCCACCTGGGTCGCCACGTAGGTGCAGCGGAATGCCTTGTGGGGAGGCAGCCAGCTGGCGGCGTCGCCGTCGCTCTTCGAGTGGTTGGTGGGTCCGTCGACGGCGAGCAGGTTGAGCGGATCGTTGGCGAAGAACAGGCGCTGCTCCTCCGTGAGTTGTTGGGCGCCCTTCTGCCAGGCGTCCGACAGCGCGACGACGTGGTCGATCTGCACCGCTTGGGAGGTCTTCTCGCCGCGGACGAAGTCGATGCGGGTGCCGGTGAACGGGTCGCTCTCCAACGTGCCAGTGACGACGACGCAGCTGCGCGTGCCGTCCTTATGGGTGATGCTTGTCAGATCGCGGTTGAGGACATCGTTGCGCTGGTCGCAGCCGTTGCGGTCGACGTCGGACCACCGCTGGCCGAACTGCTCGCGGCTGTAGTCGGTCTTCGGTGCCCGACCTTTCACCGGCAGCAGGGCAAGGACGTCTGCTGCGGTGAGGGTGTGTACGTCGCTCGGTGTCGTCGGCTCGAGCGGTGTGGTGGGTGCCTGGGTGGTGAATGAGGCCGTCGGCGTAGGAGTACGGGCGTCGTCCTGGGGCGCGGCACTCGCCCCGAACCACGACCATCCGATGAGCACGAGGACGACAAGCGCGACCAGCGACGCCACAGTGGTTTTGTCGCTATATCGTTTCCGGTTCATCTCTCCCCGTCGTGCGTAGCTCGTCGCAATACGTGTGACAACGGCTGGTGTGCCTCGCCTGCTGCTCTCGACTCTAGAGGAGGCGTGTCCTGAAGGGAGAACTTCCACCGTCTGCGGTGGAAGTTCTCCCTTTGGAGTCTGCGGTCCGCCTCGTGGCGTCGATATCGCCAGGTTCTTGGCTAGAATGGCGATATGTCGGTGCATAGCGTATTCGAGGCCAGGAACAGCCTGTCTCGGCTGATCGCGGAGTCTGTGGCGGGGGGCGACGTCGTGATCGCCAACCGTGGCCGCCCGGTGGTTCGCCTCGTGCCGGTGTCCGACGGCGAGGAGCAGTGCACCGGGAAATCATTCGCACAGTGGCTCGAAGCCAACCCGCTGCCCGAACGGCTTCTGCGGTCGCCCGAGGAGTTGGATGTGCAGATCGCCGAGTCCAGGGATGCGTGGGAATGATCTACCTCGACTCGAACATCTTGATCTACGCCGTTGAGGATCGCTCCGAACGTGGTGATCGGGTTCGTGCTGCGCTGGTCGGGGTCGATGCGCCGGTTGCGGTTAGTCCTTTGGTTCTCCATGAGTGTCTCGTGCATCCGCTGCGTGAGCAGGACTTCGAGTTGAGGGACCAGTATCTGGCCGCCTATGAGCGTCTGGAGCACCTCGATCTGGGGGTCGACGCCTTCGTGCGAGCGGCAGAGCTGCGGGCGGAGTTCGGCGTCAGGACTCCCGATGCGCTCCACCTTGCGGTGGCGCAGCTGTCGCGCTGCCAGGAGATGTGGACCAACGATCGGCGCTTGGCTACCGCCTCGCGCGGGCTCGCTGTCGACGTGCTTGCGTAGGGCTCCGTCATTGGCTGCTGGCCTCGTAACTGGCCTGGCGACCCGATGAGATGATTGCTAGAGACCCGATGAGATGCTTGATAGGAGCTTGGTGAAGTGCAGGTCGCTCCTCTCCGCGTGGTGGATGTGGTGCGCGTGAGCGTCCCTGTTGTGGAGATATCCGCTACGGAAGAGCTAGGCCAAAGCTACAGTCAATCCATGAAGACGATCAGCCAGCGTGAGATGCGCAATGACTGTGGTGCGGTGCTGCGCGAAGTGGAAGCCGGTGAGTCTTTCACGGTGACGCGGCGCGGAGTTCCGGTGGCCCGTCTCGTTCCGCTCGACCGGGAGCCGCGAGGGTACCGGGCGCCCCGGCGGCCAGCGTGGTTCTCGGTGGACGAGTTGGTGGATGCTGATGTTTCGGTGCGGGTACTCGTGGATGAGGTACGAGAAGACCGCTGAAGACCACCGTCATCTCGGTCGGGATCGATTGTCTGGTCGCCTACGATGTCCGCCTGATTGAGGCTGCGCGAGATGTTGGGGTCATGGTGCTGTCGCCGGGGAGCGTCCACGATCAGCGTTGATGCCGCCTCTGGTCCACGCAACTGTGAGGTAGAAAGTCACGCAGATGTAAAGTAGAAACTCGCGCTGATGCAAAGTAGATGCTGCCCAGTCGGTCCATGATATTCGCCGTGACTAGGCCTGTTGTCGCAGTGCAGTCGCTGTCGGAGGTCGCAGTGGCTCTTTTCGAGGCTCCTTCGTCGCACCTCAAAGAGCGTTGTTGGTTCTGTCGTCGGTGATACGAATAGCCTGGCTGGGCGGGGGAGAAGGAGGAACGATGACGACGGACGTGCGCGCGGTCATGCTCGACGTGGGCAGGAAGCGGTTCGGTGCCGACTGGATCGTCCGCTTACTTGAGTCCATGGGGGAGCTGGGGCTGAACACGCTGCAGCTGCACCTGTCCGACGCCGTCGGGCTCGGTGTGGAACTGCCGGGATTCGAGCGTCTCGCCGCCCCCGGTGCGTTGACGGCGGACGATGTCGCCCTCATCCGCGCACGGGCGGACGCCTGCGGTGTGCGGCTGATCCCCGAGCTGGACACCCCCTCGCACGCCACGCCGCTGCTCGTCGGTCGCGAGGAGTTCCGTTTGAAGGACCGTTCGGGAGCGGTCGAGGCGGACAAGATCGACCTGTCGAACCGGGCCGCCCGGCGCTACGTCGCCGAGCTGTGGGACGCGGTGATCGGGCTCTTCGAGCCTGACGTGGTGCATCTGGGCGGAGACGAGTTCCTCGCCGCCCCCTGGGAAGACGACGAGGCGCGCCGGCCCGACCGATACCCGGTACTGCTGGACTGGGCCCGGGCCGAGGCCGGCCCAGGCGCGACGGCGGAGGACGCCTACGCGCTGTACGTGACCGAACTGGTCGACCACGTGCGCCGTCGCGGCTGCTCCAGCGTCTGGCTGTGGAACGACCACGTGGTGCCGGCCGCCGCGAGCGCCTGTGGCGGAAGTGGTGGTCATAGCGAGCCGCGTCCTGGCGCGTCAGATACAGGGCGCAGGAAGAAGCCGCTAGCGGGTGCTAGGCCGCTCGTCGCCGTGCCGCAGGATGTCGTCGTCGATGTCTGGGTCCGCTGGCGCGAGTGGACCCCCAGCGTCCTCGACTACCTGGCCTCCGGCTACGACGTGGTCAACTCCAACGGCGACCTGCTCTACTTCGTCCTCTCCTCCGACGGCGTCCCTCAGTTGACCGGCTCGAAGTCAGCCGAGGACATCGCCGCCACGTTCCGCCCCACACGTTTCATGGGCTTGGCCGGACAACGCACCTGGATCGACGTCGCCGCCGACGACCCGCGCGTCCTTGGCGCCAAGCTGTCGGTGTGGTGCGATGCTCCCGATGCGCTGACCCCCGACGAGACCTGGACCCGCCTACGGACCTGGCTCACGCCATTCGCTGCCTCGTTCCGCTGACGGCCGCCGACCCGCTCAGGCGAAGGCGGCGGCGATGCAGTCGTTGAACCACTCGTCGGCGTCCAGGGGCACGCCGCGGCGGGCGAACCAGGCCGCGAAGTTGTCCAGGTCGCGTTGGAGCAGCGTCATGCCGGCGGTGGACATCGCGTCGGTGGCTTGAGGGACGTCGATCACCCGGATGATGCCCGGGCTCGGGACGAGGACGTTGAACGCCGAGAAGTCGCCATGTACCACTCCGGCGCCGCTCATGGCGACGGCCGCGCTTCGGACCGCCTCGGCGAGCGGCTCCAGGTCGTCGTCTCGGCACTCGGACAGCCTCGGCGCCGGGTCACCCTCGGGAGTGGCGACGAACTCCATCCAGATGTCCGGCCCCACCTGAGCCACCGGGTAGGGGACCGGGACGCCGGCCTCCCAGAGCGTCACCAGCGTCTTGAACTCTCGATTGGGCCAGGTCTGACCCAGCACGAAGCGCCCATAGAGGGACTTGTTCTCCAGCGCGCGCAGCTCGCGCGACGACAGCCGCCCGAGATCCATGCCTTCCATGCTGCGTCGGGGCTGCAGGTACTCGGGTCGGTAGCGCTTGCGCACCAGCAGGCACGACTCGTCCTCGCCCCAGGCGCGGCGCTCGACGAGGAAGGCCTCGGCCTCCTTGCCGGTCTTGACGACGCCCAGCTCGCGGTCGACGGCGTTGCGCGTCACGAGCCACTCGGGCGTGGGTTCTGGCCCTCGTGTGGACGGGGCGAGCTCGTGCCACAGGGCCCAGGTGAGGCCCGGTGGGAGGGTCAGCGGCAGTTCTTCCATCAGTGCTCCTCCGATCGGATGACGGCCAGGTCGCCCTCGGCCTGTTGCGCGAAGAGTTCGGCGAATCGGCCGCTGAGCCTCAGCAGCTCGCCGTAGGTGCCGGACTCGACGATGCGGCCCCGGTCGAAGACGTAGATCCGGTCCATCTCCCGCAACGTCCAGGCTCGGTGCGTGACCACCAGCGTGATGCGGTCGGCCCGGGTGGCGTGCAGCTCGGCGAAGATGTTCTGCTCGGCCTCCGCGTCGATGGCCGAGGTGGGCTCGTCGAGGATCCAGATGCCGGCGTTGCGCAGGTAGATGCGGCTGAGCGCGAGACGCTGCCACTGGCCGCCGGAGATGCCACGGCCGCCCCACTGCTCCCCGAGTTGAGCGTCGAGCCCGCCCAGCTCCGCCACGAAGTCGTCGGCGTGACAGGCTCGCAGCGCCGCCCACAGCTGTTCGTCCGTGGCGTCGCCCGCCTGGACGCCCAGGAGCAGCGCGTCACGCACCTTCAGCTCGTAGCGACCGAACTCCTGCGAGACCAGACCGAATCGCGCCGCACGCTCCTTGGGCGTGAGCTCGCGGGCGTCCACGCCGTCGATCGAGATGGTCCCCTTGTAGCCGCCCAGGGCTCCGACGAGGCAGTGCACCGCCGTCGTCTTGCCCGCGCCGTTCGCGCCGACGAAGGCGATCATCTCGCCATGGCGGGCCTTGAAGCTCACGTCGACGATCGCGGGAGTCTCTCTGGACGGGTACTGGTAGCCGAGAGCGCGCACCTCCAAGGTGTCGCTCCGCTCCACGACCGGGACGGCCGGGGTGACCCGCAGCCCGCGCAGGAAGTCGAGGTAGGCCGTGATCTCGGGCGCGTCCGTCATGATCCGGCCCAGCGACGACGCCGCCCCTCGCGTGGCCGCGATCCCCGTGATCACGCCGAGCACGCCGGCCGCGACGCCGGCGCCATGAGCGCTGCCCATGACGATCGCGACCAGCGCGCCGCCGAGCAGCACGATGGTGCCGAATCCTGCGGCCACGTCGGCGGAGAGCATCTTGCGCTGCACCTCGTCCTCGACGTCGCACAGCCGCCGCCGCGCCGCCCCGGTGAGGAGCGCCATGCGCCACCCGGTGCCGAGGCTCGCCAGCTCGACCGCCGACCGCCGGGAGGCCAGATGGTCGCCCAGGTAGCCGGCCGTCCGCATCGCCTCCGCCATTGACTCGTAGTGCTGGTCGCGGATCCGAGACATCAGCGAGTAGGCGACGATGGCGGGCACCATCGCGGCGACGACGAGGATGGCTGCGGCCGGCTCGATCACCCAGACCGACCAGAACAACGTGACGGCGGTCACGACGGTGCCGAGAATGCTCAGCACCGTGTCCACCTGCCAGGGAAGCGCTCCGGAGGCCGCCATGCGGGCCGCTTGGATCCGGTTGCTCGTATCGGGATCGGCCACCTGATCGGGTCCGAGCGCGGCGAGCACCTCGTCGAGGTCCATCTCGTAGGAGGTTCGGAGCCGCAGCACCATCCGGTACGACGCAGTGATCGCTATGGAGCCCATCGGCACTGACAGGCCCGTGATCAGGGTGACCAGCGCCACCCAGCCCAGCGTCTCCGAGAGGGGCGCCCCCGCGCCACTGGCTGTCAACAGCCGGTTGACGAGGACGACTTGCAGGGCGGGAATGACGGCCTGCAACAGGAGCAGCGCTCCGACGATGGCGAACCATCCGGGCGTGCGTGAGGCGGCGTAGGCGATGGTGTGGACGGATCCGGCGAGCGCGCGTCGGAACACCGACGCGCCGGTGGAGTTGTTCAAATGATCTCTTTCAGTTGTTCATTCTGCATGCGTTCCCTGAGGACGCGAAGAGAGGGCGGAGTCGCCTCCGCCCTCTCTCTAGGTTAGGGCCGGTTACGCCGGCTGGCGAACATCCGCCAGCAGCTCATTCAGGTTGCCCGGACCGCCGACACGCGGGAAGTAGTTCACGGTCGCCACGTCGGGGAGCGGGAGGAAGTTCACCGTGGACGACATCAAGCCGGTGCCACCACCCTGGTGCGGGATGAACGGGGCATCGTCGAGGAAGGCCTGCTGCACGGCCTGAACGGCGGCGCCGATGATGTCCTTGGTCTCAGGCGTGTTGAGGTTCGACACCAGAACGTCCATGCCGGCCTGGGCCTCGTCGGACCACGACCAGCGGCCGTAGTTGCCGGTGTAGACCTGCTTCTCGCCATGTGCGGCAAGGGTGTGGTTCTTCAGGTCGTACATGGTGTAGTTCGTCCACGGGGTGCCGGGGAAGTTCACGCCGAGGATGACAAGGCTGAAGTCGCCCATCTGGACGATGCCGTCCATGACATCCTTCGGCTTCGGGTCGAACGCCACGTTGAGGCCGAGGTTGTCCTTCCACTGCGACACGATGATCGGGCCGGTGACCATGTCGGTGGCCTGGTCGTTCTGGACGTTCAGCGTGAGCGGGAACTCCTTGCCGCCCTTCTCCAGGTTGCCGTTGGCGTTGACCGACCACTCGGACGCCTCGAGATCCTGCTTGGCCTTCTCGACGTCCATCGCGATCGGCTTGTTGAAGTCCTCGGTCTGCAGGCTCTGGTTGATGATCGGGTCGACGCCGGCCCAGTTGGGCAGGGAGTAGCCGACGCCGGCCGCCTCGCGGATGGCCTCGAAGTTGATCGCACCGCGGAGCGCCTTGCGCACGTTGGCGTCGGACGTCGGGCTGTCGGGATTCTGGCACTGGAAGACGACGCCACGCGCACCGCCGTCGGCGATGAACGTGTAGGAGTTGGTCTCGGCCATGGTGGCGAAGCCGTTGACGACGCCAGGGGCGCCACCCTCGGCCAGGTCGACGCCGCCCTGGGTGATCTGGGTCTCGATGTTGCCCGCGGTGCCGCTGGGCACGAACTGGATCTCGTCCGGGCCCACCTCACGACCCCAGTAGCCCTCGCGCTTCTCGTACTGGACCAGCTGGCTGCTGAACTCCTTGAGCTTGTACGGGCCGGTGCCGACGGGCTCGTTCATGGTGTCCTGCGGGAACTCCAGCTTCCCGTCCTTCTGGTAGATGTGCGCCGGCACCATCGGGAAGTAGAGCGCCAGGTTGGTCTCCTGCTGGCGCTGGTCGTCGTGGTAGCTCACGATGACCGTATGGTCGTCCGGCGTCTCGATGGCCTTGGTCAGCCACGCGAACTGGTCGTCGGCCTTGTCCTTGGGGTCCACCGGGGTGCCGTAGATGGTGCCGAGGGTGTAGGCGACGTCCTTCGAGGTGAAGGGCTCGCCGTCGGACCAGGTGACGCCCTGGCGCAGGGTGTAGGTGGCCTGCTTGCCGTCCTCGGCGTGCTCGACCTTCTCGGCGAGCACGGGGATGATCTGGCCGCCGTCCTTGGATGAGATGCGGAAGAGGCCCTCCCACAGCAGATCGCTGCCGGGGGCGGTGTCGCCGCCGCCGTAGCGGTTGAAGTTGTGGGCGAACTGGTTGGACGCCGTGACGGCGGCGCCGATCACCAGGAGGCCACCGAGCTTGCCTTCAGCGGGTCCCTGCGGGGTCGAGGAGTCGCCCGTCCCGGGGTCGGTCGGCGTCTGGGCGTTGTTGTTGCTGCAGGCGGACAGGCCTGCGACGAGCGCGGCGGCACCGATGCCGCCGAACAGGGCCCTGCGCGTGACTCGCGTGGTGCTGATGGTCATGAAACTACCTCCGAAGGTTGGGTTGTCCCGGTGGCGCCGGGTCGCTGCGGGTTGATGAAGTCGGGGCGATCCTCGGCGAGGACGCACAGGGCACGGCGGGAGCCATCGATGGAGACGTACTCCGGGATAGGGGCGTCGATGCACCGCTGCTGGACATAGGGGCAGCGGTTGGCGAACCGGCAACCCACCATCTCCACCGAGTTGTCCACCGGCGCGTTGGTTGAGGAAGATTGTACGGCGCTGTGGCCCGATCCCTTGTACTTGGCCGGATCTGGCGCCGCAGAGATCAGAAGCTCCGCGTACGGGTGGACCGGGTCGCTCACCACGGCCTCGGTGGGCCCGGCTTCGACGACGCGGCCGCCGTACATGACGTAGATCTGATCGCTCAGGTAGCGGGCGCTCGCGATGTCGTGGGTGATGACCAGCACCGAGAGCCCGGTGTTGTCGCGGAGGTCGCCGAGCAGGTTCAGCACCTCGAGACGGATCGAGGCGTCCAGCATGCTGGTGGGCTCGTCCGCCAGGATCACGGCCGGGTCGACGGCCAGCGCACGCGCGATGGAGACGCGCTGCTTCTGCCCGCCCGACAGGTCGGTCGGGAACCGGTCGACGAAGTACTCGGCGGGGGTCAGGTTGACCTTGCCCAGCAGCTCCTCGATCCGGGCGCGGATGGCCGTGCGGCCCTTCGCCATCTTGTGGATCTCGAGGACGCGCCCGATGATGTGCGAGATGCGCTTCAGCGTGTTCATCGAGGCGAACGGATCCTGGAAGATCAACTGAACCTTGCGGTAGTACTCGCGCTCGTTCTTCGCGACCTCCTTGAGCGGACGGCCGAGCACCGTCACCTCGCCGGACGTCGCCTTGTAGATCAGCGAGAAAACGCGGGCCAGCGTGGTCTTGCCGCAGCCGCTCTCACCCACGAGGGCGACGATCTCGCCCTTGTGCATGGTGAAGTTGACGCCGTCGACGGCCCGGATGGTGACCTTCTTGCCCTCGTGGTTCTCACCCTCGAAGTGGACCTTCAGATCCTTGGTCTGGAGCACGATCTCGCGTTCGCGCTTGGCTGGAATCGTCTCAGTCATCGATGGACTCCTGTCCGGCGTCTTCGGTCACATGGGGATGGTGGCAGGCTACGAGGCCGCCCTGGAGTTCGCGGATCTCAGGCCGCTGTTCGGTGCACAGGTCGTCGGCCCGAGGGCAGCGCGACGCGAATGCGCAGCCCTTGGGGAGCGTCAACAGGTTGGGCGGGCTTCCGGGGATGCCCTGCAGCCGACGCACCGGCTGGGAGAGCGGCGGGAACGCGCGGCGCAGGCCCTGCGTGTACGGGTGGAGGCCCGAGAGGAAGATCCGCTCGGCGGAACCCACCTCGACGAAGCGGCCGCCGTACATGATGACGATGCGGTCGGAGATCTCCAGCAGCAGGGAGAGGTCGTGCGTGACGAACACGATCGCGAAGCCCAGCTTGGCCTGCAGCTGCAGGATCTGGCTCAGGATCTGGCGCTGCATGATGACGTCGACGGCGGTGGTCGGCTCGTCCATGAACACCACGTCCGGCTCGCAGGCGAGGCTGAGTGCGATCAACGCTCGCTGCTGCATGCCGCCCGAGAGCTGGAACGGGTAGGCGGTCAGGCGGTGGCGCGGGATGCCCACCATCTCGAGCAGGTCGCCCGCCTTCTTGATCGCGGCCTCTTTGGAGATCTTCGAGTCGTGCTCGTGGATCACGTCGGTGAACTGGTACTCCAGCTTGATCACCGGGTTGAGGCTGGCCATGGCCGACTGCATGACGATCGAGAGCGCCGTCCAGCGGTGCGTACGCAGTTCCTCTTCGGACATCTCGCTGATCACCATCGGCGCGCTGTCATCAGTGGGGTAGAAGGTGATCTTTCCGCCGCTGGTGATGGCCGGTGGACGCTGCAGCCGCGAGAGCGCATTCAGCAGGGTCGACTTGCCGGAGGCGGACTCGCCCGCGATGCCGAGGATCTCGCCGCGGTGCAGCGTCACGTTGACGTTCCGGGTGGCGGGAACCTCGCCGGCCTCGGTCACGTAGGTGACGTCGAGGTTCTCGGCGACGAGCAGCGGCGGCGACGCGTTGAGCCTCGCGACGATCTGCTCGGGGGTCTCCAAGGCCGGCGGCGCCTCGTTGATCACGTCGACGTCGGCCAGGGTCTGGGTGCTGTCTGTCATGTCAGGCCGCCTCTTGCGCCACGGCGCGGTTCTCGCGCATCTTCTTCTTGAAATTGCGCATGAGCTTCATGCGCTTCGAGCTGAGCGTCGGGTTGGTGATCTCGTCCAGGCCGAAGTTGATCATCGTGGTCGCGAAGCCGAGCAGGGCGAGCGCGAGGCCCGGCGGCACGAACCACCACCACATCCCGCGGAACAGCGCGTTCTGCTGGAACGAGTAGTTGATGATGAGGCCCCAGCTGGGCTCGCCGGCGTTGCCGATGCCGAGCATGGCGATCGAGGCCTGCATGCCGACGCCGGCCGCGATGGCGGACAGGAACAACGGGGAGACGATGCCGAACAAGTGCGGCATGACCTCGACGAGCACGACCCGCAGCTTGCTCTCGCCCACGGTGCGCAGCGCCGTGGTGAAGTCGCGCCGTCGAAGGCTCATCGTTTGGGCTCGGATCCGCCTCGCGCCGCCGGTCCACTCGAAGACGCCGACGAGCACGGCGACCGCGAACAGCGGCATGTCGCGCCAGAAGGCCGCCATGATGATCAGGACCGGGAAGCTGGGGATGTTCTGGAAGACCAGGATGAAGCCGTTGATCGCGTTGTCGGCCCAGCCGCCGAGGAAGCCGGAAAGGGTGCCGATCACCAGTGCGATGGCGGTCGCGATGATCGCCGAGACGAAGCCGACGAACATGGAGTTGTAGGTGCCGTGCAGCATCCAGGTGAGCACGTCCTGGCCGCTGACGGTGGTGCCCATGGGGTGAGCCCAGCTAGGCCCTTGGCCCATGGCGTCGAGGAACACGTCCGTGGGCGTGCGCTTCAGGACGTACGTCGCGAACGGCTTGCCGAGGATGGCGACGATCGTGAAGAAGCCGATGATGGCCAGGCCGATCTGGACCTTGGGAATAGATACAAAGCGCTTCAACATGGCGTCAGTCCTGCTCTCGGATGCGGGGATCGAGGAGCACGTAGACCGAGTCCGCGATGAAGTTGAAGATCAGGCCGAGGAAGATGATGATCAGCATCAGGGCCTGGAGGAGCGGGTAGTCGCGGGTGCCTGTCGAGGCACCGACGAGGCTGCCGACGCCCGGATAGATGAACACCGTCTCCGCGAGCACCACGGCGGTGAGTGCGCCGCCGAAGGCCTGGGCGAGGCCCGTGACGTTGGGGAGGAGCGCGTTGCGCATCGCGTAGCGGCTCCGCACCGCCTTGGGCCGGAGACCCTTGGCCCGCGCCAGGTGGACGTAGTCCTCGTTGACCGTGGTGATCATCATGTTGCGCATGCTGAGCATCCAGCCGGTGAAGCCGACGAGGATGAGCACGCCCAGGGGGAGCACCGAGTGGAGGAGGATGCTTCCGATGAACTCGGCGTTGGTGAGGCTCGCCGGCCGGATGCGCTGGTTGACGGCGCCCTGCGCGGGGAACCAGCCCTTGATGTAGGACAGCTGCCACACCGCGACGAGGCCCAGCCAGTAGGCGGGGATCGACGCGAAGAACATGGTGATCGGCGTGATGAACGAGTCGAACCGCCCGCCCGGCTTCCAGCCGAGCCGCGCTCCGAGCAGCGTGCCGATGATCCAGCCGACGATCGTCGAGGTGAGGGCCAGCCAGAGCGTCCAGGGAAGGGCCCCGCTGATGAGTTCGGTGACCTCCATCGGGTAGTACTGGATGGACTTGCCCAGGTCTCCCTGCAGCAGCTGGGTGATGTAGTTCCAGAACTGCACGACGATGTTGGTGTCCGGGTCGCCGTACATCCGTCGGATCTGCGCCATCTGGAACTCGCTCGGCCGCTGGCCGGTCTTCTCGAAGATGTCGCGAATCATGGACTCGGCGGGGTCGTTGGGCATCAGGCGTGGGAACACGAAGTTCAGCACGATGCTGATGAGACCGATCAGTAGGTAGACGAGCAGCCGCTTGCCGAGGAACGCGAGGTCCTTGATCCAGCGGTTGTCGTACGGCTTCTCCGGTGTGACATCGGGGAGGTCTGGTACCTCAGGCGGTGTCGTCGGCGCCACCCCTGAGGGCGGGAGCGGATGCGATGATCCGGTAGCTGTCATGGCGCGGCCTTCTCTCCTCAAGCCGGCCCCCACACGCTCCTTTGCGGGTTGGTACCCCCTCCGTTGGGGACCGGATACTGCTTCCTGAGCGGACTATACCGGTTAAGTAGAAAGGTGTGTCAAGGGTTCTCAGCGCTGCTCAATGTTACGTTTTGCTAACGGTGCCCGAAGCGGGGTCGGAGGTACTTGAAGACCCCCATGATCGCTATTTAAATAAGGAGGCTTATTCAGGGCGTAGTTAACCACAACTAAACAGCGTGTCAAGATAAGGCGGCAGCCCGTTTCTTGAGATAATTGGATTTACGACAATTCAACACCTCAAGAACAGGCTGCCTGGAATGAAGA
>NZ_JARGDO010000080.1 GCF_029211185.1 Tessaracoccus caeni
CAACGTCCAAACCTCGAGCCAAGGAACCGCGTCCGGTGACATCTTCCCCTGTCACGGCGTGTGCTGTCGAGCCGAAAGTCTTGCGCGCCGCCCGATTGTCCCAACTGTTCACCCATATCCCTGACCCAGGGTGCCGTCAAAGTCGTGTGTAGGGGCGCCTGACTAGGTGATTTGCGTGATTCTCGGCGTGGTGGACGCAAGGGACGCGGCCCCAGTAGCG
The DNA here is from genome assembly GCF_029211185.1 of Tessaracoccus caeni. GTDB lineage: Bacteria > Actinomycetota > Actinomycetes > Propionibacteriales > Propionibacteriaceae > Arachnia > Arachnia caeni. Next base: position 221 of record NZ_JARGDO010000080.1, read on the forward strand.
AGGATGTGGGTGTTCAACGTCCAAACCTCGA
>NZ_JARGDO010000081.1 GCF_029211185.1 Tessaracoccus caeni
GACCACGGCAGCGAAGGGACTGGGGAACCGCTGGCGATCCATCTCCGCCCCGGCAACGCCGGCTCGAACACCGCGGCTGATCACATCACCGTCACCAAGGCCGCGCTCGCGCAGCTCCCACCAGCCCTGCTGGCCCGGAGCAGGCGGGGGTCGAAGAAGATTCTGATCCGCACCGACGGAGCCGGCGGCACCAAGGAATTTCTCCAGTGGATGACCAGGCGGCGGCTGGCCTACTCCGTCGGGT
>NZ_JARGDO010000082.1 GCF_029211185.1 Tessaracoccus caeni
TGGTGGCCTGCTGGTCACGGGGAGAGCGAAGGGTCCCAAACAACCAAGTCTGTTACACGTGCTTATAGCAACAATCCGCGCTTCTGCGCATGCTCTCCACCACCAAGCTCGAAAACGGGCTCCCAGGCAGGGGCCCCAAGGCTGACTACCGGGGTTCGACCGTGACCAAGCACTACCACCATGAACCCGACCCCCTACCTGACGCAACCCCT
>NZ_JARGDO010000008.1 GCF_029211185.1 Tessaracoccus caeni
CGAAGCGAGACTGGATTTGAACACCCACATCCTCACCAGAGGGACCGCGTCCCTTGCGTTCGCCACGCCGCGAACCACATAAACTGCCTAGTCAGACGGCCCTACGCACGACTTTGACGGCACCCTGGGCGATCTTCGAGCACAGGGCGACCGGAAAGCGGTTCTTCTTCGTGAACGTGCATCTCGATCCAGGCAAGGATGCGAGGACCGTCAACATGCGCAAGAAGCAGATGAGCCAGATCCTCAAGGTGATCGAGGCGAAGAATCCTCAGGATCTGCCGACCTATGTGGTCGGTGACTTCAACTCGCACAAGTGGACCGAGGGCGGAAACCGACCATACGACGCGATGCGCAAGGCCGGCTTCGTCGATCCGCTGGGCAATGTGTACAAGTCGACGCAGACCACGAGTGGCGCGACCGCCATGAAGCGGATCAACACCCACTTCTCCAGTCACAACGCGTGGAGCCGTTCGGCTCCGGTGAAGCCGTGGGTCAATGGCATCTACATCGACTACATCTGGACCAGCAAGGGCGTCAACGTCTCTGAGTGGGAAACGGTGGTGAATGTGGACAAGGCGGGCAAGTTCGTCGGAACCATCCCGTCCGATCACAACATGCTGCGCGCGACGACCGTCATTCGGTAGGCGGGTCAGGACACACGGTGCGCCGTGCCATGCGATCCGGGAAGACGGTCGATGGCACGGCGCAGGTAGTTGCGGCCGGGGATGTCGGTGCACAGGTCGAGCGCGCGGATGAGCGACTCCCGCGCTGCTGTGGTCTGCCCGTCGTCCTGAAGAAGGGCTCCCTTGGCCGCGTGGAATGCTTGGAATGAATCGATCGATGGAAATCGCTTCGGCAGTGCGTCGAGTTCCGCCAAACCTGTCGCGACATCTACTGCGTGAGCGATCGCGACCGAACGGGCCACATGCGCACCCATGCTCGGCGTCTGGGCGATCAGCGCGTTGTAAAGCTGGGCGATCACCGGCCACGGTGGGTAGGTTCCTTCGACGCGGGTGGAGTGTGCGGCCTGGATCGCGGCTTGCAGCTCATAAGGACCAGGATCGCCATGCCGGGGATAGCCCAGGCACCCATGTAGGATCTGGTTTCCGCGCGCGATCAGTCGATGGTCCCACCCGAGCGGATTCTGTTGCTCGAGCGGCACGAGACAGCCATCCAGGATCCGCGTCGACGCGCGTGAGTGCAGGAAGAGCAAGAGGGAGGCGAGGCCTCGGACCTCGTGGTTGTCCGGGCATTCGCGCAGGAGGAGTTGGCTGGCGTGAACGGCGTCCTCGACGACGAGTTCGGTCGCTCCGGGAGGCGAGATCCGCATCCAGCTCACGGCGTAGGCCGCGTAGACGGCATCCAGTACGGCTTGGACGCGATCGTGCTCGACTCGCTCGGGTATCTCGAACGAGGCACGGTTCGCCCGGAGTTTCTGCTTCGCCCGCACCAGTCGCTTGGACAGCGTCGCGACGGGAAGCGCGAACGCGGTGGCGATATCGATGGTGCTGACGCCCATCGCGACCTGCAGGATCAGCGGCGCGTGAACGCTTCGGTCGAGAGCGGGATGGGCGCAGGCGAACAGCAGAGCGAGGGTGTCGTCTTTGCCGGGCCTCAGGTCGGCCACGAGCGAGTCGTTGATCTCATCGGTGAGCGTGCGGGATGTCCGGCTTGCCGCCGAACGCGCGACATCCCGGATGCGATTGCGAGCGACGGTGATGATCCATGCATGTGGATTGCGGGGCGGCGTCGACGGCCAGGTCTTCAGAGCGGCCTCGATCGCGTCACTGAACCCGTCCTCGGCGCGTTGCAGATCGCCGCACCATCGAGCCAGAGCGCCGATGAGCCGAGCGCGATCTTCGGTGACGATCCTGGTGAGGAGGTCATCGGATCCGCCCGGTTCATCGGCGTTCATGGAAAGGCTCAGCCGCCCATCGCGGAGGCGCGAACCTCGACCGTGCCGTAGTGCGCCACGGGGCATTTCTTCGCCCATTCGAGGGCCACGTCGAGCGAGGGCGCCTCGATGATGAAGTAGCCGCCGAGCTGCTCCTTCGTCTCGGCGAACGGACCGTCGTGGACGACGGCCTCCCCGTTGCGCATGGTGACGGTGGTGGCCGTCATCGTGGGCTGGAGCCAGTCAGTGGCGACGAAGACCCCGGCTTCCTGGAGTGCTCCGATGTAGGCGCCGAACACGGCGAGTTCCTGCTGCATGTCGGCTTCGGACCGCTGCCCGTAGGCGGCTTCGTCGCTGTAGAGGAAGAATGTGTACTTCATGGGATGTCCCCTGTCCTTGTGGTGTCGAACCACGCCCTCATCGTATGGGGGAGTGGTTGGTAGCTCGCGGGTGTTGTGCGAGCCATCTACAAGGAGGACGAACGAGTTTGGGCTTCGAGGACAGGCAGAGCTTCACGCGATTTGTCTGGGGCCAGGTTGGTTTCGCGGCGCCGTGAGGCGGATGTCAGTCGTGGTTGTCGGCGCGTGTCGTCGAGCCGTGCGGGCTGACGTGGAGCGCCACGTGCGACAGGCGGGGCTCACCGTAAGCCAGATCGATCCGGACACGGAGCCGGGCAATCCGGGTGGGCGGGAGGGGAATCAGCCGGCGGTTGCCGATCGTGGTGCCGGCGTGCAGCGGACGCCAGCCGGTTCCGTCGTCGACCTCGACCCGGTGAGCGGCGATGCGCTGACCCTCGGCGATATCCTCGGCGAGGTCGAGCAAGTCGGCTTCGACGGGTGCCTCCGGGGTGATGATGAGGGCATCGCCGTCGCGATGGGTCGTGGCGGTTGCCAGCAGGTCGGTGCCGAGCGTTCGTTCACGCAGCGCGGCGAAGCCGTGCAAGGCTGCGGCGTCGGCGTCCGTGATGACGCCGTCGGGGTTCGGTGGCACGTTGAGCAGCAGCTTGCTGCCCCGCCCCACCGTGGCCGCATAGAGGCTCCACAGGTTGTAGGGGTCGCGGACTTGGGCGTCCTCCTCGGCATGCCAGAACCAGCCGGGACGGATCGACACGTCGCACTCCGGCGGCCGCCACACATCGCCGTCGGGGGAGCCGGTCGATAGGGAGTCGACGGTCCAGGGGTCGCTGCGGCCGGGTTCGGGCACCCGCGCCGAGTCGATGGCGCACCATGAGGTGAGCGAGCCCACCCCGCTCTCGTTGCCGACCCAGCGCAGGTCGGGCCCGGAGTCGGAGAACATCACGGCGTCGGGCTGCAGCCTTCGCACGGTGGCGTGGATCCGTGGCCAGTCATAGCGCTGGCGTCCGGCGTCGGTCTCGCCGACGGCGCCGTCGAACCAGACCTGGGCGACGTCGCCGTACCCGGTGAGCAGCTCGGTGAGCTGGGCGATGTAGAGGTCGTTGTAGGCATCGCCCGAGCCGTAGCTGGGCGCGTTGCGATCCCATGGTGAGCAGTAGAGACCGAGCCGGATTCCCTCCGCGCGGCAGGCGTCGGCGACTTCAGCCACCACGTCGCTGGAGCCATCGCGCCATGGACTCGCCGCGACGCTGTGCGCCGTCGTGGCGGTGGGCCAGAGGCAGAATCCGTCGTGGTGTTTGGCGGTGAGGACGAGAGTGCCGAATCCGGTTTCACGGGCGAGCCGCGCCCACGCCCGGGCATCGAGCTGATGAGGGGCGAACAATGCGGGATCCTCGGTGCCGTCGCCCCACTCGCGGCCGGTCATCGTATTGAGGCCCAGGTGGACGAACATCGCCAGTTCCTCTCGGTGCCAGCGGAGCTGGGCAGCGGAAGGGATGGCCAGCGGGCGTCCAAGATCGACCAGTGCGGCGGCTGCCGGGGCGTGTTCGGTCAACAACTGCGTATGCTCGTCCGGCCCTGTCTGGACCGGATGACCCTCTGATGTCACGCAGGCGACTTTATCCGACGCGAGGCGCCGGTTCACATCGCTGTCGTTCGTTCCGGAGCGGCCCGAGCAGACCGCAGTTGTCAGACCCTTCCTCTAGGCTCCTCCGGAACAGTGACACGATCGGAGGAGCGCTCATGGATCGACGCGCACGTGAGCAGCTACGGGCGGAGGCCATGCAAGTCGAGCGCTGGGTCGCGCAGGCCGAGCGGGTCAAGAGTCGCCGGTCTCAGATACAGAAGGCGGCCGCGGCGGCGTCGGCTGCGCTGCTGCACAGCCGAGTCGATGTCCTCGACGACGGCGGGAACGGATGGCGGGTGCTCCCGCTTCGCCCGGCTGCGGGGAAGCTGCTCAGCGACGTTGCTGCGGCGTCCGCGCTTGCGGCGCTGACCGCGTCCGAACGCGAGGCGGTGGGCGTGCTGACTGGGGAGGTGTCCGGGGCCCTGCGCGACATCCGGGTGCTCTTCGGGCTGCGTCGGTTCTTCAACGGTGCGCGTGAACGCGACGCGGGGCTCGCCGCCGCGCACCTTATCGCCGACTACCGCGCCCAGGCTGAGACCCATGCTGTGCCAGGGCTCCTCGAGCGCCTTCTCGTGGAGGCCGGCCGCACGAGGCCCGAGATCCCCGTCGACCATGCACTGCGGGAGGAAACCGGGCTGATCGACGAGCTGGGCTACGGGTGCGGCCGCATCGAGCTCCTTTCGGGAGCCATCGTGCGCGGACTCCCCGCTGCGTGTGAGGCCATCGCTCGGGGACGGCGTCGTGTCGAGCGGCTGCGCGCGGAGGCCCTTGCTGCCGGAGAGGACATTCGTCGTATCGAGGTGGACAGGCTTCTCTCCGAGATGCCCGTCGAGCGGCTCCGGGACACCACGAGGGACCGCCTGCGGACAGGCGCGCTCACCGACGCAGACGTCACCACCGTCGGGCAGGTGCTCGGATTGGGCGCCCGGCTGGAGCAGATCCCGGGGATCGGCGCCAAGACGGCTCATCGGCTTCTCGGAGCGGCGCAGACCCTGCGGCAGGCGACACACGACGACCTCCCGCTCCGACTCGATCCGAGGCATCGCACGCCGGAAGGCACGGCGCTCCTCGCTCGCCTGGCGGCTTGGGACGCGGCGAGGCGCCCGATGGGCCTTGCCTCGGAGACTGGCCTGTTCGAGATGTTCGCTCCGCTGGCCCGCAGCGTCGACGGTGACGTGGTGCGGGTCGTCGTCCAGTCGCATGGACGGCCGGTGGAAGAGTTCGGCGCGGCCGTCAGCCGCCTGCTGAACTGGGCGGGTCACGTCGCCGAGATTGCATCCGCCGGACACGGCGTCGATCCGTGGGAGGACTTCCAGTCCCGACCCTCCGACTACTATGCGATGCTCTCCGAACTCGGCTTCCTGACCGAGAACGAGCGAAGAGCGCACGGCGATCTGCCCGAGGACATCCTCGAGGCGATTCGCGCCTTGCCCCTGGATACGACGCAGCTTCGCGTCTCGCTGCGCGGCTACCAGAGCTTCGCGGCCAAGTTCGCTCTGGTGCAGCGCAAGGTGCTGATCGGCGACGAGATGGGGCTGGGAAAGACAGTCGAGGCGCTCGCGCTCCTGGCGCATCTGAAGGCGACCGGCCACGACCATGGCCTGGTTGTCTGCCCCGCGGCCGTGGTCACGAACTGGATCCGCGAGATCGAGTCCAAATCCGCGCTCTCGGCCCATCGGCTCCATGGCCCGGCTCGCTCCTCGGCGGCGATCGCCTGGGTGCAAGACGGGGGAGTTGCCGTCACCACCTTCGAGACCCTCGGCTCGGTGACCCCCGTCGTTGACCGCCTGCCCGTCCTGCCGTGCGTGATCGTCGACGAGGCGCACTACATCAAGAATCCCGCGGCTCAACGCTCCCGGAGGGCATCGGCTCTGGTCCGGCGCGCCGAGCGGGCGATGCTGATGACCGGTGCCCCGTTGGAGAACCGGGTCGACGAGTTCGGCACGCTCATCGGCTACCTCCGTCCCGACCTCGTCGTCGACGACGGCGCGCCCTCACCGCGGCACTTCCGCCGCCAGGTGGCGCCCGCGTACTTGCGGCGCAACCAGGAAGACGTTCTCACCGAGCTCCCTGAACTCATCGAGACCGACGAGTGGGTGCCGCTCTCCTCCGACGACGAGCAGGTTTATGCTCGGGCTGTCGAAGCCGGCAACTTCATGGCGATGCGCCAAGCCGCCATGCTCTCAGGGCCCCGGTCGGAGAAGATCCGCCGGATCGTCGAGATCGTCGCCGAAGCGGAGGCCAACGGGCGGCGGGTGATCGTGTTCTCTCACTTCTTGAAGGTGCTAGACACCCTGGCGGAGTGTCTGCCTGGCCAAGTGTTCGGGCCGCTCACCGGATCGGTGCCCGCCGGTGCTCGGCAGGTCATGGTCGACCGTTTCCAAGACGCAGATCACGGCGCGGTCTTGGTATCGCAGATCCAGGCAGGCGGCGTCGGCCTGAACATCCAACGCGCTTCCGTGGCGGTCATCTGCGAGCCGCAGCTCAAGCCGACGACTGAGTGGCAGGCGATCGCGCGCGCCCACCGCATGGGCCAGCTGGACTCGGTGCAGGTACACCGGCTGCTGTCTGAGGAGGGAGTGGACCAGCGGATCACGGACATCCTCGCCCGGAAGCGCCGTACGTTCGCCCACTTCGCCCGCGAGAGCGACACCGCGGAAAGCGCGCCCGAGGCCCTCGATGTGTCAGAGGTCCGGATCGCGCGCGAGGTGGTCGCCCTCGAACGAGAGCGGCTCTTCCCCACGGCGCCCGTGTTGGAGGACGAGGACGTGGTGGTCGAAGATCACTGACTATGAACCTTTCGCGACGAGCATCTGCGTGGCGTGCTTTTGGAACCGGAACGCGACGTCGGCGAGGTGAGTCCGGACGCCGTCGCGTTCCAGTTGGTGCCTTACTGATTCCACAAGGTCATCAGCGGGGCTGCCGGTGATGGTCACGAGCGGGAAGAAGCGCGCCTCAGCGGCCACGCGGGTCAGTTCGCGGATGTAGGTGACATGCTGCTCGACGGTGATCTGCGGATAGGTGAACAACAGGTGCGAGCACAGGGCCAGATCGAAGGAGTCGTCCGCGAACGGCAGGTCAGGAAGCTGCGCCGCGACGTAGCGTTCCGAGTGGCGTGTGTGGTCGGCGACGAATGCCGCTGCTGCGTCGCGCCTGATCTGCGCGTGTCGCTCGGCCGTGCCGTACCAACTCCAGTCGTACTGATCGCCATGGGACACCGCGAAGCCCGATGCTCGCGCTGCCTGCTCTGCCGCCAGGGCATGCAACTCTGCGGCCGGAAGCTCGTAGACCGGGTCAGCGGCGGTGACGTCCCCACCCTGTGCGGTTACCTCCGCGGTGAAGCTCGCGGCTCCGCCGGGGCAGTCGAGAATACGCCGCGCCAGGTCGTCGTCGGTCAAAGCGAACAATGCCCGGTACTCCTCGAGGTTTCGCGCGCTGACGATGAAGTTGTCGGTATCGGCGGGCATGGGTCTCTCCTCTAAGTCGGGTCGAGCGGACGCTGGCTCTGTTGTCGGATAGAGCCCGCAGTATGCCCGATGATGCGGGTGAAGGCTCGATTGACTGCGGCCTCGGATAGGACGAGCCGCTGACGTGGGGTTCGTACCATGGGGGTCATGATCGCGGAGAGAACCGGTGCCGAGGGGCGCCCGTTGCCAGGGCCATCTGCTTGGCGTCTCAGCGCCGTTCTTCGCGATCTGTTCTTCGGGGCCGCGGTCTCGATCGGATTATGGCTGACGGTGCTTCCGGCGACGCCTGCTGCCCGAGGGTGGCAGTTGGTGCTGGTTGTCACCTGCCTCGTGGCGGTGCTGGTCCGGGCCTGGCTCCCCGTCGCATCCGCGGTGATCGCGACGGCGGCAACTGTCGTGGGGTGGGCACTCGGCGTTACTGCGGACCCGTGTGTGCTGGCGGGCTTGTGCGTGTTCGCCGTCGCGGAGAGGCATGGCCTCCGTGTCCTTCCCCGGTGGTTGATCGTCGCCACCGTGCTCGTGGGGCTCGCGATGCTGGTTCTTGGTGGCGATCAGGCGCAGGCGGGACTGCGTTCGGTGATCCTGTCGGGAATAGTGCTCGGTGCGGCATGGGCGCTGGGCACGCGAACCCGACAGGCCCGGCAGGAGAGTGCGGCTCGTGCGCGTTCGGACGAGCGCCTACGCCTCTCTCGCGAGGTACACGACGTGTTGTCGCATTCGCTCGGAACCATCGGCGTGCAAGCGGGAATCGCCGCGCATGTCTCGTCGCTCGACGAAGCGCAGCTCCGCGCGACGCTTCGCGAGGTGGAGACGGATGCACGATCCTCGCTCGATGAGCTTCGCGAGCTGCTGCGGCGAGAGCGGGAAGACGTCGAACACACGCCGGGAGCGTCGCTGTCCGAGGTCATTCGCGGCGTGACGCGGAGCCTGCAGCGGGCGGGCATCGAAGCGATGGTCGAGGTGGATGCTGCTGCCGATGCGCTGCCGGTGGTGCACAAGGAGACGATCCGGCGGATCGTGCAGGAAGCGGTCACCAACACGATCCGGCACTCCGGCGCACGTTCGTGCCGTGTCATGGTGAAGCGGCTCGACGGTCGGGTCGAGGTGACGGTGAGCGATGACGGGCACGGAATCAGCGGTTCTCCGCACGAAGGGCATGGCCTCAGGGGGCTGCGCGAGCGGGCGGCGCTGCTCGACGGGCGACTGGATGTGCGGGACAGCGAAGCCGGCTTCACCGTCGTCGTCTCGCTTCCGGTGAACGGTCGGGGAGTGCGATGACGGTCATCCGAGTGCTCATCGCCGACGACGATCCCCGCCTGCGGTCGTCCGTGCGGCTCCTGATCGACAACGAGCCGGGCATGATCGTGGTGGACACCGCAGCCGACGGCGCCCAGGCGTTGGCTGCCGCGCGCGAGCACGAACCCGACGTGGTGCTGATGGACGTTCGGATGCCGGTGATGAATGGCATCGACGCCACGCGCGCGATCCTCGCGGAGGGCTCCTCGTCGCGCGTGATCGTGCTGACGATGTTCGATCTTGACCGTTACGTCTACCAGGCGCTCCAAGCCGGTGCCTCCGGTTTCATGCTGAAGAACGCCACGCCGGCGTCGCTGGTGCACGCGGTGCGCGTCGCTTACGAGGGCAACGCGCTGCTCGCGCCCGAGGTCACCCGGCGCCTGATCAGTCAGCTCGCACCGATGCCGCGCACCGACGATCCCCGCATCGCGCAGCTGACCGCGCGGGAGCAGGAGACCCTCGCCTTGATCGGGCGAGGGTTGTCGAACGACGAGATCGCCGCGGAGTTGTTCGTGACGCCGACCACCGTCCGCACCTATGTCAGCCGCATCCTGACGAAGACCGGCGCACGCGATCGTGCCCAGTTGGTCGTGATCGCCTATGAGTGCGCGCTCGTCGCCCGCACGTCCGGATTGTCAACACCAGCAGACTGACGCGCGGCGCCCGGTGCGATGGGCTTGGTGCATGATCGAAATACGCCACCTCGTCAAGACACACGGGAGTCGTCGCGTCGTCGACGATGTCTCCTTCGACGCCGCTCCCGGCCGCATCACCGCTTTCCTCGGCCCGAACGGTGCCGGGAAGAGTTCGACCATGCGGATTCTGCTCGGGCTCGACCGGGCAACCTCTGGAACCGCTCACATCGACGGTCGTGCGTATCGAGACATCGACCGTCCGCTGTGGACGGTCGGTTCGATGCTCGATGGTCCCGGTGCAGCCAAGGGCCGCACCGCGCGGGCGCATCTCACCTGGGTGGCGCAGTCGAACGGCATCCCGACCACACGGGTCGGGGAGGTGCTTGAGATGACCGGGCTCGCCGATGCCGCCCGCTCGCGCATCCGAGGATTCTCGTTGGGAATGGGGCAGCGCCTCGGGATCGCCGCCGCGCTGCTGGGTGACCCGCGCGTTCTGGTGCTGGATGAGCCCACGAACGGGCTGGATCCCGACGGGATCCGATGGACGCGTCGTGTTCTCCGCCGGCTTGCCGATGAGGGCCGGACCGTTCTGGTCTCCAGCCACCTCATGAACGAGATGGAAGGCATCGCCGACGACGTCGTCGTCATTGCGCGCGGCCAGATCCTTGCCACCGGCACCGCACGAGCGATCCAGGGCGACCATGCCTCGCTCGAGGACGCCTTCTTCGCGCTGACTGACGGGCAGGGGGAGTACCGCTCAGGCGGTGTGAACGGAGGCGGGCCGGCATGAGCCTGGTTCACGTCGTCAGGTCGGAGTCGACCAAGCTGTTCACCGCCCCATCCACCTGGACCATCGCTGCCGTCACCATCCTCGGCACCTGGCCGCAGGCATGGGCCAGCGCTACGGCCTACAGGCTGCCGCCTGACGATCCCCGGCTCTTCGGAGAGCCGACTCCGCTCGCCTATCACGGCTTCGAGATGGCGGGCTTCGGCTATACCTTCATCGTCGTGCTCGGTGCACTCTGGGCGGCCAGTGAATACGGTGGCAGCAGTCAGATCCGCACCACGCTCACCGCGACGCCACGTCGCGTTGGTGTCCTCGTCGTGAAGATGCTTCTGCTCGCCACGGCGACGGCGGTGATCGCCCTGCTGTCGATGGCCGGAGCGATCATGATCACCCACGCCGTCGCCGACGACGGGGTCGATCCGCTGCTGCTCACTCCTGAGATCTGGGCGTTGATCGGGGGACTCATACTCGCCTGGGTATGCACGGCGCTCATCGCGTTTGCGCTCGGCACGCTTGCGCGCTCCGCCGTGCTGCCGATCATCGTGCTGATGCCCCTTGTCATCGGCCTCGGGTCGTTCCTCGCCGGCATCTGGAATGTCGCCGGATATTTCCCGGTCACCGCCGGCGAGGCGCTCTATACCGCCCCTGGTTTCGACGGAGTGCTCGATCCCACGACAGGCGGCCTCGTCCACGCGGCCTGGGCGCTCGTGCTCGTCACGGGTGCGGTCATCGCGTTCACTCGGCGAGACGCATGAGGAGAGGCCACGTGGATCTTCTTCGTGCCGAACTGACCAAGGCAGCGACTCACCCCGCTATTGTGATCACCACTCTGGCCGCGCTGATCGTGCCGCCGAGCCTGGCGCTGGTGACCGGCCTCAACTACCGGCCCACGGACAGCCGGTGGGATGGCTTTCCGATTGAATCGCACGGCTTTGAGGTGGCGGGCTTCGGTCAGCCGCTGGTCATCCTGCTCGCCGCGCTCATCGTCGGCACCGAGTTCATGGACGACCAGATCCGCACGACGCTGACGGCCGTTCCACGACGGGGTTGGGTAATCGCGGCGAAGTTGACGGTGATCGCTACGTTTTCTGCCCTCATCGGGCTCCTCTCGACGACGGCTGCCGTGCTGCTGAAACATGCGGCGCTCGGCGAGTACGGTTTGCCCATCTCGGGATTCACCACGGGAATGGCGTGGAACCTGGGAGGCGTCGTGCTCAACTACACCTTCATCAGCCTGATCGCTGCAGGACTCACCGTCCTCACGCGGAGCTTCATCGTGACGCTGATCGTGCTCGTTCCGATGGTGCTCGGTCTCACCATCGGTCTCGTGCAAGCCCTTCCCGTGCTCAGGTATCTGCCCGACCTCGCGGGAATCCAGCTGCTTACGTCCTACCCCGGTGTGGGGTTACTCGACCCACTGCCGGGCGCCCTCGTGATGGGAACGTGGACAGCCGTCGTCGTCCTGATTGCTTCTGCCTCGTTTACCCGACGCGATGCCAACGGATGAGGCCGACGCCTGAGGGCCAAGAAGCGGCGTAGCGTCGGTGTCCTTGACGCTACTCATGTGGGAAGTGATGCTCGAATGGCGCGGGCCTGCCGGCGCCGGTCGCGATACTCGATCTGCAAGCCGGCAACGTCGGCCGGCTCCCGCTGGAGGCGACACAACGACGTTCTGGGGTCGTCGTGTCGCCTCCCGCTGTGGAGGATCAGCCGCGCAGGGGCTTGAGTGCCGCAGCCCACCGTTCGAGCTGGTCGAACATCGTTTGGGCTGCCTGAGCCTGGTGGCTACCGGGCGTGAATGTGGTGAAGTTCTCGAACTCGGTGATCAGCGAGAAGGTGAGCGTGGCTCGTACGTGAGCGAGCTGCAGCTCGGAGGCGATGCCGCGGAGGTGTTCGATGGCCCGCCCGCCACCGATGCCGCCGTAGCCGACGAAGGCCGCTGCCTTGTCGTTCCACTCCTTGTAGAGGTAGTCGATGGCGTTCTTCAGTACACCGCTGGTGGAGTGGTTGTACTCGGGGGTGACGAAGACGTAGCCGTCGTAGGAAGCGATGGTCTCGGCCCACTTCTTGGTGTGTTCATTTTGGTACATACCGGCCGACGGCGGGATGGCCTCGTCCAACAGCGGTAGCGGATGATCGAGGAGGTCGACCAGCTCGTACGTGGTGCTGCGGCCTGCGGCTTGGTCGATGACCCAGTCGGCGACGGCTTTGCCATTGCGGCCGGGCCGCGTGCTGCCGAGGATGATGGCGATCTTGAGTTCACTCATGGGGTGGTCCTTGTCTTTTCTGGTTGCGGTGATGGTTGCTGCCGCGGTTGGCGGCTTATGACGACGGCACGAGCCGTCGCCGGCTTGGGGGGAATCGCGCCTGTCGGCGCGACGGGTTGGTGCGTGTGGAATCGAGTGGCGAGCGCCCGGGCGGCGTCGCGTCCGGCGCGGTTGGCGCCGACGGTGGATTGTGATGCCCCGTACCCGATGAGGTGGACGCGTGGGTCGCTGGTGATCTGGGTGCCAGTCACGGCGATGCCGCCCTGCTCGTTGTGCAGTCCGAGTGGGTTGAGGTGGGCGAGGTCGGGCCGGAAGCCGGTCGCCCAGAGGATCGCGTTCACTCGGGTGAGGGTGCCGTCGGCTTCGCGCACGCCGGTCGGTTCGATGCGGGTGAACATGGGGCGACGAGTGAGCGCGCCGCGTTCCCGGGCGGCGACGGCGTACGGCGCCCAGGCGAGGTCGGTGTAGGAGACGACGCTGCGAGCGGGCTTGCCGGCTTCGGCGTCGGCGGTCACTTTGGCGATGATCTCTCGGCCTTCGATCTCGGGCCGGAAGTCCCCGTTGCGGAACACCGGCTCCCGGCGCGTATACCAGTAGGTGCGCGCGACGCGGGAGATCTCGTCGAGCAGCTGGATCGCTGAGATGCCGCCACCGACGATCGCGACGCTGAGTCCAGCGAAGTCGTCGGCCGAGATGTAGTCGCGCGTGTGCAGCTGCGTCCCGATGAAACTCTCCTGGCCCGGATAGTGAGGCAGGAGAGGGTTGTTCCAGGTGCCGGTTGCATTGACCACGGCGTTCGCACGCCATCGACCACGGTCGGTATCGACGAACAGCTCTCCGTCCGAATCGTCGTCTGCCCGTGAGACGGCGGAGACCGCCACGGGACGCAGGATCGGTAGGTTCGCCCGGCGTTCGAAGGCGGCGAAGTACGCGGGTACCGCGTCTCGGCTGGATTCGTCCGGGTCGATCGGTGGCTTCGGATAGTCGGGAAGATCGAAGATGCCGTTGACCGTGGACATGCGCAGGGACTCCCACCGATGCTGCCACGCCCCTCCAGGTGAGGAGTTGGCGTCGAGTATGAAGAAGGAGCGGGTTGCGTCCGGCTCAACCAACGCGCTGGCGAAGCCGCGGCGGGCCAGGTGGTATCCGGCGGACAGGCCGGCCTGGCCTGCCCCGATGACGACGACCGTCGCGTAGCCCACGTCCTCAGTCATCGGACGCCGGTGGCGGGGTCGGGCGCGATGTCGCCGACAGTGAAAATGCCGAATTGCATGATGAAGGGTTCCTTTGACGCGAGGTGATGCGACGCAGCGTCGCGCGGGTGCCTGGTTGCGGTGGTGCGCGCGTTCCCTGCGATGAGAGAAGTGGGGGATCAGTGGTCTCTAGGCGAGGGGTCGGGCGCTGCCTCAAGGTGCGCCCGGAGTGCGATCATGGCCTCCCCGATGGCCGCCAGTTGCTGGGGCGTGAGGGGCTCGACGAATAGCTGGCGCACGTCGCGCAGATGCGGAACGGAGCTACATCGGAACTGCTGCAGGCCGTCGTCCGTGACTGCGACGAGACATCCGCGACTGTCCTCGGGACAACGTTCGCGGCGGATCAGCGAACGCTTCTCCATGCGTCCCAGGTGATGGGAGAGACGGCTGCGATCCCACCCGATGTGCTCAGCCAGATCGGAGGAGCGCATCGCGCGATCCTTGGCCTCGCTCAAGGCCAGGAGCACCGCATAATCCCCTGAGGAGATGCTGGATCGGCTCTGCATTCGAGCGCCCATCACCCGACGCAGTACCTCGGAGGTCTCGATGTAGTCGCGCCAGATGCGCAGCTCGTCCCTTGACGGAAGCGGCCGTCTCGACGACGACGTGTCCTGCGACATGCTGCTCACCTGCCCAACTGATTGATGTATCAACTATACGAGTGAATGATTGACGTGTCAACTAATAGGTGCCGAGGGTGCCTGTGCGGGCAGGCGCGCCCGGCAGCTCCATGCACTCATTGACATGAGTACAAACAACTGCTTGTATTAGGGCAAGGGTTGCTAGCTAGGGAGACTTCGTATGGGCGCTGAAGCCGTGGTTGATCTGGATCTGGCGTTGCGTGCGCTCGCCGACGGGAATCGACGCGCGATCTTGAAGGTGATTCGTGGCAACCCGCAACCTGTGGGGGCGATTGCCGAAGAGGTCGGACTCTCTCAGCAGACGACGTCGCATCATCTCGGGGTGCTGCGCAAGGCGGGGCTCGCCGTCGGTACCCGTGAGGGAACACGGCACCTGTTTGCGGTTGATACCGACGGGCTCGCGGCCGTGCGCTCGTACCTGGACGATTTCTGGCCGAGAAAGCTGGCTGATCTGAAGACGGCGATCGAGTCGCGGGAAGCCGGCGATCATGGCTGAGTTTCGCGACACCATCGACATTGCTGCCGCACCGGAAACAGTGTTCGAATACCTGACGACCAATGACGGAATGACTGCCTGGATGGGCCAGTACGCCGACCTCGATCCCCGGCCTGGTGGCAGGTTCGCCGTGAACATCGCCGGGCACCCGGTGCGAGGCGAGTTTCTGCACGTCGATCCGCCGAACAGGGTCGTGGTGTCGTGGGGATTCCTCGGGAGCGAGGATCTTCCCGTCGGTGCATCGACGGTCGAGTTCCGCCTCACCCGCATCGGAAGCGGCACCCGCGTTGACCTTCGCCACTCTGATCTGCCCGACGCCGAGGTGCGCGGGCATGCGGATGGCTGGGCCAACTTCCTCCCGCGTCTGGCCACCGTCGGCGCCGGCCGCGACGCGGGGCCCGACGACTGGCACCCACTCCCGGACTGAACACCAAACGCCGCGCCTGCGGCATGAAGACAGGAGAACCCCATGACCAACACCGCGTACGACACCGTGCAGAAGTACCACCAGGCGTGGACGAGCGGCGATGTCGATGCCGCAATGGAATACGTCTCGGACCAGATCAGCTGTCGTGCCCCGGGCGTCGACCTCGATGGTAAGGACGCGTACCGGGGATTCATCGGTGGCTTCGCCCCGATGCTCACCGGAATCGAAGACATCGCCGAGTTCGCTGACGGAGACCGGGTGGCACTCTTCTACTATCCGCAGACGGCCTCAACCGCCACGACGCCGGCAGCCGAGTACTTCACCGTTATTGCAGGCAAGATTACCGAGAGCGTCTTGATCTTCGACCGCCTCTCTTACGGCCCGCCCGAACAGGGCTAAGGGGCGAGCGATATGACGCCTGAGCAGGCCACGCTGATCGAACGCATTCGCGCTCGGATCGTCGACGAGCCCGTCGTGCGTGAAGTGTCGATGTTCGGCGCCAGGTCCGTGATGGTCAACGAGAAGATGATTGTCAGCGCCCTCAAGAACGGCGCTCTCCTCGTGCGAGTCGACAGCGACCAGCACAATGAGCTGCTCGCCAAGCCGGGGGCGATGCAAGCGGAGATGGGCCCGGGGCGCGACATGGGGCCGGGGTGGATCGAGGTCGCAGCCGATGAGATCCAAGACGACGAGCAGCTGGCTGCGTGGGTCGACATCGCCATGGACTACAACCGCAAGGTCACCGGCGGTCGGCAATAGGCGAGTTCCGTTCTCCAGACCGACGGGATCACGGGTAACGCGGCTGCGTGCGTCGGCATAGCGACGGACGCAGCCGCATTACAGGGGAATCGGTCGTGGAACCGACGTGCGCAGCCGCGCTAATGAGGAATCGGCGGTCGAATCGACGTACGCAGCCGCACTGATCGGTGGTTCCTCAGCTGCTCGGCTTGTAGTTCTCGTTCATCAGGGACTCGGGGTCGAACTCGGTTGGCAAGTCGGTTCCGTGTTGGAACGGGATCTCGATCGCCGGCTCGCCCTCGACCGGTTCCTCGTGCTGGAGCAGAGTGTTGCCGTCGTCCGACGCGGTCGCATCAAGCGCTGCGCCTTGCCAGTGGACCACGTTGTCGGATCCAGACACGACGACCAGGCCCACGCCTCGCGCAACGACGATGTTCGAGTCCCCGGCCACCGTCAACTCGCCGACGTTCTCCGTCACGACGTAAGCGTTGTCTCCGTGCACCGTGACGATGGGGCAGCCAGCAGTCACCTGGACATCTCCAACGTCGCCCCCGATGACGACCTCGCCGGTCTCACAGTCGAGCTTTTCGTCGATGAAAGTGAGTAGTCGGTTGCGGAACGTCGAGTAGGAACCCGATCGATCGACCTCAGGTTCGACGAGCCCCGTGGTGGGGGCGTCAGTGGTCGCCCCTGTTTCAGGCGCGGAGGCCTCCACCGAGGGGCTGACCTGCTGAGTGGGGCTGACTTGTTCGGTGGGCGCGGCGGCGGGCTCTGAGCAGCCGGCGAGGCCAAGGCAGACGAGCGCGACAGCGGCCGGCGCGATCTTGCGGGGTCGGAGAGGTCGCAAGTGGAACTGCCTTTCACTAGGGGAGCGGGCGTTCGCTCCAGCGTACTCAGTGGTCCGTCTCAGTTTCAGCTGAGCCGTTGATCACTTCGGGTGGGGCCACGGGAGGGGTCCGTCGATCGTCCCGTGTGCCGGATGAGTCCGGTGCGGACGTTGCCGTCGGTTGCGACGGAGACAAGTGCCGGGCGAAGAAGCGGACGACGTCTTCGCCCGCGAACTCCGGGACGCCCGTGTGTCCTCCCATGTTGGCGTACAGCGTCTTCTCCTTCGACCCGAATGCGTCGAACAGGTCGAGGGCCATCTGCCGGTCGTTGTTCTCGTCGTCCCATTGCAGGAGCACATGCAGCGGGATCGTGACATCACGCGCCTGCTCCATGATGGCCTGCGGCACATAGGTGCCTGCGAAAAGGCTAGCCGCGACGACGCGGGAATCCTCTGCGGCCATGCGGGTGCCGACGGCGATCACCCCGCCCGAGATTCCAACCCGATCGCCGATCTCGGGCAGCGTGAGCACCTCGTCGAGGGTGGCCTGCCACTCCGGAACGGCCTGATCGACGAGGGGGAGGACCAGTCGGTCGATGACGTCGCCGCTCGGGGCCCTACCCGCAGAGATGGCGCGAACGAGATCGGCTCGTGCCTGCTCCGCGTCAGGCAGGCGTGGACGGTCGCCGGCGCCGGGCAACTCGACGCAGACGGCGGCGAACCCGTGCCGGGCAACGCCTTGTGCCCGCGCGGCCAGACGGGGATACATACGCTGCATCCCGATCCCGCCGGGTTGTCCCATCAGGATGACGGGTACCGGTGCAGGCGAGGATGCGGAGGGCGGCGTCCAGAGGATGCCGGGGATGTCGCTGAGGGTGAAAGCACGTTCGAGGATGTCGCCGTCGAGACGTTGTTCAGAAGTGAAGTGCATGGTCGTGCCTTTCGAGAGTGCTGCTGATCAGCGGCGCTCCCGGACGACCTATCGTCCGACCGAAACTCCCACGAGGAGCACCCATGTCGAATCGTTCACGGGTATCACCTCCTTTGCGTCATGCACGGTCTTCGGTGAAGATACCTTCCCTGTGTCATGGCCCGCAACCCCCGCAGACCACTACCATTGCGCAGGTACTTGACCATTCCTTGAGAAGGAGCCTTCCGGATGGACCCGACGCTCCCCGAACTGCGCGCTGACTTCGACGCGCAGGCAGGTAGATCCCTCGCGCTCCCGCTTGCAGGAATGATCGTTTGGGCAATCATCGGTGTCGCCGCGCTTTTCATGGAGCCGAGGATCGCGACTTTCGCGCTCATCGTCGGCACGGGAGCCATCTTCCCGATCGGCATTCTGCTTGCGAAGATGCTCGGAGAGCGACTCCTCAACAATACGAATCCCCTCGCGAAGCTCATGGCGATGTGCGTGCTCATGGTGAACCTGCTCTGGGCGGTGCACATCACGCTTCTTTTCGTGGCCCCACAACTGATCTCACTGACTCTCGGCATCGGCCTGGGCCTCCACTGGATCGTCTTCTCGTGGATCATCGGGAACCCCGCAGGCACCGTGCATGCGATCGCACGGACCGTGCTCGTCACCGCGGCATGGTGGCTCGTACCCGACCATCGCGTCAGCGCCGTCGCGGTGGCCGTCGTGCTGTCGTACGCGTACTCGCTCGTCGCGCTTCGAACGCGCCAGTTGAATCTTCCGGACAAGCAACTGGTCGCTGACTGAGAACGTCTTGGCATAGCGATAGCCGACGATGATCCTCTCGTGGCCGTCGCGTTCGTCTACTTCCGCTTTCCATCGCACGGTCCACCGTGACCGCCTGTCAGGCGGTGAACTCGCCGACGACGGTGTAGAGGCCGGGCGCTGCCTTCGCAATCGCGGCGGTGCGCTTGGCGTATTCGGCGGCTGCTGGATCGCTCTGGGTCGCCTTCACGTCGTCGGGGGTCTCCCAGCGCGCGACGTTGATGACGCGGCGCTTGTCGAGGCTGGCGAGCAGGGTGACCGAGATGAAGCCTGGTCGCTTGGACATGACCTTTTCGGTGCCCTCCACTAGCAGGTCGATGACCTCCTGCTGCTGGGACGGGTCGACGTCGACGATGTTGACGAACGTGATGGGGTTGGACATAGGTTCCTCCTTCAGACGTGTTCTGCGTTCTGAGTGCGGTCGACTCTCGGCGTGATTCGCACCGGTGGGCCGTGAACAGACGGGGTGCCTGCTCTGCGGGTAGACGAGACAGCGCCTTGGACTGTCAGGCCAGCGGTTGCGAACAGAGGATCTCCTCACGCTCTGACGGGTTACCTCGTTCTTCTTCTTGGGGCCGGTTGCGCCGGTCAACGGAGAGACGAAGGTCATGTCGCCACGTCGTTCAGCGGACGCAGCCCATGGTCGCCGGTGAGCACACCGAGGGGCCAGTAGCGCGTCTCACACTTCACGGGGTCATCTCGTCTCCTTGTCAAGGAAACATGATGCGATAGGAGCCAGAGGGATGCGTGCGCAACTCCCAGGGAGCCTGCGACTGAAGACGGGAGGGATGATGCCTGACGATATGACGTGGCGACACGCCGAGCCACCGCACCTGGTGGATGCGATCCGAGAGCGAAGCGTCCTCCTGGGACTCAGCTACCGTCTACTCGGCTCCCTCGCCGACGCGGAAGATGCCGTGCAGGAGACCTACATCCGCTGGTACCGGCTCTCCGAGCAGGAACGCCGGGATATAGCCCATCCCCGCGCGTGGCTCATCAAGACCGCCAGCCGCATCGGCCTCGACATGCTGACCACGGCGCGCGCCCGTCGAGAGAGCTACGTCGGCGAGTGGCTCCCCGAGCCGATCCCCGCCCCGCACAGGTGGAGCAGCCAGGATCCGACCACCGCCTTCGACCCCGCAGACCGAGTCACCCTTGACGACCAGGTGTCGATGGCGTTGCTCATCGTCCTGGAATCCATGACGCCCGCTGAGCGCGTGGCCTTCGTCCTCCACGACGTGTTCCGTTACACCTTCCCCGAGATCGCCGAGATCGTTGGCCGCTCGCCCGCCGCGTGCCGCCAGCTCGCATCGTCCGCACGACGCCGCGTCCGCGAAGAACAGCGAACCCCTGTACCCCGCGCCGAACACGCAGCCGCTGTGCAATCATTCAAGATTGCCTGGCAGACCGGTGACCTCGCCGCACTTCTCGACACGCTCGACCCAGGCGCCACCGCGATCACCGACGGCGGCGGGCTCGTCTCCGCTTCCCTCGAACCGCTATACGGCCCCGAAGCCATCGCACGATTCCTCATGGGTGTCCTCGACCGGCAGCCCGACCTCACCGTTCATGAAGAACTCGTCAACGGCGAACCTGGACTCGTCGCCACCGACAGTCACGACCACACCCTCGCCGTCATCACATTGGCGACCACCCGCTCCGGCAAGATCAAACACGTCTGGGCAGTCCGCAACCCCGAAAAGCTCGAAGTCTGGCGATAGCGGGTGCATCACCACCTGCAAGACCCAACCGGTGAGGCCCGATAGAGTCGGCGGGCTCGACCAACCTCGTGCTGGCGCCGTTGTTCTGGGGACGAAAGGTGACGATCAAGCTTGCTGACCCGTTCATCCCCCTCGACGTGGACTCGGCCACTGGCCTGATCGAACAGTCCTCGCGTGACGGGAACCAGGCTGCGGTTGCCGTCTCCGCCACGACATATCGTCCATCTACGAAAAGCCGCATACGGGCTGGCAACACGAGACTGTCTTGACTGGCAGCATGAGTCGAACAGCAGTTGCACGAGCACGAACCCGTCGAGCCCTCGGGCCCACCATCGCTGGCGCGATCGTACTGACAGCGTCGATCACTGGAGTGTTCGTGTACCAGTCGGGTTCGTCACCGGAACCGTCGTCAGACTCCACCGCATCGTCGCAAGCCCCTTCGGCAAGTCCGCCGTCACCCGAGTCCTCGCACAGCGTGGAATCGTCATCGCCGCCACCCGTCGGTGAAGGCCTTCCCGGAGCCCTTAGCGATACCGGCATCTCGGAAGCAGACGGAGTTTTGCCGGACGGCGCCACGGTGTTCGACGATCAATACCCCGGCATCGCCCACCTTGACGGTGAGCTGCTCCACGCTATGCGCGACGCGGCGACGCACGCGGAAGACGATGGCATCTATGTCACCGTCAACAGCGGCTGGCGCTCCGGCGACTACCAGGAGCTGCTCCTGCGTCGCGCCGTCGCACAGTACGGTTCGGAGGCGGAAGCCGCACGATGGGTGGCTACTGCGGAGACCTCTGCTCATGTGTCCGGTGAAGCAATCGACGTCGGCCCTTCCGAAGCCGTGGTCTGGCTGTCCGAGCACGGCGCAGAGTATGGCCTCTGTCAGATCTACGCCAACGAACCGTGGCACTACGAGCTACGTCCCGAAGCCGCCGATAGTGGGTGTCCGCGCATGTTTGCCGACCCGACGCACGATCCGAGGATGCAAGGGTGAGTGTGAGTGGATGCGACGGACCGTGTGGTCCCTCAGCGGACTCGCTGCAACTGCCTCACAGCGGGAGGTGGACGGTGACGCGGAGCCCGCCGCCCGTCCGTGGCGTCAGAGTGAGGGTTCCGTCGTGCGCTGTGACGATGCTGCTGACGATCGCCAACCCCAGCCCGACGCCGGCCTGGTCGCTGCGAATGCGGTCGGTTCCGCGCCGGAACGGTTCGGTCAGCGTGGACACCAGCTGTGTGCTCAGCTGCTCACCGGTGTTCTCGACCGTAAGCTCGGCGAACCCGGCCCCAGCGGTCGTGACGATCTGCACGGAGCCGCCCGTGGGAAGGTTGTGAACGATGGCATTGTGCATGAGGTTCGTAACCATCTGCAGAAGCAAGGCGGACGATCCGGACGCGAACGCGACAGGTCCGGTGATCTCGAGAACCACGTGGTTCTTCTCCGCGAGGGGAAGCATGGTCTCGGCCGCTTGCTCGGCAAGGAGGGACAGGTCGACGTGCTCGGGTACGAAGGAACGCTGGTCCGCCCGGCTCAGCAGCAGCAGCGCTTCGGTGAGTGCGATCGCACGGGCATTGACGGAGCGGAGACGTTCTTCGCGACCGTCCGGGCTCGGATCCTTGCTCGCGACATCAAGGATCGTCTGCATCACTGCGAGTGGAGTGCGCAGCTCGTGAGACGCGTTGGCGGCGAACCGCTGCTGCTCGACAAGCTGCGCCTCCAGCTTCGCGAGCATCGTGTCGAAAGCGTCGGCGAGCTCACGGAACTCGTCACCCCGGCCCTCCAGCGCAACGCGGTGGGTGAGCGACCCGTTCGCGGCCTGTCGCGCGGCGCTCGTGATGCGCGTCAACGGCGCGAGCATGCGGCCGGCGAGTATCCAACCACCGGCAAGTCCGACGAGCAGCAGGCCCAGGAGTACCAGCATCGCCGCGGGGGTGAAGATGCGAGGACCGAAGTTGCCCGGGTCGAAGACGAGCAGGAAATCGTCGAACGTCGGAAGGTAGAAGACGGACATCTCCCGGATCTGGAAGTACCACGTCACTCCCAGCAGCAGGATCCCGGCGAAGACGAGGAAGCCCGCGTAGCTGAGCGTGAGCTTGATACGAGCACTCAGGCCCCGCCGTCTACGCATGCGTGTCTCCCACAGTCTCGGCCTTTGGAACCGTGTCGATGCGGTAGCCAACGCCGGCCACGGTGGCGATCACCCAAGGCTCACCGAGACGCTTGCGAAGGGCCGAGACGGTGATTCGTACCGCATTCGTGAAGGGATCCGCGTTCTCATCCCACGCCTTTTCAAGCAGTTCCTCGGCACTGATCACACCGCCCTCAGCGGCCACCAGCACTTCCAGCACAGCGAACTGCTTGCGGGTGAGCGCCACATACCGTCCGTCGCGGTAGACCTCGCGGCGGAACGGATCCAACCGAAGCCCTGCGATTTCCCGAACCGGCGGCCTGCTGCGGGACCGACGCCGATCGAGGGCGCGGAGCCGCAGTACGAGCTCGCGCAACTCGAACGGCTTGGTGAGGTAATCGTCGGCTCCGAGCTCGAATCCGGATGCCTTATCGTCGAGGCGATCCGCGGCGGTCAGCATCAGGATCGGCATGCCGCTGCCGGAGGCGACGATGCTCGCGGCCACGTCGTCACCGGACGGGCCGGGGATGTCACGATCGAGCACAGCGATGTCGTAGTCGTTGATGCTCAGCAGCTCGAGAGCGGTGTCGCCGTCACCGGCGATGTCGGCAGCGATCGCTTCCAATCGCAGCCCGTCGCGGATGGCCTCGGCCATGAACGGCTCGTCCTCGACGATCAACACACGCATACCTCTCATGCTACGAAGCCGCGCATATCGTGAGCGTACGAGTTTCTTGGGTGCGGAGGCATTCGCCTCAACCTCATCGTCGCCCCCTGTGCTTGGCGGCGGCGGAGACCGCCTGTTCGACGACGAGAACCCGCTTACGAGCTGGGAGCTCACCCATTGCGACACCAGCGAACCCGGCGTGCTCGCGCTGACCTACGACCGAAAGAGCTGAACCGCCAAAGAAGGCGCCACGGTCACGAGTGAACCGAGCAGAGCATCGCTACTACGGCGTGAGCGGCACGTCCTTCAGCACGTAGCGCACGGGTGATGCGAAGAACACCAGGCACGCAAGCACAGCAAGCACGGTCCCGACAAGCAAGATGCGCGCCGTTCTCGAGACTCTCAGCCTGCCCGCACGCCGCATCACCGCAATCCCCAAGACTCCGATGACACCTCCGGCGGTGTTGGCGATGACGTCGGTGACATCGGTGCTCCCGATCATGAGTGTGTACTGGCCGGCCTCCAGAAGCAGGCTCGCTGCCGCGATCGTTCCCGCGTGCTTCCAGAGCGTCCACGACGGGCGAAGCAGACCCAGGTACGTGCCGAGAGGCAGGAAGAGCAGGATGTTTATCCCGACCTCAAGGGGATCGCTGGCACCATACGAACCACTGGCCGCGAATGGCACCAGTTTGATGCGACGGAGGTTGCCCGAGCCGACGAAGGGAATTTCGAGCTTCCACAGGATGATCCAGGTGAGGAGGACGAGGTAAACGACGAACAGCCCGACGAGCAGTGCGTGTGTCCTCTGGAGAGGCAGCTCAGATGCGACAGTCTCTCCCCGCGCCAAGGTGAAATCACTCATTCCATCAGTCAACCCGGCGCGATGTTGCGTGAGCGTATCGTTTTCGCCTACCGATCTGCGTCCGGCGTCCGTTCGCTCATGAGATTTCCTTCTTCGTCGAGTCGTCCTGCGGTGGCGCGGCGGCCAGGGAGACGCTGTTCCCGTCGGGGTCGATGATGGTGACGTGCTGCACGCCGTTGCCGTAGGTCTCGATGGGCTGGTGAGCCATGCCCGCCGAACGCCAACGCGACAGGTAGGCGTCGAGACTGGGTACTCCCAGAGTCATGAGTCCGCCTCCGGCCCGCTTTTCGTCGGGGGCGACGAAAAGCCAGGTCGCCGCAGCAACCTGCCACATGGCCTCCTCGCCGACGACCTCGTCGGGGGAGCGGCCGAAGAAAATCGAGTACCAGTCGATCGCTACGGAGAGATCACGTACAGGAAGCCCCGCGAACACCTGCGTCTCGGTATTCATCAGAGCGTGTCCCCATCTGGCCGCCACGGAGACGCGGCGGGAGCCTGAGTGGCCGTTCGCGTGAAGGTCATGTGCACTGTGCCGCTCTCGGCCACCTCGGTCGTCACCTCGTAGGCAGCCTCGAGACCGCGCAGCCCATCCCAGAGGCGCACCCCGCCGCCGAGAAGGATTGGGGCGATCGCGACGTGGAGTTCGTCGATGAGCCCTGCCCGCAGGAAGTCGCGGACCACGGTGGGGCCGCCGCCGATCCGCACGTCCTGACCGTTCGCGGCTTCGATCGCGAGCGTGAGCGCCTCCTCCGGAGTTGCCGAGAGGAAGCGGAACGTGGTGCCGCCCTCCATGACCAGCTCCGGCCGCTGCTCATGGGTGAGCACGAACACCGGCGTATGGAACGGCGGATTCTCGCCCCACCAGCCACGCCACTGCGGATCGTTCGGGTACAGGTGCAGCCCAAACTTTCCGGCGCCCATGATCTCGGCGCCGATCCCCTCGAAGTAGGCGGCGGCGTACTTGTCGTCGACACCCGTCGTGCCGGCGCCCGAGGTGTCGCCGAATACGCGCTCCTGCATGGTGCGGGTCGCCGCATACGCCTCGACCAGCCGGAACCAGTCCTTGCCGAAGGGATCCTCCGGTGTTCCGTCGGCGGTGCTGGCGAATCCGTCGAGTGAGATGTTGAGGTCGGCGCGTATTCTCACGGTCAGAACTCCTTTAGTGATTGCACATTGCAATTACTAGCATGATGGTTGACTGGTGTTACGTCAAGGAGGGAACCATGAATCCACGGTCGGGATGCGCGATCAATGCGGCCGTCGAGGCCCTGGGTGATCAGTGGTCGTTCCTCGTGCTGCGGGACATGGTCTTCGGTGACCGGCGGCACTTCCGTGAGCTGCTGTCCGGCTCGATCGAGGGCATCGCGTCGAACATCCTCGCCGATCGATTGAAGAAGCTCGTCGCGGCCGGCATTCTCACCAAGGAAGACGCGGGGCGCGGGCGCCGTTCCCGATACAGCCTGACCGAGGCGGGCATCCAAACCGTCCCGATCCTGTTCGCGCTCGGCAACTGGGGTCTCGACTGGCGCGACGGCACACCTGAGCTGCGCACCCGGCAGGAACTGATGCGCGCAGAGGGACCGGACTTCATTGAGGAACTCATGGACGAACTGCGTGTTCGGCACCTCGACGCGGAGCCGCGCCCCCGCACGAGCCCCGGCCCTCTCGCCCGTCTCGACACCGCCTACAAGGCGATGGCTGGCAGGGAGCACTGAGTACTGAGCACTGGGCCCTCCGCTAATGGCAGTCCGATACTCACATTCTTCGGGTGCATCTACATCGGCGAATAGGATGAACAGCCCGACGTGGTACGCGCCAACGCTCGGTGTCACTCGTCAGGCGGTGTGGGGGAAGACGAGGTGATACTGGCAGTAGGTAGGTTGTCGTTATTGCAGTTATGGGTAGAATAGTGCCATGACCACCCATGCACTTGCCGCTACGCTCGATCCGGTTGACCCTGCTGTGCGCTCCGACGCTAAGAGCCTCGCGGAGCGGTTGCACGGCGACACTCTGGTTGAGTCTGCGGTGCGGTCGATGCTCGATGCCGTCGCCCACGGGGCGCGGGTTGTGGTCCTGCGTGCCGACGATGAGGTAACGCCCACCGAGGCCGCGAAGCTCATGGGTGTGACTCGGCAGTTTGTGGATCGGCTCTGCGAAGATGGTGTGCTCGCCTTCCGTCGCCTGCCCGGCAGCCGTCACCGCCGCATCCGCGTGGAGGATGTGCTGGAAGTAGCGTCTGAGCGCGAGCAACGCCGGGCCGGGGGCGACGCAATTCGCGCCGCGCTCGGGGCGTGACTCTTGGCGCGGCTACAACGGGTCTTCATCGACACCAGCGAGTTGTTCCCGTTCACCATCATGGATGTGCTGCTCACGATGTCTGAAGACTTCCTGTTCACCTGGGTCTGGACAGACGAGTTACTGGAGGAGTGGGAGGAAGTCATCGTCCGTGAAGGCGTCCGCACGCCAGAGTCGGCGCGCTCGGTGACCGATGCCGTGCGCACCCACTTCAGCAGATACCGGATCGATGGGGGTCTGTACCGCGGCAAGGCCTCCGATGACCTGTCGCCCGATCCCGGCGAC
Organism: Tessaracoccus caeni; assembly: GCF_029211185.1. Classification (GTDB taxonomy): domain Bacteria; phylum Actinomycetota; class Actinomycetes; order Propionibacteriales; family Propionibacteriaceae; genus Arachnia; species Arachnia caeni. The sequence continues at coordinate 26,405 of NZ_JARGDO010000008.1, forward strand.
CGTCTACACGCCGCCGCGTGCATCTACGGCGATGTTGATGTGCTCCTGACCCGCAACCTCAAAGACTTCCAAGCCCCGGCCCTCGCTCAGGCCGGCGTGCAGGTCATTACCTCCGACACCTTCCTCAGTAAACTGTTGTCCGATCGCCACCGGGCCGTCGTCGAGTCGTTCACCCGCGCCGCAAGCTCGAAGAAGAATCCACCCATGACTGCCGCGGAGCTTACTGACGCGATCGCGCGCGCGGGAGCGCCACAGTTCGCCGAATACCTTAGGCCACACCTGGACGAGTAGGGCCCACGCAAGCCCCTTGAACAATCGTGCTCTGGTTGGTGATCAGTCGACCTACAGGCTATCAGGCGAGCCATTCACATCTTCAACAACCTCGAACACGCCTGACTGACATGTCCGATCAGTTTCAACGACGCGACCAGCCTCACGGCGTGATCTCGTCGACGAGAGCTGTGAATCGGGGCGTGGTTGCGCCAAAACAGCGTTGCGGCCGCGGGCGGCTAGCCCGGCGAATCGGCCTCTGGCTAGGGAATCTTCAGGGTCTTTCGCGGCTCGGTGTACCCACAGATGTACCCACACGACAAAATTACTGAGCGTGGAAACCCGTGGAATAACGTGGATCTAGCGAACAGCAGGCGCCCGCTCCCAGGTAGGGAGTGTGGGCCTCCAAATAGCCTCTGACAAGGTATTTCACCTGCGGTGGGCGCAGAGGGACTCGAACCCCCGACCACCTGCTTGTAAGGCAGGTGCTCTAACCAACTGAGCTATGCGCCCGCGACTACACAGGGTAGTCGGGTTTGCTGTTGCGAGCTAATTAAAGTGCAACAGGCCGGGGGTTGTCACTCGCCCAGGACGGCCAGGGCGTAGGCGTCCTCGACATCGGCCGCCCGCGTCCGTCGGTTGGCGTCGTCGACGCGATAGGTCACCACCCACTCGTCGTCCTGATGCTCGAGTGCGACGAAGCGGTCTCCCAGCAGTTCCCGGAGCTGGTCCTCGCGGGGGAGCCAGAGCACCTGGTCGGCGGGGATGGAGTCGAGCGCCCATTCGGTGGTGCCGTTGAACTTCACGACGCCAGCGCCGTGGTGGGTGTGCACCTCGATGGTCATCTCGGCGATGTGGAAGATCTCGTCGTCCATCTCCTTGTCGGGGATCATGAAACGATCGCCGGATGCAGGCCGCCATGTGACGGCCGGCTTGATCCGGCGAGCCAGAGAAAGCGACAGCATGTCAGGCCAGCGCGGCGCGTACGAGCGTCGCGACGGTCTTGCCCTCGGCCCGGCCGGCGACACGAGCGTTGACGGCCTTGACGATCTGTCCCATCTGCTTCATCGACGGCGCGTCGAACGCTGCGACTTCCTCGGCGACGATGGCCTCCAACTCCTCCTGGGTGAGGGGAGTGGGCAAGTAAGCGGCGATGAACTCGGCCTCCGCGGCCTCCTTCTCCGCCAGATCGGGGCGCCCGGCCTCAGCGTAGGTCTGAGCGGAGTCCTTGCGCTGACGGTGCTCCTTGGTCAGCACCGCGAGCTCCTCGTCGTCGCTGAGCTGCTTGGCGGTGGCGCCCGCCACCTCTGCATTGGTGATGGCGGCGAGCAGCATCCGGATGTTGCCCTTGGCGATCTCGTCCTTCGCGCGCAGCGCGGCAGCGAGGTCTGCCTTCAGCCGATCCTTGTGAGCACCCATTCGTGGGCTCCTTTCCGTGAGGCCGTTTGCTATGCCTCTTGATAGCATGGCTCTTCGTGGCCCAAGAAGATCTTACGCAGCGAATCTCAGACCTCGACCGCTCCCTCACGTCGATCGAGGCCGTAGCCGACCTCGACAAGCTGCGGGCGGAGATTGCCGAACTGGAGCAGCAGGTGGCCGCGCCCGACCTGTGGGACGACCAGGAGAACGCGCAGCGCGTCACCTCCCAGCTCTCCGCGAAGCAGGCTGAGGTCGATCGCATCGCGTCGTTGCGCGGACGTCTCGAAGACGCCACCCTCATGGTCGAGATGGCCGTCGAGGAGGGCGACCAGGACTCCCTCGCCGAAGTGACGAAGGAACTCGGCGGCCTGGGCAAGGACATCTCCGCACTCGAGGTCCGCACGTTGCTGTCGGGGGAGTACGACCCCCGTGACGCGCTGATCACCATCCGCGCCGAGGCCGGTGGCGTCGATGCCGCCGACTTCGCCGAGATGCTGATGCGCATGTACCTGCGCTGGGCCGACCGGCACAAGTACCCCGTCGAGATCTACGACACCTCCTACGCGGAGGAGGCGGGCCTGAAGTCGGCCACCTTCGCCGTCAAGGCTCCGTTCGCCTACGGCACGTTGTCGGTCGAGCAGGGCACCCATCGTCTGGTGCGCATCTCGCCCTTCGACAACCAGGGGCGTCGTCAGACGTCGTTCGCCGGCGTCGAGGTGCTGCCGGTCACCGAAGAGACCGACCACATCGACATCCCCGAGGGTGAGATCCGCGTCGACGTGTTCCGCTCGTCGGGGCCTGGTGGCCAGTCGGTCAACACCACCGACTCCGCCGTCCGCATCACGCACCTGCCCACGGGCATCGTCGTGAGCTGTCAGAACGAGAAGTCGCAGCTGCAGAACAAGGCGGCCGCGCTCCGCGTGCTCCAGTCCCGCCTGCTCGAAAAGGTTCGTCACGATCGCGAGAAGGAAATGAACGCGCTCAAGGGCGACGGCGGCAACTCGTGGGGCGCCCAAATGCGTTCTTACGTGATGAATCCGTATCAGATGGTCAAGGATCTGCGCACCGAGCATGAGGTGGGCAACCCCGAGGCTGTTTTCGACGGCGACATCGACGGCTTCATCGACGCCGGAATCCGCTGGCGCAAGCGTTCTCAGAACGACTAGGGTCAACCAGACGTTCAGCCCTCGCGTCAGCATCGCCCCTTGTCGGAGACGTGGAGGGCGGGTCAGAGTTGCATTGCGACGTCTGTGAACTAGACTCAGCTCAGCAAAATCTGAGAAATCTCAGGAATCTTCCCCAAACATCCGGAGTTGCCCCACGTGATCACTTTCGAGAACGTCACCAAGTTCTATGCGGGACAGGACCGTCCGGCCCTGCGTAACGTGAGCTTGGAGATCGACAAGGGCGAGTTCGTCTTCCTCGTGGGGCAGTCGGGTTCGGGCAAGTCGACCTTTCTGCGATTGATCCTTCGTGAGTACCGGCCCACCAAGGGCACCCTGTATGTGGCGGGCAAGAACCTCTCGACGATGAACCAGTGGAAGGTGCCGGCGCTGCGCCGCCAGATCGGCACGGTGTTCCAGGACTTCCGCCTGCTCCCGGGCAAGACCGTCTACGAGAACGTGGCCTTCGCGCTCCAGGTGATCGGCAAGCCCAGCCGCGAGATCAAGCGGATCGTTCCCGACACCCTTGAAATGGTCGGTCTCGAAGGCAAGGCCGAGCGTCCGTGCGAGGATCTCTCCGGCGGCGAGCAGCAGCGCGTTGCGATCGCGCGGGCCTTCGTCAACCGCCCCAAGATCCTGATCGCGGACGAGCCCACCGGAAACCTCGACCCGGAAACCTCCGTCGGCATCATGAAGCTGCTCGACCGGATCAACCGCGCCGACACCACCGTCATCATGGCCACCCACGACGCCACCATCGTCGACCAGATGCGCCGCCGCGTGCTGGAGCTGCGCTCCGGCGAACTGGTGCGCGATCAGGCCATGGGCATCTACGGCACGGCATAGGGAAGGAGGGAAGACGCAGACATGAGGCATACGCTTCGAGAAACCTGGTCGGGACTACGTCGCAACCTCGCGATGACCGTCGCCGTCGTCGTGACGATGGGAGTGTCCCTGTCGCTGTTCGGCTTCGGCCTGCTCACCTCCTCCGAGGTCGACCTGGTCAAGGGTCGCTGGTACGACCGGATCGAGATCTCCGCGTTCCTGTGCACCGAGACCTCCCAGGGAGGCATGTGCGAGGAGGGCAAGGCCGTCTCCGACGTGCAGCGCGACACGATCCGCCAAACGCTGGAGGCCAATCCTGAGGTTCAGGAGGTCTTCTACGAGTCGAAGCAGGAGGCGTTCGAGGAGTTCCAGCGCGTCTTCAAGGACTCGCCGATCGTCGCGTCGCGCACCGCAGACCAGATGCAGGACTCGTTCCGCATCAAGCTGGTCAACCCCGAGAACTACGAAGGCGTGGTGAGCGAGGCCAAGGGCCTGCCCGGCGTGCAGAACGTCCAGGATCTGCACACCGTGCTCGACCCCATGTTCACCGCACTCACCGCCATCCAGTGGGCGACGATCGCGATGAGCGTGCTCCTCCTGCTGGCGGCGTCGTTGCAGATCGCCAACACCATCCGGATGGCGGCGTTCACGAGACGACGCGAGATCGGCATCATGCGGCTGGTGGGCGCGTCCAACCTATACATCTTGCTGCCGTTCCTCCTGGAGAGCCTGATCGCCGGCCTGATCGGCGTGGCGGTCGCCTCTATCGTGCTCGCCTCCGGATACTGGGTGATCGTCGAGCAGAACGCTCAGCACCTCATCCAGTCCCTCCCGTGGATCGGCTGGTCCGACGTCTTCAGCGCCATCGGGATCATGGCCCTGGTCGGCGTCGTGCTGTCCATCATTCCCACCCTGTTCGCCACGCGTAAGTACTTGCGCATCTAGCCGCCGCCGTCGAAGGAGACTCAGCGTGACTACCTCTTCCCCCCGCCGCAAGGTCAGCAGACTGCGGACGACGTTGCTGGCTGCGGGCGTCGTCATGGCGCTGGTTGGTGTCACCGCTCCTCTGGCAACCGCCGACGACTTGAAGGATCAGCGCGACTCGCTGTCCAACAAGATCGCGGAGCAAGCTGCGGCGGTCGATCAGGCGAGCCAGGAAGTCAGCGCTGCCATCGCCGCCCGCGACGCCGCGGAGCGTGAGCTGGCGGCCGCCCAAGCGAAGCTCAAGAAGGCCGAGGATCGGCTCGAGGAGGCCGAGGAACTCGACCGTCAGCGTGCGCGTGAACTGGAAGCCGCCGAGGAGGCGCTGAAGCAGGCACGGGCCGAGGTCGTGGCCGCGGAGAAGGCGCTCGACGAGCTCAACGATCGCATCGACGGCGAGATCATGGTCATCACCCAGCAGAACGCCCCGCTGCTCAACCTCGCGCTTCTCCTGTCCGACGTCACCGCGTCGGAGCTGAACCAGCGAGCACAGCTAGGCCAGACCATCTTCGACTCCTCGGCCCTCGAACTCGACGAGCTGGAGCGGCTGCGCTTCCAGCTCCAAGAGGCCGAGCTGAAGGCGGAAGCCGCCGAGGAAAAGGCGGCAAAGGCCCGAGAGGCGGCGGCCAAGCAGCTCAAGAAGGCCGACGAGGCCCGCGACGAAGCCGCCTGGCTGCGCGACGAGGTGGCCACCCTGCTTGAGCACCGCGAGGCCGCGGAGGCGCGGGCGAAGCAGCAGCTCGACCTGGAAGAGCAGAGGCAGGTCGCCCTGGAGACCGAGCGTGGGGATGTCGAGCGCCGGATCAAGGCGCAGATCGAGAAGCAGCGCAAGGAAGACGAAGCCCGCGAGGCCAGCGAACGCGCAGAAAGAGAACGGTCGTCGACCTCGCGCTCGAAGATCAGCTCGTCCAGCGGTTCGTCGGGTCGCTCGTCCGGCTCCTCGACGTCGGACGCCGGGTTCGTGCGTCCCGTCTCGGGCCGGATCACGTCGAAGTACGGCATGCGAGTGCACCCCGTCACCGGCGTGTACAAGCTGCACGACGGCACCGACTTCGGGGCGTCCTGCGGCACCAAGATCAAGGCCGCGGCTGACGGCACCGTCAGCGATCGCTACTACCACTCCGCTTACGGCAACAGGCTGATGATCAGCCACGGCCGCGTCGACGGCAGCTACGTGACCACCGGGTACAACCACGCGACCAAGTACATCGTCGGGGTCGGGGACACGGTCTCGCAGGGACAGACGATCGGCTACGTCGGCTCCACCGGCTACTCGACCGGATGCCACTTGCACCTGATGGTGTGGGAGGACGGCGACCTCGTCAATCCGATGTCGAACTGGTTCGACTGAGCCTTCGAGCATTGGTGGGCCTTTCCCTCGCGTGAGATACTGGCTCAATGCCCAGGGAGACCGGACGAAAGCTCGTCGCACAGAACAAGAAGGCTCGGTACGACTACCAGATCGGTGACACGTACGAAGCCGGAATGGTGCTGACCGGTACCGAGGTCAAGACTCTGCGCAACGGCCGCGCGACGTTGCAGGATGCCTACGCCAGCGTCGACGACGGTGAGGTGTGGCTGCGCAACGCGAACATCCCGGAGTACGAGTTCGGAACCTGGCGCAACCATTCGGCTCGACGCTCACGCAAGCTGCTGCTGCACCGCAAGGAGATCGCGAAGATCGAACGCGCCTTGGAGGGCGCCGGTCGCACCTTGGTTCCGCTGTCGATCTATTTCAAGGACGGCTACGCGAAGGTCGAGATCGCCATCGGCACCGGTAAGAAGGACTGGGACAAGCGCCGCACGATCGCGGAGCGCGACGCCAATCGCGAGGCCCAGCGGGCGCTCGCGGCGCGCAACCGATACCGCAGGTAGGTGCTGGTCGTCGCTCGGATGGACCCGAGGTAGGGGCGGGCTCCGGGGTCGTTCAGGGTCGCTCCCTATGGTGGGGTGCGGCTGAGCGGACGATCATTATGGGCATGATGTTGAACGATCCCGCAGCCCAGTACCTCGTCACCGATGCCCAGCGGGATCTGGCTATTCAGCAGCTGAGTCGCAGCTACGGCGAGGGCTCCATCGACGAAGCCGAGCTGGACCGCCGGCTGGAGATGGCCCTTCGGGCTCGAAACCGGTCCGAGTTGAATCAGTCTTTGGCCGGGCTGGTGCGCGTGAGAACCGGGGGAGTGGCGCTGCCGCCCATGCCCGCCCGTCTCCCGCGTCCCGGTCTCGAGCCCGCAGGCACGTCGAGTGAGAACGTCGGTGCCGGACTCGTCCACCTCAGCGGCTTCTTCGGCTTCTTCCTGGTGCCTGCGATCGTGAAGGCCGCCAGCGTTCGAGGCAGCCGCGTCTGGTGGGAGGCCTCGAGGGCGTTGGGCTTGCAGCTTTCGACACTGGTCTACGGCACGCTCGTGTTCGCCGCTGCGGTCCTGCTGCCGTTCTCTGGACTCTGGTGGACGATCTTCTCCGCCGGTTGCGTGGCGTGGTTCCTGCTCACGATCGTCGGCAGCGCGCGTGCGTTCAGCGGCCAGCGGTCGTTCGAGGGGCTCGAGCGCTTCATGGTCGTCAAGCCGAATCCTCGTGTCAGCTAGCCCTCTGGGGCTGCGCTACACTGGCTAGGTACAACTCAACAGGGGGTGACTGGTTTCGACTAGGGACGGTAGTCCCAGGAGAAGCGGGCCGAGGATCCATGCCTATCTCGTTAACGCCGCATGGAAACCAATAAGTGCCGAAAACAATCGCACTGACTTCGCTCTCGCTGCCTGATCAGTGATCGAAGGGTCAGTCCGGAGTTAGCCTTCGCTCCGGTGTCTGGCCTCATTTAGGAGGCTTGCTCGTTTAGCTGTGTATCAGGGCTGAACGGGGACTTTACTGATACTGGGTCTGTCTGCAACACGCCGGCTAGAGTGCAGGGACCGAGAAAACGTCTAGACGGCTGCGCCCGGAGAAGCCCTGGTTCGCCTCTCAAGGACGCGGGTTCAATTCCCGCCACCTCCACCCCTGTGGGAAGCTCCGCACTCGAACACTTGACATCATGATTGGTGTCAGGGGTTTGGGTACGGAGCTTTTCGTTGTCCGCATGCGAGCTGTGCGTGCGTGTCCGTGAGCTGACGAGCTCACCTTTCTTCCACGGAGTCCGATGCGGCCGATGTGCATCGACTCGCCGCTAACTTTGCGGAATGCTCCGAACTGATCTGCCGCATTGCGGTTTCGTGGTTCACTGGTCCCCGCTCCGGAACCGTCTTGCGGCCAGGGGAAGGAAGATCGCGCTCAGAAGTAGTGGCCAAATGATCGCCAAGACGAGCGCATGTTCACCCGCGAAACTCTGCGTTGGCCAGGTTGCGGAACCTAGCAGATCGCGCACGGCGGTTGCGGTAGCAGACACCGGATTGAACTCGGCGATCGTGCCCAACCAGGCAGGCATTGTGGCGGGGTTGACGAAGACACTGGAGAAGAACGCGATCGGCCACACCAAGATCTGCACGTAGGCGACGGACTCGACCGACTTCGCGCCGTACCCGATGTAGAGCCCGATCCACAGCATCGCGAACCTAAGCAACAGCAGGAGCACGAGTGCGAGGAGCGTGTCGCCGGGCGTGGTGTTGGGACGCCAGCCGATCAGGAACGCGAACGTCACCATGGACACGAGCGTGACGAGGGAACTGATCATGTCGGCTATGCAGCGTCCGAGCACGATGGCGGCGGCATTGATCGGAAAGGAGCGGAACCGATCATTGACACCGCGTGCCGCATCGGCTGCGGCGGTCAGAGTGGTCGCATCCAGTCCGAAGAGCATCGTCACGGCGAGCATGCCAGGGATCAAGAAGTCGGTGTAGCTCACTGCGGCCGGAAGGGCGAGCGCCCCTCCGAACAGCCCGAGGAACAGCAGCGTGATGAAGACGGGGAACAACCAGGTCGTAGCCATGACGCCGATCTGGGATCGCCATGACCCGATCACGCGTCCGGTGATGATCCAGGCCGCGCCGAGAAGGCTGGGCGGCGTGACGATTGACGCCCGCGTGGGAACGGTCGAAGTCATGGTTAGCGGTTCTCCTTGTTCGTGGCGGTGGTCGGGGACTCGGGCGTGTCGCCAGTGAGCGTCAGGAACACTTCATCCAATGAGGGCTTACGCAGTGTGACCTCGTTCGGCGAAAGTCCCAGCTCGGTGAGAGCGCGGACACTTCGCCCGAGGGCATCGGAGCCGACCGCGTGGAGTGAGACCTCAATCCCGGCGTCGTTGAGCGCAGCTTGGGGATCGAGGGTCGTGAGCCTTGTCAGTGCACTCCTCGCGTCCGCCTCGCTGTCGAAGCGAATCTGAATCACCGACGGCCCAACGGCGTCCTTGAGTTCGTCAGAGGTGCCCTGAGCGATCACCTTGCCGTGCGACAGCAGCACGATTTGATCGGCGAGCTGGTCGGCTTCCTCTAGGTACTGTGTGGTCAGCAAGACGGTCGTACCCTCGTTGAGAAGAATGCGGAGGGTTTGCCACAACTCTCGACGGGCAGCCGGGTCCAGGCCTGTCGTCGGCTCGTCCACGAACAGCACCTCTGGGCTGACGATCATGCTGGCGGCTACGTCGAGCTTGCGCCGCATCCCGCCTGAGAATCCTCCGACCGCTCGGTCTTGCGCCTCGGCAAGACCGAACTGCTGGATCAGCTCACCAGATCGCTTGGTCGCGTCTGCGCGACTCAGACCACGCAGCCGGCCGAACAGCATGAGATTCTGCTTGGCGGTGAGCTGATCGTCCACGGCCGCCGACTGTCCAACCAGGGCGATCCGGCGTCGCACCTGCGTGGCCTCAGCCTGCACATCGTGGCCCGCGATGCTCGCTCGACCGCGATCGAACCGCAGGAGCGTTGACAGGCCGCGCACGGCGGTGGTCTTGCCCGCGCCGTTCGGCCCCAGCAGCGCCAACACTTGCCCCTTCTTCACCTCCAAGCTCAGCTCGCGCAGCCCGACCTCACCCGCTTTCGTCAGGTAGGTCTTGCCGACACCCTCGGCCTCGATGACTGTTCTCACTCCGAACCTCCATTGTTTTACGATGTAACGTACAGCGTACAATACCTTAGACTAGGGTCGTTCCCAAGGGACGCTGATGGAGGGAAGCAGGATGGTGGAGCGCACCGGAAGCGGTGACCCGTTGCAGAGCCTTGCGCTGCTTTGGCGCACCAACGTCAAGACGGGGCGCTCCGGCCTCACGCTCGATTCGATCATCGACGCCGGCATCACTGTCGCCGGGGCGTCCGGTGTTGAAGGGCTATCTATGCGGAAGATCGCTGAACAACTCGGCGTCAGCGCGATGTCGCTCTATGCCCATGTCCCGAGCAAGGCTGAGCTGATCGACCTCATGGTCGATCACGTCAATGGCGAGGCATACCCCGAGGCGGAGCATCGTCCTCCGCAATCCGGCTGGCGCGCCGGTGTGGGAGCGATTGCGGAGCGCAACTGGCAACTGCTGTCTGAACACCGCTGGTTGCTCGATCTTGATACTGCCCGCCCGCCGCTCGGGCCGGGGACTACCGCGAAGTACGACATCGAACTCGCTCCGCTGGTCGGGATCGGCCTTGATGACATCGAGACGGATCAGGTTCTGACGCTCGTGCTGGAACACGTCAAGGCCGCAGCGCGGCTCTCATCCGCTGTTGCGGAAACCAGCCGAACAACCGGCAGTAGTGACCAGGAGTGGTGGACCGTGGCTGGTCCAGTGCTCAGCGCCCTCATTGACCCCGCTCGGTTCCCTAATGCATCGAGAATCGGATTGGCTGCGGGCCAAGAGTACAACTCGGCCGTTGACCCGAACCGCACCTACATCTTCGGGCTTCGCATGATCTTGGATGGCGTGGAGGGCCTGATCGCTCAGAAGAGAGAGGCCGCTAGGGACACCGTAGGTAGGGCTCACTAGGAGCCCCAGTGGGTCATCGGAAGCAGTAGCTCGAAGACTGGATAGACCAGTGTTCGATGGTGAGCAGTGAGACGAGCACGGTCAGCACGATGACAGTTCTCACGGACTGTCGCGAAGCAGGTGCGCCGAAGGTGTCCCACGCTCCCACCCATCAGCAGATGATGGCGAAGAAGGGAGGTTTGTCGCTCCGCAGTGGAGGGACGGAGACTGCGTCGACCCAGCCGCTCAGTGCCGTGAAATATCCGTCGGCGCCGGGGTGGCAGTGTCAACAGGGGTGGTCGTGTACCGGTGAGGACGGGCGCCAGTCAGCATCAGTCCGCGGAATGTGCGTGGGGCAGGCGTGTGGGTGATCGTAGCGAGATCGCGGGATTGCCTCGACTTAGTTGTCACCCTGGGGTTGACAGTAAGTGATCATGTTGCGATAGTGGAGACATGGATCGTAAACCCGGGGGTGACACTTTGGTTGCAGGTGAGCCATCCGCGGCTGCCCACGACTGGTTTGAGGTGCTCAAGCATCGGTCGTTTGAGGATGCGGCGGTCGTCGCCGAGGTGATCGAACGCTTTGAGCGTGCCGGAGTCACCTCGAGTATGGTGGCCGAACACCTGGTGGATGGTGGCGATGCGCTCTACGCTGCTTCGCGGAGCGGAGCCGGGTGGGCGGATGCCTTTGGTGGCGACCAGGCGGTGGCGCTCATCGCGGCCGAAGTTGGCGCCCTTATGTCGCACCTTGTCTCGCGAGCAGCGAGTGTCCGGTCTCGCGGTGTTGATGCGCTGCTCGACGACTTCAGCGCGGTCACCGTAGCGAACGCGCTCGGTGTCTCGCGTCAAAAGGTCTATGACATCGCGAAGTCCACTCAGGATCGCGAGTACCTCGAAACCACACCATGGAGATCACAATGACCAAACTGCACGAACAAGTCACACTTCCCGATCCAGCACGAAAGAAGCTCTTGCATCCGACCGATCTGGCCGAGGCGCGCGGCCTATACCTTCGTGGGTGGTGGTTCGCCCGACTGTGCTCACTCCCGGTTGTTGTTGCGGTCGGTGCCGTCATCTGGGCCGCAACGGGGAATCTCTTCGCCTCCTTGATCGCCCCGATCAGTACATTTCTGATCGCCTTCTTCGCCAGTCGTGAGCTCAGGAAGCGAGCGTGGGACTACGTTCCGCGAAAGCGGCAGAGCCAAGACAAGACTGGTGCGCTTCTTGTCGCAGGGGCGGTGATCGATGCACTCGCTTTGCTCGTCATCGCCGGCTCCGTCATCGTCTCACTTGATCGATGGCCACTCCCGCCAGGTGTCGTCTCCTTCGCCATCGGCTCAGCGATCGGTATTGCCGCGCTCCAACTCGGACAACTGCTCTTGGCGGCAGGTCGGCGGGCTGGAGGGACGTCGATAGCGGCACACGGCATCCTGCTCATCGCCGTTGTGGTCACGATTTCGCTCGTCACCGCGTACGGTATGCCCGGCGGGCTGGCTGCTGTTTGGCGCCTTGTCGCCGCAGCGGGCGCGGCAACGATCTTGCTTGCCCAAGCGGTCTGGTGGTTCTTCGAGCGCGGTCGCAAGGGGTGATTCGTCGCCGTCAGCGAGACGCCTGACTTCGCCCGTCTCGCCCCGCCACATCAAAGCGCGACTCGTGGCGGTAGTCGACCGGAGCCAGGTCGAGCAGGTGGCGAAACTCGCGAGTGAGGTGCGCGTGATCGGCGTAGCCGAGGTGAGCCGCGACCTGGCTTATCGTGAGCGAGCTGTCGAGAGAGCCGACCCGGTGCGAGGTTCCAGCGGCGGGTGCCGCGACGCGCTCGAATGTCGGGAGCCTCGACGGATAGAGGATGTCTCGGTCGTGGGCGGCGTGGGGCATCCGTCCTCCACGCCGGTCGCGAATCTTCAAGACGCCACTCCTGAATCGTCGGTAGCGTGAGTCGTATGAACGACGATAGCTCGCCCGTCACCGGGACCGCTGGTGACCACACGACATTCGCCTGTCAGTGGAGAAGGGGCCGACGATGAGCCAGTACATCATCTACTTCAATCAGCAGTGGGTGGGCGATCATAGCGAGGAGTGGTTCGCCAGTCGCGGGCCGCTCGCGAGAGAGGTCATGGACGAGATGCGGGATGCCGGGGTGTTGATCTTCGCGGCTGGCGTCGATGAGGATCTGGATCGGGCGATCACAGCGGATGGCACCGGCGGCGAGCTGGAGTTCCGTACCGGACTGTATGACCCATCGGAGCAGTTCATCGGTGGTCTGACGCTCATCGATGTAGCAGACGAGGAGGCCGCCCGGATGTGGGGCGGCAGGATTGCGGAGGCCTGCGGCTGGCCGCAGCAGATCCGTCAGGTCTATTAAGCGTCCAGATGCCGGAGACGGCGCCCCGGTGGAGTTCGGAACCGCCCCAAAGTCTCATGGGCGCCGCAGGGATTAGCATGTGGACATGCCAGAAGAGCGAGTGGGCGCGCCTACGATTGCCGACGAACGCGCCGCCCTTGCGGGCTGCCTGGACTTCCTGCGTGCGACGGCGATTATGAAGGTGGCGGGGCTCGACAAGGTTTTGGCGTCTTCCCGTCCGGCGCGGTCGGCAGTGAGCCCCCTTGGCGTGGTGAAGCACCTGACGCAGGTGGAGCACGCGTGGTTTGCTCAGCGGCTCGACGATACGGGGGAGCCGTTGCTGTTCAGCACCACGGACGATCCCGATGCAGACTTCAGGATCGAGCCGGCGGAGACGGTCGAGACGGTGACCGCCCGCTATCGCGAAGTGTGTGAGCGGTCGCGCCAGATACTGGCCCGGCATGATCTCGACGACCGGTTCGACGATGGTCGCGGCGAGGTGATGGATGCGCGATGGGTAGTCATTCACATGATTCAAGAGACCGCGCGACACGTCGGTCACCTCGACATCCTCCGCGAGGAGCTCGACGGATCGACAGGTGAGTAGCAGCGTCTGATACCTGGACCGCAGCGCCGGCAATCCACGACGGCTCAGCTATCCGACGAAGGAGAAACCAGAATGGCGAGCTGACAAGCGCGTACCTGGCCCGGCGCCAGGGCGTGTGAGGCCGCAGCTTCTCGCCTACGTCCTCAATCTGGCACTGGTTGAGATACCCTCTGCGACGCTCGGCCAGGGGCACCTCCCTGGGCTGCCTTCTGTCGCATGCCCTTTGTCACCTCGGTTCCGAGGTTCTGGGACCAGCAGGTCGCTGAGCCATGGAGTGGCACTTCGGCGCCGAGTCGCTCGTCAGTAGTGGTAGCGGGCTTGAAGAATGATGAGGTCTTCTCCATCGACGAGATAGACCAGGCGGTGCTCGTCGGTGATACGCCGTGACCAAGCCCCTTGCGCGCCGTATTTCAGCTGCTCGGGCTTTCCGATGCCTTCGAATGGTTCGCGCAGACATGCGTCGATCAGGGTGTTGATGCGTTTCAGCACGCGCCGATCAGCGGCCTGCCAGTGCTTGTAGTCTTCCCGGGCGAACTTGTCCCAGACGAGACGCATCATTCGCCTCTGTCGAGCTGGTGCTCCTCGACCTTGCTGGCGCGTGCTCGCTGATAGGAGTCGAGCAGCCTGCGCGCGTTCGCCGGCGACCGGAACAGGTAGGCCGTCTCCTGCCATGCCGCGTACTCGTCGGCCGGCATCAAGACGGCATTGCCCTTGCGGGAGACGATCTCCACTGCCTCCCGATCGGCGTTGATCCGCTCGATCAATGGGAAGAGCGTCTTACGGGCCTCGCTCGCAGTGATGGACATTGCTGGGGCCTCCAACCATTCTGGCAACTTGTACCACATTATCGTACCACTCGTTCTAGCTGGAGTCGCCGTCTCCGATGCGATACTGAACTGCATCTCACCGACAACGTCGAGGCCGACGGCCTGCCGAGCGAGAACCCGCTCGCGCTGCTGATCGGCATGCTGCTCGAGCGGAACTCCGCGATGGACGCAGTGAAGCGGGCCCGTGCGTTGCTGGCGGATGATGGTTTGATACTGCTCACTCGAACACAGCCGATCCGCCATGCATTGGAGCGCGCGGAGGAGAATGGCAGCTTGGTGGGTGACGAGTACTTTGCCACCGCGAGTTTCTCCACCCCCGCCGTCTGGAACGGTGAGGTCACCCTGGTCAAGCAGCGCTACACGATGTCCAGCGTGCTCAACGTGTTCGCGCAGGCCGGGCTGTGGATCGAAGCAGTCGGCGAGCCACATCTGTCGGCAGACCAGGTCCAGCGTTTCCCACATAAGTACGCCTGGGTCAACAAGTTCCTCGTCGGCATCTTGGTCTTCAAGCTCCGGCCGCTGCCGGGCGCTCAGTGAGTTCGTGTGGCGTCTTTCGCCATTCGGTGATCTGATCCTGGCTGATATCGCCCCAAAGTGAAGCGGCGTAGCTATAAGGGCCGGTTGTCGATACTTGGAGTGTCTCGTCGATCGGCCAGATACTGTCAATAGTATAACGTTGCCGTTATACTATTGACATGTCGAGGGTGCTGGCGCGTGATGAGCTATGGGAAGCTGCGGACACGCAGCACGGTTTCGTGACGGCGCAGCAAGCTGCTGATGTGGGGGTAAGCAAGCAGACCCTTCAGATGCTGGTGCATCGCGGCACATTGAAGCGCGTCGCACACGGGGTCTACCGCTTCCCGCAGTATCCGGTTGGTGAACACGACCAACTCATGCTGGCGGTGCTCTGGACGCGGGTGCCCGAGGCGGTGTTGTCGCACGAGACGGCGCTCGACGTCTACGGCATCAGCGACGTTAACCCGAACCGTATCCATGTCACCGTCGGCAAGGACCGCCGGTTCCGTCGCGCGAGCGGGGAAGACTACGTCGTGCACTATCAGGATCTCGCTCCCAAACAGGTCGGATGGTGGCAAGAGATCCCGACGGTGACTCCAGTGACAGCGATTGGGCAGTGCCTCGTCTATGGGACACCGACCTATCTGCTTCGGCAGGCGATCGAACGCGGGTATGCGCAGGGGTATCTAAAGACAACTCAGCGCGATGCGCTGGCGGAAGAGCTGGAGGCTCGCTACGACCGATGACCGTGGCGGCTCCAAGTTGGCCGCGCTGCTGAGCACGTTGAAGCCGAAGACGAAGGAGCCAGTCTCGGCCAAGGTGCTCAACACCTGGATCGCTCAAGCAGAGGGTCAGCTCGGCGATGAAGCCAAGGGCGGACGGCTCGGCTGGCTGATCGCTTCATCGGTGGCCGTCGGCGCAGTCCAGCATGCGCTCGACGAGGACGGAGGCCAGCTGTTCCTACTCAAAGGCGGCACCCTGCTGCAGCACCGGCTCAATGCGACAGCCCGCACCACCAAGGATGTCGATGGCCTTGTCTGCGGTGACCTGGATGCGTTCTTCGCGGTGCTCGAAGAGGTGCTTGATGAGCCGTGGGGGCCGCTGACGCTTCGTCGCAGTGAAGTCGAGGTGATCGATGTCCCGACGAAGCTCGTCAAACCACGCCGGTTCGACATCATCCTCAACCTGCGAGGCGTGACGTGGCGGCGTATCCAGTTCGAAGTCTCGCCCGACGAGGCTGGTATCGGTCGGGAGCGAGAGTTCATCGAGCCGCCTCCGCTGGCAGGCTTCGGGCTGCCAGACCCTGATGTGCTGGTGGGGATCGCGATGCGGTTTCAGATTGCGCAGAAGCTCCATGCCGTCTCCGACCCGCACAAACCACCGGGATCGATCAACGACCGTGCTCGTGATGTCGTAGACCTGCTCCTGTTGCGCGACCTCGTCGCGACGACCGGCTCACCGACGCTGGCAGAGGTGCGAGAGGCCGCAGTCGCCGTGTTCGATGCCAGGGCAGCCGAGGCCGCCAAGCTTGGCCGTCCGATAAGGAACTGGCCGCCGACCCTTGTCGCATACGCCCACTGGAAAGACGACTACATCCGAGCAGCCGCTTCCGGTGGCGTCGAGCTGTCACTCGAGGACGCGGTTGGAGAAGCGAATGCCTGGATCCAGAGCCTTGATGACTTTCATTAGGGAGGTAGGCCCCGGCCCCTCGGTGCGGGCGGGCGTCGGTTTCGCTGCTAATGGGGTCCAGATCCTCAGGGTGAACCGGCCCCGGTTCTAGCCGCTTCTTTGCGGGGCCTGTCCATATGGGTGGCACGGGCCTTGCTGGACCTAAGCCACTGGCCGCCTGGCCTCGATGAGATGGCGGGTGGAGTGCGCGACGAATGGTCCGTTCTGCTGGATGAGGTCATGAAGGTCTCGGAGTCGATCCCGGTACTTCTCTGCCGTGAAGCCGGGCACCCACCAGATCACCTTCCGCAGCAGATAGACGACCGCGGCGACATCATGGATCTCGATTCGCAGCTTCGCTGTTTGCAGATTGACGATCTCTAGGCCGGCGGCTTCGGCGGCGGCGGTCTCGTCGTCGGGGTGGCGCCCTCGCCGCGCTTCGGGTTGCGGGCCGAGGAAGAACTCGATCAACTCGAACACGCTCGCCGGTCCGACGTGCTGCGCGAAGTAGGTGCCGCCTGGACGGAGGACTCGGGCGATCTCGTCCCACCAGATCGTCGCAGGATGCCTGCTCGTCACCAGATCGAACGCGTTGTCACCGAATGGCAACGGTGGCTCGTCGGGATCGGCCACAACCACGACCCCTCGGGGATGCAGCAGTCGGGTCGCCTTCGCGACGTTCGGCGGCCAGGACTCCGTGGCAACGGCGGTCGCGGGGAAGCTCTCGGCCTCGGCGAGCACCTCACCGCCACCAGTCTGGATATCCAGCGACGCCGATGCCCTGCCGAGCCGGTCGGCGAGCTGACGAGTGAAGCCCCAGGATGGGCGCTCCTCGATTGCTCGTCCATCCAGCCAGGAGAAGTCCCACCCGGACACGTCGGCGGAGGCTCCAGCCTCGATCAGCGAGTCGAACGCGTCAGTCATAGGGCCGATTCTCCCAGGCGGCCCGCCGGAATGGGTGAGGTCGCATGTCGACGAACCGGCGGCCGGCCGAGGACTGCGGGGGCGTGGGGTCTGGGTGGCAGGCAACGGAAACACCCCGATGGTCATGGTCGTCGCGGTCGCAGCAGCCGGTGTCGCTACCGGAGCAGCGGTACACGGCGACCTGTGCATGGTCGACCTCGACGGAGCAGTCCAGGAACGCCGGGCGCATACTGATCCGGCCCGCTAAGTCGTGTCGTGCTAGGGTCCGTTCCGGGAACCAATGTTTAGGAGCTTCGGCTCCGAAGGGATCGAGATGCTCGATCCTCCAGCGAGCTTCCGCTCGCCTCGCAGGATTTCCGCCAGACACACATCCCGTGTTGTGGCCCCTGCGATGACCTTCGCCGCGGGTCCGTCTGGCCCTCTGAGACGAAGGGACTCCCATGTCTACCACCAAGGTCAGCTATGCCGACGAGGCAGCAATCCGTGATCACTACCAGCACATGCTCGACAGTTGGGGCGACGCGGTCGCCTACGCCGAGTGCTTCACCCCCGATGCGGACTACATCATCGCGAACGGGATGATCGAGCACGGGTGGAAGGAGATCGTGGATGGCCACGAGATCATCTTCTCCGCCTGGGCGCGCAACAGCCGCCTCGTCGGTCGGATTGAGAGCGTCCGGTTCCTCACCGACGATGTTGCGCTGCTGATCGCGTACGGACACATCGAATACCTGGACCACCGCTCCAGCGATGGCAACAAGCGCACCGTCTACTCCCTGGTTGCGCAGCGGGTGGTGGGTCGCTGGCTGTTCGCCGCGTACCAGAACACTCCTTTGGCCAGCCACTAGCCGGCACCCAGCTGTCAGGGGCCACACCCGATCCGCAAGACGGCCCGTTGGCGAGGCGGATACTGATGCACTCTGCTAAGCAGGGAAGCTGAGTAGCGGTGAGCGTCCCACGCGGCGATAGGGTCGAGGCCATGAGCCAGGTGAGTTCGCGCGACGTCCTTCGTCACCCGGCATTCGCCTACTTCTGGAGCGCGACGACGATCCGCGCGTTCGGTGGTGCGATCGCTGGGGTCGGGTTCCAAGTGCTCATCGTCACGGTCGTGAACGCGACCCCGATGCAGATCAGCATTCTGAGTGCGCTCGGCGTTGTACCGTATCTCTTCTTGGGATTGATCGTCGGCGCATTGATGGATCGCTGGCGACGCCAACGCACCCTGGTGCTCACCACGATCGGGCGCGCGGCGACTCTGGCCTCGATCCCGGTGCTGCTGCTCTTGGATGCGCTCGACTTCTGGTCTTTGGCCGCTGTCGTGCTTGTGCTTGGTGTGCTCACGCTGTTCGCCGACTCCGCGGCGCAGCCGCTGCTGCCGCGCCTCGTGCCGCGAAGCTCGCTCGTGATGGCGAACGCGCGGCTAGGTCAGAGCCAGACCGTCGCGGAGACCGCAGGGCCGGCGCTGGGCGGTGCGCTCCTCAACCTTGTCGGAGCGCCGGTCCTTTTCGCGTTCGACGCGGTCATCAACGCGATCGCCGCTGTTTTGCAGTCACGGATCACGGTCGACGAACCCAAGCCCGAGCCGCGTCCCGCGGGCGTGCACGTGGGCGACGACATCGCCGAAGGAATGCGGTACACCTACCAGCATCCGACCCTGCGACCTCTCGCGCTCTCGGTGCACGTCTGGTTCCTCGGCAACAGCATCGTCGTGACCGTCTTCGCGGTCTTCGTCCTGCGCGAGCTGGCCCTTCCATCGTGGGCGTTCGGCGTGGCGCTCGCGGGTGGCGGACTCGGCGGTTTCGTCGGAGCGATGATCGCGCCGCGCGTCGGCTCTCGGCTCGGTGCCGGTCGGGCGATTCTGCTGGGACGTGCGTTGGTCGTCGTCCCGTGGCTCCTGCTCGCCGTGGCGCCGATCAGCGCCGACAGCGGCATCGCCGTCGTGCTCGTCGTGGTTGCAGCCGCGCAGTTCCTCTACTGCCTGGCGATGGGAATCGAAGACACCAACGACATCTCCTACCGCCAGTCGGTCGCTCCTGACGGCATCCAGGGCCGCATGAACTCGACGATCCGCACCGTGAACCGCATCGTGTTCTTCTTCGGCGCCCTGCTGACCGGCCTGCTCATGACGTTCCTCGGCTATCACTTGACGCTCGGCATCGGGGCGGGTGTCTTCGTCGTCGCAGCCCTCGTCGTCGTGTTCTCGCCGCTGCGCGATGCCCGGCATGAGGATGCGATGGCCTGACCGGCCGCGATCCCATTGACGAGATCCGTGGCAAAGACACGTTGGCTTCCTAGGCAAGTGCCGCGCGACGGAGCTTCCGACATCGACAGCTGGTCGCCTATCGTGGAGAAGCATGACCGACATCCCGAGGCCATCCGCACCACCGCCAGCCCCTCCTGCGCCCCAGTTCCGACCGCCTGCGCCACCCCCGTGGTACCTACCGCCCGCCGCGAGCGGACGTGGCCTTGCGCCCGACCTGGCACGCGGATTGATGCTGTTGCTGATCGCCTGCGCTAACTCGATCTGGTACCTCTGGGGCCGCGAAAGCGGCTTCAGCTCGGCGCACCCCATTGACGGCACGGCGCTCGACAAGGCGCTGCAGGTGGTGATGGCGATCGCGGTGGATGCCCGGATCTACCCGATGTTCGCACTGCTGTTCGGCTACGGCATGGTCCAGCTCGCGCGGTCCCGCGTCGGACGAGGCCTACCGCCTGCCGTCATCAAGCATGAACTGGTCCGCCGCCACGGGCTACTGATCCTGTTCGGATTCATGCATGCCCTGCTGCTGTTCGGGGGCGACGTCCTGGGCGCCTATGGGCTCACCGGCTTGGTGATGGTCGCACTGTTCTTCGACCGCGCCGACCAGGTGCTGCGGACCTGGCTGATCGTCTTCGGCTGCCTGATCGTCGTCGGAGGCCTCGGGGCCACCGCGATGGGTGCGGCGTTCGTGTGGCTGCTTGCCCAGGATCCAAGCCTGGCGGCCTCCGTCGGATCGGACGCGATGCCCTTCGGTCTCGCCGACATGCTTTCTGGACACGAGAACTACCTGCTGGGGATGGCGTGGCGGGTAGGGATGTGGATCGCGGCGACGCCGGGGACGATGCTCGCTCTGGTCGTGCCGGCGATGGTGCTGCTGGGGTGGCTGGCCGCGAGACGGGGGATCCTGGAGAACCCGCAACAGCATCGTCGCCTGTTGCGCCGGGTGGCCGTGATCGGCATCACGATCGGCTGGCTCGGCGGGGTTCCCAGCGCGCTGCAGCACCTCGGGCTGCTCGGGCTGCCCGAGGTCGCCTCCTGGGCGCCCATGCCGCTGGCCACGGCGACGGGCCCATTCGCCGGCGCCGGATATGCCGCGTTGTTCGCCCTGCTCGCCGCGCGTGCACCGCAACCTGGCCAGGTGACCGGACCAATCGCCGCCCTCGGCCGGCGATCGCTGTCGGGCTACCTGTGGCAGTCGATCGTGATGGCGCCCCTGCTTGCGGCGTGGGGCTTTGGCGTCGGTGCGAGGGTCGGCGTCGCCGGGGTGTTGGCCATCGCGTTCGGCGTCTGGCTGGTGAGCGTGCTGATCGCGGCTCAACTGGAAGCACGTGGGAAGCCGGGACCGTTCGACGCGCTCCTGCGTCGTATGGTTGCTCGCCCACGCCGTCGTCGGGGCTGAACCGCCCCTGGCCGGAGCTACGACGCGTCGCGCCGGAGAAACGCGGCGACGTATGTGACCCCCGCCAGCGCCGTCCACAGAAACGATGAGGAAGGCGTAGAGCGGCGGCGTCGAGGGCAGGTGAGGCGGCTAGAACACCTGCGCCGTTACGCCCGAGGAAGCCCGCGCCCTGCCGGGTCTGGCGGTGAAGCTGACGTCGTCGACGGCCGTCTTTGCTCCGTACTTTTTGGTGACTCCGATGATCTCGATCACGCAGACCTTCTTTCGCGGTTGGGTGGTTCAACCGTCCCGCGGTGATGCAGGGGGTGGCGTCGTCCGAAAGTAGACAATTGCATTCGTCGATGGACCTGGTCCCCGACCACGACGGAATGGTAGTGATGATCTCGCGGATGGTGCGGTTCTGGTGGGCACAGACGCCGTCGTTTGGGTGCGTGGACTTCCGGTTGCGCCAGCTTGAAGTGGCACGGTGTGTGGTCGGTTCTGCTCCGGGCTGAGGATCTGGTCGTCGCCCGAAGGGATGTGGAACGGCGCGACTCCTGAGGGGAGTCGCGCCGTGTGGCAGGTGGGCTGCTTCTACGCGTAGATCTGATTGCTGGCCGTCTGGCCGAGGGCACGTGGCCCCAGGCTGGTCACCGTGTACGTGCCCGGTTCGTGTGCTATCACAAACAGTTGGACATAGAATTCGCCGGGAAGGGGCGTCAATATGCCGGTGGCCTCGTCGAATGTGCCCCACACACTCCAGACCGTGTACGGGCCAGGGAACTCCACCTTGAAAGCTTGACCTTCGGGGAACCCCTGGAGGTCGAAGGGGTCCGCAGATGGCCAGATACCAGGGCCATCGCCCAAGCTCGAGTTCACAAACAGGGGGTTCGCTTGCATGTAGAACGGTGTGTTGTCGGCGGACGCGGCGGCGAGTGGTGCTGCGGCTGCGACCATCATCACGGGGCGGCCCAGGCTGCGGCCTTGACGATCTGGCGTCGTTCGATACCTGGGGTGGGGGCGCCGGGGACAAAATCAGCGGTCATTATGTTGTGTGTCCTTCTTGATAGCTTCCCCAAGCCGCGCACATTTTATAAACCGTTGTTCCTCGTCTGAGTCGGGACAGGGGATTACCCCTGTGTCTACCGGGAGGCCAAGTTCTCCTGCTCTTCGGTGTTGTCGATGCGGGTGGGCTGTAGAGCCGGGCCGCCTCTGCGCGGGGTGACAGACCCTTCTGGGGTGCGAGATCGAGGCTGCGGAATATCGTGCTGATGGCCTGCTCGACGCCGGAGACGGTCAGGTTGCGTCGCCGTCTGTGCACGTCATCCATTGCACCACGCTCGCCCAGCGGATGTGTCGTCCGAAAGGAGACATCATCCCGCTCCAGCGCACGGGAGCGATGAAGGGAATCTGATTATCAGATAGACTTGGCCTATGAAGACGATCACCGCGACCGAGGCGTCAAGGCGCTTTTCTGATCTGCTGGATGCGATCGAGGCAGGCGAGGAGCTGGTGGTGACCAGGGCTGGGCGGCCCGTCGCCGAGATCCGGCCGGCGAAGCGACGCACGGGCAGGGACCTGCGTGCGGCCCTCGAGTCCTTGCCCCCTCCGGACGATGCGTTCGCGGCCGATATCAACGACGCCGTAGCAGGGCTTGTTCATGAGGGGGTCGACCCGTGGGCCGGCGAGTGATCCTTGATACCAACGTGCTGATCGACTATGAGCGTGGGCAGGTGGACCGGGAGGCGTTGGATGACGACGATCTGGCGGTCGCGGCGATCACCGTGGCCGAGTACCGTACCGGAATCGAGCTTGCCGATACGCCTGCGCGTGCTGCGGAACGCTCTCGTGCCCTCGCGGCGATCACGGGCATGGTGGAGGTCCTCGAATACACCGAAACCACGGCGGTCCACCATGCGCGCCTTATCGCGCATGCGCGAAGACAAGAAAGTCCGAGAGGAGCGCATGACTTGATCATTGCTGCCCATGCGGCGGAGACCGGACGAGTTGTGTTGAGCAGAGATGCCTCGGCCCGCTTCGGTGCGCTTCCCGGTGTGCTCACTGAACGGCCGGCATTCCGGTGAGTGAATGGGTCTCGTTCGTCCTGCTGCAGCGGACACAAGGCCGGTCACCTGTGATGCTCGCTGCGTAATCTTCCAGCGTTTCGGAAGGATCTCGCGGATGGTGCGGTTCTGGTGGGCACAGACGCCGTCGTTCGGGTGCGTGGACTTCCGGTCGCGCCAGCTTGAAGTGGCACGGTGTCTGGCCGGTTCTGCTCCGGATTTGAGGATCTGGTTGTCGCCGGAAGGGATGTGGAACGGCGCGACTCCTGAGGGGAGCCGCGCCGTGCGGCAGAGGGGTTGCTCTACGCGTAAATCTGATTGCTGGCCGTCTGACCGAGGGCACGTGGCCCCAGGCTGGTCACAGTGTACGTGCCTGGTGCGTGTGCTATCACAGACACTTGGACATGGAGATCGCCGGGAAGGGCCGTCAATATACCGGTGGCCTCGTCGAAGGTGCCCGCCACACCTAAGACCGTGTACGGGCCAGGGAACTCTACCTTGAAAGCTTGACCGTCGGGGAACCCCTGGAGGTCGAAGGGGTCCGCAGATGGCCAGATATCAGGGCCACTGGCCAGGCTATCGTTCACGAGCATGGCGTTCACAATCATGTGGAACGGTGTGTTGTCGGCGGACGCGGCGGCGAGTGGTGCTGCGGCTGCGACCATCATCACGGGGCGGCCCAGGCTGCGGCCTTGACGATCTGGCGTCGTTCGATACCTGGGGTGGGGGCGCCGGGGACAAAATCAGCGGTCATTATGTTGTGTGTCCTTCTTGATAGCTTCCCCAAGCCGCGCACACTCTATAAAACCGCTGTTCCTCATCTGAGCCGGGGCAGGGGATATCCCCTGGATCTACCGAGGAGCCAAGTTCTCTAGGTCTTCGGTGTCGTCGATGCGGGTGGGCACGCCTCTGGCTTTGATGTAGAGCCGGGCCGCCTCCACGCGGGGTGACAGACCCTTCTGGGGTGCGAGATCGAGGCGGCGGAATATAGTGCTGATGGCCTGCTCGACGCCGGAGACGGTCAGGTTGCGTCGTCGAGCGATCTCGGCATTGTTGAACCCGAGGGAGATCAGCTGCAGCACCTTCAGTTGAGAGGCCGACAACCGCTCGATCGGGCTTGAGAAGTCGCGGGTGACGCGCACACTCATCCCGCCGTCTCGTAGTGCTTCGTCGACGGCGTCCACGAGCTCTTGTGGGCCTTTGATCACGCTCATGTGGATGAATCCGACGCTGCTGGGGATCTCATGTGGGGGCACCACCGTGGATCGGCAGGCAAGCACCACTGTCACCATGCCCGGAGATGCCTGCTGGAACTCTTGGGCGAGGGCGATGCCGTTTTGCGTCTCGCCAAGCTCGAAGTCGATCAAAGCGATATCCGGGTCGAACCGATAGGCAGCTTCTCGGGCAGCGTTGGTGTCGCGGGCGTGTTCGGCCTCGTATCCGAGCCCGACCAGGATCTGACAGAGGATGGTGGCGATGAAGTTCTCGCCCTCCACCACTAGAGCACGCCGCGCGACCATGTGCTCAAGAGTAGGCGCGAGGGGCGCGGTCGCGGTCCCACCGTTCGGATGGCGGGCGAAGCGCTCAAAGGCGCGTTTTAGGAGGTTGTCTGAAAGTGGACACCATCGTCCTGCGTCGGGCCGGCATGGTCCGCGCTCGATAGCCGTGCTGTTGTGAGGGGCGTATCAAGGATCTGCTGGGCCAGCGTCTCCGAGAGCCACTCGGCGTAGGTTTCTGGGGTCCAGTTGCACCGGGTCGTCGCGTCCACGTAGGTCTGGATGCCGGTGAGAAGCCAGACGCGGTCGACTGCGTGTTGTTCCGAAAGGCCGGGGCGGAGGGCGTCCTTGTGGGCGAGTCGCGTCACGAGGGACTCGAGTGCCCGACGCCGGTGGGCGTCGCCTTGCTCAGCGAGATCGGTGAGCTCGGAAGCGGCCTGCTGAGCGATCGAGAACGACGGGCTGCTGGCTTCGAAGAACGCGCGCGTCCACTGCGCGAAGGCCGCCAGGATCTGCGCAGGATCCTCTTCTTGTGCGATCCGTTCACGCCATGTGGCAGCGTCGGCGGACTCTTCCATCTGCTCGACGATCGCCCTCACCAGGGCCTGTTTGCTGCCGAAGACGGCGTAGACCGTCTGCTGCGAGACCTGAGCCTCCGTCGCAATCGCCGCGATGGTGGTGGCCGCGAAACCATGTGCCTCGAAGAGTCGGCGTGCCGCTTGTGTGATCGCCTCGCGGGTGCGCGTCGCCTGCTGCGTGCGCACCTCGGAGCGGTAACGGCGCCGCGACGGGCGTTCTTGCTGCTGTGTCATTCGAGGCCTCCTCGATGTTAAGTCTGCCATTGACTATATTCATTAAAGTGCACTACAGTCAAAATATGAGTACCAAGGAGAAGGTGGCGGTCATGACGGAGAAGACGCCCAGTGGGCCGGATTTCGGAGCTGTGTCCTCGCGAGACGTCAGGGCGAAGGATCACCTGAGCATGGCCGTTGTCTTGTCGGGGGCGAGCGTCGCCTGGTTCGGATGGGGGCATCAGGGAGCGTTGATCGAGGGATGGCTGCGCGTCGGAATGGGCGTCGCGGGGATCGCGCTGGTCGCGGCGATCATCATGGTTCGGCGTGTTCCTGCACCGCCGACCCTCGCGACCGACCCGAGCGCAAGGAAGGTCTACTGGGCGTCGGTGGTGGCAGAGGTCGTCTTTATTCTGCTGGGAGCCGTCGCACTCGTCGGTACGGGCAACGCGACGTACGTCTCAACCTGGGTGCTGTTCGTCGTCGGCGTGCACTTCCTGCCCTTCGTTCGACCGTTCAACGCGCCCATCCTTCGATACACCGCGCTCGGGTGTGTCGTCGCGTCGGCGGTGGCGCTGTGGGCCGGTCTTGCCGGCTGGGCACCGGCCCCCACGATGGCCGGAGTCGGAGGGGGGATCGTCCTGCTCGGCTTCGCACTGATCCTGATGGTGACGACGAAGCGCAACGCCTAGGAGGTAGGGATCTCGCGCCCGAGTGGCGCGCCTCTTAGTGGGCGGTCGACCTGGTTGACTGGGTGACGAGAGATCGTCGACGGGCAGGAGGTCGATATGTCCGGGCCGCGACCACCATGGGGACAGCCTCCGTATCCGCCTCCGCCGCCGCGCCCGCCCTTGCCTCCGAAGCCTCCTCCCTCCAAGTCGACCGCAGCGCTGCTGGCGTTCTTACTCGGCTGGACGGGAGCGCACAACTTCTATCTCGGTCAGCGGTGGCGCGGCATCGGGCACGTGGTGCTGTTGGGGTTGGCTGGGGCCGTCTGGGCCGTCATTGCGCTCTACACCCTGTATATCATCTTCTGGTACTCCGACCTCTACCTCGGGCACACCATGGGGCCGGGCAGTGAACTCCTCATCACGGTGCTGGTCATCCTTGGGTACGGTCTGGTGATCGCCAACGTGGTGTGGGCCGTGATCGAAGGCATCGTCATCCTGGTGCGACCGGCCCCGGAGGCAAGGAGATGATCGGATCATGACGGAACCCCATCCTGCGGCAGCCGCTCGGGCTGATCGTGTCATCCTGCTGCTGCGCGGGATCAACGTCGGCGGTCATCGGCTGGCCATGGCGACGCTGCGGTCGGTCCTGGAGGAGGCTGGCTGCACCGACGTGGTCACCTATATCCAGTCGGGCAATGCGGTGGTGACTCCGCCGTCTCCTGCTCCGACTGATCTTGCCGCCACCTTGAGCGAGGCGATCTCGGCGGCCGCCGGATACGGGGTGCCCGTGGTGGTCCGGACACGGGACGAGATGGCCGCCGTCGTCGACGCCAACCCTTACCCGCATGCCGGCGGTACGCAGCTGCACGTCGTCTTCATGGTGGAAGCGCCGCCTGCGGCAATTCTCGAGTCGTTGGATCTGCCGTCGTTCTTGCCCGAGGAATGCGCCGTGATCGGGCGGGAGCTCTATATGCACCTGCCGAATGGCATGGGTCAAGCGGTGCTGCCGACGGCGCTGGACAAGGCGAGTCGCAAGATCGACCGATCCGGCGTCGGCACGTCGCGCAACTGGAACACGGTGCTCAAGATGCTGGCGCTGGCTGATCGCTGAGGTGTCTGTCGGTCGTCTCGGTTTCGAGGACGATCGTGCCCGCCGACCCATCGACGACGATGCGCGCGCCGTCGGGCAGGCTGGTGGCTCGTCCTGCGCCGAGGACGGCGGGGATCCCGTATTCGCGGGCGACGATGGCCGCGTGTGAGAGCGGACCGCCCGAGTCGGCGACGACGCCAGCCGCGAGTGCGAACAGCGGCGTCCAGGTGGGGTCGGTGTAGGGGCAGACCAGGATGTCGCCGGGCTGCAGGCGGTGGAACTCGTCGGGGGAGCGGATTACCCGGGCCGTTCCGGCGGCGCGCCCGGCGCTGGCGGGGAGGCCCTTCAGCGTGTGGCCGTCGTCGGTGGTCTGGCCGCGATCCCACCAGATCGCCTCCGCAGTGCCGCGTTTACGGCGACGTCGCGCCACGACGGACTGCCGAGGTTGGGCGTCGGTGATGGCGTCCTCGACCTCGTGGAAGTAGAGGAAGCGGGTGTCGTCGGGGTGCCCGAGCTGCCCTCGGGACACCAGGCGGCGGGCGAGCTCATCGACGCCGACGCGGGCGAGGCAGAAGAACTCCTCGATCAGGTAGACCGTGCCTTCGCGTCCGATGTGAAGGGCGCGCAGTCGCTCGGTGTTGGCGCGCCAGCGTCGTTGGAGGAAGCGGGGGAGGCGGCGCTCGATAGTCTCTGCGGGATCGATACCGTGAGCCTGCTCGAGTGGCGCGCCTCGGAGCGTTGCGGCGAGCAGGGCGTAGAAGACCTCGGGATCCTCGCGCCACGAGCGGTTGGAGAACGGCAGATAGAGCCGTGCGGTTCGTGCGCCGTGGGTCGCGAGGAACTCGTCGATGACGCTGAGAAACGCGCGTCCCTCTGCGGTGGCGGCGAGGGTGGTGCCCACTGAACCTTGAGGCGCGTCGATGATCGATGTCGCCACGTGCGTGTCCCGGGCCGTGGCAGCGAGCGTGTTGATGGCTGTGGTGATCTCGGCGGTCTTGTAGGCTACGCCGGCGTAGAGATCCTCGGGCGTCGTGTGCTTCTTCGCGCCGGCGAGCGCGATGAGCCAGGACGCGACGTCGCGGTTGATCATCATCGGCGCGAGATAGCGGATGAAGCGGTCGGTGGTGATGGTGGCCACCTGGGCGACGGCGTCGCGCGCCAGGGCGAGAACGGCCTCGTCGTTGGCCGAGGCGCAACGGCTCGCTTGTGCTGTCAGGCCGTCGAGTTGGCGCCGATAGGCGGCCTCTTCGATCGGCCAGTCGGTGGGGTCGTGCCGCATTCCGCGCCGCAGCAGGGCGGGGAGCCGTGTGATCACAGCCGGGGTGAGCCGGGGGCGGGTAACGGCGATGCGGACGATGCCGTCGTCGTCGCCATGCACGAGCGACGACACGGGCGCGGCCCTCAGCCCTGCGGTGCCCATCAGATCCTGGACCACGCCTTGCACGTGGTGGACGGCGTAGAGGTCGAGTGGGAATGGCGCTGGGAAGTGCTCGATGATGTCGTCGCGGAGCGTGTGCTCGAGCTTGTTCCTGACTGGGGCGTGCCCTTCGACGGCCTTGTGGCTGGTGGTGATCGGGCGGGCTTGCAGGAGGTAAAGCTCGTCGCCGACGCACGCCCACTCGATGTCCTGGCCTGTGCCGTAGTGCCTTTCCACCTGTTCGCCCAGCTCGACGAGGCGGCGCAGCTGTTCGTCGGTGAGGCTGGCGCGGGCCCGGTCAGCGGGGGAGACGGGTGAGGTGACGGTTCCGCCGCCGGGCGTGGCGTCGATCCGGGTCTCCTTCGTGCCGATCTCGCGAGATGTCACGATGGCGGTCTCGCGCGAGACTGCGAAGGTATCGGGCGTGACCAGAGCCCCGACCACCGACTCTCCCAACCCATAGGACGCGCTGACCAGCATCGACGTGTCGTCGCCGGTGACGGGGTTTCGGGTGAACAGCACCCCGGCGGTGTCGGCCGGCACCATGACCTGCACGACGACGGCCAGCGCCAGATCGTCGTCGAGGATGCCTTGCTGGCGGCGGTAGTCGACGGCGCGGTCGGTCCAGAGCGACGCCCAGCATCGCCGCACCGCGTCGAGCACGGCGTCGATTCCGTTCACGCCCAGGTAGGTGTCCTGTTGGCCGGCGAAGCTTGCGTTGGCCAGGTCTTCGGCGGTGGCCGACGACCGCACCGCGACCGGCCCGTCGCCCAGATGCTCGTAGGCCTCGGCGATGGAGTTCAGCAAGGCGTCGGGGAGCGACAGGGCGAGGATGCGCTCGCGCGCGGAGGCAGCGTCCCCGCGCTGCGCGTCGGCGGCGAGCAGTTCGGCGATCTCTTCGGTCGCCTCCCGGTAGGCGTCGGTGCTCACACAGAAACCTGGTGGCACGGGCAGCCCGGCTCGACGGCACTCGCCCAGGTTCGCGGCCTTCCCACCGACGCGCCGCCCGTCATCGGCAGCGATCTCGTCGAACCACACGATCACCGGCAGCCACCCTTCCTCTATGTTCGTAGAGCTAACATACTCTATGTTCATAGAGGGTTTGCGGGTGCCGAAGGAGGGACGGAAGAGTGACTGATCGACGCGTACAGATCGCAGAGGCAGGGGTGCGGATACTGGCATCCCAGGGAGCCCGGGCTTTGACTCACTTGAACATCGATCGCGACCTCGGCCTCGCCAAAGGCTCGACGTCGTACTACGCGCGCACGCGCCACGACTTGATCGCTCTGATCGTCGAACACCTGGCGGTACAGGTTCTCGACGATCTGGCTGCTCCCGAAGTACCGGAGGAGTTGACACCTGAGGTTGCGGCGCGCTTGATCGTCGCCGGACTGAACGCCACCATGCGACGCGAGGATGAACACCGGGCACGACTGGTCCTGCTGCTCGAATGTCGCAGCGACCCGCAGCTCGTCGCGTCGCTGGCCACCCGTCCGCAGGTCCGCGAGACCGTTGTCGCGGAGGCAGCTGAGATGCTGCGGCGTCTCGGCATCGCCAATCCCGACACCCACGCCAGAGACCTCGCCGCTCTGATGGACGCTCTGCTTATGCAGCGCCTCATCCGCACGGCCCCGATCGACGAAGGAGCCGTCGTCACCGCATACCTGAAGGGGCTTGTGGTCTAGGTCGAGGTTGTGGCCGTCGCGTCAGAAGTAGCTCCAGTGTCAGGAGTTCCACTGTCTGGTGTGGAACTCCTGACAGTGGAGCGCTGTGCCCGGGCGCCTGAGGATCCTTGCGTTCGCTCTCCTCGAGGCTCGGCCGCGGACGGCCTCGTACCTCGAAGAGCGTCGTCCCCACCACGCTCTTCGAGGTGCGGAGGCGCTGGGCGAGGTACGAGCCCGGAAGCCGTAGCCTCGAGGAGAGCGACCGGCAGCCGAATGACTACCTCGCCCGCTGTGGCCGACCTCCTGCCGATTGTTGCGTTGGGTCTCCTTGTGGCTTGGCCGCGGGCGGCCTCGCATCTCGAAGAGCGTCGGGAAGGCTAGTTGAAGAAGTAGAACGGCAGGCAGACGACGACGAAGGACAAGAACGCGACGAACAGGACGACCGTGATCACCGTCTGGGAGATGCCCAAGTCATCGGCCTCGTCCTCGAGCTCCTCCTCCATCTCACCAGCCTTGTGGTCCGCGTCGCCCTCCCGGGCTCCGAGGTGTGCGTTCGCCGTGGCGTCTTCGACGTGCCGGGCCGCCTCGTCACGGGCGAGTTCGGTGAGCGTGTCGTTCTCGAACTGGTCCACCTCGCGGCCGGCGAAGTGCTCGTCGACCTGGTCGGTGGTGAGCTTGTGCTTGTCGTTGTCCAGGCTCATGGGGTTCAGGAGACCAATCGTGAGATGTCGGAGTACAGGGCGACGCCGAGAACCAAGAACACCACCACCATGAACCAGGTGTACATCCAGCGGGAGCGGTGGTTGGACACCCAGAAGCGACGCAGGCTGATGACGCCATTGACGACGGCCACGGCGCAGAGGGCGATTCCGATGGGGGCGGCGAAGACGCCGGCGAAGCTGAGCAGCGGCACCAAGACCGGGATCAGGAGGTAGGTGATCAGGCAGCGCACACCCGAGATGATCAGCGACGTGCGGAACGCCCGATGAGCATCGCCCACCAGCCCGGAACCACCGGGGATGCCCTCCGGAACGCGAAGCAATCGGCGCATGAAACGGTCAGCTGCACTGCGCGTCGGTGCTGCAGTATCGACCGCCATGAGTGCCCTCCCGCTTCAACTCTTGTCTCAGATACTAATCCTGGATCCGCGGAATCTCGCTTGACTCGCGCGACCCCATCTGATGCCGCTCGCTACGGCGACCTTCCACGGATCCAGGATAATGCGCCCCTGCACAGCGGGCGACCTGGATAGGGTTAGTTCATGGAGATGGGCGCAGCGATCGAGCCGGGACAGCTACTGATCTCCGCTGATCCTGGACGTGGGGGGTACTTCGAGCAGAGCGTGGTGCTGCTGCTGGAGCACAACGAGAACGGAACTCTCGGCGTCTGCCTGCATCAGCTCTCCAACGTCGACATCGAGGGCCCGCTGGGGCACTTCACCGACCTGCTCACGCCACCCGCCATGCCCTTCGAGGGAGGGCCGGTGTCGCAGCAGTCCGCTGTGGCGCTGGCCCACCTCGTCCATCCGTGGGAAGATCCTCCGGGATGGCGTCGCGTCTTCGGCGACGTCGGCATGCTCGACCTCGACACCCCCGTCGAACTCGTGCGAGGCGCGTTCACGCACCTGCGCATCTTCATCGGCCTGTCCGGATGGAGCCCCGGCCAGCTGGAGGGCGAACTGATCCGAGGCTCCTGGTTCCGCTCCGTCGCCCGGCTCGAAGAGGTGTTCGGCACGCCGGAGGGCATGTGGCGTCGCGTCCTGAGACGAAGGGGCGGGACACTTGGCCGCTGGTCCACCTGGACGGGAGAACCCGTGCTTAACTGAGGGTTGCATGCTGGTAATGGGGTACCGGATAGCATGGGCCGAAGGAGGCTGGAGTGACCGACGTTAGGGGAAAAGCTCGGATTCTGATCGTCGATGACGACGAGGCGCTGTCCGAGATGCTGCAGATCGTGCTTCGACAGGAGGGATTCGACACGATCCGGTGCGCGACGGGTACCGACGCCGTCGCCGACTTCAGGCGTTCCCGCGCCGACCTTGTTCTGCTGGATCTCATGCTTCCTGGCCGCGACGGGGTGGCCGTCTGCCGCGACATCAGGGCCTTATCGGGGGTGCCGATCATCATGCTCACCGCGAAGTCCGATACCTCCGACGTGGTGTCCGGCCTCGATGCGGGCGCCGACGACTATGTCGCCAAGCCGTTCCGCACCAAAGAACTCGTCGCCCGCGTCCGCACGCGGCTGCGGCGCAACAGCAACGAGGCCGGCGCCGACGTGCTCCGGATCGGAGACCTGACCATCTCGGTGTCGTCGCATGTGGTCCGCCGAGGCGAGACCACCTTGTCGCTGACGCCCCTGGAGTTCGATCTGCTGTTGGCCATGGCCAAGCGCCCGGGGCACGTGTTCACCCGCGACGCGCTGCTCGACGAGGTGTGGGGCTACCGCGACTCCGCCGACACCCGGTTGGTCAACGTTCACGTGCAGCGTCTGCGGGCCAAGGTGGAACGCGACCCCGAGCACCCCGAGATCGTGGTGACGGTGCGGGGCATAGGGTACCGAGCCGGTGAACCGAGCCAACCGTAGGCTCCGCCCGCTGCACCAGCTGTGGTGGAGTTCGCTGCCGCTGCGGGTGCTCAGCTCCACCCTGGTCGCGTCGATGCTGGTGTTGGTGATCGCCGGCGTCGCGCTGGTTCAGGTGGTCACTGCGGGCATCGCCGAGTCGAAGCGCGAGGCCTCCATCAACGAGGCCGGCAGCATCATGACCTTCATGCAGCAGCAGTTGCGGTCGCCGGAGCAGCGCGGCGTGTCCACCAACGAGTCGCTCAGCCGGCTCGCCGACCTGGTGAGCGCTCAGGCCGGTCGATATCACGTGATGATCCAGGCCCCATCGTCGCGACTGCTCTCCACCGGGATGAAGGCGGAATCCGTGCCGGAGGAGCTGCGCCTTACGGTGGCCCGGGCCGGTGCCGACGAGGCCTTCGTCGTCCCCACCCAGGTGCACTACACGCAGCCGGACAGCCAGGCCGAGCCAGGCTGGGTGGTCGGGGCGACGCTGCTGGGCAGCGCCGGTGAGCAGTTCCCGGTGTTCTTCGTCTTCCCGATGAGCCACGAGATGCAGGTGGTGCGGATGGTGCAGTCCGCCGTCGTGGCCACCTTCGTGCTCCTGATGCTGGCGCTCGGGCTGGTGGGCTACTTCATCACGCAGCAGGTGGTGCGCCCGGTACGCAAGGCCAGCCAGACGGCGCTGAAACTCGCCTCGGGAGACCTGGGCCAGCGCATGGTGGTGCGCGGCACCGACGACCTGGCGCTGCTCGCCCAATCCATGAACAAGATGGCCTCCGACCTGCAGCAGCGCATCCAGCAGCTGGAGTCGCTGTCGTCGGTGCAGCGCCGGTTCGTCAGCGACGTGTCCCACGAGCTGCGCACGCCGATGACCACGATCAAGATGGCCGCCGATATGCTGCACGACTCGCGGCACAGCTTCGATCCGGCGCGCTCCCGCAGCATCGAGCTGATGAGCACCGAGATCGATCGCTTCGACGCGCTGCTCGCGGACCTGCTCGAGATCTCCCGCATCGACGCGGGTGCGGCGGGCCTCGCTCTGGATGAGGTCCATCTCGGCGCTCTGGTCGCGGTCGAGGTGGCCAACCACGAGGCGTTCGCCACCACGCAGGGGGTCAGCCTGGTGCTGCACGACGACGGATCGGCGGGGACCGTGCTGCTCGACGCGATCCGGGTGCGCAGGATCCTGCGCAATCTGCTCGCCAACGCGATCGAGCACGGCGAGGGCCGACCGGTGGACATCACCGTCGCCGGTGACAACGACGCGGTGGCGGTCACGGTGCGAGACCACGGCGTCGGTTTCCCCGCGGAGCAGGCTCCCTTGGTGTTCGAACGGTTCTGGCGGGCCGACCCATCGCGGACGCGCGTGGTCGGCGGCACCGGGCTCGGCCTGGCGATCTCCTTGGAGGACGCGCGCCTGCACAACGGCTGGCTGAGCGCGTGGGGACGTCCGAGCAAGGGCGCCATGTTCCGCCTGACCTTGCCCCGGGATCCCAAGCGTCGCGTCACGGGCTCCCCGCTGCCGATCATCCCCACCGACGTCGTCCATGAGGAGGCACGATGAGCGCGAAGCGGCGCATCGTGGTCGCGGTGTCTTTGGCCCTCCTGCTGGGCGCCGGCTGTGCCGAGCTGCCGACGTCGGGTCCGGTGGAGCAGATCGAGATGGTGTTGAAGCCCCCGAGCGTCGACATCGCGCCCGAGCCTCCCAGCGAGGACATGACACCCGAGCAGCTGATCGACGGCTTCCTGCTGGCGATGGCTGATCCCGAGAGCGACTACGCGGTGGCGCGCCAATACCTGACGGCACAGGCTGAGGCGCAATGGCAGCCGACCTCGGGCGCGGTCATCTACGACGGTGAGCTGGCCGGAGACGTGCCGGCGTTGGAGGGCGACCTGATCGGGCGGCTCGACGCCCAGGGGCGCTACCATCCAGAGGCGGGATCCCTCAAACACGATTTCGACATTCGTCGAGTCGACGGTCAATGGCGCATCGATGAGCCGCCGTCCGGGCTGCTGCTGTCGCGATTCGTCTTCGAGCGCTACTACTCCCGCATGACCACCTACTTCATCAGCCGCGAAGGAACCCACGTCGTACCCGATCTGACCTACCAGCCCGAGTCCCTGGTGACGCCTCAGCGGGTGGTCGAGACCCAGGTGCTCGGTCCTCCGGCAGAACTGGTGCCCGCCGTCACCAACGCGCTGGGCAGCGGCGTCGAGCTCGGCTCGGAGGGCGCGACGATCAACAGCGAAGGCGTGGTGGTCGTCGACCTGATCGGGCTGCCCGGCGACCTCACGGAAGAGGAGCGACGACGCGTCGGGGCACAGCTGCTGTGGAGCCTGACCGCGGTGGCCCGCACGACGGGTCTCAAGATCACCTCCGACGGCCGACCGTTCGATCTGCCCGGACAGCGCGCCGACGGCGTGCTCGAGCTCTCCGCGCAGCAGGGCTACCAAGTGCTCAACCGGGCCACGGCCCCCGATCTCTATGCGGTGGCAGACGGATCTCTCGGCGTGGTGACCAGCAACCGGCGCCTGGAGCCGCTCTACGAGGATCTCCCATCCGTCGCGGAGTTGGCGGTCTCGCTCGACGCGACGCTGGCCGCGTTGGTGCAAGACGATCGGCAGACGCTGTTGCTGGGCACGCCCAAGGGGCGCTTCACTCCGATCGACCACGCGTATCGCAACCTCCGACGACCGCAGTTCGTGCAAGGGGAGCTGTGGGTGCTGGCTGACACCGTCGACGGCGACACCGTCGTGCTGGTCGTCAACGCCCAGGGCGACACCAGCTCGATGCGCATCGACCTTCCGGACGGTCATCGTCTGGTTTCGATCGCCGCTGCACAGAACGGCGCGCGGGCCGCGGTGATCACCGAGGCAGAGGGCGGCACGCAGCTCGGCATGATGACGGTCTCCGTCGGGGAACGACGGTCGGTGTCGCGGTGGCGGGCCCTGAAACCGGTGAACGCCGCAGGGGTGTCGCTCACCGGCATCCGCGACGTCGACTGGCAGGGCGAGACCACGCTGGCGCTGGTCGCTTCGACGGGCGGCCCGGTGAGCGTCTTCCTCACCCAGTACGACGGCTCCGCCGTGGAAGACCTGGTCCCGCCCATCGAGCGGATCGTAGAACTGACCGCGTTGCCCATGCGAGGGGGAGGAGCGGTCGCGGTGCGCGCCCTGGACGACGGCGCGGTATGGCGCTACGAGACCCGGTCGCGCTGGATGCTGGTGGTGGACTCGGCGGAGGTCATCGCCTACGCCGGATAGCGGCTCTGTGCGGGGTTATCCCCAGCGTGAGATTCGATGGAAAAAAGGACGCCGCGTCGCCAATCATGAAGGCATGGATGCCTCTGCCTTGATCGACGCCGCCGCCGACCTTCTGCTGGGGGCGGTGTGCCCCGGATGTCACCGGCCGGGACTGCGGCTCTGCGCGTCGTGCAGGAAGGTGCTGGAGTGCCCGCCCCTTCTCGTCGAACGAGGAACGACGATGCCCGTTGTCGCCGCCAATCCCTACCGACCCGTTCTCGAACATGCGATCCCCGCCTACAAGGACGACGGGGCGCTCCATCTCACCCGGTTTCTCGGAGGGCGGCTGGCGCTGGCGGTCCGAGCTCTCGGTCCGCCGCCGGAGACGGTGCTCGTCCCCGTTCCGTCCTTGCCCGCCGCGGTTCGTCGTCGCGGCTTCGACCACGCGGCGACGCTGGCGCGCTCGGCGGCCGGGGAGACCGGGCTGCGGTGGCGACGATGGCTGGTGCGCCGGCGCACCGGGATGGATCAGTCCGTGCTGGGCAGGGGAGAGAGGAGAGCCAACGTGACCGGATCGATGGGGGCGCGGGGCGGGGCCGGGCAGGTGGTCGTGCTGGTCGACGACGTGGTCACCACCGGATCCACCGTGATCGAGGCGTGCCGAGCCCTCGAGGAGGCCGGAGCCCTGGTCTGGGGTGCCGCCGTCATCGGCGATGTTGACCATAGAAACGCATTTCCCCTTGCCTGAGTGCAGAGGGGGGTAATGTTTCGGTATGAGGGCGCCAACCGCAGCAGGATCACAGCATTCGCGGGAGGCGTTTTCTGCTTTTGGCCGGGCACCGGCCTGACAGGGACGGCTCACGGGGGTGAGCCGGCTGGAACATGGGCCGTAAGGCTCAGGAGACGGAGGAACAATGGACATCGTCGTCACTGGTCGTCATTGCACCATCAGCCCGGAGCTGAAGGATCTGGTGGCCGAGCGTGTGTCGACCGTGGAGAGGTTACGCGATCGCGTGATCCGTGCCGAGGTCGAGTTCGACGCGAAAGATGCCCCCAAGCATCCCTCCGACGCCATCAACGTACAGATCACTCTTCGCAGTCGTGGACCGGTGGTGCGCGCGGAAGCTCGCTCGAACGACAAGACCGCAGCCTTCGAGATGGCCTTGGACAGGCTGAAGACGCAGCTGCGCAAGGCCGCCGACCGCCGCAAGACCCATCGTGGCCTGCGCACCGCGGACGCCCCGTTCATCGCTTCCGAGCAGATCCTCGCGGGGTCGGCGTCGAGTGAGGAGCAGGCCGAGGACGTCGTGCCCAGCCGCAATGTGGCCGGCTTGGTGGTCACGGGCGACGGTCCGCTGGTGGTGCGGGAGAAGGTCTTCGAGACCACCTCGCTGACGCTGGCGCAGGCTCTGGACGAGATGGAGTTGGTGGGCCATGACTTCTTCCTGTTCAAGGATGCGGAGTCGGGTCGTCCGTCGGTGGTCTACCGGCGCAAGGCCTACAACTACGGCTTGATCCAGTTGGACGTCACCGAGTAACCACTCGATATCAGCCGCCCGGCGCTCCCGAGGAGCGCCGGGCGGTCGTTTGTTGGGAGGAGTGAAGCAGGAGGCTAGGATTGCCGACGGTACGTTTACGTGAGATGTGAGGACGATCGACGTGGGTTTTATGGACTTCCTGAGCAGCGTTGGCTCAAACGCGCAGTTGCGCAAGCTCAAGAAGGTGGCTGACCAAGTCAACTCCATCGAAGAGGACTTCAGGTCGATGAGCGATGCGGAGCTGCGCGCCATGACCGACGAGTTCCGAGCGCGGATCGCCAAGGGCGAGACCCTTGACCGCATCATGCCGGAGGCCTTTGCCACCGTCCGCGAGGCGGCCGTCCGGGTGCTCGACAAGCGCCACTTCGACGTGCAGATGATGGGTGGTGCCGCGCTGCACTGGGGCAACATCGCCGAGATGAAGACCGGTGAGGGCAAGACCCTGGTCGGCACCCTGCCGGCCTACCTCAACGCGCTGTCCGGCAAGGGCGTGCACGTCGTCACCACCAACGACTACCTGGCCAAGTACCAGTCCGAGCAGATGGGCCGCGTGCACCACTTCCTCGGCCTGGAGACCGGCGCGATCCTGTCGCAGATGACGCCGGATCAGCGTCGCAAGGCCTATGCGTGCGACATCACCTACGGCACCAACAACGAGTTCGGCTTCGACTACCTGCGCGACAACATGGCGTTGCGCAAGGAAGACATGGTGCAGCGCGGCCACCATTACGCCATCGTCGACGAGGTCGACTCGATCCTGATCGACGAGGCCCGCACCCCGCTGATCATCTCCGGCCCGGCCGAGGACAACCACGACTGGTACCCGGTGTTCTCCCGCATGGTGCTGAATCTTCGCCGCCGCAAGGACGACAACGACCTGACCGCCGACTACGAGGTGGACGAGAAGAAGCGCACCGTCGCCATCCTTGCCCCCGGCATCGAGAAGGTCGAGGACCGGCTGGGCATCGACAACCTCTACGAGTCGGCCAACACGCCGCTGATCTCGTACCTGAACAACGCGATCAAGGCCAAGGAGCTCTTCAAGCGCGACAAGGACTACGTGGTCACGCCCGACGGCGAGATCCTGATCGTCGACGAGCACACCGGACGCACCCTGGCCGGCCGCCGCTACAACGAGGGCCTGCACCAGGCGCTGGAGGCCAAGGAAGGCGTCCAGATCAAGGACGAGTACCAGACGCTCGCCACGATCACGCTGCAGAACTACTTCCGCATGTACGACAAGCTGGCCGGCATGACCGGTACGGCCAAGACCGAGGAATCCGAGTTCCAGAAGATCTACGGCCTCGGCGTGATCCCGATCCCCACCAACCGCCCGATGGTCCGCGTCGATCAGGCCGACCTGATCTACCGCACCGAGGAGGCCAAGTACCAGGCCATCGTCGCGGACGTGAAGGGCCGCCACGACAACGGCCAGCCGATCCTGCTGGGCACCGCGTCGGTGGCGAAGTCCGAGGTGATCTCGAAGATGCTGAAGCAGGCGGGAGTGCCGCACCAGGTGCTCAACGCCAAGCACCACGAGCGCGAGGCCGCGATCGTGGCAGAGGCCGGCCGGAAGGGCGCGGTCACGGTGTCCACCAACATGGCCGGCCGAGGCACCGACATCATGCTGGGCGGCAACCCCGAGTTCCTGGCCGACCTGCAGCTGCGCAAGGCCGGCCTCGATCCGGTCGAGACCCCCGACGAGTACGAGGCCGAATGGCCGGCGACGCTGAAGCAGCTGGAGCAGCAGGTGGCCGCCGAGCACGACGAGGTGGTCGCCGCGGGCGGCCTGTACGTGATCGGCTCCGAGCGCCACGAGTCGCGCCGCATCGACAACCAGCTGCGCGGTCGTTCCGGCCGTCAGGGCGACCCCGGCGAGTCCCGCTTCTACCTATCGCTCACCGACGATCTGATGCGCCTGTTCCGTCCGGAGCTGATGGAGCGCGCGATGCTGATGCTCAAGGTGCCCGACGATGTCCCGATCGACGCCAGGTCGGTGTCGAAGTCGATCGAGTCGGCGCAGAAGCAGGTCGAGGCGCAGAACTTCGAGATCCGCAAGAACGTCCTGAAGTACGACGACGTGATGAACCGTCAGCGCCACGCCATCTACGGCGACCGGCGTCGCGTGCTGGACGGCGAGGACGTCTCGCAGCAGCTGCGCGACACCGCGGTGCGAGTGGTCTCCGACGTCGTGCGCTCGCACACCAACTCGCTGCCCGAGGACTGGGATCTGGACACCT
The DNA here is from genome assembly GCF_029211185.1 of Tessaracoccus caeni. Taxonomy (GTDB): domain Bacteria; phylum Actinomycetota; class Actinomycetes; order Propionibacteriales; family Propionibacteriaceae; genus Arachnia; species Arachnia caeni. The sequence goes on from NZ_JARGDO010000008.1 coordinate 66,237, forward strand.
TGGTCACCGAGGTGCGCACGCTCTATCCCACCACGATCACCGTTCACGATCTGGACGACGACTCGATCGACCAGGGTGAGATGGTGGAGATGTTCGTCGAGGACATCGTCCGCGCCTACGACGCACGCGAGGCGCAGCTGGGCTCCGAGACCATGCGCGAGCTGGAGCGCCAGGTGCTGCTCACCGTGCTCGATCGCAAGTGGCGCGAGCACCTCTACGAGATGGACTACCTGCGCGAGGGCATCGGCCTGCGCGCCATGGCTCAGCGCGACCCGCTCACCGAGTACCAGCGCGAGGGCGGCGACATGTTCAACGCCATGATGGCCGCGTTCATGGAGGAGGTCGTCGGGTACCTGTTCAACCTCGAGGTGAAGACCTCCGCGGCTGGAGACGAGGACGAGATCGAGGTCGGTCTGGTCACCGACGACGACGGCGAACCCGTCGATGTCGTAGAGAAGACCCGTCCCGCCGCGCTGGCCAAGGGGCTGGAGGGCCGCGAGGCGCAGAACCTCAGCTACACCGCTCCCGACGAGCAGGGCGGCCAGACCACCACCAAGAAGCAGACGGCCAAGGCCGGCAGCAAACCCGGTCGCAATCAGCCTTGCTACTGCGGCTCCGGCAAGAAGTTCAAGGTCTGCCACGGCGCACCCGCGAACCGCGCCTGAGTCCGAGGGGCCCGCGCGTAGCGGATGTGCTACGGGCGGGCCCCTTTGGCATCGTCGTAGCCGAGCACCGCGAAGTCGGTGCATCCCCAGGAGTCGCGCAGGTCGAGCCTGATGACGCAGACCAGCCAGCGCGATGCCGCGGCGAGCCGCACGACGGCCTCGACGGCGGTGGGCGTCGGCATCTGAAAGCGGATGCCGGCCAGTCGCGCGGTGCGGAAGGCGCCGCTGGCGGCGTGCTGGGCCAGGCGCGCGAACGCGGGGCCGGCCACCAGGCGGCGCAGCTGATGCAGCGGACGGCGTCCGGTCATCGACTCGAACAGGGCTCGCACCAGCGCTTCGGCGACGCGGGGGACCGGCGTCGGCGGAACGGGAGCTGGAGGCGCGGGGACGGCGGGGAGCGGTCGGCCGATCTTGACGGTGAGCGAGTGCGACGGGTTCATACCGGGACGCTAAGCGTCCCCTCGCCAACCCCAGAGGGGTTCAGGAAAACGGGCAACACCTGCGCCGAACGGGCAACACCATCAGGGGTTCGGGCAACACTGACGGCCATTCGGGCAACACCTCGACCGCGTGTCCCGAACAGGTTCGTCAGGCGCCGAACATCAGCAGAAGCCCGCCGACGGTGAAGCCGATCATCACCACTAGGAGCGGAACCTGCGCCCGAACGGCCGCGCCGCGCTGCAGGGAGATGTCGTGGGTGACGAGCACACCCAGGACGTGGCCGCCGACGATCAGCGCCACCTGCATGATGGCGATGGCGGTGGGGAACGCGAGCAGCGTCACATCGGGTGCGGCCTCGGCGCCGCCGAACAGATTCCACCCGCGCCCCAAGGGGTCGCTGAACCGGTGCGCCGTGCGCTGGCCCTCCAGGTACAGCATGGTGCCGTAGTGCGACAGCGCGTACCCCACCATCAGCGGGACGAGTCCCGGCGCGAGCGCGTCCATGGTCCGGGGCAGCCCATCGGCGCGTCGGAGCGGCCGGCATCCGATCAGGTAGAGCAGTCCGACGAAGAGGATCGAACCCAGCAGACCGACCGCTCCCAGCGGATGTGCCATCCCGTCATCCTGCCTTTGCAGCAGCCTGACCCACCAGGCGGTGTTGGACAGCGCGTCGAACAAAGTGCCGCCGAGCAACACGACGCTCAGGAGGGCCAGACCCGAGGGGGCTCGCCACGACGCGAGGTTGGACAGGGGGCTCGTGTACGCCAGCACGCCGCGGTCGGATCGCGTCCAGACCGACATCCGCGCCACGGCCCCGGCGTAGGCGTCGAACGGGTCGGCCGTCGTGATCCACCCCTTGCCGCGACGCCAGAGGCCGATGAGCAGCCAGAGCATGAGCGTCGCGAACGCGATCCGAAGAGCGGGGAGCGTGGCGCCGTCGGGATGGACCAGCTCCAGGTAGAGAAATGCCAGCAGTGCGAGCGCGGCGGGAGCAATGGTGCTCGTGGCCTCGCCACGCCCGGTGCCGACGAGGGCTCGGGCGGGGTTGATGCGCGCATACACACGTCCGAAGAGCACCGACGCCACCACGAGGCCCACCCAGAGCCACACGTAGATGAAGCCGACCACGGGATTGTCGATGCGATCGGGCCCGGCCAGCAGAGCGGCCGCCGCCAGTATCCACACGTGACCGGCCACGGCCCAGAGCGCGATGGTGGTGAGGCGGGAGTCGACCACGCGGCCCAGGCGTGGCAGTTCGATGAGACGCGATTCGGCGTAGCGCGGGGTGCGCCAAGCGAAGATCCCCACCCAGAAGGTGAGGACGAGGACGAGGGCGGCGCCCAGCAGCACCGACCAGAAGGGCAGCGGGAGATCGTGGCGCGACGCGATGCCGTGCAGGGGGATCATCGGACGACGAGCTGCATATAGACCTCGTCGGTGACGTGCGATTCCACCTCGTAGCTGCCGGCCATCACGGCGTCGAAGGTCAGCTGGCCGGGCACGCCGGCCGTCGTCTCGAGGCTGAGCTCGTAGCCGTGCAGGTGCACCTCGTCGTCGAACGCCGTGGTGACGTTCAGGGTGACCGGAGCGCCGACGGGCACCTTCTGCTGGATCGTCTCGGCGAGCCCACCTTCGGGAACCGTGAGGTCGATCGTCACCGGTTCGGCGGTGGTTCCGGAGCAGCCGGTGAACGCGAGGATCGCGACCAGGGGAATCATGAGGGGCCTCAGGAAACGCATACCCGTGAGGCTACCGCCTTCGCGTCGGCGGCATGGCCTGACCTCCCGTAGGCTTGCCCCATGCAGCGCCAACTCGTCTTCATCCCTGTGCGGTCCTCCGAGCTCAGCGCCTTCGACGGCGACCTGGCCATCGCTCACCGTCAGGCGTTCACTGTGACGCCCGACCTGCTGGATGAGCTGGGCTACGAGCCCTCGGCCACCGAGGACGCCGAGTATGCGGCCTTGGTGCTGGCATCCGTCGCGGGACTCGCCCAGTTCGGCGAACGGGCGATCATCGTCGCCGAGGTCGATCCGGGTCTGGTGGCGCCGGGGGAGGACTCGGCCAACGGGGAGTGCCTGCTGCTGTCGTGCCCGCCCTCGGCCATGACCGCATGGTTCTGCGACGCACCGGGGGTCTCCGTCGACGCAGCGGCGACGGCTGCCGCCGGGCGCAGCATCGACGACGCGTGGGAGCTGCCGGAGATCCAGGAACTCCTGGAATCCCACGACCTGCTCTGGAACGATGTCGCCGAATACCGCCGCGGGCTCAGCTGAGTTCAGCTGAGCCAGTGGTTCGCGCGCTTCTCCACCTGGTTGAAGGCTCGGATGATGAAGGGCTCGATCTGCGCCTCCGCCTTCTTGCCCACCAGCGGGATCTTCACCTTCAGAGTGCCCGAGTAGACGCCTTCCGAGCCCTTCGCGGTGGGCTTCAGCACGGCCTTGGCCGCCACATCGACGGGCATGCCGGGAACGTCGACGTCGACGTTGCCCTGGTAGCTGCCATCTCCGCCGGACGGCTTGAACGCGAAGCGCATGACCAGGCGCACCGTCTTGCCGATGAAGGTGGCGACGTTGGCCGGCGTCGGAAGCTGCATGTCGAGCGAGGTGGCATCGTCGGAGATGCTCACCGAGTGGCTGGTGGCGCCGGCGTGCTTGGCAAGATCGGCGATGAAGGCCTCGTTGCGGAACAGGTCGACGACCTTTGCCGGCTCGGCCTGGAACTTGTGGGTGAAAGCGAGATCCATGAGGCCCAAGAGTAGCGGTGCGGGGCAACCCGCAGATCCGCCGCGCCAGCCAGGTGCGTCGCCCTAGGATGTGGGGCATGAAGATCGACCTCCATACCCACTCGAAGGTGAGTGACGGAACCGACAGCCCCACGTCGGTCGTGATGCAGGCCGTGGCCGCCGGACTCACCGTGATCGCGCTGACCGACCACGACACCTTCGACGGGCTGAAGGAGGCTCAGGAGGCCGGGCGGCGGATGGGACTCACCGTGCTGGGCGGGATCGAGATGTCCACCGCCAAGGACGGGCATTCGGTGCATCTGCTGGGCTACGGGTGCGATCCGACGGACAAGGAGTTGGGCGAGGAGCTGGCCAGGATCCGTTCCGGCCGCATGGACCGGCTGCCCGAGATGTGCCGACGGCTCACTGAGGCCGGGCTGGAGATCACCCCCGACGAGGTACGCGAGACGGCGCAGTGGCCCCCGGCGGTCGGGCGCCCGCACGTCGCCGACACCATGGTCAAGAAAGGCTATGTGAAGAGCCGCAAGCAGGCCTTCTACGAGTGGCTGGCGGAGGGCAAGCCGGGTTTCGTCACTCGTTACGCGTGCCCCGTCGAGCGGGCCATCGACCTCATCCACCGAGCCAGGGGCGTGGCCGTGATCGCTCACCCCTGGGGGAGGCAGGGCCGTGCGGTGATGACCGCCGAGTATCTGGAGTTCCTGGCGCGCGAGCACGAACTGGAGGGCATCGAGGTGGACCACGAGGACCACGACGAGGACGAGCGCTCGCTGCTGTTCGAGCTCGGTGGGCGGCTGGGCCTCATCCGCACCGGGTCGAGCGACTTCCACGGCACCGGCAAGGAGGGCCATCCGCTCGGCGGCAACCTCACGCGCCCCTCGGCCTATCGCGATCTGATCAACCGCATTCGTCGTCGGGGAGGGCTCGCCTGACGGACGAAGGGCCGTTCGGCGCTGTGGTGCGGGGTTCGATAGGGTGTCTCGCATGACCGATGAGATCCACTTCGAGGAGGACGCCTCCCTCGCCCGTTCCACCGCTCGCAGCCGCGAGATCGAGGCGGAGCTGGGGAGCAATCCGGGCAAGTTCCGCATCCTGACCGGAGACCGTCCGACGGGGAACCTGCACATCGGTCATTACTTCGGTTCGTTGGAGAACCGGGTGCGGCTCTCGCAGCTGGGCGTCGACACGATGGTGCTGATCGCCGACTACCAGGTGATCACCGATCGCGACGGCGTCGGTCCCATCCGCGAGCGCGTCTACTCGCTGCTGGCCGACTACCTGGCCGCCGGGCTGGATCCGTCGAAGGTCACCTTCTTCGCGCACTCCCAGGTGCCGGCGCTCAACCAGTTGATGCTGCCGTTCCTGTCGATCGTCACCGACGCCGAGCTGCGCCGGAATCCGACGGTCAAGACCGAGCTAGACCTCACCGGAGAGCGTCCCATGTCCGGCCTGATGCTGACCTACCCGGTGCACCAGGCGGCCGACATCCTGTTCTGCAAGGCCAACCTGGTGCCTGTCGGCAAGGATCAGCTGCCGCACCTCGAGCAGGCCCGCGTCGTCGCTCGCCGCTTCGACGAGCGGTACGGTCGTGCCGACGCCGCCCAGCCCGTGTTCCCGGAGCCCGAGGCGCTGCTCAGCCGCAGCGGAACGATCCTCGGCCTCGACGGTGCCAAGATGTCGAAGTCGCGCGGCAACACCATCGAGCTGGGCTTCGACGCCGACCAGACGGCCAAGCTGATCAAGAAGGCCAAGACCGATTCCGATCGTCACATCACCTATGACCCGGCCAACCGGCCCGAGGTGTCGAACCTGGTGAACATCGCCGCCATGTGCGCCGACCGCGATCCGCAGGAAGTGGCCGCCGAACTCGGAGACGCCGGCGGCGGCGGCCTGAAGAAGCTGGTGACCGAGGCGGTCAACGAGCGCTTCGCCCCGCATCGCGCGCTGCGCGCCGAGCTGGTGGCCGATCGTCAGTACCTGCAGAATGTGCTCGCCGACGGCAACCGTCGCGCCAACCAGATCGCCGACCAGACCTTGAGCGAGGTCCAGTCGGCGATGCAGATGGTCTACTGACGCGCAAACACCGCGGCGTCAGGCGGTGATGCGTTCGCGGACGAGCGGGGCGGAGGACGGGGGTTCGTCGCCGATCTCCCAGGCGCCTTCCACCGACTCCAAAGCCCGAGCGAAACGGGCCTCGTCGTCGGCCGAGAGGGTGAACAGCGGCTGGCCTTCCGTGATGGCATCGCCGGGCTTGGCGTGCAGGTCGACGCCGGCGGCGTGCACCACGAGGTCTTCGGCGCGGGCGCGGCCGGCGCCCAGACGCCAGGCGGCGACGCCGAAGGGCAGCGCCTCCATACGGGTGACGTAGCCGGAGCGCGGAGCCAGCACGGTGTGTGTCTCGCGTGCCACCGGCAGGGGAGCGTCCGGGTCGCCGTCCTGGGCTCGGATCATGGCCCGCCAGATGTCCATCGCGCGGCCATCGTCGAGGGCGGCCTCCACGTCGGCGTCCGGCTTGCCGGTGAGAGCCAGCATCTCCCGGGCGAGGGCGACGGTGAGCTCGCGAATGTCCGCAGGCCCGCCGCCGGCGAGCACCTCTACCGACTCCCGCACCTCGTTGGCGTTGCCGATGGCCAACCCCAGCGGCACCGACATGTCGGTGAGGAGGGCCGTGGTGGCCACGCCGGAGTCCGTGCCGAGCGCGACCATCGTCTGCGCCAGTTCGCGGGCGCGATCCAGTTCCTTCATGAAGGCGCCGGAGCCGAACTTCACGTCGAGCACCAGCGCGCCGGTGCCCTCGGCGATCTTCTTCGACATGATCGACGACGCGATCAGCGGGATGGCCTCGACGGTGCCCGTCACGTCGCGCAGGGCATACAGCTTCTTGTCGGCAGGTGCCAGGCCGGTGCCGGCGGCGCAGATCACCGCGCCGACATCGCCCTGCAGCTGGGTGAAGATCTCCTCGTTGCTGAGCGCGGCGCGCCAGCCGGGGATGGACTCCAGCTTGTCGAGCGTGCCACCGGTGTGGCCGAGCCCGCGGCCGGAGAGCTGCGGCACCGCCACGTCGAAGCACGCGACCAGCGGCGCCAGCGGCAGCGTGATCTTGTCACCGACGCCGCCCGTGGAGTGCTTGTCGACGGTGGGCTTGCCCAAGGCGGCAAAGCTCATCCGCTCGCCGGAGGCGATCATCGCGTCGGTGAGCACCCGGATCTCATCGCGGCTCATGCCGCGCTGGAAGACCGCCATCGCGAAGGATGCCATCTGGGCGTCGGACACGTAGCCGCGGGTATACGCGTCCACCATCCACCGCAGCGCTGCCTCGTCGACGGACTTGCCGTCGCGCTTGGCGTGGATCACGTCGACGGCGTCGAAGGGTTCGATGTTCATTTAAATCGCCTCCAAATCTCGGGGACCGAATGCGTCCGGTAAGACCTCATCCATGGTGCGCACACCGGAGATGGTGAGCAGCCGCATGCCGGGAGCAGCGTGTTCGTACAGCAGTTGGCGGCAGCGCCCGCAGGGCATGATGATCTCGGCGGCGCCGTTGACGCAGCAGAACGCAGCCAGCCGTCCACCGCCACCGCGATGCAGGGCACTGACCAGCCCGCATTCCGCGCAGAGAGTCAGCCCGTAGGAGGCGTTCTCCACGTTGCAGCCCGTCACCAGGCGGCCGTCGTCGGTCAATGCCGCGGCACCCACGGGGTAATGCGAGTAGGGCACGTAGGCCGAGGCCGACGCCTCGACCGCCGCAGCCTGCAGCAGATCCCAGTCGATCTCGGCCACGCTACTGCTTCACGTAGGCGACGCCGCTGGCCGCCGGAGGCCTGGACCTGCCGGCGAAGCCCACCACGGCGAGCACGGTGACGATGTAGGGCAGCATCGACATGAACTCGCTGGGGATGGGGGAGCCAAGGTTGCCCAGCAGGTTCTGCAGGTTGGTGGTGAAGCCGAACAGCAGGGCAGCCAGCGTCGCGCGCAGCGGGTCCCAGCCACCGAAGATCACGGCGCCCAGCGCGATAAAGCCCAGGCCGCCGGTCATCTCCTTGTCGAAGGCCCCCACCGCGCCGAGCGTGAAGTAAGCGCCGCCGATACCGGCGATGGCACCGGCCAACAGAAGATTCCAGAAGCGAGTGGGGTTCACCTTGATGCCGACGGTGTCCGCCGCCTTGGGGTGCTCGCCGCAGGCGCGGAGCCGCAGGCCCCACTTGGATCGGTAGAGCGCCCAGGTGATCACCGGCACCAGCACGTAGGCGATGTAGACGATCAAGGTCTGATTGAACAGCACGGGCCCGACCACAGGGATCTCGCTCAGCCCGGGGATCGCCCAGCGGGGGAACCGCGGCGGAGCGTTCAAGGTTGCGCTATTGGGTGCCATGATGGCGCCGTGCAGGAAGCTGGTGAGGCCGGTGACCAGCACGTTCAGCACCACGCCGATGATCACCTGCTCCACCACGTATTTGATGGCGAACACTGCCAGCACAGCCGCCACCAGCACGCCGCCCACCACGGCACCGAGCAGGCCGGCGACATAGCTGCCGGTGACGGTGGCGACCAGAGCGCTGGTGAAGGCGGCGAGCAGGAACTGCGCCTCGATGGCGACGTTGACCACGCCCACCCGCTCGCCGATCACGCCGCCGAGGGCACCGAAGATCAGCGGCACCGACAGCGAGATCGCGCCGAACAGCAGGCCGGTGGTGGGCACCATGCCGCCGGCGGCCGACCAGGTGAGGAAGGCGAAAACACCCACCAGACCGAAGACGATCACGATCCACAGTGGCGCGCGGCGGCGGCTCAGCGCGAACCACCATGACGCGGCGGCGATGACCAGCATCACGACGACGCACACCAGCACCGTGGTGCCGGTCGGGATCACCAGATCAGGAACGGCCACCGATGAGGTGCGATCGGACAGCCGGAAGGTGCTCTCTCCCTGGCGGGGCCAGACGAAGGCCAGCAGGCTGGTCAGCAGCGCCACCACGGTGAACGTGAGAGGGGCCTTGAGACTCAGCGGAGGCACGACGATCGGAGCGGCGCTCGCCGCGGGCGACGGGGCGGTCACGGTGGACATCACGCCTCCTTCTTCTGGCGCTTGGAGGTGCGGTTCAGGAAGAACATCGACCTGACCAGCGGGGGAGCGGCGATGAACAGCACGATGAACGACTGCACCACCAGGACGATGTCGACGGGGATACCTTGGGAGATCTGCATGGTGAAGCTGCCTGCTTTCAGCGCACCGAACAAGATGCCGGCGGCCAGCACGCCCCACGCTCGGCTGCGGCCGAGCAGTGCCACCGTGATGGCGTCGAAGCCGATGCCCGCGTCGATGTGGGAGGCGAAGCCGCTGGTGATGGTGCCGGCCATCTGGTTCACGCCCGCCAGGCCCGCCAGGGCACCGGCGAAGGCCATGGCGTAGAAGATGATCCGCTCGACGTTGATGCCGGCGGTGCGGGCGGCATGCGGGTTCTCACCCACCGCCCGCATTCGGAAGCCGAGGGCCGAGCGTTCCATCAGCCACCACACGAAGGCCGTGGCGGCCACTGCGACGATGAAGCCCCAGTTCGTGGTGAGCGGTGCCGAGAACAGCAGCGGGAACTGCGCGCTCTCCGGCGTCGCGGGTGAGATGGGCTGGTTGCCGCCAGGGCGCATCAGCATGCCGGGCGTGGAGAGCAGCCAGGAGATGAAGTAGTAGGCCACGAAGTTGAGCATGATGGTCAAGATCACCTCGTGCGCGCCGGTGCGCGCCTTGAGGAAGCCCACCACGCCACCCCAGATCGCCCCGCCGAGGACGCCGGCCAGGATGGTCAGCGGCAGGTGGATCACGAAGGGCGCTTCGAAGAAGAAGGCGACGACGCCTGCCGAGGCCGCGCCGATCAGCATCTGACCGCGGCCGCCGATGTTGAACAGGCCGACCCGGAAGGCCAACCCGACGCCGAGGCCGGCGGTGATCAGCGGCGTCGCGAAGTTGAGGGTGTCGGTGATCGGCTTGATCGCACGCACGAAGCTGTTGGCCTCGTAGTTGTAGATCGCGCCGCGGAACAGTGCCGCGTAGCCACCGGCGACCGCGTCCCAGAGCGCGGCGAAGGTATCGCCGGGCCGGCTGAAGAAGTAACCGGAGGTGCGGCGCACGTCCTCGTCGGTGAAGGCGATCAGGATGCCGCCGATCACCATCGAGACGATGATCGCCAGCACAGTGGTGAGCACCGACGAGTTGACGATCTGTTGCATCACCGAGGGCTTGGCGCGCTGGTCGGTGGCGGGGGTCTGGGTCTGCGCGGTCATGCGCCCACTCCTTCGGGAACGTCGCCGGCCATCATGAGGCCCAGGGTCTCGCGGGATGCGTTGCCGGGAACGATTCCGATCACGGCGCCGCGGTACATCACGGCGATCCGATCGGCGAGGGCCGAGACCTCGTCGAGCTCGGTGGAGACCAGCACGACGGGCACGCCGGAATCGCGAGCTTCGATGATGCGTTTATGGATGAACTCGATCGATCCGACGTCGACGCCGCGGGTGGGCTGCGATGCGACGAAGAGCTTGAGCTCGCGGCTGAGTTCGCGTGCGATCACGACCTTCTGCTGGTTGCCGCCGGAGAGGCTGCCGGCCGCTTGGTAGGCGCCTTGGGTGCGGATGTCGTACTCGTCGATCTTGTCCTTGGCGAACCGGTCCAGGGCTCCGCGCTTGATCGTGCCGGCACTGACGAAGGCGGGATCGTCTGTGCGGTTAAGGATCAGGTTCTCCGCGACTGTGAACTGTCCGACGAGGCCGTCGACGTTGCGGTCTTCGGGGACGAAACCGACGCCGGCGTTGATGATCTGGTTGACGCTGCGGCCGCGCAGTTCCTTGCCGTCCAGGCTGATGCTGCCCCGCATGTTGGATTGCAGACCCAGCAGCGCCTCGGTGAGTTCTGTCTGTCCGTTGCCTTGCACGCCGGCGATGGCCAGCACCTCGCCGGGGCGGACGGTGAGGCTGACGTGATTGACCAGGACGTGGCCGAGATCATCGGTGATCAACAGGTCGTCGAGGACGAGCCCGCCTTGACCGATCTTCGGCGGATCCTTCTGCACTGTGAGCTCGACGGCGCGGCCCACCATCAGCGCGGCGAGTTCGTTGTTGCTGGAGGTGGGGCTGGCCTCGCCCATCACCTTGCCGCGCCGGATGACCGTGATCCGGTCGGCCACCTCGCGGACCTCGCGCAGCTTGTGGGTGATGAACACGATGGCCGCACCCTCGTCGCGCAGCTGGCGCATGATCTGCATCAGCTCGTCGGTCTCCTGCGGGGTGAGCACGGCGGTGGGCTCGTCGAAGACCAGGAACTTGGCGTCGCGGGAAAGCGACTTGATGATCTCGACGCGTTGCTGAACCCCGACGGGAAGATCCTCGACGATCGCATCGGGATCGATGTGGAAGCCGAATCGGGCCGCCACCTCGAGCACCCGCGTGCGGGCGGCCTCGAGGTTCAGCCGGCCGGCGAAGCCGGTCTCCTCATGGCCGAGCATCACGTTCTCGGCCACGGTGAACACCGGCACCAGCATGAAGTGCTGGTGAACCATGCCGATGCCGGCATTCATGGCGTCGCCGGGGCCGCTGAAGTGCTGGACCTCGCCGTCGATGAGGATCTCGCCCTCGTCGGCCTGATAGAGCCCGTAGAGCACGTTCATCAGCGTCGACTTTCCGGCGCCGTTCTCACCGAGAAGGGCGTGGATCTCGCCGGGTCTGACCTCTAGGTCGATGGCATCGTTGGCTACCAAGGCCCCGAATCTCTTGGTAATCGAGCGCAGTTCAAGCGTCATGGGGGTTAATCTAGCGAGAAAGAGCCCCTAACAAGGGCAATCCTGTAACAGGACTATGAAGTCTTGGCGCTTTCGGGGAAACGAAACGGGTGGGCACCCGAAGGATGCCCACCCGTTTTACGTGTGCGGGTCTACGGCGAGGAGACCGACGTCGCCTCGATCGAGCCATCGATGAGGCCGGCCTTGACCGTCTCGAGCTCGCCCTTCAGCGCCGGGTCGATCTTCGAATCGAAGTCGTGGAACTCGCCCAGCAGCACGCCGCCGTTCTCCAGGGTTCCGATGTAGAGCGAGGTATCGTAGCTGCCGCTCACTGCGGAGGCGACCGCCTCGTGCACGGCGACCTCAATACCCTTCTGGATCGAGACCAGCATCAGATCGGAGACGGTGGGATCGGAGATCGCGACATCGGAGTCGACGCCGAGCAGCACGATGTCTTCCTTCGAATCGCGGATCGCCTGGGCGGCGGACTGGTAGATCGGTCCGCCCACGGGCAGCAGCACGTCGGCGCCCTGATCGATCAGGCCCTGGGCCACCTGCTTGGCACCATCGGTGGCCTCGAAGGAACCGGTGAACAGGCCGTCCTGCTTCGCGACGTCCCAGCCGAGCACCTGGACGTCCTTGCCCTTCTCCTTGTTGAAGTAGGCCACGCCCTGGGCGAAGCCATCCATGAAGATGGTCACCGGCGGGATCTTGCCGCCGCCGAAGGTGGCAACCTTGCCGGACTTGGAGTACGACGCGGCCGCGTAGCCACCGAGGAAGGCGGCCCCGACCGTGTCGAAGACCATGGGTTTGATGTTGTCGGAGTCGGGCTTGCCATCGGGCGCACCCTCGGGCTCATTGTCGGCGCGGTCGTCGATGATGGCGAAGTGCACGTCGGGGTTGTTCTTGGCGAGCTCGATCGTGGGGGCGCTCAGCATGAAGCCCACCGAGATGATCAGGTTGCAATTGTCGGCGACGAGGCCGTCCAGGTTGGCCGCGTAGTCGTTGGCGTTCTTCGACTCGGTGGTGGTGACCTTGATGCCGAACTCCGACTCGGCCTTCTTCAGGCCGTTGTAGCCGGCCTCGTTGAAGGACTTGTCGTCGAAGCCGCCCTCGTCGGAGACCATGCAGGCCTTGAAGTCGGCATTTTCGCCACCGGGCGCGTTGGTGGCCGTGTTGGTCGCGCCAGTGGTCGAGTCGGTACCAGGATCGGCCGGCGGTGCTTCGCCGCACGACGCCAGGCCGAAGACCAGCGCGGCGGAGCCCGCCACGCTGATCAGCTTCTTACGAAGTGAAGTGGTCAAGGTGTCCTCCCAAGTCGGATGTGGAACTCACTGCACCACTATTCCAGAAGGAAGCCTGGCTAGGCGGCTTGGCGCGGAAATGGTTACCAAGCTGCAACCTGAGAATCTGACCGAACCCCTCTTACGGTGCCCTTACTCGGCGGGCTTGCTCACCTCGACGCCACCGCGGGTGCGACGACGGCGACGCCGGGTGCGCGCTGCTTCGCCATCCGCACGCTCGGCGGGCGCGGGCGCGTGATCCTTCGCGCCGTGCTCCGAACGTTCCCCACCGCGGGTGCGGCGACGGCGGGCGCGGGGCTGCTCACCGTCGCGCTCGCGCTTCGGCTCGTGGTCGCGGTGATGCGAGCGGGTGCCCGGCACCCGGCCCTTCGTGCCTTCCGGGATGTTCAGGTCGGTGTAGAGGTGAGGGGAGGAGGAGTAGGTCTCGGGGATATCGCCCTTGCCCAGCTCGAGCGCCTTGTCGATCAGCTTCCAGCGCTGCACGTCCTGCCAGTCGACCAGCGTGATGGCGACGCCGCTGTTTCCGGCGCGGCCGGTGCGGCCGATGCGGTGCACGTAGGTGGCGTCGGTGTCGGGGCACTCGTTGTTGACCACGTGCGTGACGCCGGTGATGTCGATGCCGCGGGCGGCGACGTCGGTGGCGACGAGCACCTTGATGGTGCCGGCGCGGAACTTCTTGAGCGCGCGCTCGCGGGCCGCCTGGTTGAGGTCGCCGTGGATGGCAGCGGCGGCGAAACCGCGGTCGACCAGTTCGTCGCTGAGACGCTGCGCTGCGCGCTTGGTGCGGCAGAACACCATCACCTTGCCAGCGTCCTCGGCCTGCACGACGCGGGCGATGATCTCGGGCTTGTCCAGATCGTGCGCCTGGTAGATGAACTGGTCGATGTCGGGCACCGTGGCCTTGGCGTTCTCGCCCTCGGCGCGGATGTTCACCGGGCGGTTGAGAGTGGCGCGGGCCAGGGTGAGGATCGGCACCGGCATGGTGGCCGAGAACAGCATGGTCTGGCGCGACTTCGGCGTCTTCGCCAGGATCCGCTCCACGTCGGGGAGGAAGCCGAGATCGAGCATCTCGTCGGCCTCGTCGAGCACCAGCACCTGGATCTCGCTGAGATCGAGGTTGCGGCGCTGCACCAGGTCGAGCAGGCGCCCGGGCGTGCCGACAACCACGTCGACGCCGGCGGCGAGGGTGTTGATCTGCTCGTCGTAGCCGGTGCCGCCGTAGATGGTGAGCACGCGGGTGTTCAGCTTGGCGCCGGCGACGGCGAGGTCGCGTCCGACCTGCAGGGCGAGCTCGCGGGTGGGGCAGACCACCAGGCCGCGGGGCTTGCCGTGGGTGGCGGGCTCATCCTCGTTCAGCAGTTCCATGCGGTGCAGCATGGAGGTGCCGAAGGCCAGCGTCTTGCCGGTGCCGGTGCGGGCCTGGCCGATCAGGTCGGTGCCGCCGAGGGCGAGCGGGATAGCCAGCGCCTGGATGGGGAAGGGATGCACGATGCCGGCCTCGGCGAGGGCGGATGTGATGGACTCGTTGACGCCCAGGTCGGCGAAGGTCTCTTCGCTCGGGGCAAGTTGCTCGGTCAGGGTGTTACCTCACGATCGGGTCGGCCGGTGCGGATCACGCACTCGTGACCGACGAAGGGCAGCGCAGAGGCGCCAGCCCAGGGACATACGCGGCTCACTGTACTCCCTTTTCCGTGAACCGGAGAAACAGAGCCCCGAACCGGACGAACAGAGTGGTTCCGTGGAACCGCCCACAGCGTCTCTCAGACGACGCCGAAGCCGACGGGACGCGCAGACGGGGCCCCCAGATCGAGATAGGCAACCTTCACGGCGGGCACCACCACACGTCGGCCCTTGGCATCGGTCAGCTCGAAGAGACCCTGCTTCTCGATCGCCGCCGCCAGGCTGGCGGTGATCTCGTCGGCCGTCGCCTCGGTCTCGATGGTGACGTCGCGGGGGACGTCGCTGATGCCGATCTTGATCTCCATGCGTTTCGCTTTCGTAGTCTCGCTCGCGCCGGGCGCGGGCCGGATGATGCTTCGCGGACCACTCTAGCCACTCGAAAAAGAAGCGTGTCAGCAGCGCACCACGACGACGGTGACGTTGTCCTTGCCACCCTGTTCGTTGGCCCACGTGACCAGGCCGTCGGCGATCTCTGCGGGGTGGTCGTTTCGTTCTGCTACCCCGTGGAAGACGTGGGCGAGATCCTCGGGAGCGCTCGCGTAGTTCCACAAGCCGTCGGTGCAGACCAGCAGCCAACCGGCTCCATCGGGACGCAGCGTGTTCATGGTGGGTGTCACGTCGGGCGTGCCGCGACCGAGCCAGCGCAGGATCGCGTGGGCCTGGTGCGAGTTCTCGGCCTCTTCCCTGGTCATTCCCATCATCATCCGGGCGGCGGCCATCGAGTCGTCGGCGGTCAGTTGGAGCGAGGCGCCGTCGTCGCCGATCCAGTAGGCCCGCGAGTCCCCGACGTTGCCGACGATGATCGCACCGGGCGAGACGACGGCGGCGATGAGCGTGCAGGCCGACGGCTCGTCCTGGCCTGCGATCGCGAAGACGGCGTCGTTCGCGGTGGTGAATGCGGTGCCGAACTCCGGGGCTCCGGGCGGGCCTTGCTCGAGCGAGCGCGACAGGGAGGCGCCGCACGCCTCGACTGCGGCGAGGGAGGCAGCCTCTGATCCGAACGCGGTGCTCACACCGTCGGCGACGACGATCACGGCCTGCCTGGGATTCTCCCTGACCGCGAGGCTCATCGCGTCCTGGTTCGTGCCGTGCCGCAGGCCGACGTCTGACGAGCCGGCGACCCAGGTTGCTGGGGCCAGTCGGTAGTTGTCGCGGGCACTGGTCATCGCGGCTGCTCCGGGATCTCTCGACGGGTAGACGAAGGTGTTAGCTAGTTTTGCATGGCGAGTCCGCAGTTGAGCGGTTTCGCGTTGTATAACCCGCAGCACCTCAGTTCACTGGCGGACGTCCATCGTGGCGTAACGGGAGTTGAGTAGATGCCGGTCGGCGGTGAGCAGAGTAAGTCCGTCGGTGTGCGACTGGGCGATCAGCATGGCGTCGAAAGGGTCTCCATGAGGCAGCTCGACCTGCGGCAGAGAGACGAGATGACGATGGCTGATGGCAAGCTCATCGGCGCCGACCGTCGCTACGCCGGCGGTGAGCTGCTCCGGGCTATGCGGCAGTCTCCCCTTCGCGTGCTTCAAGGTGAGTTCCCACAGTGACACGGTGGAAATCGATGCCTTTTCGGCGGTCTCCAATGCCTCTTTCGCCTCCCTGCCCACCATCTCAGGGGCGAAAAGCAGCCAAACAAGCACGTGGGAGTCGAGCAGGAATCTCATGGCAGCGCCGAGTTGGTCGCCGCCTCGAAGGCCTCGGCGACTTCCGGATCGGGCCCGATGAGACCTTCGTCGGCATAGTCGAAGTCTGCGACACGCTTGTCTGTCCAGGCGCCGATGACGATGCTGGGGCGGACGGGAACGGGAGCAAGCACCGCTTCGGCGATGCCGTAGGCCCCAAGGTAGATCACTTCGCCCGCGTGGGCGCGCTTCACCAACCTGCTGAGGTTGGCCTTCGCCTCTGAGATGGGAATCACATCGGTCATGCAACCATCGTACCGATCGGACCAGGACCAGACCAGGTCTCTTGCAGTGCGTTTGGCGGGCGGAGGGCCCAGCGGCGCGACAAATGTCGGTGGCACCTGATTGCATAGCCGTTGTGAACATGCCGGTCTTCACCCTGGTTCCCGCGCCCGCTGCGTCGCGGGTTCAGCCGACGGCGGAGCAGGCCGAACTGGCGCGCGCCCGCCGGGGGATCGTGGTGGGACGTGGCGGGCCGGGCACCGGGAAGTCGTTCTGCGTCGTCGAGGCCGTGATCCGGCGAGTCGAGGCCGGGTCGGATCTGTCGCGGCTCGTCGTGCTGGCCAACTCGCGCGCGGCGGCGCAGCAGCTCAGGCGTCAGATCGTGCGGCAGTTGCCTCGGGCTCAGGTGAACCCTCAGGTCACCACCATCCACGGCCTGGCGCTGGGGTTGCTGCGCCGCTATCGCTCAGACCAGGACGCCGACTGGCGCCTGCTGCGCGCGCCGGAGCAGGAACTCCGGATCCGCGATCTGCTGTCCGGGGACGGCGAGGAGCGGTGGCCCGAGAGCGTGCGGGAGGCGCTCCCCACCAGGGCCTTCGCCCGCCAGCTGCGTGAGGTGCTGGCTCGCGCGCGCCACCTGTCCCTCGATCCCGACGACGTGATCGCCGCCGCTCGGGCGCGCGGCGACGAGCTTTTCGTCGCGATCGGGGAGTTCTTCGCCGAATACCTGACCGTGGGCGACCTGGAAGGCGCGCTCGACTACGCGGAGCTGATCCACCGGACGCGGGTGCTGCTCACCAGCGCGGATGTGCAGAGCAGCGTGCGGGCCTCTTTCGACGCGGTGATCGCCGACGACGTGCACGAGATGGATCCGGCCCAGGCGGCGCTGCTGGGCGACCTTGCTGTGATCGGCTTGCCGGTGACGGCGGTGGGCGATCCTCAGCAGCGGATCAGCGCATTCCGAGGAGCCTCCCCGACGGCGCTCGCCGACATCGCGGCACTGCCCGGCGCCACGGTGATCGACCTCACCCAGGGCTTTCGCGCGCGCTCCGCCCCGGCAGCGGCACTGGCGGCGGTGCGTGCCCGGCTGAACGCACGATTCGCCCCGGAGCCGCCCACGAGCGCGCCGGGCGAATCTCGGGTGCGCGCGATCGTCTACGACGATGAGGCCGCTGAGCTGGCCCACGTCGCACAACAGCTCCGGCAGGCCCATGCCGACGGCGTGGCCTGGCCGCACATGACGGTGATCGCCCGCGCCGGGCGTTCCCAGTTGACGCCGATCGCACGCGACCTCACCAGACTCGGGGTGCCCGTCGAGGTCTCCGGCGACGAGATCGCGCTCGCCGATGACCTCGCTGTTCAGACGCTGCTCAGTGCGCTGCGTGTGGCGGCGGAGGGTGGACGACCGGGTCCGGAGGAGAGTCGGTTGCTGCTGACGTCGCCTCTCGGCGGCCTGGACAGCGTCGGCGTGCGACGGCTGGGGCTCCGCTTGCGGGCTCGCTACCCCGACGGCGGCAGTTCGCTGCACCTGCTGGGGCGCTGCCTGGCGGATCCTCGGATGCTGGAGGGCGACGATACGGATGAGGCCTCGGCGGTCCGGTCGCTGGGGGCGTTGCTCACCTCCTGCGCGGCGCTGCTCGGCAAGGGCGCCGAGGTGCAGGAGGCGTTGTGGTGTCTGTGGGACGGCACCTCCTGGCCCCAGTCGCTGAGGGCGGAGGCGCTCGCCGGATCCCAGCGCGCCCACCACCAGCTGGACGCGTTGGTGGAGCTGTTCGAGCTTGCGTCCCGTCGGGCTCAGTTGAGGGGCGTGGCCGGCGCTTTCACCTTCGCGGTGGAGGTATCCGGCGAGGAGATCCCGGCCGACACGGGGCGTGAGCTGGAGGTGGGGGACAGCGGCGTGCGCCTGGTGACCGCGCACCGGGCCAAGTCTCTCGAGTGGGAGCGGGTCTGGGTGGTCGGCGTGCAGGAGGGGCGCTGGCCCACCGTGACCCGAGCCGGGCTGCTGCTCGACCCCGATCGCCTCGACGCGCTCGAACCGGACACCCGCACCAACCGGCTGCAACAGGAACGGCAGCTGTTCTACGTCGCGTGCTCGCGGGCGGCGTCGCATCTCACCGTCAGCGGCTACGAGGATCCAGAGGGCGACGGCGGTCTGCCGTCGCGTTTCCTCGGCGAACTCGACGTCGAGGTGGAGCGCGTGCACGGCCGCCCGCGTCGCACGCTCAGCAGCGCCGGGTTGATCGGCGAGCTGCGTGCCAAGCTGGTCGATCCCTCGGTCTCCGACGGCGTCCGCCGGGCGGCGGCCCTCTCGCTGGCGCGCCTGGCCGGCTCGGGCGCGTCGCGATCCTTCGAAGCCGCGCGCCCGGAGCGTTGGTGGGGCATCCGAGAGGTGTCCTCAGGCGCCGTCGCGTTGGCGGAGCCGATCTCCCTTTCCGGCTCGTCGCTGGAAACCCTGCTCAGCTGCCCACGCCGCTGGTTCCTGTCCCGCAAGGCCCACGCCGACAAGGGGCGCGCGTCGCGGGCGTCGTTGGGCGATGTGATGCACCTGCTGGCGCAGCATGCCGTCACGCAGCAACTCACCGCAGCCCAGATGCGCGAGAAGCTCGACGAGATCTGGGGGCGGCTGATCTTCGACGCCGAGTATCAGTCGCACAGCGAGCGACAGGAGATCGACAAGGCGGTGGACCGGTTCGCGTTCTGGCACGAGCGCAACCCCAACCGGGTGCTGGGCGTCGAGGTGCCGTTCCAGGTGGGCCTCACCGTGGCGGGCCGGCAGGTGCGTCTGCATGGCATGGTCGACCGTCTGGAGCTGAATCAGGAGGGCCGGCTGCGTATCGTCGACTTCAAGACGGGCGGCACCAAACCTAAGGATCGCACCTTGTCGGGCATGATCCAGCTGGGCGTCTACCAGCTGGCGGCCGCGCTGGGCGGATTCGACGATCTCGCGCCCGGCGTGCGGGCGGTCGCCCCGCCGATTCTGGCGTTCCTCCGCTTCGGCGCCACGGAGCCGCAGTGCTATCAGCAGGCGTCATTGGAAGATCAGCCCGCCCTCCTTGGCGAGGAGCTGGAGGAGGGCCCCACCTGGGTGCACGACCGGATCCTCCAGGGCATCCGCATTCTCGAATCGGGCACCTTCGACGCCACCGAGTGCGACGCGTGCCGTTACTGCGCGTTCGCGGACTCCTGTCCCGCGAAGACCGGTGTGCTGGGGGTCGTGCGATGACGGCGAGAATCACCACCCACGACGAGCTGTGCGATGCCCTGGGCATACCCTTCTCCGCGGAGCAACTGGCCGCGATCACGTCGCCGCTGGAGCCGTCGGTGATCATCGCGGGCGCGGGATCGGGCAAGACGACGGTGATGGCGGCCCGAGTGGTGTGGCTGGTGGGCACCGGCCAGGCCGAGCCCGAGGACATCCTCGGCCTCACCTTCACGCGCAAGGCGGCCGCCGAGCTGGAGCAACGGGTCACCGCGGCCCTCGAACGCGCCGGCGTGCTGAGCGGTGACGACGGCGAGGGCGTCCCCGTGGTGCAGACCTACGACTCCTTCGCCGCACGCGTGGTCTCCGAGTTCGGCCTGCGCATCGGGATCGACATGGACCCGGCCATGATCACGGGCGCCGCCAGGTTCCGCCTGGCGTCGAAGGTGGTCGCCCAGGCGCCGGGCCCGCTGGAATCGCTGAGCCGGCTTCGTCCCGCCACGCTCGCCCGTCGCGCGCTGGACTTCGACGCCGAGCTGCAGTCGCATCTTGTCTCAGCAGAGGAACTGCGCGCGTTCACGCAGCGGTCGCGGTCGCGTTTCGAGGCGGCTCCCCTGTATCGCGGCGCCATGATGAAGGACGTGCGCGACGCGGTCACAGCCCTCGACGAGCGCCTCGAGCTGCTGGGACTGGTGGAGCTGTACCAAGAGGCCAAGCGCCGCCGGGGTGTGGTGGAGTTCGCCGATCAGCTCCGTCGAGCGGTGGAGTTGGTGCGACGGGTTCCTCAGGTCTGTGAGGAGCTGCGGGCTCGGCATCCTGTGCTGCTGCTCGACGAGTACCAGGACACCTCGGCCGCCCAGGCCCAGCTGCTGCACCGCATCTTCGGCGCGGCGCCGGGCCATCCGGTCACGGCGGTGGGCGATCCTCATCAGGCCATCTACGGGTGGCGCGGCGCGGCCGCCGGCAACATCGTCGAGTTCCCCCGGCTGTTCCGGAAGGCCGACGGGAGCGAGGCCTCCGGCTACACGCTGTCGGTCAATCGCCGCTCCGGTCAGCGCATCCTCGACGTGGGCAACGAACTCGCCGCGGGCTCAGCCGACCATCCGTCGGTGAGCCTGGTGGCGCCGCAGGGCACGCCGGCGGGCCAGGTCTGGGCCACCCAGTTCGACACCGAAAACGACGAGTTTGCCTGGATCACCGAGCGTATCCTGGCCGAGCACGAGCGGCGCCCCTGGCAGGACATGGCGGTGCTGGTACGCCGCAACGCCATGCTCGGACCGCTGTTCGAGAAGCTGCGCGACGCAGACGTGCCCGTCGAGATCGTCGGGCTGGGCGGGCTCCTGGGGCTGCCCGAGATCGCTCCGGTGGTGGCCACGCTGCGGGCGATCAACGACGTGCTCGCCAACCCCGACGTCGCGGCGCTGCTCACCGGCCCGCGTTGGGCCCTCGGGCTCGCCGATCTGCACGCGTTGGGGCAACGGGCGCGCGAACTCGCCGCGCGCGATGAGCGTCAGACGCAGGGCGAACTCGACGACGAACTCTCTCGCGTGGTGCGCGAGTCGGATCCGGGCGAGGCGATCAGCCTGCTGGACGCCGTCGCCGATCCGGGAGACGCTCCGCTGACGCCCGAGGGCCGTCGTCGCATCGGGCGGTTCGGGGAGGAAATGGCGGAGTTGCGCCGTCACGCGGGCGAGCCCGTCACCGATGTGGTGGGGCGCGTGATCTCGATGCTCGGCCTGGAGACGGAGCTGCTGGCCCTGGGCGAGGAGCCCACGCAGCTGGCGCGCTTCGTTGCGGAGGCGGCGGCCTACGTCGATGTCGACGGCGACGGCAGCCTCGGCGGATTCCTCGCCTACCTGGAGGCAGAGGAGGAGCAGGGCGACGGGCTGCAACAGGCGCTGCCTTCGGAGACCGACTCGGTCAAGCTGATGACGGTGCACCGTGCCAAGGGCCTCGAATGGCCCGCGGTGTTCCTCCCCGGGCTCTCGGACACCGTCTTTCCCGGCACCAATCGCAGCGGCATGTGGCCCACCCGCGCCGAGCTGGTGCCGGCCCCGCTGCGGGGTGACAGTGAGGCCATTCCCCAGCTGGGCGAGTACAGCAAGAAGGGCATGGAGGGTTACAGGGCACTGCTGAAGGACGAGCATCTGGTGGCCGAAGACCGGTTGGCCTACGTGGCGGCTACCCGGGCCAAGCAGCTGCTGGTCGGCACCCGGCATACCTGGGCCGCAACCCGGATCCAGCCGCTCGGCGCCTCTCGCTACTTCGACGCGATCCGCTCAGCAGCCGAGGAACGCGGACGCTATGACGACCGCACCACCCCCGGCCTGGACGAGAACCCCACCTTGGCCGCGCCGGTCAGGGCAGCGTGGCCGGTGGTGCTGAATGACGACGAGGTAGCTGCTCGGCGGGAGGGCGCCCGGTTCGTCGAGCAGGCCGCTCGGCTGGTGGGGAGGTCGAAGGCTGCGCAGGAGGCCTGGGTGTGGGGCTCTGGCGTCGCGTCGGCGGATGAGGCCCGGCTAGTGGCGGAATGGGACGAGGCGCGCCGGCATCTGGAGGAGCTGGCAGCGTCGGCGGCCCGTCGTCACGTGGTGCTGCCAGAGGGTCTGTCCGCAACGGCGCTGATGCAGCTTCGCGAGGACGAGCAGGCTTTCGCCGCCAACCTGGTGCGACGGATGCCACGCCCCCCGTCGAGGGCGATTCGGGTGGGCACCAAGTTCCACGACTGGGTGCAGCGTCGCTTCGAGCTGCCCGCCGCGCTGGACGAGCTGGTGCCTATGCCGGGTGCCCATCCGCCGCAGCTCGACCGGCTCATCGCCGCCTTCGAGGGCGGGTTGTTCGCGCACCGCGCGCCGCTGGAGGTGGAGGTGCCCTTCGTCATGAACTGGAAGGGCCAGATCCTGCGTGGCCGGATCGATGCCGTCTACCTGGGCGACGACGAGGATCACGACTACCTGGTGGTGGACTGGAAGACTTCCTCCACACCCGCCGACGAGCTGCAACTGGCGATCTATCGCCAGGCTTGGGCCGAGGCGATGGGTGTGCCTCCCGAGCGCGTCGCGGCAGGCTTCTATTACGTGCTGAGCGATAGGCTCGAGATCGCTGAGGCGCCGCCCGAACTGATCGACGCGGCGCTACCTCTGTCCGAAGGAGACCGATGACCTACTGGGACGCCCGCTCTTCGCTCGACCGGCTGCCGCAGGGCCGTACCGAGGAACAGCTCGACCGGCTCTGGGCCGACGCGAGGCTGCTGCTGGTCGACGAGGCCGGCCAGCTGGCGGCCGACGGAGACCGTCCCCGGTGGGTGCCCGCCTCCGGGCAGCGTCGCCCCGACGACGTGCTGCTCGGCTCGGCCGGCGGCGCCGTCTACTTCGCCAGGCTGGTCCCGGAGCTGGACGGCCAGCGGATGGGCATGCGTGAGTGTCCGCCGGAGTGGCTGCATCTGGTGGCCAACGCGTCGGCGCTGATGAACTGGCATCGCACCCAGCCGCGCTGCGACTACTGCGGCGCTGTCACGATGGTCGACGAGGGCGGGCTGCGTCGGCTCTGCCCCGAGTGCGGATCGCTGGCCTTCGCCCGCCAGGATCCGGCGATCATCGTCGCGGTGCTCGACGAGGCCGATCGGTTGCTGCTCGGACGCCAGGTCACGTGGGCTCCCGGGCGCTGCTCGGTGCTGGCTGGCTTCGTCGAGGCGGGGGAGTCCGCCGAACAGGCGTGCCACCGAGAGATCTACGAAGAGGCGCAGCTGCGGCTGAACGGGGTGCGCTACGTCTCCAGCCAGCCGTGGCCGTATCCGCGTTCGCTGATGCTGGGTTTCGTCGCCTGGGCGGAGTCTGGAGACCCGGTGGTGGACGGCATAGAAATGGCCGAGGCCAGTTACCTGTCGCGACAGGAACTGACCTCGGCCGTGGATGAGGGGCGACTGAAGCTGCCCGGTGGAGCCTCGATCGCGCGCCAGCTGATCAACAGCTGGCTGCGTGGCGACTTGCCCTCGCGCTAGCTCGTCTCGCGAGAGCGCCTATTTCTCGCGCAGTCGGTTCGTCTCGTCCTGGATATGGCTGGCGATCTCGGTGAGCTTTTCACGGTGTGCCGTGGCGTGGTGGGCGCAGAACAACAGCTCGCCGCCGGAACGCAGGAACACTCGAAGATACGCCTGGGCGCCGCACCGATCGCAGCGATCGAGTGCGGTCAAAGTGGGATTGGCTACCGTTTCGGTCATGTGACGTATCCTCCTCTTCAACTTCTCGCTGGTTACAACGTAGCGCGCGATCGGTTCGTTCCCCAGTCTGCTCACGGAGTGTTCTTCTCTGAGCAAACAACTGCGTCGAGTAGCCTGTCTCGGTGCAGACCACCCAACAGCAGCAGCATTCGCGTGACTACGAGGCCAAGCACCTGCTGGTACTCGAGGGCCTGGAAGCCGTGCGCAAACGGCCCGCCATGTATATCGGCTCCACCGACACGCGCGGTCTCATGCATTGCCTCTGGGAGATCATCGACAACTCCGTCGACGAGGCGCTGGCCGGTTTCGGCGAGAAGATCCACATCAGCTTGAACCGCGACGGGTCGATCAGTGTGCTGGACACCGCTCGCGGCATCCCCGTCGACACCGAGCCCCGCACCGGGCTGTCCGGCGTTGAAGTGGTGTTCACCAAGCTGCACGCGGGCGGCAAGTTCGGCAACTCCAGCTACAACGCCACCGGCGGTCTGCACGGTGTGGGCGCGTCGGTGGTCAATGCGCTCAGCTCGCGGCTGGACGTCGAGGTGGACCGCAACGGCGCCACCTGGGCGATGAGCTTCCAGCGCGGCGTGCCAGGGGTGTTCGACGGCGAGGGCCCTGACGCGCCGTTCACCCCGCAGGGCGGGCTGCGCAAGATCAAGACCCGCCTGGCCAAGACCAAGACCGGCACCCGCGTCCACTACTGGCCCGACCGCCAGATCTTCCTGCCCGATGCGCAGCTCAGCGTCGACCAGCTGCTGGATCGCGCTCGGCAGACGTCGTTCCTGGTGCCGGGCCTGGAGCTCGTGGTCGACGACCGTCGTCACGACCAGCCCCTCCACGAGAGCTTCGTGCACGCCGGCGGCATCACCGAGTTCGTGGATTTCCTGGCCCCCGACGAGCCCGTCACCGAGGTGCTGCGGCTGCAGGGCCACGACACCTTCGTCGAGACGGTGCCGATGCTGGACGACGCCGGCGCCATGACGCCCACCGACGTGGAGCGCGACCTCGCCGTCGACATCGCGGTGCGCTGGGGCAACAAGTACGACACCACGCTGCGCTCCTTCGTCAACATCATCTCCACGCCCAAGGGCGGCACGCACGTCTCGGGCTTCGAGCGCGGGTTGCTGCGCGCCTTCGTGAAGGGGATGGACGGCACGCGGGTGCTCAAGGCCGGCGAGGAGATCATCAAGGACGACTGCCTGGAGGGCATGACGGCCGTGGTCACCGTGCGGCTGGCCGAGCCCCAGTTCGAGGGCCAGACCAAGGAGGTGCTCGGCACCCCGCCGGTGCAGCGGGCCGTGATGCGCATCGTCGAGTCGGAGCTGGGGGAGTTCCTGAACAGCTCCAAGCCGTCGGTCAAGGCCGTCGCGCGCACCGTGATGGAGAAGGTGGCCAACGCCTCTCGGGCGCGGGTGCAGGCGCGGGCGCATCGCGAGAATCAGCGGCGCAAGACGGCGCTGGCGTCGTCGTCGCTGCCGCCCAAGCTGAAGGACTGCCGCTCGTCGGACCCCGACCGCACCGAACTGTTCATCGTCGAGGGCGACTCGGCACTCGGCACCGCCAACGTGGCGCGCAACTCCGAGTACCAGGCGCTGCTGCCGATCCGCGGAAAGATCCTCAACGTGCAGAAGGCCTCCGTGGGCGACATGCTGAAGAACGCCGAGTGCGCCTCGATCATCCAGGTGGTGGGGGCCGGGTCGGGTCGGTCCTTCGATCTGGATGCAGCCCGCTACAACAAGATCATCTTCATGGCCGACGCCGATTCGGACGGCGCTCACATCCGGTGCCTGCTGGCCACGCTGTTCTTCCGCTACATGAGGCCCTTGGTGGAGGCCGGCCGCGTGTACGCAGCGGTCCCGCCGCTGCATCGCTTCGAGCTGATTAATCCCAAGCGCGGCTACGACAAGTACATCTACACCTACTCCGACCCCGAATATCAGCGCAAGGCCGCTGAACTCACCAAGCGCGGCCAGAGGTTCAAGGAGCCGCAGCGCTACAAGGGCCTGGGTGAGATGGATGCCAGCCAGCTGGCGGAGACCACGATGAATCCCCGGCACCGCACCCTGCGCCGGATCACCGTCGACGACGCGAATGCCGCCGAACGCGTCTTCAACGTCCTGATGGGCAACGACGTGGCCCCACGCAAGGAGTTCATCGTCGAAGGCGCCTACCAGCTGGAGCAAGACCGCATCGACGCCTGACCCCGCCACCTGACGCTCTTCGAGGTGCGAGGCCGCCCGCGGCCGAGCCTCGAGGAGAGCCAGCGGGGGAATCCGCAGGAAGCCGGTCACTCGATGGCTTTGCGGAAGTCTTCCGGTTTCGGGAGGTAGTACAGCGCCAGGGAACCCAGGATCTGGACCACCTGCGCCGTAGCGGTCTCGCGTTCGGCGTCGTTGGTCGAGCGAGCGGCCAAACGTGCGGCGCCAGCGGCTCGTCGGGCAGGATCGCGGGCTGTCTGTGGGAGATGCGCAAGTCCGAGGGTCTCAGCGTTCGCGCGAGCGGTCTCGAAGGTGACCTTCACCAGCGACGCGCGACGTACCGCTTCGTCCTCTGGTGTGGCATCGGTCACGTCGGCCCACAAAGCCAGCGCGGTGTCGAACTGCTTGGTCAGGGGAACGGCGGAGTCGAAGAGCGCTGCGTTCTCGATCCGATAGGCGATGTCGCCGAGCATCCGGCCGTAGCTCTCCCGCACCTCCGCGACCTGCGCCTCGGCTCGGGCTCGGGGCCCGTTGTTGGCAGGCAGGCTCGCGAGCGCCTCGTTGACGGTGAGCCATCGGCCCGACTCCCGCGGTAGGAGAAGCGGCGGACGTAGCGGCCGCCAGTGCACCGCGGCGAGTCGGAAGGCGCGCTCTGGCACCAGCTCCTGCGCGATGGCGAGGGACTCCACGGTCGCGCGCCAGGACACCTCGCGGACGCGGGTGCGCGGCAGCGGGCCGATGTTGCGCCACTGCGTGACGCCGAGAAGCCGCTCGCTCCAGAAGCTACTGGTAGCCGATCCATGGGAGGCGAGATCGGCGACGAGCACGTCGGACCCCGCCACGAGCAGGACAGCGCGGCCTTGGAGCGGGGCGTCCAGATCGATGGGCAGCCAGAGCGGCCCCTCGATCTGGATGGGGCCTCGGCGGGCGGGATTGCCGGGCAGCCTCATCGGCCCGGCTCGATCGCACGGCGTTGCCCGATCAGGGCAGGGGCGGTGGGGTCAACGGAGGGCAGGTAGTACAGCGCCAGGGAGTTCAGGATTTCAGCCACCCGGGCCCGCGCGGCGTCGCGCTCGGCCTCTGGACCATCGCCGAGGGCGATGGTGGCGGCCTTCGCGGCGCGCCGGGCGGGGTCTCGGGCCGTCTCTGGCAGGTGACTCACACCGAGCCGCTCAGCGTTGCGCATCGCCTCGTCGTAGGCTCTCTCCAACTCGGTGGCCAGTCGCTCGGCGTCGGGCGACGATTCCTCCCACCCGACGAGCGCCACCTGGAAGCGCTGCGTCTCGGGCACTGCGGCGTCGAAGAGCGCTGAGTTCTCGATCCGGTAGACGATGTCAGCGAGCTTTTCTCCGTACGACGCCTTCACGACGCCTACTCGCTCCACAGGGGAGACCCCCACGGCGGCCTCAGGTGGTGGGATCTGCGCCAGCACCGCCGACGACATCATCGATGCGGCGAACAACGAGCCGCCCCCACCGTCAGTGGGGGAGAACACGCTCGCGACGCCGTTCACGGTCGAGTTGCCCCGCGGCCGGGCGGCGATCGCGGTCAGCACCGCAGGGACGAAGAACGCCATGCCCACGGACGGCAGGCCCACCGCGAAGAACACCACCATCGTGACGATCAGTGCGGCGGTGGCGAGGAACAGCCATGGGTTGCCGCCTGGTCGCGTGATGTCCGACGGCCACCGCGTCTCATAGGGCACGCGGGCTGCAGAGTGTGCCTCCACGTCCGCGTGCGCCAGGATGGCGGCGCGCAGCGTGACGGTGGCGCCCGTCGAGGCTCGGGTCGCGACGGGCATGGGGGTTCGGGTGGCGGTATCCGAGACCCACACCCACACGGCTCCGTCCTTACGCGCCGTCACCTTGACCAGCACCAATGTCCGCTTGCCGTCGGGGCCTGTTCCGGACACAGCCAGGTTCTCGCCCACGAGCGACCCGACCGTCGCCTCGAGCGGTACTGGCTGCCAATGATCCATGATGACTTCGACAATACCGACGGGACACTACCGGGACACTAAGCTGTGTGGATGACTGAGGAACTGCGGAAGAACGACGCCGATCGTCACTACGAACTGGTGGTCGACGGCGACGTGGTCGGACATATCGAGTGGGTGGATGAGGGCGACGTGATCGACCTGCCGCACACCATCGTCGACCCGGCGCACGGCGGCAAGGGCTACGGCGGCCTGCTCGCGAAGTACGCCCTCGACGACGTGCGCGCCCAGGGCAAGAAAGCTCGCCCGACGTGCCCCTTCATCGCGCGCTACATCGACCGCCACCCCGACTACGGCGACGTTCGAGCCGACTGACCACCGACACTTACTGGCCGAGCTTCCTATCCGCGCGAGCTCCGTGCAGCGCGTTACTCGCGACGCTCAAGAATCTGCGGAACCCGCTGTGCCGCGCCGCAGAGTTCGACGAAGGCGAGCGCCTGAAGCACCATGTGGCGACGAAGGGGACCGTCGTGAATGGCGTGGCTGGCTCCCTGCATGGCACCGCCATCGACATAGGGCGACGACGTCCGCAGGGCGCTGATGAACTCGGCCACCACCTCCGGCTCGGAGGTCCACAGCGGGTCGAACTCACCCACCCGCCAGTAGACGGGAACCGTCACCTGCGAGGCGATCTTCAAGGCTTCGCGCGGCCAACCGCCACCGATCTCGAGCGCTTCGGAGCGGGACAGGGTGCTGTGACCGACGATGAGGGAGTCATCGACGGGGTTGTCCTCATGAGTCTCGGGCGGGGCGACGCGCGCCCATTCGGGGCCGAACTCGATCTGATCGACGAGCACGTCGAGATCCTCGATGAAGTCGGCAACGGGACTGCTGTTCCATAGCTCGGGGATCCCGGGCATGGGAACATGGCCCACATCGGTTGCGGCCACGCCGAGCAGCGGCCAGGTCCACCCCGGCTCTCCGGCGGCCCACCGCGTCGCGATCATGAACGAGACCGGGCTACCCACCGAACAGCCCATCAGCACGATGCCAGCGCACCCCTCCTCGTCCTCGTACTGGCCCCAGAGATCCGTCAGAGCATCGCCGATCCGCTTTGCGCTGGCATCGTAGAGTCCTTCGTCCTGGGTGCCGGGGATGTCGAGCCACTCGCTTCCGGCGTACCCCGGACGGTTCAGTCCGACGCCGGGGAAGCCGAGGTCGGCGGCGAGCCCCAGGATGGAGAACTCTTTCCGCACGGTCTCGGAGCAGTTGCTGCCGCCGCCGTGAAGATGAACGATCAACGGCCCCCGGACCTTTCCGGGCGGATCGACCGCGATGCCGGTGACCTTGCCGTCGAGCAGCTCGATCCTTCTTATGTTCGCTGTGGCCATAGCGCGTTCCTCTTCGTTGATGGGGCGACCTGATGGCGACGATCTTGGCACCGAATTCAGGGTCTTCGTTACCGTAGCGTGTCTCGTGTTCGTCGTGAATAGGCCAGATATGGCCCTCTCAGGGAAGGACCGGTCTATTTCTGGTTTTGCGACGCGACCCACTGGGCGAGTCGCTCCAATGCGTCAGCGGAACTACTTCCTGGCGCCGCAGTCCAGATGAGGAGTTGTTGATCCGGGTCCGCAACCGCCGAAAGCGCCTCCCAGGTCACCTCGAACTCGCCGACCAGCGGATGACGTATCTTCTTCTTTCCTTCCGCCCGATAGGCGATGGGATGGGAGGACCACAGCGTGGTGAAAAACTCGTCTTGGGCGGAAAGATCCGAGACGAGCTCGGCGATTTCTGGGTCGTTCGGGCGGCGTCCGGCTTCCACTCTGAGATGGGCGACAGCCATCTCCGCCACGTGCTCCCAGTTCTTGTAGAGAAGCCGCATCCGTGGGTCGGTGAAGAGAGCCCAGAGGTAGTTCTGCCTCTTGGGCAACTGAGACTCGATGTCCCCGAGGATGGCCGAGGCCATGGGGTTCCACGCAAGGAGGTTCAGCGACGGTCCAACCACCATGGCCGGGGTTCCGGTGAGTTCGTCGAGGAGGTACTTCAGAACCGGGCGGATCTCCAGTGACCGTTGCCTGGTGCGTGGGAGATCCTGTTCCTTTCCCGCCAGCGCGAAGATATAGGATCGCTCGTCTTCGGACAGCTGAAGGGCATCTGCGATGGAATCGAGAACTCTCTCCGACGCGGGTCGTCGTCCTTGTTCCAGGCGGGTGTAGAAGTCGGTGCTGATACAGGCCAGCCGCGCAACTTCCTCGCGACGGAGCCCCGGTACTCGTCTGAGGCCGTATCCCTCGGAGAGCCCCGCCATCTCTGGCGTCACCTCCTGGCGCCGGGCACGCAGGAACGATCCGAGTGCTAACGCGTTGGCGTTGCTGGTCATCGTTGCCACTCCCGTCGACTCGCAGGGGCGTCGTACGGGTCAATCTATCCGCCGCTTCTCTCGCATGGGTGGGACAGAAATGACCTAGGTAAGGCTCTTCCTAGGCCCGCAAATCCGGCGCCGCGCTCCTCGAGGGAAACGCAGCGCCGGACGTGGTGGCGAACGCTACTTCACCGACTTGATGGGGAACACCAACAAGGACGAGAGCACCACTCCGATGATCGCGTAGACGAAGATCACCGAGTAGCCACCGGTGAGGCCGATGAGGAAAGCCGCGAGAATCGGAACCATGATCTGCGGGATGTTCGACGCGAGGTTCAGCACTCCCAAGTCCTTGCCCACCTCGCCTTGCGAGGGGAGCACGTCGATCATGAGGGCCAGGTCCACGGAGGTGTAGGCGCCGTAGCCGATGCCCACCACGAAGGCATAGATGTACATCGAGGTCGTGGTCGGGATGAAGAAGGGCACCGCGATCGCGATGGCCATCACGGCGCTGGAGCCGAAGACGAACATCTTGCGGCGTCCTGTGACGTCGGAGAGCCGGCCGAACAGCACCGTGCTGATCATCATCGTGATCATGGTGAAGATCGACATGAAGCCGAGGGTCTTGCCGGCTTCGGCGAGCTCGAGTCCGATGTAGTCGGTGAGGATGTAGAGGCCATAGGCCTGGATGGCCTGGTAGCCGAGCACCATGAAGAAGCGACCACCAAAGGCCCATACGAGTCGGGATGCTTCTTGAAGTTCAGCGGACGAACGAAGCCGAGCGCGAACTCCTTCCAGCTGAAATCGCTTTGAACCAGTCCTCGAGAATCCTTGTCGCGGTT
Organism: Tessaracoccus caeni; assembly: GCF_029211185.1. Lineage (GTDB taxonomy): Bacteria > Actinomycetota > Actinomycetes > Propionibacteriales > Propionibacteriaceae > Arachnia > Arachnia caeni. The sequence goes on from NZ_JARGDO010000008.1 coordinate 97,487, forward strand.
GAGGAACACGAAGAGAAGGGTCACCACGATCATCGTCGTACCGAAGACGGTGTATCCGAAACCGATCCGGTCGAGGAGGTTGCCGGCGATCGCCATGCCGCCCGAGATGCCGAGCGCCTGGCCCACGCCGACGAAGGACGAGCCGAAGGCGCGATGCTCGTAGTTCACGCGGTCAGCGATCAGCGTCGAGATCGGGCCCTGCATGATGTTGAGCAGCACCTGGACGAGGACCGCGCAGATGCCGATGTAGGCGACGGTGTTGGCGAACTGCATCAGGATGACGATGGTGCCACCGGACAGGCCGCCGAGGACCATCCACGGGGCACGGCGGCCGAACTTCGACTTGGTGCGGTCGGACAACGCCCCCACGATCGGCTGGATGAACATCGTGAACACGGCCGTCACGCTCATGATCGCGGCGAGGTTGTTCTCCTTGTTCGCGTTGTCGATGTCGGCGAGCACCGCCGGCATGAACACGGCGCCGACCGCTGCATAACACGCGAAGATGAGGAAGAAGCCCATCATCAAAGAGACGAAGAGTTTGTTTCGTTGACCCGCGCTCAGCTGGAATGGCTCCATGCCTTCTGGAGTTGGCGGGGGCGTGGTCGTGGCGGTGCCCTTCGATTCTGACATTCGAGTTCCCTTAGCGGTCACAAAGAGGTATCCACTGAGATCCTCTTCGATAGTGGATGAGCCGTTGCGCCGTTGCCGACATCGCTATCGTTGGCTGCACAACACGCCAACGGTAGCCTCAGCCGTAATCCGATCTCTAGCAATATGGCTAGGCCAATCATGTCCTAGGAACCCTGCTCTGGCGTGCGTGTGAGGATGGGACATGACTGTCCCTGGCAGAGCGTCATCGCTGTTTGATAGGGATGTCTATTGCAGTTCCCGCGTGTGAGCTGGTGGCAGTCGACGACGACAGGAAAGGGGAGGCGCGCATGAGCACCTCTATAGAGTTCGTACCCGGAGGATTCTCGACCAAGGTGGTCGAACTGAACCTGGAGAGCTTCCAGATCGAGTCAGAAAAGACAGGTGGCCGGTACAACATTTCCGTCTCACTGCCCGATGGTGCGGACAAGATGGGCCCCTTGCCCGTGGTCTATACCCTGGACGCGCAATGGCATGGCGGCGGTTATGAGAAGGCCCACAACGGGCTGATGAAGGGCGAGTCGCTCTGGCCGGCCGGCCCCTTCGTCCAGGTGAACATCGGCTACACGATGGAGGACGGCGACCTCGCCGTCGCGCTACGCAACCACGACCTTGTTCCTCAGGGCGATGCGTTCCCTGAGGGCTTCCGCGAGTACCTCGCCGAGCATCTGGGCAGCGCGGGAGAACACGCCAGCGACGACAAGCTCGACTTCTTCTTCAAAATCCTCGACGACCCTCGGGCGGATCTCTTCTTGTCCTTCCTCGAAGACGATCTTCACCCGTTGATCAAGAGTCGCTACAACGTGAGCGACGAGAATGCCGGCGTCTTCGGCTTCTCCTACGGCGGCTTGTTCGCCCTGTACGCGCTTGTCGCGCAGAGCAAGCTGTTCACCCGATTCGGTGCGGCGAGCGCCGGCCTGCTCACCCCCAACAGCAAGGTCTTCACCCTCTACCAGGAACTGGTCGCCAGCGACACCTCCGGGCGGCAACGCCATGTCCACTTCACAATCGGTGGAGGCGAGGTGTGGGGGCGGGTGTCCTTGTATCGGAAGATGACGATCGAGATCCTCAAGCTCCACAACGAGATGCTCGATCACCCGGTCGACGGGCTCAAGGTCACCAGCCACTACATTGAGGGCGAGGACCACGAGACGGGGATCATCGAGGCATACAAGAGCTTCGCGAGGGCGTGTTACCCCGACCGCCGCTGACGGTCGGTCGTGATGACGGCACCGTGTCGGGTCTGCGGACTGGGTGACTCTCGCGCGAGTGCGGCACAATAGCCCGTGGGGCAGAACCCTGCCCCGTCTTGATAGTTAAGTTCCAAGGAGAGCCCGATGAGTGGAGTCATCACCGTCCGCCGCAACGACGAAGCGGAACAGGTGGAGCTGACGACCACGACCACCGGCCTCGACCTGTTCGGCGACGACCGCACCGTCGTTGCGATGCGCGTGGACGGCGAAACCCTCGACCTGCAGCGCGAGCTGAACGACGGCGACGAAGTGGAGCCGGTGCTGATCAGCGAACCAGAGGGTCTGTCGATCCTGCGCCACTCCGCGGGCCACGTCACTGCGCAGGCCCTGCAACACCTCTTCGTCGAAGCGAAGCTCGGTATCGGCCCGCCGATCACCGACGGCTTCTACTACGACTTCCAGACCGAGCCGCTGACCCCGGCCGACCTGAAGGCCATCGAGAAGAAGATGGGACAGATCGTCAAGGAGCGCCAGCGCTTCGTCCGCCGTGTCGTCACCGACGAGGAGGCTCGCGAGGAGCTGGCCGGCGAGCCGTTCAAGCTGGAGCTGATCACCGACAAGGGATCCGCCTCCGACGACGACGGCTCGTCCGTCGAGGTGGGCGCCGGCGAGCTGACCATCTACGACAACGTCCGTCGCGACGGATCGGTGGCGTGGAAGGACCTCTGCCGCGGGCCCCACGTGCCGCACACCGGCTACCTCGGCAACGGCTGGGGCCTCACCCGCAGTTCGGCTGCCTACTGGCGCGGCGACCAGCGCAATGCCGGGTTGCAGCGCGTCTACGGCACCGCGTGGCCCAGCAAGGACGAGCTCCAGGCCTACAAGACCCGCCTGGAGGAGGCCGCCAAGCGCGACCACCGCAAGCTCGGCCAAGAGCTCGACCTGTTCAGCTTCCACGAGATCGTCGGCTCCGGGTTGCCGCTGTTCCATCCCAAGGGCGGCGTGATCAAGCGCGCCATGGAGGACTACGTGCGCGCCCGCCACATCGAGGAGGGCTTCGACTACGTCGGCACCCCGCACATCGCCAAGGAGGAGCTGTTCTACACCTCCGGGCATCTGCCGTACTACGCCGACGGCATGTTCCCGGCGCTGCTGGAGGACGCCGAGCGCGACGAGCAGGGCAATGTCGTCAAGGGCGGTCAGGCCTACCGACTGAAGGCCATGAACTGCCCCATGCACAACCTGATCTTCGCCTCGCGGGGCCGTTCCTACCGCCAGCTGCCGCTGCGGTTCTTCGAGTTCGGCACCGTCTATCGCGACGAGAAGTCGGGCGTCGTGCAGGGCCTCACCCGGGTGCGCTCGATCACTCAGGACGACTCGCACAGCTACTGCGCCAAGGAGCAGGCACCCGACGAGGTGCGCCACCTGTTGCGCTTCGTGCTGTCGCTGCTGATCGACTTCGGCCTCACCGACGTCGCGCTCGAGGTCTCGACCCGCGACGAGGACGGCAAGAAGAAGGACAAGTTCATCGGCTCCGACGAGCAGTGGGCCGAGGCCACGGCCATCCTGCAGGAGATCGCCGACGAGTCCGGCCTGCCGGTGGTGGCGGACCCGGGTGGCGCCGCCTACTACGGCCCGAAGATCTCGATCCAGGCGAAGGACGCCATCGGCCGCACCTGGCAGATGTCGACCATCCAGTACGACTTCAACCAGCCCGAGCGCTTCGAGCTGGAGTACACCGCCTCGGACGGCTCCCGCCAGCGCCCGGTGATGATCCACTCGGCCAAGTTCGGCTCCATCGAGCGGTTCATGGGCGTGCTGATCGAGCACTACGCGGGCGCCTTCCCGGCCTGGCTGGCCCCCGTCCAGGTGGTCGCCGTGCCGGTGGCAGGCGAGTTCGACGAGTACCTCGGCGGCGTCGTGGCGCAGCTGCGTGCCCAGGGCGTGCGCGTGCACTTCGACGACTCCGACGACCGGTTCGGCAAGAAGATCCGCAACGCTACCCAGGAGAAGGCCCCCTTCATCCTGATCGCCGGCGGCGACGATCGCGAGGCCAACGCGGTCTCCTTCCGCTACCGCGACGGCTCGCAGCGCAACCAGGTGCCCGTCGAGCAGGCGATCGCCGAGATCGTGGCGTTCATCGCCTCGCGCTCCAACGAGAACCCCACCGCGGAGGCCTGAGCCCCCGTGAGTGACGACGCGTCCGTGGTGCCCCCGGGAACTCTCCCGGGGGTGCCCGACGCCTTCCAGCGCCTCTGGACCCCGCACCGGATGGTCTACATCAACGGCGAGGGCAAGCCGAAGGACGCGGGCGAGTGCCCCTTCTGCGCCTCGCCGGGCCGGTCGGACGAGGACGGGCTGATCGTCGCGCGCGGCGAGCACGCCTTCGTGGTGATGAACCTGTTCCCGTACTCGCCGGGCCACCTGCTGATCTGTCCCTATCGCCATGTCGCCGACTACACGGACGCCACTGACGACGAGGTGTCCGAGATCGCGGCGCTGAGTCAGCGGGCGATGACGGTGCTGCGCCGCGTCAGCCATCCGCACGGCTTCAACCTCGGCATCAACCAGGGCGACGTGGCGGGCGCGGGCATCGCGATGCACCTGCACCAGCACATCGTGCCCCGGTGGCAGGGCGACGCCAACTTCCTGCCGATCATCGCCCAGACCAAGGCGGTGCCGCAGCTGCTGAACGACGCCCGCCGGCTGCTGGCCGAGGCTTGGAACGACTGACGTGTCGCCCCGCCTGATCCGCGTCATGTGGGCGGTGGCATCCCGGCTGCCGTTGCCCCTCGCCGAGGTGCTGGAGGTGTTGGTCGCGTGCGTGTGCACACTGCTGCCCCTCCGGCCCGTGCGACGCTGGGAGGCCAACGTCGAGGCGACGATCGGGCGCCCACCCACCATGATCGAGCGATGGCGGATGCTGCGCTGGTGGGCCCGCAACAACCTCTGGTCGCTGTCGTTGGCCCGTTGGAGCGACGAGCAGGTGCTGCGCCGCGTGATCATCTCCGACGAGCACCTCCAGCGCCTACGCGACTCCATCGCCGGCCCCGGGCTGGTGCTGGCGCTGCCTCACATGGGCAGCTGGGACTTCGCCGGGGCCTGGTGCGCGCGCGTCGGCATCAGGGTGGTGAGCGTCGCCGAACGCCTGCCCTCTGGGTTGTTCGAGCTGTTCCGCGACGCGCGCGCCGGGATGGGCATGGAGATCTTCCCCGTCGACCATCCCGGGCTGATGGGCGACCTCGCGGCCGCGGTGCGGGACAAGAAGATGGTCTGCCTGCTCGCCGACCGCGATCTCGGCGGGCGGGGCGTCGCCGTCGACTGGGCGGGCCACCAGGTCACCCTGCCCCCCGGGCCGGCGCTGCTGGCGCTGCGCACCGGCGCGGACCTCCGCCTCACCACGACGCATTTCGAGGGCGGGCGGGTGCGCCTGCGCATCTCGGAGACGTTGCCGAACGGCCGGGCCCGGGACATGGCGCAGGCGACGGCCGATGGATTCGTCGACGCGATCCGCTCCGACCCCTCCAACTGGCTGGTCCTGCAGCGGTTCTTCCGATGAGGATCGCGCTGGTCTGCCCCTACAACCTGGACACGCCCGGAGGCGTCGCCACCCATGTCCTGGGCCTCGCCCGCTGGCTGGACGGACAGGGACATCGTGCGACGGTGATCGCGCCCGGCACCTCGGCTCCCAGCGACATCGACGTGCACCTGCTGGGGCCCACCGTCGACTTCCGGTTCAACGGGTCCACCGCGCAGCTCGCGATCTCCCACCGTCAGCGACGGGCCGCCGCTGACGCCGTGCGTGACGCCGACGTGGTGCACGTGCACGAACCGCTCACGCCGGGCGCCGCGTACGCTGCGGCCCGGGCGGCGCGCCGCCTGGTGGTCACTCACCATGCCTCCTTTCCCGTGCCGGGCCTCGTCCGTCCGCTGCTGCGCCGTCGTGCACGGGTGCTGGGGCCTCGGCACAGCCTCGCGGTCTCCGCGGCGGCAGCCCGCACCGCTCGCGAGGCGACAGGACTCGAACCTGCGGTCCTGCCCAACGCCGTCTGGTTGCCCGCGGCGGCCGAAAAGCCGCGAGCAGGGCGGCCTCGCGTGGTCTTCGTCGGCCGCCGCGACGACGCCCGCAAGGGATACGCCACGTTCTCCGCCCTCGCCCGCTCCGGGATCGACGCCGAGTTCATCGCGATCGGGCCCGGTGGCGACCCAGGCCCCGGGGTGCGTACGCTCGGTGTGATCGACGACGACCACCTCGCCGAGGAACTCGGCGCCGCTCAGGTGGTGGTGGCGCCCAATCTTGGGGGAGAGTCGTTCGGCATGGTGCTGGTCGAGGCGCTTGCCGCGGGCTGTGCGCTCGTCGCATCGGATCTGGAGGCCTTCCGGCAGGTCGTGGGCGACGAGCCGGTGGCTCACTGGTTTCCGCCGGGGGACCCGGGCGCCGCTGTGTCGGCGCTGCGTCGGGCCCTGGAGCAGCCGATCGACCCTCAGCGTGCCAGGGCGGTTGCGGAGCGATTCTCCTGGGATGTGGTCGGTCCGCGCGTCCTGGATGCCTATCTCGCGGCCCGTCGTGGCGCGGATGGCATAGGATCGAAGGCGTGAGCTCCCTTACCCCGGCGCAACAGTTCGACACCGACCGGGTGTTCACCATCCCCAATGTGCTGAGCTTCATCCGCCTGCTCGGCGTGCCGGTTTTCTGCTGGCTGATCATCGCCGGCTATGACCGTGCCGCCATCGCCATGCTCGCGGTGTTCGGCCTCACCGACTGGTTCGACGGGTACCTCGCGCGTCGGCTCAAGCAGCGTTCGCCGCTGGGCGCGAAGCTCGATCCCATCGCCGACCGGCTCTACATCCTCGCCGCAGTGGTCGCGCTTCTGGTGCGCGGCATCGTGCCACCGTGGTTCTTCATCCTGCTGCTCGCCCGGGATCTGATGCTCGCCGGACTGATTCCCGCGCTCCGCAAGCACGGCATGGTCTCGCTGCCCGTGAACTGGATCGGCAAGTCGGCCACCATGCTGCTGCTGATCTCGCTGCCCATGATCCTGCTGGGCTCGCCGACGTCGTTCGGCATCGCGTGGGCGCATTGGCTCGGCTGGGTGCTCGCCGCCGCCGGAGCCGGACTCTACTGGGCCGCCGGGTTCATGTACGTCACCGCGACGGTGCGCCTGTTCCGAGCCAAGGACGTCCAGGGGAAAGACGATGCCGCAGCGTCCTGATGCCAGCATGAGCCTGCTGACCGACCTGCAGGAGGGGGCTCTCGAACCCGAGTACAGAACGGCCGGTCGTCGGCGCGACAGATCGCGGTTCACGCTGCCCCTCATGCTGGTCGTGCTCGGGGCGCTGCTCACCTATGCCGCGGTGCAGACGATCGGCGGAACCGACCAGAACGCGGTCGCCCGCGACGAGCTCGTGCAACGCATCGAGGACGAACGGGCACGACAGGAGCAACTGCTCGCCTACGTCGACGAGATGACGATGGAGAACCGTCGACTCGCCGAGGCGGCCCTCACCGATCCGGCGCTCCGGGAGCAGATCAGCGAGGTCGAGCTGGTGGCGGCCGGCGCGGGGGTGACCGGACCCGGGGTGGTCTTCACCCTCGACGATGCAGCCGGCGGAGACTCCACCTCGGGCCAGGTGATGGACTCCGACCTGAGCATCCTGGTCAATGGACTGTACGAAGCCGGCGCCGAGGCCATCGCGATCAACGGTCGACGACTGTCCACCTTGACCGCGATCAGGGCCGCAGGCTCGGCCATCACCGTCGACTACGTGTCGTTGAGCCCGCCGTACCGGGTGGAGGCGATCGGCGATCCGCTCAGTCTCCAAGCGCGATTCGCCCGTACCTCGGCGGCCTCCTGGTGGCAGTATTTGACCAAGAGCTACGGCCTTTCGATGACCATCGAGCAGCCCGAGGACGATCTGACGCTGACAGCGGATCCGGGCATCACGCTCAGATATGCGACGACGGTAGGGGAGAACTAAGGGGATGCTTGCGATTCTGGGCCTGGTGGCAGGCGTACTGGTCGGTCTCGTCCTGCAGCCGACGCTGCCGCCGGTGCTCGCCCCCTATTTTCCCATCGCGATCGTCGCCGCGATCGACGCCATCCTCGGCGCCACGCGCGCCTATCTCGACGGCATCTTCTCCGACCGGGTCTTCGCCGTCAGCTTCCTCTCCAACGTCCTGATCGCGGGAGGCATCGTCTTCATCGGGGATCAGATCGGCGTCGGCAGTCAGCTGTCCACCGGCGTCGTGGTGGTTCTCGGCATCCGGATCTTCACCAACGCGGCGGCGATCAGGCGGGCGCTGCTCCATGCCTGAGGCACAGCCCGCTCCGCAGCGCGCTCGTCCCAGCCGGCGGCAGGCCCTCCTGGCCTTCCTTCGCCCCAGCAAGGGGCAGGCCGTGGTGGCGCTCGTGCTGTTCGTCACGTCGCTGCTGATCGTGCTGACCCTGCGCTCTCAGGCGCAGCAGCCCGAGTTCGCGACGATGCGGCAAGGCGACCTCATCCAGCTGCTCGACAACCAGCAGGCCGAGACGCGGCGCCTGGAGGACGAGATCCGCGAACTCCAGGCCACGCGCTCTCAGCTCGTGAGCGGCGCCGACAGCGCCCGGGCCGCTAAGGAGGAGGCCGAGCGTCGTCTCGAGCAGTTCCAGATCCTGTCGGGGCAGGTGCCGGCGGTGGGGCCGGGCGTCCAGATCCAGATCGACGATCCGCAAGGCAAGATCGGTGCGGAGCTGATGCTGAACGCCGTCGAGGAACTACGCGACGCGGGAGGCGAGGTGATCGAGATCAACGGGACGGTGAGGCTGGTGGCGACCAGTTGGTTTGCCAGCTCACCTAACTCCGCCATCGTCGTCGATGGCACCGAACTGCGTCCTCCATACGTGCTTTCCGTGATCGGGGAGCCGGGCACCTTGGAGGCCGGCGCCAGGTTCCGCGGCGGGCTCGTGAGCCAGGTGGACCGGGTCGGAGGCTCGGTGACGATCACGCAAAGCGACAAGATCGAGATCGAAACCACCGCGTCCCCGATGGAGTTCCGCTTCGCTCAGCCGGTCGTGGACGAGTAGCGCTGTCATAGCGTCACATCGGGTTATCCGGTCCGGTAGGCTGACCAGACGTAACCGGATTTGCCCGTCAGAAAGGGATGCCTGATGAAGTGCCCCCAGTGTGGAACGCAGAGCCCCGACGACGCCCGATTCTGCAGCGTATGCGGCCGGTCCCTGGTTGACACCACGGGCGACACCACCACCATGATCCCGGTGGTGGAGGAGCGTTCGGCAGACCTCACGTCACAAGAGCAGGAGGCCACCGCCGCTCTTGCTCCGGGGCATGCCTTGCTGATCGTCAAGCGCGGGCCGGGGGAGTCCCACCGCTTCCTGATCGACGCGGATGTCACCACCGTGGGTCGTCATCCGGAGTCTGACATCTTTCTCGACGACATCACCGTTTCTCGGCACCACGCCAAGTTCGTGCGCAGCGGGGGGCGACTGTACCTGGAGGATCTCGGCAGCCTGAATGGCACCTATGTGAATCGCACGCTGCTGGACGGACGCGCGCAGGTGCGGGACGGGGATGAGATCCAGATCGGCAAGTACCGCGCCACCATCGCGTTGGGTGAGCCCAGGTAGGCCTGATGGTCGGTGCCGGGCGCACCATCGGCGCCGTGCTGGAGCTGCTCCGCGGTGAGTTCCCCGACATCACGGTCTCGAAGGTCAGGTATTACGAGCGGGTGGGGCTGATCACGCCCGCTCGCGACTCGTCTTCGGGCTATCGCGTCTTCGGCGAAGCCGACATCGGTCGTCTGCGCTACGCCTTGCGTGCGCAGCGCGACCGCTACCTTCCCCTCGAGGTTATTCGCGCCGAGCTGGAAGCCCTCGACAGGGGAGAGCTGGCGCCGACGTCGGCGACGCCCGCCAAGGGCCGGAAGGCTGCGCCGGCGAGGAAGGTCAACGTCCAGGCCAATCGTCTCGACAAGGACCGGCGGTGGACCCGTCGCGAGCTGCTCGACGAGTCGGGCCTGTCCGAGGCCACGCTGGTCCAGCTGGAGCGGATGAAGATGATCAGCGTCAGGCCCCGAAGCGGACGCTACGGCCGTGAGGCGATGGCCATCGCGCGCGCAGCGGCCCGGCTGACCCGTCAAGGCGTCGACGTGCGCCGGCTGCGGATCCTGCAGCAGGCCGCGGCCGGACAGGCGGCGTTGCTGGATCAGATCTTCGAGGGCTACCCGCACGGACGCGGTCCATCCCGGGACAACGTCCAGGAAGTGCTCCAGGTGCTGCAGGACGCGCAGAGCGCCTACCTGCAGGGCAACATCGTCGCGTCGCGTTGGTACCGTGGGATCCATGATCGCTCTTGAGGTGTTGGGCATCCGGCTGTCGGCGCCGGAGGATTCCCCGGTGCTCCTGCTGAGGGAGGAAGACGGCTCCCGCTGTCTGCCCATCTGGATCGGCAACGTCGAGGCCGCCGCCATCGCGATCGTGCTCGACCAGCAGACCGAGGTGACCCGTCCGATGACCCACGACCTTCTCGCGTCGCTGGTGACGTTGTTCGCGGAGGGTGTCGAGGGGCAGGTCGCGATCACCGACATGCGCGACGGCGTGTACTCGGCCGAGCTTCGGATGGGGGAGACCGTCGTCGACGCCCGACCCAGCGACGGGGTGGCGTTGGCCTTGCGCCTCGGGTGGGAGATCGTCTGTCCTGCGGCGCTGATGGACCGGATCGGCGTCGAGGTGGACGAGGTGCCCAACGACGAGGTGGAGCAGTTCCGCGCCTTCCTCGACTCGGTGTCCGCGGAGGATTTCGAGGCCGAGTAGGCGGTTTCGGGGGCTTCTTGGCCCCAGGAACAGCGAGTAAGGATCTACCTCGGCGTGTCGCTGGGGGGTTTCGGGCCGTAAGATTACGGTGAAAACAAGTAGGCAGGTGCCCGGGCACCTCCGAAATTCTTGATACGCAGCGAAGTGAGGGACCGTGGCTGAGACCGGCTCCAAGAAAGCAGGGGGGACATCCCCTCTGCAAGACACCCTGTTCGAGGGCGACTTCGCTCCGCTGCCCAGCGACCTCGGCTTCCGCGGTCCGGTTGCACACCGGGTGGCAGGGATCACCTATCGTCAGCTCGACTACTGGGCCCGCACGGGCCTGGTCGTGCCGGAGATCCGCAACGCCGAGGGCTCCGGCACTCAGCGCCTTTATTCCTTCCGCGACATCTTGCTGTTGCGCGTCGTGAAGCGCTTCCTCGACGTGGGCATCTCCTTGCAGCAGATCCGGGTGGCCATCGAGCACCTTCGGGCGCGCGGCGTCGAGGATCTCACCGAGGTGACGCTGGCCAGTGACGGGTTCAGCGTCTACGAGTGCACCTCCGCCAACGAACTGTTCGACCTCACCAAGGGCGGCCAGGGCATGTTCATGATCTCGGTCGGCTCGGTCTGGCGCGAGATCGAGGGCACCCTCAGCACTCTGCCCACCGAACGAAACGACGGCGACGAGGCCCTGATCGAACTGCCCGGCGACGAGCTCGCCGCGCGGCGCAGGGCGCGCGCCGTCTAGACGGATATCGTGCTCAAGGGGCTCCAAGCCTGGTGGGAGCGGGTCAGCGACACCGATACGGTGGCGCATCTGCTGGCTGCCACTGAACGCTACGGCAAACGCCTCGGCCCGGCCTTCGCCGGCGCCATCACCTACTTCTCGGTGCTGTCCATGGTGCCGATCCTGATGTTCTCGCTCGCCCTCACCGGCATGGTGCTCACCCAGTTCCGCCCAGATCTGCTGCAGTGGGTGCAGGATCAGATCCATGTCGTGCTGGGCGGCATGCAGGTCGCCGACGCCGAGTCGGATACCGGCTTCGCCAAGCAGCTTGGAACCTTCCTGGTGGAGACTTTGACGGGCTGGCGAAGCCTGCTTGGCGTCGCCCTGCTCACCGCGGCCTACTCGGGTGCCAACTGGGTAGGCAACCTGAAGCGAGCCGTTCGCGTCATGTGGTGCGACCGGATGGGCGACGCCGCCGAACGCAAGAACTTCTTCGTCGAACTGGGCTGGAACCTGCTGATCTTCCTCGGCTTGCTCTTGAGCGTGGTCCTCGGCATCGCCTTGGCGCAAGGCGGCTCCACATTCTCAGAGCAGTTGATCGGGTGGCTGGGGTGGTCCCACGTGTCGGGCATCTCGTTCTGGTTGCGGGTGATCAGCATCGCGCTGACGTTCATGGTCAGCTTCCTGCTGTTCGCCTTCCTCTTCGTGGTGCTGCCCAACCAGCCGGCGGCGCGCCGCGTGCGGGCGATCGGCATACTGGCCGGCGCACTCGCGCTGACGGTGATCCAGCAGTTGGCGGGCACCATCATGGGGCTGCTGTCCCAAGGACGCGCAGCCGCCGTGTTCGGGCCGATCATTGTGCTGATGCTGTTGCTCAACGTGCTGGCCAGCATCATCCTGCTGATCGCGGCCTGGATCGGTACCGATCACACCTGGCCGCATTACCGAGCCCAGATTCGCGAGGAACGCGCGCAGGGCACGATGCACGAGTTCGCCTTCGACGAGGATCTCGACGACGAGCCCGTGATTCCCGACCGGGTCGCAGCCGCCATCCCGCTAGACAGCATCCGCGACGCCGCCTTCGTGCCCGAACCCGATCCCAATCTGACCGTGCGCCAGGACGTCGCCGCCAACGCCGTCAAGGTCGGCACCGGCGTCGGCTACACCCTGGGAGCGGCCACCGGCCTCGGTATCGGAGCGATCATCGTCTCGATCGTGAGCTGGTTCCGCCGCCGTTGACCCACGCTCTTTGAGGTTGACGCTCTTTGAGGTGCGGAGCGCAGCGGAGCCTCGACAGTTAAGGAGGGCGCGAAGCACCACAATCACGCTCTTTGAGGTGCGGAGCGCAGCGGAGCCTCGAAAAGAGCAGGACCGCAGAACCACACAAGCAAATAGAAAAGAACCCCCGCCGCTCCAACGAGTCGGCGGGGGTTCTCGGTGTCAGCTCAGTGCGAGACCACCGCGGCAGCGGGCTGGGCCTGGCCGATGGCGTCGAGCATGTCGATGTACCACTGCTGGGTGATGTCGAACGGCTTGCCGCCCTTGATCCGGTCGAAGGCGATGGCGCTGAGCACGTCGCCGTTCTCCTCGTCGTGGCCGATGACGCCGGGCTCGCCGCGCAGGGCGCTGTCGACGGCGAGGTCGGTGCACTGCTTGATCAGCGCCAGGTCGGCGTCGTTGGCGGCGGCCGAGCGGGAGAAGTAGCCGGACTTCTGGATCATGACCTTCTCGGCGCTCAGCTTCTCCGCGAACTGGGAGGCGAACCAGGCGCCGGGGTTGACCTTGTCGAGCTTCACGTGGCCGAAGGGATCCCGCGGCACCTCTTCGCCGGCGGCCTCCATCTCGGCGATGATCGAATCGAGGCCGGCGCCCTCCGAGAGGAAGATCGTGACGTTGCCCACCTCGTCCATCACCTTGTTCAGGCGCTCGGCCTCGGCGGCGATGTCGATGACGCCCTCGGGCACGTAGACGCCGTGGATGTCCCAGGCCTCGCGGCTGAGGCCGATCTCCGGCAGCCACCGCTGCTCGTCGAGCCACTCGCGGTACTTCTGCGCGGTGGCGGCGGTCAGCCAGCCGCAGTTGCGGCCCATGACCTCGTGCACGATCAGCATCCGGGAGCCGGAGTTGTGCTCGGCGACGATGTTCTGGGCGAAGATCGAGCCCTGCTCGGCAGCGGTCCATGCTCCGAGCGACTGGCGGATCGGGATCACGTCGTTGTCGATGGTCTTGGGCAGGCCGACGACGGTCAGGCCGTAGTCGTGCTCGGCGAGGTACGCCGCCAGGTCGGCCGCGGTGGTGTTGGTGTCGTCGCCGCCGACGGTGTGCAGCACGTCGACGCCATCGGCCACCAGGCGATCAGCCGCCACCTGCAGCGGGTTTGCGCCCTCTTCGACGAGGCCGCGCTTGACCAGATCCTTGGCATTGGTGAGCTTGACGCGCGAGTTGCCGACGGGGGAGCCGCCGAACTTGTGCAGCAGTGCCGCGTCCTTGCGTACCTCGTCGGTGACGGTGAGGTAGTCGCCCTTGAGCAGGCCCTGGTAGCCGTGCCGGTAGGCGATGATCTCAACCTCGGGGGCGAGCTGGGTGTAGCGCTCGATGAGTCCGCCGATGGCGGAGGACAGGCAGGGGGCGAAGCCACCGGCCGTGAGGATGGCTACCTTCTGGACCATGAGGTTCCTTTCTTGCTTTCCAAGAGTGGGGTGCGGGACCACCTCGTTCTACGACGGGACGTCGGCGCACTACAGGCCACCCTAACGGACGTAGAGATTTCGCGGATAGGCGACCCGGTATGTTCCGCACCTTGTCCACAGGACGTCGTGGTCGCGTGGTAGTGACCGAGGGCTCCTGCCAGGATGGGGCGATGAAGAGCGGGAGCAGGGGACTGGCGGTGTCGGTGGAGGCCGCCATCCTGCTGCCGGTGCTGGTTTTGTTCATCGGTCTGCTCGCGACATCGGCGCGGGTGGCGCTCACCCAACAGGCCTTGAACGCGGTGGCGGCGCAGGCCGCGCGGGCCACGAGCCTGGAGCGCTCGGCGGCCGAGGGACGCCGCCACGCGGAGGAGGCCGTGGAGGTCGGGCTTCGGGAGCAGGGCGTCGAATGCCTGACGTCGAGGATCAGCATCGACGCTGCCGCGCTCGAGGCCCCGCTCGGCAGCTCTGGCGAGGTGAAGATCTCGATCGACTGCGTGATCGGTGTCGCGGACGTGACCTTGCCGACCTTTCCCGGCAGTTTCCCGCTGACGGGCCACGCCACGTCGTCGGTGGATCGATACCGGCACCGGTAGAGTGTGGTGATGGCCCAGTTCATCGATATTCATCCGGTCAATCCGCAGCCTCGGGCGCTCCAGCAGGCCGTGCGTATCCTCCAAGACGGCGGCCTGATCGTATACCCCACGGACTCCTGTTTCGCGCTCGGCTGCACGCTCGGTAACTCCGCAGGCATTGAGCAGATCAAGCGGATCCGCAACCTGAACGACAAGCATCACTTCACGTTGATCGTCGACGAGTTCGCCAAGCTCGGCCAGTTCGTCGAGATGGACAACTGGAAGTTCCGCATGGTGAAGGCGGCCACACCCGGCCCCTATACCTTCATCCTGAAGGCCACCCGCGAGGTGCCGAAGATGATGCAGCATCCGAAGAAGCGCACGGTGGGCGTACGGATTCCCAATCACCGCACCACGCGCGCGCTGCTCGACGCACTGGGCGCTCCGCTGCTGTCCTCGACCCTGCTGCTGCCCGACGAGGATCAGCCGCTGGTCGACTCCTGGGAGATCAAGGAACGCCTCGATCACCAGGTGGATGCCGTCATCGACTCGGGGGAATGCGGCACCGAGCCCACCACCGTCGTCGACCTCACCGGCGACGAGCCCGTCGTCGAGCGCGTCGGTGCAGGGGATCCGTCACCTTTCGAGTAGCCGCAGCGCTAAGGTTGGCCGGGTGAGAGAGCCCGGATTCGATCGTGAGCGTTACCTGGCGATGCAGTCGCAGCACATCCAGCAGCGACGCGAGCAGTTCGGCGGCAAGCTGTACCTAGAATTCGGCGGCAAGCTGTTCGACGACAACCACGCCTCCCGGGTACTGCCGGGCTTCACCCCGGACAACAAGATCCGGATGCTGGAGCAGCTTTCCGACGAGGTAGAGATCGTGATCGTGATCAACGCGATGGATCTGCAGCGCAACAAGATGCGCTCCGATGTCGGCATCGCGTACGACGCGGACGTGCTGCGGCACATCGATGTGTTCCGCTCCTACGGCCTCTACGTCGGCTCCGTCGTGATCTCGCACGTCACCGACGACAATCGCCAGGCCAGGGCGTTCAAGCGGAAGCTGGAGCGGCAGGGCATCAAGGTCTACCGGCACTATCCCATCAAGGGTTATCCCAACGACGTGCAGCTGGTGGTCAGCGACCATGGCTACGGCCGCAACGACTACATCGAGACCAGCCGTGACCTCATCGTCGTGACCGCGCCGGGACCGGGCAGCGGCAAGATGGCCACCTGCCTGTCGCAGCTGTTCCACGACCATCAGCGGGGCATCAGTTCCGGCTACGCCAAGTACGAGACCTTCCCCATCTGGAACCTCCCGCTCGACCATCCGGTCAACGTCGCTTACGAGGCCGCCACTGCCGACCTGGACGACGTCAACATGATCGACCCCTTCCATCTGGCGGCCTATGGCAGCTCGGCGGTGAACTATAACCGCGACGTCGAGGTCTTCCCCGTGCTCTCGCTGTTGTTCGAGCGGCTGCTCGGCTCGTCACCGTACAAGTCGCCCACCGACATGGGCGTCAACATGGCCGGGCACTGCATCTCCGACGACGACATCTGCCGTCGGGCCTCCGAGCAAGAGGTGATCCGGCGCTACTATCAGGCGCTGGTGCAGGAGAAGAAGGACGAACTCGAACCCCACATGTCCAACCGGATCGCCCTGCTGATGAGCAGCCTCGGGGTGAAGCCGGAGGATCGCCCCGTCGTCGCTCCGGCGCTCGAGCGCGCGCGGCGTACGAAGGAGCCCGCCGCAGCACTGGAGCTGCCGGACGGCCGGATCATCACCGGCAAGACGTCCCCGCTGCTGGGAGCCTGCTCAGCTATGCTGCTGGATTCGCTGAAGGCTCTCGCCGGCATCGATCCCGCGGTGCGACTGCTGGCACCGGAGTCGATCGAACCGATCCAGCGCCTCAAGACCGAGCACCTGGGCAGCCGCAATCCGCGTCTGCACACCGACGAGGTCCTGATCGCCTTGTCGGTCAGCGCCAACGGTGACGAGCACGCTCGACGTGCCCTGGAGGTGCTGCAAGAGCTGCGCGGCTGCAACGTGCACACGAGCGTGATCCTCGGCCCCGTCGACGAGGCCATCTTCCGCAACCTCGGCGTCCAGATCACCAGCGAGCCCGTCTACCAGACCAAGCGCCTCTACCGTCGTTGATGTGAGAGCTGAGACGAGATGACAATGCCCCTGCCGAGGATCTCTCGTGCGATCGCGGCGGTGTTGTCGGGTGGTCTCGTGCTCGCGGGGTGCACCGTCGGCGTCGAAGAGAGCGATGAGGAGGTACTTGGCGCTCTCGACGAATACATGCGGGTGCTGTGGGATGTGCAGGACATGACGGAGGATGCCCTCAAGAAGGCGCATATGGCTCGCGAAGAGTTCACCGCGAGGTGCATGCACGAGCAGGGTTGGACCTACACGCCACTGCCCTTCGAGACGGTGTCGGTCATCGTCGTCGATGGCAGGCAGGAGACCCAGCGCGATGCACAGCGGCGCGGCACGTTGGAGTACGCGCAGAAGTTCGGGTACGGGGTGATCTCTTCGCCTGAGCAGGAGATGAGAGGCGAACCCGACATCGCACCGCCGCTCGATGTCAATCCCAACGACGCCTACGTGGAGTCCCTCACTGAGTCGGAGAGGGCCGTATACAACGAAGCGCTGTTCGGCACAGGCACCGTTGTCGACGAGGAGTTCGATGACGAGGGTAACCCGATCGTGCAGGAGATCGACTGGAGCACGATGGGCTGCAACGGGAGGGCCTGGGCGGAGACCGAAATCGATCAGCCGTTCTTGAACTCGGAGGTCGCCGACCTGATAGCTCTCGGTGGTGACGACCTCTACCCGAGCCACGAGAACAACGAGGACATGGCAGCCCTCGAGGACGAATGGGCGTCGTGCATGGCGGGGAGGGGGCACTATTTCTCGACCCGTTCGGAGGCCGAGCAGCATGTCGACGACGAGCTCGCCCGGCTCTGGGAACGGGTCGATCTGGCCGAGCAACCCGACGGTCCGTCGAAGGATGACATGGCCGCCCTGCAAGCGCGGGAGATCGAGCAGGCGGTCGCCGACGTGACGTGCGCCCAGCAGGTCGATTACGACGGGCGCGCAGATGCGGTGATGCGGGTGGCTCAGCAGAAGTTCGTCGATGCGCACAAGGCCGAGTTGGACGCGCTGGTGGCGAAGTACAAGGCGTGAGGCAGCTAGGAGATTTCTCGGGCAACGACGTGCAGATCGGAAGTGTGTCAAAAAGTCAAGACTCTGCGGTCGTCGATCTTTGTGTTCGCTGTGCGACTCACGCGCCCCACTCGCCTGAAACTGTCCCGGTTTCACAGGGTTCGCGGGTCCGCTTCGGGTGTATGTGGATAGCCTGACGGCGTTCGGGTCGCGGCGGCGCGGCCCGGTCCATCGGCCCGCCCGGCAAAGATGCACCCCGGAGCGGACAGACGAAATGAGGTAACGATGCGCGTCAACAGGTTCCCCCGAGTTCTCGTGGCGGCGGTGATGGCCGGCGGCCTCGTGCTGACCGGCTGCTCGAAGGACGACGGCAAGGTCGATCCGGAAGCGATGGGCCCCCTTCAGGAGTACCTGCAGGTGATCTGGGGATCTGAAGAATGGACCGCAGACCGCGCGAAGCAGGAACACGTCCAGCGCGAGGAACTCATCGCGAAGTGCATGAGCGAACAGGGATGGGAGTACAAGCCCCAGCCGTGGCAGGACAGCTGGTATCAGAGTTCCGACGATTTGGCCGAGGACGGCCCGCAGTGGGGCACCATCGAGTTCGCCAAGGAGTACGGCTACGGTGCGGTGAAGTCTCCGTGGAACACGGACGAAGAGGTGATCGAGGATCCTGTTGAAGATCCCGAGCAGTACGTCGACGTCAACGAGGAGTACGTGATGTCGCTGCCCGAGTCGCAGCGCGACGCCTACTACGAGGCCCTGCATGGCAAGTGGGAGGAGTACGAAGAGCTCGATCCCGATGGCAATCCGATCGAACCCTCCTACGACCCCAGCAAGCAGGGCTGCTGGGGCAAGGCGTACGCCGAGGAGCAGGGCGAGCAGCCGTGGGAGGATCCGGAGTTCAAGGAACTGATGGAGCGCATGGAGACCGAGGTCTGGGGTATCTACGGCTCCGACAGCGGCGAGATGGCCGAAGTGAACAGCGAGTGGGCTACGTGCATGAGCGGCAAGGGCTACGCGTTCACCTCCCGTAACGAACCTTCGGATCAGATCTACGAGAAGCTCAACAAGATCTATGAAGACCAGGGCACCCAGGAGAACCCGAACGAAGCCGAGATCAAGGAGCGGCAGGACGCGCTCCACGCCGAGGAAGTCAAGCTGGCCACCGACGACTTCACCTGCGCCGACGAGGTCAAGTACGACAAGCGCGCTCAGGAGATTCAGTTCGCCGCGGAGCAGAAGTTCGTCGACGAGAACAAGTCGGCGCTGGAGGCGATGAAGGCGAAGTACAAGGACAAGAACAAGAGCGAATAGCGGGTCGAAGCGGTGGGTCGCACGAAGATCGAACGACAGCGTCGAAGTCAAGAGCCCTTGGCCATCGATCTCTTCCACGGCCGTGTGACCCCCGCTTCGAGTCCTCTTCCTCATGCCCCCCGGACGTCTCGTTTCGGGTGGCCGAAGCAGGAACCTCGCCGGGCGACGG
This sequence comes from Tessaracoccus caeni, assembly GCF_029211185.1. Classification (GTDB taxonomy): domain Bacteria; phylum Actinomycetota; class Actinomycetes; order Propionibacteriales; family Propionibacteriaceae; genus Arachnia; species Arachnia caeni. The sequence goes on from NZ_JARGDO010000008.1 coordinate 116,773, forward strand.
ATAGCATGGCGAGTGTCGGACATGACAGCGTGGTCCGATCCACGAGCCGTCAGGGGAGCACAAGCCCGGCGGAGAGGCGAAAAGAGGTAGCGATGCGCGTCAACAGGATCCCTCGGATCATCGCGGTGATGGTGCTGGCCGGTGGCCTCGCTCTGACCGGCTGCTCGAAGGACACGGAGAAGAACGAGGAAGAGCCCGTCGGCCCCCTCGACAAGTACCTTCAGGCGCTCTGGGGCAACGAAGAGTTCGACGAAGAGAAGTACAAGAAGGAAGAGGCCGAGCGCCAGGAGTTCATCGCCAAGTGCATGAGCGAGCAGGGCTGGGAGTACATCCCCGTGCCGTACCAGGACGGCGGTGTGGTCATCGGCGATGATGGCGACGGCGACGAAGGACCGGCCTACGGCACGCTCGAGTTCGCCCAGAAGTACGGCTACGGCGCGGTCAACTGGCCCGGTCAGGACGAGACGGAAGAGCCCGAGGCTCCGATGCCGGAGGAGGAGTACGTCGATCCCAACCAGGATTACGTGATGTCGCTCACCGAGAAGGAGCAGTCCGCCTACTACGAGGCCCTCTACGGCAAGTGGGACGACTTCCAAGAGCTCGACCCCGACGGCAACCCGATCGAACCGTCGTACGACCCCAGCCAGATGGGCTGCTATGGCAAGTCCGAGGCGGAGATCAACGGCGACCAGGTCTGGAACGATCCCGACTACGAGGAGCTCATGAACAGCATGAGCGAGGATCTATACCCCACGTCCGAGAACAACGACGAGATGCGGACGCTCGAGAGCGAATGGGCCACCTGCATGACGGGCAAGGGCTACGCGTTCTCCACCCGTCAAGAGGCGCAGCAGTACATCTGGGACAAGGTCAGCGCGCCCTACGACAACCATGACTGGGAAGCTCAGCCGGACGGCCCGGACGAGGCTGCGGTGAACGCGGCCCGCGAGGCGGTCCAGGAAGAGGAGATCAAGCAGGCCGTCGACGACTTCACCTGCGCCGACGACATCAAGTACGACGACAAGATGCAGGAGATCTACTTCGCGAATCAGCAGAAGTTCGTCGACGAGCACAAGACCCAGCTGGAAGCACTGGTCGCAAAGTACGGAAAGAACTGATCATCCGGCGGTAAGTCGGATGCAACCAGATGCCCACCCTGGAGCGTCGTGGTGATAGACGGATGGACAGTGACGAACTCATGAGGAGCGTTCGATAGTGCAAAGCGGTGACAACTCGCGCAGCGAGGGCCTCGACAGCATCGGCCTGGGCGGAGAGGATCCCACCGAGACGCTGCCCGTGGTCGGAGCTGGCGATCCCACCCCCGGCAACGGGGCGGACGAGGGCGAGAAAAAGAAGTCCAAGAAGGGCTTGGCCGGCACGCGGCTGGTGGCGTTGGTCGCCATCGTCGCGGTGCTGGCACTTGCCGCCGGCGCGGTCCTGATGCGTTTCGTGATCTCGCCCGCAGAGCTGGCCGCTCGGACCGAGCCGCCGGAGGCGGGTCCGGTGACGGTGCCGATCGAGTCGCGCTCGATCGAGAACAAGGTGACCATCCGCGGCGAGGTCACCTACGCCGATTCGGTGGAGGCCATGATCGAGGTCAGCGGCATGTCCGAGCGTGCGGTCGTCACGGGCCGCATCCCCGAGACGGGCGCGGAGCTCAAGGCCGGCGACATCGCGCTCGAGATCGCAGGGCGCCCGGTGGTGGTACTGCCCGGTGAACTGCCGGTCTACCGCACCCTGAGCGAGGGCATGAAGGGCCCCGACGTGCTGCAGCTGAAGAAGGCTCTCAAGTCGCTGGGATACAAGATCAAGAACGCCAAGAACAACGAGTTCGATTCCAGCACGGCGTCGGCGATCAAGCAGCTGTACGACAAGCTCGGCTACGCGGCCCCCACCGGAGGTGCGGAGGCGCAGGCGGAGGTCAAGGCCGCCAAGGACGGGGTCAGGATCGCGGAGTCCGGACTCAGCCAGGCCAAGAAGACCCTGAGCAGCGCGCAGCGAGAGCTCAAGGACGCCAAGAAGGCGACCGTTTCGCGGGTCGCGGTCGTGGAGGCCGAGAACGCCGTCCGCGCGGCCGAGCGCGCGTTGCGGGACGCGCGCGATGCCAATGCCACCAAGAGCGAGATCGCGAACCTCAAGGACGACGTGCGTCTCAAGAAGGTGATGCTCGAGGAGGCGAAGAAGCCGGACACGTCCGCCGTCAAGGCCGCCGAGCAGGCCGTCACCGACGCCAAGGCGGGGATCAAGGAGTCCGAGCGCTCTGTCAAGGAGGCCAAGGCCGCCTTGAAGGAGGCCGAGAAGGGCACCAGCGCTCGGATGCCGGCGGAAGAGGTCATGTACCTGTCCAACCTCCCGCGCCGAGTGGACTACGTCAACGTGAACAAGGGCGACATCGTCAGCGGCTCCACCATGTCTGTTTCGGGCGCGACGCTGCAGATCAAGGGCACCGCGGCACCGCAGGACGCGCAGATGCTGAAGGAAGGCGCCGAGGCGAGCTTCCAGACGCCCGACGGCGCTGAGGTGCCGGCGACGGTCGTCAAGGTGTCCGCGCCGTCTCGAGGCGGCAGCGGTGAAGGCGAAGGAGAAGAAGGCGGCGGTGGCGGCGGAGGCAGCGGAAGCGACCGCTGGGATGTCGTCCTGGAGCCGGGCGAGCTGACCTCCGACCAGATCGAGATGCTGCGCGGCACCAACGTGCGCGTGTCGATGGCGGTGGCCTCCACCGACGGCGAGGTGATGGCGGTTCCGGTCGCGGCGTTGAGCGCGGGCACCGGTGGTGAGAGCCGCGTCGAACTGGCCCCGGAGAACCTGAAGGACGAGCCGATCGTCGTTCCGGTGACCACCGGTCTGTCCGCAGAGGGCTACGTCGAGATCACCTCCACCGACCCGCGCATCGTGGTGGGCGCCAAGGTCGTGGTGGGCCGATGACGGAACTCCTGCCCGAGCAGACCGCGGACGGCGGTGGCGCGGCGGAGGCCAAGGCTGACAAGCTGGCGGCCAAGGCCCAGGCGAAGGCGGCGAAGAAGCAGGTGCGCGCCGACCGCAAGGCGACGCGCCACCTGCCGACGCCTGTGGGCAACCCCGAGTTCGATGGCCCCATCGTGCAGCTCACGGACGTGTCCCGGATCTTCCCGGGCCAGCCGCCGGTGCAGGCGCTGCGCAACGTGGATCTGGTGGTCGACAAGGGCGACTACATTGCGATCGTCGGCCCGTCGGGATCCGGAAAGTCCACGATGCTGAACACGCTGGGGCTGCTGGATCGTCCCAGCTCCGGCAGCTACCACTTCGAAGGCATCGAGGTGTCGGCGCTCAGCGACGACGAGCGGTCCGCGCTGCGCGCGCAGGCGATCGGCTTCGTGTTCCAGTCGTTCCATCTGCTGCCGACGCGCAGCGTGCTGGAGAACGTGGTGCTCGCGACGGCGTACGCGGGTGTGCCGCGGGACGAGCGTCATGACCGTGCCCAGGCCGCGCTGGAGCGCGTCGGGCTCGGACATCGTCTGGACTTCCGCCCCGGCACGCTGTCGGGCGGTGAGCGGCAGCGCGTCGCCATCGCTCGTGCGGTGAGCACCTCACCGCGGCTGCTCTTCGCCGACGAGCCCACGGGCAACCTGGATCAGCGCAACTCCGGCGAGGTGATGCGGCTGTTCGACGAACTGGGTGCCGAGGGCCTCACCATCGTGGTGATCACCCACGACATGGCGGTCGCCGCCAGCGCGAAGCGTCGCGTGCGCATCAGCGACGGCCAGCTTTCGGAGGTGGCATGACCGAGTTCGAGCAGGTCGAGCCGATCCAGTCCGGCGAGCCCGCCACTGGCCGCAAGGCTCGCAAGGAGAAGGCTCCCCGCAAGGGCAAGAAGCCGAAGAAGGCGAAGAAGTCCAAGGAGAAGCGCCGCAAGATCCGCACCGGATTCACGCTGCGCGATCTGGTGCATGAAGCCTTCGAGGGCATCGGTTCGCGGCCCTCGCGACTGATGATCACGCTGGTCGGCACGGTGCTGGGCATCGCGTCGCTGGTGGTCACCATCGGTTTCGCGCAGACCGGCGCCGGACAGATCGCCTCGCAGTTCGACGCGGTCTCCGCCACGCGGGTCACCATCGAACCCGGCACCACCAGGGGTAGTGGCGGCACCGAGCGCGCAACCGCCCGTATCCCGTGGGACGGGGCGGACCGGGTCAAGGATCTTGCCGGCGTAGAAGCCGCGGCGGTGTTCGCCAGGGCGCCCGGAACCCCGCAGGTTTCTGCGGTGACCATCTACGATCCCGCGCAGGCGCAGACGGCGCCGCCCCCGGTGGTGGCGGGCAGCGCCGAACTGCTGGACGTGGTCCGTGGCGAGCTCAAGACGGGGCGGTTCTTCGACTCAGGGCATGACGCGCGACGAGATCTCGTCGTGGTGCTGGGGGCCAAGGCCGCCGAGAAGCTGGGCATCAACCGGATCACCAATCAGCCCGCCATCTTCATCGACGAGCGGCCGTACACCGTGATCGGCATCCTCGAGTCGGTCGGCACGCGCGAAGCGCTGATGGACTCGGTGATCATGCCGATCGGAACGGCGCGGTCGCAGATCGGCGTGTCGGCACCGAACAGCCTGGACATCCGGATCGCGATCGGGGCCGGGCCCGTCGTGGCGCGTCAGGCGCCGATGGCCATGAACCCCAACTCTCCGGACGCTTACAAGGTCTCGGCCCCGAGCAACGCCAACTCGCTGCGCGAGGGCATCGAGGCCGACGTGAACCTGCTGTTCGTGGCGATCGGCGTCGTCGCGCTGATCGGCGGCGGCCTGGGTATCGCCAACGTGGTGCTGCTGTCGGTGACGGAGCGCACGGGGGAGATCGGCCTGCGACGGGCGTTGGGCGCCAGACGGCGCGACATCCTGCGCCAGTTCGTTCTGGAGTCGCTCACCACCGGCGTGCTCGGCGGCCTGATCGGCGTCGCGTTGGGCATCTTTGCCCTGCTCATCGTGTGCGTGTTCCGAGAATGGACGCCCGTGCTGGCGGCCTGGGCCGCTCCCGCGGGGGTCGGCGTCGGTGCTCTGGTCGGCCTGGTCGCCGGCACCTACCCGGCTATCAAGGCGGCTCGCATCGAACCGGTCGACGCACTGCGCACCGCGTAGTCCACATCCACGCGAACTGACGGCCGAGCAGCATCTGCTGCTCGGCCGTCAGTTCGATCTTTTCGAGGCGCTGCTGCGCTCCGCGCCTCTAAAGAGCGTGAGTGGGGGGATCAGATGTGCTGGGTGAGGAGGCCGGAGTCGACGTCGTAGAGGAAGCCGCCGACCTCTGCGTGGCCGTTGATCAGCGGGTGGGAGCGCACCATGTCGACGTCGTGACGCAGGCGGCCGAAGACGTCCTGGTCGGCGCCGAAGGTGATCCAGCTGGTGTCGACGCCCGTGCGGTCGTGGATCTTGCGGCGGATGTCGGCATCGGTGCCGGAGGCCATGGCGCAGCGGGTGTGCGGCACGATCATGATCCGGGTCACCTGGAGCAGTTGCACCGAGAGCACGCAGCCGGTCAGCACGTCGTTCGAGACGCGACCACCGGGGGAGCGCAGGATCTTGGCGTCGCCCAGCTGCAGGCCGAGCATGCGCAGGGGTTCGATGCGGGAGTCCATGCAGGTCACCATGGCGACGCCCGCCTTGGCGATGCCGTCGAAGCCGCCTTCGTCGAAGCGGGAGGCATAGGCCGCGTTGTTTGCGAGCAGGTCGTCGAAGCTCATGGGGTCTCCTCGAGGGTGGCGGGTCGTCCGCGTCCGGCGGCCATGGTGATCGGCTGAGAGGCGGGGGTGCCGGAGCCGTCTCGTCGGGAGTCTACGCCCGGCAGCTCCACCGGCGAACCCGACGCGGCGGCCGCGAGCAGAGGAGCGGGTCCGATGGCGGCGAACAGCAACGCGTCCTCGCCCTTCAGGAAGCGATGGCAGCGAACCCCGCCGGTGGCGCGCCCCTTGGCGGGGTACACCGACAACGGCGTCCGCTTGGCCGACCCGGCCTCGGTGCCCGGCAGCGCATCCGAGGAACCTGAGATGGTGAGCACCTCGTCGACCTCGGGATCGACGGTGCCGAACCAGATCGCTTGTGCCTTGGAGGCGAGCTTGATGCCGGCCACACCACCGCCGGAGCGGCCCTGGGGGCGCACCACGGAGGCGGGGAAGCGCAGCAGCTGGGCGTCGCTGGCGACGAAGGCCAGGTCTAGGGCCTCGTCGGCCAACTCGACGGCGCCCACCAGCTCGTCGCCGTCGTCGAGGCGGATCACGTCCCACGAGTCCTTGGTGAGCACCTCGGGCACGACGCGCTTCACCACGCCCTGCTTGGTGCCGAGGGCGAGGCCGAGGGACGACGGCTCGAGGGTGGTGAGGCCCAGCGGACGCTCACCGTCCAGCGGCCACAGCTCGGTGGCGAGGCTGCCGCCCTGCAGGCTGAGCGCGCTCGCGGTCAGCGGCACGGTGGGCAGGTCGATGGCGCGGCAGCGGATCAGCCGGCCGCGGTTGGTGATCACGCCGAACTCGGCCAGTGCCGTGGTGCGGATCGCGGAGACGATCACGTCGTGCGCCGCGCGGCCGGTCGTGGGCAGCGGGTGGGCCGTGTCGGTGCGGGCCGCAAGCCCGGTGCCGGACAGCAGCACCCAGCACGGGTCGTCGGGCACCTCCAGCGGAGCGGCCGCCGTCTTGGGCTGGCCGCTGGATGCCAGCAGGATGGTGCGACGAGGGGTACCGTGCAGCTTGGCCACCTGGGTGAGCTCGTCGCCCACCACCTTGCGCAGCCGCGCGTCGTCGTCCACGATCTCGCGCAGGTCGGCGATCCGGCCGAGCAGCTCGTCGGATTCCTTCTCCAGCTCGATGGTGGAGAACTTGGTGAGCCGGCGCAGCTGCATGTCGAGGATGTAGTTGGCCTGGACCTCGTCCAGGTCGAAGGCCGTGATCAGGCGCTGGCGAGCCTCGGCCACGTCCACCGACGAGCGGATGATGGCGATCACGTCGTCGATGTCGGCGATCGCGATCAGCAGGCCGCGCACCAGATGCAGGCGCTCCTCCGCCTTGCGCAGGCGATACTGCGAGCGACGCAGCACGACGGAGAGGCGGTGGTCGAGGTAGACCTCCAGCAGCTCCTTCAGCGACAGCGTACGGGGCTGGCCCTCCACCAGCGCCACCGCATTGATCGCGAAGGTGTCCTCCAGCTTGGTCACCTTGTAGAGCTGCTCGAGCAGGGCCTCGGGGTTGATGCCGTTCTTGACCTCGATCACCAGGCGCAGGCCGTGCGTCAGGTCGGTGAGGTCCTTGACGTCGGCGACGCCGGTCAGCTTCTTGTCGCCGATCGCCTTCTTGATCTGCTCGATGATCTTCTCGGGCCCAACCATGTACGGCAGCTCCGTGACGATGATGCCCTGGCGGCGGGGCGTGACCTTCTCGATCCGGGCGCTGGCGCGCACCTTGAAGCTGCCGCGTCCGGTCTCGTAGGCGTCGCGGATGCTGTCGAGGCCGATGATCTTGCCGCCGCCGGGGAAGTCGGGGCCGGGGATGTGGCGCATCAGCTCATCGAGCTCGATCTTAGGGTTGCGCAGCAGCTGCTTGAGGGCCGCCACCACCTCGACCAGGTTGTGGGGCGCGATATTGGTGGCCATGCCGACGGCGATGCCGGTGGCGCCATTGACCAGCAGGTTGGGGATGGCAGCGGGCAGGACGACGGGCTCGGCTTCCTTGCCGTCGTAGTTGGGCTTGAAGTCGACGGTTTCCTCGTCGAGCCCTGCGGTCATGGCCAGCGCCGGCGTCGCCATCCGGCACTCCGTGTAACGCATCGCGGCGGGGCCGGCGTCGAGGGAGCCGAAGTTGCCGTGCCCGTCGATCAGCGGCAGCCGCATGGCCCACGGCTGCGCGATGCGCACCAGCGCGTCGTAGATGGCACCGTCGCCGTGCGGATGCAGAGCACCCATCACCTGGCCCACCACGCGGGCCGACTTCACGTGCGACTTGTCCGGACGGATGCCCATCTCGTCCATCGAGAACAGGATGCGACGCTGCACCGGCTTCAACCCGTCGCGCGCATCGGGCAGCGCGCGGGAGTAGATCACCGAGTAGGCATACTCCAGGAAGCTCGACTCCATCTCGACGGTGACGTCGACGTCGACGATGTGCTCCTCATCCGTGGCGAAGTCGTCTGCCGCCTTCTTGACCATCAGCGCATATCTCCCTGAGCCGGTTACAACTGCGCGAGTCTATCGCCAAGTGCATCCCCATCGGGGCCGCGAACCTCCGGCGCCGTGTCGGGATACCAGCGTTCCTCCATGTCGGCGACGCGGATGCCGTGGGCCAGCGACGCCTCGACGGCGGTGAGCTCCCGGATCGCGATGCCGCGCACGTGCTCGGGCTGCAGGGCCGCGAACTCGCCATACAGATCCGGATCGTGCTGACCGTCGTCGCCGACGAGCAGCCACTGGATGTTGGGAAGGTCGCGGGCCAGTTCGCGCAGCGCGCGCCGCTTGTGATCCGGCCCGGAACGGAACCAGCCGGTGTTGGTGGGGCCCCAGTCCGTGAGCAGCATGGCCCCTCGCGGGAAGCCGTGGCGCTTCATGAAGCGATGGATCATCGGATAGGTGTTCCAGGCGCCCGTCGAGACGTAGATGATGGGCGCACCGGGTCGCTCCGCGAGCAGTCGCTGATACAGCCGAGCCATGCCGGGCACCGCCTGGCGGGCTTGCTCGGTGAGGATCAGCGAATTCCAGGCGGCGAGCATGGGCCGGGGGAGCCAGGTGGACAAGATGGTGTCGTCGATGTCGGAGACGATGCCGAAGTCGACCTCAGGGCCGATCACCTGCACGTCGCAGGTGGTGCTGGCCCCGGACTCGGTGGCGAGCTGGATCGTGTGCCAGCCGGGCGACAGACCGGGGTTCTTGATCCGCACGTCGAGATAGCCGCCGCGATCGGCCTCGGCGGTCACCGTGTTCTCGCCGACGGTCACCGTCACGACGCTGCCCACTCGTGCCACGTTGATGAAGTTGCGCCACCCGCGGCGATAGAGCGCCGCAGATGCGGCCTGCACGATCCCGAGATTGCTGGGCGGCAGGAGCGTGATTCTGGCGAGCACGCGGATCTGTTCCTCGGTGCCGTACCCGACGAAAGCGCTGATGGACTCGCGCCAACCCCGGCGCAGCAGGCGCCGGTTGAGCGTGCGATTGATGCGGTCCTCGACGCGGGCAGCGAAGAACGGTCTCGTCCTCATGACGCCTAGGCTATCTGGGATCGGCTCACGCGCCGACACGCTCGTCTAGTATGAACGCGTGCCGGCAACCACTAACCCCCTTCCCGCCAACCTGATCGAGGAGATCAGGCAATGCGGCTTCTACCCCAGCTTCGTGTGTTCGACGCTCCAGGGAGCCGTGGGAACGCGAGAGGTACTGGGCTATCTGGTGCATCACGAGGCGACATTCCTCGGAGCCAACATCCTTCGCCACATGAACGTCATGGTGCTCACCGACAAGCACCTGGTGATCTGCCACGCCGACGAGGGCGATCCCGACTCGAGCAGCGACGCGCTCGCGACGGCAGAGATCGTCGCGCTGCGTTCGATCAACTCCGTGGCGATCACCCAGTCGGTGCGCGACCCGGAGCGTCGCGATGGCCCCGTGCTCGTCGAGGCGTGGCTGGCCATCGCCTGGGGAGCCGCCAGCCGGATCGATCTGGGCCCGGCGCTCTGCGAGGATCCGGCGTGCGAGGCCGATCACGGCTACACCGGAACGCTCACCCCCGATGACATCTCGATCAGGATCAGCCGCGAGGGCGACGGCGCCACCAACGCCAACCGGCTGGTGGAGTTCGGCTCGCTGCTGCAGAGCGTGGTCGGCTGATGGGGGATTTCCTCCTGCCCCGATACGACGGGGACTGCCTCACCAACCTGCTCCCGTCCGTCCAGGATCGCCTCGCGGGACGCGTTCCGGTGATCGACATCCCGAAGGCCGAGAAGTACATCGTGGTGCTGGTGGACGGTTTCGGGTGGCATCAGGTGCAGCGCAATCTCGACCACTGCGAGTTCGTCTCGGGCGTGCTGGGCTCGGCGCGTCGGCTCACCACCGCGGTGCCCAGCACGACGGCCACTGCGCTCAGCTGCCTGGGCTGCGGCACACCGCCAGGCCGGCATGGCGTGGTGGGCTACAGCTTCTTCGAGCCGAGCGTCGGCAAGATCGTCAACGCTCTCACCTGGGAGAACGGCCCGGACGACGTCGAGGCCTTCCGCCAGGCGCCCACCCGATTTCAGGAACTCGGCGCCGTGGGATGCGCGTGCGCGGCCGTGACGCTGGCTCGCTTCGAGGCCAGTGCCCTCACCCGCACGGCCTTCAGCGGAACCACCCAGTTCCCGGTGACGGCGGAGGGCGAGCCGGAGCACGTCGTGCAGTTGGTGGCCGACGCCCTCGTCGGGCACGACGTCGTCTACTGCTACGAGCGGCTGCTCGACCACACCGGCCATGGGCACGGGGTGGCGTCGTGGCAGTGGCTTGACCGGCTGGGCGCCGTGGATGACCTGATCGCGGCGCTCGCCGAGCTGTCGTCGCCAGAGGTCTGCATCCTGGTGACGGGCGATCACGGCATGATCGACGTACCTGCAGAGCGACGCGTGGTGGCCGAGGACGAAGGACTGGCTGACGGCGTGCTGATCGGGGGAGAGGGCCGGCTACGCCAGCTCTACTGCCACGATCCCGCCACCGTCGCAGCGCGCTGGGCGCGTCACCTGGGCGAGCGGGCGGCCGTGTGGCGACGTCAGGACGCCATTGAGGCCGGCTGGTTCGGTCCGGAGGTGACCGCGACGACGGCCGCCCGGATCGGCGACGTGCTGGTGGCGATGCGAGACGACTGGGCCGTCATGAGCACCACGTTCCCGGGTGAGTTCAGCATCGTCGGGATGCACGGCTCGCTGACGCCCGAGGAGATGGAGGTTCCCCTCCTGATCCTCGGTGGCGCGCAGTAAGGCACTCAGTACGCGGTTGCGTCAGTCCTTCTTCGGCGCGCGGGGCGCGCCGAACATGATCTCGTCCCAGCTGGGGATCTGAGCCCTGCGGCGCTTCGACGACTTGGGTGCAGACGTTGCCGGCCCGTCGATCAACGCCTCCTGCGGGGGCTCAGGCGTGGATTCGGCCGATGGGGTGGGCTCTGGCGACGCCTCCGAGGTCGGTTCGGCCTTCTCGGGCTGCGCGGCGTCCTGCTCTGGCTCGGAGGGCTCCTGGTCGACCGGCTGTTCTTGCTCCGGCGCCTGGGGTGCCGCGTCCGGCTCTGGCTCGGCGACGGTCGCCTCAGGCTCGCCTGGCGCCGTGGCCTCGGCCCCGGGCTCGACCTCCGGCTGGCGAGCCGGGAGTTCGCGGTCGATATCGGTGTAGATGCGCACCGAGTCCTCGGAGATGCCGCTCAGCAGGTCGTAGAGCTCGTCCAACTGGGAGGTGTCCTCGTTGGGCTCGTACAGGACGGCTGCGGCCGGGATGTCGTCTCCGGGAAGGTCGGCGGCCGGCTTCGGCTCGGGGGCGGTGACGGCGCGCACCAGCGCCAGCTCGTCCCTCAGGTCGACGGTGTTCTCCTCATCGGGGGTACGGGAGCCGGTGAGCTCCTCGCCGATCATCCAGCGGGCGTCGGCGTTGTCGGCGACGTTGAACCGTCCGCGGGGGTCGTAGACGAACTCGGCGGTCCGCGACTCCGCGTCGCCCTTCTCGGAGCTCAGCACACCGACGATGCGCCACTTCAGATCTGCCCTTCGGCTGGCATCCCACGAGATCTCGTCGGCGTCGATGCCGCGGGCGAGGAGACGCTCGCCGATCAACTGGCCGAGCCGGCGATGGGTGCCCGACTCGCCACGCCGACGCACCGTCGCGCCGAGGGCCTGCCGGGTCATGTGTTCGCGCTCCGCCATCACGGGGCCGGCGAATGCGGCGATGCGCTGCGCGTCCACTCCCGCTTCCGCCGCCACCTCGTCAAGGGTTGCGCCGCCACGGATCCGTGCCTGGATCTCGCGCGGGGAAAGTGCACTCTCCATGTGAAAGCTCGCTCCTCGTCCGGTGTTCCGCCCAAACCTATCAGTGCGGGGCACCATCGCGCGGCTGACGGATGGCCACGACGCGATATTCGGAGGCAAGAGCTTGATTGTTCGCCGGGATGTGGTACACATATCCGCGAGCGTGACGAAAGGACTGGCATGGCTACTGATTACGATGCCCCTCGCAAGACCGACGAGGAGATGAGCGAGGACTCGCTCGAAGAGCTCAAGTCGCGCCGTGCGGACAAGAACTCCGGCAAGGTCGACGAGGACGAGGTTGAGGCCGCGGAATCGTTCGAACTACCCGGGGCAGACCTGTCCCACGAGGAGCTCACGGTGCGCGTGCTGCCGCGTCAGGCAGACGAGTTCACCTGTGCGTCCTGCTTCCTGGTGAAGGCCCGCAGCCAGCTGGCTGAGAGCAAGGGCGGCCAGGACTACTGCGTCGACTGCGTGTAGACGGAGCGACTACAGATACAGACCAAAGCGCGTCTCGAGGATCATCCTCGAGACGCGCTCTGGGTTCTGGGTGGTTTGGTCTTCGCTCTCAGTCGAGCTTGTTGAACAGCTTGCCGGGGGCCTTGCCGCCGGTCGCCTTCGCCCAATGCCGAGACATGTAGCGGTTCATCGTGAGCTGGGTGATACCGACGCCGAATCCGCTGGCGAGGGCCCAGATGAGGGCTTGCGTGATGGGGGTTTCTGGATCGTTCGGATCGGGCGGGGTCTCTCCTGTGCTCGCCTCCCACGCCTTCGTCACGAGCTTCTGCGCGACGATGGTGGTGGCGGCGCCCAGTACTCCGGCGTAGATCTTCCAGATCATCTTCTGGGTGAGCTGCATGTCATTGGCCTCCTGGCCACCCATTATGCCCGGCGGGATCGGGACGCGGGTAGATTGGCCCGGTGAGGTTTCGAGAACGGGTTGCTGTTCCCTGGTGGTGGTGGGCGCTCGGCGTCCTGCTCGTCGGATCGTTGGCTGTCGCCGTGCTGGCCTATGTCGACTCCACCGCGGGCATCGCCTTGTCCGTCGCGGCGGCCTTCGCTGTGGGGGTGGTGCTGATCGGGTACGCCCTTCCCATCGCGGTTGACGACGAGACGCTCACCGTCGGGCGGTTCCGGCTGGAGCGCGACTACATCGCCACCGCGGAGGCCTATGAGGGCGAAGCGGCCCAGCGGGTGCAAGGCCCTGACGCCGACCACACCGCGCTCCTGCAGACCCGGCCGTACACGTCCGGGTTGGTGCGCGTCGTGCTGGACGACCCCGCCGACCCGCATCGCAGCTGGCTGATCAGCACCCGCCGTCCCCAAGAACTCGCCGAAGCCGTGAGGAGCATCCTGTGACCGACATCACCATCGATACCGTTGCCGACCAGCGCCATCTTCCCTCCTATGCCCGTCCCGGCGACGCGGGAGCGGATCTCCGCTCGACGCAGGAGGTCGTGCTGGCGCCGGGAGAACGGGTGCTGGTGGGCACCGGGGTGCGCATCGCGCTTCCTGAGGGCCATGTGGCGTTGGTGACCCCCCGCTCGGGGCTGGCCGCCAAGGCGGGGCTCAGCATCGTCAACTCGCCTGGAGTGATCGACTCGGGCTACCGGGGTGAGATCAAAGTGTGCCTGATCAACCTGGATCCTCGGGAGGAGATCCACATCGCCGACGGCGACCGCATCGCGCAGATGGTGGTGCTGCCCTTCGCGACGGCCCTCTTCCATCCCGTGGACGGGCTCGATGAGACCGAGCGCGGCGAGGGTGGCTATGGTTCTACTGGCGGTAGCCAGTTGTTGAGTGGAGAGACCAAGTGATTTTCGGACGCAAGAAGTCGAGCCAGCCGGCCGACGAGTCGACGCCTGCCCAGCCCCAGGTCGAGGAGACGGAGGAGTCGTCGGCTCCTCAGGAGATCCCTGGTGTGCCGGCTGAGGCGCAGGCCACCTGGCGCGAATGGGACGAGCAGTTCACGCGCGACGAGGGCCCGTTCGACATCAGCGAGGTGGACCTCGAGGCCGACGACGTCAACCGGCTCGATCTGGGCTGCCTGGTCGTGACACCGTTCCCCGAGATGAAGCTGCAGCTCCAGGTGGATCAGCAGCGCAAGAATGTGCAGGCGATCCTGGTGGGCGACGGCGCGTCGGCGCTAGAGGTGGCGCTCTTCGGTGCCCCTGCGCGCAGCTCGCTGATTCCGGAGACGCGTGGCGAGATCATCCAGTCGGCGGCCAAGTCGAAGGGCCGCGTCGCCGTGGCCAAGGGCCCGTTCGGGGCTGAGATCCGACGCGCGCTGCCCGTCACCGATCCGCAGGGCAACCCCGCGATGCACGTCTCCCGCACCTGGCTCGTCGAGGGGCCCAGCTGGATGCTGCGCGGCGTGCTGATGGGTAAGGCCGCGATGGACCCGTCCGACTACGACGCCTCGGTTGCCCTGCTGGAGTTCTTCGCGAACCTGGTCGTGCGACGCGGCACCACTCCGGTTGCCCCTGGCTCCCTGATCCCGATGACGGTGCCGCAGAAGGACGCCTGACCGTGACCACCGGCCACAATGGTGAGGCGGTCCCTGTGGACGTCGCCCTGCCGCTGAGGAAGGAAGCCCGACGGTGAGCACCCATGAGGCACCTCGCCCGTTGGGCGAGCGGCTGCGTCGCTACTTCTGGTCGCCAGAACGGCTCGAGGCCGAGGATCTGGAGAAGGCGGCCAGGGATTGCGGTGCCACGCCCCTGTCCCAGTGCAGGTCGCGGCAGCGGGTGACGGTACGAGGCACCATCACCGCCGTCACGAGCGGTGACAAGAACGGCTGGTTGAGCGCTGAACTGAACGACGGAACGGGCAGCGTACGTCTGATCTGGATGGGTCGCACCACCATCGACTGCGTGCTCCCGGGACGTCACGTGAAGGCCACCGGCCGCCTGGCCGACCTCGACGGTGGCCGCGCCATCTACAACCCGGAGTTCGAAGTCCTGGACTGAGTCCATTCACGCTCTTCGAGGTGCGAGGCCGCTCGCGGCCGAGCCTCGAGGAGAGCCCGCGTGAGAACGGGCAGGAAGTTGGCCGTCGGGCTGGGTGTTCGGCTGCCGGTCGCTCTTTTCGAGGCTTAGGCTCTGGGGCTCGTTCCTCGCCCAGCGCCTACGCACCTCAAAGAGCGTCATCATCACGCTCTTCGAGGTGCGAGGCCGCTCGCGGCCGAGCCTCGAGGAGAGCGTGACGGTGTCTAGGGGCTTGTGGTCGGAAACTGTGGTCCGGTTCGTCGTGTTCCGGATCGGGTTGCGGTGGCTGAGGAACGAGCGAAACGAGCCCCGAAGTGCCCGCCCGCCGTGTTCCGGCGCTTCGCGCGGGCTCGCACCATGGTCTTTGAGGTACGAGGCCGTCCGCGGCCGAGCCTCGAAAAGACCCAGCGCAAGACCCCGCAGGAAACTGGCCGCGCGGCTTAGGAGCTTGCTAACCCACCGACTTCGGTGGGTTAGCAAGCGCCTAAGGCGATCGAGGCCGCCTTCGTCGCGCCTTTGGCGAATCCTGGGCCGTCGACATTGCCCGGGTGGCGGTGTGGAAGAATCCCGAGTGCGGTGCCAATGGTCGGCACTCACGTGGAGGGGGAACCACATGTCCATCCGTCGCATCCTGTTCAGCGTCCTCGCTGCCCTGTCCCTGGTACTGAGCTCACTGGTCTTCGCTCCAGCTGCACAAGCCTCGCCTGCCATTGCCAACCGAGACTACGGCTACCCGTATCCGAGCGCTCCAGACTGCGACGAGGTCACTGAGGCCAACTGCGCCGCCGACAAGTGGAGCTTCTATCAGGGGCAATGCACGTCCTGGGTTGCATACCGTCTGAATCAGCTGAACTTTGGTGCTGAGAAGACCTTTACCAACTGGTACGCCGGTGTCCACTGGGGTAATGCCAACAAGTGGGGCCCCGCAGCCAGATCTGCGGGGATCAGCGTGGATGCGAATCCCAGAAAGGGCTCGGTGGCATGGTGGGATAGGGCTTTCCACGTCGCCTATGTGGAAGAAGTCTACGCGGACGGATCAATCCTCATCTCAGAGATGAACGCCGACTACCACAACAGCTTCCGCCTGACGACTCTCCGCAACGGGGGACGCTGGCCGGACGGCTTCATCCATGTGAAGGACATTTCCGGTCCTCCGCCATCCGCTGACTCGGACGGCGATGGCGTCCCTGATGATAGGGATGCCTGTCCTGCCGTTCCTGGGCGGGTAGAGCTTGGTGGGTGTCCTGTGGATGCAAACGGCAACGGTATCGAGGACTCGCAGGAGATGATTCCTTGGGATACTGATGTGAATGGTGATGGTTTTCCTGATGTGGTTGGTTTCGCCGATTCTGGTGTGAGTGTTGCTCTGAATACTGGTTCGTCTTTTGGTCCGGCGAAGTCTTGGATTGCGGATTTCACGGCGAAGGCGGGCGGGTGGCGAGTTGACGCGCATCCGCGGATGTTGGTGGATGTCAATGGCGATGGTTTGCCTGATGTGGTTGGTTTCGCTGAAGCGGGGGTGAATGTTGCTCTGAATACAGGTTCCTCTTTCAGGGCGACGGAGAGGTGGATTTCTGATTTCGGAGCTAACGGTGGTTGGAAGATTAGTGATTCGCCGCGCTCCTTGGTTGACGTGAACGGGGACGGGTTGCCTGACATCGTTGGGTTCAGCTCGGTCGGGATATATGTTTCGCTGAACTCTGGTTCCTCGTTCAAGTCGGCGGTTCGTTGGCATGCCGGGTTTGGTGCGTCTGGGGCGTCGGGTGGTTGGCAAGTTTCTCAGCATCCGCGAATGCTGGTGGATGTCAATGGTGATGGTTTGCCTGATGTGGTTGGTTTCGCGAACTCTGGTGTGAGGATTGCGTTAAACACGGGTTCGTCGTTCGGGGCGACGGAGACATGGATTTCTGATTTCGCGGCTGATGGTGGTTGGAAGATTAGTGATTCGCCGCGCTCCTTGGTTGACGTGAACGGGGACGGGTTGCCTGACATCGTTGGGTTCAGCTCGGTCGGGATATATGTTTCGCTGAACTCTGGTTCCTCGTTCAAGTCGGCGGTTCGTTGGCATGCCGGGTTTGGTGCGTCTGGGGCGTCGGGTGGTTGGCAAGTTTCTCAGCATCCGCGAATGCTGGTGGATGTGAATGGTGATGGTTTGCCGGATGTGGTTGGTTTTGCTGAAGCTGGCGTGCTTGTTGCTCTGAATAGTGGGTCGTCTTTTGGTCCCACGAAGTCGTGGATTGCAGATTTCACTGTGAAGGCAGGTGGATGGCGAGTCGAGGCGCATCCGCGGATGCTGGTGGATGTGAATGGTGATGGTTTGCCAGACGTGGTTGGTTTCGCTGAAGCTGGCGTGCTTGTTGCTCTGAATAGTGGGTCGTCTTTTGGTCCGACGAAACAGTGGAACAACTACTTCGGTGCGGGCCCTTCCGGCGGTGGATGGCGAGTCGAAGCGCATCCCCGTGGGGTGAGTTCCGCGGCGGTGAGGGGAAAGACGCCGACTATTTCTGGCAAGGCCGTTGTTGGTCAGAGTCTCTCTGTGGCGACTGGTGTGTGGACCCCCGGTGTGAGTTTCAGGTATCAGTGGCTTGCAGATGGTTCGGCGATCAAGGATGCGACATCGTCGGTGTTGAGGTTGACCGACGCGATGCTTGGCAAGACGATCTCCGTGCGAGTGACGGGTATCAAGGCGGGCCTGACAAGGTTGGTGAAGACATCGAACGCCACGAGCAAAGTCACTGCGACGGTCGTGGCGGGAAGCGTGAAGGTCACGGGAACACCCGCAGTCGGCGACGAGCTCGAGGCAGTGAGTAGCTCCTGGACACCAGATGCTGCGTTGGCGTACCAGTGGTTGCGGGATGGGAAGGTGATCGCTGGTGCGACGGCGTCGTCGTACACGCTGACTGCGGATGATGCTGAGAAGAAGATCAGTGTCAAGGTGACGGGTTCGAAGGCTGGGTATGCGTCGGTGTCGAAGACCAGTGCCGAGGTGTTGGTGCCGATTCCGCCGAAGCCTTCTCCGACCCCTACCCCCACTCCGACGCCGACCGCGACTCCCACTCCGACGCCGTCCCCGACTGCCGGGCCGTCTGAGGAGCCGCTGTTGCCGGAGGTGACGGCGCCGTCGATTGGGTCGGTGAAGGTTGGGTCGAAGGTGTCGGTGAAGCTGGGGGCTTGGAAGTCCAGCTACAGCGTGAAGTATCAGTGGTTGCTGGATGGGAAGAGCGTCAAGGGGGCGACGAAGTCCACCTACACCCCGTTGCCGTCGGATGTGGGGAAGAAGCTCGGTGTTCGGGTGACCGCTAGTGCGTCTGGTGTGGAGTCGCAGACCGTCGTGTCGAAGGTGGTGAAGGTCGGTAAGGGGTTGCCGTCGGTGAAGGTCAGCGCGAAGGCTGGTTCGAAGGGGAAGGTGACGTTGTCGATCGTGTTGGGGTTGCCGGGGACGAAGGATGCGTCGGTGGTCGGGAAGGTGAGGGTGTATGACGGGGCGAGGTTGGTCAAGACGGTGACTGTGAAGAAGGGCAAAGCGTCAGTGGGTTTGTCGAGGTTGAAGAAGGGGAGTCATACGTTCAAGGTGAGTTACGGCTCGACGAAGGCGTATGAGGGGAAGTCGGGTTCGGTGAAAGCGACGATCAAGTAGCGCCCGGGTTCGGGAGAGTGCTTCAGTGGGAGATGTTCCACCGTAGACGGGGGAACATCTCCCACTGGAGCGTTGTTGTTGGTGGTTGGCGGGCTGAGTCTTGTGGAGGATGGGGTCCGCGAGTGGGTTTGGTGGGCGTAAAGACGCTCAGCCCGCGCGAAGCGCCGGGAGAGCGTCCGGGCAGGAGCGGACCCCATCCGGAGCACGACGGACCTGACCACAAGTCCCTACGCACAGTCCCGGCCTTTCGAGGCTCGGCCGCGGGCGGCCTCGCGCCTCAAGGAGCGTCTTCGTCGGCCTCGTCGTCTTGGTGTTCGAAGAAGGCGGTGAGTTCTTCTTCGGCTTCCTGAGGGAGGATGAAGAGGAGTTCGTCGCCGCCTTCGATGGCGCGCTCGCGCTCGGGGGTCAGGGGGGCGCCGTCGCGGATGATGGCGGTCAGCACCACGTCGCGGGGGAGAGCGAGGTCGCGCACCAGACAGCCGACGAGAGGCGAGTCCTGGGGCAGCGTGATCTCCGAAAGGTGGGCCGTCGACTTGTTGAAGCTGAGCAGCCGGATCAGGTCGCCGGTGGAGACCGCCTCCTCCACCAGGGCCGACATCAGGCGGGGGGTGGAGACGGCGACGTCGACGCCCCACATCTCGCCGAACAGCCATTCATTGTCGGGCCGGTTCACCCGAGCCACCGTGCGGGGCACGCCGAACTCTGTCTTGGCGAGCAGCGAGTGCACCAGGTTGGCCTTGTCGTCGCCGGTGGCGGCGATCGCCACGTCGTAGCCGTCCAGCTCCGCGTCCTCCAGCGTCGCCAACTCGCAGGCGTCGGCCCGCAGCCATTCGGCGCCGGGGACGGTGTCCGGCTCAAGGGCGTTGACGTTGCGTTCGATCAGCAGCACATGATGTCCGTTGGCCAGCAGCTCTCGGGCGATGGACAGGCCCACATTGCCGGCTCCCGCGATGGCGACGCGCATGATTCCTCAGTCCTTTCGCGGGGGCTGGGCGAAGGTGGTCTCTACCTCGTCGGTGCGCTCCAGGTCGCAGGCGACGAAGATCAGATCGCCGTCCTGACAGATGGTGTCGGCGGTGGGCACGAAGCCCTGCCCGACGCGCAGGATGAAGGGGATCGGCACGCGTGCCGCTAGCTGGAGCTCGCCGATCTTGCGGCCCCGCCATCCGCGATGCACATGGATCTGGAGTAGGCGGGCGTTGCCGGAGGGGTCGCGCCAGACCGGCTCGGAGCCCTCGGGGAGCAGCCGTCGCAGCACCTGCTCGACGGACCACTTCACGGTGGCGACGGTGGGGATGCCCAGCCGCTCGAACACGGCCGCGCGGCCTTGGTCGTAGATCCGGGCGACGACGTTGTCGACGTGGTAGACCTCGCGCACCACCCGCGCGGCCAGGATGTTGGAGTTGTCGCCGGAGGATACGGCGGCGAAGCCGTCGGTCTTGCGGATGCCGGCCTCTTCGAGCACCTCGCGGTCGTAACCGACGCCCTTGACGGTGTGTCCGCGGAAGCCGTCGCCGAGGCGGTCGAAGGCCGCAGGGTCGACGTCGATGATCGAGACCTGATGCCCGCGCTTGTCGAGACCCCTGGCCAGCATCGAGCCGACCCGGCCGCATCCCATGATCACGATATGCATGACCCCTCCTTACGTCGCGACCGTAGCACTCAAGGAAGCTGCGCGGAACTGGAGCCCCCAGGCTGTTCTGCCGGGACGATGGACAGGGATAGAGTGCCGGTGTGAGTGTGCTGAATGCCGTCAAGCGCATGCTGGTCGGCCGCCGGATGGCCAACGCCCAAGTGGGAGAGACCCTGCTGCCGCGGCGTCTGGCCCTGCCGGTGTACGCGTCCGACGCGCTCAGCTCCGTCGCCTACGCCCCGGATGAGATCCTGATCACCCTGTCCTTGGGAGGCGTGGCCGCCTTTCTCTTCTCGTGGCCCATCGGGCTGGCGGTGGCCGGACTGATCGCCATCGTGGTGCTCAGCTATCGGCAGATGGTCTGGGCCTACCCGGGCGGCGGCGGCGCGTACGAGGTGGTCAACGCCAACCTCGGCAAACGCGCCAGCCTCACCGTCGCGTCGGCGCTGCTCGTCGACTACACGCTGACCGTGGCGGTATCGGTGTCGGCCGGCATCCACAACGCCGAGGCGATGCTGCCCTGGCTGCAGGGCCGCGAGGCCTTGGCCGCCGTCGTCCTGATCGCGCTGCTGGCCCTGGTGAACCTGCGCGGGATCAGGGCATCGGGGCGCGCGTTCGCCACCCCCACCTATATCTTCATCGGCTCGATGCTGCTCATGGTCGGCATCGGACTGTTCCGGGTGCTTGCCCTCGGCGAGCCGTTGCGCGCCGAGACCGCCGACTACGAAGTGGTCGCCCCGGAGGGAGCCACCTCGTTGGCCGGACTGGCGCTGGTCGCCGTGGTCGCCCGGGCCTTCTCGTCGGGCTGCGCCGCGCTCACGGGCGTCGAGGCGCTGGCCAACAATGTGCCCAACTTCCGCCCGCCGAAGTCGCACAACGCCGCGACCGTGCTGGCCTGGCTGGGCGGCCTGGCGATCGCCATGATGCTCGGCATCCTGGCGCTGGCCAACCTCACCCACGTCCGGCTGATCGACGAGGTCACCGGCACGCACTTCGTCGACGCGAACGGCAACCTCATCGAGTCGGGCGTCGCGACGGTCACCAGCCAGCTCGCCCGCGTGGTGTTCGACGACTGGTTCGAGCCGGGCTTCTACATCGTGGTCTCGGCCACCATCCTGGTGCTGCTGCTCGCCGCGAACACCGCGTTCAACGGCTTCCCGTCGCTGGCCTCCATGCTCGCCAAAGACGGCTACCTGCCCCGCCAGCTGCACACTCGCGGCGATCGGTTGGCCTACTCGAACGGCATCGTCACCCTCGCCCTGGCGGCGATCGCGTTCGTGCTGGTGTTCGACGCCTCGGTGACGGGCCTGATCCAGCTGTACATCATGGGCGTGTTCATCTCGTTCACCGCCAGCCAGGTCGGCTTGATCGTGCATTGGACGCGCGTGCTCAAGCTCACCACGGAGAAGAAGACGCGGGTTCGCTACCAACGAGCCCGGGTGATCAACGCCATCGGCGCGTTGTCGACGGCCTTCGTGCTGGTGGTCGTGCTGGTGTCGAAGTTTACCCACGGCGCCTGGCTGGCGCTGATCACCATGGCCGTGCTGTACCTGCTGATGCTCAGCATCTCCAAGCACTACGAGAAGGTCTCGAAGGAGGTGGCCATCACCTCGGAGTCCGACTTCGCATTGCCCAGCCGGGTGCGCGCGGTGGTGCTGGTCCAGCAGGTCAACCTGCCGGAGGCGAAGGCGATCGCGTTCGCGAAGGCCGTCCGTCCCACCACGTTGACGGCGGTGGCGGTGTCCGTCGACGACGAGGACACGGAGCGCCTGATGCGCGCGTGGAACAAGCAGGACTTCGGCATCCCGCTGCGCGTCATCGCGTCGCCGTACCGTGAGATCAGCGGCCCCTTCCTGAAGTACGTCGCCGACCTGCGCACCGAGAATCCTCGCGACGTGGTCTCGGTCTACATTCCCGACTTCGTCGTCGGGCACTGGTGGGAGAACATGCTGCACAACCAGACGTCGTTGCTGATCCGCACCCGGCTGCACTTCATGAAGGGCGTGATGATCACCAGCGTGCCGTATCAGCTGCGCTCGTCCGACCGTGCGAAGGACCGGCTGAGGTCGGCAGCCCAGCCGAGGCGTCGATGACGGAGGTTCGCGAGCTCAGCCTGGAGCGCGTCGCGCATCAGGGCGTCGTTGTGGGGCGCCATGAGGGCAAGGTGATGTTCGTCACCGGTGGTCTGCCCGGGGAGCGGGTGCGCGTCGAGGTGACCGAGCGCGGCGCGTCCTTCGACCGCGGGCACGTCGTGGAGGTGCTCACCGCCTCGCTCGGGCGCATGACGCCGGCCTGTCCCGTCGCCGACCGATGCGGCGGGTGCGACTGGCAGCACGCCACGACCGAGACCGAGCGAGAGCTGAAGACCGCCGTCGTCGCGGAGCAGCTGTCCCGGCTGGCAGGCCTGGACTGGGATGGCGAGGTGCAGGACGTGCTCCCTGCGACGGGATGGCGCACGCGCATGCGCTACGCGGTCGACGACGGCCACATCGGATTGCGGGCGCGCCGTTCGCACGAGGTGGTCGAGCTTCCCGATCAGGGGTGCCTGATCGCGGCTCCCGGGCCGAGCGTCGACGAGCTGCGCGCGCTCGCCCGGCAGGCCGAGGAACAGATCGAGGTGATTGTCGCCGACGACCGCACCGCCGTCCTCGTCGACGGGAAACGCGGCAACGAGCGGGTCTCCCAACAGGTGGGTGGGCGCACCTACACCCTGGCGGCGTCGGGGTTCTGGCAGGTGCACCCGCGGGCGGCGTCGCTGCTCACGGAGCGGGTGTTGGCCGGGCTGGAGCCGAGGCCGGGGAAGAAGGCGCTGGATCTCTACTGCGGGGCTGGGCTGTTCGCGGGAGCCCTGGCCGAGCGGGGCTGCGACGTCTTCGGCATCGAGCTCAGCGCGCCGGCGATCGACGCGGCCAGGCGCAACGTTCCCGAGGCCCGCTTCCTCGCCGCTCCGCTGGAGCGCGCGCTCAACCGCTTCCCGCGCCGCGCGGGCGTCGTGGTGCTCGACCCGCCGCGCAAGGGGGCAGGGCGGGCCGTCGTACGCGCGGTGGCCGCCGTCCAGCCCCGGGCCATCGCGTATGTGGCCTGCGACCCCGCAGCGCTCGGCCGCGATCTCGCCCACTTCGCCGCCGCCGGCTACCGGCCGACCAGCGTCGAGGCGTTCAACCTCTTTCCGCGCACGCATCACGTGGAGTGCGTCGCGATCCTGCATCGAGGCGCCTGAACCGCACACCGCCGTCCACTTTCCCCGCATATCACCGACGCACCCGTTAGGGTGAACACGTAGGTAAATTGCCGAATCTTTGCGGACGCGAGGTATTATCTTGACGTCAAGAGATATTGCGGCACGGCAGCCATCAGAAGGAGTCAGATGAGCCTCAACAGCTTCGGGTCCAAGTCGACCCTCGAGGTCAACGGAACCTCGTACGAGATCTTCCGCATCGATCAGGTGGAGGGGCACGAGAAGCTGCCCTTCAGCCTCAAGGTGCTGCTGGAGAACCTGCTGCGCACGGAAGACGGGGCCAACATCACGCGCGACGATATCGCGACGCTGGGCAACTGGGATGCGACGGCCGAGCCCAACCACGAGATCCAGTTCACGCCCGCCCGCGTGATCATGCAGGACTTCACCGGCGTACCCTGCGTCGTCGACCTCGCCACCATGCGCGAGGCCGTCGTCCAGCTCGGCGGCGACCCCGCCAAGGTGAACCCGCTGTCGCCGGCCGAGATGGTGATCGACCACTCGGTGATCGCCGAGGTCTTCGGCATCAAGTCGGCCTTCCAACAGAACACCGACATCGAGTACCAGCGCAACCGCGAGCGCTACCAGTTCCTGCGCTGGGGCCAGACCGCCTTCGACAACTTCAAGGTGGTGCCGCCCGGCACCGGCATCGTGCACCAGGTCAACATCGAGCACCTGGCGCGCGTGATCTTCCCGCGCGAAGTGGGCGGCGTGCTGCAGGCCTACCCCGACACCTGCGTCGGCACCGACTCGCACACGACCATGGTCAACGGCCTCGGCGTCGTCGGCTGGGGTGTGGGCGGCATCGAGGCCGAGGCGGCCATGCTGGGCCAGCCGGTCTCCATGCTCATTCCGCGCGTCGTTGGCTTCAAGCTGAAGGGCCGGCTCAACGAGGGCACCACCGCCACCGACCTGGTGCTCACCATCACCGAGATGCTGCGCCAGCACAAGGTGGTGGGCAAGTTCGTCGAGTTCTACGGCGAGGGCGTCTCTGAGGTGCCGCTGGCCAACCGCGCCACCATCGGCAACATGAGCCCCGAGTACGGCTCCACCATCGCGATCTTCCCGATCGACGACAAGACCACCGACTACCTGCGTCTCACCGGCCGCGACGAGCAGCAGATCGCGCTCGTCGAGACCTACGCGAAGACCCAGGGTCTGTGGCACGACCCCAGCAACGAGCCGGTCTACTCCGAGTACATCGAGCTGGATCTGTCCACCGTCGTGCCGTCCATCGCCGGCCCGAAGCGCCCGCAGGACCGGATCAAGCTGGTCGATTCCAAGACCAACTTCCAGGAGCACATCGGCTCGTACACCTCCAACCCGGAGGCCAAGATTCCGGTGACGCTGCACGACGGCCCGTCCTTCGATCTGGAGAACGGTGCGGTCACCGTCGCCTCGATCACGTCCTGCACCAACACCTCCAACCCGAGCGTCATGATCGGCGCCGCGCTGGTGGCGAAGAAGGCCGTGGAGCGCGGGCTCAACCGCAAGCCGTGGGTGAAGACCTCGCTCGCCCCGGGCTCCCAGGTGGTCACCGACTACTACGAGAAGGCCGGGCTCACCAAGTACCTCGACGCGATCGGCTTCAACCTGGTCGGCTACGGCTGTGTCACCTGCATCGGCAACACCGGCCCGCTGATCCCCGAGATCTCGCAGGCGGTCAACCAGCACGACATGGCCGTCACCGCGGTGCTCTCCGGCAACCGTAACTTCGAGGGCCGGATCAGCCCCGACGTGAAGATGAACTACCTGGCCAGCCCCATGCTGGTGATCGTCTACGCGCTGGCCGGAACCATGAACATCGACCTGTTCAACGACCCGATCGGTCAGGACAAGGACGGCGTGGACGTCTACATGCGCGATCTGTGGCCGAGCCAGTCCGAGATCGAGGAGGTCGTCGGCTCGTCGATCTCCGCCGAGATGTACGCCGACCGCTACGCCGACGTGTTCTCCGGCGACGATCGCTGGCGTTCGCTGCCCACCCCCGACGGTGAAACCTTCGAATGGGACGACGCCTCCACCTACGTCCGCAAGGGCCCGTACTTCGACGGCATGCCCGCCGAACCGGAGCCGGTGCAGGACGTCTCGGGCGCGCGCGTGCTGCTCAAGCTGGGCGACTCGGTGACCACCGACCACATCTCGCCGGCCGGCAACATCAAGGCGGATTCTCCCGCGGGCGTCTACCTGGCCGAGCACGGCGTGGAGCGCAAGGACTTCAACTCGTACGGTTCCCGTCGTGGCAACCACGAGGTGATGATCCGCGGCACCTTCGCCAACATCCGCCTGCGCAACCAGATCGCCCCGGGCACCGAGGGTGGCTTCACCCGCGACTTCACCCTGGACGACGCCCCCGTCACCACCGTGTACGAGGCCGCGCAGAACTACGCCGCGCAGGAGATCCCGCTGGTGGTGCTCTCCGGCAAGGAGTACGGCTCCGGCTCGTCGCGCGACTGGGCGGCCAAGGGCACGGCCCTGCTGGGCGTCAAGGTGGTCATCGCCGAGAGCTACGAGCGCATCCACCGCTCCAACCTGATCGGCATGGGCGTCCTCCCGCTGCAGTTCCCCGAGGGCCAGACGGCAGACACTCTCGGCCTGACCGGTGAGGAGACCTTCTCCGTCGCCGGCGTCACGGAGCTGAACGAGGAACGCACCCCGGCCACGATGAAGGTCACGGCCGTCAAGCCCGACGGTTCCGAGGTGACCTTCGACGCGGTGGTGCGCATCGACACCCCCGGAGAGCGCAGCTACTACCTCAACGGCGGCATCATGCAGTACGTGCTGCGGAACCTGGCCAAGGCCTGATCCGCGGGCTCGTTGAGCAGGGAGGCGGGGTCGCACCGGTTGGTGCGGCCCCGCCTCTCTTGTGGGGTTTCGGGGTTTCAGACCACGCGCAG
Organism: Tessaracoccus caeni; assembly: GCF_029211185.1. Lineage (GTDB taxonomy): Bacteria > Actinomycetota > Actinomycetes > Propionibacteriales > Propionibacteriaceae > Arachnia > Arachnia caeni. Next base: position 143,136 of record NZ_JARGDO010000008.1, read on the forward strand.
CCTGGTTGTTAGGACTACTATCGAGCCCATGCCGCTGCTGGACTCGATCACTCACCCCAGGGATCTTCGTGCGCTGTCCAAGCGCCAGCTCGAGGCCTTGGCTGAGGAGATCCGCGCGTTCCTGATCACCAAGGTCAGTCGCACCGGCGGGCATCTGGGCCCCAATCTCGGGGCCGTCGAGCTCACTTTGGCGATCCACCGGGTCTTCGACTCGCCGAACGATCCGATCATCTTCGACACCGGCCACCAGGCCTACGTGCACAAGATCCTGACCGGTCGCGCGCCGGGTTTCGACCGGCTGCGTCAGCGTGGCGGGCTGTCCGGCTATCCGGAGCGCGCCGAGTCGGAGCATGACTGGCTGACCAGCTCGCACGCTTCGTCGGCGCTGTCGTGGGGCGAGGGGATGGCCAAGGCGTTCCACCTGACGGGGGAGCAGCGCACCGTCGTCGTGGTGGTCGGCGACGGCGCCCTCACGGGCGGCATGGCATGGGAGGCGCTGAACAACATCGCCGCCCAGCCGCACCTTCGGCTGGTGATCGTCGTCAACGACAACGGCCGCTCCTACACGCCCACCGTGGGTGGCCTGGCCAACCACCTCTCGATGCTGCGCACCGACGCGCGCTACGAGCAGACGCTCAGCTTCATCAAGCGCACGGTGAAGGCGATGCCCCTCATCGGGCGCCCGCTCTACGACCTGATGCACGGCTTCAAGACCGGGGTCAAAGACGTGCTGTCACCCGAGCACGGCCTGTTCGCCGACCTCGGCATCAAGTACACCGGCCCCATCGACGGGCACGACATCGGAGCCCTGACCAACCTGCTGGAGCAGTCCCGCCAGTTCGGGCAGCCGGTCATCGTGCACTGCGTCACCCGCAAGGGCAAGGGATTCCAGGCGGCGGAGGATCACGAGGAAGACCGCTTCCACGCCGTCGGCCAGATCAACGAGTTCACGGGCGAGCCGCTGTCCGCGTCGCTGCAGGCCACCTGGACCGACGCCTTCGCGGAGACGATGGTGCGCCTGGGCGACGAGCATCCGCGGCTGGTGGCGATCACCGCTGCCATGCTGCATCCGGTGGGGCTCGGCCGGTTCGCGGCCGCCTATCCCGACCGGATCTTCGACGTCGGCATCGCGGAGCAGCACGCGGTGGCCTCGGCGGCCGCGATGGCCACTGCCGGCCTGCACCCCGTCGTCGCCCTGTATTCCACCTTCCTCAACCGCGCCTACGACCAGGTGCTGATGGATGCGGCCCTGCATAAGAGCGGCGTCACCATCGCGCTCGACCGCGCGGGCATCACCGGCACCGACGGGCCCAGCCACAACGGCATGTGGGACATCTCCCTGATGAGCACCATCCCGGGCCTGCAGCTCACCGCACCCCGGGATCAGCAGCGCTTGGAGGAGGCGATGGCCCGAGCGGTCACCGTCGACGATGCCCTGACGGTGGTGCGCTACTCGAAGGAGCGCCTGCCCAACCCGATGGAGGCGGTCGTCTCCGGCGGCGACGGGCTGGGGCACTTCGACGTGCTGCGTCTCACTCCCGACGCCCGGGTGCTTCTGGTGGGCATCGGGCAGTTCGCGGGGCTCGCTCTCGACGTGGCCGACCGGCTCGCCAGTCAAGGCGTGATGACCACCGTGGTCGATCCGCTGTGGTGCCTGCCCGTCAGCGACGATCTTGCTTCCTACGCGCAACGGTTCGACGTCGTGGTGACGATCGAGGACAACCTGGTGGTAGGGGGTGCCGGTCAGCAGCTGCGCGCGGCGCTGGACGAGACCGGCAGCGGCGTGCACGTGCATTGCATCGGCATTCCGCAACGGTTCCTGGCCCACGGCACCCGCCAAGAGGTGCTGGAAGAGGTGGGTCTGACGGCACCGCAGATCGCGTTGCGCATCCTCGACTTCTCCAGGGTGCTCGACCGGGCCCAGGAGACCCAGGCCGAATCTCTCGACGACTCCCGCCAGTAGAGCGCGGCGAGACCTTCGCTACTCCAGCGCTTCCTTGAGGAGCGGCTCGAGGAACTCTGCCTGCCACGACCGTGCCCCCAGCTCACGAAGCCGGGCGGCGTCGGGGGCACCAGCGGTGGCCTCGTAGACGGCGCGCTGAATGACGGAAGGGGGCGCGATCATGCTGGACATGAAGCTCAGTTCGCAGGCCAGCCCGTCGACGCGAGGACGAACCCTCTCCCAGCGCGCGGCGGCCTCGGGATTATTCCGCTCCCACGAGCGAGGGTGCGGCAGTCCCGTGAGCTTGGGCCGACGGGCGGGGTAGCTGGACTCAGGCAGCTGCTCGGCCTTGCTGAGGGCACGCACCCAGTTGGTGCGGTAGCGCCTAGCCGACGGGGTGCGGAAGCCGGGCACCGACGCCAACTTATCGGCGCCGGGCATGGTCTCAGGCGAACGGGCGGTGGCGGCAAGGTCGACGATGGCCAGGTCGGCGAGGATGTGGCTGGGTGGGCGGTCGCGATGACGCGCGATGGCGTCGCGCTCCTGCCACAGCTCGCGGGCGACGGCCAGCTGGCGGGTGTTGCGCAGATTGGTGATGCCGCTCAGACGCCGCCAGGGCTCGGGGGCCGGCGGCGGCGCCACCGAATGGTGGGCGAGCTCCCAATCGAACTCCTCCTGCGCCCACTCTCGGCGACCGGTCGCCGTCAGCTGCTCATCGATGGTGTCGCGCAGCTCGATCAGGTAGTCGACGTCGAGCGCCGCGTAGGTAAGCCAGGACTCCTTGAGGGGGCGTTGAGACCAGTTGACCGCGGAGTGGGCCTTGCGCAGCTTGATGCCCAGTTCGTACTTGAGCAGCATGCCGAGCGCCACTCCCGGCTTGCCCAGCAGACGGCCGCCCAGTTCGGTGTCGAAGATGCGCGAGGGCAGGATGTCGATGTCGCGCATGCAGGGGAGATCCTGGCTGGCGGCGTGAATGATCCACTCGGCATCGCCGCAGGCCTCGACGAGACGGGACAGTCCGTCGTCCTCGAAGGGGAGGGGATCGATCAGCCAGGTGCCGGCGCCCTCGCGCCGGATCTGGAAGAGGTAGGCCTTGGGCCAGTAGCGGTAGCCGTGGGCGCGCTCGGCGTCGAAGGCCACGGGGCCGGTGGCCGCGCGCAGCGCGTCCAGGCATTCTTCGAGCCCGTCCGCGGTGGACACCACCGGGCGCAGGGGCTCGCGGCTGTGTTCGAGGTAGCCGGTCATCGTCGTATCCGCTCCATCAGGCTGGTCACGCCCGGCACTTCGGGGGGTTCGCCGGCGACCAGACACAAGAGATCCTGCCAGGAAAGCAGGTGATCCACCAGCGAACGCCGCTCATCGAGCAACGGAGTCCAGGACGCGCGCACCTCGACCTCGCCCCGATCGGCCTCCCCGCTCATCTGCCCAAAGGAGCGACCGTAGGACGCGGTGACGGTGCCGGCCAGGGTGTGCGCGTCACAGCCTTCCTGGCTGAGGGCGTCGGTCAGCCACGACCACGCCACCTCGGGCAACAGCGGATCGGCCACCATCTCCAGGTCGACGGCAGCCCGGGTGTAGCTGACGATGCGGAAGGTGCCCTGCCAGGCATCGTTTCCGAGCGGGTCGTGCAGCAGGATGAAGCGTCCGGAGGAGAGCATCGTCGTGCCGGTGCCCAGCTCGCCGGAGAGCGCCACGGAGTACGGGGCGATCCGCTGCGGTGAGCCGATCTCCTCCACCTGAATGCCTTGTCGCCAGCGCATCGCCTCCAGTTCCTCGAGCGCGCGCGAGAAGTGCGGCGAGGCTGGCACGTTCACTGACACGTCCTGAGCCTAAGCGGCAGATGCGGGCAGGTGCGGGTGACGCGCCGCGAAAGCCCAGGGTGCGGGCTACGCGCGGTATCTCTTACTAAGTCTTCTGCAGCGTCAGGCTGACGGAGTTGATGCAGTAGCGCAGGTCGGTCGGGGTGTCGTATCCCTCACCCTCGAAGACGTGGCCCAGGTGACCGTCGCAGCGTGCGCAGCGCACCTCGACGCGGGGCCGGCCGGGCATGGATCGGTCTTCCAGATAGCGGACGCGGTCGTCGGCGAGCGGCGCGAAGAAGCTGGGCCAACCGCAATGAGACGAGAACTTCTCGGTGCTGCGGAACAGCTCGGCGCCGCAGCCCTTGCATCCATAGATGCCCTCGTCGACGGTGTCGGTGTACTCGCCGGTGAACGGTCGCTCGGTGCCCTGCTCACGCAGCACGTGATACTCGAGTGCGCTCAGCTGGGCGCGCCATTCGGAGTCCGGCTTGATCAGTATCGGCTGCTCGTTCTCGTCCATGAGGCGAGTCTATGTGCGTCCGACGGAACCTTTTAGGAGTCTTCCGGCAGGACGGGCTCGCCGTCGTCGTCCTCGTCCAGTGCGAGGGGCTGGGGGTGCCCGTCGAGGAGTTCCATCGCGCCGAAGGCGTAGCGGGCGAGGATCAGCTGGCTGAGGTGCTCGCTGTGCCCGATCGGCTCGGTGACGGCCACCGCGCCGGCGCGCAGGGCCGCGTCGAGATGCAAGAAGTAATGCTCGTCGGGCACCAGGAAGAGGCTGCCCACGGCGATGTAGCGACGGCCCTGGGTGCGGAGCATGGCCACGGCTGCGGCGGTGATGCGCCCGTCGCCCTCGTCGACCGCCAGCTGGACGGGAAGTTTGTGGTGCGCCGACCATTGACGGGCCCTGCGTGCCAGAAGGCCGTTGCCGCGGATGTCGCCGCCGGCCGGAACAGCCAGCACCAGCGCGTCGAGTTCGAGGACTCCCTTGCGCTGCAGGATCTCTCGCACCCGCTCGTCAAGGATGTTGAGCAGCTCGGTGGCGGGTCCGATGGGGCGGGAGATCACCACGTTGAGGCCGCGCTGCAGCCCATGGGCCCGTTCCTCGTCCAGACGGGGATCGTGTGAGGCCGCCGACGTGAGGTCCAGCGGAACGAGCACGCTTTCGCGCTGGTCCGCGGCCGCCAGGTTGGCAAGCGCCTTCGCCACCGAAGGCTTGCCGCCGAGGAACGCAAGCTCCACCGCGAGATCGGTCCGGTACTCGGCGAGAGTCCGTCGAATAGCCTGAAGTGCGCCGGCCACCGTGAGGTCATCCGGCTCCGGAGCGGTGAGAACGATCGCGGGGGCAACCATCGCGTCCCCTTTCTCATCGAGTGCTCTTGCACGCATAACCTGACAGGGATTGTAGAGCATGTCCACCATGTGGTCGCACGTCAAAGCTCTGTGAGCGTGGTTTGCGCTGGGTTTGATGTGTCATGCCGGGACGAGAAGTCCGGCCGCCAGCAAGTCCTTCATATGGGCAACCAGGCCGCGTGGAGGCGCCGATAGGCGCCGTCTTCAGCCAGCAGTTTGTGGTGCGGTCCGCACTGGACGACGCGTCCTGCGTCGAAGACGAGCACCTCGTCCGCGTGTTCGGCGGTGGTGAGTCGATGGGCGACGGTGATGCTCGTGCGTCCTGCCTGGAGGCGCTCCAGCGCCTTGCTGAGACGCATCTCAAGCGCTGGGTCGATCGCGGAGGTGGCCTCGTCGAGCAGGAGGAGACCAGGGCTCGTCAGATGGGCGCGCAGGATCGCCACGAGCTGGCGTTCGCCGGCACTGAGCGCCTCGCCGCGCTGCCCGACGTGGGTCTCCAGGCCGGCGGGCAGATCGCCCAGCCAGGCGGTGAGGCCGAGTTCTTCGGCGGCTCGGCTGACGTCGGTGCGCGAGACGCCGGGGGTGCCGTAGCTCACGTTGTCGAAGAGCGTGCCGCTGAAGAGGTAGCCCTCCTGAGGCACCAGCAGCACGTGGCGTCGAAGCTCGTCGTCCGCGATCCGACGCAGATCCACCCCGTTCAGTCGGATGGCGCCGACGGTGGGGTCCATCAGCCGAGCGAGCAGCTTCACGAAGGTGGACTTGCCGGAGCCGGTCTCGCCGACCACGGCGATCCTGGATCCCGGTGCGATGGTGAGGTCCACGTCGCGCAGCACCAGGGCGCCGTCGTGGTAGGCGAAGCCCACCTTGTCGAGGCTCACGCCCAGGGGGCCGTCCGGAATAGCGAGCGTCGAGGTGCCGGGAGCCACGACGTCGACGGGCGTGTCGAGAATCCCGATCACCCGCTTCCATCCGGCGAGCGCGTTCTGCATCTCGGTGATGATGCGCACCCCGCTCTGCAGCGGGCCGGTGAACAAAGTGACAAGGAAGATGAAGGCGAGTACCTCGCCGCTGGAGATGCGGCCCTGTGAACCGAGCCAGACGCCGACCAGCACGATGAGCGCGTTCGCCACACCGGCCGCCAATCCGCCGCTGGTGAATGAGAGCACCGAGATGGTCTGCGCGCGGGTGTTGACCGCCTCGAACTCGGTGATCGCGTCATCGATCCTGGCCTCGACGCGGTGCTCGATCGCATGACTGCGCACCGTCGCGATGCCCACCACCGACTCGGCGATCGACGAGGTCATCCGGCCGATCGCTCGACGCGCGGCGGCGTAGGTCTTGGAGAGCAGCCGCTGCATGAACGGCAGGCTGAGCAGCAACGGGAGGAAGCAGACCCACACCACCAGCGTCAGCTCGGGGCTGTAAGCCAGCATGATGGCGGTCGCCACCAGCACCTGTCCCACGCTGACGATAGCGGTGATGCCCCCGGAGACGAGGAACCGGCTGATCTGATCGACGTCGCTGGTCACCCGAGACACCAGGGCGCCTCGGGTCTCGGTGGCCTGGGTCAGGATCGGCAGCTCGTGCACGTGGCGAAAGGCCTTGATGCGCAAGGTGGCCAGCCCTGCCTCCGAGCGCGTGAAGAGGCGCACCGTCATCCAGCAGGTGGAGAGCCCGGTCACGATCACCGCGAGAGCAGCGACAAGGATCATCCGCGTGAGGTAGGCGCTATCGACGCCACCCGGCGCGTTGATCCCGTGGTCGAGGGCCCGCTGCACCGCGATGGGCACGACGACGCGACCCGCCGTGCCGACGACCGCCGCAAGCACGGTGATCCAAAGGCCCTGTGTGATCTCCGGAGAGATCTGCATGCCGCGACGCAGGGCCTGCCGTCCGGTGAGCTCGTCGCCGCTGCGCAGGCGGGTGGGTGAGCCGGCGGTCATGAGAGGGCGTCCTTCTGGTCGTAGGCGGTGATGAGCCGGGCATATCCCGGGCTGCGTTCTAGCAGCTCGGCGTGGGTGCCGCGTTCGGAGATCACTCCGTCTTCCAGGAAGAGCACCTCGTCGGCGATGGCGACGGTGGCCTTGCGGTAGGCCACCATGATCAGGGTCGTGTGGCCGAGCGACGAGCGGAGTCTGCTCAGGATGCGCGCCTCCACCTCGGGATCGATCGCGCTGGTGGCGTCATCGAGCACGAGGAGCCGAGGCCGGCCGGCGAGCGCTCGAGCCAGCGCAATGCGTTGACGTTGTCCGCCGGAGAGGGTGGTGCCTCGCTCGCCGAGCCGGGTATCGAGGCCGTGGGGGAGCGAGGCGACGAAGTCCTCTCCCTGGGCGATGCGCAGAGCCTCCCACACCTCGTCGTCCGAGAGCTCGCGGCCGAGAGCGACATTGCCTCGCACGGAGTCGTCGAACACGAACGGGGTTTGGGGCACCAGAGCGACGTGCTCGGCGAGGTGGCCCTGTCGGAGCTGTGCCACGTCGATGCCGTCGATCTCGACGACGCCGCGGTCGGGGTCGATCATGCGGGCGAGAAGCGAGACGAGGGTGCTCTTCCCCGACGCGGTCTCCCCGACGATCGCGATGCTGCGACCAGGCTGCGTATCGAAGCCCACCGATCTCAAGACGTCGAAGCCGTCGTAGGAGACCCCGACGTCGGCCAGACGGACGGCTGCACCGCGTGGTCCGGCTGTGAGAGTGCGCTCTCCGTAGGGCACGGTCTCCTTCTCCTCGAGCACCGCGCGCAGCCGCTCGTACCCGGCGATGGAAGCCGGGAAACCGCCGAAGAGCCAGCCAAGGTTCTTCAGTGGAACCGAGGCCACCGTGAGCAGGTAGGCGATGGTGACGACGTCGCCGGCCGTCACGCTGCCCGTCGCGACCTGCATGCCGCCGATGCCAAGGACCGCGAGCACTCCCAGCGCCGGGACGGCCTCGAGCGCCGGCTCGTAGATCGCCCGGAGCCGGCCGATCCTCACGCCCAGATCCCGCAGCTCGTCGGCCGCGCGTGCGAACCGGGCCGTCTCTGCGTCAGCGGTGCCGAGCGTCTTCACCACGAGCGCTCCGTCGAAGGACTCGTGGGCGACGTCGCTGAGCTCGGCGCGCAGCACCTGGACGCGCGAGGTCAGGGGAGCGGACAGCCGATGGTTGGCGATGGTGACCGCGGCGACTCCGGGGAACACCAGCAGGCCGATGGCCGCCATCAGCGGGTCGATCAGGAGCATCTGGACGACCGCGAAGAGCAGCATCGCCGAGATGCCGAGCGCCATCGGCAGCTCGGCGAGCGGCGCCCAAGCCGCCTCGACGTCGGAGTTGGCGTGCGAGAGCAACTGGCCAGTGGGGCGACGACGATGCCACCGCATGGGCATCCGAAGATACTGGGCGGATACTCGACGCCGGAAGCTCGACTGAAGGCGAAACAGCATCACCATCGCACCTAGCCAACGCCCGAAGACGCCCGCCGCACGCAGGATGGCCAGGCCCACGAAGATGGCGAGCACGGCAAGCACCGTCTTGGTGGTGGCGATCTCGCCGGTGCGGAACGCCGGGAGGAGAACCTCCTCGGTGGCCCAGCCGAGCGCCCAGGCGTCGAGTGAGGTGAGCGCGCCGAAGACGGTGCTGGCGATGGTGGCGAGCACAAAGATCTTGGGCTGTTCGCGGACGGCGACGCCGAGTATTCGGATGCCATCGCGCATGCGGGTGTTGCCGTGTCCGGTCAGGGAATCGGTGTGTGCGTCAGCGCGGGCTGCGTCGTCAGGTGTGTTCATAGCTTGGCTTCGAGTGCCCTGCGCTGGGTTCGTCTGGTGGGCGATGGCGGGTTCGAACCGCCGACCTCTTCGGTGTGAACGAAGCGCGCTACCACTGCGCCAATCGCCCCAGCGGTCACTAAATGTAGCGCAGTTCTCACCGATGTGCGAACTGGGCCTTTTCTGCGCTCCACGAGGTGTGCGTCGCCCCTGGTGCGGGTCGTCGAAAGGTGCTGGCAGCCGGGCGCGGCGAACCGATCGCCGGTCTCGTCACTTGAACCGGCTTCAGGCGGGTTTCGCGCTCAGAAGAGCCCTTGTGAGGCTCGATTTGGCATCCTCCGAAATGGTGCGCTAGAGTTTTCAACGCGCCGGAGAGCAAGGCCGAAAGGCAAGGCTCGAAGAAGCATGCGGACGTGGCTCAGTTGGTAGAGCATCACCTTGCCAAGGTGAGGGTCGCGAGTTCGAATCTCGTCGTCCGCTCGGAGATTCCTCTCCCAACTCCACCGGGGAGGGTGATCCACGCGGTGGAGTGGCCGAGAGGCGAGGCAACGGACTGCAAATCCGTGTACACGGGTTCAAATCCCGTCTCCACCTCGGGCGGTTGGCGCAGTGGTAGCGCGCTTCCTTGACACGGAAGAGGTCGCCAGTTCAAACCTGGCATCGCCCACCAACTAAGAAGCCCCTAGCTGAGCTGGGGGTTCTTTTGTTTCTAGTTTACTGCCAACCTGCGACGCGAGTGTGAGTCGGCCCGAGCTTCTTCAACTGGACTTCCGGGGATCGCATCTCGGGTCAGACATGTGCCCGTACCGTGACATTTGAGGTAAGGTTCCGGCATGAAGCGGTTGTTCATCGACACCATCGAACGCCTCGCGCAGGTGGTGGCCGACGAGCGCCGCGAGGCGCATCTCACGCAGCTGGAGCTCGCGAGCAGGGCGGGCGTGAGCCGACGCTTCATCATCGAGTTGGAGAAGGGGCACCCACGCGCGGAGCTGAGCAGGGTGCTCGCTGTGCTCCACGCTTTGGACGTCCGCCCGTACGCCATTCCGCCAACGAGAAGCGACGTCGATCCCCACGAGATCGATCTCGACGCGGTACTCGCGGAGTATCAGAATGGCCGGTAGGCATCTCTACGCATTCATGCATGGCAAGCCTCTCGGCGTTTTCGTGGAGACGGGGTCAAGCACGGCGCACTTCGCCTACGAGACGTCCTACGCAGGTACCCCGCTGTCACTGTCGATGCCGCTGGGGGAGAAGCCCGACGAAGAGGTCGCGTACGCCTACCTTGAGAACCTTCTGCCGGAGAATGAGGTGGCCAGGAGCCGATTGGCCGACCTCGTGCATGCACCGGATGACACTTTCGGGCTGCTTGCTGCGATCGGTGAAGATGTCGCTGGCGCCGCGGTGCTCTCTCCAGATCCAGAACTGCCGAGCCGCGTGCCCACGCCGCCGTATGAGGCGAGCATCGATCAGATCGCCTACTGGGTGACTGTGCTCAAGCGCGATCCCTCGGCGCCGCCGCCGGATGGCATTGCTCCGAGATTCTCGTTGGCGGGTCAGCAGGCCAAGTTCTCGCTGTCCCTGATCGGGGACTCGTGGTTCTGGTCCACTGCCGAGGTGCCGTCGACGCACATCTTCAAGCCTGAGTTCGAGAAGCACCGAGGGCTGCAGCGCGCCGAGGATGCGTGCTTGCAGGTGGCGCAGGAGGTCGGCGTGCTGGCATCCCAGGCGGAAGTGATGACGTTTCGCGGGCAAGAGGTCTTCACCACCAGACGGTGGGACCGAGCCAACGGTGCCCGCATCCATGCCGAGGATCTTCTGCAGGCCTACGGCGACGTCTGGTCCGACAAGTACGGGATCTACGCGGACGACGCGCGCCGCTTCATGGCGCGCTACGGCCTTGAGAAAGAGCACCTGCGACAAGTGCTCTTCAACGTCGCCATCGGCAACTCGGACGCGCACGCCAAGAACTACTCGCTGCTTCTCGCCGGCAGCCAGGTGCGACTGGCACCGATCTACGACACGGTCCCCATGTTCCTCTGGCCGCAGTACGACCAGAACTTATGCATCACAGTCAACGGCAAGACGACACTTCACAACGTGACAGAGCCGGACTGGATCGCGTGGGCGCAGCAATGCGGCTACGAACCGGAGCTGGTTGTCACTGAGATGCGCAGGATCTTCAAGGAGGTCGGAGAGCGCCTGCCGTCTGCCTTTTCCGAAGCGGGTCTTGGAACGAACGCTGTGGACGAGGCCTACAGGTACGTCACGCTCACCCGCGCAAGCCTGTCGAGGCCGGTTCGGTAGTTGTCGTGCGAGGCTGCCAGCGCTGGTTATGTGGCTCGGTGTACCTATGGCGGTACACGCCGCGCCCCATGTCAGTCCTATGAACGGGAGCGAGGAGTGTCGTAGCTCATGGCGTCGGCGGGAGGCATGACGTCTTGCCACTCTTCGAGGTTCCAGGTGAAGGTCGCGACCGCGCAGGTGGGCATGTGCGTGATGCGCCCGGCCGAGAGCCTGCTGGCGAGGTCTGAAAGCCCGGGGTCGTGTGCGACGAGCATCACCGACGACACCCCTGCCCTTCCAGCGACAAGGAGGAGGTCACGGGCTGAGGCGTGGTAGAGGTCGTCCTCGAGTTCGACGGGTATTCCAAGTTCTGCCCCAAAAGCAGATGCTGTGGTGCGTGCCCGCACGGCTGTGCTCGAGAGGATGCGTTGCACCTCGACGCCGGCGTCGACGAATCGTCGAGCCATCATCGGCGCGTTGCGGGCGCCGCGTTCGTTGAGCGGCCGGTCATGATCGGCGAGCCAGGGGTCGCTCCAATCGGACTTGGCATGTCGTACGAGCGTCAGAGTGATCACGATGCCTCCTGGGCCTCATTATCCCCCCGACTGGGAGGCGACGCTGTTACCTTCCAGAGCCCTTGAAGAGTAGGGCCGGTAAACTCTGTCGCCTGTACGACAACCAGAGGGTGAGGAGGGACGATGAGCAAGAACGGCAAACAGAGCGACAAGCCGCAGACCGGAGCGAATCCGGAGATGGCGCAGGCGATGCGCGAGATCCGCCGCTCCAACGCCGCGGTCCCTCACGTGCCAGCTCCGCGGAAGGGCACGCGTCGCGAGCAGGAACGTCGAGCCATCGCCGACTTCCGCTGATGACAAGCGGCGTCAGCCGCGGTCGACCAGCCCCGCGCGATGGGCGATCACCACGAGTTGGGCTCGGTCTCTGGCATCGAGCTTGTGCAGGAGCCGGCCCACATAGGTACGGGCCGTCGCGGGGCTGATGAAGAGTCGCTCGGCGATCTCCACATTGTTGAGGCCTTGGCCGATGGCAGCGAGCACGTCGACCTCCCGCGGCGCGAGCTTTTCCAGGACCCCAGGGTCGGGTGCGACGCGCGTGGATGCGGCAGAGCGCATCACCGTACGCGTGACCTCTGGGGAGAGGACCGGGCGTCCTGAGGCAACGGTGCGGATCGCCTCGCGGAGATCCCGAGGGTGGACGTCCTTCAGGAGATAGCCGTCGGCTCCCGCCTTGATCGCCTCCACCACCGTCTGGTCCTCGCCGAAGGTGGTGAGCACCAGCACCGCGACGCCCGCGAGGCTGGGATCCTCTCTGATCAGCTGGGTTGCCGTGATGCCGTCGAGGCCGGGCATACGAATGTCCATCAGGACGACATCGGGATGCGTCTCCCGGACGCGAGCCACCGCGGCACCTCCTTGATCGGCCTCTGCGACGATCCGGATGTCGCCGTCGTGCTCCGCCAGCGCGATCAGTCCGCTACGCAGGAGGGGCTCGTCCTCAGCGATCACCACCCTGATCACGCTCGGGCCTCCCGTGGCAGCAGGGCGCGCACAAGGAAGCCGGACGGAGTGTTCTCCGTGGTGACGGTGCCCCCGAGCAGGGCCGCCCGCTCCCTCATACCGACGATGCCGCGGCCTGAGACGAGCCGGTCGGAGGCACAGCCGCGTCCATCGTCGGCGATCTCCAGGACGAGCCGAGTTCCGTCGGTGCGGATGTCGATGTCGACGCGCCGAGCCTCGGCATGGCGCAAGACGTTGGTCAGCGACTCCTGCACGATCCGGAAGGCCGTGCTGGCGGTGATCACAGGGATGGGGGCGTCGTCGAGCCCGAGATGCACGCGGACATCCAGCCCGACGTCGCGCGCCGCTTGGGCGATCTGTTCGATACCGGCCAGGTTCAGCGGCGATCGCTCGGCGGCCCCATCTTCTCGTTGCAGCATCGAGATGGTGCGCCGCAGATCCGCCAAGGATGACTGCGTCGCGGACACCACGTTGTCCAACGCGCGGGCAACGGCCACATCGTCTTCGCCCAGCGCCTGCTGCGCGACGCGAGCTTGCACCGAGACCAGTGAGAGGGCATGTCCGATGGAGTCGTGAACGTCTCGCGCCAGTTGAACTCGCTCCGTCTGGATCTGGCGATCCGCGCGTTCCTCGTGGTGTCGGCGCTCCAGCAGGAGGACGCGGGCGTGCTGTTCGTCGAGCGAGCGGCGGTGCCGCACGGCGGTGGCCAGGGCGACGGCGCAGCCAATGAGGGCGGCGTTGGTCACCACGTCGTAGGCGAGCACATGGCTCGCCTCGCCGTCGTCGACTCGGAAGTACAGCGACACCGCGAGCAGGATCGCGCCCGCGGAGAGCGTCGTGACCACGCGGCCTCGCTCCGCCGCGCTATAGAAGGCGCCGACGACGGGCACGGCCATACCGATCGGGGGATAGCCGATGGCGTAGTAGACGAAGACCGCCAGGATGCTGATCACGAGTACGCCGGTGGGGGTGAAACGCCGAGCCAGGAGCAGCAGACCGAACCCGGCGGCGAAGAGGTAGGCCCCAGGCGCATGCCGCCCGCCGTCGCCGGATCCGATCGCGATGATCAGAGCGACGGCGATCGACTGGCCGGCGGCCAGCAAGCCGGTGAGCACCCATCCCGGCACTTCCGGGGCTTGCCGGTCGAATGTGGTCGGCATCGTTCACCCTCCTTCTCCATCCGCTTCCATCCGATCCCCTCATCATCGCATCCGTGAAGCGCGGCTCCTGTACGTCGAAAAGCGACATCCGGGGGACGTCGACATACGACCATGAGACCGGTCATTCGCGCGCTCGGACGGACGCGCCGTCCGGTGCCGCACACCTAGCGTGAAGGTCATGAACGACACGACTCACAGCTCCGCGATCACCCGTCGTCTGCACTGGCCCCTGGTGACCGGGCTGGCGGCGCTGGCCCTCATCCGCCCCCTCTTCTCGATCGTCGGCCTGACCGACCTGCTCGGCAAACCGGTGACCCCGATCGCCCTGACCATCGCGATCTCGCTGGCGTGGGTGCTGATCGTCGGGCTCAGCCGGGTGGCCTCCCCGATCCTCACCTTGGTGGCCGCCGGTCTCGTCTACGCGTTGATGGCCATCCTGCTGAGCGCGGTGCTCTCCCCGATCCTTACAGGCGAGTTGCAGGGGCCATTGGCGATGCCGCTCGCGATCGTACCGATGCTCCTCACCAATGCGCTGTGGGGGTTTCTTGCCGGAGTGCTCGCGCAGCTCGTGCAGCGGACGCGCGGGGCGCTTTCAGACGATCTGTCACAGTAGGAGCATGTTCCAAGAGTTTGTCCACGGCTTCACGACGTTGTTGCGCGGCTTCGGCTACTGGTCGCGGAACCCACGCAGGATGGCGATCAGCGCGATCCCGGCGCTCATCGTTGGAGCGATCATGTTCGGCCTGCTGATCTGGATCGGGGCCTCGTCCTACGACTGGGCGACGGCGCTGACCGGCTTCGCTTCCGGGTGGACTGCCTCGGTGGCCGCGGTGCTGCGCGGGGTGGTGGCCGGGGCCATCGTCGGCGGCGCGGGCTTCCTGATGGTGATCAGCTATGCAGCGATCACGCTGCTGGTGGGCCAGCCGTTCTTCGAGAAGGTGTGGCGCGACGCCGAGCGCGACCTGGGCGGCGCGGCGCTGACCGAGTTGTCACTGTGGGAGTCGGTGCGCAGGGGAGTGGGCGACGCGCTCAGGCTGGCGGGCGTCGCGCTCGTCACGGCCATCGGGGTGTTCCTGGTGAGCCTGATTCCGCTTGTGGGGGCGCCGGTCGCCGGCGTGGTGGGCGCTCTGTTCGCGGGTCGGATGCTGTCGGTCGAGCTCACCTCACTTCCGGGCGACGCCCGTGGCCTGACGCTCGATCAGCGTCAGGCGCTGCTCGCCGGCCGACGGGCACGGCAGCTGGGCTTCGGCGTGGGGGCCTATCTGATCTTCCTCATTCCCGGGGTCGCCGTGATCGGCACGCCGGCCGCGATCGTCGGAGGAACCCTGCTGATCCGGGAGCTTCGCGGAGAGCCGCACGCGTTCCCGCGATAGCCGAGACGCCCGCTATCGGCCGTCCCCAGCCCCTACTCTTCGGGGAGCAGCAACGACCTTCTTAAGGGGAAGCAGATGACTCATCGTCTCGAGACCATCGCGGTGCACGCGGGCCAGGAGCAGCCGGATCCGGCGACCAACTCCCGGGCGGTGCCGATCTACCAGACCACCTCCTACGTCTTCGACGACACCCAGCACGCGGCCGACCTGTTCGCGCTGTCCAAGCCCGGCAACATCTACACCCGACTGATGAACCCGACGCAGAACACCCTGGAGGAGCGGATCACCGCGCTGGAGGGCGGCGTCGGATCGCTGGCCGTGGCATCCGGCATGGCCGCCGTCACATACTCGGTGCTCAACCTCACCTACGCCGGCGACAACATCGTCGCCCTTTCCACGCTCTACGGCGGCACCTTCGCGCTGTTCGCCCACACCCTGGAGCAGTACGGCATCACCACGCGCTTCGTCGACCCGGCCCGCCCCGAGGATCTCGCGAACTACGTCGACGACAAGACAAAGCTGGTCTTCGCCGAGACCATCGGCAACCCGGCGCTGAACGTCGTGGATCTCGACGCGTGGGCCGAGGCCGCGCATGCCCACGGGCTGCCGTTGATCGTCGACAACACCGTCCCGACGCCCTACCTGACTCGCGCTTTCGACCACGGTGCCGACATCGTCGTGCATGCGGCGACCAAGTACCTGGGAGGCCACGGCACCACGCTCGCCGGCGTGATCGTCGACTCCGGGCGCTTCGACTGGGCGGCCCACGCCGAGCGTTTCCCCGGCCTGTCGGGCCCGGATCCGGCCTACCACGGCGTCGTCTGGACCGACGCCGCCGGCCCTGCCGCCTACATCATCCGGGCCCGCACGGTGCTGTTGCGCAACACCGGCGCCGCGATCGCGCCGCTCAACTCCTGGCTGATCCTGCAGGGCACCGAGACGCTGCACCTGCGCATGGAGCGTCACAGCAGCAACGCGCTGGCTGTCGCGAAGTACCTCGAGGGCCACGAGAAGGTGGCCTGGGTGAACTACCCGGGGCTCGAGTCCAGCCCGACGCACGAGGTGGCCAAGCGCATCCTCAAGGGCGGCTTCGGCGGCCTGGTCTCGTTCGGGGTGAAGGCCGGACGCGAGGCCGGCTCGCGCTTCGTCGAGTCGCTAGGGCTGTTCAGCCACCTGGCCAACATCGGCGACGTGAAGTCGCTGGTGATCCACAACGCCTCCACCACGCACTCGCAGCTCTCCGAGTCGGAACTGGAGGCGGCGGGCGTGCCGCCGGAGATGGTGCGCCTGTCTGTCGGCATCGAGCACATCGACGACTTGCTCGAAGACCTCGAGCAAGCCTTGGCCGCCCTCTGACCTGCCACAATGGGGGCGTGACTTCCCATCGCAGCGTCGGGCCGGTGAAAACCCAGTTCGCTCAGCTCTACGACCAGGACACCCCGCTGCAACTGCGCAGCGGGGCCGTTCTGGCGCCTGTGCAGGCCGCCTATGAGACCTATGGCACGCTGAACTCTCGACGCAGCAATGCCGTATTCATCTGCCACGCGCTCACCGGTGACGCGCACGCCGCCGGCTTCCACGAGGGCGCGGAGCGGCCCGGCTGGTGGGACAACATGATCGGTCCGGGCAAGCCCATCGACACCGACGTGTGGTTCGTGGTGAGCGCCAACCTGCTGGGCGGCTGCAAGGGAACGACGGGACCCTCCGGCACCAACCCGGCCACCGGCAAGGCGTACGGGCTGGACTTCCCGTTGCTGGCGATCAGCGATTTCGTGACGATGCACCGTCGGCTGGGGCGCTATCTCGGCATCGACCATTGGGCGGCCGTGGTGGGCGGCTCGCTCGGCGGCATGCAGGTGCTGGACTGGACGCTGAGCCATCCGCAGGAGATCGACAACGCGCTGATCTTCGCGGCGTCGTCGCGGCTGACCGCGCAGAACATCGCCTTCTCCGCTGTGGGACGCCAGGCCATCATGCGCGATCCCGACTTCCACGGCGGCGACTTCGCCGCTCATGGCACCAGCCCCGACAAGGGCCTGTCGGTGGCGCGGATGATGGCGCACATCACCTACCTCTCGGAGGAGGCCTTCTCTGAGAAGTTCGGACGACAGGCCCAGTTCGAACGGCTCTCACCCAACTTCGACGTCGATTTCGCGGTGGAGAGCTACCTGGAGCACCAGGGTCAGCGGTTCCTCTCCCGCTTCGACGCGCTCAGCTACCTGTATCTGTCGCGGGCCATGGACTACTTCGACCCGTTCTCCGACGAGACCGCGCTGCCACGCTTGCAGGCGCACCCCGTCCGATGTCTGGTGACCAGCTTCGACTCGGATTGGCGCTTCTCACCCGAGCATTCGCGTCGGATCGTGCGCTATCTGGAGGGCGCGAAAGTGCCGGTGACGTTCCGCAACATCGCCTCGCCATGGGGCCACGACTCGTTCCTGTTGGAGATCGAGCAGTACCACGCGACGGTGCGCGCCTTCCTCGACCGTGCGGCGGAGGAGCTGCTATGACACCCCCACGCCTCGACCTCAAGCTGATCGCCCGCCTGATTCCCGAGAAGTCCCGGGTGCTCGATCTGGGCTGCGGCGATGGCAGCCTGCTGCGCATGCTGATGGACAAGGGCTGCACCGGAACCGGCGTCGAGATCGACCCCGACCAGGTGCTGAGCGCGATCCGGGCCGGCGTCGACGTGATCGACCTCGACCTCGACAGCCAGCTCTCCGAGTTCACCGATGACTCCTACGACGTCGTGGTGCTGTCGCGCACGCTGCAGGCGGTGCGCCGCCCCAAGGAGGTGCTGCGCGAGATCAGCCGGATCGCCGTGCACTCCGTGGTCTCGATGCCCAACTTCGCCCACTGGCGCAACCGGCTGCGGCTGCTCGGCGGGCGGATGCCGATGTCGAAGGATCTGCCGTTCGACTGGTTCGACACGCCCAACCTGCACTTCACCACGCTCGCCGACCTGGAGCCCCTGTTCGCCGAGTTGAACCTGCAGATCGATCGTCGTCTCATCCTCGACGACCGCGGGCGCATCCGGCCCTTCGGCAACGTCGGCGCCAACCTGTTCGGCAGCAGCGCGATGTACCTGCTGCACGCCGCGCGCAACTGACCTGCCCAGGACACGACCAAGGAGAGAGCTATGTCAGAGGGGACGGGCTTCTCGGCCCGCGTGGAGGAGCTCATCGACGCGATGAGCACGCAGGAGAAGATCGGGCAGCTGATCCAGTACTTCTATTTCAAGCTGCCTGCGGACACTGATCTGGCCGCCACGTCGGAGGGCATGCGGGAGCAGACGCGGATGGTCGAGGAGCAGCTCGCCCAGGGTCGTGCGGGGGCGTTGCTGTTCGTGCGCGACCCGGCCGACGTGAACCGGCTGCAGCGCGCGGCGATCGAGGGCAACCGGCATGGGATCCCGGCGCTGTTCGGCTACGACGTGATCCACGGCTTCCGC
Source organism: Tessaracoccus caeni (assembly GCF_029211185.1). Classification (GTDB taxonomy): domain Bacteria; phylum Actinomycetota; class Actinomycetes; order Propionibacteriales; family Propionibacteriaceae; genus Arachnia; species Arachnia caeni. Next base: position 161,771 of record NZ_JARGDO010000008.1, read on the forward strand.
ACGGTCTTCCCGGTGCCGATCGGCTTGGCGGCGACGTGGGATGAATCGATCATCGAAGAGGCGCAATCCGTAGCGGCGCGAGAGGCGCGGGCGGTCGGCATCCATTGGGCATTCGCGCCGATGGTCGACATCGCTCGGGATCCGCGTTGGGGCCGGATGATCGAAGGCGCGGGGGAGGATCCGCTGCTGGGCTCGGTCGTGGCCGCGGCGCAGGTGCGTGGCTTCCAAGGTGAGCGGCTCGGCGTTCCTGGCCGTCTGATCGCCGGGCCGAAGCACTTCCTCGGATACGGCGCCGCGCTCGGTGGCCGCGACTACGACGAGGTGGACCTGTCGGATCAGGAGATCTGGAACACTTACCTGCCGCCGTTCCGCGCGGCCGTCGAAGCGGGTGCTGGCAACATCATGGCTGCCTACATGGACCTCAACGGCGTGCCGGCCACCGGGAACAGGTGGCTGCTCACCGACGTGCTGCGCGACGAGCTGGGCTTCGATGGGTTCGTGGTGTCGGATGCCGACTCCGTCCGCGATCTTTTCACCCACCACTTCGCCTCCGACCTCACCGACGCCGGTGTGCGCGGGTTGAACGCTGGCGTGGATCTGGAGATGACAGCCTTCGATCCGGCCTTCTCGCATATTGAGGACGCGCTGGCCGACGGGAGGCTCACCGTCGAGCGGCTGGACCAGAGCGTGCGGCGACTTCTGTGTGTCAAGGAGCAGCTGGGATTGTTCGAGTCGCCCTATGTGGACGAGGACGAGGCTCAGCGGATCCTGAGCGCGCCGGAGCATCGGGTGGTCGCGCGCCGGGCCGCCGAGCAGGCTGCGGTGCTGCTGCGCAACGAGGGCGGTCTTCTTCCGCTCGACGCCGATCGGGTGGGTACCGTCGCGGTGATCGGACCACTGGCCGACTCGCGACGCGACATCATCGGCCCCTGGGTCTTCGACCACGACTCCTCGGAGACGGTCACCGTCGTCGATGGCATCCGGACCTACCTGGACGGACGGGCCCAGGTGGTGTTCGAGCGCGGCGTGGCCGAGCCGAAGCGCGGCACGCCGTCGATCTTCGACGTGTGGGGCGACCACAGCCCGTCCGCTCCTGCCGATTTCGATCCGCAGGCCGCGTTCCAGGCGGCGATCGACGCCGCCACCGTGGCCGACGTCGCCGTGATGGTGCTGGGGGAGCAGCAGGACATGATCGGGGAGAACGCGTCGCGCTCCGAGCTTCACCTGCCGGGCGATCAGCAGCGCTTGCTGGAGGCGGTGGTGGCCACCGGGACGCCCGTGGTGCTGGTGCTGATGAGCGGACGCCCGCTCGATCTGCGCTGGGCGGCCGAACATGTGCCGGCGATCCTCGAGGTCTGGTACCCGGGCACCCAAGGTGGCACCGCGGTGGCCAACCTGCTCTTCGGCGACACGGCACCGGCAGGACGGCTGCCGTTCACGTGGCCGCGTTCGGTGGGCCAGGTGCCGATCCATCACGCCGTCACCCGGTCGCATGCACCCGCCACCCAGTTCCAGCGCTACTGGAACGAGGAGAGCGTGCCGTTGTTCCCCTTCGGATACGGGCTCGGTTACACCAGCTTCGAGTACGCCGATCTGCGACTCGACGCGGACACCGTCGGTCTCGACCAGACGATCACCGTGAGTGTCGACGTCACCAACACCGGCGACCGGGATGGCGTCGAAGTGGTGCAGCTGTACCTGCACCAGCGCTATGGCACGTCGTCACGGCCGCTGCGACAGCTGAAGGCCTTCCAGCGGGTGCACGTCGCAGCCGGAGCGACAGAGACGATTACGCTCGCCGTCGGGCCGGATGCGCGTCGTTATTGGAGCGCCGCCACCCGCGACTGGGTGCTCGAGCCCAGCGTCTTCGACGTGTGGGTGGGGTCCGACGCCACCGCGCAGCTGCACGCGGAGTTCACCGTCATCGAGTAACTCGGCGTCCGAAGGCCGAAGGGCCGCGCTGTCATTCCGGGACGTAAATGCGCCGAGTTTGTCGTGGCCCGCGAAATGAGTACGCTCGTACTCATGAGTTCTGTTGCTGCCACTCGGCCGTCCCAGGTCGACCGCCGGGCCCGTGGCGCCGTCGCGGCCTTGTTCCTCACCAACGGGGCGCTGTTCGCCAACATCATTCCTCGCTATCCCGAGGTCAAGGAGATGCTGGGGCTGAGCAATGCGGTGTACGGGTTGTCGATTGCAGCCTTCCCGGTTGGCGCGATCATCGCCGGTCTCGCGGCGGCGGCGATCATCCGGCGCTTCGGTTCGGCGAAGGTCGCCGTGGCCGGAACGATCCTGACCAGCGTCGGGCTGCTTCTGGCCGGGTTGTCCTCGTCGGTGCTGCTGTTCGCGGCCGCGTTGTTCTTCGGTGGCGCGGCGGATGCCAACACCGATGTCGCGCAGAACGCTCACGGCCTGCGGGTGCAGCGCCGCTACGGACGCTCCATCATCAACTCCTTCCACGCCGTATGGTCGATCGGCGCGGTACTCGGTGGCGCCATGTCGGCAGGGGCGATCGCGCTCGGGCTCTCACTGGGCACGCATCTGGCGATCTCTGGCGTGCTGTTCTCCGTCGTCTCCCTGACGGCGCTGCGGTTCTGCCTGCCCGGCAAGGACGAGGAGGAAGACGAAGAGGCCATTGCGGATGTCGACGAGATCCGCACCACCGTGCGAACCGGTGCCACCACGCGCACCATCCTCATTCTGACCGCGCTGACCGTGATCGCGACGATGGGCACCATCGTCGAGGATGCCGGCAACTCCTGGGCCACCCTGTACCTCACGTCCTTGGGCGCCCCCGCGGCGTTGGCCGCCACGGGCTTCATTGCCCTGGTCGGCGCGCAGTTCATCGGACGCCTGCTCGGGGACGGCCTGGTGGACCGCTTCGGCCAGCGCACCATTGGTCGCGCGGGTGCGTTCATCACCGCGGCGGGCATGGGCGTCGCGCTTGCCTTTCCGAGCATTGCCGGCACCATCCTGGGCTTCGCCGCCGCCGGCTTCGGCGTCGCCACCCTGGTGCCAGCGGCGATGCAGGAGGCTGACGACCTTCCCGGGCTGCGCCACGGCACAGGGCTGACCGTCGTCTCGTGGCTGATGCGCCTGGGGTTCCTGTTGTCCCCGCCGATCGTCGGGATGATCGCCGATGCCACGAGCCTGCGCGTGGGCCTGATGGCCATCCCGTTGGCCGGTGTCGTGGTGCTGATCCTTGCCAGCGTGCTCAGCAACCGCCCGAACGCAAAGGCCACCGCGACCGATGATCCTGCCTCGGTTCCCTCGCACTCGAACTGAGCGCATTTGACGGCGACGCGAGCGCTGTTAGGCTAGATGCGCACAGATAAATTCGATCTTCGAATTTGTGCCCCTAAATCTCTCTGGCTAGCGATTATGCAGCCAAAACCACAATGCGTCCAGGAAGGACACACGCGCCCATGGCACTCTCCCCGCACGACGTCTTCAACGCGCCCGATTGGTGGCGTCAGGCCGTCGTCTACCAGATCTACCCGCGCAGCTTCGCCGATGCGAATGGCGACGGCATCGGCGACCTCAAGGGCATCACGTCGAAGGTGGGCTATCTCAAGGAGCTCGGCGTCGACGCGGTGTGGCTGAGCCCGTTCTATCCCTCGGCGCTGGCCGATGGCGGCTACGACGTCGACGACTACCGCGATGTCGACCCGAAGATCGGCACCCTCGACGACTTCGACGAGATGGTCGCGGCTTTGCATGCCGCTCACATCAAGGTTGTCGTCGACATCGTGCCCAACCACTGCTCGGATCGCCACGAGTGGTTCACCGCCGCGGTCGCGGCGGGCAAGGGATCACCCGAGCGCGAGCGTTTCATCTTCCGCGACGGCAAGGGAGACAACGGGGAGCTGCCGCCCAATAGCTGGTTGTCGATCTTCGGCGGCGGTGCCTGGGAGCGGGTCACCGAACCCGACGGCACTCCGGGTCAGTGGTACTTCCACCTGTTCGCCAAGGAACAGCCTGATTGGAACTGGGAGCATCCGGATGTGCATGCGGACTTCCTTGAGACGCTGCGTTTCTGGTCGGATCGGGGCGTCGACGGGTTCCGCGTCGACGTCGCCCATGGCCTGAAGAAGAACCTCGACCCGGCCTACGACATGATCGCCAATATCCTCGGCGGCACCGAGCTGTTCCTCGACGGGCAGCACCCGATCTGGGACCGCGACGACGTGCAGGACATCTACGCCGAGTGGCGCACCGTGTTCAACGAGTACGATCCGCCGCGCACCGCTGTGGCCGAGGCATGGGTGGCGCCGCATCGCCAGGCCCGCTACTCGTCGCCGGACGGCCTGGGTCAGACCTTCAACTTCGATCTGCTGCGCGCACGTTTCGAGGCTGGCCACTTCCACGACATCATCGAGCGCAACCTCAAGGCAGCCGCCGAGCTGGACGGCTCGACGACGTGGGTGTTCTCCAACCACGACGTGGTGCGTCACGCCACCCGCTACGGGCTCGAGGGCGGCAGCCTGGGCGCGTCGGCCCCGGGCGCTGGTGCCACCGTCGGCGGCAACGACGGCAAGCAGTGGCTGTTCGACGGCGGTGACCCGGCTGAGGTTGATCAGGTCAAGGGTCTTCGACGGGCCCGCGCGGCCACGCTGTTCATGCTCGCCCTGCCCGGCTCCGCCTACCTGTACCAGGGCGAGGAACTGGGCTTGCAGGAGGTCGGCCAGATCCCCGACGATCAGCGTCAGGATCCGGCGTTCTTCCGCAACCGCGAGGTAGAGGTGGGCCGCGATGGCTGCCGGGTGCCGCTGCCCTGGGCCCGTGAGGGGTCGTCCTTCGGCTTCGGAACAGGCGGCGCGCACCTGCCCCAGCCCGAATGGTTCGGCGACTACGCCGTCGAGGTGGAGTCCGGCGATCCGGCCTCGACGCTGAACATGTACCGCAAGGCCCTGGCGTTGCGCAGTGCGCTGGAATGCGACGAAACACTCCAGTGGACCGAGATCGGCGAGACCGTGCTCGGCTTCGTCCGCCCCAACGGCTGGCACGCGGTGATGAACTTCGGCACCGAGCCCGTCGCCCTGCCCGCCGGTGAGGTACTGCTGTCCAGTGGCCCGCTTGCCGTCGGTCAGCTGCCCGGCGAGACCACCGTCTGGCTGCGCGGCTGAGCCTGAGACACAAGCGCCCCGTCGCAGACCTGAACGTCTGCGACGGGGCGCTTCGTCGTGTCGGCCCGGCTCGGTCGGGCTCAGCTCAGCGCAGCGATGGCCCTCGTCATCGAGCCCCCGAGGCCCAGGCGCTCGCCCAGCTCTGCTGCTCGTTGCTCGTCGACGCCGCGTCGAGTCGGTGTCGGCAACGGTAGATCGAGGACGCACGCCACCACCTGTCGGGCGGGCTCCAGATAGTCCGCCGCGGCGAGGAGCTTGGCTCGCATGGCCTTCGCCATCGGGGAGCTCGGATCCTCGGCGGCCGCCAGCATGGCCGACAGGGAGGGATAGGTCGTCACCAACGAGGCCGCCGACTTCTCGCCGATGCCCTTGACTCCCGGCAGCCCGTCGGAGGGGTCGCCGCGCAGCACCGCGAAGTCGACGTAACGATCGGGGCTCACGCCGTACTTCTCGACCAGCAGATCGGGAGTGACCACCTCATGCTTCGCGACGCTGCGGGCGATGTAGACGACGCTGGTGTCTGCGGAGGCCAGCTGGAACAGGTCCCGGTCTCCCGTGACGACGAACGTGTGGCTGTCGTTGGCGGCGGCGAGCGAGGCCAGCACGTCGTCGGCCTCATGCTCCGCCGCGCCCACGACAGGCAGGCCAAGAGCGTCGAGGCATTCCCGGATCAGCGGCACCTGGATGCTGAGATCCGCCTCCACCTGCTCAGCCTCAGCTCCCGCGACTTCCACGACGCGGTGCGCCTTGTAGCTGGGCACCAGGTCGACGCGCCACTGCGGACGCCAATCGTCGTCCCAAGCGCAGGCCACCTGGTCAGGCCCGTACTGCGACACCAGCCGGGCGATGAAGTCGAGCGTGCCGCGCACGGCGTTGACCGGAGTCCCATCGGGAGCGCGGAAGCTGCTCGGCACGCCGAAGTAGGCGCGGAAATACAGATACGACGTGTCGAACGCCATCAAGGTGCCCATCCGCACATGCTGCCACATTGGGTACGCTTCGAGGCGTGAATGAGCGCCCTAAGCCATGGAGCCAGGTTGTGATACCCCGCTGGTTGTCGGCGGTGCTTGCGGTCCTGACCGGACTGCTGATCGGCCTCGGGCAAGCCCCGATGGGAGTCTGGCCGGCGACCATGGTGGGGCTCGCCCTCATGACCTGGCTGCTCAGCGGACGACGCGCCAAGCAGGCGGCCGGCTATGGCTACTTGATCGGGCTGTCGATGAACGCCCTCACCATCTCCTGGGTCGCGATGCTGGGTGCCTCCATAGGGTCGCCCATGGTGGGGGTCGCCGTCGCGGTGGTGCTGGTCGCGTTCATGGCGCTGTGGTTCGCGCTGCTGGGCGCGGTGCTGCCCGCGCTGCTCACTCTGCGCTGGTGGCCGGCGTTCGTCGCTGCGGCGTGGGTGGCGATGGAGTTCCTGTCAGGGAGCGTCCCCTTCGGCGGCTTCTCTTGGACGCGCCTCGCCTACACCACCGTCGATCAGCCGCTGTCGGGCTGGCTGCCCTACGTAGGGGTCACCGGCGTGGCGTTCCTCGTCGCGCTGGCCTCGCAGCTTCTCCTGGTGATCCCGGAGCGGCGCCGACGTGTGGCCGCCATCGTCGCGGTGTTCGCCTTCTTCGTCGTCGGGGGAGCACTGCGCTGGGTTCCCCTAGCGGAACCCGACGAAGCCCTGAGCCTGACCGTGGTCCAGCCCAACGTCAACCGCGCGGAGAAGGGCACTCCCAACTACGCGCGGGCCGTCACCAACAACGCGTTCAGCGAGACCCTGCTGGCGACCGCCGCCAACCGGGCGCTCGGCGAGCAGCCCATGGACATGATCGTCTGGCCCGAGAACGCCACCGACACGGATCCCTATCTGGATGCGCCGACCCGCCGGCAGATCGAACTCTCGTCGCGCATCGCGGATGTGCCGATCCTGGTGGGCGCGGTCACGCTGGGCCAGGCCGACAACACGCGCGCCACCAGCGCCATCTGGTGGGATCCGGAGACCGGTCCGTCGTCGCGCTACGACAAACGCAACCTTGTGCCCTTCGGCGAATGGATCCCCATGCGCGACGCCTTGCTGCCGCTCTTGCCGGTGCTGGAACATGCCGGACGCCAATCCATCCCCGGCGAGATTCCGGGCGCCATCGCCACGCCGACGCAGCAGTGGCCGAATCTGGTGACGGGCGTCGTGATCTGCTTCGAGCTCGCCTACGACGCGACGGTCTACGACACCGTCCGCAATGGGGCCGAGATCGTCGTGTCGCAGTCGAACACCAACACCTATGCCGGCACCATGCAGATCTATCAGCAGCTCACCATCAACCGGGTGCGGGCGATGGAGCTGCAGCGAGAGGTGGTCGCGTCCACGCTCAACTCGGTGACGGCGCTGATCTCGCCGTCGGGCGAAGTGATCGAGCCCACCCGCGAGTTCGAGGCCGCGTCGCGTCACTTCTCCGTCCCCCTGCGTGACAACGTGTCGCTGGCCGCGCACCTGAGTCAGCCGATCGCCTGGCTCGCAACAGGCGTGGCCGCGCTCGGATTGGCACTGGCTCTGATCCAGCGGAAGAGGGCCGGTAAGCTAGGGCGGTAACAGATCTCCCTGGAGGCCCAATCCCCATGAACGATGTCTCGTCGCTCGGCCGTGTGCTGGTCGTCATTCCCACCTACAACGAGTCGCAGAACATCGAGTCGATCACGAGTCGGATCCGTCGCTCCGTGCCGGAGGCTCACATCCTGGTCGCCGACGACAACTCGCCCGACGGCACGGGCCAGATCGCTCACCGACTCGCGAGCCAGGACGAACACATCCACGTGATGCATCGCAAGGGCAAGCAGGGCCTCGGTGCGGCTTACCTCGCTGGGTTCCATTGGGGGCTCGACAACGGCTACGGCGTGATCGTCGAGCACGATGCCGACGGGTCGCACCAGCCCGAGCAGCTGCCGGCCCTCTTGCAGGCCCTGGCCGACGGTGCCGATATGGCCAAGGGGTCGCGCTGGGTGCCCGGCGGCAGCGTCGTGAACTGGCCCAAGCACCGCGAGTTCATCAGCCGAGGCGGATCGCTGTGGACGCGGTTCTGGCTCGGCATCCCCGTCAAGGACGCCACCGGCGGGTTCAACGCCTTCCGCTCCGAGACGCTGCGCGGCATCAATCTCGACGAGGTCGCCTCGGCCGGCTACTGCTTCCAGATCGACCTGGTGTGGCGGACGATTCGCAACGGATACAAGGTGACCGAGGTGCCCATCGAGTTCGTCGAACGAGAGTTCGGCGACTCCAAGATGAACCGCAACATCGTCGTCGAGGCGCTCATTCGCTCCACCCTGTGGGGGATCGAGTACCGGGTGGGTCAAGTGAGGCAGGCTATCGGATCGCTCTTCCGCCGTCGGGCACGCAGGGCGTCCTGACATGCTCGCGCGTCCCACCTCCGACCTCGGACGGCTGGTGCTTTTCGTCGGTCCGTTCGTGGTGTACGGGTTCGCCGAACTCGCGGTCATCATCCTCGTGGCCCAAGCGATCGGCTGGTGGACGCTCCTGGCGATGGCGGTGACCGCAGTCATCGGCATTTACTTGATGCAGCGCGAGGGACGCAAGGCCCTGGACACGGTGATGGACGTCACCCGTACCGGTCATCTTCCCCGCGGCGACATGTCGAAGACCGCGCTGTCGATGATGGGGGCGGTGCTGCTGGTGGTTCCCGGGTTCCTCAGCGACATCCTGGGCTTCTCCCTGGTGTTTCCGTTCACCCAGCCCTTCATCCGCTCGGCCATCTCCTGGTGGGCGGCACGCGCCATGCGTCGAAGCAATGTGGCGTGGAACGGCACCATCGAGGGCGAAGTGGTGGTGACTGATCAGTCAGACCCCTCGCATCCCGTCATCGAGGGAACGATCATCGAGCCCGACCCCGGATGGCGCCCCGTCGACCCGACGCGGGACGACGAGAGCCCTCAGTAAAGCGAGTTGGACTCGCGGCGCTTCGTGAGCTGCTCGTTCAAGATGTCTTCGAGCTCCGGGATGGAGCGCCGTTCCCGAAGCATGTCCCAATGGGTGCGGGCTGGCTTGGTGGCCTTCTCTTCGCCGACGACGCCATCGGAACGCACGGCCGTCGAGCCGCACTTCTTGCATTCCCACTCGGTGGGAAGCTCGGCCTCCAAAGCGAAGGTCACGTCGAAGTGATGGCCCTTGGGGCAGTCGAAGCCCAGACTCTGCCGCTGCGCGAACTCGATGCCTTGCTCGTCTTCGAAGGTCTTGGAACCCAGTCCGACGCCTCGTAGTGCGCGATCTGCCATATCGGCCCCTTTCTCCTCTATCAAGACAACGCTCGGTTGCTTCCCATCGTTCCCTATTGAGCGGACCACATGCCGCGATTACGCAGAACTCCTTTGAGAGAATCTGGCCGATCGGTGATGATGCCGTCCACGCCCCAGTCGATGAGTTGGTGCATCACGACGGGATCGTCGATGGTCCACACGTGAACCTTACGTCCGTAGTCATGGATGGCGGCGACGCGTTGGGGGGTGACCAGACGGACATCCAGTCCGAGAACCCTGTGAGAGATGGGGATCTGGAAAACATCGCCCCCCGTGGGACGGAAGCCGAGCCTGAGAGCTGCGACCGAGAGCGGGCCGAAGCTGGTGGTGACGCCGGAGCACAACCGGCGGAAGCGTCGCAGCCGCTTCTGGCTGAAGGCACCAACGCAGACCCGGTGCTCCGCATTGTGCTTGCGGAGCGTATCTGCGAGCAGGGCCGTGGTGCGCTCCACCTTCATATCGATGTTGAACCGCACGTGGGGGAAGCGCTCCAGCACCTCGTCGAGGGTGGGGATGGGCTCGCGACCGCCCACCCGGAGCTGTTTGAGGCGCGTGTAGGGGAGGTCGGAGATCTTGCCGTCCTCGTCGGTGAGCCTGGTCACGCTGTCGTCGTGAAAGATCACCAGGACGCCGTCGGAGGTGACCTGCACGTCGGTCTCGATGTAGCGGAACCCGAGCTTGACGGCGTTGTCGAACGCGCGGACGGTGTTCTCGATCCCCAGATTGTCGGTCAGCAAGGAGCCGCCCCGGTGAGCCATCGCGATGAACTCCTGAGACATGAAGGACTCCGCCGATTTCGCCATGAGCACATTATGCCCGTGCGGCGGCGCGCAGGGGCGAGGTAGCAGCGGTGGCACAATGTCTCGCATGTCTACGGTGCTTTCTATTCAGTCGGCTGTCGCCTACGGTCATGCCGGCAACTCGTCCGCCGTGTTCCCCCTCCAGCGTCAGGGCGTCGACGTCTGGCCGGTCTACACGGTGAACTTCTCCAACCACACGGGCTACGGCGCGTGGCGGGGTCCGCTGATCCCAGCCAGCGACGTGTGGGACGTGGTGCAGGGCATCGACGACCGGGGCGTGCTCGATCAGGTGGACGCGTTGCTGTGCGGATACCTGGGCACTCCGGAGGTGGGTCAGGTGATCCTCGACGCGGCGGCGCTGGTGAAGCAGCGCAATCCGCAGGCGATCTTCACTGCCGATCCCGTGATGGGGGACTCCGACCGTGGCTTCTACGCGCGCCCCGGCATTCCTGAGTTCTGGCGCGATCACGTCATCGCAGCGGCTGACATCACCACCCCGAACCTGTTCGAGCTAGAGTTCTTGACCGGTGAGAAGTCGACCACGATCGACGACGTGGTGCGCCTGGCCCGGGGCTTGCGTGAACGCGGCCCGCAGATCGTGCTCGTCACCTCGGTGGTGGGGGAGGGCCTCCCCGACGACCGGATGCGGATGATCGCCGTGGACGAGCACGAGGCATGGCAGGTCGAGACGCCGTTGCTCGACCGGACTTTCACCGGATCCGGAGACCTGACCACGGCGACTTTCCTTGCACATTGGCTGCGCACCCGGAACCTCGAGGAAACACTCGGCGCGACGGCGTCGATCGTCTACTCGGTGCTGGAGGCCACCGCGGCGTCAGGTCACCCCGAGCTGCGGCTCGTCGCCGCCCAGCAGGACATGGTCGAGCCCCGCTTCGTCTTCGAGGCGACCCGCCTCTGACCATCATTCACGCTCTTTTCGAGGCTCCGGCTTTGGGGCTCGTTCCTCGCCCCTGAGCCTTCGCACCTCAAAGAGCGTGGGGGTCAGTCTTCGACGGCGTTGCCCCAGAGAGCCGCTCCCTGAGGTGCGACGAAGGAGACGCTTCTATGTTTGTCAATGGTGGTTTTCGAGGTGTTTGAAGAGTTCTCGTGCGATGTAGCGTTTGAGACAGCGGCGGGCGCGTGGGAGGTCTGAGCCGCTTGTGAT
>NZ_JARGDO010000009.1 GCF_029211185.1 Tessaracoccus caeni
CGCGTCGCAAAAGCGAGCGGATCAGCGAGACCGTCACGACCTGGGGATCGATGACCCAGGAAATCCTCCAACTACGCGATCATCTCGCCGCGCAACAGGTCACCTGCGTCGTGATGGAAGCCACCAGTGACTACTGGCGGCCCTACTACTACCTGCTGGAAGACCTCCCGAACTGTGAGGTGATGCTGGTCAACGCCCGCCACGTGAAAACCGTTCCCGGCCGTAAAACCGATGTTAACGACGCTACCTGGCTCGCTCAGATCGGAGCCCACGGACTGGTTCGTGCGTCCTTCGTGCCACCACCTGAGATCCGTGAACTGCGTGACCTGACCCGTACCAGGGCCACCATCACCCGTGACCGGGCCCGCGTGAACCGTCCCAGGTTCTGTGCCGCTTCTATGCGGGGATCGGCTCTCGGGTGAGAGTCGCGTAGTAGGCGGCCTCGTATTCGACGGGGCTGCTCATTCCGAGGCTACCGTGGAGCCTGCGGTTGTTGTACCAGTCGACCCATGCGGCGGTCGCGTGTTCGATGTCAGCGATCGTGCGGTAGGGGCCATCGTGGAAGATCGTGGTGCGGATGCACTCGGTCTTGTAGAGCCCGTTGATGGTTTCCATCAGGGCGTTATCGTAGGCGTCACCGACCGTGCCGATCGACGGCGCGATACCGTCGAGAGCGAGTTTCTCCGTCCACGCCACGGACGTGTACTGGACCCGGCATCGCTATGGGCTCGGAGTTGCTCGGGCTGGATGGGCCGGCCCTGCCGGCCGCGTTCCCACAAAGCGATCCGTAGCGGGATCATCACGAGATCGACATGCTTGCTGGTTTGCGCATGCCAGGCCACGATGCGTTGCGAGTAGACGTCGAGGATGAACGCGACATAGACCCAACCGGTCCAGCTGCGTACGTAGGTGAAGTCCATCACCCAGGTGTGATCCGGCCGGGGCGCGGTGAAGTCCCGGTTCAGCAAGTCCCCAGCCCGGTTCCCGTTCTTCGACGGGATCGTGGTGCGGATCGCTTTCGCTCGCGTCACACCAGATAGGCCGAGCAGCCGCATCGCGCGGTCTACCGCGCCCCACGAGGCGTCGGGGGTCACGGTGCGGCGGATCAGCGCGGTCATCTTCTTCCGCCCGTACAAGCCTTCCGGGGTCATCTTCCGCCGCGCGACCCCAGCAGCGTCGACCACTGTTGTCCAAGCCGCGTCACGGACGGCGTCGACGACCAGGGCGTCGGTAATGGTGCGGGCCGCGATGCGGGGCTTTGTCCAGGCCCGGTAGGTTCTTGCAGCGATCTTCACGCCCTGCTCTCGCAGGACACGGACGATCGACTCGACTGCGTGACCCTCGGCCCGCATCTGATCGATGAAGCCCATGATCAGCGGTTGCGGGGGTCGAGTTCCCCCGCGAAGAAAATCGAGGCCTTCCTGAGGATCTCGTTGTCCTCACGCAACCTGCGGTTCTCAGCCTTCAACCGTTTGATCTCGGCGTGTTCTTCGCTGGTCTGACCATCACGGTCACCGGCGTCGATCTCGGCCTGGACCACCCACCGGCGCAGGGACTCAACACCGACACCTTCCTGGCGAGCGACGGCCGCGACGGCCTGCTGGTTCGAGGGGTACTCGGCACGGTGCTCAAGCACGAGCCTCACAGCCCGCTCACGTACCTGGGGATCAATCTTCCTTGGCATAACGCCATCCTTTCAACTCGAAAGGAAGCGGCATCAAACCCGGGCCGGTTCAACGAGATCAACCGGCTGGAGAAACTCCTCGAAGGCGCAGGTATCAAACTCTCCAGCGTCGTCACCAACCTCACCGGGGTCTCCGCCCGCGCCATGCTCACCGCTCTCGCCGATGGTGAACGCGACCCCGAAACCCTCGCCGGTTTGGCGCACTACAGCATGCGCGGTAAACAAGCCCAACTCATCGCCGCTCTGACCGGAGCATTCAAACCCCACCACGGACTCCTGGTCAAAACCCACTACACGCTGATCGATTCCTACGACCAAGCCATCAGCGAGATCACCCAACACATCGAGGTGGTGATCGAGCCCTTTCGTGTCTTCCGGGAACTACTCACCTCCATCCCCGGGATCAGCACCACCGTCGCTGACATCGTGATCGCGGAAACCGGGGCAGACATGACCCGGTTCCCCACCGCCGCTCACCTGGCCTCCTGGGCAGGAGTCGCCCCCGGCAGCAACGAGTCCGCCGGGAAACACAAAACCGCGTCCGTGCGCCACGGCAACAAACACCTCAAAGCAGCCCTCGGTATCGCGGCCCTGTCCGTGACCCGCACCAAGAACACCTACCTCGCCGCCAGGTTCCAACGCGTGAAAGCACGACGAGGAGGCAAACGCGCTCTCGTCGCGCTCCAACACACCATGATCACCACGATCTGGCACATGGCCACCAACGGCACCTACTACCAAGACCCCGGCACCGACTACCACGACCGGCAAAACCCCAACCGCACACGCCAACGACTGATCAAAGCCCTCAACACCCTCGGCTACGACGTCACCCTCACCCTCAAAGAAGCCGCCTAACCCCCACACCAACAGACCATCTTCGTAACAGGCTCCGCTGCGCTCCGCACCTCAAAGAGCGTGGAGGGTGCTTCGCGCTGGTCTTGATTGTCGAGGCTCCGCTGCGCTCCGCACCTCAAAGAGCGTGAGTGGTGCTTCGCGCTGGTCTTGATTGTCGAGGCTCCGCTGCGCTCCGCACCTCAAAGAGCGTGGCTGTCGTACAACTGCACTAATATCTGATCCATGGCCCGACGCATCCTCCATCTGGATCTGGATGCGTTCTTCGCTGCCGTCGAGCAGCGTGACAAGCCGAGCCTTCGCGGGAAACCGGTGGTCGTCGGTGGGGCCGGGCCCAGGGGTGTGGTGGCCACGGCGTCGTACGAGGCCCGACCCTTCGGCGTCCGCTCTGCGATGTCCGGGGCGGAGGCCAAGCGACGTGCTCCGAATGCTGCCTTTCTTGGCGGACGGTTCCAGGCCTACCGCGAGTCGTCCCGGATCGTGATGGGGCTGCTGCGGGAGGTCTCGCCGCTGGTGGAGCCGCTCAGCTTCGACGAGGCCTACGTCGATCTCGGCCCGGCCGGTTGGCAGGACGAGGAACTGGAGGATCGCGTCGCGGCGCTGCGTGCGGAACTCACCCGTCGTACCGAGGGTCTGACCGCCTCCGTCGGTGTGGCCAGCAGCAAGTTCCTGGCCAAGATGGCCTCTGAGGCCGCCAAGCCCAACGGCGCGCGCATCCTTCGCCCGCACGAGGAACTCGACTTCATCGCCCCCATGCCCGTGCGCGCGGTGCCCGGCGTCGGCCCCGCGACGGAGCAGCGGCTGATGGCCATCGGCGTCTATACGGTGCAGGATCTGCGCGAGGCCAGCCGCTCCGAACTGATCCGCCAACTGGGGCAATCGTCGGGGGAGGGGCTGGCGGAGCTGGCCTGGGCCCGGGATCCGCGTCGGGTTCAGGCGAGCCGCGAGGCCAAGTCGATCTCCACCGAGGACACCTTCCAGACCGACCTGAAGGATCCTGCCCAACTCGCCGCGATCCTGCGACGCGACGCCGCGCAAGTGGCCGCACGGCTGTCCAAGACAGGTCTCTTCGCCCGCACCGTGCACATCAAGGTGCGGATGGGCGACTTCACCACCATCACCAAGGCCTACTCGCTGGGCGGTGCCACCGACTCCCCGGACACCATCACCCGGGCCGGCCTGGAGCTGCTCGCGGAGGTCGACGTGCGCCCGGGCGTCAGGCTGCTCGGCATCGGCGTCAGCAACTTCGCCAGCGCCGGCCAGGAGGTGCTGTTCGACGACACCGACGATGCGAGCTCCGATCGACTCGAGGACGTGGAGATCGACACCTCGGCCGTCCGGGGGCGAGGCGGCTACTATCCCGGTGCCGATGTCGTGCACGCCGAGCACGGACGCGGGTGGGTGTGGGGATCCGGAAAGGGCCGGGTGACCGTCCGCTTCGAGCACCGCGATACCGGTCCCGGGCCGGTGCGCACCTTCGCCATCGACGACGAGGCCCTCGCCACGGTGCCCATCGATCCGTTGCCCCTCGCCCTGGCCGAGGATGCGGAAGACTAGTGCCCTGCGCCGAAAGTTCGTTGAAGTATCCGACGCCATATAAGGCACCTCGCTTCGTTGGCAGAACGCCTTGATAGGTACCGCTATCAAGGCGTTCTGCCGCCTTGCGATGCACCTCATCTGACGCCGCCTACTTTGCAACGAACTTCCGACGCAGGACACTAGACGAATGAACACGGGAGTTCGAGGAGCGCCGTCGGGCCTGTTCGTGGGGCTGGCCACGCTGGATGTGGTCCAGTTGGTCGACGGCATGCCTGGCCCCAACCAGAAGGTCACCGCCGCCGAGTCCTGGCTTGCCGCGGGCGGTCCGGCGGCCGCGGCCGCCATCGCGTTCTCGGCCTTGGGTGGATCGGCCACGTTGGTCACGGCGCTCGGCACCAACTCAGCGGCCGCGTTGGTCCGCGCCGATCTGGTGGCGGCCGGCGTGACGGTGATAGACCGTGCTCCGGACGGGTTCGGGCTGGCGCCGGCCGTGGTGATCGTCGACGCCGCCACGGGCGAGCGCACCGTCGTGGGCGGCCCGGTGCATCCACCCCAGACGCTGCCCGTCGAGGAGTCGGTCCTCGACGGATGCGACGTCGTCCTGGTCGATGGCCATCACCCGGCGCTGGCGCGGGCGGTCGTGCCCGCTGCGGCCGACAGGGCCGTACCCGTCGTTGTGGACGCCGGCTCGCACAAGCCCGTGTTCGATGAGTTGTGGGGCCACACCAGCGACGTGATCTGCTCGGCCGACTACAGCCACCCCTCTGGCCGATCGCACGAGACCCTGCTCGAGCACGGACCGTCGCTGGTGGCGGTCAGCCACGGCAGCGATCCGTTGCAGTGGTGGAGCTCGGACGAGTCGGGTGAGGTGCCGGTCCCTCGCGTCGCCGTGGCGGACACCCTGGGTGCCGGCGACGTGCTGCATGGCGCCTACGCCTACGCGCTCGCTGTGGGATCGCCTCGTGCGGATGCCCTCGCGTTCGGCGTGGCGGCGGCGTCGCGTCGAGTGGCCTGTCTCGGACCGTTTTCCTGGCGCGACGATCTGAAACGGTGGCGACGAGTACCCTAGTCAGATGGGACATCGTATGTTCGCGGCAGTGCTGCCGCCACAAGAGATCGTGGAGGAAATCAACCGTTTGCTTGCGCCTCGCAGGGAGGCGCTTCCGATGCTGCGTTGGACTCGGCCGGAAGGCTGGCACCTGACCACGGCATTCATGGAGGATGTCGACGAGTATCGCGTCGAGCCGTTGCTCGACGCGTTGGGGGAGGTGGCCGATCACCACGCGCCCTTCGACCTCAGCGTCGGGGGCGGATACGCGCTGCCGCACCCCGACACGGCCAAGATCATCGTGCTAGGGGTCTCGCGCGGATCCGACGAACTGGAACGGCTCTCCGTCGCCTGCCGCGGAGCCGCCAACCGGGTGGGCGCCAAACCCGACGGTCGCCGCTTCCTCGGACATCTCACGCTGGCCCGGCACGGCCGCGGCTTCCCGTCGACCAAGCTGCTCGCCGTCCTCGACTCCCTGGGCGAGTGGGCGTGGCGCGTCGACGAGTTCGCCCTGATGGAATCGCACCTCTCGACGAAACGCTACGACGTGGTCGCCCGCTTCCCGCTCAAGGGCGCGGATGCCCTAAGCTAGGCGGGCCGAGTCGCGAGCTTGGCGGGCCGCTGTGGTGAAATTGGTAGACACGCAGGATTTAGGTTCCTGTGCCTTCGGGCGTGAGGGTTCAAGTCCCTTCGGCGGTACCAAAACCCCTTGTCAACCCACCCATCGGTTACCGACGGGGTCGGCCGTCAACGCTCCGGCGGAGAGGGTGGCCAGGGCGGTGTGCAGATCGCCGACGTCGGGTTCGGGCACCGCCAGCCGGATGTAGGCCGCGTCCGACCAATCCACGCCATCCACTACAACCGGAGCGCCCGATGGCAGCACCAGCCCGCGCAACTGATCCTCGACGACGCCCACCTCCGCGAAGCCGACCCGCACGCTGAACACCTGGCACAGCGAGACGCGTCGCACGCCGGCGGCTGCAACGGCCTCGGCGACCGCGTCCGAGTAGGCGCGCACCAGCCCGCCTGCGCCTAACTTGATGCCGCCGAAGTACCGAGTGACGACGGCCACCACGTCGGTGAGTTCGTTGCGCTGCAGCACGGTCAGCATGGGGATGCCCGCGGTGCCGGCGGGTTCACCGTCGTCGGAACTGCGGGCGGTTCGGCCATCGGGGCCGAGGATGAATGCCGAGCAGTGATGCCGGGCGTCGAAATAGTGCGAGCGGCGCTCCTCGATCACCGCCCGCGCGTCGGCCTCCGTGGTGACGCGACGGATGCGGGTCAGGAAGCGGGAGCGTCTGATCTCCAGCTCCACATCGACGCCCCCGCCTTCGGGGGCGTCGATCGTGAGGAACCGGCTGGTCAGATGCCCAGCTCGCGACGGAGCTTGGCGACGTGGCCGGTGGCCTTGACGTTGTACTGGGCCACCTTGACGATGCCGACGCCCTGGTCGTCGACATCGATCACGAAGGTGGAGCGCAGCACGCCCTCGATCTCCTTGCCGTACAGCTTCTTGATGCCATAGGCGCCGTACTCCTTGAGCACGTTCTTCTCGGGATCGGCGAGCAGTGTGAAGGCGAGGTTGGCCGTCGCGTGGAACTTGGTGAGTCGCTCGACGGTGTCAGGGGAGCACCCGATGACGGTGTAGCCCTGCTCGGCGAAGGCGTCGATGGCGCCGGAGAAATCGGTCGCCTGGGTGGTGCAGCCGGGGGTCATGGCGGCGGGGTAGAAGTACAGCACGATGCGCTGACCTTTGAAGTCGCTGAGCGATACGGGGTTGCCGTTCTGGTCGGGCAACGTGAATTCGGGGGCAGTGGCACCTTGGGTCAATCGAGCGGTCACGCCGACATGCTACTAGGATCGCTGTAGCGATGCCGCGACGATGAGGAGTGAGGATGCCCGACAAACAGCGCACGATCGATGAGATCCGTGCCGAGATGGCCGCCAACCGCGTCAACGTCGGTGTCTCGGCGTCCCAACTGCGCGAGTCGATAAACCCGAAGAACATCGCCAAGAGCGGCATCGAGGAGACCAAGCAGTTCATCAAAGGCGAGTACGACGCCGCCAAGGCGCAGTTCGTCGACACCGATGGCAGCGTCAACCTGCAGCGCGTCCTGATCATCGGCGGCGCCGTCCTCGGTGCGGTGGTGTTCTTCGCGACGCTCAACTCGATCGGGCATCGTCGACAGCTCGCCAAGTTCAAGAAGCTGGCCATCGAGGCCGCTCAGTGAGCGAGGAGAACCTTCCTATCCGGATGCTGCACGATCGCGTGCTGATCGACTCCGAGGAGTCGGCCAAAGAGCGACGAAGCGGCGCCGGCATCCTGATCCCTGCCACCGTCCAGATGGGCAAACGGCTGAACTGGGCGAAGGTGGTGGCGATCGGCCCCAACGTGCGCGCCGTCGAGGTGGGGGACCGGGTGCTGTTCGACCCGGAAGACCGTTCCGAGGTAGAGATCGGTGGCAAGACCTGCATCCTGACCCGCGAGCGCGACCTGCACGCGGTGGCCGCCGAACGCATACCCGACGCCGGCACAGGGCTCTATCTCTAGGGCGGGATGGCCGTGTCGGGCGTCGTCGTGACTCCTGGAGCGAATGCCGCCGCGACACCGGAAAGGGTTGCCGGCGTGAGTCTGATGAAAAGCGCACACTCGACCCCTCTGAGGCTCAAAGAAAGGGCCGTAGGGGCGTCGAGTGTGCGCTTTTCATCGGTCTGCGCCGCGATCGGGTGTGAGGACGGAGCGCGCCCAAGAGACCAGTTATCCACAGATCTGGACTGGGGCTACCGAGGGATGGTGCGGAGGTAGTTGGATCGGGAGGCATGACGGAGAGGGGGAGTTACGATGAGTGCCATGACCACCGAGGCGCCGAGCTTCCTGCCCCACGGGCGGGAGTTGACGCGTGCCGATCTGGAAGCGCTGCCCGATGACGGGCACCGATACGAGCTCATTGACGGGGTGCTCGTCGTGACTCCCGCGCCTAGGTTCCGTCATCAAAGCACAGTGAGTCTTCTCCATATCGTTCTCCACGAAGCCCTGCCCGATGGCCTGGTTGTTCTTTTTGCGCCCTTCGATGTCGTGCTCGCCGACGACACAGTGATTCAGCCTGACCTGCTCGTCGCGCCGCGTGATGCGTTCACCGAGGCCGATCTGCCGACGGCCCCGTTGCTGGCCGTGGAGGTGTTGTCGCCGTCCACGCGTGGCATCGATCTGCTCTTGAAGAAGGACCGCCTCCAGAGGGCTGGGTGTCCGAACTACTGGGTCGTCGATCCCGACGAGCCCTCGATCGTGGCCTGGGCTCTCTCGGATGGGACGTATCAGGAGGTCGCCCGTGCTTCCGGTGCCGAACTATTCGACATCACCCAGCCCTTCGCAGTGCGTTTCTCGCCGGAGTCGCTTACCCACTGAGCGAGCGGCATCCAGGTTGTCCTTAGGGTTGCCGTGCTGCTCAATGCGTCCTTAACCGCTTGCTAACCCACCGAAGTCGGTGGGTTAGCAAGCGGTTAAGGACTGCGGACCAACGCGAAGAGGCCCGGTCCATTCGGACCGGGCCTCTCGCCTTTTCGTACACCTCCAGGGACTCGAACCCTGAACCCGCTGATTAAGAGTCAGCTGCTCTGCCAGTTGAGCTAGAGGTGCTCGCGAGGAAGAACATTACCGCGAGGGCGGCGGTTCGACAAATCGGCGGCACGAGGCCCTTCGAGACGATGCCCGCTACTTTGTCACGCATCTCGCGACTGCGTTCGGGGCGGGCATCCCTCAGGGACCTGGGGCGGGGGCGCTGCAGGGTTGTATGGGCGACGGCCACAGCGATTGCCTGCGGTGTCCTATCAGGGCGTTTTACCAACGAAGCCAGGTGCCGTAGATGGCGTTGGAGTTGGCAAGATATTTCGGCAACGCGCCAACAGG
Source organism: Tessaracoccus caeni (assembly GCF_029211185.1). Classification (GTDB taxonomy): domain Bacteria; phylum Actinomycetota; class Actinomycetes; order Propionibacteriales; family Propionibacteriaceae; genus Arachnia; species Arachnia caeni. The sequence continues at coordinate 9,034 of NZ_JARGDO010000009.1, forward strand.
CCCTAGGTCAGGCGGCGGGGGTGAGGCCGAGTTGGTCGGTGGGGACGTCCTTGGTTTCGCGGGCCGTCAGGGCGCTGGCTGCAGCGATCACGCAGATCACGGCGGTGAAAGCCGAGATGACAACCCACCCTCCCTCGCGGACGCCGCCAAGGCCGGCGACGATCGACGGGGCGAAGCCGGCCATCAGGAAGCCCAGCTGAGTGCCGATCGCCATGCCGGAGAAACGCACCCGGGCGCTGAACATCTCGCCGTAGAACGACGGCCACACGGCGTTGGCGGCGGCGTAGCCGAAGGAGAAGGTGACGATCGCCAACAGGAACGTCAGCACGGTGTTCCCTGAGCCCATCGACAGCATGTAGAACGGCATGAACACCGCGGAGGAGACGGCGCCGTAGATGAACACCGGCTTGCGGCCGATACGGTCGGCCAGTATCCCGAACAGCGGCTGGGTGCCGAGCGCGACGATGTTGGCCGCCACCACCAGCCACAGCGTGAGCGACTCCTGCAGGCCCACCTCCTTGCCGTAGGCCAGGGCGAGGTTGCCGAACACCGTCGAGACGGCGGCGATGAAGGCGCAGAGGACGACGCGGATCACGTCGCGCCAGTGGTCGCGCATCAGCGGGATGAGCGGCACCTTGGCGATCTCGCCGCCCTTCTTGGCGTCCTCGAAGACCGGGGTCTCGTGCAGGCTGCGGCGGATGAAGAACGCGACGAGCACCACCAGGGCGCTCAGCCAGAACGGGACGCGCCAGCCCCAGCTGTACTTGATCTCGTCAGGCAGGGCGACAACCGGGATGAAGATCAGCGCGGCGAGGATCTGGCCGCCCTGCGTGCCGGTCAGCGTCCAGGAGGTGAAGAAGGAACGACGGTCGTCGGGCGCATGTTCCAGAGTCAACGACGACGCCCCCGCCTGCTCGCCGGCCGCGGACAGGCCCTGCATCAGGCGACAGAGCACCAGCAGCGCCGGCGCCCACCACCCGATCTGGCTGAAAGTGGGCAGGCAGCCGATGATGAAGGTGGACCCGCCCATCAGGATCAGCGTGAACATCAGCACCTTCTGGCGTCCGATCCGGTCGCCGAAGTGACCCAGCACGACGGCGCCCAGCGGTCGGGCGATGTAGGCGAAGCCGAACGTGGCGAACGACATCACCAGCGACGCCTGGTCGTTGCTGCCGAAGAAGATCACCGGGAAGATCAGCGCCGAGGCGGAGCCGAAGATGAAGAAGTCGTAGTACTCCACGGCGCTGCCCATGAAACTCGCCACGGCGGCGCGCACCGGCGTGCGGCGTGGGCTAGGTGTCGTCGTCGACATCGAGGCTCCTTATTTTCTTTTTGTCAGTTGCGTTGTTCCGCGGCCAGCAGGTGCAGGAAGTGCTGTCGCATGCGTTCGGGGTCGGGCTGCAGCCCGGTGATCAGCTCCATCGCCTCGACGGCCTGGAAGACGGCCATTCGCCCGCCGTCGAGAGTGGCGCAGCCCCAGCCTCGCGCGACCGTGAGCAAGCGGGTCTGGAGCGGGCGGTAAACGATGTCGGACACCCACAGCTCGGGACGCAGCAGATCCTCGTCGAGCGGCATGCCCGGGTGATGGTGCATTCCGATGGGGGTGCAGTTCACCAGGCCGGTGGCGTCGCGGAGGATGTCGGGGAGGTCCGACGGCGAGCCGGAGTCCACGGTCGCCGCACGTCGATGCCCCAGCGAGGATGCCAGCTCGGCGGCGCGGTCGGCGTCGACGTCGACGATGGTGAGCCGTTCTGCGCCCAGTCGCAGCAGCGCGTCAGCCACGCCGCTGCCGCCGCCACCCGCGCCCAACAGGACGATGTCGCTCAGGTCGGCCCCGGGCATGCCGGCGCGGAAGGCGCGCTCGTATCCGCTGGTATCGGTGTTGTAGCCGACCATGCCGGCCTCGGTGAAGATGACGGTGTTGACGGATCCCAGCCGCAGCGCGGTCGGATCGACGTGGTCCAGCAGGTCCACCACCTGCCGCTTGCACGGGAACGTGATGTTCAGGGCGTCGTAGCCGAGTGCGCGCGCCCAGCTGAGGATCTCGGGCAGCTGGTCGGCCGTCAGGCCGAGGGCATCGAGATCGATCGGGCGGTAGACGTAGCTGACCCCGAGCGCCGCGGCCTCGGCCATGTGCATGGGAGGGGTGAACGACGGCAGTACGCCGGAACCGATCAACCCGACCAGGTAAGGCCGCCTCGGTGCGGCAGTGGGGGACGTCACGGGGGACAGCGTAATTGCTATGACATAACCTGTGTCGCCGCGCTCACTGGGCGGGACGACGGCAGCGGGACGTCAGCCGAGGAGAGCCGGTGCGAGCCGCCGCCACCGTGGCCGGAAGGAGTAGACGCAGGCCAGCCGCACCAGCGCGCTCTGCTCGTAGGCGTCGATGCTCGCGGTGGGGCAGCCGAGTTGTGAGGCGGCTCGATCGACGGCGTCGCGGACGGTGGTGGACTGCGCATCGGTCCAGAGTCGTTGCAGACGACGGAGCCTGGCGTGAGCGCGGAGGTTGCCGAGGTCGAGGGCAGGGTCGCCCAGGCAGGCGGTGTCGAGGTCGATGATCCCTGGTCCCAGATTGGGATGCCACAGGAGCTGCTTGTCGTGCAGATCGCGGTGGATCGGGCGCCACGACTCGGTGTCGGGGAGGGAGGAGAGAGCGGCGACGGCGCCGTCGCGCGCATCGGCGAGCCGGAGTTGGGCGTCGCCCTCCGGGAAGACGGCCTTCGACGTCCAGTCGTCCAGCACCCTTACCTCGGCCGCGACATCGTGGACAGGCGCGGGTGGAGCGGTCCGGGAGACGGCGGCCATCCAGGCGGTCAGGGTCTCGTCCCAGGCCCGGTGCCACAGCTCGTCCGACCAGGAGGTGGCATCGTGCAGGCTCGCCCCGGCGACGGCGGAGAAGGTGACGGTGGAGGAGCCGTGGGCCAGCACCTCGGGGGTGCGGAAGGCGGAGGCGAAGGTCGTCGCATGGTCCATGCCCTGCAGGATCTTGGCCGCGCGCTTCCGGCGGACCACCTTGGTGAAGGCGCCGTCGGCCCCTCGGACCACCGCTCGCTTGCCGGGTCGATGCGAGACGACGGTGCCGGCGGTTCGGGTGAGCGCCTCGGCCAGGGCGGGCAGGGCTGGGTCGGTGCCGGGTACCAGGGCGGTGAGTCGCCCGGCGTCCCAGGAGCCGCCCCGGATGCGCCCGTGGAGGCGGAGCTCGACGCTGAGGCGCGGGCCCCTGTCGGGCCAGGCGCGGGCGACGCGCCAAGCCTCATCTCCCAAGACCACCCATTCGGGGAGCTGGGTCGGTGCCACAGCGCCCTTCGAGACGATGCCCGCAGCTTTGTCACTCGTCTCGTGACCCTGCACAGGGCGGGCACCCCTCAGGGACCCGTGGTCGGGTGATGCTGTCGTGGTTGGGTGGGGCTCGTGGTCGAGTGATGCTGTCGTGGTTGGGTGGGGCTCGTGGTTCGGCTGAGCGGTCATGGGAGGGTCTCCAGCGAGGGGGTGATGCCCAGGGTGTGGGCGGCCAGGTCGATGCGGCGTTCGGTTTCGGCTTGCCAGTCAGGTTGCCAGCGCCGGAAGGGGATCAGGGCGAAGGTCAGTAGGGCGCGGGCGCGCCAGAGATCCAGATCGGGGGCCGGGCGCACGGAGGTGTAGCCGTCGAGGAAGGCGGTCTCCAGCTTCGGGGCGCCGAGCAGCATGCAGCCCGCGCTCCACCAGCCCAGGTCCGTGCCCGCCGATCCTCGGTGGCTGCGGTCGAGATCCGCGATGCGGATGGTGCTGCCGTCGGTCAGGATCTGATCGGGGGTCAGGTCGCCGTGCAGGCTGACGGTCGCCGAATGGTCCTCCGACGGACCCAGTCGCCACGCGATCTCGGCGAGCAGTTCGTCGCGGTGCGGCAGCAGCGCGGACAGCGTCTCGACCATTCCGACGAGGCCTCGTCCCGGGGCGTGCACCACGGTTGGCCCAGCGGAGCCTTCGTGCACGCCGGCGATCGCTCGCCCGGCCTGCTCTGCCGCGCGCGGATCGCGGACGGATGACAGGTCGCCGAGTCCCCAGAAGGGCGTCACGGCCGCCGTGTCGCGTCGCCGCTGGATGGTGTGCCGGATGACCGGAGCGCCCAGTCGTTCCCACTCTCCCTCTACCGCTAGGAGCGGCAGGAGGCTCTTCGCTGCCACGCGAAGCACTTGGGCGCGAGAGCCCTTCGAGACGATGCCCGCTGCTTTGCTGCTCGGCTCGCGATCCCATGCAGGGCGGGCATCCCGGGTGCTGAGGAGGGCGCCCGCGCCCGTCTCGAAGTACAGGGATCTGTGGTTGGGCTGCGTGTCGGGGCGTGGTCGGTGGTCGGGCTGCGTGTCGGGGGACAGGGGATCTGAGTCGGGGGATAGGGGATCTGAGTCGGGGGATAGGGGATCTGAGTCGGGGGATAGGGGATCTGAGTCGGGGGCGTGTGGGTCCGAGTTGGGGGAGGTGTCCGCGGTGCGGAGCACGATCCGTCGGCCGGGGTTGTAGCGCAGCACCTCGAGCTGTGGCGAGCCCTTGAGCCGTCGCCGGGCGCTGGCGAGGGGGCCGGCCAGCTGTGGATCGGACTCCACCCCACCGGTGAGCAGATGGATTCCGCGGCGGGATGCGGTGGAGACAGCTGCTCCCACCTTGGCCGCGCGGCGCAGGATGCCATCCCTCTTGTCGGTGCCGGCGGTCAGCATCGCCCAGCCGTGCTCCTCGAGCAGCGGGCCCTGGCTCCACGCCACCAGCAGGCTCTCGCCCGGCTTGACCCGCAGCGACGTGATCGCCGCCGGACGGCCGACCAGCTCGGCGAGACGTTCGGCGTCCAGCAGATCCTCGGCGCCGCCCAGGGCGATGTGATCGAACACCGCGTCGGTGATCATCGGATCCTCCCCGCAAGGCGAGTTGTGGCGCGAGCGCGGGCCGGTGTTGGCGCGGCGCGGCAGGCCTGGATGTCGGTGAGCATCACGCGGCCTCCTCACTGTGGCTCGACATCCAGCGGGCGAACCGGGTGCCGGGCAGCCGCAGCAGATCCTGCGGTGCCCCGTCCTCGACGATGCGACCGTTCTCCAGCCACACCACCCGGTCCAGGCCGGCGATCATCGCCGGATCGTGGGTCACCGACAGCGTGGTGCGGCCGCGCGTGAGCTCCTCCAGCGACGCGGCCACCTGAGCCTTCGTGGCCGGGTCGAGGCCGGTGGTGGCCTCGTCGAGCACGACGATGGGGGACTGCCGGATCAATGCCCGCGCGATGGCGAGGCGCTGGCGCTGGCCACCGGAGAGGGTGTCGCCGCGCTGGCCCAGCACGGTGTCGTAGCCGTCGGGAAGGCCCTCGATGAAGTCGTGGGCATCCGCGCGCCGGGCCGCGTCCTCGACCTCTTCGTCGGTGGCGTCCAGCCTGCCGAAGCGGATGTTCTCGCGGATGGAGACGGAGAACAGCACGGACTCCTGCAGCAGCACGCTGACCTGGGAACGCAGGCTGGCGAGGGTGGCGTCGGCGATCGACTGCCCGTCGATGACGATCCGACCCTGGTCCGGCTCGGCCAGCCGCAGCAGGTACGACATCAGGGTGGACTTGCCCGCGCCGGACGCGCCGAGGATGCCGACGTGCTCGCCCGCGGGAATGGTGAGCGAGAGATTGCGGAACAGCGGGCGGCCGTGACCGTCGGTGCTGGTCAGGCCCTCGAACGCGACGGTGCCCCGCACCGACTCGAGCGCGCTGGCACCGGGGCGGTCGGCGATCTCGATCTGCTCGTCGAGCAGGTCGGCGATCCGCTCGCCCGACGCGCTCGCGCGGGCGATCCGGCCGGTGTATTTGGCCAGGTCGCGCAGTGGGCGGGTGGCGATCTTGAGGTACATCAGGAACAGCACCAGGTCGCCGGGCGTCATCGCGCCCCGCAGCACCTGCCAGCTGCCGAAGACCAGAACCACGGCCTGCGCGATCCCGACCAGCACGTCGGTCGATCGCTCCAGCCCGGCGGCGAGCCGGCGGGCCTTCACGCCCGCCTTCATCGCCCGCGCGTTGCCCTGCGCGAAGCCCTTGGCGACGGTGTTCTCCAGCCCGTAGGACTGCACCACCCGGATCGCCGCCAGCGCCTCCGCGGCGGAGCTGACCAGCGCACCCTCGCCCTTGCGGGTCTGGCGCGAGGCCTTGGTGATCCGCGGCGAGGCCACCGTCGACAGCAGGCCGTAGGCCACCGCCGCGACGAAGATGATCAGGCTCAGCACCGGGTTCATCCACACCATGACGCCCATCAGGATGATCACCGTCGCCAGGTTGCCCACCAGCGGAAGGCCCGCGGTGACGGCAGCCTCCTGCAAGCGGCCGACGTCGCCGACGAGACGCTGCGAGGTGTCGCCGATGGAGGCCTTGGAGTGATACCGCATCGACAGCGCCTGCACGTGATGGAACACGCGGGCGCGCAGTTCGGTGGCGATGCGCGCCCCCACCTTGGCCAGCGCGATGGTGGAGACGTAGTTGGCGATCGCGCGTCCGGCGACGATCGCGGCCAGCGCCACCGCGGCCAGCGGGATCACGGTGCCGATGTCGGCGCTCTGGCCGGTGCCCAGGTCCGCACCGAGCGCCGTCGAGACCGCGTCCACCGCGATCTTCAGCGGCCACGGCTCGAGGATCCGCAGGATCACGTCGACGAACATGGCCGCGATGCCCAGCACGGACAAGCCCGCGTGCTGCCGGAGATGCGGGCGCAGGACGCCGAGCGTGCGCTTGAGCGCCGAGGGGCGAAGCCGGTCGCGGTCGGCGGAGCGCACGCGAGGGCGAGGAGCCTCGGATGCCGTCACGACGCCCCCTCCAGCAGGTCGAAGAGGCCGCGTGCCCTGGACCGCCAATCGTGCTCGGCCACCGCCGCCGCCCGCGCGGCGCGGCCCAGCCTCCGGCGACGCTCCGGGTTGCGCGCCAGCGAGTCCAGGGCTGCCGCGAGTTCGGACACGTTGCCCGGCGGGACGAGCGCCCCGTGGCGTCCCTCGGCGAGCTGGCGCGGGATCTCGCCGATCGCCGAGGCGACGATCGGCAGGCCGGCGGCCATGTACTCGTAGATCTTGAGTGGCGAGAAGTAGTGGTCGCCCTGCGGGTAGGGGGCGACGGCGATGTCCAGCCGGTGCAGGATCGACGGCACCTCCGCCGGGGGAACCGCGCCGAGGAACCACACCCGATCCCGGATCCCGAGGCACGTCGCCAGTTCCTCGAGCTTGGGTTCCTCGGGGCCGGTGCCGCACACCAGCAGGTCGAGCTGCTCGGAGCTGAGCGCGATCGCTTCAAGGAGCAGCTCGGTGCCGTGCCAGGGCTTCAGGGTGCCGACGAAGCCCACCGTCAGGCGACCGTCCGGGCGGGGAACCTCGGCGTCCTTGCGCGGGGTGATGCGGGCGGTGTTCACGCCGTTGGGGATCACCGCGACGCGCGAGCGCGGGGCGCCCTGCGTGAGTGCCCATTCGGCGACGGGGTCGCTGACGCAGGAGATCACAGATGCCGCCGCGAACTGGCGCGCGGTCGCCGACTCGGCGGCCGCTGCGTCGTGCAGGCCCCGATGACGTCGCTGTTCGACGAGCAGCGGCGCGTTCACCTCCAGGATCAGCGGTGCCTGCGTCGCCAGCCGGGCGCCCGCGTCGCTGAAGAGCGAGTAACGCTCGTAGACCGCGTCGAAGCCCTCGGCCTCGGCGGCCTTGGCGAGGCGCGTGGCGGCCTCGCCGATCGCGATCTCGCGCTCGGCCAGCGAGGTCGTCTTGCGGAGCGGGAGGTGGCGGACGTCGAGGTCGAGGAGATCGGCGGGCACCTCGTCGTCGAGCCGGGTGCAGAAGACGGTGACCTGGTGGCCCTCGGCGCGCATGGCGCGAACCATCTCCTGCACGTGCACGCTGGCGCCCTTGGTGCCGAAGACCCCGATGCCCGGATCGGCGAGCAGATAGGCGATCCTCATCGCTGGGCCTCCTTCGGAGCTGCCGCGAGCGCGCACAGCCGCGCCGCCTGCCTGACGGAGTCGTACTCGCGCACCACCAGCGCGCGGGCTGAGGACACGACGCTCGCGATGTCGGTCTCGGGATGCAGCGCGTCGGCGATGGCGTCGACGAGCGCGGGGAGATCGCCGGACGGCACCAGCCATCCGGTCTCGCGGTCCCGCACCACTTCGCCGACGGCGGTCACGTCGGCGGCGACGCAGGGCACGCCCGAGGCCATCGCCTCGAGCAGCACGGTGGGCAGCCCGTCGGCGTTGCCGTCGGATCCCACCACGAACGGAGCGACGAACAGGTCCACCTCCTGGAACAGCCGGCGCACTTCCGACTGCGTGCGCGGGCCGAGGAGGGTGACCACATCCTCCAGCCCGCGCTCTCGGATCGCGGCTTCAAGTGCACCCCGCAGGGGCCCGTCGCCGACGATGTCCACCTGGCAGGGGACGCCGCGTTCGGTGAGTGCCCCGGCGGCTTGGATCAGCAGGTCGAATCCCTTCTTCTCGACGAGCCGTCCCACGCCCAGCAGACGCGCCACGGCATCCCGCTGGGGAGGCCGGCGCAGCGGGAAACGATCAAGGTTCAGGCCGTTTCGCACCAGGCGGAGGCCATGGCAGGCCTCCTCGCCGAACCGTCGCCTCAGATGCGAGTCGTTGTAGTCGCTGATCGTGATCGCATGATGCGCCTCGCGGAGCTTGATCGCCAGATCCTGCGGATCGACGTCTTCATGGAAAATGTCCTTCGCGTGGGCGGTGAACGAGTACGGCAGCCCCGTGATGGCTCCGGCCAGCCGCGCCACCGTGGTGGCGACGGATGCGAAGTGCGCGTGCAGGTGCCGCACCCCGTGCTGGGTGGCGAGCGTGGCCAGCGCGACGGCCTGCTCGGCCTCGTCGGCGGAGGTATCGAGCAACAGGGGGAGCACGGCGGCGAGCCCGGGTCGGAGCTCCGCGGGCGCCGCCGACCAGGTGCGCCACGAAGCGCGGGCGCTCGACGACCGGGGCAGATAGTGCACCGGCGCCTTCACCAGCGCGAGCTCCGCGTGGAAGCGGCCGTCCGCCGGCGGGCGCAACGAGTAGACGACGATCTCCTCGCCAGCGGCCTCCCTGGCCAGGATCTCGGAGACGATGAAGGTCTCGGAGAAGCGGGGATACATCTTGAGCACATAGCCGATGGGGCCGTCGCCCACCGTGCGGGCGGCCGACAGCGCGAGGTCAGCAGACATGGGCCAGCTCCCGTCCCGCCTCGTCGCGACGCCGGGCCAACAGTCTGGCGGCGAGCCGAGGCACTTCGGCCAGGCCGTCGCGTCGCAGATGATCGCGATCGATGCGACGTGTCACCGCCCCGGCCAGCCACTCCTCGAGGGAACCGGTGGTGAGCTGCTCCAGACGGGCCCACTCCACGGCGCCCGCCTCGGCGAGGGCCGTGGTGCGGATCAGCTGCTCGGTGCGACGGTGCGTCCGCGGCACCATCAGGGCCGGAGTAGAGGTGGCCATCAGCTCGGTGGCGGTGTTGTAGCCGCCCATGGAGACCACGGCCGCGGCGCGGGAGATCAACTCGGGAACGTTGGGGACGCTGCGCAGCACCCGAGTCCTGTTCTCCGAGCGGGCGGCGATGCTCTCCAGCTGGGTCACCTGATCGCCGGGCATCTGCGGCCCCGCGACGAGCAGGTGGTCATGCCCCGCGGGGACCGTCGCGCCGGCGGCGATCCGGGAGAGCGGGAAGCCGTCGGATCCGCCGCCCACCAGAGTGAGCACGAACGGACGCTCGGTGGGCGCGTCGCCGTCGTCCTGGGGGCGCCCGTCGGCGAGGTAGCCCGTGGGGCGGGCGAGGCGCGACAACGCGGGGGGCAGCTCCCCGGTGCGCCGGGCGTCGTGCACGTCGGGATCGCCGTAGAGCCACACCTCGTCGAAGGCCTCCATGAGACGCCAGGAGCCGTCCAATCGCCGCCATTCCGCCGCCGCGCTGACGGGGTCGTCGATCACCTCGCGCAGGCCCAGCACGGTGGCGCAGCCCCGCGCCCTCGCGTCGAGCAGGACGCTCGCCAGCTCGTAGTCGATGCCGAAGGGGTGACGGTCGACGATGAAGAGGTCGGGCGCGAGCGCTTCCACAGCGGCCCGGATCGTCGACGAACGCAGCGCCCACACGGACTCGGTCGGACTGCCGAGGCGACGTGGGATGTATCCACCGTCGCCATGGGTCATTCCGGGAAGGATGAACCAGTCCCACCCCGGCGGCAGCGTGTCGCGGGCCGCCCACGAGTTGCCCGCGATGAGGAGCCCGGTGACCGGCTCGCCGGTGAGCTGGGGGAGGTACTCCGACAGGGCGAACGCGAGGGCCCTGTTGCGCCTCACATGGCCCAGCCCCACGGAGTCGTGGGAATACATCACTACGGTTGTCATGGCTCTTACCTCTTCTTCCCGATGCATCACACCTTGTCGGGTGGTGATGAGAGGCAGGTGAGAGAGGAATGAGAGTGTTCTCCTCAAAACGACGCAGGGGCGCCGTCCGGGCCGAGATGGTCCGGGCAGCGCCCCTGTGAGGGAGTGGGTCAGGAGGACACGGTGAACAGCCGATCCTGCGCGTTCACGTCCTCACCGGCGGTCGCCTCTGCGATCACCGCGTCCGACTTGGCGCCCATCACCACGACCGGGATGATCGGGTTGCGCCCGGTGGTCACCACCGAGGGCACGTCGTAGGTGACGATCGGCTGACCCTGTTCCACCCGGTCGCCCTTCGAGGCGTGCAGCGTGAAGCCCTGCCCGTCCAGCTGGACGGTGTCCAGGCCGAGGTGCACCAGCACGCCCACCTTGTCGTCGGTCATGATCGCGTAGGCGTGCGGCATCAGCTGCATGATCTTGCCGCTGACCGGAGCCACCGCCTCGACGACATCCTGGGGCGGCATGATGGCCATGCCCGCGCCGACCAGGCCGTCGGCGAAGGTCTTGTCCGGCACGTCGGCCAGCGCCACGGCGGTGCCCTGCACCGGGGCGAGGATCGTCGTGGAGATGGCGGCCTTCGCGGGGGCGGAAGCCGGTGCTGGTGCGGACGGAGCCGCGACGGGCGTTGGATCGGCGGCGACGGGGGTCGCGGGTGCCGGGCCGGCCATCGCGGCCAGGATCTCGTACTTCAGGGCGTCGGCCTGGGGGCCGAAGATCGCCTGCACGTTGTTGCCCACCTCGATCACGCCGGCGGCTCCCAGGGCCTTCAGTCGCGCGTGGTCGACCGAGGCCTTGTCGGCCACCTCCATGCGCAGCCGGGTGATGCAAGCGTCGACGTTCAGCAGGTTCGCCCGGCCGCCGAAGGCCGCGATCAGCTGCTCGGCCTTCGCCGACGAGCCGCCGGTGGCGCCGCCGTCGTCGGTGAGGTTGGCGGCCTGCTCGGCGGCGAACTCCTCGTCGGACTGACGGCCCGGGGTGCGCATGTTCCACTTGGTGATCGCGAACCGGAACAGCACGTAGTAGAGGACCGCGAAGACCAGGCCCAGCAGGAGCAGGAGGAGGACGTTGTGAGCGGCGGGGGCGGTGCCGTAGAGCAGCAGGTCGATCAGGCCGGCCGAGAAGTTGAAGCCCAGGTGCGCGTCGAGGAGATAGGCGATCGCCATCGACAAGCCGGTGAGCAGGGCGTGGATCACGTAGAGGGGGAGCGCCGCGAACATGAAGGCGTACTCGAGGGGCTCGGTGATGCCGGTGAGGAAGGCGGTGAGGCCGGCGGCCGACAGGATGCCGATGGCCACCTTCTTCTGCGCGGGGCGGGCCGCGTGGATCATGGCGAGGGCCGCGGCGGGGAGGCCGAACATCAGGATGGGGTAGAAGCCGGCGGTCAGCGCTCCGGCCGTGGGATCACCGGCGGCGAAGCGGGTGAGTTCGCCGGTGACCAGGCCGTTGGCGCCCTCGTACTCGCCGAAGATGAACCAGATGTAGGCGTTGAGGATGTGGTGCAGGCCGATCGGGATCAGCAGGCGGTTGGCGACGCCGTAGACGAAGGCGCCGAACGCGCCCGCGCCGCCGATCAGGCTGCCGACGGAGGTCAGGCCGCTGTTGAAGATGGGGTAGAAGTAGCTGAGCGCGAAGCCGAGGAACAACGTGGTCAGCGAGACCACGATCGGCACGAAGCGGCGCCCGCCGAAGAAGCCGAGGTAGGTGGGCAGCGAGATGTCGTGGTACTTGTCGAACAGCCAGGCCGTCACCAGACCCACCACGATGCCCGCGAAGACGTTGTAGTTGATCATCGCCTGGTTGCCCGCGCTGTCGGTGACGCCCTCCAGCACGATCGGCGACATGGTCTTGAACACCGCGGAGATGACGAGGTAGCCGGCCACCGCGGACAGCGCCGTCGATCCGTCGGCCTTCTTGGCGAAGCCGATCGCGACGCCCACCGCGAACAGCAGCGGAAGGTTGTCGAACACCGCGCCGCCCGCGGCGCTCATCGCGTCGAAGAAGGCCCCGATGATCGGCCAGTCGAAACGACCCAGCAGGTCGTCCTGCCCCAGTCGCAGCAGGATGCCTGCCGCGGGGAGGAGGGCGATGGGGAGCATGAGGCTCTTGCCGAGTCGCTGGAGCTGCGCGAACCCGGGAATGCGCAGGCCAGAGGACTTCTTGGTGTCCTCTTTGGTGTGGGTCATTCGGTCTCCTGTGTGAGATCTGCCGATCATGGTGCTCGGCGGGGCTTAGTCCGATATTGGTCTAGACCAACGATTGAAGATTGGCATAGACCAATATCGATGTCAAGCCCTGGTCGGTGAGCGTGACTGAGTGTCGATCGGGTATTGTTTGGTCTAGTCCAATGCTCGGCCGTTCGTCGGAGCGAGGTTCAGGAGGAGAAATGAAGGTTCCGAAGTACTACCGGGTCAAGGGTGCGCTTCTGGACATGATCGTCGACCTCCCGACGGGCACGGCCATCCCTACCGAACGTGAGCTCGCCGAGCGTTTCGCCACGTCGCGCACGACGGTGCGCCAAGCCATCGCGGAACTCGTCGTCGACGGACGGCTGGAGCGCACGCAGGGGAGCGGCACTTTCGTGGCGGAGCCGAAGTTCATGCACGTGCGTCCGCTCACCTCCTTCTCGCAGGATCTCGGCTCCGAGGGGCAGCGGCCTGGAAGCGTGGTACTGGACATCCGCGAGTCGCTGGCCTCTCAGGACGTGAGTCGGCACCTCGAACTGCCCATCGGCTCGCCGTTTCATCTGGTGGAGCGGCTCCGCACGGTGGGCGGTGAGCCGATCGCCCATGAGGTGGCGCATCTGCCGGGCCGATTGCCGGGACTCGCGGAGCGTTTGGCAGAGCGGGGATCTCTCTATCTGACCTTGAGCGAGGTCTACGGCAAGGAGATCGTCACCGCGGAGGACACCGTCGAGACAGTGCTGGCCGACCCCGTCTGGGCCGATCTGCTCGGCGTCGAGACGGGGCTGCCGCTGCTGCTCGTCCATCGCACGGGGTGGGATGCCGAAGGCAAGGTGGTCGAATGGACACGATCGGTGTTCCGCGGAGACCGGTTCCGTTTCGTGTCGCGCCAACGGCTGCAGGAGGACGTCGCCCTCTCATCGACCGCAGCGGTGGCCGCAGTATCCGCAGTATCCGCCTAGGCGGCGCGCTGCTGGAGGTCGATCCCCATCTTGGTGAAGGCGGTGCGGAAGATCGTCAGATCGTCGAGGCCGGGCAGTCGTGAGACCGACTGATCGAGCTTGTCCACCGCCGCGCCCTGGCCCGTGAACAGGTAGCCCATCACGTAGCGGACCTCGTCCTCGCTCATGATGCTGGAGCCGACGGGGCGCCAGGCCTTGCTCATGAGGGTGGACACCAAGCCGGGGGCCTTCTCGGAGCGTTCGAGGGCCGCGCGGGCCTGCGTCGTGTAGAAGGCGACGTGGCGGGTCTCCTGCTGGGCGATCCGCTTCAGCAGCGGCGACAGGGCGGGGTGGTCCATCATCCCGGCGAGGCGGCGATAGGCCGCGACGGCGGAGAGCTCGTTCGCGGCGCCCCATGTCATGTGGACGGCGATGAAGTCGTCGCCCACCAGGTTGGACAGGGCCGACTGCATGCTGGGGCCCATCGCCTCGCGCCAGCCCAGCTTGACCCGGCGGGCCTTGAGCTCGTCGTAGCCGACGGTGATGCCGTGGCGTCCCAGCACCGCGGCCAGGGCTTCCCCGTGCCAGAACTCCTCGCGGTTCCAGGTGGTCATGAAGCCGCGCGCCTCGTCCTTGCGGTGCGAGCGCGTCACCAGCAGATCCCGCAGGTAGCACGACGTGTGGTACTCCACGTCGCACATGTAGCGCAGCGCCCGGAGGGTGTCGTCGTCGAGGGGATGCTCGTCGAAGTGGTCGAAGTCCAGATCCTCCCAGCGCACGCGGTCGGAGGTGGCGGCGAAGTTCTCGAGATCAAATGCCATGGCGGGTCTTTCGTGAGAACAATCCTGGGGTGGGCGGCGGGGGCGGGCCGCCGTCGGGGCCGGTGCCGGGTTCGAGTCCGACGCCGCGGAGCAGGTCGCGCAGAGGACGTTGTGCCTCGTGCAGGCGGGCCTTGGCCCCGTCGCCGAGGAAGATGTTGCCGAGCGCCCGCGGCTCGTCGGGATCCGGAACTCCGACGATGCGCAGGGGCTGCCAGCCCATCACCGCCAGCTTGGCGGAGAGCGCCTCCGCGTGCGAGCGGGCGATCCGGGCGGAGGCCTCGTGCCGATAGAAGTCGATGAAGGCGGTTCGTCGCTCGATGATCTCTTCGACGACGCGACGCGCCTCGCCTGTGAGCCGGGGCAGCAGCTCGGCGTAGGCGGCCTGCAGGCTGACCTCCTGGAGGCCCATCCTGATCATGTGACCGGCCGACGTGGCCTCGCCGATGGCTGCGGAGACCGGCGGCACGACGAGCGGCATCAGACGCTCCACCCACACGTCGCGAATGCGTGCGGAGAGTCGCTGACGACTGCGGGGCTCGGGACGGGGACCGATGGCGTCGAGGAGATCGCGCACGGCCCAGCCGAGCCACATGCGTTCGTAGGACCAGGTGGCGATGAAAGCCGTGATGCGGGCCTCGTTGCTGGTCCAGGAGGCCAGCATGGCCCGGGTCTCGGAGAGGCCGGCGCTGTCGAGGCGCCAGAGGAAGGCGAGATCGGCCGCCGTGATCGGATCGAACGGTTGGGCGGCGACGGCGTCCTGATCGACCGCGATTCGTCCACGCGCGTTGCGCCCGTACGCGTCCACGTTGAAGGCGGTGTAGAGGGTGTCTCCCTGGGGAGGCGTCGCAGTCACGAGACGAGGGTAACGCGGGAGCGAAGTCATTTCCACACTGATGAAATTAGGGCGGATGGCGGGGGTCTCGACGCGCTCGCCTGCGCCCGTTCGTGCCTGGGAAAGATCCCTCCTAGGAAGGGGTTGTCACTGCTATTTCGGTCCGTGGTGGGAAACAATGGATCGTGGAGGCCGCCGTCGGGTGGCAGCGATGCCGGTCGCAGCGATCGGCGCAGTATCGAGAGGAACCCATCGTGACCAACGATCACATCGAGCACATCACCTTCCGCAACGCCGACATGTACTGGGACATCGCCGCTGACGTGTACTTCCCGCCGTCCTTCGACGCCGAGAAGACCTACCCGGCCATCGTCAGCGCGCATCCCATCGGCAGCTGCAAGGAGCAGACCTCCGGCAACATCTACGCGACGCGGCTGGCCGAGGAGGGCTACGTCGTGATCGCCTTCGACGCCAGCTTCCAGGGCGAGTCGGGCGGCGAGCCCCGGCGCGTCGAGTGGCCGGCGCAGCGCGTCGAGGACTTCAGCCGCGTCGTCGACTACCTGGTCACCCTGCCCTACGTCGACGCCGACCGCATCGGCGTGCTCGGCGTCTGCGGTGGCGGCGGCTACACCTGGGGAGCGCTGAAGGTGGAGCGTCGCTTCAAGGCCGGCGTCAGCATCACGGGCGTCAACTACGGCCGCATGATGCGCGACAACGCGCAGGCCGCCGGTGGCCCCGTCGCGCTGCTCGAGGCCGTGGCGGCGCAGCGCACCGCCGAGGCGCGTGGGGCGGCGCAGGCAATCAACGGCGCGTTGGCCCCGTCGGCCGAGGTGGCCCAGCAGATCGGCGACGTCGACGTGATCGAGGCCTTCGACTACTACTGCACGCCCCGCGCGCAGCGCCCCAACGGCACCGCCACCTTCGATGTGGCGCACGGCGCGGCCGCCGTCGAATGGGATGCCTTCCACCTTGCCGACGTGCTGCTCACCCAGCCGTTGCTGATCGTCGTCGGCGACGTGCAGGGCGCCTTCGGTGCCTACCGTGACGGCCTGGCGATGTACGAGAAGGCGGGCTCCGAGAAGAAGCAGCTCCTGGTGCTGGAGGGCGTCACCCACTACGACCTCTACGACCAGCCCAAGGGCGCCGGCGTGGCGCTGGAGACGGTGATCCCGTTCTTCGCCGAGAACCTCTGATCTCTGGAGCAGACGCGAGGGCCGTGGGACATTCCGCGGCCCTCGTTTTCTCGTTCCGGTTCAGGCGCGCCCGTGCGGGGTGTGCCAGTTGTCCAGGTCGGGGCCCTTGGGGACGATGCCGTTCGGGTTCAGATCGACGTGCACCTTGTAGTAGTGGTCTTTGATCTGGGCGAAGTCGACGTTGTTGCCGAAGCCGGGGGTCTGAAAGAGGTCGCGGGCGTAGCCCCAGAGGTGAGGCATCTCGGTGAGCTTGTTGCGGTTGCACTTGAAGTGCCCGTGGTAGACGGGGTCGAAGCGAACCAGCGTGGTGAACAGCCGCACGTCGGCTTCGGTGATCGCGTCGCCCATCAGGTAGCGGGTGCGGCCGAGGCGTTCCTCCAGCCAGTCGAGGGCGGTGAAGAGGCGGTCGAAGGCCTCGTCGTAGGCCTGCTGGGAGCCGGCGAAACCACAGCGGTAGACGCCGTTGTTGACCTCCGTGTAGACGCGCCGCATCACCTCTTTCATCTCGTCGCGCTTGTCGGCGGGCCAGAGATCGGGGGCGTCCGCGCGGTGATATTGCTTCCACTCGAAGAAGAGATCCTCGGTGATCTGCGCGAAGTCGTTGGTGACCACCTCGCCCGTGCGTTCGTCGACGATGGCCGGCACGGTGATGCCGCGCGGATAGTCGGGGAAGCGCCTGAGGTAGGCGTCCTTCAGCTTGTGGATGCCGAGCACGGGATCGACGCCACCGGGATCGAGATCGAAGGTCCAGGAGTCGGCGTCGTGGGTCGGGCCCGGGGTGCCGAGCGAGATCACGTCCTGCAGGCCCAGCAACTCGCGGTCGATGATCGCCCGGTTCGCCCACGGGCAGGCATAGGCCGCCACCAGTCGGTACCGGCCGGGTTCGACGGGGTAGTCCTCAGGCCCCGGATCGCGCACGATGCGCGTCGTGATGTAGCGGGAGTCGCGGGTGAACTCCTTGCCCTTGACGGAGTACACCCCGCCCGTCGAATGTTCGGACTGTTCGCTCATGCCCCCACGCTACCTGGGGAGGACGATGACGAGAATGTAACCGGCGCGTGCATCCTGTAGCGCGTCCGTCGTTGCCGTGTTACGTCGATGAAATCGGCGCTCCGCAAGATGCGTACATGCAAACCCTCTTCGAAGGCTACGACTCCCGCACCGTGCCACGGCGGCACACTGGGCAGCCGTGGGACGAGATGTTCCCCGCCGCGGGCCAAGGCACCGGCGTGCGGGAGCCCTACCGTGAACTGATCACCGCCCTGGAGCGGCTCGACGACGAGGAGCTCCGCGCCAGGACCGACGCCCTCGCCAGCTCCTACCTCGCGCAGGGCGTCACCTTCGACTTCGCAGGCGAGGAGCGACCGTTCCCCCTCGACGTGGTGCCCCGGGTGGTCTCGGCCGACGACTGGAGCTACGTGCAGTCGGGCGTCTCGCAGCGGGTGCGGGCGCTGGAGGCCTTCCTCGCCGACATCTATGGGCGCCGCGCCGCCGTGCACGACGGCGTGATCCCCGCGTCGCTGATCAGCTCGTCGACGCACTTCCACCGCCAGGCAGCCGGGGTCACGGGCCCGAACGGCGTGCGGATCCACGTCTCGGGCATCGACATCATCCGCGACGAGGGCGGCATCTGGCGGGTGCTGGAGGACAACGTGCGGGTGCCGAGCGGCGTCAGCTACGTGCTGTCCAACCGCCGGGTGATGGCGCAGACGCTGCCGGAGCTGTTCACCAGCCTGCGGGTGCGGCCCGTCGCCGACTACCCCGAACGCCTGCTGCAGACCCTGCGTGCGGCGGCCCCGCACGGGGTGAGCGATCCCACCGTCGTCGTGCTCACGCCGGGCGTGTTCAACTCGGCCTATTACGAGCACAGCCTGCTCGCCCGCCTGATGGGCGTCGAGCTGGTGGAGGGCCGCGACCTGTTCTGCTCCGGCGGCCGGGTCTGGATGCACACCACCTCCGGCCCCACTCGCGTGGACGTGATCTACCGTCGCGTCGACGACGAGTTCCTCGACCCGCTGGCCTTCCGCCCCGACTCGGTGCTGGGCGCGCCCGGCCTGATGCTCGCCGCTCGGCTGGGCAACGTCACCATCGCCAACGCGGTGGGCAACGGCGTGGCCGACGACAAGCTGGTCTACACCTACGTGCCCGACCTGATCCGCTACTACCTGGGCGAGGAGCCGATCCTGCCCAACGTCGACACCTGGCGGCTGGAGGAGCCGAGCGCTCTGGAGGAGGTGCTGGATCGTCTCGACGAGCTGGTGGTCAAGCCCGTCGACGGCTCGGGCGGCAAGGGCATCGTCGTGGGTCCGGACGCGTCGCGGGAGCAGCTGGACGCGCTGCGCACGACGCTGCTGGCGGATCCGCGCGGCTGGATCGCCCAGCCGGTGGTGATGCTGTCGACCAGCCCGACGCTCGTCGAGGACGGGTTCCGGCCACGGCACTGCGACCTCCGGCCCTTCGCGATCAACGATGGCAACGACGTCTGGGTGCTGCCCGGCGGTCTGACCCGGGTGGCGCTGCCAGAGGGGCAGCTCGTCGTGAACTCCAGCCAGGGCGGCGGCTCGAAGGACACCTGGGTGCTCGACCGGCGGCCCGCGA
Organism: Tessaracoccus caeni; assembly: GCF_029211185.1. GTDB lineage: Bacteria > Actinomycetota > Actinomycetes > Propionibacteriales > Propionibacteriaceae > Arachnia > Arachnia caeni. The sequence continues at coordinate 27,993 of NZ_JARGDO010000009.1, forward strand.
TGCCCGGCGCCTCGAACCAGGAGGCGGAGTTCCTCGGCACCCCGCTGACCGGAGCCGACGGGCAGGTCTCCGACCCGCACACCCCGTTCATGTCCTCGCCCCAGGACGAGGACGTCGAGGCGCGCCATCAGCAGCAACAGCAGCAACAGCAGCAGCAACGCCGAGAGGAGGACGGATCATGCTGAGCCGGATCGCCGAGGCGCTGTTCTGGATCGGGCGCTACGTGGAGCGCGCGGACGGCACCGCCCGCCTCCTCGACGTGCACCTCCAGCTCCTGCTGGAGGATCCCCGGGTGGAGGAGGACACCATGTGCTCCGCGCTGCTCGCCGTGATGGGGGCGCCGGCCGTCGAGAACGGCGACGTGCGGCGGGCCGACGTGGTGAGTCGGCTGGTGCTCGACAGCGAGCACACCGCGTCGATCGCGCACTCGATCAGCTCCGCCCGCGAGAACGCGCGCCGGGCGCGGGAGATCATCTCCGCCGAGCTGTGGGAGGCGCTGAACGAGACGCACAAGGGCATGCCGCGACGCGTCCCCGTCGATCGTACGCACTCGTTCTTCCGCTGGGTGCGCATCCGCTCGGCGCTCGCGCTGGGGCTGGTCGACTCCGCCATGAGCCGCGACGAGGCCTGGCTGTTCTTCTCGCTGGGACGCTCTCTGGAACGTGCCGACATGACGGCCCGGCTGCTCACCACCACCTCGGTGACGGGCGCGTCCGCGTCGAACTGGTCGGCGCTGTTACGCAGCTGCGGCGGCTACGAGGCCCATCTGCGCAGCTACCGTTCCGTGCCGACGGCGTCGTCCGCCGTCGAGTTCCTGCTCGTCGACCGGCTCTTCCCGGGCTCGGTGCTGGCCAGCTTCCTGAGTGCGGAGGAGTGCCTGACCGGCATCGACCCGTCCACCGGTGCGGGCACGCCCAGCCGACCGCGGCGACGGCTGGGGCGCATCCGCTCCGAGCTGGAGTTCCGCTACATCGACGACATCCTGCAGAACCTGCCCGACAGCATGCGGGACGTGCAGCTGGGGGTGGCGTCGGTCAGCGACGCCATCAGGGAACGCTACTTCCCGTCGATGGCCATGCCGATCTGGATCGAGGAGGCGCTGTGAGCAGGCTCAGGATCGTCCACCACACGGGCTTCCGCTACGCGGCCCCGGCCACCGCGTCGTACAACGAGGCGCGGATGCACCCGCACAGCCGCGAAGGCCAGATCGTGTGGGAGACCGCGCTGGAGATCTCCGCCGACGCCAGCCGCAACACCTACTCCGACTACTGGGGAACCACCGTGTCCACGTTCGAGGTGCTCATCCCGCACGAGGAGCTGTCGGTGCGCGCCACCAGCGTCGTCGACATCCGGCCGCGTCCGCTGGCCCCGGCGACCATGGGATGGGACGAACTGGCCCGCCGGATCCCCATCTCGGTCACGCTCAACGAATGCCTGGAGCAGACCCCGGCCACCGCGCCAGACGAGGACATGCTCGCCCTGGCCGCCCGGATCAAGGCTGAGGGCGGCAACGTCGACCAGACGGCCCGCGCCATCTGCCAGGCGATCGGCGAGGCGATGGAGTATCGACGCGGCGTCACGGGCGTGCAGTCGACGGCCCAGGACGCGTGGCAGGCCCGCACGGGCGTGTGCCAGGACATCGCGCACGTCTCGCTAGGCGTGTTGCGCTCGGCGGGCATCCCGGCGCGGTACGTCTCGGGCTACCTGCACCCCGATCGAGAGGCGCCGGTGGGAGTGCCCGTCGTGGGGGAGTCGCACGCGTGGATCGAGTGGTTCGCCGGCGAATGGCGCGGCTACGACCCCACCAACCTGTGCGAGATCGGCGAGCTTCACGTCTACGTCGGCCACGGCCGTGATTACTCCGACGTGCCCCCTCTGCGCGGCGTCTACGCCGGCTCGAGCGGCTCCGACATGTTCGTCTCGGTGGAGCTGACCCGCCTGAACTGACCGGATTCATGCGCTCCGCGCCCTGGAACTGGCCCGTCGGGTAGGCCAGACTACTCAGAAGCAAAGCGCCGCCCGCAATGCGAGCGGGTCGGCGCGACCAGCGAACGAGGTGGTGTCGGGATGATGATGTCAGGGCAGAGTTCGAGCGCTTCGGTGGGAATGACCCCTCCGATATCGCGGGTGATCATGATCGCCACAGCGGCGGCCATCGGTGGTTTCCTCTTCGGTTTCGATACCGCCGTCATCAACGGCGCGGTCGACGCCGTCAAGGCGTGGAGCGGCGCCGGTGACTTCCTGCTCGGCTTCTCCGTCGCGGGCGGGCTCGTCGGCTGTGCGATCGGCGCCTGGTTCGCGGGCCCCATCTCGGCCAAGTACGGCCGGATCCGGGTGATGCAGATCGCCGCCGTGGTCTTCTTCTTGAGCGCGCTCGGGTCGGGCATCGCGTGGGAGATCTGGTCGTTGACCGCTTGGCGGCTCTTCGGCGGGCTCGCCGTCGGAGCAGCGAGCGTGATCGCCCCGGCCTACATCGCCGAGGTATCGCCGGCCCATGTCCGCGGTCGCTTGGGCTCGATGCAGCAGATGGCGATCGTCGTCGGCATCTTCGTCTCGCTGCTCAGCAACTACGCCCTCGCCCAGGCAGCGGGTGGTGCAGGCAACGATCTGTGGTTCGGCTTGGAGGCGTGGCGCTGGATGTTCATGGCCGAGTGCATCCCGGCCCTCATCTACGGCGTGCTGGCGTCGATGATCCCTGAGTCGCCCAGGTTCCTTGTCGGCCAAGGACGCCTGGAGGAAGCCAGGAAGGTGCTGGAGCACTACGTGGGCGGCGATCCAGACGCGAAGGTCGCGGAGATCCGGGAGTCCATGGCAGCCGACGCTGGCCAGAAGCAGTCCATCAAGGTGCTGACGGGGGGTCGGTTCGGTCTGCTACCCATCGTCTGGGTCGGCATCGCCTTGTCGATCTTCCAGCAGGCCGTCGGCATCAATGTGATCTTCTACTACTCGTCGATGCTGTGGCAGGCCGTCGGTTTCGACGAGTCCAGTGCGCTGCTCACCAGCGTGTTCACCTCCGTGGTGAACATCGTGACCACGGTCATCGCCATCGCTCTGGTCGACAGGATCGGGCGCAAGCCGTTGCTGCTCATCGGCTCGGCCGGCATGATCGTCACGCTCGGCACCATGGCCTACATCTTCGGCACTGCACCGATGAAGACGCTGGCCGACGGCAGCACGCAGCCCGACTTGGTCGGCTCCACAGCCGGCATCATCGCGGTGGTAGCGGCGAACCTCTACGTGGTGTTCTTCGGCATGAGCTGGGGCCCCGTCGTCTGGGTGCTGCTGGGCGAGATGTTCAACAACCGGATCCGCGCCTACGCGATCTCCGTGGCCGCTGCGGCCCAGTGGGGTGCCAACTTCCTGGTGTCGGTGACGTTCCCGTCGCTCGCTTCGGCGGGCCTCGGCATCGCCTACGGTCTCTACACGTCGATGGCGTTGTTGTCGTTGATCTTCGTCTGGGCCATGGTGAAGGAGACCCGCGGCCGTGAACTGGAGGACATGCAGTAGCGGATCTTTCGCGACTCTTCGCGCGGCCGGATATTCCGGCTAGCCTGGCCGGACGCACCCGACTTTTCGGGTGCGTCCTGGTCGGTGTGAAGGAGGACACATGGTTTATCGGGTTCAGGGTGTTGTGGTTCGGGCGAAGGATGCGCCGGCGACGATCGAGACGGTGATCGTGCCGGATCCGGGGCCGGGAGAGGCGGTGGTCGACATCATCTCGTGCGGCGTCTGCCACACCGACCTGCACTACAAGCAAGGCGGCATCAACGACGACTTCCCGTTCCTGCTGGGCCACGAGGCCACCGGCCGCGTCGCCGCGGTGGGCGAGGGAGTGACCGAGGTGGCCGTGGGTGACCGCGTGATCCTGAACTGGCGAGCTGTCTGCGGACAGTGTCGGGCGTGCCTGAAGGGTCAGCCCAAGTACTGCTTCAACACCCATAACGCCACGAGCAAGATGACGCTGGAGGACGGCACCGAGCTGTCGGCGGCGCTTGGCATCGGGGCCTTCATCGAGAAGACCCTGGTGGCGGCCGGGCAGTGCACCAAGATCGACGAGGAGTCCGATGCGGCGGCCGTTGGCCTGCTGGGCTGCGGGATCATGGCCGGCATCGGCGCCGCGATCAACACCGGCGAGGTGAAGCGCGGCGAGTCCGTCGCGGTGATCGGCTGCGGCGGCGTCGGCACGGCGGCCATCGCGGGTGCGCAGCTCGCGGGCGCCACCACCATCGTCGCGGTGGACATCGACGACGCCAAGCTGGAGCAGGCCAAGCGTTTCGGTGCCACCCACACGGTGAACTCGCGCGACGAGGACGCGGTGGTGGCCATTCAGGGGTTCACCGGCGGCTTCGGCGCTGACGTGGTGATCGATGCCGTCGGCCGGCCCGAGACCTATCGCCAAGCCTTCTACGCCCGCGACCTCGCGGGCCGCGTCGTGCTGGTGGGCGTGCCGACCCCGGAGATGACGCTGGAGCTGCCGCTGCTGGATGTGTTCGGGCGCGGCGGCTCGCTGAAGTCGTCCTGGTACGGCGACTGCCTGCCCAGCCACGATTTCCCGATGCTGATCGACCAGTACAAGCTGGGCCGGCTCGACCTTGACGGCTTCGTCAGCGAGCGGATCGGCCTGGGCGACGTCGAGGCCGCGTTCGAGAAGATGCACGGCGGCACCGTGCTGCGCTCCGTCGTGGAGCTGTGAGGGGGATAGGGCTATGGCAGCAACCATTCAGAACCTGGTCACCAGCGGCACCTTCTCGCTGGACGGCGGCACCTGGGACGTCGACAACAACGTCTGGATCGTCGGCGACGAGTCCGAAGTGATCGTGATCGATCCCGCGCATGATCCGGCGGCCATCGCCGAGGCGGTGGGGGACCGCAAGACCCTGGCCATCCTGCTCACCCACGGTCACGACGACCACATCCGCGCCGCCCGCGAGACCGCTCGGCTGCTCGAGGCGCCGATCCGGCTCAACCCGGAGGACCGGATGCTGTGGGACGCGGTCTACGACGAGGCCCCCGACGGCGAGATCGCGGACGGAGACGTGTTCTCCGTCGCTGGTGTGGAGTTGCAGGCCCTGTACACCCCGGGTCATTCCCCGGGCTCGACCTGCTTCTACGCGCCGGCGCTGGGCACCGTCTTCAGCGGAGACACCCTGTTCAACGGCGGCCCGGGAGCCACCGGTCGCTCCTACAGCGACTTCCCGACCATCGTCGAGTCGATCCGGACCCGGTTGCTGACGCTGCCGTCCGAGACCGTCGTGCGTACCGGCCACGGCGACTCGACCGTGATCGGCGACGAGGCCCCGCACCTCCAGGAATGGATCGACCGAGGCCACTGACCGAGCTGTCCGATGACTAACGCACACTCGATGGGCTGACGAGGGGTAAATCCCTTTCTGGAGCCGTCGAGTGTGCGTTAGTCATCTTTCCCCGTTGTCACGCCATCGGTCAGGATCCTAGTTATTCTAGCTATACTAGAAATATGTTGTGGCATGTAGATCCCTCCTCCTCTGTGCCGTTGTTCGAGCAGCTCGCCTCCTCCGTGCGGCGGGCGATCATCGATGGCGACCTTCGTTCGGGTGAACGGCTGCCCTCCGCGAAGGAGGTGGCGGGCTCACTGGACGTGAACATGCACACGGTGCTGCGCGCCTATCAGGTGCTCCGCGATGAGGGGCTGGTGGATCTGCGTCGCGGGCGTGGAGCGGTTGTCGCGCACAGCGATCCGGGTTTCGTCGCACTCGTCGAGCGGGTGGATCAGCTTCTCGCCGATGCCGCCCGGCTGGGCCTGAGCCCCAAAGAGGTCTCCGCGCTGATCGAGGCCCGGCCGTGAGCGCCCCGGCCAAGGCGCCTCGTTTCGTGAAGTTGCTGCCGGTGGTGCTCATCGTCGCCTTCGCGACGATCTCCTCGCTGCTCATCTGGCTGGCGCGCAACGACCTGCCGTCGCAGATCGCCGTCCACTGGGGTGCTGACGGTCGTCCCGATGGATTTGCGGGTTTCTGGGAGATGTTCATCACGAACGCGGTGATGATGTTCGTGTTCCCGCTGCTGCTGTGGGGTCTCGGGCTGGCGGTGCGCCAGGAGCGGCCGATGGGCGCCATCGCCCCGGGATTGTCGGCGTTCCTCGGGGTTCTTTTCACGGGAAGCACCCTCGCTCAGCGCGACATGAACCCGGGCGAGGAAGCAGGCGTGACCGGGCTGATCTGGATCGGCGTGCTGGCCGGCCTTGCCGTCGGGCTCCTTCTTTGGTTTCTGCTGCGCCGCAAGCCAGATGACTATGCGGTAGCGTCCGGCGCGCCCGGCGCCGACGTCCCCACGCTTCGCGTATCGCCCACCACCCGGGTGGCCTGGACGGGATATACGCGAGTCACCGGATGGATCTGGCTGTTCGCCGGCATCGCGCTGGCGCCGATGCTGGTGGTGAGCGCGGTCTTCGCCGTCAACCGCAGCTGGTCCGATGCGGCGCTGATGCTGCTCCTCGGTGTGGCCCTCAGCCTCTTCGTGCTCACCGCCTCCTATGCTCGCGTCACGATCGATGTTCGGGGAGTCCGGGTCAGCGGAGCGGGCGTGATCAGATGGGTGAATGTGCCGCTCGCCAACATCCAAGCCGCAGAGGTGACCACCGTCGACCCGGTGGGTGACTTCGGGGGATACGGTCGCCGTGTCGCTCTCGGCGGCGAGCGCGAGGGGATGGTCACCTCGAAGGGCCAGGCGATCCTGATCGAGCGCGCCGACGAGCGCCCCATGGTGGTGACTATCGACGACGCCCGCCGCGCCGCAGCCACCCTCAACACCCTGCTCGTCAGGGACCGCCGACGCGGATAGCCATCGGTATACTCAGAGTATGACTGCCACGACGATCAAGGTTCCGTCGCACCTGCGTGACCGGCTGAAGGGTGATGCCGCTCAGTATGGGCGCACGATGGCCGAGCACATCGAGGCGCTGATGGACGAGGAGGCCCGTCGGCGCAGGCTCGTGACGCTCCGCGAGCAGATGGCTGCCAATCCGCCGGACGACGATTATCGCCGCGAGGCCGAGGCCTGGCAGAGCGACCATTGGCGATGATCGTCCCGGGGCAGGTCTACTGGGTGAGGCCTGACGCCACGATCGGTCGCGAGCAGTCCGGACGGCGTCCTGCTGTGGTCGTCAGCGGTACCGGCTACCTGGAAGCGGTCACCACTTTGGTCTGGGTGGTTCCCGTGACGAGCGTCGACCGTCGTTGGGACAACCACGTCGAGTTGGCCGGCGCCACGGGGCTTGCGAAAGCGAGCTTTGCGATGACGGAGCAGTTGCGCGTCATTTCCCGCGAGCGTCTCGACGGACTGCTCGGCGCCGTCGACGATGCCACCTTGGAGCGGATTCGCAGTTGGATCCGCGACTTCCTCGTCGACTGATTTCCCCGTTCGGGAGCCCCGTTGGGCGCGCGAAACCGACGCCGGTCGGCAGTGACTCCCAGGCCGCTTATCGGTGGGTGAAGGCGAAGAAGTGGAACCGCCAGGGGGCAAGGTCGACGTAGAGGCCGTCCTGGGCTAGTTCGTCGCCGGAGCGCTCGAAGTGCTGGTCGTTGATCGGGTCGTCCAGCGACCAGTCCCGCCCGGCCCAGTCCCCGGTGAGGTGCACGCGAGCTTGGGCGCTTTCGGCCGTCAGGTTCGCGATGACCACATATGAACCCGCCTCGCCCCACCACTGCCAGGCGACCAGGTTGCGCTGGGAGTCGTTGTCAGGCCAGCCGCTCACCTCGGCGATCGACCAGGCCGCGTCGCGAAGGCCGGAATCGGCGATGGCGCCGAGCAGACGACGGTAGAACTCCTGGGTGTTCGGATCGGCCGGCTCGACCGGACCCCGGTTGAGAAAGACGGGGACGTGCGTACGCAGCCCGTCGAACTGTCCGTCGTGAAAGAGCCTGGCGCCGGGCAGCATCGACGTGACCACGGCCGCCACCCGCGCCCGGTCCGGGCCGAAGGCGGTGGTGGCGCGGGGCTCGTCATGATTCTCGACGAAGCGCAGCAGCTTGTCCTGGTAGCCGACGCCGGCCCGCAGGTGGGCGCGCGCGGCTTCGGCGTCGTCGTCGAGGAGATAGTCATAGAGCAGCTTGTCGTAGCAGTAATCGAAGCCCTGTTCCTGGAGCTGACGCTCCGTGTCCCAGTAGGCCTCGGCGATGAAGGTGAAGTCGGGTCGTTGCGCCTTCACGGCACCGATGATCTCCGGCCAGTACTCCTTGTCGGGGATGACCCCGGCGCGCTCGCCCCAGGTGCGGGCGAAGATGTCGGTGCACATCAGCATCGCCATGTCGCAGCGCACGCCGTCGCAGCGCTCTGCCATCATGCTCAGAATCTCGACGTGCGCCTCGCGGAGGGCGGGGGAGAAGCCGTTGACCTGGACGACGTCGGGCCAGGCCGGGAAGAACGGGTCGCGGCCGCGGGCGAAGATGCCGTCCGGGGTCTCGATGAACGACTCGGGATCGGCCAGCAGGTCGTGCTCGGTGCCTCGGATCAGCAGCTCGGGGCGCTCCGCCAGCCAGGCGTGATCGGGGGCGACGTGGTTGGGGATGAAGCCCAGCAGGAGCCCGAGGCCTCGGCGCGCCAGTTCCTCGCGGGCGACGGCCAGCGCCTCGTTGCCCCCGAATCGCTCGTCCACCACGTACTCGCGCACGCAATACGGTGAGCCGATGGCGTCCTCGTCGCGCAGGTCGGGCACCGCGTCGCGCATCGCCGCCATGCGTCCGGGATCGGCGAGGGCCAGCTCCCGACCCAGCGCGCTGCGTTGCCCCACGCCCATCAGCCACACCGCGTCGATCCCCAGGCTCCCCAGCCGGTCCCAGGCGGAGGCGGGCACCTCGTCCAGCCGGAGCGGGCCTCGACCGTCTTCTGCGCCGAGGCGGCGCAGCCAGACGGCGGTGTTGATCTCAAAGATGGTGGGGCGTTTGGGCAACCTCACGGCGTTCCTCTCGGCGGCGGGCAGGGCTGTCCGATTCTCCCATTCGCCGGTGTCCATCGGGCCCCTCGCCGTCGTTATCCGCTCCACCGGCAGAGCGCCCGGATCAGATTGGCTCGCCACACCGCCCAGTCGTGGCCGGCCTCGAATCCGTGGCAGGTGACGCTGCGCCCCGACGCGCTCAAGGTGGCGGCCAGGGTGCGCGCGTCGCTCAACATGTCGCCCTCGTAGGTGCCGGCGTGCAGCTCGATGGATCGCCAGGCGGGCTCCTTCAGGAGCGCCTCCGCGACGTCGAAGCGCCACAGCGATGCCGACTGGGCGATCGCGTGCTGCACCTGGCCTCCGGACAGGGCCACCGTCCACAACGAGGCGATGCCGCCGAGGCTCTGCCCTGAGACGAGCGTGGCCGCGCCGTCTGGGGCCACGTCCCAGCCCGAGCGGACGCGCGGCAGCAGCGCGTCGATGACGGTGTCGACCTGTCGACCCGGCACCCCGAGTGCTTCGCGTCGGTGGTTCTGGTCGCCCGAATCGAGCATCGCGACGTGCAGCGGCGGGATCTGGCCCGCACCGATCATGGCGTCCAGGATCGAGGACAGCCCTAGCTTGCGCCACACCTGGCCGTCGTACAGAACTAGCAGGGGGGTCGCTGTGTCGCGGCCAGGGGAGTAGACCCACGCGCGCTCGTCGCCGGGAAGGGCGACCTCGTCGACGCGAGAGCCGACGGCCGGCTCGAGACCGCGCCAGAGTTCCGTTGGTGCGAGCGGGCCTGCAGCTACCGAGGAGGCCTCGCCCCGCGAGCCATGGACGATGTCGGCGCCGCGCGGGTCGATGACGCTGGCCCGCGTGGCGGCGCGGATCACCGGACGTCGACCGCTCGCGGCGCGCCACGGGGGCTCCTCGTCCTGGTGCCAGACGCTGATGCGATAGGAGGCGCGCAGCGAGGCGGGCATCCTGAGGCAGATGGTCCAGAGGTCGGATCCGGGCAGCCGGGCGAGTTCCATCCTGGCGACATCGCTGTGGTCGAAGACCGGGTTGGTCCACAGCATCACCGATCGCGCCTCGGGATCCTGGAACGTCCAGGTCCACAGCGTCGACTCGGGATCGCTGGGGTCGGGCTCGATGAAGGGGTTCGGTCGAGCCAGCGCCTCCCGCGCGCGCGCCTCGACGTCGACCGTGTCCGTCCACGAGGCCTCGAGCGACCCGACGATGCGGTCCACCGACGGCTCCCTGCGACGGGGCGTCGTCCGGAGCTCGGTGTGCCGGTTGCCCAGCCGGTCGCGCCACACGTGCAGATCTCTGGAACCACCGGGATTGGGGACGGAGCCGATCACCTGGCCGCCCATCATTGCTCCGTGCGGGGGCCGAGCGGGACGAGCAGCTCGATCGAGGCGCGCGTCGCGCGAGAGGTGTTGCTCATGACCTTAACCTTCACGCATCTGACGGGGTTCTGCCGTCGCTGCTCACTCGTCGAGATCGAGGCGGTAGCCCATCCCCGGTTCCGTGATCAGGTAGCGCGGGCTGCCGGGATCGGGCTCCAGCTTCTTGCGGAGCTGCGAGAGGTACAGGCGCAGGTAGCCGGTGTCCTTGGCGTGCTCGGTGCCCCAGATGCTGGTGAGCAGCGTCTGCCGGGTGACCAGCTTGCCGGGATTGCGGATCAGGATCTCGAGCACCTGCCATTCGGTGGGGGTGAGCCGGATGTGCCGACGCTGGCCGCCGGAGGTGTCGACGGCGCTGCGGGCGGCCAGGTCGATGGTGATCTCCCCGAGCCGCACCACGGGGCTCGGCTCCTGCTGCGGGGCACGACGGGTCAGCGCCCGGATCCGGGCCAGCAGCTCGGTGACGGAGAAGGGCTTGGTGACGTAGTCGTCGGCGCCGGCGTCGAGGGCCTCCACCTTGTCGGCGGCGCCGGCGCGTCCCGACACCACCAGGATCGGTGCCTCCGACCAGCCGCGAATGCCGTGGATCACGTCGATCCCGTCCAGGCCTGGCATGCCGAGGTCGAGCAGGAAGAGATCTGGCTGCTGGTCGACCGCCGCGCGGATCGCGCTGGTGCCATCGGCGGCGGTGACGATCTCGTAGCCCTTCGCCGTGAGGGTGATGCGCAGCGCGCGCACCAGCTGGGGGTCGTCGTCGGCGACCAGGATCTTCATGCGTCGTCCTCCTCGTGCGCGCCGGGCAGCGAGACCGCCATCGTCAGGCCGCCGCCGGGGGTGTCCTCCGGGGTGATGGTGCCGTTCATCGCCTCGACGAAGCCCTTTGACAGCGCCAGGCCGAGGCCGAGCCCGGTGCTGTTATCGGTGTCGCCGAGGCGCTGGAAGGGCACGAAGATGTCGTCGCGGCGCTCGGCGGGGATGCCGGGGCCGTGGTCGACGATGCGGATCTCGACGCGCTGGCCGACCTCCGTCGTCACGATCTGCACGCCCGCCGGCGAGTAGCGTACGGCGTTGGCCAGCAGGTTCACCAGCACGCGCTGCAACAGCACCGCGTCCGCCAGCGCTTGCGCCGCGCCGTGGCGCAGGTCCAGTGCCACCTCGCCGGGCCCGAGTTCGAGTTCGTCGAGGGCCGGCAGGATGACATCGGCGGGATCGACGGGGCTCGTCGAGATGGTCAGGACGCCCGCCTGGAGACGGCTCACATCGAGCAGGTCGGTGACCAGCGTCGACAGCGCGGCCAGGCTCTCGTCGGCCGTGGCCAGCAACTCCCTCCTGTCCTCGGGAGACAGCGCCTCGTCGGCCGCGCGCAGCCCGCCGACGGCGGCCGTGGCAGCAGCGAGGGGACGCCGGAGGTCGTGGCTGAGGGCGGAGAGCAGGGCGCCGCGCACCCGGTCGGAGGCCGCCATCGGCTCCAGCTCGTCGGCGGTGGCCCGGTAGAGCCGGGCGGAGCGGGCTTGGCGCTCTGCCCGATCGACGACGAAGCTCACCAGAGCGGCGATCGCGATGTGCAGCACCAACGCCGCGATGTGCAGCGGGTCGGCGATCATGATCTGGAAGTGCGGCTGCAGGAAGAAGAAGTCGAGCGTCAGCCCGGAGATCACCGCGGCGAAGAGCGCGGGCCAGATCCCGCCCACCAGCGCGACGAGCACCACCACCAGCTGAAAGCTCAGCACCTCGGTGGCGATCGACTCGGAGTTGTGGAGGGCCCTCAGCGGTGCGGCCAGTAGCGGCACGCCGACGATCGCCAGCGCGAACCCGGCGCGCACCCGTCCCCGGGGGAGGCTGCCCCGAAGGCGGGGCACTGGTTCGACGACGCGGTCCACCGGAAAAGCCTACTCTCGACGGATAGGTGGCGTCCCGCTAGGCAACATGCACCCACGGGCGCAGGGTGGGATCGGGCTCCGCCTCGCGCACCACCTCCCGCGTCATCGGCGCGATCTCGCCCTCGCCGAAGATCAGGAAGCGCAGCAGATTGCGCAGCGGATGGCCTTCGGTCCAGCGGAAGTAGATGTGCGGAGGGCAGCCGAAGGTGCGCTGGATGTGCAGGGCCACCGCGGCTATCGCATTGGGCACCGTGCTGCCGCGTACCGTCAGCACCGCGAATCCATGACGGCGCTCGCCCTGAACGAGCAGCTCGTCCTCGAACTCGGACCCGTCCGCGACGACGATCTCGATGAAGATGACGTCGTTGTCGGGCAGCCGGTGGGCGAGCCGGGCATGGTGGAGCTTCTGACGGTAGCGGCTCGCGCAGACGTTGGTGGGTTCGTGGGCGATCAGGCGCACCGCACTCCTCGTCGCATGCTCGACGAGCTGCGTCGCCACCGGGTCGAGGTGAACGGAGGTGGCGCGCAGCTCGGTGGAGCGTGCGGCGCGCGAGACGAAGCTGACCACGACGATGCCGACGATGAAGACCACGGCGATCTTGATGCCGTCCGGGCGCTCGACGATGTTCGCGATCGTGGTGTAGAGGAACACCGCGGTGGCGACGCCGAAGCCGAGCGTTGCGCCGCGCTGTCCCTCGCGTCGGGCGGTCAGCGTGACGGCGAACGCGGCGGAGGTGATCAGGACGAGCACGCCGGTGGCGTAGGCGCCGCCCTGCGCGTCGACGCTGGCCTGGAAGACGATGGTGATCACGAACGCGACGACGGTGAACACCAGCACCAAGGGGCGGGTGGCGCGCGCCCAGGCCGGGGCCATGCCGTAGCGCGGCAGGTAGCGGGGGACCAGGTTGAGCAGTCCGGCCATGGCCGACGCGCCGGCGAACCACAGGATCGTGATGGTCACCACGTCGTAGAGCGTGCCGAAGCCCTCGCCGAGGTACTCGTGCGCCAGATAGGCGAGCGCGCGGCCGTTGGCGCCGCCTCCCTCCTCGAACTCGGCGGCGGGGATCAGCGCCACCGTGGTGATCGACGACGTGACCAGAAACGCGCTCATGATCAGGGCCGAGGTGGTGAGCAGTCGCCGCGCGCCGCGGATGCGGCCGTTGGGCTGGGACTCGGTGTCGCCCGCGTCGCCGCGGATCTGCGGCATCACGGCCACGCCGGTCTCGAAGCCGGACAGACCGAGCACCAGCTTGGGGAAGGCGATCAGAGCGACGGCGACCACGAGCAGCGGATCGCCGTGCTGGGTGGTCAGCAGTGTCCACCAGTCGTCGATCACGACGGGGTTCTCGAACAGGTGGCCGAGCGCGACCGCGATCACCACCAGGTTGACCAGCAGGAAGGCGGCGACGAGCACCGTCGCCAGCCGGATCGCCTCGCGGAATCCGCGCAGGAACACGGCTCCGACGGCCGCGAGCAGCGCCAGCGTGATCGCCACCTCCTGTCCGCGGAGGCCCTCTGGGGCGTAGGGGTTCTCGACCAGATGGGCGGTGGCGTCGGCGGCCGACAGCGTCATGGTGATCATGAAGTCGGTGGCGGCGAATCCCAGCAGCACCAGCACCAGCAGCTTGCCGCGCCAGCCGGGCAGCAGGTGCGCCAGCATCGCGATGGACCCAGCGCCGTGCGGGCTCTCCTTGGCAACGCGGCGGTAAACGGGCAGCGCGCCGACCAGGGTCACGACGACGAGCAGGATCGTGGCGATGGGTGCCACCGCGCCGGCGGCAAGCGCCGCGATGGCCGGCTGGTAGCCGAGCGTCGAGAAGTAGTCGACGCCGGTCAGACACATGACGCGCAACCAGTGCGAGCGCGGTTGCCCCTCGGGTTTTCCGTGCGGCCCCGTCTGGCGCCCGGGTGAGACCTCAGTGTCCGCGAGGAGCCATCCGCGCAGCCCGCCGGTGCGTGGCGCGGGAGATGGGTCGGCATCCAGGGCGGGTGACTCCGCGATCGTCGTGCTCACGTCTCCATGGAACCGCCGTCAGCGGCCGGGGGCGGCCATCCTTACGGACTCCATACGGCCAGCGGGTCGAAACTAACGAAACGCTAACGACCCTGCCGGGGAATGGAGACGGGACTCCGTTCGCGATCGACCGCCACCAGGGATGGATCAGTGGGGTCGTAGAGCACGTGCACGATGTGGCCGGGCGAGAAACGGGAGACCAGTTCCTTCTCGACCCGGACGGGTACGACGATCTCCCACCTCATCGCCTCCGCGTCGATGGCGAGCGTGAGCTTCAGGGCGTTCTCGTCCTCGGAGCCACCGGACACCCGCCGCCACGCTACGACGCGCGCCTCGGCCCTGTCTCCCTTGTCGGCGAGCGAGGCCGCCAGGTCCTTCTCCTGCTCGAAGGGCTTGCCAGCCTGGGAGACGCCCACGACGAGGAACAGCACCAGGGTGCCCGCCACGACGAAGACCACGATCATCCCGATGATGGTCGCCGGGTGCATTTCCAGAAGGTGAGCCATGGTGCGGCCGAGCCTAAGCAGCGGAAGCGGACGATCAGTGAATGCTGGATGACCATCCGGTGAACGGGTTCCCGGGCTGCTGCTGAGGATCTCGACGGGTGGGAACGGTGTCTTCCGAATGGCGTTACAGGATGACGCCACTGCCTCTTGTGATAAAGGTAAACGGAGGTTTACTATCATGAACATGCGTTCACCGATACGCGTCGAGGATCTCTCCACCAAGGCGAGGATCCGGCATGCAGCGCTCCTGCGTTTCGCGCAGGAGGGCTTCGGTGCGAGCCTGCGGGCCGTCGGCCAGGATGCCGGAGTGAGCGCGGCGGCGATCGTCAAGCACTTCGGGTCCAAGGAGGGCCTGCGGGTCGCGTGTGACGAGCAGGTCTACGAGGAGATCAAGCTGGGCAAGTTCGCGGTGTTCTCTGCGCGGCGCGATCGCCCAGGCGTCGAGCCCGAGGACTTCGCCCGGATCCCCGAGTTCCGGCCGCTGGTCGTATACCTCCTGCGTCTCTACCAGGAAGGCGGGGAGTCCGCGCGAAGGCTCCTCGACCACATGACCAGCGACATGGTCGAGTCGCTGCGCGAGGGCGTCGCCTCGGGGTTGTTCGTGCCGAGTGGTGACGACGAGCTGCGGGCCCGCTTCCTCGTCGGGGCGATGATGGGGAACCTGCTTCTCGCGCTGCACCACGCGGAGGGTGACGAGGCGCTCACGTCCGACGAGTTCTGGGAGCGCGTGCTGCGGCAGATCTTCCTGCCTGCAATGGAGCTCTATGCGGACGGACTCTTCAACGACCGCACCTTGCTCGACACCTACCTGCTCTACATCTCGGATCCGCCGATGGAAGACGCGAATCACTCGTAGTCACCGACCCTTCCATCGAACGAAAGAGAACACCCATGTCATCCATAAACCCGGGCGCGAGCATGCCCACGATCGAGATCTCCGGTCTCCGCAAGCACTTCGGCGACGTCACCGCGCTCGACGGCCTCGACCTGAAGGTCGAGCGCGGGGAAGTTCACGGCTTCCTCGGCCCGAATGGCGCCGGCAAGTCCACCACCATCCGCATTCTGCTGGGGCTGCTTCGCGCCGACGGTGGCGTCGCCCGGCTGTTCGGCGGCGATCCCTGGGCCGACGCGGTCGCCTTGCATCGCCGTCTCGCCTACGTGCCTGGCGATGTCGAACTCTGGCCCAACCTCACCGGGGGGCAGGCGATCGATCTGCTCGGCCGGCTCCGGGGCAAGAGCGATCGGGCGCGACGCGACGAGCTCTGCGAGCGTTTCGATCTCGATCCCAGTAAGAAGGGCCGTACCTACTCCAAGGGCAACCGGCAGAAGGTGGCGCTCATCGCCGCGCTGGCCAGCGACGTCGAGCTCTACCTCCTCGACGAGCCGACGGCGGGCCTGGATCCGCTGATCGAGACGGTCTTCCAGGCCTGCATCCGCGAGGTGGTGGATGAGGGGGCGACGGTGCTGTTGTCGAGCCATATCCTCGCCCAGGTCGAGGTGCTGGCTGACCGGATCTCGATCATCCGCAAGGGCGCCGTCGTCGAGTCGGGGACCCTTCACGAGATGCGCCACTTGACGCGCACGAGCTTCACTGTGCTCACTGAGCATCCGGCCGGCATGCTCTCGGCCTTGCCCGGTGTGCATGACGTGAGGCGCGAGGGCCCCAGCCTCCACTTCGATGTCGATGACCCTTCCCTGCCCGCGGTGGTTCGCCATCTGGGCGAGATCGGCGTCCTCGGCTTGACGGCCACTCCGCCCACGTTGGAGCAACTCCTGCTTCGCCACTACGGCGACGAACTCGCGAGCAACGGTTCCGTGAACGGCGTCCGTGCCAAGAGGGCCGCACTATGAGCGCGACGGCGGTAGCCCGGCACGCCGCACCCCTATCTCCGCTGGAGTCGCGGCCTCGCGATGGCCTGGCCGGGTTCGGGACGCTGCTGCTGTTCGCCTTGCGGCGCGACCGAATCCGATTCTGGGCCTGGACGCTTGGCGTCGCCATGATGTCCGGCTATTTCGCGTCGGTGCTGTCCATCGTCTTTCCCGAGCCGGAGGACCTGCAGCTCTTTGCGGCGATGACGGCCAACCCCGGAGCCGCACTGTTGATCGGGCCGGGGTTCGGTGATCACGAGCCGGCCGTCGACATCTTTCTCTCGAGCACCTATGGCATCTATCTGTTCATCGGAGCGGGGATCATGAGCATCCTCACCGTGAGCCGCCATACGCGAGTGGAGGAGCAGACGGGGAGGGCGGAGCTGGTGCGTGCGAATGTCGTCGGACGCCTCACGCCGCTGACTGTGGCGCTGAAGGTCGCGGCGGCCATGAACGTGTTGGTCGCGGTTCTCGTGGGACTGTTGCTCACGGGGATGGGTTTCGAGCCGGCGGGCTCGTTCCTGCTCGGAGCCGCCATCGCCGCGGTGGGGCTCGCGTTCGCCGGGATCACCGCGACCTGCGTCCAGCTCACTGAGTTCTCGCGCACCGGTTCGGGACTGGCCGGTGCGATCCTCGGTGGTGGCTTCCTGGTGAGGGGGCTCGGCGACATCTCCGCCTCCCACGGTGGCGGCGTGGGCTGGCTCTCCTGGCTGAGCCCCATCGGTTGGTCTCAGAAGGCGATGCCCTTCGGCGACGATGACTGGCGGCCGCTGCTTCTGGCGTTGGCCTGCTTCTTCGTCTTCGGTGGGCTCGGGTATCTGCTCCAAACCCGCAGGGACGTTGGTGCGGGTCTCGTGCCGGCTCGTCGGGGGAGGCCGTACGCCGCAGGATGGCTGTCCTCGCCCATCGCGCTGGCCGCGCGACTCCAGTTGGCCAGCGTCGTCGGTTGGTCGGCATCGCTGTTCGCCGGTGGGCTCGCCTATGGCGGCTTCACCCAGTCGATCATCGACGGTTTCCGGGACGCGCCGAAGGAGGTGCTCATCATCCTCGGCGGTGAGGACAGCCTCTTGGACGGCTATCTCGGATTAATGGGCAGCCTCATGGGTTTCGTGGTGGTGATCTATGCGATCCTCGCCGTTCAGGGATTCGCGACAGAGGAGGCCGACGGCAGGGCGGAGCCGGTGCTCGCGACTGCGGTGGGACGTGGGCGCTGGCTGGGCTCGTGGGTGGCAGTGACCGCGCTCGGTGTCGTCGTGCTCCAGGTTGCGGCGGGCCTCGGCAATGCCGTGGGCACCGCGTCGAGCATGGGCTCAGCCGAGTTCTTCGGCGTGATCATGGCGGGGCACCTCATCCAGATCCCGGCGATCTGGGCAGTTCTCGGAGTCGCTGTGCTCCTGTGCGGGCAGCGCCCGCGCCTGGCGGGCCTCGCGTGGGTCCTGTTCGGCTACTCGTTCCTGCTCGGCTTCTTCGGTCCGCTGATGGAGGCTCCTGAGTGGGCTATGAGGATCTCGCCGTTCGAGCACATCGGCCGCTATCCGGGTGAAGAAGTTCCGTACGTTGCGATGGTCGTGCTGATCGTGGTCACGGCGCTGATGATCACGGGTGGTCTTGCTCTGTTCCGACGAAGGGATCTGACCTCCGTCTAGGGCCTTGCGTGTTGACTACTTGGTGTTACTATGTACCGGTAGTCAATAACGCTAACTACCGAAGGGTGAGGGATGGGCAGGCAGATCACGGAGATGCTGAAGGGCACGCTCGAGGGCATCGTGCTGGCGATCCTTGCCGCCCGTCCCGCCTACGGCTACGAGATCACGGCGAGCCTGCGCGCGCAGGGCTTCTCCGATATCGCGGAGGGCACCGTCTACGCACTGCTGGTGCGTGTGGAACAGCGCGGCCTCGTCGACGTGGAGAAGGTGCCCTCCGAGAAGGGTCCGCCGCGCAAGGTGTACTCCCTCAACGCGCAGGGACGCTACTACTTGGACGAGTTCTGGAGGACGTGGAGCTTCCTCGTGGAACGACTGGAACAGCTCCACGAAGGAGAAAGGCGATCGTGAACCTCTTGGAGAAGATCATCGGCGACTTCGGCAACAAACGCCGCTGGCGCGACTACCGGGTTCGGGTCAAGGCCCTCCCCGGTCCCTATCGGGAGACGGCGGAGGCGCTGGAGCGCTACCTGCTCTATTTCGGTGCGACGGAGGGCGACCTCTGGCTCACTGCCTTCGAGGATCTGGCGGATCTGTTCGAGCAGGCCTCGGCCGACGGCACCCCCGTCCGCGAGGTGGTGGGCAGCGATCCCGTCGATTTCGCCGAAGCCTTCGCGGCCAACTACGGCGGCGCGGGCTGGATCAACAAGGAGCGGCAGCGGCTGACCGAGGCTGTCGCGCGGGCCGAACAGCAGCAGGACGGGGCGGGCGCATGACCGCGCCGGCGGCCACCGGTCCGGCGATCCGGGTGCGCGGCCTGGAGAAGTCCTACAAGGAGCTGCGCGTCCTGCGCGGCGTCGACTTCGAGGTGGAGCGGGGCAGCATCTTCGCGCTGCTCGGGTCCAACGGGGCCGGCAAGACCACCGCGGTCAAGATCCTGGCCACGCTGCTGCGGGCCGATGCCGGGAGCTGCGAGGTGGCCGGCTTCGACGTGGTGTCCCAGGCCGAACGGGTGCGGGAGTCGATCAGCCTCACCGGCCAGTTCGCCGCCGTCGACGAAGTGCTGACCGGCAGGGAGAACCTGGTGATGATCGCACTGCTCCTGCACCTCGGGGATCCG
This sequence comes from Tessaracoccus caeni, assembly GCF_029211185.1. Classification (GTDB taxonomy): domain Bacteria; phylum Actinomycetota; class Actinomycetes; order Propionibacteriales; family Propionibacteriaceae; genus Arachnia; species Arachnia caeni. The sequence goes on from NZ_JARGDO010000009.1 coordinate 47,327, forward strand.
GGCGCCATCGCCGACGACCTGCTCGCCCGCTTCTCACTGACCGACGCGGGTGGTCGACGAGTGGCCACCTACTCCGGAGGCATGCGGCGCCGCCTCGACATCGCGATGAGCCTCATCGGGAACCCGCCTGTTGTCTTCCTCGACGAGCCGACGACGGGCCTCGACCCCCAGGCGCGGATCGAGGTGTGGCAGGCCGTCACCACGCTCGCGAAGGGCGGAACGACGGTGCTGCTCACCACGCAGTACCTGGACGAGGCCGAGCAGCTGGCCGACCGGATCGCGATCCTGCACGAGGGGCGGATCATCGTCGACGGCACGCTGGCGGAGCTCAAGAAGCTGCTGCCGCCCGCGAAGGTGGAGTACATCGAGAAGCAGCCGACGCTCGAAGAGGTCTTCCTCGCCGTCGTCGGCCACGACAAGCGAGGAGAGGTGGCATGAGCAGTCACGTCATGGCCGATACGGCGGTGCTCACCGGCCGGTCCCTGCGCCACATCCTGCGCAGCCCGGACACCATCATCACCACGGCGCTCATGCCGATCGCCATGATGCTGCTGTTCGTCTACGTCTTCGGTGGCGCGGTGGACACCGGGCAGGGGGTGGGCGGCGGCTCCTATGTGAGCTATCTGCTGCCGGGCATCCTGCTGATCACGGTGGCCTCCGGCATCGCCTACACCGCCTTCCGGCTCTTCATGGACATGAGCGGCGGCATCGTCGAGCGCTTCCGCTCGATGCCGGTCGCCCGGTCGAGCGTGCTGTGGGCGCACGTGTTCACCTCCCTTGTCGCGATCCTCGCGTCGCTCGTCGTGGTGGTCGGCGTGGCGCTGCTGATGGGCTTCCGCTCCAGTGCCGGGCCGCTCGCCTGGTTGGCGGTGGTTGGCATCCTGGTGCTCGTCACCTTGGCGCTCACCTGGATCGCCGTGATCCCGGGCCTGACCGCCAAGTCGGTAGACGGCGCCAGCGCGTTCTCCTACCCGCTGATCTTCCTTCCGTTCCTCAGCTCGGCCTTCGTGCCCACCGAGTCGATGCCCGGCCCGCTGCGCTGGTTCGCCGAGAACCAGCCGGTGACCGCCATCGTGGACACCATCCGGAGCCTGCTCGACGGACAGCCTGTGGGGGGCGATATCTGGGTGGCGCTGGCCTGGTGTGTCGGCATCCTCGCGGTCGCGTTCGTCGCGGCCACGGCGATCTACCGCCGCAAGGTCAGTTGAAGCAGTCGTTCGCGCGAAGATTGAGGCTAACGAGGTCATTTTCGTTCAGTTTCTCGGTGATCCGGGGTTTGTGAGGTTATGAACGTCAGCATGCTGACGTTCATAACCTGGCTACCGCGGGACAGGCCCAACCGGTGACGGAATCAACCTAGGTAGGGGTCCCGAGCTGACGGACTCAGCCTGCCGGGGCCTAAGAGACTCCATGGACAGGTGCCACCTTTCCGCAGGCCCTCTAAGCGGACGCAGCCAGCTCTTGCGCTCGTCCCAGCGGGACCGGCACCGGGGTTGCCGTGACGAAGGCCTGCATCGGGTCCTCCACGGGCGGCTCCGCCGGGCGGTAGTAGGGCGTTACGTAGATGGGTGTGCCCGGCTGGGAACGTCGCCCCTCGGCGAGCGCTCCGAGGTCGAGCGCGTCGAATCCGACCGCGTCCAGGAACGCCGCCACCCGGGCCTTCGCGTCGGCGTCGTCCCCGGCGATCGGCAGCGCGGTGCGGTCTGCGGCGCCGGCGGCCATGGGGAGCTGGGTGAGCCGGAGGAAGTCGACGTTGTTCATGCCCTTGATCACCGCAGCGTCCGGGAACGCAGAGGCCAGCAGTTCGCTCGAGGTGATGGTGCCCTCGTCGAGCGCGGCGATATGCCCATCGCGGTCCGGGTAGTAGTTCGTCGCGTCCAACACCGTCTTGCCTGCCAGGGCGGCCGCCGGGAGCTGGTCGTATGCCCCGAAGGGCAGGGCCAGCACCACCAGATCGGCCTGGGCGATCGCGCCCTCGACCGTGTCCGCCGATGCGGCGTCTCCGAGCTCCGTGACCAGGTCGCTCAGCGACTCCGGTCCGCGCGAGTTGGCCAGGACCACCGTCAGCCCCGCGGTCACGGCGAGCCGCGCCACACCTGCGCCGATGTTCCCGCTTCCGATGATGCCGATTGGTGCATCACTCATCTCTACCTCCCATATAGATAGTGCTTCCGAATAAGAAGCACAGTGAGATTGATAGTATCAGCCCATGACGAAGGCAACAGATCTCGCGCGAGAGATGAACGTCTTCGATCCCGGCTGCACGTCGCGGGCCGTGCTCGAACACGCCACGGGGAGATGGGGATCACTCGTGCTCGCCTCCTTGGTGGACAGGCCCCTCCGGTTTGCCGAGGTTCGCCGTGCGGTCACCGGCATCGGGGACCGGATGCTCTCGCAGACGCTTCAGCGACTCGAAGCCGACGGACTGGTCTCCCGCACCGAGCGCTCCACGATTCCGCCGCACGTCGAATATGCCCTCACCGACCTCGGCCGCCCCATCGCCGAGCGGGTCTGCGATCTCATCGAGGCCATCTATCGCCAGCTCCCCGGTATCGTCGCCCATCAGCGCTCCGCAGATGAAGCGTCCCGGCCCGGGGCCTGATGCGAGATTGACGAGGTCGAACTCGTTCAGTTGCTCGGCGATCCGGGGGGAGTGCGGTTGTGAACGTCGGCATAGCGACGTTCACAACCTCGCTAACGCTGGGCAGAGGCAACGGATGACGGAATTCACCTCAGTAATGGTCCGAGTCAGCTGGATTCAGCTCGCTCTTGCTCTGTTGGTTCCGCTGATCTTCGGCTGGCTTTCCTGCGTGGCTTGGGCACGGCTTCAGCTCGACCGTTGAGATGATTGACCCATGAAGATGTACGCGGCCCTGGGGGTGCTGGCCGGGCTTTCGGGCCTGGCGGTGTGGTTCCTGCGGGGCGGGCCGAAGCTGCCACCCGACACGGACGCGATCATCCAGCGGGTGTCGTGCCGCGATGTGACGCATGTCGTCTCCGGCGAGGTCGGTTACGCCGAGTCGAGCGGCGTTCGGATCTGGTACGAGATCATTCCCTCCGACGGGCCGGAGAAGGGCACGGTGCTGTTCAACATCGGGATGGGCGGGGACTCGCTGTTCTGGCCGCCGAGCTTCATCCGCCGGTTCACTCGCGCGGGATATCGCGTGATCAGATATGACCAGCGGGGCACAGGGGCCTCGGATTGGATGCCCGACTGGAGCCGCGCGCAGCCCTACTCGTTGCTGGACATGGCGGAAGATGCCGTCGCGGTCCTCGACGCCGCGATGGTGGACAAGGCACACGTGCTGGGACTGTCGCTCGGTGGCTTCGTCGCCCAGGAGATCGCCATCGCTCATCCGGCGCGCGTGGCTTCTCTGACGTTGTTGTCCACCGCGGCCGACCCCACCGACACCAGCCTTCCCGGCCCCCGGACCGGGGACCTGGTGCGTACTGGCCTCGCCGTGCTGCCCGTGTTGCGCTATCGCCTTCTCGGCGGTGAAGCCAACCTCGTCAAGGAGCGCGTCGCAAAGATGATGGGCGCCAAGGGATACGAGGATCTGGATGTCGAGGAGATGGCGGAACTGGTGCTCTACGACCTGCGGTACCGGCGCGGAGTGAACCTCCGCGCACTGATGCAGCATCAGGCCGCGGTGACCGTGACGAGGTCGAGATATGAGGCCTTGCGCGAGCTTCGGGTGCCGGCGTTGATTGTGCACGGCACAGCCGATGCCTTGCTTCCCGTCGAGCATGCTCACGCGCTCGCAGAACTGATCCCTGGTGCGCAGACCCTCTGGTTGGAGGGGGTGGGGCACCAGTTCCCGTACCCCGACATGGTGGCGGTCATGGACGCTGTCGTGTCACACCTTGACAGCGGCACGGTGGAGCTCGATCAGATCAGCGGAGCTGACTGAAGGCTTCAGCCCGTGCTGCGGGACCGGCGACGAGGATCAGGTCATCCGAAGTCAGGATGGTCTCCGCCGTGGCGTAGGTCCACGGCAGGGCCAGTGGCTTCACCGCGACGATCGTGACGCCGTGTTCGTGGCGCAGACTGGTCTTGCCCAGGGAGATGCCGACGATGCTGCGCGGAGGATTGGTCTTGACCAGCGCGAAGTCGTCGTCGATCTCGATGTAGTCCTGCATCCGGCCGCGCACCAGATGGGCCACGCGTCGCCCCATCTCATGCTCGGCGTAGACCACGTGGGGCACACCGAGTTGATCGAGGATCGCGCCATGCGCAGCGCTGTCGGCCTTCACCCAGATATGCGGGATGCCGAAGCGAAGCAGCAACGACGTGGTGAGGATGCTCGCCTCCAGATGGCTGCCGATCGCCACCACGACGCGATCGAACTCATGCACGGTGAGCTGGCGGAGCACCTCCTCCTTGGTGGCGTCGGCCTTGACCACGTGGGTCAGGCGGGCATTGTGAGCCTGGACGACCTCTTCGTTGGGGTCGATGCCGAGCACCTCGGTGCCGTTGTCCATCAGCTCGAGCGCGAGGGCGGACCCGAATCGGCCCAGCCCGATCACCGCCACGGCGTTCGCCGCCGCGACCTCGGTGGGATCGATCCCACCGAACAACCGTAATCTTCTAGCCAATGATCGGCCTTTCTCTGGGAAGTTCGTAGAGCAGACGTCGAGGGCGCAGCGCCAGCGCGGAAGCGAAGGTGATAGGCCCCAGGCGCCCGATGAACATGAGCGGAATCAGCACGGCCTGAGCCGCGGGCGGCAGGTCGGCGGTGATCCCGGTGGACAGCCCGACGGTGCCGAACGCGGAGACCACCTCGAACAGCAGGGCATCGAGCGCATGGTCGGTGAGCAGCATCAGGATCCAGGTGCACGCGACCACCAGCGCGACGGCCAGCAACGCCACCGCGATGGCCTGTCGGTGCACGCTGCGGGCAAGGCGCTTGCCGAAGACGTTGACGGCCGCGTCGCCCCGTAGTTCCGCGATGATGATGAAGAGCAAGACTGCGAAGGTGGTGATCTTGATGCCCCCCGCAGTGCCCGCCGGACCGCCGCCGATGAACATCAGGGCATCCATACCGAGCCACGACGCCTCGTTCATCCCGGCGATGTCGATGCTGTTGAAGCCGGCCGTGCGTGTTTGCACCGATTGGAAGAACCCTGCAAGCAGCTTCGCCGGCCATCCCAGCGCACCGAGGGTCTTGGGGTTGTTCCATTCGAGGATGGTGATGAACACGGTTCCGACGACCAGCAGCACGGCTGTGCCGGCCACAACCAGCCGGGTGTGCATCGACCAGAGCCTGGGCTCCTTCAGGTGGCGTCGCAACTGCATGAGCACCGGGAAGCCGAGGCCCCCCAGGATGATCGCGGCGGCGATCACGAGGCAGACCACAGGGTCGGCGACGTAGCGCATCAGGCTGTCGCTATGCAGACTGAACCCTGCGTTGTTGAACGCGGAGATGGCGTGGAAACCACCGAGCCAGAGCGCCTCCAACAGGTCTTGCTCGTAAGCGAGCCAGAACCAGGCGGTGAGCGCGACTGCGACGATGGCTTCGATCGTCAACGACCACAGCACGACCCCTTTGGCGAGGGAACTGACCCCGCTCAGCCCTGAACTCTTCACCTCAGCGGCGGTGACCAGGCGAGAACGCAGTGACAGTCTGCCCAGAACCGCGAAACCAACGACGGATGCAAAAGTCATCACGCCGAGCCCGCCGACCTGGATCAGGGAAAGGATGACGGCCTGGCCCAAGCCCGTCCAGTAAGTGGGGGTATCCACCACCACGAGGCCGGTGACGCACAACGCCGATGTGGCGGTGAACAGCGCATCGAGGAAGCCGGCTCCGCCCGGACCCACCCGGGCCGCGGGGAGCATCAACAACCCGGTGCCGATCGCGCCCGCGGCGAAGAAGCCCAGGACGATCACCTGAACGGGACGCAGGCCCGTCGGAGAAGGGTCTGCCGGACCTACCTTGCGGAGTAACGGCACCGCGTCAGCATAAACCTAAGGTGATTCGGCGAGGAAGGTCAGGATTGCTCGGACCCTGCGGTTCTCCTCGCTGGGGTCGAGGCCCAGCTTGGCGAAGATGTTCGAGACGTGCTTGGCCACCGCGGCACCGGAGAGGAACAGCTGCTCGGCGATCTGCGAGTTGGAGAGTCCTCGGGCCATCAGCTCCAGCACCTCGGCCTCGCGGGGCGTGAGTTCGCCGAGGCCCGAGCGGTTGGCGTGCATCATGGCCCGGGCCACCTCGGGGTCGATCACGACGCCGCCGGCGATCACCACGCGCAGCGACGAGATGAAGTCGGCCACCTGGGCGATCCGGTCCTTCAGCAGATAGCCCGAGCCGCCTGTGCCAGGCGGTAGCCCGAAGAGCTGCTGCGCATAGCCGGACGCGACGTACTGGCTGAGCACCAGCACCGAGAGCTCCGGATGCTGCGCCTTCAGGTCGAGCGCCACCTGCAGGCCGTCGCTGGTCATCGTCGGTGGCATCCGGGCGTCGGTGATCAGGGCATCGGGGAGCCGTCCGTCGGCGGCCAGCCGCGTCATCGTCTGGAGCAGAGCGTCGGCGCGGGATTCCTGGGCGACGATCTCGAACCCCTGGCGCTGCAGCAACCCGGCCAGCCCCTCGCGCAGCAGCGCGGAGTCGTCGGCGATCACGACGGTAGCCGCCCCCGTCATAGTGTGACCCCCGGCTCGCCTCGGTTCAGCAGCAACGGGATGAGCGCGGCCACCTGGGTGGGGCCGCCGGCCGGGCTGGACACGGAGAGCACCCCGCCGAAGGCTGCGAGCCGTTCGCGCATGCCCGCGAGGCCATGCCCGGAGAGCAGCCGTGCTCCGCCCGGCCCGTCGTCCATCACGGACGCGCGCAGGTCTTTGTCAGCGGCCAGCAGCACCGTGACGGTGGCGCCGGGGGCGTGTTTCGCCGCGTTGGCAAGCGCCTCGCAGGCGAAGAAGTACGCGGCGGCGAGCACTCCCTCAGGCAACCGGGGGAGCGGGTTGGGGCAGACGATCCGTACCTCCGAGGGGGAGCCCTGCGCCACATCGTGCAGCGCTGCCTCGAGCCCCTGTTCGCTCAGGATCTGCGGGTGGATGCCCCGAACGGTGGCGCGCAGCGCCTCCAGCCCTTTCGTGATCGCCGACGAGGCGTCGTCCAGCAGAGCCTTGAGCTGCGGGTCCGCGGCGACCGACGGGCTGAGCGATGCCTCGCCCACCTTCATCGCCGCCGCCACCAGATACTGCTGGGCACCGTCGTGGAGGTCGCGCTCGATGCGTCGGCGCTCCACCTCGTAGGCATCCACGATCGCGCGGCGCGACGCGGTGAGCTCTGCGATCGTACGGGTGGCCCTCGCCTCGTTGCTGGCCTCTCGCCTCCGCCGTCCGAACACCACGTAGCCAGCCTACCGGCGCAGCCGGACGGAAAAGGGTAGTGCTGGCTCTACCCTGGAAGTCGTCTTGGGGCTGTGGGGGAGAGGGCCCGCGTCGAATGGAATGGAGCCATGACACATCCACCCATGAACAACCAGCACGGACTCACCACCTACGACATCGCGCTCAGCTTCGGCCCGGTCCAGGCCCTCGCCGGCGTCTCGCTGTCGATCGCTCCCGGGGAGTCCGTGGCGATCATGGGCCCGTCGGGCTCAGGCAAGTCCACCTTGCTGCATTGCCTCTCCGGCGTGCTCACACCCACCGATGGCACGGTCTTCTTCGACGGCCAGGAGCTCTCGGGGCTGCGCGACAAGCAGCGCTCGCACCTGCGTCTCCAGCGCTTCGGGTTTGTCTTCCAGGACGGCCAGCTGATCCCCGAACTCTCAGCCCGGGAGAATGTGGCGCTGCCACTGCTGCTGACGGGCACCTCCCGCGGCTCCGCCATGCGCACCGCCGACGAGCGACTCAGCCAGCTCGGCATCGGTGACCTTCGCAACCGCCGCCCCGGTGACATGTCCGGCGGCCAGGCGCAGCGCGTCGCCATCGCGCGGGCGCTGGCGGGCAAGCCGAGCGTGGTGTTCGCGGACGAGCCCAGCGGCGCTCTCGACCAGGCCACCGGCCACGAGGTGATGCAGTTGCTCACCACGACGGTGCGGCTGGCCGGTGCCAGCCTCGTCCTGGTCACCCACGACATCAACGTCGCTCGCTGGTGCTCCCGGCTCGTCGAGATCCGCGACGGGCTGGTGCACAGCGACCGTCGCCTCGACCGGCAGGCGCCGACCGCATCCCTGGCGGGTGAGCAGCGATGAGCCAGACCATGACGCGCCCGGCGCCGGCCCGCGTGACGGGGCTGGGCGGGCTGACGCTGACCCTCACCAAGGCCCGCTTCGCCGCCCGCCAGGGCGACTCGACGCTCTATCTCTCCGCCACGGTCGCCTACCTGGTCACGTCCGCGCTGGCCCTGACCGTCGCCGGCGGCACCTGGATGTTCTACAACCGCTACCAGGATCCGGCGCTCAACCCGTTGCTGGAATCCATCGGCCCAGACGGCGTGATGCTGTCGTTGTCCTACCTGATCCTCGCGCTGCTGGCTTGCGCCCTGGTGGTGCCGTCCATGATCTCCCTCGCCGCCGCGGCGGCGGTGCTGGGTGCCCGAGGCCGCGAACGACGCCTCGCCGCGCTGCGGCTGCTCGGCCTGTCGTCGGGCGACGTGACCCGGATGTCCCTGGTGGACACCGTCCTCCAGGCGGTGATCGGCAGCCTGGGCGGCCTGGTCATCTACCTCGTGAGCCTGCCCGCCTGGCGTGCGCTGGTGATGCAAGGCAAGGCCATCGACGCCTCCGAGATGATGCTGCCGTGGTGGATGATCCTGGCGGTGCTCGCCGGCACCATTCTGATCGGGCTGGCGTCGACGGCCTGGGGACTCCAGCAGGTGCGCATCTCGCCGCTCGGCGTCTCCCGCCGCTCCGTGCCGCCGGCCCTGCGGATCTGGCGGCTGTGGGTGTTCCTCGGGCTGGTCGCCCTGTTCTTCGTGATCAACACGCTGGTGCCGCTGAACAGCGGGATGATCGCATGGCTGGTGATGATCGGCGTGATCGTCGTGGTGGTGCAAGGACTCAATCTGGTCGCGCCGTGGCTGTTGCAGCAGGTGGCTAAGCTCTTCGCCCACTCGTCGAATCCGTCGATCATGTGGGCGGCGCGACGCATCCAGGCCAACGCGAAGACCACCTGGAAGCGTGCCGGCGGCATCAGCCTGCTGTGCTTCATCGGTGGCTTCGTCGCGCTCACCCCGATGAGCCTCGGGACCGGGGCCTCGCAGGACGTCTTCGACGCGCTGACCTGGGACTTCACCAAGGGCGTCATCATCACGCTCGCGGTGGGCTTCGTCCTGACGTCGATCTCGATCTTCATCACGCAGGCGTCCGCAGTGTTCGAACGCGCCGAACAGACGGTCGCCATGGACAAGATGGGCGCCCCGGCCACCTACACCACCCAGGTGATGTGGCTGGAGACCCTCGGCCCGGTGATCATCGCGGTGGTCATCGGCGCGGGCCTCGGCGCGCTGCTGGCCATCCCGATGTACAACATGGCGACGAGCATGGGGCGGCAGTCCTCCGACGGCATCCTCGCGATGGGGGTCGTGATGGCGATCGGCATCCTGCTCGCCATGCTCGCGCTGGCCGCCTGCAGCCCGCTGCAGCGCCGGGTGCTCTCGGAGCACCGGAGGGCCAACGACTAGCGCTTATGTATTGCCTCGGGCGTCCGTCGACCTCATCGTCGGCGGACGCCTTCTTTTTCCGCACGAATCAGTGACATTATTCTTGGGGCAAAAGAGGAGGAATGCTGTGGGGCGAACAGCCGTCAACCGGGTTCATCGCGCGGAGGTCGCGGAGGTCCGACCGTTGACCGACGGACTGGTCCGGGTGGTCTTCGCCGGCCAGGGACTCGAGGGTTTCGTCTCATCGGGCGTCGGCGACGAGTATCTGCGGCTCTTCCTACCAACCGAGGGCTATGACGAGCCGGTACTTCCCGAGCCTACCGACGACGGCTACTGGCGGTTCCCCGACGGCGTCACCAGCACCACCGTGCGCACCTACACGGTGCGGGCGTGGGACGAGGCGGCTCGCCGGCTGACCATCGACTTCGTGGTGCACGACGGCGGCGTCGCGGCGCGATGGGCGATCGGCGCTCGGCCGGGCCATGTCGTCGGGGTGAACACCCCGCGCGCCCTCTACGCGGCGCCCGAGAACATCGACTGGCAGCTGCTCGTCGCCGACGCGACGGGGCTGCCGGCCGCGCTGCGCCTGATCGAGCAGGCGCCGGCGGGCGTTCGCACGCGCGTCGTCCTCGAAGTGGCCGGACCAGATGACGAACTGCCCGTCACCGTGCCCGACGGCGTCGAGCTGACCTGGGTGCACGGCGGCAACGGCCACGGTGCCAGCCGGCTGGTCGACGTCGTGCGCGCCAGCGAGTTCCCCCGGGCCCCGGGCTACGTGTGGGTGGCGGGTGAGGCCAGGGTGACCCGCGCCGTGCGCCGTTACCTGCGCCACGAACTAGGCCTGCCCGCGGCCGCCTACAAGGTGGTCGGGTACTGGACCGAAAAGGCCGAGCAGTGGATGGAGCGCTACGAGGCGCTGCCTGAGGAGCTACGCGCGCGGCTGAGTGCGATGTGGGCCGACACCAACCGCGACTCCGAGGAGATCGCCGACGAGTACGAGGCCATCCTGGAGGCGCGCGGCCTCTGAGGGCACTCCGGTGCGACGCGCCACTAGGTCTGGTCGAGACCGGGGGAGTCGTCGCTGCGGCGCGCGAGCCTGCGCACGTCGATGCCGCGAAGCCGCGCGAACTCCGCCGAGGCTCCGGTGATCAGCAGATCCGTGCTGCAGAGGGCGGGCACGTCGGCGGCGCCCATCAGGGTCAGCAGCGTGCGGATCTGGTCGATCCAGGAGGTCAGCTCGCCGATCAGCGCATCCACGCCCTCCTCGAGAAGGACGTGCAGGAAGTGCCCGCTGACGCCGACCGCCCGCGTGCCGAGAGCCAGCGCCCGCACCACGTCCAGCGGCGTGCGCACCCCGCCCGAGGCGAGCACCTCCACGGGCTGCCGCGCGGACGGCTGGGCCGAGAGCGCGGAGGAGAACGGCAGAGCTTCGAGCAGGCATTCGACGGTGGTCTGCCCCCAGCCGGCGAGGTAGCCGTACTCGCGACCGGCGCGCCGGCGGTTCTCGATGGCAGCGAAATCGGTTCCGCCGCGTCCGCTCACGTCGACGGTGCGCACGCCCCGCGCGACCACCTGGGCGATGCTCCTCGCGGAGAGCCCGAACCCCACTTCTTTGACGACGACCGGCACGTCGACGCCGTCGACGATCTCCTCGATCCGGTCGAGCCAGCCGCGGAAGTCGCGCTCGCCCTCGGGCATCACCAGCTCCTGGGCCGGGTTCACGTGAATCTGCAGTGCGTCGGCGTCCAGCAGCCCCACCGCCTGGCGCGCCTGCTCGACGGTGACCCCGGCGCCGACGTTCGCGAAGAGGAAAGCCTCAGGCGCGTTCTCTCTGATCACCCGGAAGGTGGGCGCCAGTTCGGGACTGCGGAGCGCGACGCTGACCGATCCGCTGGCCATGGCTACGCCGGTCGCGGCTGCGGCTCGCGCCAGATCGGCGTTGATCCTGCCGGTCTTCTCGCTGCCGCCCGTCATCGCGTTGATGTAGAACGGTGCCGGCCAGGCGCGCCCGGTGACGGTGGTGCCGATGTCGACGGCGTCGCGGAAGAGTTCGCTGAAAGAGTGGTGCATGAATCGCACGTCGTCGAAGCCACCGCGCCTTTCACCACGCAGTTCTTCGGCGATCCGGACGTGCTCGTCCTTGCGGTTGCTGTCGCCGTTGCTCATCGGAATCACCCCATCTGCCCTTCGGGCTGGTGGACATGCAGGTTGAGCACCCGGATGTCGGCCCTCTCCCATGCGGCCAGCAGCCCATCGACGTTGGCGTCGTCGTCGATGAGCACGATGCCGCAATCGCCTCCGCCGGCGCCCGAGGTCTTCGCCGCTCCGCCGTGCTGCTCCGCCGTCTCGATGAGATGGCGCAGCGTCGGCGTCTCGATCGTCATGCCGGTGCGTTCCCCGAGCTCCCTCAGCAGCTCGCGGTTGCGCCGGATCGCGGCGAGGATGTCGTTGGTCCGTCCCTCGTCCAGCGCCTCGATGAGCGCGTCGACGCACCAGCGGCTCTGCGTGAGGAACTGCAGGTAGTCCAGCCCGCTCTGGGACTTGCGTGCCTGCACGGCTCCCACCAGACGCGACGTCGACGCCGGCGAGCCCGTCCATCCCACAAGCAGCCGGAGGCCTTCGGGCGGCGGCACGCGTCGCACGGATAGGCCGGGCCATTCCATGGTGAGCAGCTCTGCCGACGTGTGGTCGCGTCGCGCGGCGCGGACCCATTCCCGGTCGAAGGCGGTGTAGGCGATCCATCCTCCGAACATGCTGGCGACGATGTCGCCGCCGGAGCCCGACCGCTGCACCTCGATGCTCGCGAGCAGGGCGAGTTTCAGCTGCTCCATGCGGCTCAGATCCAGGCGATAGTGGGCGCACAGCGCGCGGACGGTGGCGACCGTCACCGCGGCGGAGGAGCCAAGGCCGAACTTGCGGCCGGAGTCGTCGTCGAGCTCGCTGGTGATGTTGAGGTCGAAGATCTTCAGCGGTTCGCCGAGCGCCAGCGCGACCTCCTCCACGACGCGGATCGCCGCCAGCACGAAGCTGAACGGGGCGTGATCCGGCTCGACGACCATGTCGCTGTCGCGTCGGTACCACTCCAGCCAGCTGCCCGCGTGGAGATCCGACGTGATCCGGCCCGTCTCGGCCGCGTCCCGCACCCGCACCGTGACGTAGCGGTCAACGGCGACCAGCACGGCGGGAAAGCCCGCCTCCACGACGGCGTACTCGCCGGCGACATAGAGCTTGCCCGGCGCCCTCACTTCAGTGGCCCACGCGTGGCTCATCAGATCACCTTCAGCGCGGGGCCGGCATGGGTCACGATCGTCCGCAGGTTCGGCACCGACGGGGCCAGCCTCTCGCGCAGCCGCGCCGCCAGCGCCTCAGCCTGATCGGCGCGGGTGAGCACCTTGACGTTGGGTCCGGCGTCCATCGTCGCCCACGCCGGCACCCCGGCTGCCCTGGCATCCCGGACGGCCCAGAGCGCCGCGTGGCTCGCATCCGTCAGGTAGTCGACCGGCGGGGTGGCCGCGCGCATGGTGGCGTGCATGCCCAGCGCGTTGGCCTCCGCCACCTCGCCCAGCCGGGCGAGATCCCGGTGGGCCACGGCGTCCAAGGCCTCCGCCAGCTGGTCGGCGTGCCGGCGCACCCAAGGCTCGTACTCCGGCGACGTCTGCACCGTCCGGCGCATCGCCTCACGACTGGAGACGGCCTTCTGACCCGCATCCAGGACGAGCACGACGATGGCCAGCTGGGCGGCGAAGTCGTCACCGTCCGCGCTCACGCCCAGCGGCTCCGCGTAGGACGACGCGTCGTCGGTGCCGGCATGCCAGATGGCCAGCCCGCCGAAGATCGAGCGCGACGCCGAGCCGGAGCCACGCCTGGCCAGCCGGGACAGCTCTCGGGGGTCGAGGCTCAGCCCCGCCGCTGCGGCCGCGGCACCCGTCAGCGCCGCGAAACCGGAGGCGGAGCTGGCGAGCCCAGCAGCTGTCGGCACCGTGTTCAGCGAGGTGATCTCCGCCGGAGCGCCGATGCCCGCGCGCTCGCGGACCAGGTCGAGCAGCGCCACGATGCGGGCGAGGGCTCGCTCTGTCACCGGTACGCCGTCGATGGTGGCCCGGTCCGCGTCGCCCTCGTGGGCGTCGTCGAGGAACCGGACCGTCGTGGTGGCGTACAGCTCGTTGAGCGTCAGCGAGAGGCTCGACGTGCGGGGGAGGATGAGCCGGTCGTCGGCCTTGCCCCAGTACTTGATGAGGGCGATGTTGGCGTGCGCGGTCGCCGTCGCGGTGCCAGGCCGGGTCATGCGGCCACCTCCTCGCTCGACGGGGCGTGGCTCCAGGTGGCGTCAGCGCCGGCATCCCGCATCGCAGCCTCCACCAGCTGGGCGTCCTGGCGGGTGCGGGCGAGCGCGATGACGCAGCCGCCACCGCCTCCGCCGGTGAGCTTGCCGCCGAGGGCCCCGGCGCCCAGGGCCGCAGAGACCAGCGCGTCGAGGCGATCGTTGCTGACCCCGAGCGCCGAGAGCAGCGCGTGGGACTCCGTCATCTTGGCCCCGAGGCGCTCGACGCGCCCCTCACGAAGGTCGTCCAGCGCCTCGGTGGTGATCTCGCCCAGCCGAACCAGGCGTTCGTTGGTGGCCTCGAAGAACTCGTCGTATTGCCGCCGCACTTGGGCGACCGTTTCACGGGTGCTGCCCTGGATGCCGGAGTCGGCGATGACGATCCAGGCGTTGAGCGTCAGGTCCAACTGGGTGGTGCGTCCGGCCTGGAAGTGGACGGGTGCCGTCGCCGAGGTGGCCACGGCATCGAGCCCGGAGGGACGCCCGTGGGCCACCTTCTCGGCCTCCTGGGTCAGGTCGAAGATCTCCTCCGGGGTGGCCGACGCGTCGTAGGCGTCGAGGACCGCGCGAATGACGGCGCCCGCCGCTGCGGCCGACGAGCCGAGCCCCCGCTGCGCCGGGAACTCCGACTCCGTGGTGAGGGCCAGCCGCGCCTCCGGTGCCCCGACGAACTCCGTCGCGACGGCGGCTGCGCGCTGGATGCTGGCGAAGTGCGACGGGGCATCGCTGAGGGCCCCAGACCAGCCGAGCGCGGTGAGCGTGCTCGGCGCGTCGTTCTCCCTCACCGGCTCCACCGTCGCCCGCATGCGCAGCGACCGCAGCGGCAACGCGATGGCGGGGTGACCGTAGACCACGGAATGCTCCCCGAAGAGGATGATCTTGGCCGCGGTCTGGCCGAGTCCGACGTGTGGCGTCACGAGAGCCCTTCTCATAGCAGGTTCTGCACGATCCAAGGGGAGGCGTACAGCGTCATGAACTGTACGCCGTAACCCACGCCCAGCTTGTTGAAGGTGCCGCAGGCGATGCCAACGAGAAGAACGCCGAAGATGTTGGCCACGCCCGCGTCGAGGAAGGCCAGCAGCAGGATGAAGCCGACGAACAGGCCGAGCACCGCCTCGTGCGGGATGTAGCGCATCACGAAGTAGGTGATCTGGTACGAGTAGCGCACCGCGATGATGTAGGTGACCACCAGCGCCAGCAGTGCTCCGACGAGCACCGCCGCGACGAACTGCCCGGTGCTGAGCAGGTGGTGCAGGTTGTTGTCGAGCGAGAGCACCGGGGGAGCGTTGAACAGCGCCTGCGCGGGGCCGATCGCCACCGGCGACAGCGGAATGCCGACGGCGAGCAGCGGGATGATCGTTCCGGACAGATAGGCCGCGTGCGCGATGCCGTTCATCGCCGTGATCGAGCGGTTGGCCTTCGTGAGGCGATCGCCGCCGCGCCCCTCGGCGGCCCTGCCCAGCAGGAAGGTCAGCCCGACGGGGCTGAGCACGAACAGGGGGGTGGTGATCAGGGACAGCAACCCGGTGCGCGCGGCCTCGCCCTTGGTCAGGATGTTGTGGGGGACCAGCGACTGTCCCTTCAGCTCCCGGCGCGAGATGTTCAGCTGGACGGGGCGGCGACGCGGCAGCGCGTCGCGCTTCTTGCGGTTGAGGAGGCCGAGGATCGACACCAGCATGGGTCCGATGGTGATGCCGAGGAAGAACGACACCGAGATGCTGCCGTCCTCTGGGATGACGCCCTGCGCGCGATACAGCGAGAGCAGCCCCTGGAACAGCAGCGACAGCGGGACGATGGCGAGCAGCGACAGCAGCCGGTTCGCGCCCAGCAGCGCCAGGACCACCGCGCCGATGACGAACAGCAGCGAGCCGTATTGGCGCAGGGTCTCCGCATAGGGGGTGATCGCCGTCGCGATGGCCAGGCTCACCGGGATCGCCACGACGGTGCCGATCGCGCTGCCGGCCGCCATCTTCTTGATGGTCTCCGCCGCCCTGCCCTGTTCCTTCAGATAGAGCGAGTCCTCCATCATCGGGGTGGACAAGACGCCGCCCGGCAGGCCGACGAGGGCGGTGGGGATGGCGTTGGTGAGATTGAGGGTGACGATGGCCGCGATGAAGAAGGTGAGCACCACGATCGGGGCGACGCCGGCCAGCACAAGCGCGAGGGTCACGGGCACCAGCACGCTGGTCTCGTCGGTGCCGGGGATGAAACCGATGAAGGTGTAGAGCAGGATCGCCGCGACGGCCGCGATCGGCAGCTGGACGAGCAGAGAGACGTCCATATCAGGAGGCGGATGTCGTGGTGGTGGACCCCGCCTCGGCAAGGGCCGCGCTGCTGTCGTCGGCGAGGTCGTCGTCGCCGACGATCCGCACGTCGCGCTTGGGGGAGATGAGCACGGCGCAGACGATGAAACCGATCACGGATCCGCCGAGGCCCCAGAGGAACAGGTTTGCGGAGAGAGCGGTGGCGATGAGCAGCGCGATGGCGGTGGTGGCCGCGCAGCAGATGAGCGACCAGGTCAGGTGTCCGGCCGAGACCAGGTCGTTCCACACCTCGATGTACTGCTCGTCGTGATCGAGCGGAGGGGCATCGGGTGAATCAAATTTAGGCACGACAACGTAGCTTAATTCTTCGGTGGGTTGTTGACAATCGCGCGGGCTGGCGGCGGAAAACGCGGAGTTCCTGAGAAATTTTGATTTTATTCTCAGAATTGAGAGACTTTGTTCGTGTCATTGAACTCGGCTCGGGGGAACCTGCTGTGAAGAAGAAGATCGTTGCCTTCGGGGTGGCCTCGTTGCTCGTCGCCGGTGGCGTGATCGCCGGCGCGGTGCTGCATAACGACGTCCAGCTCGACATCGACGGCGAGGTGATCGCCGCCGGCGGATTCAATGCCACCGTCGCCGACGTGTTGGCGGCGCAGAACGTCGAGGTGTCCGACGAAGACCTCGTGCTGCCCTCGCTCGACTCTGCGGTGTCCGACGGAAGCATGGTCACCGTGCGCTACGCCAGGGACATCGTCTTGGATATCGACGGCGAGCCTCTGACCATCACCACCACGGCCCTGACCTTGGACGAGGCTCTCGACGCCGCCGCCCTCGCCGACCCCGAGGGCATGGAACAGGCCTGGCTGTCGGTGTCCCGCTCGGCTGCCGTTCCGCGTTCGGGCCTGGACGTCGACGTGCGGATGCCCAAGACCGTCACGCTGAGCGTCGGCGGTGAGAAGGCCGAGGAGCTGACCAGCACCGTCGCCACCGTGGCCGACCTGCTCGCGGAGCAGAACCTCACCGTCGGGGAGACCGACAAGCTGACGCCGAAGGCGGGCACCGCGCTGGTCGACGATCTTGAGATCGTGCTCGACCGCGTCGTCGTGACCACGGAGACCAAGACCGAGAAGACCGCCTTCACGACGATCGAGAAGAAGGACTCCACCCTGCTCAAGGGCACCACCGAGGTGGCGACCAAGGGCAAGAAGGGCAAGATCAAGCGCACCTACGAGGTCACCACCGTCAACGGCAAGGAGACCGATCGGGAGGTCGTCAAGGAGAAGGTGCTGGCCGAGCCCGTCGACAAGGTTGTCAAGGTGGGCACCAAGGTCGAGGTGAAGACCTCCAACAGCTCGTCCTCCAGCGGTTCCTCCGGTGGCTCGTCGAGCGGTGCGGGCATCAACATGGCCAACGAGGGCATGTGGGACAGGATCGCCCAGTGCGAGTCCAGCGGCGACTGGAGCATCAACACGGGCAACGGCTACTACGGCGGCCTGCAGTTCAGCCTGGAGACCTGGCGCGGCGTCAATGGCCAGGACTTCGCGGAGTACCCCCACCAGGCGACCCGCGCGGAGCAGATCACCGTGGCCAACCGCCTCTACGCCCAGCGCGGCACGCAGCCCTGGTCCTGCGCCTAGGCTCTACGGCCTTCAAGGGTCTTCAAGATCCCGTCGGCAGGCATCGCGCCTGCCGGCGGGACTTTTTGTACTGGAGGAAGTGGCAGGATCGGGGGAGGAGGTGCCATGGACACACACGCCGACGGCGACGTCACCGGGGGCACGACGCGAGGGTGGGCTCGCGTCCTCGTCCCAGCCTTGATCCTGCTGGTCTGGCTCGTCGGAGCAGGGCTGGGCGGGCCCAAGTTCGGCCAGGTGGACGAGGTGTCGTCCAACGACCCGACCGCCTACCTGCCGAGTTCCGCCGACGCCACCACCGTGCACAAGGCGCAGTCCCGGTTCACCGACTCCGACGCGATTCCCGCCATCGTCGTTTTCGCGGCCACTCGGGAACTCGGCGACGACGATCTGGCCGCGCTCGCCGAGGCCCTCGACGACGCGCAGTCCGTCGACGGTGTGGCGGAGGGTTCCTCGCCGGTCCTCCCATCGGAGGACGGGATGGCCGCTCAGGTCTTCGTGCCCATCGACGCCGACTCCGATGTCGCCGACGTGGTGGTCCATCTGGGCGCGGCCCTTCGCGCCGCCGCACCCGACGGAGTGGACGTGTTCGTCACCGGGCCCGCGGGTTTCTCGGCCGACCTTGTGGAGGCCTTCGGTGGCATCGACGGCATCCTGTTGGGCGTCGCGTTGGCTGCGGTGTTCGTGATCCTGATCGTCGTCTATCGCTCGCTGCTGCTGCCCCTGGTGGTGCTGTCGACCAGCGTTTTCGCGCTCTGCGTCGCGCTGCTCACCGTGTGGTGGCTGGCCAAGGCCGGGGTTCTCCTGCTCAGCGGGCAGACCCAGGGCATCCTGTTCATCCTGGTGATCGGCGCCGCCACCGACTACTCGCTGCTGCTCGTCGCCCGATTCCGCGAGGAGCTGCGCCTGACGAGCAACCGCAGCGCGGCCCTGTGGACCGCCCTCAAGGGATGCGTCGAGCCCATCACCGCCTCCGGTGGCACCGTGATCGCTGGCCTGCTGTGCCTCCTGCTGAGCGATCTGAAGTCGAACAGCGGGCTCGGACCGGTGGCTGCGATCGGGATCCTTTTCGCCATGGTCGCTGCGCTCACCTTCTTGCCTGCGGCGCTGGCGCTGCTCGGCCGGGCGGCCTTCTGGCCCCGGATCCCGCGCTTCGATCCGGACGCCGACGCGCACCGCGACCAGGTGCTCACCACCGGTCTATGGGCGCGAGTGGCCCGGTTCGTCGCCGCGCATCCGCGGCCCGTGTGGATCGTCACCACGCTCGTCATGCTGGCCGGCAGCCTGGGCGTGCTGCAGCTCCAGGCGACGGGCGTGGCCCGTTCCGATCTGGTGCTGGGCGCCTCTGAGGCCAGAGACGGCCAGGCGGCGCTGGGCACCCACTTCCCGGGAGGTTCGGGCAGCCCGGCCCTCGTGCTCGCCCCGGAGGCGTCGCTCCAAGAACTCGCCGACGCGCTGCTCGCGCACGACGGCGTCGCTTCCGTTTCCGTCGTCTCGGCCGACTCGCCCAGCGGCAGCGCGCCCGTCACGGAGGAGGGCGTCATGGCCTTCGGTCCGCCGGGCACGCCCGTTCCGGAGCCCACCGTCGTCGACGGTCAGGTGCTGCTGCAGGCGACGCTGAGCGACGCCCCAGATTCGGCCGACGCGGAGGCTGCTGTCCGGGCGCTGCGGGACGAGCTGCCCGACGGCGTCCTGGTGGGAGGCGTGACCGCCACCGCCATCGACACCAACGACGCCTCGATCCACGACCGCAATCTGATCATCCCCGTCGTGCTGGCCGTGATCCTTGTGATCCTGATGGTGCTGCTGCGCAGCGTGCTGGCGCCGGTGCTGCTGATCCTCACCACCGTCGTCTCCTTCGGCACCGCGATGGGCGTGGCGGCGCTGGTGTTCAACCACGTCCTGGGTTTTCCGGGCGCCGATCCCGCCGTGCCGCTCTACGGCTTCGTCTTCCTGGTGGCGCTCGGCATCGACTACAACATCTTCCTGATGACACGAGTCCGGGAGGAGTCGCTGACGCGCGGCACCCGAGATGGCATGATCCGTGGCCTGACCATCACGGGCGGGGTGATCACCTCGGCCGGCCTGGTGCTGGCCGCCACTTTCGCTGCGCTCTCGGTGATCCCGATCCTGTTCCTGGTGCAGCTGGCCTTCATCGTCGCCTTCGGCGTGCTGCTGGACACCTTCGTGGTGCGCACCTTGCTCGTCCCGGCCCTCGCTCTGGACATTGAGGACCGAGTCTGGTGGCCGTCGCGTCTGGCCCGCGGCGTCCCACGCCACGCGCTGCCCTCCGAACGCTAGGTCGCCCGAGGTCTGGCGGCGTTGTTTAGCGCCGGGTGCTCCTGGGTATGTGGATGGTGACGGCCTATCCGTTGAGAGAAGGAGAACAAGATGAGTGCCGAGAACCAGTGTCCGGTGTGCGCGATGGAGGTCAATCCCCACCTCGCGCTTTCGGAGCCCTATGACGGGCAGTCCTACTACTTCTGTTCCGAGGGCTGCCGCGAGCAGTTCCTGAAGGATCCCAAGACCTACGTCGGCGAGTAGATCTTCGTCGATCCCCGCGGTCCACATGCCGAGCCGGCAGGGCGTCCCCCAAGCCCTGCCGGCTCTTTCCTCTCCTGTGGGCGAGCGGCGAGCCATTGCCAATGGCCTTGTCTTGTGGCAGCGTGGAGGTAGCCGAAGCGGTCAAACCACGTGCCGACTTTGCTGTGTTCCCGGGAGGGGGCCGTCATGGCACGTGGGCATGCGACGACAATCACGGACGAGGAGCGCGAGAAGCGCACCGCACAACTCTTTCATCGACTCGCGTCTTCGGGCGGATCCGCAGAGAAGCGGCGTCTGGCCAACCGGATCGCGGAACTCAATCTCCCGCTGTGCGACGCGCTGGCCAACAGATATGCAGGCCGAGGCTGCGATCGGGAGGATCTCGTTCAGGTGGCCCGGCTGGCGCTGATGGGCGCCATCGAAAGATTCCGTCCAGAGGCGGAGACGTCCTTCGTGGGATTCGCCGTCCCCACGATCACCGGCGAGCTGAAACGTCACTTCCGCGACAACGCCTGGATGGTGCGCCCGCCCCGCGCCGTCCAGGAGCTGCGGCCGCGCGTCCTCGCGACGCAGCAACGGCTGGCCCAGGAGCACGGCCGGGAGCCGACCCTCGACGACGTCGCCGCCTTTTTGGACGAGACACCGGAGGCGATCCGGGAGTGCCTCAAAGCCTCCGGTGCGTTCCACCTCGTCTCGCTGGATCGGCCCGCTCAACCGGACTCCGGCGTCCGTCTGGCCGACACCGTGCCCGACGATGGCGACGACATCGCAGTTCTGCTCGATCGCCTCGACCTACGCCGGGCGGTCCGCACGCTGCCTTCCCCCGAGCGTCGCCTGTTGCGGTGGCGGTTCGAGGACGGGATGAGCCAGTCCCAGATCGCGGAACGGCTCGGAGTGTCCCAGATGCAGGTGTCCAGGATCCTGCGCGCGCTCCTCGGCCGGCTCCGCCTCCTGCTGACTCCCGACGCCGCCTGCGCAGCGTAGTGCCGCGCGGCAATCCCCGGATCGATGTTTCGGGCGTCGATGTGTGGGTAGTGGGAGGAAGTCCAAGGAAAGGAACTCACCATGGCTCTCGTGTTGTGGATCATCGCCGCGGTCCTCGTGGTCGGCGGCATTCTGGCGCTCATCCGGAAGCAGATCCTGTGGGGCATCGTGCTGATCGTCGTCGGATTGATGGTCGGCCCGGGAGGCGTCAGCATCTTCACCTGACGGATGCGAAAAGGCGCTATGCGTCCTCGGGATCCAGGCCGCTCTCGATCACCCTGGTGGCCAGTTCCCTGAGCTTCAGGTTGCGACGTTGGCTCGCCTGACGTAGTCGCTCGAAGGCAGCCGGCGGCACCAGCCTGTGCCGCTCGACGAGAACCCCGGTCGCCTGCCCGATGAGGCGATGGCTCTGGACCGCCACCTGGAGATGAGCCTCCCGATCGGAGGCCTGGTGGATGGCGAGGATTCGTTGCAGGGCTGCGGCGAGGCCGGCGGCCAGCAGGTCCGCCGCGACCATCTCGTCGACGGTGATGCGACGCGGGCGTGGGAACTGCACCCAGGCCCGGCACTCCATGTCGGGCGTCGGCGGGAGGAGCAAGATGCCCGGCCGGAGGCTGACCGCGTCGGGGCTGGGTTGGCCGTCCAAGCCGACCCTCACGGGAAGCGGTAGCGAGTCGGCGGTCTCGATGCTCCAGTCGCCGAACCATCGCTGGTTCTCGCCGTCGCCCAGGCGGATGGTGCAGTCGCCGTCGAAAAGCAGCTCGAAGCCGTACTCGGCGATCTTGAGCAGGGTGCTCAGCTCGTCGACCGTGGCGAAGCTCCGTGCCACATGGGCCGCCGCCGCGCGGCGCTCCGTCGCCTCGTGCAGACGGGTGATGTCGCGCAGTACGCGCAGATGCGTGGTGCCGAGGGAGCCGTGATGGATGCTGGCGCCGGACGAGCGAACCCAGACGCGGCTGCGGTCGCGTCGATAGAGCACCAGCTCGCTGTCGCTATGGGCGGGGGAGAGGTGCGCGTCGTGGTGATGGCGGACCTCCGCGAGCCCCTCGGGGTCTTCCTCCTCCGACGGCCACCACGGGTAAGGCGGACGGTAGGGGCCATCGGCCGGCTGATAGCCGAGGAGGTCGATGAACGCCTGGTTCATCTCGATGACGGTGCCTTCGGCGTCGAAGAGAAAAACGCCGTCCTGAATGCACTCGACGACGGCGCGCCGCCAGTCCGCGTCGATCAGGTGGATCCTGGCTTCTTCCTCGGCGGAGAGGGGCGGGTTGGTCGGCGGGAGTGCGAACTGTTCCGAGTTCATCGCGCGACACGATGCGGTGCGGAGCGGTCAAGGACGAGACGATGATGCATGGCGAGGATCTCCTGCGTGCCGGTGGTAGGCAATATAGCCGGGTCCGGGTGTCGCGCCTCGTCGGATACGCTGAATCGACGTTGTCGGTCGCGGGAACGAGGAAATGGATGTCGGTTACCGAGTTGTCGGCGAGCGCTCAGAACTACCTCAAGGTGGTGTGGAGCCTCTCGGAGTGGTCGGACGCGCCCGTGACCCCCAGCCTGATCGCGGAGAAGAGCGGGGTGAAGCTGTCCTCCGTCTCCGACGCCGTGCGCCGGCTCACCACGCAGGGCCTGATGGAGCACACGCCTTATGGCGCGGTGACGCTCACCGAGCGCGGGCGCGGGTACGCCGTCGCGATGGTGCGCCGGCACCGGCTGATCGAGACCTTCCTCGTCGAGACCCTCGGCTACGGCTGGGAGCAGGTGCACGACGAGGCCGAGGCGTTGGAGCACGCCGTCTCCGACTTCATGGTGGAGCGGATCGACGAGTTCCTCGGTTTCCCCACCAGGGATCCCCATGGCGACCCGATCCCGGCCGCCGACGGCTCGGTCCCGCACCTGGTGGCTGAGCCGTTGGCGTACGCGCACGCCGGTCAGTCGGTGGTGGTGGAGCGGATCGCCGACGACGACCCCGCCCTGCTGCAGTTCTTCGTGGGCCACGGCATCGTCGTCGGGGCGCGCCTCGAGGTGACCGACGGCCCGCCGTATTCCGACGCGGTGCAGGTGCGCGTCGAGGACGCCGGCGAGCCCGTCACGCTGGGGCGGGCGCCGATGGCCGCGCTGTTCGTGTCAGGCGACACGACGCGCTGAACGTCGGCGGACGCGCTGGGCGAGGACTCCGTGGCGCGGACCGAAGAGGTACGCCCCCGCGAAGACGACCCCCTGGGCGAGCACGATCATGGCACCGGACGCGGTGTCCAGGTAGTAGCTGAGATAGAGGCCGGTCACGGCGCAGACGCTCGCCAACGACGGCGCGATCACCAGCATGCGGGGGAACCGGTCGGTGAGCAGGTAGGCGGTCGAGCCGGGGATGATGAGCATCGCCACCACCAGGATCACGCCCACGGCCTGCAGCGCGACCACCGACGTGAGCGCGAGCAGCCCGAGCAGCATGGCACTCAACAGGCGCGGGTTGAGACCGATCGCGTGCGCGTGGGTGGGGTCGAAGGCGAAGAGGGTGAAGTCGCGCCGTTTGGCGATCAGCACGACGAAGGTGAGGGCGCCCAGAATGGCCACCTGCACGAGCTCGGCGCTTGATACGCCCAGCAGGTTGCCGAAGATGATGTGGCTGAGGTCGGTCTGGGACGGGATCACCGAGATCAGCACCAGGCCGAGAGCGAAGAGGGTGGTGAAGACGATGCCGATCGCGGCGTCCTCCTTGACCCGGCTGGTGTCGCGCACCACGCCGATCAGGGCCACCGCGAGGAAGCCGAAGACGGCGGCCCCCAGCGCGAAGGGCAGCCCGGCCACGTACGCGAGCACCACGCCAGGCAGCACGGCGTGCGACACCGCGTCGCCCATCAACGACCAGCCGATCAGCACCAGCCAGCACGACAGCACGGCGCACACGATCGAGGAGACCAGCGCCGTGGCCAGCGCCCGCGTCATGAACTCGTAGCTCAAAGGATCCAGCAGGATGTCGATCATGCCGCGTCTCCCTCGGCCAGTACGTCGAAGCCGAACGCGTGCGCCAGGTTCTCCGGCCGCAGCACATCCCGGGGTGGGCCGTGCATGAGAACCCGGCGCATCAGCAGGACCGCGTCATCGGCCAGGTCGGGCAGGGCGTGGAGATCGTGGGTGGAGATCAAGACGGTGTGGCCGTCGTCGGCCAGCTCCCGCAACAGGCGAGTGATCGTGGCCTCGGAGGCCTTGTCGACCCCGGCGAAGGGCTCGTCGAGCAGCAGCGTCGCCGCCCCCTGGGCGATGCCGCGCGCGACGAATGCCCGCTTGCGTTGACCGCCGGAGAGCTGGCCGATCTGGCGCCGGGCGTAGTCGTTCAGGCCGACCCTTTCGAGGGCGGCGTCGACGGCCTCGCGGTCGGCCGGCCGAGGGCGGCGCGTGAACCCCATGTGGCCATAGCGGCCCATCATCACCACGTCGCGCACCGAGATCGGGAAGCTCCAGTCGACGTCCTCGCGCTGAGGCACATACCCGACGCGGCCCGTGCGTCGCGCGCAACCGGGCTGGTCGCCGTCGATCAGCACGTCGCCCTGGTCGGGGCGCAGCATGCCCATGATCGTCTTGAAGAGGGTCGACTTGCCCGAGCCGTTCATGCCGATGAGGCCGCAGACGCGGCCCCGCTCGATGCTCAGGGTCGCGCCGTCCAGCGCGAGGACGTCGCCGTAGCGGACTGTGACGTCGCGGACGTCGATCGCGGGGATCATCTCACTGCGTCCCTCCGGTGAGGCCGCCGACGATCACCTCGGTGTCGTGACGGATCAGGTCGAGATAGGTCGGCACGGGGCCGTCGGCCTCGGAGAGGGAATCGACGTAGAGGGTTCCGCCGAACGCGGTGCCCGTGGCCGCGACCACCTGCTGCATGGGCTTGTCGGACACGGTCGACTCGCAGAACACGGCGGGCACCTCGTTGTCCTCGACGAACTCGATGGTGGCGGCGATCTGCTGGGGCGTCGCCTGCTGCTCGGCGTTGACCGCCCAGATGTAGCGCTCCGTCAGGCCCGCGTCCCTGGCGAGGTAGGAGAAGGCTCCCTCGCAGGTGACCAGCGCCCGCTGCTGCTCGGGCAGCACGCTGAGCGCGTCGACCAGGTCGTCATGCACCGCCTCGAGCTGGTCCTTGTAGGCCGCCGCGTTCGCCGCGAAGTCGTCGGCATGCGCGGGGTCCAGCTCGCTGAACGCCTTCGCCATGTTGTCGACGTAGACGCCCACGTTGAGCGGGCTCATCCAGGCATGCGGATTCGGCAGACCGCGGTAGGCGTCCTCGGCGATGTCGATCACGTCGACGCCGTCGCTGACGACGTGATGGGGTACGTCGAGGTCGGCGACGAAGCGCTCGAACCAGAGCTCGAGGTTCAGCCCGTTGTCCAGGATCAGGTCGGCGTCGGCCGCGCGGCGGATGTCGCTGGGAGTCGGCTCGTAGTGGTGGATCTCGGCGCCGGGCTTGGTGAGCGACTCGACCCGGAGATGGTCCCCGGCGACGTTGCTCGCGACATCGGCCAGCACGGTGAAGGTGGTCAGCACGACGGGTGTGCCGGTGTCCTCCGGAGTCTCGTCCGGGTTTTCGGTGCAGGCTGCGAGGCTCAGAGCACAGAGCAGCGCGACTCCCGCTGCGCCGATGCGACGACGATATTCGTTGAACCTTAATCGAAAGTTCGTCATGCCTAACATCATAGTCCCCATTGCACTTCTATGCTGGGCGGATGCCTGATGTCGCCACCCCGCTCATCGCGTGGTACCGCGAGCATGCCCGGGATCTGCCGTGGCGGCGGCCGGGGTTCGGCGCGTGGGGAGTGCTGGTCAGCGAGTTCATGCTCCAGCAGACCCCGGTGACTCGGGTGATTCCGATGCTGGAGGCGTGGCTGGAGCGGTGGCCCACGCCCACGGCGCTCGCCGGCGCCACGCCCGCCGAGGTGGTTCACCAGTGGGCCAATCTCGGCTATCCGCGCCGGGCGCTCTGGCTGCGGCAGGCGGCAGAAGTGATCCGCGACCGGCACGACGGCGTGGTGCCGCGAGAGGTCGACGCCCTGCTGGCGCTGCCTGGGATCGGCGACTACACCGCGCGGGCCGTGGCCGTCTTCGCCTACGGTGACCGGCACCCCGTCGTCGATACGAACACCCGGAGGGTGCTGGCGCGCGTTCTCGACGGGCGCTCCCAGCCGGGACCGCCGTCGAAGCGAGACCTCGTCGCGATGGAAGGTGTGCTGCCCGCGGAGGTCTCTGACGCGGCGCTGGTCAACGCCGCCACCATGGAGCTGGGGGCGACGGTGTGCCTGGCCCGGGTGCCCCGCTGCGAGATCTGCCCCGTGACGAGCCTCTGCGCGTGGCGTGCGGCCGGCTATCCGGATACGGGCGATGCCCGTCGGAAGCAGGCGACGTACGAGGGCAGCGACCGCCAGGCCAGGGGCGCGGTGCTGCGGGCGCTGCGTGAGATCGATGGCCATGCGCTGCCGGTCGACGACGTGCACCCGGACTGGCCCGACCCGCTCCAGCGTGAGCGGGCGCTCGCCACGCTGCTCGCCGACGGCTTGGTCGAGCTCACCGACGGGATGCTGAGACTCCCGGGCGCCGGGATGCTTCCTTAGATCAAGCCCAGATCGCGGAAGGCTTGGACGACGCCTTCGCCTGTGGGGCCGGGGATGACGTGCTGCGCGGCGGCCAGCACCTCGACGGGTGCGCCGTCCACCGCGATGCCGATGCCGGCGTAGCCGATCATCTCCAGATCGTTCATCCCGTCGCCGATGGCGATGATGTCGGCGCGGTTGAGGCCCAGATGCTGCTCGACGGTAGCGATGCCGAGCGACTTGTCCACGCCCAGCAGGTACAGCTCGCCGGCATGGCCGCTGCGTCCGGTGACCGAGTTGGGCAGTGCGCCGATCTCGGAGCCGATGAGTTCGGCGATCGTGGTCACCTCGATCGGGGAACTCATGATCGAGACCTTGCTGAACGACGCGTCGCTGAGATCCTCGCGCGCCTCCACGGCGCTCAGTAGGCCCTCGCCGAGAACCTCGCCGCGGTCCAGCAGCGGCTCGAAGAATGCCCGCAGGCGATCCGCGGATGCCGGCGAGGTGAGAAGACGATCTGGTGATTCCAGGATGAAGGTCGCGTCGTGCTCGACGAGCAGAGCGGCGGTCTTGGCGGCCAGGTCTGAGGGGTAGCGCACGTCAGCCAGGACTTGGCCGTCGAGTTCGACGTAACCGCCGGCCGCGCAGACCAGCCCGTCGAAGAAGGAATGCAGGAAGCGGCGGGGAACCATGGTCTTGGCGCGTCCGGTGCAGAGGAATACGCGATGGCCGGCGTCGCGAGCCTGGTGCACCGCCTCGATGTGGGCGGGCGGAACCTGGCCGTAGTCGGCGAAGGTGCCGTCGAAGTCGATGAAGATGCTCTTAGTCATTGGTTCTTGGACGTTACCAGACCATCAGCGGTTGCTCCGAGTGCCGACCAGTCGGGCCCTCCTTATCGCTGCCCGGTGCCTTACGTAGACTGGGTCGCGATGACGACGGCCGCGTACACCAGATCGCGCCCCGGCCAAGGGGCGCTTCTGCTGCTGCCTGCGCTGCTCCTGCTGATCATGGGCCTGCTCGGGATGCACGTTCTTGGCCTGCACGGCACGCCCGCCGCTCAGGCGGGAGCGGTGCCGGCTGTGGTGGATGTGATCGCGCACGACGCGACGTCCAGCGTCGCGGACGCCGTCGTCGGCCATTCGCACGACGATCACCGCCACGATCAGGATGGAGCGGCCGAGCACCTGCACGCCGCGGTGGCGTGCGTCTTCCTGTTGTTCCTTGCGATGGTGGGGATCCTGCCGCCGCGCCTGCTGAGGCTCTGGGCTCCTGGCCTCGTTCGCGAAAGGGCGACGAGGCTCAGGCCGGTCGCGGTGACGCCCCGTCCGCCTTCCCTTCACGCTCTCTGCATCAGTCGCACCTGAGGTGCCCGCTGGGGGACGACGCGGCCCGCGTCCGTCACCCACCGGATGTCTGCACCGACCGGGCGGACAGATACCTCAGGAACTGACCAGGAGAACACCCCATGAAAATCCGTATCGCGGCCCTCGCCGCACTCACCCTCACTGCTGGACTCGTCCTGTCCGGCTGCGCCGGCAACGATCCTGCGCCGACCAACAGCCCTAGCCAGAGCCCCAGCCCGTCGGTCTCCGCCGATGCTTCGGAGGCTAATGACGCCGACAAGATGTTCGCCGCCATGATGATCCCGCACCACGAGCAGGCCATCGAGATGTCCGACGTGCTGCTGGCCAAGGACGGCGTCGACGAGAAGGTCGCCACCCTCGCTGAGGAGATCAAGGCGGCGCAAGGCCCCGAGATCGAGCAGCTCCAGGGCTGGCTGGAGGCCTGGGGCGTCGATACCTCCCACATCGACATGGGTCACATGGGCCATGGCGACGGCATGATGACCGAGGACGACATGGCCGCTCTTGAGGCCGCGCCCGGCGACGAGGCGTCGCGGTTGTTCCTCGAGCAGATGATCGTGCACCACGAGGGTGCCGTCGAGATGGCCGAGACCGAGGTGAAGCAAGGGGCCGACGCCGATGCCGTCGCGTTGGCGCAGCGGATCATCGACGCGCAGACCGCCGAGATCACGCTGATGCGCGAGCTTCTCGGCCAGCCGGGCGACACCGTCGACGAGGCGACTGGCGCGATCCTCGCGGCCCATGGCCTGGACGGACTCGACGCCCGCGGCATCATCGAGAAGCTCGACACCATGCCGCTGGCCGAGCGCCCCACCGACCTGATGGCGTCGATCAGGCCCACTGGCCTGGTGCTGGCCGACGACGAGCAGCGCGAGGCCACGGTGCCGATGCCGGAGGACGAGCTCTACGTCTCCTTCGCGCCGTACGTGAGCCAGACCCACGACTGCTGGTTCCACAGCCTCACCACCTGCACCGGCGAGCTGCGGGGTGCCGACGTGAAGGTCACCGTCACCGACGCTGCGGGGACGACCATCCTGGACGAGGCGTCGACCACCTACGACAACGGCTTCCTCGGCGTCTGGCTGCCGCGCGACATCGACGGCACCCTGACCGTCGAACACGACGGCAAGGTGGCCACGTCGCCGATCTCCACGAAGGGCGACGAGGCCGCCACCTGCGTCACGACGCTGCCGCTGGCGTAGCGCCCGTTCCGATTCATGCGACCGGGGTCTCGGCTCAGCGGAGCAGTTGTTCCGCGAGGAGTTCGAGGCCCCGGAGCCTGGCCGGCCAGGAGTCGATGGGGTCGGTCTCGCGGGCGCCCTGCACGGGGTGCACCATGATCTCGTCGACGTCGAAACGCGCGGCGGTCTCGCGAAGCTGGTCGGCCACCTGGGACGGATCGCCGATGGCCCAGCTCTCGACGATGGGTGCGACCATCTCGCGCAGGTCGTCGCTCAGGGCCGAGCGCACGTCGCGGCCGACGAAGCGCCCCTTCTCCAGCGCGCCTCCGGTGCGGAGCCTGGCCATGGCCAACATGTGCGGTTCGGCCAGCGCCCAGGCCTCTGCCTCGTTGTCGGCCACGGAGACGTTCACGCTGACGAAGGTGCGGGGCGTCGTGTCGCCCTGGCTGCGGAAGCCGCTGCGATACAGCGCCAGCGCACGTTCGGTGCCGATGCCCGAGAAGTGGTGGGCGAACACGTAGGGCAGCCCGAGCTGGGCGGCGAGTTCGGCCGAGTAGTCGCTGGAGCCGAGCAGCCAGATCTGCGGCGGATGCTGCACGTCGGGAGCCGGGCGCAGCCGGTAGGTGCGACCCAGCGGAAGCTGGAAGACGGCGCCGTCGCTGCTGAGCAGCGCTTGGATCTCCTCGACGTGCTGGGGGAAGTCGCGCACAGGGTCGGCGGCGCGACCGGAAGAGTCGACGTAGTGCCCGCCGGAAAGCTGCCCGCGGATGGCCGCTGAGGTGAGCTGGTCGGTGCCGGGTGCGCGCCCGATGCCCAGGTCGATCCGGTCGCCGTAGACGGCCGCCAGCAGCGCGAACTGCTCGGCGATGGCCAGCGCGGAGTGGTTGGGCAGCATCACGCCGCCGGAACCCAGCCGGATCCGATGCGTGTTCTGCCCCAGGTACATCAGCTCGACGGCGGGCGTCGTCGAAGCCACCGACTCGGTGTTGTGGTGCTCGGCCACCCAATATCGGGTGTAGCCCAGCCGGTCAGCGGCCTCCGCCAACTCGCGGCTGGCCCGGAGGGCCTGGCTCGTCGTCTGTCCCTTGCGTACGCCGATCAGATCCAACACGGAGAGCTTCATCCAGCCAGATTAGCCCGCTGCACCAGGAGCCTTCGCCGCCTCGTCAGCCGCGCTGATACGCGCCCCGACCGCCCCGCCCGTCCCCGACCTCCGGACCCTGAACCCATTCCAGGAAAATCGGCCATTGGCCGATTTTGCGGTGTCTGGTGACGAGAATCGGCCACTGCCCACTCGTTCTGGCTTGGGTTCGTCGTGGGAGAATCGCGGGATGGGAGACGGCAGGAAGGGTGTGCGTTCGGCGCTGCGACGCGGCCGGTTCTGGGGTGCCGACTACTGGTGGATCGTTCGCGCCCTCGCCGACGGGGTGGTTCGGCGCGACGTGCCGCAGCGCTACCTGCGGGGTGATCGCAGTCCGGTGGTGATCATTCCCGGTGTGCTGGAGGAATGGACGGTGATGCGCCTGGTCGCCGACCGGTTGAGCGACGCCGGCCACCCGATCCACGTGCTGCCGGAGTTGCGTCGAAATACCGCGACGGTGGACGACGCGGCGGTGCTCGTCGAGGCGTATCTGGCGGCGCGAGACCTTGGCGACGCCGTGATCGTCGCGCACAGCAAGGGCGGGTTGATCGCCAAGCGCGTGCTGCTCGGAGCCGAGTCGTCGAGGGTGCGCCGCGTGGTGACCATCGCCACGCCGTTCTCCGGTTCCGTGCTGGCCCGGCTGATCCCGTCGCGCGTCGTGCGGTCCTTGGCGCCCGACGACGCCACCATTCTGGATCTGTCCGCCCATCCCGAGGTGAATCACAAGATCGTCTCGATCTGCCCGTCCTTCGACCCGCACATCCCCGGAGGGTCACACCTCGACGGCGCCACCAACATCCCCGTCGACGCCATGGGTCACTTCCGCGTCCTCGCCGATCCGCAGGTGCTGGAAGAGGTAGTCCTCCACGCTCTTTGAGGTGCTCGCTGGCGCCCGCACCTCAAAGAGCGGTGGACAGCCAGCGGATGATGTCGGCGACCGGGCCGGGGCGGGCGTGGCGGTAGCCGGTGCCGGCCCAGAGATGGAGCCGGTCAGCGTCGCCGGCGAGGGCGGCGGCCTGGCGCATGGGCCGGGTGAGGTGATGCACAGCGGGGTAGCTAACTGGGGCTGCGGCGTCGTGCCTGTCGATGAAGCCGTTGCGCAAGGCCCTCGCTGGACGGCCGGTGAAGGCCCTTGTCAAGACGGTATCGACGGCGTCAGACCGAGCGAGTGCCGCGCGGTGGGTGGCCGACGTGCCCGCCTCGTCGGCGAGCAGGAACAGTGTTCCGACGACGACCGCTTCGGCCCCGGCCTCCAGCAGCCGACGCACAGCCCGCGGCCCGTCCACCCCGCCAGCGGCGATGAGTGGCAGGTCCGCCACCTCCCGGATCAGCGCCACCAACTCGTGGGTCTCGATCGGCGCCGGAAGCGTCGTCGGGTCGTGCACCGCGCTGTGACCGCCGGCCGCAAACCCCTGGACGATCAGTCCGTCGACTCCGGCGCGCTGAGCCTCGACGGCCTCGCCGGCGGATGTCACGGTGGCGAGCACCACGGAGCCCGCTCCGCGCAAGGCTGCGATGTCCGCGGGATCTGGCAGACCGAAGGTCAGCGAGACCACCGGCACAGGCTCTGCCAGCAGCATCGCCAGCTTCTCCGACCAGCCATCTTCATCACGGGCGACGGGCTCGCCGAGCGGCGCTCCCAAGGCGTGCGCCTCGGCCGCGATCTCCTGGGCATATGCGCGCACAGCTCCGTGATCGACGCCCTCGTGCGATGGCACGAACAGGTTGACCCCGAACAGGGCTCCCGTTCCCCTGAGGGCCGCGATCTCGGCAGCCATCTGCTCCGCTGACTTGTATCCAGCGGCCAGGAACGGGAACCCGCCGGCTCGGGCCACGGCTTCGGCCAAGGCGACGGTGGTGGGGCCGCCTGCCATGGGCGCGGCCGCCAGCGGCAGGGCCGAGCCGAGCAGCGATCGAGATGGCATCGTGGGCTCCTTTCTCGCAACCGGCCGACGACCATGTCCGCCCATCCTCGCCGCGCCTGTCTCCGAAGGCAACCATCTCGGCAGCCCGAGAGAAGCACCGATCAATGAGGCCGCCGGGGGCAGCACGCCAGATCGACGATCGACGCCGCCCAGAGCCGCGACGAGCTACGGCAACCGGCTCGGCGCGTCATCGCTCGGAGCCCATCGTCAATATCTCCCTCGCGGACGGCGATAGGCTGCATCCGAAGCCGACAGCATCGAAGGAGAGCCGGCATGGAGGAACGGACCGAGGAATTCGTCGAGGTCGACACGACGGCCGGGCGTGTGCGCGGACGCTGGCGTCCGACGACGGGTGGTCGCGGTGAGCCTCGCTCCGCCGCTTTTCTCGGCATCCCCTTCGCGGAGGCTCCCGTCGGGGAACTCCGGTTCGCCGCTCCGGCTCCGAAGGCGCCTTGGGAAGGCATCCTCGATGCGCTCGACTTCGGCGCCACCGCCCAACGCGGCGACCCCGGCATCACGCTCATCCCCGAGCCCTCCATAGAGGGGGAGAGCACTCTCAACGTGAACGTCTTCACCCCGCGCCCCGAGCCGGCAGCTTCAGGCGAGGGGCTCCCGGTGATGGTGTGGATCCACGGCGGCGGCTACGTTGCCGGCTCGCCGGCCAGCCCGTGGTACGACGGGCGCAACTTCAACCGCGACGGCGTGGTCACCGTCACCGTCTCCTACCGCCTCGGCTTCGACGGCTTCGGCTGGATCGACGGTGTGCCGCAGAACCGCGGCGTGCGCGACTGGCTGCTTGCCCTGGAGTGGGTGCAGCGGAATATCGCGGCCTTCGGAGGTGATCCCGGACGGGTCACCATCGCCGGGCAGTCGGCCGGGGGTGGAGCCGTCCTGACGCTGCTCGGCATGGAGAAGGCGCAGCACCTGTTCCACGGTGTCTATGCCATCTCCGGTGCGGTCGCTGACCTCACTGAAACCCGCGCCCGAGCCTTCTCCCAGAAACTAGCGGAGGCGGCCGGCATCGCCCCCACCCGGGAGGGCTTCGCCTCGGTGCCGGAGGAGCGCCTCCTCGAACTGCAGCGGAAGGCCGCAGACCTCGGCGAGGAAGCCATTGCCGCCACCGTCGACGAAGGACTCCCACTTGGCCCCGTCATCGACGGCGACCTGATCCCGAGACCCACTTCGGAGTCGCTCAGGATGGGCGTCGGTGCGGACACACCGCTGGTCATCGGCGCCACCGGCGACGAGTTCACCATGGCGTTCACCGGAGCCGCGGAGCGGCTGCGCGACGTTCCGCAGGAGGCGCTGCTGGACGGCCTCGGCCTCCGCGGCAGCGCCCGGGAGCGATACCTGAGCGACAACGCTGACATCGCGGCCCTCGGGCCCCTCCGCCTCGCCGGACGCCTGCTCACCGACCGCATGTTCCGCGTCCCGCTGCGCGCCGTCGTCGCGGACCGCGGCCGGGCTCCCACCTGGGTGTATCGCTTCTCCTGGCCGTCAGCCACCTTCGGTTTCGCGGAGCACTGCGTCGACGTGCCGTTCTTCTTCGACTGCCTCGACGGCCCCGCGATCGAGCCCCTGGCCGGGCCTAATCCACCGCAGGAACTGGCCGATCAGGTGCACGCTGGCGCCGTCTCCTTCGTCGTCGCCGGCGATCCCGGCTGGACGCGACACGACGAGGCCACCCGCATCTCCCGCGTCTACGACCTCCCCACCCGCGACGAGGCCGACGCCTACGCCTCCGTCGACGCCCTGATCTGAGCCGGGAAGCATCCCGGGCCGAGCACATGCGTGCCGCGGCCGGCATGTGGTTCGGTGTCACCGACCAGCGCTGAGGTGCCGTTGGCTCCTGTTTTGATCCCGGAGTAATCTCCAGTGAGTTCGAATTCGAAGACTGGAGAGATACCCGTGCCACAGCTCATGATCGTCGTCGGCAGCGTCCGCGAGGGCCGAATCGGCCTGCCCATCGCCGAGTGGGTGAAGCGGGCTGCAGAGGCCGACGGGCGCTTCGACGTCGACTTCGCCGACCTCGCGGAGATCGCGCTGCCCCTCATGGACGAGCCCCACCACCCGCGGCTGCGCAAATACACCAAGCAGCACACCATCGACTGGAGCCGCCGCGCCGACGAGGCCGACGCCTTCGTGTTCGCCTTCCCCGAGTACAACCACAGCTACAGCACGGCCATCAAGAACGCGCTCGACTACCTGCACGAGGAGTGGAGCGGCAAGCCCGTCGGTTTCGTGAACTGGGGCGGCAACTCGGGCGGCACCCGCGCCCAGGTGTCGCTGCGCCCGGTGGTCAGCGCGCTGGGCATGGTGATGACCAGGGGCAACATCGAGATCAACTTCCCGCAGAAGCAGCTGGGCGACGACGGCCGCTTCGAGCCGAACGAGCAGCAGTCGAGCGTCCTGCAGCTCCAGTTCGACGAGCTGCTGCGTCTCCACGGAGCCCTAAGCCCGCTGCGCTGACCCGCCTCCGAATAGAATCACGACTACGCAGCCGCGTCCCTTCGTCGAGAACAGGGACTCGATCAAATCGGCGACAAGGAGGGGAGATGTTTGAGAACCGCAGTTGGGTCACCGCTGAGGAGATTGCTGCGGATGTCCGCGAGAACCTCGAGCGCGGTGACGAGAGCCCTGCTCTGCGGTTGCTGATCGACGGCGTCAACCGCCTACCGTTTGCCGCGCAAGACGGAAGCCTTGGCGAGGCGTTGTCCGAACCGGCCACCACAGGTGATCCGCGCTGGGATCTGCTTCTTGCCGGCAGCATCCGCTATCGACTCCACCAGATGTCTGAGATTGCGCCCGCCTGGACGGCCAAGGAACCCCTGGGTACGTTCTGGTGGCCCGTGAAGGCGGGTGGTGCGCGCGCTGTCTGCGATATGGCGAACACCCCTGCGGAGTTGAAGCGGCTTGGCGTCTTCATCTCTAGAAGGGACTTCGCGCAAGCATGAGTGACGGCGGACGCGACCTTGGTCGGGACGAGATCATCCAACTGCTCCGAGAGGTCGGTGGCCTTTTGGAGGCGAGGGGGCTCACCGCCTCGATTTATGTCGTCGGCGGCACGGCAATGGCGCTCACGTTGAATAGCCGTCGAGTCACGAGAGATGTGGATGCGGCCTTGCGGGATCACCCCGATGAGCTTCGGGAAGCGGCGGACCAGGTGGCTGCGGCGCATGGATTGGGGCGGGACTGGTTCAATTCTGCAGCGATTGCGTTCACCACGAACGAGGCTGACGTCGACGCCGGTGAACTCACTGTGCCAGGGTTGGACATATCAATCATCAGCCCGAAGCACTTGCTTGCGATGAAGATCCGGGCCAACCGAGGTAAAGACCTCGACGACCTCGTCTATCTCTTCAACTTCCTCGGGATCGAAGAACCCCAACAGGCTGCCGACATCACCAACGAGTTGTTCGATGACACGTATGTGGGGTGGTTCGATCCTGACGAGGCTCTTTATATCGCCGAGGATGTCTTCCGAAGCGCGGAAGCCCGAGGGTTGCCCATTGGTTCGGCGCGCATTGATGAGCAGGATCTCGGCCTCGCCGCAGAGGCTGGAGGCGGATGGTCTGAGGCGGCTCGGAACTATGTCAGAGCAACCGCAGATGACCAGCCAGCCAACGGGGCACCGCAGCAGTAGTGCCGCGCCGCTTCACGGCTTCAGCGCCAACGCCGCCGCACAGACGGTGTACGTCAGGTTCTGCTGGCGAGTGAGCCGAGCCTTCGCGCGAGTGGTTCCAGCGAAAACGGGAAACACCACGTTGCCGGAGCCTCGGCTCGACAACGTGCAAGGGGCCGCGCGGGAGGATTCCCGCGCGGCCCCTTTTCAGAAGCGAGCTGTCTACTCAGCCGACGATCGCGGCCAGGCGCTCGGTGACGCCCTGGGCGGCGAAGGGGATCGACAGCGGGCTGGCGGCGCTGAAGGCCTGGGTCAGGTCGTCGCCCGACTCCAGCCACACGACGCGCTTGTTCTTCACCACGTCGAGCGAGGCGAGCAGCGGGTCGGCCTCCATCTCGGCCAGGGTGTAGCCGATGGGGAAGAACACCGCCACGTCGGCGTTGAGAGCCGGAACCTGCTCGGCGGACAGGGCCGCGTAGAAGCCCGTGGGCTCCACCTCGAGAACCGGCGGGTTCTGCTCGAAGCCGAGCGAGGCCATCAGATCCCAGCGGAAGTCGCCGGCGATGTAGGCGCCGTACTGGTCGCCGAACTTGGTGCCGGTGACGGCCTTGACGCCCTTGAACTCGGGATGGGCCGCGGCCTGCTCCTCGATGACGGCGCCGACGGAGTCGATGACCGTCTGGCCCTGCTCGTCGGCGCCCAGCGCCTGAGCGACCTGCTTCACCTGGACGTCCCACGCGGTGCCGTAGTCGGCGGTGCCGGCCGGCGCGTAGACGGTGGGGGCGATCTCGCTCAGCTTGTTGAAGACGTCCTCATCGGCTGCGGCGCGGGTGTTGAGGATGACGTCGGGGTCGAGCGCGGCGATGGCCTCGTAGTCGTAGCCGTTGCCGGGCTGCTCGAACAGGGTGGGGGTGACGTCGCCGTACTCGGCGACGGCCCACGAGCCGACGCCCTTGTTGTCGGCGCCGAAGCCCAGCCAGTCCGAAGCGCCGACGGGCTGCACGCCCAGGGCCAGCGCCACCTCGGCGTCGGACCAGCCGAGCGCCACGACGGTCAGCTCGCCGTCTTCGGGGGCGGGGATCTCGACGGCGCCGTACAGGGTGTCGGCGACGGTGCTGCCGGTGGCGGCGGGCGCGTCGGCCGACGGGGAGGCGCTGGGCGAGCCGCTGGTGGTGGGAGCGGGCGACTCGGTGCCGGTGCCGTTACCGTTGCCGCAGGCGGTCAGAGCGAGGGCCGCGAGCGTGATGCCGGCGACGACGATGCGTGAACGACGCATGTGTTTCTCCTTGGTTCGTTGGGCGGGTCTGATGGATATTCCCGGGCGGTGAGGCCGGCCGGGGTCAGGCGACGACGGGCGCAGCCGGGACGATGAGGGGGGTGCCCGTCTCGGGGTCGGGGATGACGCTGGCGCGTACCCCGAACACCTCGTCGACGAGCGCCGCGGTGACAACCTCTGACGGGTTGCCTTGGGCGACGATGTGGCCGTCCTTCATGGCCACCAGGTTGGTGGCGTAGCGGGTGGCCTGGTTGAGGTCGTGCAGCACGGCCACCAGGGTGCGACCCTCTCGCTGCAGCGCGCTGCACAGATCGAGCACGTCGATCTGGTGCGAGATGTCCAGGTAGGTGGTGGGCTCGTCGAGCAGCAGCAGCGGGGTGTCCTGCGCGAGCGCCATGGCGATCCAGACGCGCTGACGCTGACCGCCGGAGAGCTCGTCGACGACGCGGGTGGTGAGGTCGGTCAGCCGGGTGCGCTCCAGCGCGGCTTGCACAGCCTCCTCGTCCTGTCGGCTCCAGCGCTTCAGCATGCTCTGGTGGGGGTGTCGGCCTCGGGTGACCAGGTCGATCACGGTGATGCCCTCGGGGGCGATCGACGTCTGGGGCAGCAGACCGATCTTGGTGGCCAGTTCCTTGGTGCGCACCGACGACACGTCGGCGCCGTCGAGCAGCACCGAGCCGGAGAACGGCTTGATCAGCCGTGCCAGCGAGCGCAGCAGCGTCGACTTGCCGCAGCCGTTGGGTCCGATGATGACGGTGAATGAGCCGGTGGGCACGTCGATGTCGAGCCCATGCACGATGGGGCGCTCGTCGTAGCCGGTGGTCAGATTGCGCGCCTGCAGGCGGGCGTCGGCGGTCACGGTCATCGGTTCCTCTTTCCTTGCGCGGCGAGCAGCCACACGAGATACGCGCCGCCGACGCACAGCGTCACGACGCCGACGGGGAGCTGGGTGGGCGCGAGGATGGTGCGCGCCACCATGTCGCTGGCCAGCAGGAGCAGACCGCCGAGCGCGGCGGACGGGATGATCCGCACGCCCGGGGTGCCGCAGAGCCGCATGGCCAGCTGGGGCGCGGCCAGCGCGACGAAGGCGATGGGCCCGGCCGAGGCGGTGACCACGGCCACCAGCGCGACGGCGATCAGCAGCATCCGCACGCGCACCCGGTCGGTGTTGACGCCGAGCCCGCGGCCGATGTCATCGCCCATCTCCATCATGCGCATGTCGGTCTCGCTGAGCATCAGCGCAGGTACCGCCACGACGACGGCGACGATCACCGGGATGGTGTGGCGCCAGGCGATGTCGATCAGCGAGCCGGAGCCCCAGCTGGCCGCCGAGATCGCGCTCTCCACGCGCATGGTGGTGAGCAGCCACGTGTTGAACGCGCCGAGGAACAGGCTGACACCGATGCCGACGACGATGATCCGCATGCCGGTGACGCCGCGCTGGTACGCGAACAGGTAGACGATGACGCCGGTGAGGATGCCGCCGCCCAGGGCGCCGAGCGACATGGCGAGCGAGCCACCGGCGCCGAACACCATCACCAGCAGCGCGCCGGTGTAGGCGCCCGCCGAGAAGCCGATGATGTCGGGGCTGCCGAGCGGGTTGCGGGTGATCGACTGGAACACGGAGCCGCCCACCGCCAGCGCGGCGCCGCCGAGCAGGGCGAAGACGGTGCGGGGCATGCGCCAGCCGAGCAGCGTGCGGGTGGTGCGATCGTCGGCGGTGCCCTGCAGCGCGGAGATCAGGTCGGCGACGCCGAGCCCTGCGCTGCCGAGCGTGAGCGACCACACGGCGCAGGCCAAGGCCGCGACGATGACGAGGGCCGTGACGATCACCGCGCGCAGCTCTATGCGGGAGCTGAAGCCCCCGGCGCGGAGCGGGACGATGGCGCTCGGCCAGACGAGACCGGTGCTGTTGCGGGCGTTCACAGACCCCTCGCCCCCTTCCGACGGGTGAGCGCGATGAGCACGGGCGCGCCGAGGAAGGCGGTGACCACACCGGCCGGCAGCTCGTTGGAGACGGCGATGCGGCCCACGATGTCGGCGGTCAACAGCAGGATCGGCGCCGCGAGCAGGCTCAGCGGGATGATCCAGCGCTGGTCGGGGCCGACGATGGAACGCAGCGCGTGCGGCACCATCAGGCCGACGAAGGCGATCGGCCCGGCGGCAGCCGTCGCGGCGCCGCAGAGCAGGGTGACCGCCACCACGCCGGCGAACTTGGTGATTCCCGGGCGGGAGCCAAGGGCCACGGCCGCGTCGTCGCCCAGCGCCAGCGCGTTGAGTGCGCGGGGCAGCGCGAGCGCGATCAGTACGCCCACCACGATGAACGGCAGCGTCGCCCACAGCGTGTCGAACTGGCGGTTCTGCAGCGAGCCTGCGCTCCAGAACCGGATCTTGTCGAACACCTCGGGACGGGTGAGCGTGATCGCGTAGCTGAAACCGGAGAGCACGGCACCCAGCGCGGTGCCGGTGAGCACCAGCTTGGTGGGCGTGCCGCCTGCCTGCCCCGTCGTGCCGATGCCGTAGACGATGAGCGACGCCACCAGCGCGCCCACCAGAGCGAAGATCACGTGGCCGGTGGACAGCGACGAGCTGAAGAAGGCCACCGCGGTGTAGGCGCCGGCGTTGACGCCGAGGATGCCCGGGTCAGCCAGCGGGTTGCGGGTGATTGCCTGGATGATCGCGCCGGAGAGTCCCAGCGCGATGCCGACGGTGATCGCGATCAGCGTGCGCGGCACGCGGAATTCGCGCACCAGCAGCGCGGTGGTGGAACCGTCATCGGCTTGTAGAACCCGCCACACGTCGGCGGGCGAGATGCCGCCGGAGCCGACGAATAGGCTGGTGAGGGCCAGTAACACGAGCACCGCGACGCCGATGGCCGCCACCGCGATACGGCGCCGCAGCATGGCGGTCACCGGCGGTGCGGCCGTCGGGGCGACGGTCGGCGTGGCAAGCGACATGGGTCTCCGGTTCGGTTCAGCGGAGCGGGAACGTGCTCCAGAGTTTGGCTAGCGAAGCCTAACCTAATTGCCTGTGAGTGCAGAATCCAAGGCTGGCAGGCTGAGATGCAACGTGCCTCG
Source organism: Tessaracoccus caeni (assembly GCF_029211185.1). GTDB lineage: Bacteria > Actinomycetota > Actinomycetes > Propionibacteriales > Propionibacteriaceae > Arachnia > Arachnia caeni. The sequence continues at coordinate 87,841 of NZ_JARGDO010000009.1, forward strand.
ATAGGCTCAGGTCAATCTCACGAGGGGGCGACATGCCGTTTGCCAAGGTCCGCGACGCCGTGCCGACCAGCCCTGCCGGCCGCCAGGCGCAGGAACGATCTGGCTGGTGGCTTGCGAGTCGGCTGCTGTTGAGCGGTTTCGCGATCGTCGGAACAGTAGTTCAGTACCGACTGTGGAGTCGGGGCGAGATACCCAGCGTTGAATGGGTGCCTTTCAGTGTTGCGGTCCTCGGGTTTGCGATCCTCATCTGGACGAAGTGGCGTACAGCAGCAACCATCGCGGTGCTTATGGGATATCTCGGCCTGGTCGGCTTGCCGGGCAGCTTCAACAGCGGCCTGTGGTTCGTTATGTTGGTGTTCCTGGTCGAAGTGAACTCCCGCAGACCAACGTGGCTTGGCATCGCGGCCGCTGGGGCCGTCGTCGTTGGATCGATGGTGGATTGGGCAACTGAACCGGGCGCTTCAACCATCCTGGTCTTCTACTCGTTGTCGCTAGCGCTCCTGGGGATGTTTGTCAGAAGTCAGGGCGAGAGCCGGCGCCAACTCGCGCAACTCCATGAGCTTCAGCGAAAGACGGAGCGACAGGCACTGGCGGCGAACATGCATGACAGCGTTGCTTCGACTCTTACGCAGGCGGTGGCAGTCGCCCGCGCGGCAATAGTTCGCCATCCGCCGGGTGAGGACAGCAGGCCGGTGCTTGAACTGATCGAGACCAATCTCTCGTCAGCGCTGGAGGAACTGCGTTCGATTGTCCGAGTGCTTGACCAGGACGACGCGACACGGCCAGGTGGCGGCGGATCCCTGGCTCTTAGCCTGGTACAGGCCAGGAGGAACTTGCTGGAAGCAGGCTTCCCGGCCACGCTCAATGCAACCGGCGATTTGGCCTCAGGCAGCGAGGCCGAGGAAACGGCCAAGTTGGTGCTGAGGGAGGCTACCGCGAACGTCGTTCGTTACGCCGCTGCGGGAGGGCCGGTACACATCGCAGCGGACCGAACGGATGATCTGCTCATTCTTGCGGTGATCAATCAGATGCCAGCTGTTCCGATCGTGGACCGAAGTAGTGGGGGGCGTGGGCTCCGCAATCTCGCCCAGCGTGTGGAGAGCGCGGGCGGGAGTTTTGAGACCCGTGCTGAAGACGGAGCCTGGGTGCTGAGACTGGAGATGCCAGTGAAGATGGTAGAGCGAAATGGATAGCCTAAAGATAGCCCTGGTTGACGACGACCCTATCCTCCTGGAGGAGTTGCCGACTGTGCTGGCGCCACATGGCATCCTCGTGCTCTGGACGGCGAATAGCGGAGACATCGCTCTGACGCAACTCTCGAAAGCGGATCAGCGTCCCGATGTTCTCGTCGTTGACGTAAGAATGCCTGGTTTGTCCGGGCATGAACTGACCGACCGGGTGACGAGTCTGCACCCGGATCTGCATGTGCTGATGTACACGTCCATCGATAGTGAGGATTCGTTCCGGGACGCGCTGGCATGCGGGGCGCTAGGGTACGTGGTGAAGCACGATCCGCCCGAACGGGTCGTTCCGCTGCTGCGGCTGGCAGCAAGCGGGCAACTGGCTGTATCTGAGTCTCCCGCAAGAATGCTCACCGAGAGCTTTTGTGTAGTCCGCCCAGACGTGTCGCCCCTAACCGCGAGGCAACGTGAAGTGCTCAAGCTGGCCAGTGAGGGTAACTCCAACGAGGCCATAGCCAGCAAGCTCGGGTGCAGCGTCAACACTGTGAAGAAGCACTTCAGTGCCATCTTCCATCGGTTGGATGCTCATGATCGCGCTTCGGCTGTATTCAAGGCCATCCACGCGGGGATCCTCTGAAAGCTTGAAAAGGCATGCTGGCCATTTCGGATTGCCTGGAATGCAGGGAGCTGCCGGGGCGGCAGAAGGCTGTCGTGGGACAACGAGCGCTACGTACGGCGGCGGTGGTACGTCAAACATGAAAGGTCGCTCCTTCGAGACGTCAATGGTCGGGAACCCGGCTCTTCCAGATCTGGTGACAGCGTCTTTCTGGACAACGGTCCCGCAGAGAGCCTAGGCGAGGGGATCGGCCGCCCGCACCTACCCAGAAGTGCTATAGCGGGAAGCTCTTGCTGCCTGGTTTCGTTGGGAATGCAGGCAGTCGCCAGCATGGCTTATGTAGAGGCCTTGTCCAGGGTGAATTGTCTGTAGATCGTCAATCCATCATGTGAAGAAGGTACAAATCATGCGAACCGCAAAGATTAGCGCCGTGTTGGCGGCAGCAGCGTTCATCGCGGCTGCGGGAACCCCGACGGCGTCAGCGGACTCCCTCGACTACTGCTGGCTCAATGCTGCCACGAACCAGAGCAAGTGCTTCGCAACGGAGGCAGAGCTGGTCCAGTCTGTCGCGGCCAAGCAGAACGCGACGTTTGGAACCCAGGCAGGGGTGAGTCCGATGGCCGAGCATCTGGTGGCGCAGCTCTACAAAGATCTCAACTACGGTGGAGGGTACCTGCAGATCTTCGACACCGAGGCCTGCAAGAAGGGGACGATCGACGGCAAGAACCTGCCCAGCTCTTGGGACAACAAAGTCAGTTCCTTCAAGGTCTATGGTGGATGCACGGTCAAGCTCTGGGAGGACAAGAACTACGGGGGCGCGAGCACCGGCTGGGTTGGCAGCATGAAATACGTCGGCAACGCACTGAACGATCAGATCTCGTCGATCCAGTGGCAGAAGTCAGTGTGACTTGCTGAAGCGGCGGCGTCGGCCTGTGCATGCGATGTGGTCCAGCGTGACCTTCTCAGACGAGAGGCATTCACCTCTCTCTAAGTTCGTTGCGGGCACCGCAATGCTCGTGGGGAGTGCTCTCCTGGTTTTTGGTAGACCATGGAACCAGAGCATTCCTCCCTACCGCATTGATCTCGATGTCTATCGTCTCGGTGGGCAGGCCTTCTTGGAGGGCTCGGCTCTCTATGGCCGCCTGCCCGACACTCAGATCGGCGTCAATCTTCCATTCACCTATCCTCCGATCTCGGCGGTCCTCTTCTCACCCATCGCCGCCACGCCCTTCTGGCTCGCGAACATCATCTTCACCGCCGCCACGCTCGCTTGCCTAGCGGTGGTGATCCGGCTGGTGCTGCGCGAGCTGGGCGTCGTGCGTTCCGGCCAGCTGACGTGGCTCACTGTCGGAGGCCTCGCAACCATGATGTGGGTGGAGCCGGTGTACTCGACGATCGGTTTCGGGCAGATCAACGTCTTCCTGATGACCTTGGTGGTCGTCGACGTCATCGTCGGTCGAGACCGGTGGTGGCAGGGATCGCTGATCGGGCTGGCCATAGCCATCAAGCTGACACCGGCGGTGTTCCTGGCCTACTTCGTCGTCCGACGCGACTGGCGGGCGCTGATCACCGGGATCGTCGCAACGCTCGTGGTCACCGGGGTGGGATTCGCTCTGCTGCCGAAGGCATCGGCCCAGTACTGGACCGAGACGATCCTCGACCCGTCGCGTATCGGCGGTCTCGCCTACGTCTCGAACCAGTCGATTAACGGCATGCTGGTACGACTCGGCGTCAGCGAGGGCGGCGGAATGGTCTGGTTCGGCATCTGTGCCGTCGTCGGCTTGAGCCTGCTCGTCGTGATGCGGCGGCTCGTCACGCAGGGGCACGACCTGGCTGCACTACTGACGATGGCATTCTACGCGCTGCTGGCCTCGCCCATCTCGTGGTCGCACCACTGGGTGTGGGTTGTGCCGGCCCTGATCCTGCTCGTGATGTGGGCGTGGCATAGCCCTGACCGCGGCGCGTTGTGGGGGATGGTCGCGGCGGGTGCGGTGGTCTTCTTTGGGCGCATCATTTGGCTGATGCCGCACGAGGAAGGGCGCGAACGTCAGTGGAACTGGTACCAGCAGATCCTGGGCAACGCCCATCTGCTGTGGGGCGTGGCGTTCCTCCTCGTCGTCACCTGGTGCGCTTTTCGCAAAACTCCGAGCGACAGATGACGATGGCCGGTCCGGGGTATGTCCCCGGGCCGGCCATCGTTGATTCAATTACTGCGTGATGCCGTGGCTGGCGGCCATCGAACCGTAGCGGTTGTGATAGCGGTCGTAGTTAGCCTCGATCTCCTCGTCGGGGAGCACCTCGATCTGACCGATGCCCATCGCGATCGCCACCGTGTGGGCCACGTCCTCCACCATGATCGCCGCCTGCAGCGCCTTGTTGATGGTGGGGCCGATGGTGAACACCCCGTGCTGGCGCATCAGGATCGCGGGGGAGCGGCCGATCTTGGCCACCACCTCCTTGCCGATCGCGTCGCCGCCGATCGGCGCGTAATCGCCGCACGGCACGGGACCGCCGAACTCGTCGGCGATCGCGGTGAGGCAGCACGGAATCGGCTTGCCCACGGCCGCGAACGCCGTCGCGTAGCGGGAGTGCGTGTGCACGACGGATGCGACGTCCGGGCGGTGGGCGTAGATCCCGAGATGCGACTGGGTGTCCGAGGACGGTCCCCGGTGTCCCTCGACGATCTTGCCGTCGAAGGAGACCACCACCATGTCGTCGGGCGTCATCTCCGAATACAGCAGGCCGGACGGCTTGATCACGATCACGCCGTGCTCGTCGTCGCGGGCGGAGAGGTTGCCACCGGTCCAGGCCACCAGGCCGGCCCGTGCCAGCGCCAGATTGCCCTCGCACACCTGTTGTTTCAGTTCTTCCAGCATGTGATTCCTACCTCTCCGGGGTGTCGGTGACGATCTCGAAGCTGGCGTCGTCGAGCCAGCCTTCGACGATCCGCCGGGCCTCGACGCAACGCTCCACCGAGTCGGGGGCGTCGTCGTTCCACATCTCCAGCATCATCCGGCCGCTCCAGCCCTGACGGGCCAGCTCGGCGAAGGCCTTCGGGAAGTCGGCGATGCCCTGGCCCATCGGAACCCGGCGCGGCTCGCCCACGCGGACGTCCTTCAGATGGATCGCCAGCATGTGGCCTTTGCCGGCCCTCAGCTCCTCCAACTCGTCGAGCTGCTGCTCGGCGATGTTGCCGACGTCGGGATACATCTGCAGCCAGGGGGAGTCGATCTCGCGGACGATGTTCATCCCTCGGCTGATCGAGGTGACGTCGTTGCCGTCCACGTTCTCGATGCCCAGCAGCACCCCGGCCCGTGCGGCCCGGGGGATCGCCGTGCGCAGCGACTCGACGTAGCGCTCCCGCTGACCGGGATCGGCCGGTTCGTAATAGGCGTAGTAGCCGGCCACCTGCAGCACCGGGATGCCGAGATCCTGGCACAGGTCGATCCCTCGGGCGAAGATCCGATCCGCCTCGGCGCGCACCGCCGGATCGGCCGAGCCCGGCCCCACCCCGCGGTGAACCGACAGGCACAAGCCGCCGAGTTGGATGCCCTGCCGGGCGGCGGCGTCGCGAACCTGCTGCCGGGTCTCGGCAGACCAGTCCAGGCGCGCCCGGCGCTCGGGCGTCTCGTCGACGGACAGGTCGATGAAGCTGAAACCGGCCGCGCGGGCGTCGGCGAAGAGCGCGTCCCAATCGCCGGTCCAGCGCAGGGCCTTCTCGTAGATGCCGAGGCTCACCTGGAGCGACGTCCGGACGCGTTCGGCGACCGCGCTCACGACCAGACCTCGGCCAGTTTCTGCTGCAACTCGGTGGCTGCGCCCAGGGGATCCTCCGACTTCACGATCGCCCGGCCGGCGATCACCACGCCGACCGGGGCACCCGCGAAGGTGTCCAGGTCGTCGACGGTGACGCCGCCGGTGATGGTGACGGTGAAGCCCATCTCCGCCAGTTCGTGGATCCGGCTCACGTCGTTGGGCCCCCAGCTCAGATCGCCGGCCGCCTCCCGGTCGCGGGAGCGCTTCACGATCACATGCTGCGCCCCGAGCTGTCGCCACTGCCGCGCGCGGTCGGCGTCGTAGGTCTCCCCGAGCTCGATCTGCACCTCGCCGCCGTACTCGTTGGCTACTTTCACGACCTGGCCGACCGTCGTGAGCGAGGCGCCGGCCACGACGCTCACCCAGGACGCCCCGGCCTCGAAGCAGTTCTGCGCGATCAAGGTGCCCGCCTCGGCGATCCGCACGTCGGCAAGGATGGTCTTGTCGGGGTAGAGCGCCCGGATCTCGCGCACCGTGCGCAGCCCCTCGGCGATGATCAGGATAGTGCCGCACTCGATCACGTCGATCTGGTCGATCGCCTGATTCAGCGGACGCAGCGCATCGACCAGCTCCTTGGTGTCCAGCGCGACCTGAAGCCGAGGCTTGGGCAATGCTGCCATCTCAGGAGTCCTTGCGGAACGCGAAGAAGGTCTGCGCGTTGTGCATCAGCAGCTTCTCGACGTACGTGCGGTCGAAGCCCTCATCGAGCATCCGGGGACCGTCGACGGCCGGGTTGTAGTCGACGCCGGTGGTGGCTCCGTAGGCCTTCTGGTACGACCGCTTGCCGGAGTCGGTGCCGAGCAGCAGCCGGTCGCCGAAGCCGGCCTCGCCGAGCTCGCGGAACTCCTTGATCCGGTTGGATTCCGGCTGGTACTTCAGCCGGGCGGTGCCGTCGAGCTCGAGGTAGACGCCGGTCTTCAGGATCTGGGTGAGGTACCAGATGTCGGCATTGCGCTGGATGTGGCCGATCGCGATCTGGTCGGCGGGAACGCCCAGCGAGATCATCAGCTCGGCCTGCTCCAGGCCGCAGGTGCCGGCGCTGGTGTGGGTGTTGATCGGGCAGCCGGTCTCGATCGACGCGATGGCCGCGGCCTCGATGCACTTGCGCTCGAATGTGGTGATCTTGCCGTAGGCGGTGGCCACCTTGATCACGCCGGCCTTGTAGGGGGTGCGGTCGACGATCGGCCCGGAGTAGTCGTGGGCGTCGATGCCCTCGGTGATGTCGGCGATGATCAGCTCGGCGATCTGCTCGACGCTGTACCGGCTCACCCAGTGCGACTGGCTCTCCAGATACACCTTCTCCTGATGGAAGCCGGTGGCCAGGATCACCTGCAGCCCGTCGACCTGCGCCTCGACCTCCGCCAGCCGGTTGACGTCGCGGCCGCAGTTGATCGGGCACATGTCCACGACGGTGCCGCCGTCGGGGGTCCACTTCTTCGACGCGGCGACGAAGTAGCCGGCCTCCTCGACCGCCTTCTCCACCGAGTCGAGCTGATGGTCGGGATCGATGTAGACCTCGCCGGCGCCGACGCGGATCAAGTGGTCATGAGCGTTCACCACGCCGAGGCTCTGGGGGGCCACATCTCCACGGAGGGTTCGTGCGAATGCCATTGTCGTTCTCCTTCGAATCTCGGCCGCTTGTCTGCGACCTGGCTGACACCTGAACACTAAGGACGCCGAACCTCCTCACCCAAGCCAGATGTGAACATATGTTCAAGGCGAGTTGCGAACTCTCCCCGGCGCACGCGGGGGAATTGCTGAAAACGCCCGACGGCGGCGTTCGAATTGACTTAGGATGAACATATGATCACACCGACGAGTTCTCCACAGGCCAAAGCGGCGGCCCCGTTGCACCGTTCCCGAACGCTGACCAGTCGCGAACACACGGCTCTGCTGCTGGAGGTCGCCCGGCGCTACTACCTGGAGGACCAGAGCCAGGCCGAGATCGCGGCGGAGGTGAACTTCTCCCGGGCGACGGTGTCCCGGCTGTTGTCCGAGGCGCGCCGGCGGGGCATCGTGAAGATGAGGGTCAGTCACCCGCTGGAACGCGTGGTGGGTATCGAGCGTGCGCTGGCTCAGACCTTCGATCTCCGTCAGGTGAGGGTGGCCGATCCGAGCGATCCCTCGGCCGCGCCGGCGGAGATCGCCCAGTGCGCGGCCGACCTGCTGATCGAGTGCAGTTCGGAGAACGTCGTCCTGAGCATCTCCAACGGCGCGGCGGTGACGGCGACCGTCGACGCCATGCCTCAGCTGATCTGGCCCCGCTCCCGGGTGGTGCAGATGGTGGGCAGCGTCGGCAACTCCGATCTGATCATGGACTCGCCGGAGACCTGTCGTCGGATGGCCCGTCGGCTGGGCGGCTCCTTCCATCCGTTGCCGGCGCCGTTGGTGGTCGCCACCCCGACGGTCGCCCAGGCGCTGCGCAGCGACAACCAGATCGGCACCACGCTGGAGCTGGGGGCTCGCGCCGACATCGCGCTGGTCGGCGTGGGCGCCATGACCGGTGGTCACTCCGGCACCATCCTGCAGCCCTATGAGGATGCCGAGGTGGCCCGGGAGATCGTCCGGATGGGTGGGGTCGCGCACCTGTGCGGCCATCACATCAGCGCCACCGGCGTTCATCTGGTCACCGACTTGTGTAACCGGACCATCGCCGTCGACCTCGAGCGGCTGCGCGAGATCCCCCTGGTGATCGGCGTCGCATGGGGAGAGGCCAAGGTCGACGCCCTGCGCGCGGTGCTGCGCGGGCGCTATCTTTCGGGACTGGTCACCGACCGGGCCACCGCCATCCGGTTGCTCGAACCGGCGACGAGCTGAGCGGCGTCAACGGTCCCACAAGTTCAGTTCCTGCACAGATGTGCAGATGATTGCGTGATCCTCCCTTCTTTCGGCGTTACCGAACGCGTGATACGCCGCCTTAATGAACATATGTTCGTCACTCGCTAGGTGGTGGGAAGGAATCGTCCTAGCCTCGCAAACAGCCGATGGCCCCATCGGCGTCAGGTACATACCGAACGGCACAGCCGCCGCGAGAAGAGGATGATCATCGATGACCACCTATGACCTCACCACCTTCGGTGAAGCCCAAATCCGCCTCACCGTCGAGAAGGGAAACCGTCTGGCCACCTGCCAGCAGCTGCGACTCACCCCGGCAGGATCCGAAGCCAACGTGGCCGGCCTGCTTTCCCAGCTCGGACGCAAGACGGCCTTTGCGTCGTCCGTCCCCCATGGCGGTCTCGCCACCCGGTTCATGAACGAATACCGCAGCGTGGGGGTAGACCTCTCCCACGTCGTGCGCACCGACGACGGCCGGATGGCGCTGTACTTCATGGAGCCCGGCGAATACCCGCTGCCCGCAAAGGTGACCTACGACCGGATGTACACCAAGTTCCGCGAGATCACCCCCGAGACCTTCGACTGGGACGCCCTGCTGGACACCCAGGTGCTGTTCGTCACTGGCATCACCGCCGCGCTCACCGAGAGCACCGCGGAGACGGTGACCTATGCCGTCGAGGAAGCCGCGCGACGTGGCGTCAAGGTGGCGCTCGACGTCAACTACCGCTCCCTGCTCTGGACGCCGGAGCGCGCCCGTTCGGTGCTCGAACCCCTGATCGACAAGGTGTCGATCCTGTTCTGCAGCCGGCTGGACGGCATCAAGGTGCTCGGCGCGGAGGGCGACGGGCCCACCGTCAACGCCGAGCTGCACCGACGCTACGGCGTCGATCACGTGGTCTCCACCGACCAGATCTCCGGCGTTTACTACAGCGGCCTCCAGGGCCAGCAGTCCTTCGCCGTCGAGCCCGTGCCGGTGGTCGACCGTCCGGGCGCGGGTGACTCCTTCGTCGCCGGAACCCTGCACGGCTACCTGAACGACGACGTGCTGGCCGGCATCGGCTATGGCCTGCGCACCTCGAAGCTCGCCCTGACCCACCACGGCGACCTCACCCACGTCACGCCCGCCGAACTCGAGCTGCCCACCAGCACCGACATCGTCCGCTGACTCTTCATCCCGGAAAGGAAGACCATGACCACACATGACGCGTCGACCATGACGGCGATGCAGCAGATCGACTCCCGTCCCCTCACCAGGAATCAGAAGAGCCTGATCTCCTTGGCCGTAGTGGGCAACATCTCCGAGTTCTTCGACATGTTCCTGATCGGCTTCGCCGTGAACATCCTGCTCAGGGATCCCAACTGGACGCTGCAGGGCCACGAAGCCGGCATCATCCTCGCCATGTCAGGCCTGGGCACGATGATCGGCGCCATCGGCTGGGGCCGGTTGGGCGACGCGATCGGCCGCAAGCGCTCCTTCTTCTGGTGCGTGCTGCTGTTCGTCGTGTTCACCGTCGCCTGCGTGTTCACCCCGGACAACTGGTGGATGCTGCTGGGCGTGCTTCGGATCCTCGTCGGCATCGGCGTGGGCGGCTTGAACATCGTCTCGATTCCCTACGTCCAGGAGTTCGTGCCCGCGAAGCAGCGCGGCCTGCTCTCCGGTCTGACCGCGGTGTTCATTCCGCTCGGCCTGTTCCTCGGGTCGGTCGCCTCCGGCTTCACCGGCGACAACTGGCGCCTGCTGATCGGCCTCGGCGGCATTCCGGTGTTCCTGCTGCTGTGGCTGCGCACCGTTCCGGAGTCTCCTCGCTTCCTGCAGACCAAGGGCCGCACGGCCGAGGCGCGCGAGGCGATCGCCTGGGCTCTGCAGATCCCGGCCGACCAGGTGGGCGCGCTTCCGGAGACCGGCGCCAAGCAGCAGTCCGCGTCCTACGCGCTGATCTTCTCGAAGTACCGCAAGAGCCTGATCATCGTCGCCCTCGGCTCGTTCAGCTTCATCTTCGGTGCCTCCGTGATCCAGTCGTGGGGCCAGTCGATCCTCGGCAACGCCTACAAGTTCGACGTGCAGACGGTGGCCAACCTGTTCATGCTGGTCTCCCTCGGCGACCTGCTCGGACGGCTCTCCTCGGCATGGCTGGCCGACCGGATCGGCCGCAAGCGCGTCATGCTGGTCTACGGCCTCCTCGGTGCAGTGGGCCTGCTGATCTCGGCGGCCTCCACCATGCTGGCCGGATCGGGCGGCAACGCCGGCTGGATCTTCTTCGTCGGCATCCTGATCGCGATGACCTTCGGCGACGGCGCCTTCGGGGTGCTGAACCCGTTCGGCGCCGAGCAGTTCCCGAACGAGGCCCGCGCCACGGGTCTGGGGCTGGGCTACGGCATCGGTTCCAGCGCCAAGGTGTTTGGCCCGATGCTGCTGGGCATGATGTTCGGTGCGGAGGTCACCGCGGACATCATCCCGGCTGCCTTCCTGTTCTTCGCGATCCTGCTGGTGCTCGGCGGCATCATCTACCAGTTCGCGACCGAGACCAAGGGCAAGTCGCTGGACAGCATCTAGCCATCTCGCCACTTCCACGCCCTCATGACGATGGGGCCCGGGACATCCGGGCACCATCGTCGTGTCATGCCACGTCTGTGGACGGGGCGACGGCAAGCACGTAAAATTCCCTAGTCCGGTGGGGATTGCTGCCTCACCGGTTCCGGACCACCCCGCGGAGACATCGCTTAGATCAGAGGGGTCTCGCGGGTGGAAAGGCGACCGGGAGTTCTGGCCCTCCGGGAGGATCGGGATTGGTTGCCGAGGTCGGAGGTGGACGCCTCCGGACTCAACCAGCCGGGTCGGGTCGGTCGGCGTGGACGCGCCGATCAGCCCGGCCCGGTCTGGCTGCACTGGTGGCGTCGTCGCTTGACCAAGTCCCCTTCGCCCGCGTAGCGTGGCACGGCTATGCGTGATTTCCCTCCTGAGGTCGCGGCCTCCGATATTCCCCCTACTCACAGCCCTGGCGCCTTCCTGCGCGGGATGGCTCGTGAGCAGTTCGGCCTGGTCGCATCCATGACCTTGCTGGTGGTGGCCTGGCAGTTGCCGAGCGTGCTTTCGCCGTGGCTGGTGGGCAAGGCGATCGACGCCGGCATGCTGGGACGCGACCCATGGGCGACGGTCGGCTGGACCGGCTTGCTGCTGGTCGCCGTCCTGTTCGGCGCGGCGGGCGGCATCCTCCAGCACACGCTCGTCGTGCGCAGCTGGCTGATCGCGCTCTACGGCACCCAGAAGCGCGTCGGGCACACCACGGGTCGCCTGGGTCATCTGCTCGGCCGGCGCGTGCCGACGGGCGAGGTGCTGAGCGTCAGCTCCTCCGACTCCGACACCTTCGGCGCCACCCTCGAGGTGATCGCCCGGCTGGTCGGATCGCTGCTCGCCTTTGGGCTGGTGTGCGTGCTGATGTTCACCACCTCGCCGCTGCTGGCGACCGTGGTGCTGGTGCTGTCGCCGTTCTTGCTGGCCGCGTCGACGCCGGTGCTGCGTCCGCTCAGCGCCGCGCAGCTCGCGGAGCGCACCCAGAACTCCGAACTGACCTCACTGGCCACCGACATCGTCGCGGGCCTGCGCATCCTGCGCGGGATCGGGGGCGAGGAGACCTTCGGTGCGAATTACGCGCGGCAGTCGCAGCGGGTGAGGCGGCTCGGCGTGCGCGTTGGAAGTTGGCAGGGCGTGGTGGAGGCCATCTCGGTGCTGGTCTCCGGTGGGCTGCTGGTGCTGGTGGTCTACCTCGGCACGCACGAATTGGCCGCCGACCGGCTCACCGTCGGCCAGCTGATCAGCTTCGTCGGCTACGCCATTTACTTGCTGTGGCCGCTGCAGACCTTCTTCGACTTCGCCCAGAAGTGGATCGCCGGCCTGGTGTCCGCGGGCAAGTCGGGGGCGCTGTTCGCGTCGCCGGTGCCGTGGCGCGCCGCCTCTCGTGAGGTGGCGCCGTCGCCGCGTCTGGTCGACGAGGCCTCGGGCCTTGCGGTCGAGCCGGGGCGCTTCCTCGCCCTGGTGAGCGCCGACCCCGATGCTTCGGCGGCCCTGATCGACCGGCTTGGCCGCTACCTTCCCACCGAGACCTTGGAAGCGGCGGAGGAGGACGAGGAGGGGCGCCTCAGCTGGCGTGAACGCCGGCGCGTGCTGCGCGAGAAGCGCGCCGAGCGCGACGCGATTGCGCAGGCCGACGCCGAGGTGGCCTCCCGCGCCTGGGGCGTCACCGCCGACGGCGTGGATCTGGCCGAGGTCGACCTGCGCTCCCTACGCGATCGGGTGCTCGTCGCCGACGCCTCCGCGATGCTGTTCGCCGGCACCCTGCAGGAGGCCGTCGACCCGTGGGGGACGCACACCCGGCAGCAGGCCGAGGCGGCGCTCATCACCGCCTGCGCGGAGGACGTCTTCGACGCGCTGCCAGGCGGGTGGCAAGGCGTCATCGACGAGAAGGGCCGCGGGCTCTCCGGCGGTCAGCGGCAGCGCGTCGTGCTGGCGCGCGCGCTCGTGGCCGATCCCGATGTGCTCTGCCTGGTGGAGCCCACCTCCGCCGTCGACGCGCACACCGAGGCCCGCATCGCACCGCGGCTCGTCGAGCACCGGGCGGGGCGGACCACCGTGGTGGCGACGGCGTCGCCGCTGATCCTGCATTCGGCGGACGAGGTGGCCTTCCTCTCCGACGGCCGGATCGTGGCGCATGGCACCCATGCAGAGCTGCTGTCGCGGGCGGACTACCGACGGGTGGTCGCTCGCGGAATGGACGAGAGCGATGACTGATCTGAGAATCGAAGCCCTTCCGGGCTCCGCCGAGACCTGGCGCGACGAGCCGCCCGCGGTCCGCGTGCCGGACGCGTTGCGCGTCGATCGCACGCTGTCGACGTCGGAGCGCCTGGCTGCCTGGAAACGGCGTCATGCCTTGCGCGGCGAGCACGCCCAGGCGGTGTTTCATGCGTCGCGGCATCCCGAGCGCGGGCTCCCGGTGGCGCGCGCCCGCAAGGCTTTCGCCTTCGTCGGCAGTCTGCTGTCGACGCGCAAGGCCTCCGCGACGCTGATGATCCTGTTCAACGTGCTGGCCGCTGCGGCCGCGCTGGTGATTCCACGTCTGCTCGGCGACCTCGTCGACGACGCGGCCTCCGGAGCCTCCCTCGGCACCACCGACTCCGTGCTGCTCGGGGTGCTGGCCTTCGTGCTCGCTCAGGCCGGGTTCACCTTCGTCGCCAAACGCGCCTCCGCGGTGCTGGGTTACGACCTGCTCGCGGCTGCCCGCGAATCGGTGGTGAACACCGTGCTGAAGCTGCCGTTGGGACGAGTGGAAGCGGCCTCCAGCGGCGACCTGGTCACCCGGATCACCTCCGACGTCGGCAAGATGAGCAACTCGGTGCGGTGGGCGCTGCCCCACATGGTGACCTCGGCCACCATGGTGGTGCTCACCGTCGTCGCGCTGCTGTTCAACTCGCCGCTGCTGACGCTGCCGGTGGTCGCGACGCTCGTGATCCTGTTCTTCGCTGTGCGCGCCTACCTGAAGCGCGCCGCCGCCGGCTACATCACCGAGTCGGCCACCTACAGCCGGATCAACTCGACGGTCACCGAGACCGTCGAGGGGGCGCGCACCATCGAGGCGCTGGGCTTGCAGGAGCTGCGCCAGAGCCGCCTCGACGACGACATCGCCGAGTCGGCGCAGGCCGAGCGCTACACGATGAGCCTGCGCAACCTGCTGTTCATCTGGCTCGACTTCGCCTTCCAGCTGCCGATCGTGCTGGTGATCCTGCTCGGCACCTGGGGCTTCGATCAGGGGTGGGTGACCGTCGGCCAGGTGACCACTGCCGCGATCTACCTGCAACAGCTCGTCAGCCCGCTCGACCGGCTGATCCAGGTGCTGGACACACTGCAGGTCGGTATCGCCGCGACGACCCGTCTGCTGGGAGTGGCTGAGGTTCCCGAGGATCGCACCCCGGGCGGCGTGCTGCCGGCTGCCTCCAACGTCGAAGGGCGCGACCTGCGCTTCGCCTACCGCAAGGACCACGACGTGCTGCACGGCGTCGACCTGGTGCTGGAACCGGGGGAGAGGCTGGCGATCGTCGGCCCGTCGGGCTCCGGCAAGTCGACGCTCGGCCGCCTGGTGGCCGGCATCAACCGGCCGCGCACCGGTCAGGTCGAGGTGGGCGGGGTCGACGTGATGGACCTGCCGCTTGATGTGCTGCGCACCGAGGTGTGCCTGGTCACCCAGGAGCATCACGTGTTCGTGGGCACCGTGCGCGACAACGTCGTGCTGGCCCGTGAGGGCACCGCCACCGACGAGACGGTGTGGCGCGCGCTGGAAGCCGTCGACGCCAGGGAATGGGTGGAGCGTCTGCCGGGCCGGCTCGACACGCTGCTGGGTCATGGCCGCGCGTCGCTGACCCCGGCGCAGGCGCAGCAGATCGCGCTGGCCCGCCTGATGGTGGCCGATCCGCACACCCTGGTGCTCGACGAGGCCACCTCCTTGATCGACCCGCGCACCGCCCGCCACCTGGAGGGATCGATGGGGGCGCTGCTGGCCGACCGCACGGTGGTCGCGATCGCGCACCGTCTGCACACCGCCCACGACGCCGACCGGATCGCCGTCGTCATCAATGGCCGGATCGCAGAGCTGGGCAGCCACGACGACCTACTGGCAGCCGACGGCGAGTACGCCCACCTCTGGCGCACCTGGAGCAGCTGACCCTCGCCTACGCTCCTTGAGGTGCGAGGCCGCTCGCGGCCGAGCCTCGAAGGGAGCGGTACCAGTGAGCGCGAATACCCTGGAGACATGGCTCGATCAGCTTCGAAGAGGAATCCCGTCGGACGTGGTACCGAGGCAAGGCGGCCTCGCCGGCGCTGGTTGCGGCGTTTGCTGATCGGCATGGCCGTCCTCTTGGCGGTCGTCCTCGGTGCCGGAGCCTGGGCTGTTCATGCCTGGGGGCCGATGTTCGGGATCTACCTGATCGCGCCGTCTCCGAAGCGGTACGCGAAGATCGCGCTCGGCTTCCTGGACCAGGGCTACTACGCGGAGGGCGCCGAGTGGGAGACTGCTCGGACACGCGTCGAGGAAGCGGCCGCTGGTGCGGAAAGCTACGCCGATCTTCATGCGGTGCTGGCCGACGCGACGAAGGTCGCCGGCGGTAAGCACTCGTTCTTCCTCACGCCCGAGGAGAGCGCGCAGAACTCCGAGGTGGCGCAGGCCGAGTACCTGGCGCCGGAGGTGAGCACCGCGGGCGGCGTGACGACGATCGTCGTGCCTGAGGTCGGCTCGGACGATCAGGCGCAGCTCCAGGACTATGCCACCGTTGCGGCCAAGGCCATCGCCGACGCCGCGCCGCAGACGTGCGGTTGGATCGTCGACCTGCGGGGCAACAGGGGTGGCAACATGTATCCGATGTTCTCGGGGCTCACCCAGCTCCTGCCGGACGGGCCCGCGATGACGTTCCGCACGCGCGACGGCGTCGAGACCGAGGTGACCATGAATCCCGACGGCGTGGCGGTGGGAGGCGGGGCGACGGTGCATGCCGTCCCGGAACAGTCGAAGGTGCAGGGCCAGCCGATCGCGGTGCTGCTGGATCAGGACACCGCCTCCAGCGGTGAGGCGGTCGCCACCGCCTTCCACGGCCTCGACCGCGTTCGCAGCTTCGGTGTGCCGACGGCTGGCTACACGTCGGCCAACTCGGTCCTTCCGCTCTACGACAAGGCCTTGCTGGTGCTCACGGGTGCCGTCTACGTCGATCGTGACGGCGTGAACCTGAACGAGGAACCGATCGTGCCCGACGTGGAAGCGAGCCCGACGACGGTGCTCGACGAAGCGACGGGCTGGTTGGCCGAGCAGGGCTGCTCCGGGTAAACGATCATCCGCTCTGGTCGTCTTGGGCCCCCGCAAAGCGCGACGCGGACCGTCGCGCCAAGATGGGGCCAGGAGGATCGATGAGAGCACTGGTGAAGCCGGCGCCGGGGCCGGGACTGGAGTTGGTCGAGCGACCTGAGCCCGTCTGCGGGCCGGGTGAGGTGAAGCTGCGAGTTCTGCGGGCGGGACTGTGCGGCACCGACCTGCATCTCGAGTCGTGGGACGACTGGGCCGCGGAGACGGTGCGCGCACCGCTGGTGCTGGGCCACGAGTTCTACGGCGAAGTGGTCGAGGTGGGCGCGGATGTCCACGGGATCGAGGTGGGCGCCCGGGCCTCAGGCGAGGGTCACCTGGTGTGCGGACGCTGCCGCAACTGCCGGGCCGGGCGTCGACAGATGTGCATCCGCACCGTCGGCGTCGGGGTGAACACCGATGGCGCCTTCGCCGACTACCTGGTGATCCCCGCCGACAACGTCTGGCTTCAGCCTGATGCGATCGACCCCGATCTCGGCGCGGTGTTCGATCCGCTCGGCAACGCCACTCACACCGCCCTGCAATGGCCGCTCGTCGGCGAAGATGTGGCGATCACCGGCGCCGGACCGATCGGTCTGATGGCTGCGGCGATCGCCCGGCACGCAGGAGCCCGGCACGTGGTGGTGACCGATGTCAGCGACGAGCGCCTCGCTCTGGCGCGACGACTCGGTGCCGACCGCGTCGTCAACGTCACCCGGGAATCTCTCCTCGACGCGCAGCGCGAGCTGGACATGCGAGAAGGATTCGACATCGGTCTGGAGATGTCGGGCTCGCCGGCCGCGATGAACGACCTGCTGGCCAACCTCAATCACGGCGCGCGGGTGGCGATGCTCGGGCTCCCCAAGGAGCCGTACCCGATCGACTGGGGCAAGGTGATCACCCACATGGTCACCCTGAAGGGCATCTACGGCCGGGAGATGTTCGAGACCTGGTATCTGATGAGCTCGATGCTCTCCACTTCACCCACGCTGGCCGACAACATCCGTTCCGTGATCACCCATCGTTTCCCTGCCGAACAGTGGCAGCAGGCGTTCGACGTCGCCCGCTCCGGCCGGTGCGGCAAGGTGATCCTGGACTGGAGCTGAACAACAACCCCGAAAGCAGGCTGCCGACCATGTACGACGACGTCCTCCGCGACGAGCTGACCACCACCCTCGACGAGATCCGGGACTCCGGGCTGCTGAAGACCGAACGCGAACTCACCACCCCGCAGTCGGCGCGGATCGCCACCCCGGCCGGACCCGCGCTGAACTTCTGCGCCAACAACTATCTCGGCCTGGCCGACCATCCGGCGGTGGTGGCCGCGGCGAAGGAAGGGCTGGATCGTTGGGGCTTCGGCATGGCGTCGGTGCGTTTCATCTGCGGCACCCAGAGCCAGCATGTAGAGCTCGAGCGGCGGCTGTCGGAGTTCCTCGGCACCGAGGCGACCATCCTCTACTCGTCCGCTTTCGACGCCAACGGCGGCCTGTTCGAGGTGCTGCTGGATGAGCGCGACGCGGTGATCTCCGACGAACTCAACCACGCGTCGCTGATCGACGGCATCCGGCTCTGCAAGGCGAGGCGCTACCGCTATCGCAACGCCGACCTGGCGGATCTTGCCGTGCAGCTGGAGGCGGCCTCCAGCGCCCGGCGGAAGGTGATCGTCACCGACGGGGTGTTCTCGATGGACGGCTCGCTCGCCCCGCTGCCCGGCATCTGCGACCTGGCCGAACAGCATGGCGCGTTGGTGGTGGTGGACGACTCCCACGCCGTCGGCTTCGTCGGAGAGCAGGGCCGCGGCACTCCGGAGGCACTGGGCGTCGCCAACCGCGTGGACATCTACACCGGCACCCTCGGCAAGGCGCTCGGCGGGGCCTCCGGCGGCTACGTCAGCGGCCCGCGCGAGGTGGTCGACCTGCTGCGCCAGCGGTCGCGTCCGTACCTGTTCTCCAATTCGCTGGCGCCGTCGGTGGTGGCGGGCTCGCTGGCCGCGCTCGACCTGATCGCCACCCAGGACGACGCCCGCCGGCAGTTGCGTGCCAACACGACGCTCTTCCGTGAGCTGATGACCGAGGCCGGGTTCGACCTGCTGCCCGGCGATCACCCGATCACCCCGGTGATGTTCCCCGGCGACGATGGCGCCCGGCTGGCGGCCGCGATCGCCGACCATATGCTCGCCCGATCCGGCGTGTACGTGATCGCCTTCTCGTTCCCGGTGGTGCCGCGGGGACGCGCCCGGATCCGCGTCCAGCTGTCGGCCGCGCACAACGAGGCCGACGTGCGAACCTGCGTCGCCGCCTTCATCGCCGCCCGCGACAGGGTGGCTGCGGTGTTCGACCGCGCGAACCAGCGTGGGCGCGAGATGGGAATCGAGTCTGAGCAGCAGGTCTACGACATCATCGACCAGTGAGCGTTCCGTCCGAAGGTGACTCTTCAGGTGCCGTGGGCATCGACACGTATGTGTGGATCTCGGCGCTTGTGTTCGGTGGAGCCCCTCGCGCGGTGTTCGAGGAGGCGGTGGGTGAAGGCCTCTTGATCGTGTGGAGCGCGGCGATCACTAGCGAGATCCGGCGTATCCTCGCCGCGAAGTTTCCCGGCCTTTGTGGCCGACTTCGAATCGCTTCGGCTCGCGCTGGGTGATCGCCTTGTGAACGTCGAACTCGGCGGCATCACGATCGAGGTGTGTCGTGACCCTGATGACAATCGAGTTCTGGAAACCGCCGTGTTGGGCGCGGCCGACTGGATCGTCTCTGGCGACAAGGATCTGCTCACGTTGGGGCGAGTCGGTTCGGTCACCATCCTGACGCCGAGTGATTGGTTGGCTCGTCGCATCTGGGAGACCCCGACGGTACCCCTCTCGTGAGGGCCTCCCGTGCCCTCGTTCGTTGTGGTTCTCTAGACGGTGACACGGCGAACAAGGAGAACAGACGTGGACACCCAAGAGTTCCTTGACCGAATGAACGCGGGAGAAGCGGCCAGGCCGGGTACCCATCTTGCGGCGAAGATGAATGATCTTGCCGACGAGGCGATCCGGATCTGCATGGAGCTGAACACCCGGTACACCACCCAGGAGGAGCGCGTCGAGATCATGTCGCGCCTCACAGGGCGCGAGGTTCCGGTGTCTTTCCAGATCTTCCCGCCGTTCACCAGCGACTGTGGAAAGAACATCCAGGTGGGCGAGCGTGTGTTCGTCAACAGCGGGTGCCGCTTCCAGGATCAGGGCGGCATCAGGATCGGCGACGACGTGCTCGTCGGTCACAACGTCGTGCTGGCCTCGCTCAATCACGACCTGGATCCGATGCAGCGGGGCACCACCATTCCGGGTCCCATCGTGATCGGCGACCGGGTGTGGATTGGTGCGAACGCCACGGTTCTCGCCGGGGTCACGATCGGCGATGGCGCCGTTGTCGCGGCGGGCGCGGTGGTCACTCGCGACGTCGCATCCAACACCGTGGTCGGCGGCGTTCCGGCGCGTCGGCTCCGTGACCTCTAGATGTACTTCGGGTCTGGGAGAAGCTGACTCGCGGCCCAGGAAGCGAGGAGTTGCATGCGTTCCGCCGCCGCCGATCCCGGTTCGGCGACGTAGACGGTGAGGGTGAGCCCGGGTTCCGCCTCCATGCTCATGCCCTCGTAGGCGAGGGTCATCTCGCCGACCACTGGGTGGTTGAAGGTCTTGGTGCCCGCGCCGTGGTGGCGGACGTTGTGGCTGCCCCAGAGGCGGCGGAACTCGTCGCTGCGCGTGCTGAGCTCGCCGATGAGGTCGTGAAGATCTTTGTTGTGCTGGTCGCGGCCCGCCTCAGTGCGCAAGATCGCGACGGAGACCTCGGCGAAGGCATCCCAATCGGGGTAGAACTGGTAGGCGCGTTCGTCGAGGAAGGTAAAGCGCGCGATATTCGGCGGCTGGGCGGGCATGTCGTAGATGTCCGCGTAGAAGGCACGGGCCAGCAGGTTGGCGGCGATCAGGTCCATCCGTCCGTTGCGCACGAAGGCAGGGCCGGCGGTGACGCCATCGAGCACCCATTGCAGGCTGGGGTGCGGGGTCCACGTCTTGGGGCTGCGACGCCGGGGCGGACGAGCGATGGGGCTGGCGGCGTGGGCGAGATCGAAGAGGTAGGCGCGCTCGGCATCGTCGAGAAGGAGGGCCTTGGCGAGGGCGTCGAGGACTTCCGGGGAAGCGCCGCCGATGGCGCCTCTCTCAAGACGGGTGTAGTACTCGACGCTGACCCCGGCCAAAGCAGCGACCTCACTACGACGCAGCCCGGCCACGCGTCGATTGGTCCCCGAGGGGAGGCCCACCCGCTCAGGGCTGATCTTCGCCCGGCGGGTCGTGAGGAACTCACGGACCTCTGCGCGACTGTCCATCCCGTCAGCCTAGGCTGCCTGGTGCGATTGAAGGAGCCCCTGGCAGTGCCTGTCTTGCTGGGCCCCCGCTTGGGTAAGCGGTCTGACTCGCCGAGAAGCACGACGCGATCCTCAATCTGGCGGACGCATCAGGCATCCGTGGTCTCGCTCTCCTGCGCCGATTGCTCCCGGGCTGACTCAATTGCCCGCGACCACCATGTGGGGTCTTGCCTCGCAGCAGCCCCCGCAGGACCGGGTCGGGGCCTAACAACACGCCCTAGTTGAGGTGGGTCGCGCGGAGTTCGTCCTGGAATGCGGCGATTTGTTCGGGGTGCCCATACATACCTGCGTATTGCGGCACGGTGGTCTGGGTGGTCGGGTCGAGCATCGTTCCTACCACGGCGAGCTCGAACAGCAGCGGCACCAAAGCGATGCTCTTCTCGGTGAGCGAGTACGCACCCTGCATTCCGCGAGGGACGTCTTGCTTCGTGAGCATCCCCATCTCCACCAGGTCGCTCAGCCGACGGGAGAGCGTGGGTGGAGTGATCCCCTCCTGGGACTTGGTGAGCAGCTCGCGGAACGAGCGATATCCGCAGAAGATGACGTCGCGCAGGATGATGAGGCTCCACGGGTCGCCCAGCATCTCGACTCCGCGGTTGATCGGGCACCGGGAACGCGGCTCGCGAAGCATCTCATCCCTCCAAGAAAAAGTAGTTGCCTATTGATACTACCCTGTGTACCCTCAAGGTAGTACGAAGATGTAACTACTTTCTAAGGAGGTGCGATGTCCAGGCGAGTGATAGCGAACATCGTGCTCACGCTCGACGGCTGCACCACCGGTCCCGGCGGTGTTCGTGACATGAGCGTCGTCGCCCCGCACGGCGTGAGTGATCAGGCCCGCGACGCTTTGGTGCGGATGACCGACGCCACCACTGTGCTGCTCGGTCGCGCCAACTACGAGGGATTCCACGGATGGTGGCCGTCCGTCGCGGCCCAGGCAGATGCGGATCCTCGTGACCGGGCCTTCTCCCGGTGGCTGAACGAGGTCGAGAAAGTGGTGTTCTCCCGCACCTTGGGCTCCGTCGACTGGTCGAACGCACGGCTCGCCACCGCCGGTCCCGCAGACACGGTCCGGGGCCTACGGGAAGCCTCCGGTGGCGATATTCGGGTGCTCAGCAGCCAGCAGGTCATCCGTCAGCTCTTGAACGCCGACCTCATCGACCGGCTCGAACTCACCATCGCACCGACCATCGTCGGCGACGGAGGGCAGAAGCTCTTCGATTTCGGCATGGCAGCCTCGGCGTGGACGTTCTCCACCGTGGATCAGACCGACAGCGGGGCGCTGCGGCTCGTGGCGGATCGCCGCAAAGACACAGAGCCGGCAAGCTTCCCAGCGAGCATGGCGTAACGAAAGGCAAGACAATGACCGAACTCATTCAGCTCCCGGAGCAGCGCATCCTCTTCGTCCGCGGCAAGGTGCCCACGTCGGAGCTTCCCGCGTTCCAGGGTCAGGCGTTCCAGGCGATCTGGTCTGTTCTCGATCCTGCGCAGGCGATCGCTCCTGCGCACCCGCACGTGCGCTACTACCTGGTTTCGGCGGACGAGATGGACGTCGAGGTGAGTGTGCCCGTGACCGACGACGCGACCGGCAACGAGACCGTGAAGATCGGTGCGCTGCCGGGTGGAACGGCGGTGACGTGCCTGCATGTCGGCAGTCATCAGGGGCTCGGTTCCGCGTATGGCGCGCTTGCCTCTGCGGAAACAGGAGACCTGTCGCCCAACGGCCCGCCGTGGGAGGTCTATGAGTGGATCGCCGGCGACAAGGTTCTCAGCTCCGAATCGTGGTCGCGGCCCGACGAATGGCGCACCTTGCTCGTTCAGCCGCTGGCGTGACCGGTGCGGTGATCGGGAGACGATGCCGAGCCAAGGGCGCAACCGCCCGTTGGGCCGTCGCGGCTTCTATTCGCCCAGAACCGTGCGCAAGAGGGGGGCGTTGACGTCCTTTTCGGAGATCTGCTCGCGGTTGTTCGGGTCGATCGGGATCGGCCACAGGTGTGCCACAACAGGATCGAGCGGGGTCACCGCGACGCCGGTCATTCCGGGCTGCCATTCGGTGTCGAAGAAGTAGAGGTATTCCGCGTCCTCGGCGCTGGTCACCTGGAATCCGTTGCACACTCCACGAGGGACAAAGACCTGTCGGCCGGGGATCAGCTCCACGGTTACGACGTTGCCGAGGGTGCTGCTGTCCGGCCTCGCGTCGAGGTAGACCCCGAGCGCCGATCCGCTGGCGATCATGACGAGCTTCGCCATGGCCTCGCCGTGCAGCCCTCGAACCGTGCCGGACTTGGTCCGGGTGAGGTTGATCTGCTTCCATCCATCGCCGGCCAGCGCCAGCAGCGGAGGGTAGACGCTCTCGCGGTACAGCTCGCGCACTGTCCCCCGAGCTTCGGTGACGGTGCGGGCGTCGATGACGACGAGTCCGTCGATCTCGCTCGACGACGTGCGGAGTTCGTTGATGGTCACATCCGAGGACATGCCGGGAGTCTATCTTCAAGGAACCAAGGGCCATCGATGAGCCGGCATCGCGTTGACGTCGTCTGCCGCGTGTGTACGTGAGCGTCGCGCGATCACGGGGCCAATTCGCTGTTCGTCGAGACGAGATCTGCAAAAACGGCGAATGGGTAGCCAAAAAAACGGTTAGTGAGTAGCCTGTTTTGCATGCAATCGTCCGACTATCTGCCGCGGTACCTGGATGCTCCGCTCGCGGAAGCGATCAGGACGTCACCGATCGTCGTTCTCGACGGGCCCAGAGGGGCCGGTAAGACGACGTCTGCGCGGCGCCTCGCGAAGTCCGTCGTCATGCTGCCGCGCGATCTGCCGGCACTGCAGGTTGATCCAGAAGGCTATCTGCGGGGACTGACCCCGCCCGTGCTCATCGACGAGTGGCAGCTTGCAGGCACGGAGTTGCTCTGGGTGTTGAAGTCAATGGTTGACGATGCCCCGGTGGCGGGAAGATTCCTCCTTACGGGAAGTGTTGAGCCGGCTTCCTACGGTCCGACCTATCCCCTCACTGGACGCTCCGCGCGACTGGTGATGCGCCCGATGACGTGGGCTGAGCTTGAAGGTGCTGGCGATCTGCCGCCCTTTTTGTCGGCGGCCTTTGCGGGCGCTCCGGTGTCGGTTTCGGCGGGCCGCCCGTCGACCTTCGAACTCGATTGGCTGGCTAGGCCCGGGTTTGCCGCCGCACGTGCGCTTCCCGATCCACGGCTCTTCCTGGATGCCTACACGTCCATCGTGTCCGAGCGTGCCGGCGACGAAGGCAGAGACGCTGCTCGTTTGCTGCGCACGATGCGAGTGCTAGCAACCCTGACCGCACAGACGGTTCCGGACCAACGGATCTGGGAGGCAGCAGACATCAACAAGGCTACTTGGCGGCAGTATGAGGATCTGTTGCTCAGGACGCACCTTCATTCACCGTCGCCGGCTCTGGAGAGCAACCGGCTGAAACGGCTGACGTCATATCCGAAGAGGTTCCTCGCCGATACCGCGATGGCTTTGGCGCTCAGCGACGTCACGATCAGCGACCTTCGAGAAGACCCTCGACTCGCCGGTCCCTACTTCGAGTCTTTCGTCCTGCAGCAGTTGCGTCCTCAGGTGGACTTGCTGCGTGGGGCGCTCATGCATCTTCGGACGGGGGCCGGGGAGCATGAGGTCGACGCGGTGGTCGAGGTGGGGCGCAAGATCGTGGGTATCGAGGTGAAGCTGGGGTCGCGTCCGGGAAAGGACGATGCCAGGCAACTGGAGTGGCTTCGTGATCGATGGGGTGAGGGGTTCCTTCACGGCTACGTGGTGCACACCGGGGGAGACTGCTACCCGCTAGGCGATCGGGTCACCGCAGTGCCGGTAGATCTTCTCGCCGCTCCCCGTGGGAGTCTAGGCTCAAAGAACCAAGGGTCATCGATGAGCCGACATCCCGGCGACGGATGAGCGTGGCAGAAGGAGAAGCATGTCCATCTTCGACATCCAGATCGACGCTCTCGCGGGCGGGCCGGCCGACCTTGCCCAGTACCGAGGCAAAGCGGTGCTGCTGGTCAACGTCGCGTCGCGGTGCGGGCTTACCCCGCAGTACGGCGTGCTGGAACGACTCCACGAGCACTATGCGCCCCGTGGCTTCACCGTCATCGGCGTGCCGTGCAATCAGTTCATGGGACAGGAGCCCGGCACTGCCGAGGAGATCGCCGAGTTCTGCTCCACCACCTACGGCGTGACGTTTCCCATGACGGAGAAGATCGACATCAACGGCGACGGTCGGCACCCGCTCTACGCGTCGCTGCACGAGGTGCCCGACGCTGAGGGATACCAGGGGGACATCCGCTGGAACTTCGAGAAGTTCCTGATCGCTCCCGACGGTGAGGTGGTCGCTCGCTTCGCGCCACAGGTCGATCCCGAGGACGAACAGGTCACCACCGCGATCGAAGCCGCGTTGCCGGTCTAGCCGCCTGAGGCGAGGAAGACAGGGATGAAAGCGGTTTTCGTCACTGGGGCCACGGGAACGGTGGGGGCGGCCGTCGTGGCGCACCTCGCGGAGCGCGGGGAGAAGGTGATCGCCGCCGTTCGACGCGACGCCGATGCTGAGAGGCTCCCGAAGGGTGTGGAGGCCAGGCGATTCGAGTTCACCGATGACGCCACCAAGGCGCACGCGGCCCTCGATGGTGTCGACCGGCTGTTCCTGATGCGCCCGCCCGCCATCGCCGACGTGCAGACCTACCTTTTCCCGCTGATCGACGCGGCGCGCACGCGAGGCGTTCGGCAGATCGTCTTCCTGTCGCTGCAAGGGGTGCAGGCCAATCGCGGCACGCCGCACCACGCCGTCGAGGCCTATCTCAGGCAGCAAGACGCGCCCTACACGTTGCTTCGTCCCAACTTCTTCATGCAGAACCTCTCCACCACCTACGCGACGCAGATCCGAGACACGGGCGAGATCTTCGTTCCGGCCGGGTGGTCCCGCACGGCGTTCATCGACGCGCGCGACATCGGCAGGGTCGCGGCCTCCGTGTTCACCGAGCCTGGCCACCTGCGTAAGGCCTACACGCTGTCCGGCGAGGCAAGCTTGAGCTACGGCGACGTCGCTCGCATCATGAGCGACGTGCTGGGCCGGCCCATCGTCTACGCGCGACCGAGCGAACGCGACTACCTCGAGGCCCTGGCCGCTCAGGGGGCGCCGACCGACTACATCGACGTGCAACGGATGATCTACCGGGTGGTCAGGCTCAACGTCTCGGCCCTGCCCAATCGGGCAGTTCGTAAGCTGACCGGGCAACCGGCGACGACGTTCGCCGCATTCGTTCGCGACCACCGCGCCGTCTGGCTGCCAGCTGCGGAGTAGCCCGCCGTTCCCGTGCGCCGTCCGACCACTGATCGGGCGTCGTTCTGGTCGTACGGCGCACCGGAACTCTCCTCAGCGCAGTTCTGCCACGCCAGCTCGGAGTTGCGCTTCGGCGTCGGCGAGGGTTTCTGCGGCCAACCGCCGGTACCGTTCGGCGAAGGAGCGGTCGAAAGACGCGTCTGGGCTTTCTCCGATCTCGCAGTAGTCGGAGATGATCTGCCTCACCACCGTGAGCACATCAGCCGCACTAGTGAGATCGTGTAGGAACCCGCGATCGGTGGCGTTCGGGAGGTGGACCAGGTCGAGTACGTAGAGGCTAGAGGTAGCCGCCGCAGCGTCAATGCGTTCGCCGGGGAGCAAATTGGGAAGCCATGCTTCGATGAAAGCGTCGGCTTGCCCCGGATGATCGGGAGCAACGTCGTTGACGATCACCTCGACGACGTCGCGAACCGACATGTGTCGGGCGATGCTGAGCGCTTCAGTCACCTCGCTGCCAACCGGCGCCAGAAGTGCTTCGTGCAGCTGCCTACCTAACCCACCCATTGCTGACCTTTCCGCTTTCCTTCGCGTATGTGACGACGACAGTCTTTCCGTTGTAGTTATACCTGCCCCGTGACCAACGCAGGGAGTGTTGTTGCTCCGGGTTCGGGCTGAACTCCTATCGGCGTTCCCTGCTCTTTACAGGGACCTTCTCTCGGAGCCTGACCATGTCACCGCGCGGTATGGTTGCCGACCACGGGTAGGAGGACGGGTGGCAGCAAGGAACGAGCCCGCGTGGCTGCGGAGCCGGACGTCTCAGCGTCGGTCGGCGTCGCCCAGTGAGATCGTCAAGGCGCCGGTTCTCGTGCGGCGGATCGAGGCGGGCGTGCCGCTCGCCGTCGATACCGCGACCAGCTTCGCGGAGGCGCTGAGCTACACCGAGGAGGCCGGCGACCGGATGACGCTCACCGTGCTCTCCTCGCCGGATGCGCGTGAGATCGCGGCGCTCGCGGATGCCTGGAGCCTGCATCCGGTGCTCACCGAAGATCTTCTGCACGCCGGTCAGCGCCCCAAGCTGGAGCGCTACGACGATGTGCTGTTCTTGGCGGTTCGCTCGGCCCGCTACATCGACGAGCGCGAGGAGGTGGAGTTCAGCGAGTTCCACCTGGTGATGCTGCCCCAGGCTCTCGCCGTCGTCTGCCAGGACGGTCGCCTGATCAACGGCGTCGATATCGCGCGCGGCAGCGCGAGCGACGCTGAACTCTCGCTGGGCGATGGCGCACCGCTCTTGGACAACCGGGAACTGCTCCTGCTGGGCCCCGAGGCGATGGTCTACCGCTTCCTCGACGCCGTCGTCGACGGCTATTTTCCGGTACTCGACGGGCTGCAGATCGACAAGGAACAGATCGAACGCCAGGTGTTCAGCGGCGACCCCGCCGCGGCGGAGCGCATCTACCGCCTGACCCAGGAGGTCATCGACCTGCTGCACGCGGCTACGGCGCTGTCGAAGGTCGTCCGGCGCCTGCACGAGGGGGCTGACAGGTACGACATTCCCGCCGAACTGCAGGCCTACCTGCAGGACGTCGCCGATCACCTTGCCCGCGTCATCACCGAGGCAACGGAACTGCGCGACGCGCTGTCGCAGATCTTGAACGTCAACGCCACGCTCGTCGCTCAGCGTCAGAACGAAGACATGAAGAAGATCTCCGGCTGGGCCGCGATCCTCTTCGCCCCGACGCTGGTGGCCGCCATCTACGGCATGAACTTCGACGTGATGCCGGAACTGCATTGGGCCGCCGGCTACCCCCTGGCGGTCGGGCTGATGGTGGCCTTCGCCGTGGCGCTGTATGTCGTCTTCAAGTACAAGAAGTGGATGTGACGGCCACGCGCTGGTTTTCCTAGGATGAGTGCTAGGTTTCCGGTATGAATGCCAAGACCGCGACGCGTATGCCGCACCTGCGTGAGCTGGGAGAGTTTCTGCGCGCGCGGCGTGGCGCTCTCGATCCTGCGGATTTCGGCCTTGTGGCGGATGGCACGCGCAGGCGGGTGAGCGGTCTTCGTCGCGAAGAAGTGGCCGAGCGCGCCTGCATCAGCAGCGACTACTACACGAGGATCGAGCAGGGGCGGCTCGCGCCCACGGGGCCGGTGATGGAGGCGCTGATCCGCGCGCTTCGGTTGGACGAGGATCAGGCAGAGTATGCGGTGAGCCTGCTCGACCACGCCGCCCACGCTGCCGCGGTGCCCAGCGTGATGGCAACCAGGGCGCGAAAGGACCGGCTCCGCGTGCGCCCCCAGTTGCAGCGACTGCTGGATCAGTTGGACAGGAGTCCGGCCATGGTTCTGGGGCCGCGCACCGAGATTCTCGCGTGGAATCCGCTGGCCGAAGAGGTGTATCTGCGCTTCAGTGAGCTGCCCAAGAAGGAACTCAACTTCGTGCGCCTGGTATTCACGGAGCCGCGGATGCGCGAGGTCTTCGTCGACTGGCAGACCGTCGCGCGCTCCTGCGTCGCGATCCTTCGACGTGAAGCCGCCGTCAATCCTGATGATCCCGCCCTGGCGGAGTTGGTGGGGGAACTGACCATTGCCGATCGGCAGTTCGGACGGTGGTGGGCGGCGCGCAACGTGGCCCGGCAAGACTTCGGCACCAAGGTGCTGAGGCATCCGGTAGTCGGCGAGCTGGTCTTCGACTGGGACATCTTCCGGCATGCCAGCGCGCCTGAGCAGCAACTGGTGTTGAACTTGGCGGAGGACGGCTCCGAGACGGAGAAGCGTCTAGAGGTGCTGCTTCGGGCCATGGTGCACGAGCGCGACGAGCCCGATGATGCGAGAAAAGCAGGACAGAATTTTTCCTAGGAAAGATTCTGTCCTGGTATCAGGCGCGCTCCTGGCCGAGGATGGAGTCAGAGCCCGGGTGACCGGGCGGATCGACAACCAATCCAGGAGGACGCACATGGCCGACTCGACCATCACAACCACTTCGGTCAAGGTTCCAGGCCTCGCCTGGGACATCGCCGCAGACGTCTACTTCCCGGCGGACTTCGACGAGACCGCCAAGCACCCCGTCGTCATCTCTGCCCATCCGACGGGTAGCTGCAAGGAGCAGACCTCGGGCAATATCTACGCCACCGCGCTCGCCAAGGCGGGCTTCGTCGCGATCGCCTTCGACGCGAGCTTCCAGGGCGAGTCGGGCGGCGAACCGCGATTCACCGAGGATCCCGGCTTCCGGGTCTCCGACTTCAGCTACGTCATCGACTACCTGGTCACTCAGGACTACGTCGACGAGAACAAGATCGGTGTGCTGGCCATCTGCGGCGGCGCTGGATATGCGGTCACCGCGACGATGATCGACCGCCGGGTCAAGGCGCTGACGACGGTGGTCGGCTCCAACGTCGGCCGGCTCATGCGGGAGGGCTTCTCCAACTACGACCCGATGGGCATGCTCGAGGCGCTCGCGAAGCAGCGCACGGCCGAGGCTCGTGGCGCCGCCGGGGTCGTGAACGACCTGCTCCCGCCGTCGGTGGAGTTCGCGCTGGAGAACGGCCTGACCGATATCGACGTCACGGAGGCCACCGACTATTACAAGACGGACCGCGGCGCTGCCGAGAACGGCTGCACCAGCTTCTTCTTCACGCGCCAGGGCCCGCTGGCACTGTGGGACGCCTACGACCGGGTCGAGACCTTCCTCACCCAGCCGCTGCTCGTCGTGATCGGCGATAAGCCCGGCGCCTTCGCGTCGTACCGGCTGGGCATGGAGCTCTACGGTCGCGCAGCGTCGAAGCAGAAGGAACTCGCGGTGATCGAGGGGGCCTCGCACTACGACCTCTACGACCAGCCCGAGCCCACCGGCAAGGCGCTGGAGAGCATCGTCCCGTTCTTCCAGACGCACCTCTGATCCGATCGACGGCCGCCCGAGCAGACCATGCTCGGGCGGCCGTCGTCGTTGGTAGGGTGCTGCCAAGCGGGGGCTGATCGTCCACGCGAGGGTCATGCGGAGGAGGGCTTCGGCCTTCCAGTCTTGAAGGAGCCCGATGACGACGTCCCCCTGGCGCTACGGCGTCGGCATGTTCGGCACCTCGATCCCGATCAACCTGATCAAGGGGTCGATGTTCTATTTCTACGTCACCCTGCTCGGCATGCCGGCCACCACCTTCGCGGCGGTGTATGCCGTCTACGGCGTCCTCGACGCGATCGACAATCCGGTGTTCGGCTACCTGTCCGATCGCACGCGCACCCGCTGGGGACGACGACGCCCCTACCTGGTGATCGGCGCGCTGGTGCTGCTGGCGTCGATGATCGCGCTGTTCCTCGTGCCGGGCCGCGTGGCGGCGGGCACCGCGTCGCTGGTGATCTGGTTCACGCTGTTCGCGATCCTCTCCGAGATGGCCGACTCATTGATCAACGCCAACTACGGCGCGCTGCTCCCCGAACTGTTCCCGGAGGAGAAGCGGCGAGCCGTCGCCAACTCCGCGCGTCAAGGGTTTCAGCTGGCGGCCATGATCATCGCGCTCGGGCTCACACCGATGCTCGCCCAGAACGTGTTGGGCTGCACGGGGCCGGACTGCGCTGATCCCACCGTCGGCTACTCCCGGCTGGCCGTGATCTATGGGCTGATCGCCACCGTCGTCATCGTCTATATGGCGCTGGGCGTGCGCGAGAATCCGGCGATCGACCAGGAGGAACGACCCAAGTTCTTCCGCTCGATCGGCCAGATCCTGGCCAACCGCTACTTCTGGACGGTGGGCGTCGTCAGCGCGCTCTACGGCACCGCGATGGCGCTGTTGCTGGGCGGCCTGCAGAACTACGTGAAGTACACGCTCGGCGGCGACGGTGTCACCGCCACCATCCTCCAGGTCACGGTGATCGTGGCCACGATGCTGTTCCTGATGGGCTGGACCCAGATCGTTAAACGCAAGGGTGCGGCATGGACGTGGAAGTGGGCGCTGCTGGTGGCGGCGCTCGGCTTCGTGCCGTTGTTCTTCGCGCACAACTTGGTGACGGCGATCGCCGGCGGGCTGACCGTGGCCCTCGGCTACGCGGGAATGCTCTCCACCAACGACCTGATCCTGGCGCGCGTGCTCGACGACGACGCTGCCCGTCACGGCGTGCACCGCGAGGGCACCTTCTTGTCGGCATTCGGGGTGCTCACCCGACTCAACGGCCTGGTGGTGGCGCTCGCGCTGGCCTCGCTCACGTGGTTCTTCGGTTTTGAGTCGGGGGAGAACCCGGGCGCCCAGCCCGACGTCGCCTTCCGCGTCTACCTGTCGGTCTATCCGTTCGTCCTGTTCCTGACCGGCGCGGTCCTCTCGCGTTTCATCACGGTGCCGGGGGCCGGCCGTCCACGCTGAGTAGGCGGGGTTAGGCTGGAGGCTCGACAGGAAGGGCCCGCCATGACGAGCAGCCACACCGACGAGGCAGCGACGAACCTGGAGAGATTCGGCGGCAAGGGGGCCAACCTGGTGCGCCTGCGCGACGCGGGCTTCCCGGTCCCGCCCTTCGTGGTGCTCGGCACCGAGGAATACGACGCGTTCGTGGCCGAGCACGGCCTGAACGTCGAGATCGAACATGCGCTGGACGACGACCATGCCGCCGCCTCGCGTCGCATCCGGGGGGCGTTCCGCCGGCCCTTGTCCGAGGCGCAACGGGCTCGGATTGCCGAGGCCGTCCGTGCGCTGGGGGACGTGGCCGTCGCCGTCCGGAGTTCCGCGACGGCGGAGGATCTGCCTGATGCGTCGTTTGCCGGCCAGCAGGACACCTTCCTCGACGTGCGGGGGCTGGATGCCATCCTCGAGGCCGTCGTCGAGTGCTGGTCGAGCCTCTGGACCGAACGCGCCATCAGCTATCGCGAGAGCCACGACGTCGACCACGCGGCGGTCAGCCTGGCCGTCGTCATCCAGCAGATGGTGCCCGCCGACGCCTCCGGCGTGATGTTCACCGCCGACCCGCTGACCGGCCGACGCGACCGCATCGTCGTCGATGCCGTGCTGGGGTTGGGGGAGCAGCTGGTCTCCGGCCAGGTGGTGCCGGATCACTACGAGCTCGACGGTGACGGCGCCATGACCGTATGGCACGTGCACGGCGACGTCAGCGCGCTGAGTCTGCCGCAACTGCGGGCGCTCGGGGCGTTGGGCCGGCGGATCGCCGAGTCGTTCGGCGCCCCGCAGGACATCGAATGGACTCGGGTAGGCGACGAGTTGCACGTCGTGCAGTCGCGCCCGATCACCAGCCTCTACCCGTTGCCCGACGGCCCCGGCGACGGCCTGTGGTTTAGTTTCGGGGCATTCCAGGGCATGCTCGAGCCCATCACGCCGCTGGGCCAGGATGCGCTGCGCGCCATCGTCAGCGCGGGAGCGCTGCTGTTCGGCGGCAACGCCGATTTCCGCCGCAACCCCTACTTGAAGCCCGCAGGTGGGCGGCTGTGGGTGCGCTTGGACGACGCGCTGCGCAACGCTGTCGGGCGTCGTGTCGCGCCCGTCGTGCTGGCGGCGGCCGACCCCAACGGAGCCGCGGTGCTGCGCGACATCCGCGACGAGGCGGACTACCCGGTGCGGCGCGGCTCCAGCCGCGGGGCCTTGCGACGCATGCTTCCGTTCCTGCGGCGGATCGCGCCCAAGATCGTTCGCGCGCTGCGCCGTCCGGAGTCCGCGCGACGGACGATCGACGTCTGGGCCGACAAGGTCGTGGGCAACTTCGAGTTCCGGTTGCGCGAGATCGACGGGCTTTCGGAGCCGCGTGCGCGGTGCGCCGCGAGGGTCGAGGCGGTGGAGACCTTCGCGGCCTCAGCACTGCCGACGTTGCTTCCGCTGTTCGCCCCGGTGATGTCGGTGGGTGTGCTGGGCACCCTGCGTCTGCGTGCCCTGGCGCGCTCGACAGGTCTGGACGACGCTGACCGGCTCGCCCTCGGCGCGTTGCGTGCTCTCCCTGGGAATGTCACCACGGAGATGGATCTGGCGCTGTGGCGTGCCACCCAGGCGATCCGCCGCGATCATGCGTCCGTGGAGGCCTTTGCCGCCGACCCCGAGGAACTCGCCGAGCGCTACCTGCGTCGCGAACTGCCCGTCCCCGCTCAGACGGCGATCGAGGGGTTCATGGGCCGCTACGGCATGCGCGGCGTCGCAGAGATCGACATGGGCGTGCCGCGCTGGCGCGAGCGACCCGATGGCGTCCTACGCACCATCCACTCCTATCTGACGCTGTCCGCTGAGGATGCGCCGGACGTCGCCTATGAGCGGGCGGGTCGCGAGGCTCTCGACGACATGGCCAGGCTCGCCCGTGAGGTCGGGCGCGTGCGCGGGATGCAGGTTCGCTTCCTGGGGCGACGGGTGCGCGCGTTGTTCGGGGCTCGGGAGACGCCGAAGTTCGTGCTGGTCCAGGGCCTCGGGCTGTTGCGCGAGGCATTCCGCGACACCGGCCAGGATCTCGTCGAACTCGGTGTCCTGGACGACGCGGACGACATCTTCTTCCTCCACCTCGACGAGCTGGTGCCCGCCTTCGACGGCGGCAGCCGCGCCGCTCTGGTTCCTGCCGTCGATGGCGGCAGCCTCGCTGCTCTGGTTCCTGCCGTCGATGGCGGCAGCCTCGCTGCTCTGGGTCCTGCCTTTGATGGTGGCAGCTTCGACGCTCTGGGTCCTGCCTTTGCCGGTGGCAGTCTCGCCGAGGTTGTGGCCGAACGACGCCAGGAGCGGGCCCGAGAGTCGCGACGACGCCGGGTGCCCGTCGCGCTGGTGGGAGACGGTCGCGCGCTGTTCGGGGGTTCCTCCGCCGGGGTCGCCGATCTCACCGGGATGGGTGTCTCGCCGGGCGTCATCGAGGGCGTCGCCCGAGTGGTGGATCACCCGGAAAGCTCCGCGCTGGAGCCGGGGGAGATCATGGTCTGCCGTGGCACCGACCCGGCCTGGACCCCCTTGTTCCTGACGGCGTCCGGCTTGGTGACCGAGGTCGGAGGCCTGATGACCCACGGCTCCGTCGTCGCAAGGGAATACGGCCTCCCGGCGGTGGTGGGAATCGTCGGAGCCACCGAACGCATCCCCACCGGAAGCCGCATCCGCCTCGACGGCTCCACGGGCACCATCACGCTCCTGTAAGGCTGAGTCGTCGACGGTGCGGTGGAGCAGGTTCTCGCGCTCCTTGTGGTGCGAGCGAAGCGTGCTGCTGACGGTGTGGTGGAGCAGGTTCTTACGCTCCTTGTGGTGCGAGCGAAGCGAGCCACTGACGTAGGCGTGGTGGAGCCGATTCTTACGCTCCTGTGGTGCGAGTGAAGCGAGCCGCAGACAGCGTGGTCGAGCAGATTCCCACGCTCCTTGAGGTGCGAGCGAAGCGAGCCTCGAAAGGGCGTTACCGTGGGCAGGGATTTGTGTCGCGCCCGTCTTTGGGCTGTCGCTCGCTTCGAAGCGCCTCCCAGGTTCGTTCTGTCAGTGCTCGACGATCAGCGAGGCTGAATCCGTCACCGCTTGGGCTCATCCATGCTCAGCGGGGTTGTGAATATCAGCATGCTGATATTCACAACCCCGCTGATGCGAGATCGCAGTGCAACTGAACGGAATCAACCCCGATAAGGCGTAACGACCGGACGCTGCGGTCGAGCAAAACGTCTCCCTCAAACGCCTGGTCTGCGTCCGCGTGGGGTAAGCGGTTCGAACAACGCGGGAATGTTCTGGCCAGGTGGCGGTGAATCCGGGAACCAGGCACCGTCGGACATCCGCGCCGGTAACGTGTGACCCGTCGATAGGGGGACGGATGTCGAAGGTGTCGTCGATCGTGAGCGCGGCGGTGCCGTGGGTCTTGGGAGTGTTCGGAGTGCCGCCCCTCGTTGCTGAGGGTGCTGGTGTTGTCGCTGCGGGGGTTGACACTGTTGTCGAGGCCGGGAAGGCAAGCGCGGCCCGCAACAGAGAGTTGCAGGCCTTCGTCGCGAAGGCTGCCGAGAGTTTCGAGGAGCAGTGCGGCCGCGAGATCACCCACCTGGGTGACTACGACCGAGAAGTCGTCGAGAAGCGGATGCGCGAGTTGCTGCAGGCAGCGGATCGTGACGCGATGCTCGGTGCGGCGCTGATCGGATACGACGAGTTCCAGCTCCGGCTCTTTGGTACGGAGGCGTGCGCCGGACTGGACGACGATGGTCGCGGATACCTTGTTGCACTCTGTGGCCACGTCCACGGATTGGTGTTGTCCTTCGCCCAATCTGACGCTGTTCTCGGCGTTGCCAGTACGACGGCGATCAGGATCATCTGGCGAGAGTTGGCATCGCGCCCGACGCTCGATCAGGTGCAGCTACTGATCAGGCAGGCGATCTCGGGAGAGGTCGAGAAGCGGCGACACGTCGTGGGGTCTCGCCCGCGATTGGCAGCTGGCTTCGTCACGCGCAACGAGATGCCCGCGCTGAGGGACGCGCTGGATCAGTCTGGGGTCGCGACGGTCTCCGCCTTGCAGGGCATGCGGGGTGCGGGCAAGTCGCAGTTGGCGTCGGCATACGCGGAGGCTTGCGAGAACGACCTCTGGCGATTCGTCGGCTGGATAACCGCCTCCACTCGTGAGCAGGCGATCACCGAGTTGGCGGCAGCGGCCCAGTCCACCGGCATCTCTGACGAAGAGATCCCGGAGAAGGCCGCCAGGCAACTACTCGCCTGGCTGAGTAGCGCCGGACCAGAGCCACGACTGCTGGTGTTCGACAATGTGAACAGCGCGGACGACGTCACCGACCTGATTCCTACCGGGCCCGGCATGCGGGTGATCGTCACCACCACGCGCAAGGCAACTGCGCTGGGAAAACCCGTCGAAATCGGCGTCTACACGCCTCAGCAGGCCATCGACTACTTGCAGGACGCCACCGACGTTCGAGACGAAGAAGGCGCGGGTGCCGTTGCCGAAGATCTGGGACGACTGCCGGTCGCGCTGACCCAGGCGGCGGTCGTGATCAAGGGACGCAACTATGACTTCCGCCGGTATCGGGAACTGCTATCCAGTGGCCGGGGGCTCGACAGGGTGGTTGAGACGGAAGACGGCGCCTATCCCCAGTTGGTCGGTGTGGCACTGCGGCTGGCGTACACCGATGTGCTGAAGGGCTTGCCCGGCGAAGTGTCGGATGCGGCAGAGCACGTGCTGGGGGCCCTGGCGCTGTTGGCCGAGCCGGGCGTGCCCCGTGAGTGGCTACGCGGGCTTGGGGACGATGAGTTCGTGGTCGACGAGACGGTGGGCGCCCTAGTCAAGAACTCGATCCTGATCGAGTCCGAGGACCGACGCATCGTCTCGCTGCACCGGCTACAGGCCCAGGTGATCCGTGAGGACTTTGAGGCTCGCAATGAAATGGGGGCCGCCGTTCGAAACGCCTGCGTCGCGATGCATGGGGCGAGTTGGTATGTCGCGAATACCTACCTGGTGGAGCGGGACAATAACCGTGAGATAGCTAGTCAGTTCGTTGCGGTCAGGGAGCAGTCACACTCTACATCGCTGATGAATGACGAGGACTGGATGCGACTTGTGGCGGCCGTGGTGTATCGGTCAAGTCAGCAGCTCGATCCTTATCCTGCTATCGAACTTGAGGGCTACCTGGAAGATGTAAATAGAGTATTAGGAGCCGATTGTCGAGAAGCTCTTATGTTCTGTAACAATCTCGGTGTCGTCTACGAGTTGGTAGGTGATCTTGGTCGGGCCCGTTTGTTCTACGAGAGAGCACTGGACGGGCTATCTAAAGTAACAGGAGCTGATCAGTCTGATGTGCTAGCGGCCAGGAATAATCTGGCTGGTGTTTATCTGTCATCAGGTAATTTGACTCAAGCGGCTTCGATGCTGGAGAGGGTTGTTTGCGATGCAAAACGAGTCTTCGGTGAGAGGCATCCAGATACCTTGATGTTTCGGGGCAATCTTGCGAAGGCCTACGAAGCGGTGGGGGATCTGAGTAGAGCATCTGTGCTGTTCGATAGGCTTACGGAAGATACGTCGCGCATCCTGGGGAGCGGTGATCAGCGCACGTTTACCGCTCGTAGCGGGCTCGCGCGTGCGTATAAGGAGCAAGGGTGACTGGGGTCGCGCGATCTCGTTGAATGAGGAACTGATGAGGGACTGTCAGCAGATCTTGGGTCCAGATCATCCTAGGACTGTGCGGATACGGGACGATCTTGCCACTATGTACGAGGCTGCGGGTCAATTCGAGCGAGCCATCTCATTGCATGCGCGTGCGTTGTGGGATAGCGAGCGGATTCTGGGTGTTGGTCATCCAGTAACGCTTACTTGTAGAAACAACCTCGCCTACGCTTACGAGTCGGCGGGTGATTTAGATCGGGCGTTCTCGCTTTACGAACAGACGCTGCTGGATCGCGAACGACTCCTGGGTCTCGATCATCCGAGCACCTTGGTGTCTTGTAACAATCTTGCCGGCCTGTATCAGGCGAAGGGAGAGATAGGGAAGGCGGTTTCCTTGTATAAGCGGACGCTGGGGGATAGGGAGCGCTTCTTGGGGGCTGATCATCCGGACACGTTGATCTCTCTTAATAACCTTGCTGGTGCGTATCGCGCCGCAGGTAATCTGGTTCGAGCTGTACGTCTCTATGAGCGTGGTTTAGATGAGTGTGGGCGTGTGCTGGGTAAGGAACATGCAACCACTTTGGGGGTGTGGCGAAATCTCGCCGATACATATGGGATGATCGGTCGGTGGCGGGAGGCGTTCATGACGCTGGAGGAAGCAGTCAAAGTGTCGAAAAAGGCCTATGGCGCCGAACATCCAATAACTCA
Organism: Tessaracoccus caeni; assembly: GCF_029211185.1. GTDB lineage: Bacteria > Actinomycetota > Actinomycetes > Propionibacteriales > Propionibacteriaceae > Arachnia > Arachnia caeni. The sequence goes on from NZ_JARGDO010000009.1 coordinate 125,590, forward strand.
AGGTCTATTGGAACGTAGGGATGCTATCAGTCGTATGGGTGTGTTTTGGGTAGGTGGCGATCATTGATCTTGACGATTTGTTTGAGCTCGAAAGCTATGGACTGATCAGCCGCCACGGACTATTGACCCGAATCCTCAAGTAGGGACACGTCCCCGCTGTCGAGGGCGCTCGCAGCAGCGTCGCTGCTCAGGCGTGCGACGGCTCGCCCAGGTTCTGGATGTCAGCATGCTGACGTCAACGACCTGGCTGATCCGAGATCGCGGGGCAGCTGAACGGAATTAACCTGGATAAGACCGCGCTGGCTTGCGCACCGTTGGCTCAGCTCAGCTCAGCTCAGGCCGACGAACTCCTTGAAGGCCTCCACGCCGTCGAAGGTGACGGTGCCTGTCGGGCGGACGAAATGATCGGGGGTCAGGATGAAGCGCACTTCCTGGGCTCGCTCGCCCAGCCGATTGACGGGCCGGACCTCGACCCGCTGATAGCCGAGCTTCTCGCTCACACGCTGACTCGCGGGATTGTCCGAATAGGCCTCGGTGCGGCATTCGTCGGCGCCCAGCGCGTCGAAGGCGAAGGCGCAGACCAACTGGCGCATCGCCGTGCCGATACCGGAGCCGTGGTGCCGGCGGCCGAGCCAGGATCCGGTGCGCGCCACGCGGGTGATGGGGAAGTCGTCGGTCATGAGGTCTTGGCAGCCGACGATCTCGCCGCGATGTCGAACGACGAAGAGCAAGGACCAAGCATCGGGCCGAGCCGCTGCCCAGGTGGAGAAGTAGTGCCGGGCGGAGTTGAGGCGCAGGTCGGCCGGTTCTCGCAGGGCCCAGTCGTTGTTGAACGGATACGGCCGGTCTGGATCGACGACCCCCTCCGCCGCGAGGTCCAACAGTTCCGGCACGTCGGCGGGCGTCATGCCATGCAGTTCGAGGTCGCCGCATGCGATGGACACCCCGAACGGGGGATAGATCTCTGCCCAGGTAGTCACCCAGGCAGGCTATACCTCTATCCCTACGCCCCGTGCGGGTTGACGCGGTGCCGGCCCAGCGGGAGCATCAGGGGGCGGCCGCTGGTGGGGTCGGCGATGATCTGGCTGTCGATGCCGAAGACCGTGCGCACCATGTCCGTCGTCAGCACCTCCTCCGGCGAACCCGACTGATAGACGGTGCCGCCGGCGATGGCGACGAGGTGGTCGGCGTAGCGGGCGGCCAGGTTGAGGTCGTGCAGCACCATCACGATGGTGGTGCCGCTGGACTGATTGAGGTCGGTCAGCAGGTCCAGCACCTCCACCTGGTGGCTCACGTCCAGGAAGGTGGTGGGCTCGTCGAGCAGCAGCAGCTCGGTCTGCTGGGCGAGCGCCATGGCGATCCACACCCGCTGACGCTGACCGCCGGACAGCTCGTCGACGGCGCGATCGGCCAGGTCGAGGGTGTTGGTGGCCTCCAGTGCGGCGGCTACGGCCTCGTCGTCCTTGGCGGTCCAGCGGGAGAACACCTTCTGGTGCGGGTGGCGGCCCCGGCCCACCAGGTCGGCGACCGTGATGCCCTCCGGCGCGATGGGCGACTGGGGGAGCAGCCCCAGCGTGCGGGCCAGTTCCTTGGCCGGCATCTGGTGCACCTGCTTGCCGTCCAGCAGCACTTGGCCCTCGCGCGGCGCGAGCAGCCGGGAGAGCGAGCGCAGCAGCGTCGACTTGCCGCACGCGTTGGCGCCGACGATCACCGTGATCTCGCCGGGCGGCACGCTGAGATCGAGGCCCTCGATCACCGCGCGGTCGCGATACCCGAGGCTGAGACCCTGCGCCTCGAGGAGATGGGACCGGGTCACAGTGATCCTCCTGTGCGGTTGGTGCGGATGATGAGGTAGACGAGATACGGCGCTCCCAGCGCCCCTGTGACGACGCCGACGGGGTAGCGGGCGCCGAAGGCGTACTGGCCGAGCAGGTCGGCCAGCAGCACCAGCAGCGCGCCCACCAGTGCCGCCGGTACGAGGGGAGAGCCATGCGGTCCGATGATCCGGGCCGCAATGGGGCCTGACAGGAAGGCGACGAAGGCGATCGGACCCGCAGCCGCTGTCGCGAAGGCGATCAGGCCCACGGCCGAGACGATCAGGATGATCCGGGTGCGTTCGGTGCGCACCCCCAACGCGGCGGCGGTGTCGTCGCCCAAGCGCAAGGCGGCCAGGTTGCGGGCCTGCCCCAGCAGCACCGGGGCGAACACCACGAACGCGACGACGGCCGGCAGGTTAGTCTCCCACCGCGCGCCGTTCAGGCTGCCCATCAGCCAGCGCATCGCCTCCTGCAGCTCCCATTGGGGCGCCTTGCTGAGGAAGTAGGAGGTCAGCGAGTCGAGCATCGCGGCCATGCCGATGCCGATCAGGATCAGCCGGGTGCCGGCCACCCCTGAGCGGAACGACAGCAGGTAGACGGCGACGGCGACGCCGAGGCCGGCGGTGATGGCGAACACCGACACGCCCGTGCCGGAGAGCCCCAGCACGATGATCGCGAACGTCGCCGCCGCGCTGGCGCCGGAGCTGATGCCGATGATGTCGGGGCTGGCCAACGGGTTGCGCAGCATGGTCTGGAAGGTGACGCCGCCTAATCCGAAGCTGAGCCCGGCCACCACCGCGAGCACCGCCCGTGGCAGGCGCAGGCGACCGACGGTGAACGTCGCACCCGCGACGTCCTGGCCCAGCACCACACGCACCACGTCGCTCAGCGGATAGAACGTGTTGCCCACCATCAACGAGACGACGAACAGTGCGACGATCAGCACCGCCAGGACAGCCATGATGATCCGGCGACGGCGCCCCCGGCCACGTCGCCCGGACGCGACCAGCTCGACAGCCGCCGGAGACGCGGACAACAGCCTGGTGCTCATAGCTCACGCACCTTCTGCCGACGCACGATGGCGATGAAGAACGGCGCTCCGATAAGCGCGGTGATGATGCCGACGTCCACCTCGTCGGGCCGGGCGACGACGCGCCCTACCACGTCGGAGGCCGTGAGCAGCGCGGCTCCCGTCAAAGCGGAGAAGGGTAGCAGCCAGCGGTAGTCGGGGCCGACGATGAGGCGGCAGACATGCGGAACGACGAGCCCGACGAAGCCGATCGGCCCCGCCACCGCCGTCGCAGCCCCGCACAGCACGACCGCACCCAGTGAGGCGACGGCCCGCGCCACCGCCACGCGCTCGCCCAGGCCGGCGGCCAGTTCGTCGCCCAAGGCCAACGAGTTCAGCGACCGGGCCGAGGTCAGCGCGATGATCGTGCCCACGATCAGGAACGGCGCCACCTGCGCGATGGCGTCGAGGTTGGCGCCACCCACTCCGCCGATCTGCCAGGACCGCACGCTGCCGGCGATGTCGCCGCGCGGTAGGACGATGGCGCTGATGAAGGCGCTGAGGGCGGTGGCCGTCGCCGCCCCGGCCAAGGCCAGCTTGAGGGGAGTGGCGCCGCCGCGGCCGAGCGAGCCCACCAGATAGACGAACACCGCGGACACCGCGGCACCCGCGATGGCGATCCAGATGAACGAGGTGTAGGTCCAGACGCCGAACCACGCGATGCCCACCACGACGGCGAGCGAGGCGCCCATGTTCACGCCGAGGATGCCGGGGTCGGCCAGCGGGTTGCGGGTTACGCCCTGCATCAGGGCTCCCGCTAGGCCCAGGGCCGCGCCGACGACCAGTGCCAGCAGGGTGCGGAGGATCCGCTTGAGCACGGCCGCCTCGCCCAGGCCGTTCGTCGAGCCGCCGAACGCCGCCACGATCTCCGCCCACGAAACCACTCGCGAGCCGATCGCCACGGACAACGCACAGACCACAGCAAGCACCACGGCGACGCCGAGCAGCCCGAGCGCGCGCCGACGCGCCGGCCGCCGCACGATGGCGGCGCCCGGCGCGTTAGCGGTCGTCTGGGGAATCAGCTCGCCTTGTTCGCGGCCTCGGCCAGCATCGCGACGTAGTCGTCGAGCACCCACGAGATCGACAGCGGCGTGGGGTTGGCGGCAGTGCCCAGCGGGCCGCTGCCGTCGAGGAAGACCACCGCGTCGTTCTTGATGGCGGGCATCTGCGAGAGCAGCGGGTCGGCCTTCAGGGTGTCGACCAGTGCCTGGTCGCCGTAGGTGACGATCAGGTCGACGTCGTCGAACATGTCTACCTGCTCGGCGCTGACGCTGCCGGAGAACTCGCCCGCGGCGGAGGCCTCGGCCACGGCGGCCGGGGTGGTGAGGCCGAGATCCTCGAAGAACGCGGCGCGGGTGTCGTTGGCGGTGTAGAAGTTCACCTTGCTCAGGTCGGCGGTGTCGACGTGCGTCACGAACATGGTCGCCTTGCCCTCGAGACCCGGGTGGGCGGCCACCGTGTCGGTGATCTGCTTCTCGAGGGTCGCGATCAGCTCGTCGCCCTCAGCGGCCATGCCCATGCCCTGAGCGTTGAAGCGGATCACGTCGCGCCACGACGTGGACCAGGCGGCCTCGGGGTAGGCGACGGTGGGGGCGATCTCGCTGAGGGTGTCGTAATCCTCCTGCGTGAGGCCGGAGTAGGCGGCGAGGATCACGTCGGGCTTGGTGTCGGCGACGGCCTCGAAGTCGATGCCATCGGTCTCGTCGAAGAGGACGGGGGTCTCGGCGCCCAGCTCGGTGAGCTTCTCGGAGACCCAGGGCAGCAGGCCGTCGCCGTCGTCGTCGCCGAAGTTGGCAGCGGCCATGCCGACGGGCACCACGCCGAGCGCCAGAGGCACCTCGTGGTTGGCCCAGTTGACGGTGGCGACGCGCTCTGGCTTGGCCGGGATGGTGGTGGTGCCGAGCGCGTGCTCGATGACGATGGGGTAGGCCTGACCGGTTGTGGAGGCCTCGCCGCTCGCGGACGGGGAGGTCGTCGGAGCGGAGGTGGTGGGGTCGGCCGGCGTGGGGGTGCCGGAGGAGCAGGCGGAGAGGGCGAGTGCGGTGGCGCCGATGGCGGCGGCGAGCATTCTGCGGAAGCGCATGAGGGGGAATCTCACTTTCGACTGGTGGTGGGCATGCCGAGTGCATCCGACGGGACGCGACACTTATGTAAGGCAATGCTTACCTAATACCCTAAGCAGGAAGTCGAGGTCTGCGCAATCGTGCAGTGCAATAGATTGGCGCCCATGACGATGCCGCGCAGTACCCCGTCCGCTCAGGGCGTAGACGCCCGAGGCCTGCTGGCCCTCCTCGACTCCTTCGAGACCCCCGGACACGGATACCACTCGCTGATGATCGCCCGCCGTGGCCATGTGATCGCCGAGGGATGGTGGGCGCCTTATGCCCGCGACCGAGTGCACCTGGGCTACTCGCTGACCAAGAGCTTTACGGCGACGGTACTGGGCGACGTGGCGGAACGAGGGCTCATCGACCTGGATGCGCCCGTGCTCTCCTACCTCACCGACCTCGACGACGTGCCGGAGATCTGGCGACGGGTGACCGTGCGACACTGCATCACCATGACCGTCGGGCACACCGAGGACGTCTGGAATTGGCGCGGCGACGCAGAACCCAACCCCGCCGGACCGCACGATGGCGACCCGTTGCTGTCCTTGGTCCTCGACCGCATCCCCGACGACGAGCCCGGCCAGGTCTGGGCATACAACCAGGCGGGCACCTACCTCGTCGCGCAGGCCATCGCCGCGGCCACCGGTGAGCCCGTCTCGTCGCACATCCGACGACTTCTTCTCGATCCGTTCGGCGGCGCTCCCGCGAAAGCGCAGCGCACCTACCAAGGCCGCGACCTCGGCTTCAGCGGAATGTCTTTCACCACGTCGTCGATCCTCGCGCTGGCGCAGACCTGGCTGGACGGCGGTCTCTGGCAGGGGAGGCGGATCGTTCCGGAGGGCTTCGCCGCGCTCGCTCCCGTCCCCAGCGCTCCGTCCTTGGCCAGCGACGGCGTCGGCGACTGGGGCTGCGGTTATGGCTATTCGTTCTGGGGACAGCGTCACGGCTTCCGCGGCGACGGAGCTTTCGGACAGTTCGCGGTGGTGCTACCTGAGCAGGACGTCGTGGTGGCGATCACCTCAGAGGTGGACGTGATGCAGGACGTGCTCGACCGGCTGTGGGCCCATCTCCTACCCGCCGTCGACGCCACCCCGGACGTCGAGGCCGATCGCGAACTCGCCGAGCGGCTGAGTGCCCTTGTGCATCCGGCGCTGGGCGGCCCGGAGCGCAGGGAATCGTCGACGGTGACGCGCGATCCGGCCTCCCAGCTGCCCGACACCTTCGCGGCAGCGAGCCTGGAGGCTGTCGAGGACGGCCACATCCTGCGCATTCAGCATCCGGCGGGGGAGTTGGTCACGGTGATCGGCGACGGGAAGTGGGTGGAATCGTCGTGGCCCACGCCGAGAGGACCGGAGATTCCGGTGGTGGCTAGCGGTGCGTGGGAGGGTGCCGTCTTCGTCGCTCAGGTGCGTCTGGTGGAGACTCCTCACACCGTCCTCGTCCGCATCGATCCGGCGGCCGGATCCGTGAGGCTCGACTGGAGGCTGGTTGCGCTCACGGGCGCTGACCCGCTGTCGACCGCCTCGTTCAGCTTCTGAACGCAGCCCCGCGACGACGGGCGGTCCCGACCGCGATGGTGGTCATTGCCAGGGGGAGGACGAGGAGGGACATCAAGGCGTCGGGCAGACCAGCACGCACGATCGGCGCCCCATCCGCGGGATCGGTGAACCCGATGTGGTGGGTGCCGACGAGGAGCGCGATCATGCTCAGCACGATAGCGATGCCGATCGCCGTGGCGTCCTTGCACGCCGGGCGCCGTCGGAATCGGTCGCTCGTAACCACGTTGTAGTGCGCGATGGCAGTATCCATCTTCTTCCCCTCGTCACTGGCTTCGTCCGAACGGATGAAGCCTGTCAACGCCCCGGATCGCGGTGATCGGACCTCCCGATCGTGTGCCATCCAGAAGGGCACCGTTGTGTCTTTCTACACAAGAAGACAGCGAAAAGCTCTAACTATGACGTGATGTAGGAGATATCGCTCCGAATCCGAACGCGCCCGGACGGCCGCGTGTCTCTCAGCCGAAGCGGCGAGCCTAGCGGCTCCAGGGGTTGTTCGAGTGGGGCGGCCGGTTCGGTCGATAGTCGCGGCGCACGGCACCGGGGTTGCGGCCGATGACGCGCGTGAACGCCCGGTTGAACGCGGCCTCAGAGCGATAGCCCGTCTCCTCGGCTACGTGCGCGACCGGGACGTCGTCCTCCCGAAGCCTGGTCAAGGCCAGGTTCATCCGCCACCGGATGAGGTAGGAGATCGGAGGCTCGCCGACGAGCCTGGAGAAGCGTGCGGTGAACGAGGAGCGGGCCATGCCGGCGACGTCGGCCAGTTGGTCCAGGGTCCAGGAGCGGCCCGGATCCGAGTGGATCGCCTCGAGGGCCCGACCGATGCGCTCATCCTGGAGGGCCCTCAACCATCCGGTGGTGGCGTCGGCCTTGGTGGCGATCCAGCAGCGCAGTGCCTGAACGACGAGGATGTCGGCCAATCTGGTCGCGACGGCCTCTTCGCCCGTTCGGGGCTGGGCGAGCTCGCTGCTCATGAGCCGGGTGGTGTCCCTGAGGAAGGACTCGGCGAGCGCGGAATCGCGTCGGATGATCAGGACGGGCGGCATGGCGCGCATCAGCTCGCGCGCGGCGGCGTCCTCGAACGACACGACGCCGTAGATCAGCTGCGACGCACGGCCCGCGCCGCCATACCGCAACTGCGAGTAGCGCTCGCTCACGCGTTCCTGGGGGACGCGGTCGATGCGAGGGCCCTCGGGCTCGTCCGGCGAGCTGACCAGTTCATGCCCCTGGCCGTCGAGGATGAGCGCCAGGTCGCCCCCGCGCAGCTCCATCGGAACCGACCCTGGCATGCGGATCCAGCACGCTCCCGAAGTGAGCAGATGGAACGTGAGTGAGTCGGGGATAGCCGGTATCTCCAGTGACCACGGGGCACTCAGGTCCGCGTGGCAATAGAGCCTGCTTCGCATCCGGAGCGACCGAAGAGTACGGGCGAGCCAGATCTGATTTCGCGTGCTCGCCGTTGATTGCATGAGGCATTGTGGCACGACTCGGGGCTTCTTTGCGCGTCCGTTCCGCCAAAACGTGGCGCCGACGCTAGCTCCGGAGCTCCAAGGCCCGAGTCAGCAGTGCTTCGGCGCGCCGCTCGAAAGAGTGCTCCGAGCGAATCCGTTCGGCGACAGCCATTCGGTGCGCCAGGTCGGGCCACACCTGCTCCGGGTCCGACGCGAGTGCCTCTCGCACGTCGTCGGACGACTCGCAGCCCACCACGCAGCCGTCGAAGAGATCCAGCCCGTCGATCGAGTCGCTCAGCACCCGCGCTCCGCACGCCACGGCGTCGAACAGGCGGTTGGAGAGGAACCCAGCCCGTCGCATGTCGTCCCAGTGATCGCTCAGCACCACCGTGGCGGCGGCATAGTGCGCGCCCAGGTCGTCGTTGGGGATCCGGGTACCGGCCAGGTGTGAAGCCACATGAGTCTCCTCCCAGCCGGTTCCGAAGATCCGGGGTCGAGCTCCCGCCTCAGCCGCCGCTTCCACGACAGGACGATGCGAGCCGCGTCGCGCGTTGCCGACGAACAGCACTCCTTCTGTAGCTCCAGGCAGGGTGCGGCCGGGATGGAAGAACTCTGGGTCGGTGCATTGCAGCAGCGGTGACACCGGGATGCCCCACTCGGCGCTTCGAGCGGCAGCCCAGGACGGGGAGGCGGCGAATACGGCGTCGTAGGAGCGGGCCTCGTCGGCATCCACCTTGTCGGGATGCGAGATCACCCACAACAGATGCAGCGGACCGGGGCGAGGGGTCACCCGTTCCAGGCCGCGCAGCGTGACCACAACGTCGTCCTGGCTGCGGCTGTCCCTGTCGCGGGTGTCGCGACGGTCGATCTGAACGCTCTGATCGAGTCGGCGCAACGCTCGTGCCAGCGAGATCGCGAAGTAGGTGTCGCCCCACTGGTCACCCCAGCGCCCCGGTGTGGCCGCGGTGTCGATCGCCCAGTTCAACCGAGGGCGGGCGGCCGGCTGTCGGCGTCCGGTGAACCGCCCGAAAAGGCGCGCCCACGAACCTGGGATGTCCGAACGCTGCATGTCGTTCATCGTAGTCACTCTGTACGATGGCGCCATGCCCGCTCACACAGGCGCGTCACGCCGCGTTTCCCGTCAGTCTCAGCGTCGACGCACAGCGAGGTGGGTGGGCATCACGGTGGCGGTGGTGCTCGTCGCCCTGATCGGTGCCGGCGTCTGGTTGGGGCTGAAGGTGCTCACCGTGCGCAACGAATTGATGGCCGCACAGGCAAGCTTGTCCGGACTGCGTGACGGCGACGCGGAGCAAGGCCTCACCGTCATGGCGGAGCATGGAGCGCGGGCTGCCGAGGCCACCGACAGCCTGGTGTGGACGGCCGCCGAGTACGTGCCGTGGGCGGGGGACAACCTCCGAGCCGCCCGCCTGGCCGCCGAGACCTTGGACGCGCTCGCCGGCGGGCTCGGCGTGCCGGCGCTGAATGCGCTGAAGAGCGACAGTGACGATCCGATGCTGACGCGCGTGTTGCCGGTGCTGCAAAGCTCGGCGCCGCGGGTCCATGAGCTCAACGCGCAGCTTCAAGACGTGGGACGCAGTGACAGCCTGGTGTCGCAGCTGCGTGGTCCTATCGAGCAGGTTGCCGAAGTGATGGGAACCGTCGACCCGGTGCTGCAGGTGCTGCCCGGAATGCTCGGCGCTGACGGCGAGCGCAACTATCTCCTCGTCGGGCAGAGCAATGCGGAGACGTTGGCGCTGGGTGGCAGTGCCGCATCGCAGAGCCTGCTGCATGTGTCGGACGGCGAACTGAAGATCGTCAAGCAAGCCGACAGCAAGCAATATCAGTGGGGCGTACACGCCGATGTGGAGATCGATCAAAGCGCGCTGGACCTCTACAACGAGTACCTGATCAACAACGTCAACACCGCCGTCGGTCGGCCCGACTGGCCCACGGCGGCCCGGACGATCATCGCGCTCTGGCATCGGGACATCGACCCGGAACCCGTCGACGGTGCCGTCTCGATCGACCCCCTTGCCATGGCGCGGATCATGCGGGCCACTGGTCCCGTCACCGTGGACGGACGCGAGCTGACCAGCGACAACGTGGTGGCCTTCCTGCTCAGCGACGCGTATGAGCTCTATGAGCCCGGGGAGTCAGGCGAGGTCGACGGCATCTTCAAGGAAGTCGCGGTTGCGGTCATGGACAGCGTGGTCGAAGGCGACTTCGATCCGGGGGCCCTGGTGTCAGCGGTCAGGGACAGCATCGACGCCGGCAGCCTGATGTTCTGGAGTGCCGACCCCGAGATCCAAGAGATGATCACACCTTGGAGGCTCTCCGGGGTGCTGCCCGCCAGCAACCTGCCCGACACCGTGGTCGGTGTCTACTTCCGTGACGCCTCGCTGGGGTCGAAGATCGACTACTACATGCGCACAGAGGCCGAGGTCACAGCGACCTGCAACATCGACGGCACCGTCACCTACGATGTCAGCGCGACGGTCGGCCTCGATCTGACCAAGGACAAGGCGCGGACGTTGTCCTCGTATGTGACGGGTGGTGACGTGGAGACCAAGATCTATCGCACCCAGGTGTTCCTCTACGGACCGCCCGGTACCAAGGTGACCGAGCGGCTCGGCGAAACCGATCGTGACAAGGCGTGGAAGTGGCGTGCGCTCGACATGGAGGATCTGGGACGCCCCACTCCGTCCTTCATGACGGTCAACCCGCTCGGCGGTGAGACGGTGACCGTCGGAGCCCGATTCACGGGCCCCGCCACGGAAACCGGTCCGCTCGATGCGTGGACGACCCCCATGGTGCACCCCACGAAGGTGACCGTCGACGACAGCTGCAGCCGCTGAGGCTGAGACTCCTCGGGGATCGCCTAGTCGGTGGGGTCTGACGGGCGTTCGACGACGATGGTCACCTTGCTGACCACGGCGGCGATCGCGCCGACGCCGAGCAGGAGCGGAGCGACCAGGGCTGTCACCGCACCCACCGTGAGGCCGGCATTGAGGGGGATCTCGAGCAGCGTCTTGCCTTCGCGTCGCAGCGTGATCCGCCGCACGTTGCCCTCTCGGATCAGCTCCATGACCTTGTCGACCACGTTGCCGAGTGTGACCTCGAACTCTTCGGTCTTGCTCTCATCGCTCATGTCGCTCACTCCATCGCCGGGGCCGACGTCGCCGGCCGTTGCCCCCATTCTCCCCGTTGAGGCAAATCATGTACCTCCATCGACAGTCGAGGCAGTTTTACATTTCGGAAACAACCCCGGCAGATTGGCGAAACAGGGGCAGTGGATACTCTTTCCGTAAGAAGGCGGTATCTGCCGCCGAGCGTTTCCGCGGCCGCTATTGCGCCGCCGCTAAGAAGGAGTGGTTCTCGTGTCGAATGGTGGACCTGAAGTAAGTCGTCGATCATTGGCGGGAATGGCTGCTGGTTTTGCGGCCGTCCCTTTCCTTGCTTCGTGCGCCAATGATGGTGGGACTGACGGTGGATCCACTCCGGATCACAAGGAGAGTGGTGCGGGCATATCTGCTTCCCCAGGGACTGGTGAGTTCGATCTGGTCATCGCCGGGGCGTTCGTCTCGAAGCTCGGCCAGGTGGCCGACGTGGCGATCAAGGACGGCAAGATCGCGGAGGTGGGTACGGTCGATCCGAAGCGGGCAACCGAGGTTGTCAGCGGTGAGGGCAAGTTCCTCGCTCCGAGCTTCGTGGATACCCACACCCACCTTGACAAGGCTCTCCTCTGGGATGACGACGCCTATCGCGCCGACGTCAAGGCCAACGAGGAGGCCTGGTACGCGTCTGATCAGAGCGATGGCTTCGGCTATTCGACCGCAGGAATGGCCGAGCGTGCCTACATGGCACGCCTGATTGACGCGGGCACTTCCCAGGCGGACATCGTCGTCAAGGTCAAGGAGCGCATGACGACCGTGATCGACTGGGCGATCGCGCGAGGCACCGGCACCATCAAGACGCACACCACCTGGGGTGAGATTGGCGTCCAGGCCATCACCGAGCTGAAGGAGGAGTACGCCGGCCGGATCGACCTCAAGGCGATCGTTCCCTGGTCTGCAGCGACAGAGAAAGAAAGTTTTACGCAGCTCACGCGAACAGACTATGAGAAGTACGTGGAAAACGGTCAGGTCGACTTCATCGGTGGATATTTCTCGGTAGGTTCCGACCTTGCGAATATCGATTCCCTCTTCGCTTTTGCGGAGAGCAGTGGGTTGCCCGTCGATCTTCACGTCAATGAGCAGGACACGCCCGATTTCACCGAATACAATCACATTCTGGATCACGCGATCAGACTTGGCCTCGGCGACAAGCTCAGCTGTGGGCACCTGACCGCACTGGACGCGCTCGGCGTCGATCAGAACGATCTGGACGCGGTCATCGCCAAGGCGGCGCGGTCCGGCAGCAATGTCATCTCCCTGCCGTCGTGCAACATGTTCTTGATGGGCCGGAAGCAGGAGGTGCCGCGACGCCGCGGGACGACCCGTCTCGACCTGTTCCTCAAGAACGGCGTGAACACGGCCTTCGCGTCCGACAACATCCGCGACGCATGGCGGCCCTACGGCAACGCTGACCTGCTTCAAGAGGCGCTGGTCGGATCCCACGTCATGCAGTACGCCTATCCAGAGGATCTGGAGAAGGTGTTCGACATGATCACGTATAACCCGGCGCGCAACGCCGGGCTGGAAGGCTATGGCGTCGGAGTCGGATGCAACGCCGATCTGGTGCTTCTCGATACCGACAGCGCGGCGAACGCGATCCTGACTCAGGCTGCGCGCATCGTCGTGGTCAAGGCCGGAGCGATCGTTGCGCGGGACGGTGCGCTGGTCTGAGCGCAACTCGAGCGTTGGTGTTGGATGGCTCAGCGGGGTTGATTCCGTTCCGTTGCCCGACGACCTTTGGTTAGCGGGGTTGGAAATATCGGCATGCTGACGTCCATAACCCCGCTCCCTCTCGACAGGCTGTCCTGGCTGACGGAATCAGCCCCGATCCTGTCTTCATCATGGCCGCGACGATGAGATGTCTATGGACTGGTCAGATTCGGCGAGCCCCCTCAATACTCTGGGGTCATGCACTTCACCGAGTACGACACGCGGCTGGGTGCCTATGCCGTGATCCTCAACGAGGCCGACGAGATCCTGCTGAGCTGGTTCAACGGCGAAGGCGTGGCCACCCCCTCCTGGACGCTGCCCGGCGGTGGGGTGGAGTACGACGAGACCCTGACCGACGCGGTGGTGCGCGAGGTGTACGAGGAGACGGGGTATCACGTCGAGGTGGGGGAGTTGCTCGTTGCGCATCACTTCACGGGGGCACGATCTGTGCGTAGTCCAAGGCCGTTTCGTTCGCAGCGCTTCCTCTTTTCCGCCACCATCGTCGGCGGGACGCTGGGCACCACGGAGGAGGGAGGATCCACCGATTTCGCTCGTTGGATCCCGCTCGCCGATGTGCTGAGCCTGGACGCGCCACGGGCGGGCATCGTCGATCTCGCGGTATCGCTAGCTGCCGGTCCGCGCCGCGCTCAGGGTGCTAAGAGCGCAGGATCATCGCGTTGGTCTGAGGGATAAAGCCACGGCGCGCTCTGTGTGCTGGCCGATCTCGCGTTGACTGAGCGGTTGATCGTCGAGGAGGGCTCGGATCTGTGTGGTCCCGACGACGAGGCCGTGCGGCGTGTTGCGTGCGCAAGTGTGGATCTCGTCGTGCTCAGGCGCGAACCAGTCTGTTGGCGAAGGTGGACATGGTGTAGACGCCGATCCCGAACACGACCTCCAATGCCTGCTCCAAGGTGTGTCCGGCGTCGAGAAACGCGCGTAGTTCCTCGTCGGTGACGGCGCCGGTGTGATCGAGCAGCTGGATCGTGAAGACTCGAACCGATTCGAGCTGAGGGCCGGGCAGCGGTGAGTTCTCGAGTATCCGGCGGGCGAAGTCAGGGTGGCCGAGGCGCGTCAGCACCCGGCTGTGGATGGCGATGCATGTGTGGCACTCGTTGCGAGCGGCGACGCACAGCGTGACCACCTCGCGCGCGACCTCAGGAAGGGAGCTTTCCTCAAAACTCTTGTTCGCCTCGAGGAATCCGTTCAGCAGGCGAGGGGATGTTGCCTGCGCCGCAGCGGCCGGCGGGATGGCGCCGAACTTGCGCTGGATGGCGGCGAGGGCTGGTTGGGACTCCGCCGGTGCGGTGTCGATCGTGTGGCGTGGGAATGGCATGGTGACTCCTTCGTAGTTGTCAACTGAGTTGACGAAAACATCATGCTAGGCTCGGCGTCGTAGATAGTCAATAGAGTTGACGAAAGAGACGGGGATGAAGGACGAATCGCTACGCAAGCCGGGTTATGAGCTTCCGTTCCTGCTCCTGTCCGGCTTCCGAGTGCTGGTCGAAGAAGCCCATCGCCGGCTAGCGGATCGGGGGCATGCCGATCTTCGACCGGCTCACGGGTTCGCGATGCAGGCGGTGGGGGCGGGGTCGACGACGGGCGAGGTGGCGCGCGCGCTCGGTGTCACCAAGCAGGCCGCATCGAAGACCATCGAGCGCCTGACCGAGATGGGGTACGTCGCGGCGTCGCGCGATCCCGCGGATGCGCGCCGCAAGATCGTCGTGCCGACGGCGCGTGGCATCGACATGCTGGAGAAGAGCGCTGTGGTCTTCGACGAGGTCTACCGGGAGTGGGGAGAACAGATCGGTGTCGAGGAGTTGGACGGCATGCATGAGGGTCTCCGGGTGCTGGTGGGAGAGCGAGCCCTTCGGGTCGACCACGCCGGGTGGCTGGCGTGAGGTGCTGGGCGTCTCTTCTGGAGCGCGTGCCCACCCTGGTAGCGTTCCTCCTGGAAGCAAATGTCTAGGAGCTGACGCTCCGAAGGGATCGAGTCTTCGATCCTCTAGTGAGTCTCGTACTCGCCTCGCAGGATTTCCGCCGGGAGCACGTCCGTGTGTGGTCTCCTGCGATACACCTTCGCTGTGGCTCTGCTCATCGCCCACGGGCATATCGAGTACCTGGACAACCGATCCAGCGACGGCAACAAGTGCACTGTCTACTCTCTTGTCGCGCAGAGGCTCGAGGGGCACTGGCTGTTCGCGGGGTATCAGAACACGCCACTCGCCGGTCATTAGAGCTGCTTTGTGAAACCCCGGACTATGCGCGTCAGGTTGGTTGGGTCGACTCCGTGTCTCAACACGCTCGACGAGCGCCCCAGGCAGGACTCGAACCTGCGCACTACAGATTAGAAGGCTGTTGCTCTATCCGCTGAGCTACTGGGGCCTCGTAGCCTGTGGTGGCTACTACAGGCTGAGTGTAGCGGCTGCCCGTCCGGGGTGATGGTCACCCCCTGTCGCAGGCTGCTACTAGGCTGTGCGGGTGGCTAACAATCATTTGGTGTGGATCGACTGCGAGATGACCGGGCTCGACCTGGCCGGCGACGCGCTCATCGAGGTGGCGGCGCTGGTCACCGACGGCGAGTTGAACGTGCTCGGTGACGGTGTAGACGTCCTGATCAAACCCACCGACGAGCAGTTGGCCAACATGGGCGACTTCGTGCGCAACATGCACACCAAGTCCGGTCTGCTCGATGAGCTGGCTTCCGGCACCACCCTCGCCGCCGCCGAGGCCCAGGTGCTCGACTACATCCGCACTTACGTCCCCACCGAAGGCAAGGCGCCGCTGGCCGGCAACACCATCGGCACCGACCGCGCCTTTCTCGCTCGCGACATGCCCGCACTCGAGGGCTTCGTGCACTACCGCAACGTCGACGTCTCCTCCATCAAAGAGCTGGCGCGACGCTGGTATCCGCGGGTGCGTTTCCAGGCGCCGGCGAAGGTCGGAAACCACCGCGCCCTGGCCGACATTCAGGAGTCGATCGAGGAGCTGCGCTACTACCGCGATGCCGTCTTCGTGCCGCAGCCCGGGCCATCGTCTTCGGAGCTGGCTGAGATCGCCAAGCGCCACCAGGGCGCTCTGACCGGGGCCCGCCCCGCCGACGTCTGACCGCGTCGTCGGTCGGGGCGGGATCGATTTCCCGTGACACGGCGACGTACGCTATTGTTTCCTGGTCGCCGGGCAACCGACGACGATGGTGGGTATAGCTCAGCTGGTAGAGCACCTGGTTGTGGTCCAGGATGTCGCGGGTTCAAGTCCCGTTACTCACCCCAAACGGGTCAGGTGTGAACTTGCGACCAAGGGTCCGCCCTTGGTCGCGGTTCGCGCCTGGCCCATCTTCTTTGCCTCGGCGGCCCAGCTCAGTGCGTCGGCATGGAGGCCGGACAGGCTCAGCCCGTCGTACGGGTTGCGGTAGCCGACGCGCACGTCGTTGTCCTCGTCGATGTAGATCGCCTTGAACAGCGCCTGATTGATGAGTCGTCGGTTCGCGTCGTCGGCGTGCTCGTAGATGTCGGCGGCGTTGGACAGCAGTTTCAGGGAGTCGTCGAGGTTCTCTCGCGCACTGGCGTAGTGGCCGTGGTGCGCGGTGATCCGGTGTTCGATGGTCTCCAACGAGGCGGTGATCCGGTCCTGTTCCTTCTTGAGGAGGTCGAGTGGGATGGCTCCGGCGTAGTGAGCTTGGAGCAGCTTCTGCTGCTCGCCTTCGAGCTGGGTCCTCCGGGACGCGAGGTCGGCGAGTTCGGCAGCTCCTTCGGTCATCATCTCGTCGAACCGGGCATGGATCATCGCCGAGACCGCCTCGATGGTTTCCGGGTCGATCTGCACCTTGGTGTAGAAGCGCTCGATGAGGCGTTCGACCTGCTCGATGAGCATCGCCTGCCGGGTGCAGTCACCTCTGCCGCCGTGGCGGCTGGCGCACACGAAGTACGGGTAGATCGTGCCCTGGCTGCTCTTCGCGTTGCACACCAGTAGCCGCGACCCGCACTGCCCGCAGAACACTGTGCCCTTCAAGTAGTGCTCATGGACTTGCGTCGCATCCGCAGCCGAGCGGTGCGTGCCGAGCACGGTCTGCACCTGGTCCCAGACTTCATTGGGGACGATGGCCTCGTGCGCTCCGGCGTAGGTCACGCCCTGATAGCGGACGCTGCCCTTGTAGTACGGGTTCGTCAGCATCCGGTGCACCGACGACTTCGCGATGGGCCTGGATGGTCGTCGCGGCGACGCTGCTGTCGTGAGCCCTCGCGCCACGAGTTCCTGGTGGAGTTGGCTGGTCGTCCAGTCGCCGGATGCGAACACCTGGAACGCCCACCGGACCAATCGCGCACGCTCTTCGTCGATCTCGACGGTGCGTACCTCCCGCCCGAACTCGTCTCGTACCCCGACGTTGAGGTAGCCGATGGGTGCCTTCGTCACGGTGCCGCCCTGCGCGGCCTTCTGCGACAGGCCCTTGACGACCTCGGTGGCGAGGTTGCGGGAGTAGAACTCGGCAATCGAGGACATGATGCCGTGCAGCAGCATCCCCGATGGGGTCTCGTCGATGTTCTCCGTGGCCGAGACCAGCGTGACGCCAGCGTCCTTGAGTGCGAGGTGGATGGTCACGTCATCGGCACGGTTCCGGGCGAGCCGGTCGACCTTGTGGACGATGCAGTAGTTCGTCTTGTGCTTCGCGACGTACTGGATCATCCGCATCAGCTCGGGCCGGTCGGCCTTGCGCGCGGATTCGCCAGCGTCGACGAACTCCTCGATGATTGTTGCGCCGAGCTGGTCGGCCTTGCGCTGGTTCGCCTCGCGCTGCGCGGGGATCGAGAAGCCCTCCGCCTGGCCGCCCTTCTCCGCCTGCTCCTTCGTGGAGACCCGCAGGTACGAGACGGCGAACGATCCGGGGAACGGGGTGGGTGCTACGAGGCTGTCTATCGCGGTGCGGTCCGCGTCGATGATCGTCATGGCTCTTCTCCACAGTCACTGGTCCTGCCGACGCGGACTTGTGAGAGCGGATGTTGATCGTGAGAAGAGCCCGAAGGCTGTAGGACTAGGCCGAGTCGGCCACGTTCACTTTGCCCCGCCGAGGCGAAGCGCTAGGACCACAACATCCGCCATCCGCGACGGATGCCAACATTCTACGACGACGCGCTCGCCCTGGCACGAGGGCGCTTCGGTCGCGCGGCGCCCTCCGAGCGGCAGGAGCCCGACTGCTGGAGCGCCAGGCGGATCAGCAGCTCGCAGAGCTTGTCCAGGTCGGGCGGCTCGTGGTACTCGGCGCGGATCGTCAGCTCGCGCTCGCTCTGCTGACGCTGCGCGGTCTTCCGTTCATATCGGCGCGCCACGACTCACACCTCGCCGATCTCCGGGTCGGTGCCCGCGAAGAAGGCATCTTCTGCCTCCTGGCGCGCATCCACCATGTCGATCACGAACCGCACGAAGTCCTCGTCGCGATCCGTGATTGGTGCGTCTTCGATCGACGGCGAAGGGTCTTCGCCCGGCCAGCTCGTCTGGCGAGTCGGGCGGTCCCGGTCGAGCCGAGTGCCGCACGCCGCTACCCAATCACGAAGGCGAGCGCGGGCATCAGCGAAGTCGCGGTGCCAGCCCAGCGGCGCGGACCCGTTCTGCTCCGGGTCGTACGCGCACAGCCAGTGCAGGTGCAGCCCCGACAGTTCCCAGAGGAGTTCGGGGTGACGGTGCCAGTACGGTGGTACGACGCTTGCGGGGAGTCCATAGGTGTGGCGCAGCCAGTCCACCCAGCGGTTCAGTTCGAGCAACTCGGCTTCGAGATCGTTGGCGGTCAGCAGGTTCCAGTTGACCGGGTGCGGCGGCTCGGGCGCATCGAATCGCGGGGACGCCGGGCCTGCCTCGGGTGGCATGTCGTCGTGCTCAGGGAGGAACTGATCGGTCATGGCTCGGTTGCTCACATTCCGATGGCCGTCGCGGTGGACGGCACAGCCTGCTGAGGTGCGGCGAACGCGGTCGCGTCACGGCCGGAAGTGCGTTCGCTGCGATCCACTTCGTAGCGGGTGCGGGCGAGGTCGTGTCCGATGCGCGTCGCGATGAACTCCTCGCCTTCGTAGCGCTGGCTGTTGCGCTCGTAGGAGTAGTCGCGCACCCGCCCGTCGGCGATGATGTTGTCGCCCTTGGCGAGCCGCTCGGCTCCCTGCTCGGCGGCACCGCGATACGCGATGAGGTCGTGGAAGGTCGTCTCCAGTTGCGTGAAGGTGTTATCGGGCTCCTTGCGGTAGTGCTCGATGCCGACCTTCATGTAGAGGCGCGCGTCGCCGCGCTCGGTGTAGCTGAGCTGCGGGTCCGAGGCGACGAAACCGGAGATGGACTGGTGGGTGTGAATGGCCATGATGGCGCCCTCCTGAACTTGGGCGACCAGCCGTGTGTGGCCGCTGTGTCAGGCAGGTGCGCTTCCGTACCCAGGTCTGCGCTCAGAGGGCCGGGCGGCGCAGTAGTGATTCGAGTTCGCTGCGGTCGCTGCGGAGCTGCGCGGCGTCGGAGCGGGTCGGCCAGGCGCGCAGGTCGGTGACGATGGGCGGCGCGGAGCGCAGCATCGTGATGCCGGTGCCGAATGGCAGGGTGCGGATGCGGTCGGGCGGCAGGATCGGGACGCGACGGATCGAGCGCTGGTTGGAGCGGGTGCCGTGGTCGCCGAGGGTCACGCTGTCGGTGTACTCGTCACGCTCGCCGATGAGGGTGGAGAGGTCTTGAAGGTCGCGACTGTTGGATGCGCCGCCGAGGATGATCTTGACGATGCTGGCGTCCCAGATCGCTCCGGCCTGATGCTCGCTCCACCGATCGCGAGCTTGGGCGAGGGACTGCAAGACCGGCATGGTCGTGATCCCGGTGCCACCGCCTTCGGCCATGAGCGTCGGCAGTGACGGCAGAGGGGCGAGGTTTCCGATCTCGTCGAGTGCGAGCAGCAGGGGTGGGTCGAGCCGTGCTCCGGGTGAGCGGGCGGCGAGCCGGCGGGCGGTTTCGATGAGGTCTTCGACGAACGCCGCGACAAGCGATGCGGAGGCTCCCGCTCCGGCACCGGTGGCGAGTAGGTAGAGGGTGCCTTGTTCGGTGAGGAAGGTCTCGGGGTTGAAGTGTTCGTGCGGGCCTGGGGTGACGGCATCGAGCACGCGCGGGTCGGCGAGCGCGGCGAGTGCGAGGGAGACGCCTTGCCAGATGCTGTCGCGGGTCTTGGGGTCGGCGTCGATCATCGCGGCCAGTGAGTCGTCCCAACCCATCGCCGCGTTCGGGTGCGAGTTCAGGATCGCGACGGCCTCCGACGCCGCGCTGGGGTCGAGGGTCCACCTGAACAGCTCGGCCGGCTGGCGGCCGTCGAGCGCGGCAGCGTGCAGCAGCGACTGGAGTGCGGTGCGGGTCTTGCCCTCCCAGAACCCGCCGGACTCGACCCCGCCAGCGCTGAGGCCGGTTGCGGCAGCGAGTCCGTTGGCGCGGATCATCGCGGTCAACGGATCGTCGCAGCCGCGAATGGGTGACCATCGGAGCCCTGCGGGGATGCCTTCGGCGAGGTGCTGGGGATCGAACACGGCGACCGGCCCGCCCTTGTAGCGTCGGGCGCGGAGTGTCGCGGTGAGGTTGTCGGGCCTCGTGCTGGTCGTGACGACCGCGCCGGGTGCGTCGAGGATCGCGTTGATGACGACGTGCAGGCCCTTGCCTGAGCGGGGTGGGCCGATCAGCAGGATCGAGTCTTCGACCGATGCCCAGACCTTCGTGCCACGGCTGGCACCGAGGAGGTAGCCGACATCCTGTGGAGCTGGTGATTCCAAGGAGGGGCGCAGTGTGGCCGCGCGGTGAAGCAGTGCCTTCGCGGACGCTGCGGTCTTGACCTCGTGGCTGGTCGCGATCCCGGCAAGCCGGTGCGGGTCGGTCTCGGTCTTCCGCGTGTGCCGGCGCAGCACCATCCACACCCAGACGATCCCGGCAGCCAGTCCGCCGAGCAGTGCCGCACTGACGAGCCAGTAAACGACTGGGTTGAGTCCGTCGGCACCGAGCGCGGTCGCCGGGTCGGCGGGGTTGAACAGCACGCCGAGCCCTGCCGCTGCGCCGACTTCTGGCTGCGGTGTGCCGGTGAG
Source organism: Tessaracoccus caeni (assembly GCF_029211185.1). Taxonomy (GTDB): domain Bacteria; phylum Actinomycetota; class Actinomycetes; order Propionibacteriales; family Propionibacteriaceae; genus Arachnia; species Arachnia caeni. The sequence continues at coordinate 146,549 of NZ_JARGDO010000009.1, forward strand.
GAACGCGGCGACGCTGCCAGCGGCACGGAGGACGAGAGCGATCCCGAACATGCCGACCAGACCAATGAGGGCGGCGTTGGTGAGTTCGTCGCCCATGCCCCCGGCTTGCCGCTGGTTCATGTCAGCCGCCGCACCGCGAGCGTGCCCGAGATACGCCCGAACAGGATCACCTCATACGTGCCATCGGGTAGGTCATCGAGGTCGAGGAGCGCCCGCGCTTCGCCGGTTCCGGTGGCGTCGGCGTGGGACACGATCGTCGCGACGGCAACATCCTCGCCAGGCACGAACCCATCGGCGGTGACCTCAGCCAGACGTGGTATCCGCCGGGCGTGACGACTCCGACGAGTCTCCGGCACCGGGGTCTCGGACGGGACCGCGGCGCGTCGGGGCTTGCGGGTGCGGAGGATGTCGGTGAACACGCTGCCGTCGCTCTCGCGGACCTCGACCCGGACTGCGATGGTGCGGTCCTTGGTGATCGCATCCATGAGCGGCCCGAACGTCGCCCGCGTCCACGCGGTCCCGTCCGGCGACGCAAACGGTGTTCCATCGACCGCGGCAGTGAGGGTGCCGTCTGCGGCGACGGAGACGAGGACGTGCGGCAGCTCGACGGGCGCGGTCGTCTCGTCGTCGTTCGGGCCTGTTCGGCGCGGGCCGGTGAGGTTCATCGGTGGCCTCCTGCGGCGCGGCTGCTGGTGTCGAACAGGGCTAGTTCGTCGGGGTGGAGCTGGTGCTGGCAGACGAAGCTCCTGGCCTTGATTCGCCACAGGCCTTGGCCGACGCCGAGGTTCGGCAAGAGTTGCTGCTCCGTGCCGGTCAGCCCGAGGGCGGTTGCGGTCGGTCCGAGCTGGTCGGACTCCTGCCGGTAGACGATCCGGGTCTCGGCGTTCGCGAGCAGTGAGTTGGCCAGGGAGCGCATGGCGGAGCCTTGGTCTCCCACGTTGTCGAGGTCGGTGAGCTTGTGGAAGATCAGCATGTTCGCGATCCCGTAGTGCCTGGCGAGTCGCCAGTGCGCATCCATCCGCCGCAACAGCGCCGGGTGGGACATGAGCCGCCAGGCTTCGTCGTAGATCACCCACCGCTGCCCGCCGTTCGGGTCGAGCAGCGCAGACTCCATCCACGCCGACGAGCACGTCATCAACACCGAAATGAGCGTCGAGTTCTCGGTGACGCGCGAGAGGTCGAGCGAGATCATCGGCAGCGACGGGTCGAACGCGACCGTCGAAGGCCCGTCGAACAGTCCGGCCAGGTCGCCGGCCACGAGACGGCGCAGCGCGTGGCCGACGAGCCTGCCGTCCTCGGCCAACCGGCCGTCGGCATCCGCGCTCGGGGCGAGGATGCGGTCAACGACCATCGGCAGGATCGGCACATCGTTCTCCCGCACGGTCTGGGTCAGGGCGATGTCGATCGCGGTGTGCTCCAACGGCGACAATCCCCGCGCGAGCACGGTCTCCGCGAGTGCGCCGATCAGGTCACGCCGTCGGGCTGCGACAGTGGACGCCCATTGCTCATCCGAGAGACCGCTGGGCCGGTGGCCTTCATCGAGCGGATTCAGGCGAGTGTTGAGTCCGTGACCGAGGACGATGGCACGTCCGCCGACGGCGTTGGCGACGGCGGTGTGTTCGCCCTTCGGGTCGCCGGGCACGTACACGCGCCGTCCGAACGGTAGCGAGCGCGTGTAGAGGGACTTGGCCAGCGATGACTTGCCGGAGCCGACGATCCCGGCCAGCACCACGTTGGGTGCGGTGATGATGCCGCGTGCGTAGAGCACCCACGGGTCGTAAACGAAGCTCCCGCCCGAGTACAGGTCTTGGCCGACGAACACACCATCGGCACCGAGCCCACCCTCGGCGACGAACGGATACGCACCCGCCAGCGTCGCCGACGTGTCCTGATGCCGCGTCAGATGGAACCGACCCGGAGTGCGCAGCCTCGCGGCACCCGGTTCGCCAGACTTCGGCAGGTAGACCGTGGCGCGCCGCTCGGCACGCTCCTCCTCGGCCTTCGCCTTCGCCGCGGCGAGCGCGGCCCGACGCTGCTCGGCGTGGAGCCGGGCCTCTGCCTTGCGGCGCTGCTTCCGGAGCTTCCGCCGCTCCTTCGACGGCGCTACCAGAACTGCGGTGTGCAGCCGCGCGCGATCCTCGGTCACAGCACCAGCCCTCGCGCCTGCTTGACAGCCGTGATCTTGGCCGGCTCGAACCACGACCCATCCCGCTTCGCCGTCGGCACATCGGCCCGCTCCGTGGCACCCGGCGACGAGTACGACACCAGCAACTCCGGCCCAGCCTGCACCGGAGGGGTTCCGACTGGTTCGGCGTCCTGGGGCTCTGCTTCCGGTTCGGTGTAGCGGCGCAGGAGCGAGACGTAGCCGACGTGCGGGTTGACGACCAGCGCGTAGTCGCCCGAGAGCGCCACCTGGTCGTTGGTGCCCTCGCCGGGCTCGTCGTAGACGTACCCGTTCTCCAGCGCGGCCTGCGTGGTCTCGTCGCCGTAGTCCCACTGCGCGAGGAAGTCCACCGCATCGACATGCCCCAGCTCGCCGAGGATGCGCAACGGCCGGTCCGCCTCCTCGCCCTGAAGGAACACCACACTGACCCACCGAGACGGCGCGGCCTCCTCGACGGCGGGCTCAGGGTGCCAGGCGATCCGCCCGGCGGCGATGAACCCTTCCGCGAGCCGGTCATACGCCCGGTCGACGAGGTTCGCCGCCTGACGCAGTTCCTCCGCAGCAGCGAGGGCGTCACGCACTCCTGCCTCGTGGCTTCCGGCGTCATTGAAGGCGTGCGCGACCTTGCGCTCGTGAACATCGGCGATCTGATCGAGTGCCTGCCGCAGCGAGCGCATCCCCGAGGACAGATCACCGATCACCCCGTACATCTCGGCGGGCTGATCGAACCCCCGGCTCGGGTGCGCGAGTCCGCGCAAGGCTTCGGATGCCTCCGCTGCATCCGCGGTCGAATCGAAGAACGTGGGCATGGTGGCCTCCATCGGTAGGTCATGTCACCCACGAGGTGCGCCCCCGTGCACCCGCAGATCATTTGAGGCATTCAGCAGCAAGGGGCTTCTCATTCCTCCAGCCCACCGCGCTCGACGCCGGTAAACTTCGACCACCGAGGAGGTGAGGCATGAACGACGACGAAGAGCTGCGTTGGGTGCGGCGTCGCGAGGGAACCCACCGTTCCGAGTCGCGGGCGACCCGTGGGTATGAACGGGACCTGCTCCGTGACGACGACACCAAGAACCTGCTCGGTCCTACTGAGTCTCGCCCAGCCGACATCGACGAGATCGTGCGGTCGCGCGGACCCTTGGTACCAGCGCGCCCTTCGCCCGGTCAGGAGTTCCGGTACCAAGTCGGCGACGCAATCATGGAGGCGTTAGCGCCCTACATTGAACGTGGAGTTGATGTTGCGGTGGACGCCGCGGTCCTCGGTGTCTCAAGACTGTGGAAGTGGGCCACAACTCGACCGCCACGGCAGACGTTCTCTGTCGAAGTCGGCAAGGTAGATGAGGTTCCTACTGCGTACCTTGAAGGTCCGCTCGCCGAGCATAATGAGCCACCGTCGGAAGAGCTGGCGCGCAGCCCACAGAGCATGACGGCGGAGCAGTACCAGGCGATTCTTCTTTCAGCGTTGCTGGCGGACCAATACGCAGCTCGCGCGCGATCAATGCTCGCCAATGTCCGCATCGACGACGAGGTGCTTCCAAGCGAGTTGGAAGACGCGGTCCGCGCCGCTCTGGACGGACCGACGATTGACGATGCGACGCTCGTGCGCGTCGTTGAGCTGCTGCGCGAGAGCATGACCCCTGACGGCGAGTATGTTCTCGTTCGTCCGCGGCAGGTCGACGCTCCAAGGTCAATCGCCGACCGCACGAGGGACAGCGCGTAGTCGTTTGGTACGGGCTTCACACTGCGAGGCACGTAAGACCCGTCAGACCCTCCGGCAGAGCGGGAGCGCAGCGGCGGTGAAGGCGGCGGCTTGCTGGCCGACGAGCAGCCGGGTCTCACAAGATGCCTGGATCGCGGCTTGCTCGATGGCGGCGACGGCGGCGTCGAGTTCTTCGACGGTGGGTGCGGAGACGGCGATGAGGCCGGTGTAGCGGAGGATGCCGTGTCCGGCGGTGAGGTCGGCTTCTTGCTGGAGCACGTCGTGGTACTCGGCGGTCTGTGAGGCGTCTTCGATCTGGCCGATCTTCGCGCGCTGGGCCTGGTCGGAGATGTGCTCGACCTTCTTCTTGCGGATGTCGCGAGCAGCGGCGTCGGAACGCATGGGGGTGCAGATCAGCGAGAACGACCGCTGGATGCCGGTGGACAGCAGCACCGGCGACAGGAATCCCGGATAGACGAGCGACCTGGGCCACTCGCTGACCCAGAGCACTGCGTGGTGGGCGGAGTCGGTGCGGAGCTTGCCCCAAGTCTCGGTGACCGCGACCGGCCCTGCGGTCGCAAGGGATTGGCCGAGCCTGCCGTGGCGTTCCAGCGTGGCGGCGATAGCGGGGTCGTAGGCGGAGCGCAGCATCACCGCGATCTGCCCCGGCGTCAGCCATCCCGACGGCGAGAGGTCGGCGGAGCGGAGCGCGGCGACGAGCGTGTTCATCTCCTGCCGCAGCACGGCGGCAGCACCACGAATCCCGCCGCCCGCGGTCCTGATCTGCCGCGCACTGGTCTTCATGTCCAGTGATAGCGAGAGTGTGGTGGCGTGCCGTTCGCCGGCTGGGCCGGCGCGGTCGATGAGTTCTGCGTAGGTGTCGGCCGCCCACGAGCCGTCCGGGGTGCCGTGGGTGGCCCACCATTCGGCGAGTCCGGTGCCGGAGTCTGGGAGGGTGCGTTCGAGGACTTGTAGCGTCGCGATCCGCCCGGAGCGGCAGACGGTGGCCAGGACGCGACCCCAGGAGCTGACGCGGCGTTCCTGTTCGCCGGGGTCGAGGAGCACGAACGCGGGATGGGTGACCTCGCACACCACGGTCAAGGTTGCGGCGTGGGGGTCGTGGATCATTCCGGCGCTGGTGTCGGGGTCGGTGTATTCGCGCAGTCGCGCCATGTCGCCGGGCAGGGCGAGGGTTCCGACGGGGCGTGGGACGACGATCCTGTGTCGGTAGAGCAGTTGCCCGCCGGTGGTGCGCCACAGCCACCAGCAGGCGATGGGTAGCCATTCCACGATGGGCCGGCCCGCGATGGGTATCCAGGTCAGTGCGGCGGCGAGTACCCAGATGGGGGCGGTGTAGGCGAGCAGCATCCCGCCGCCGGCGTAGAACGCGCCGATGAGTGTGGCTCCGCCGATGGCGAGCGTGATGAGCTGGGTCAGCGACAGACCGAGGAGGACACCGCGGCGGGTGAGGCGGGAGAACTTCACCGGCACGAGTTCGCCCGCGGTGGGACGGTCGTGGTTCGTGCTGCTCATCGTCTACTCCTTCGGTGGGCGTGGCGCGGGCGGCGGGGGCTGCTTCGGTGGCGGTGACGGGTCGGTGCTCGGCGGTCGTGGTGCCGGGCTCGACGGCGGTGCCGCAGGCGAGGCTGCGGGAGGTGGCGGTGTCTGCGCGGCGGCGTCGGCGGCGTGCTCGCCCTGGGCTCCCAGCGCGGTTCCGGCTTTCGGCCCGGCGGTCGCGGCACCCTTGGCGACACTCGCCCCGACCACGACGCCTGCCGCGACGGGACCGGCCGCGGCTGCGCCGCCCCCGCCGGCTGCGGCCCCTCCACCAGCGGCGGCACCTCCGCCGCTCGCGGCGTGTGCCGGTGCCGGGGTCTTCGGCGGTGGCGGGGCGCTGCTTCCTCCACCAGAACCTCCGCCCGCGTTCCCGCCGCCACTGCTGGCTCCGTCGAGCACCTTCTTCGGGTCGCCGCCGCCTTGCGGCTTGGTCGGGACGGGGATCGGACGGTTGAGGGCGCTCTTGGCATCCTGCTCGGAGCCGATCGCGTGGTACATGTCGAACCCGACGAACGCGATGAACTTGTACGTGAGATACGGGGCGAATGCGGCCATCGCCATCAGCACGATTCCCGCGATGGGGTCGCTGACCGAGGCGAGGTCGGCGTCGATCGGTGCGGAGACTTGGGTGATCGCGACGAGGAACATCACGACGAGCACGAGCTTGGAGCAGATCAGCGCGACCACGAACATCGCCCACTTCCCGATCCACCCCCGCGAGGCATCCCACGACGCGCCGCTAAACGCGAGCGGCGCGAACACGACCGCCACCAACAGCAGCGCCTTCCTGACGAGCAGGGACAGCCACACGATCGCGGCGGCAGTGATCGCGAGCCCGGCCATGAAGATCGTGATGATCGCGCCCACGCCGGGAGCGGCGATATTGATCCCGACCAGCCCCGCAGCGAGCAGGGCGATCTTGTCGCCCATCGACTCGGTCGTTTCCCCGGCGGCCTGCACGATCCCGATGCACAGCTGATCAACGACCTCCAGCAGCAGCGCCGTCAGCGTGATGACCACGAACGACCCGAGGACGGACTTCGCCAGACCCAGGGCGGCGCGGGTGAGGGCGGTGGGGTCGCGTCGGATCAGCCCGGTAATGAGTTGGAGGCAGAAGAAGATCAGCATCACGAAGACCGCGATACCGAACAACAGGTTGTAGACGGCGATGTAACCGGGCTTGGTGACATCCACCAGCGTCGTGGTGTCGAAGACCGACCAGACCGCCTCGAACAGCCACCCCGCGGCGGCACCCATCGCCTGGGCGAGCCAGTCGAACGGGGCCGCGACCAGAGACGCAGCTCCTTCGCCGACGGCATCGCAGACCGAGGAGATCACGGGAACGTCGCACACGCCCATCACGAACACCAGCTCTCGACGACGGGGCGGGTCAGACGGACTGGCCGACGTTCCAGAAGAAGTTGATGAGCGTCACGCTCGCGCCGCAAATCACCGCAGCACCGCAGGAGACGAGGACGCCGATCTTCCCGCGCGAGGCGAGGTGCGGGTTCGACGAGTTCGCGCCGAAGCCCCACACGATCGCGGACACAATCAGCGCGAGCACGGACAGGATCAGGCCGATGGTCATCACCGCGCCGACGATGGTTCGCAACTGGTTGATCCCCGGCAGGCCGTCGGTGTTCGGGTCAATGTTGATGTCCATCGGCACCAGCAACGGCGCGGACATGACGTTGGCGAGCAGATCGAACACGGTAGGACTCCTTAGCGACGGGCGGCCCGCCCACGAACTCGCAGACGGGGTACACGCCACAGGTGCACCCGTGACCCCTCGGCGACGGAATAGCAATGCCCACGCCGGTGAGGACGTGGGCATCAACGGGCTCAGAGGTGTTCGGTGTCAGAGCTGTTGGCCGAGGTTGAGGAGCCAGTTCATCCAGGCGACGCCGCCTCCGGCGAGGACGGCGGCACCGACGGCGACGAGGACTCCGATTCGTCCCTTGCTGGCGGTGGCGTAGTTGCCGTGGGCCGTTGCGATGGCCCAGACGATCGCCGAGACGATCAGCATGAGGACGGCGACGATCAGGACGAACGTCAGGAGCGCGCCGACCACGGCGCGGAGGTCTCCGATACCGCCGAGCCCGTCGAAGTCGGGGAAGACACCCATCGCCGATCACCCAACCGGCGTAAGCAAGTATTCGAAGCGTTCGTAATCCATGCTGTTCAGGTGTGCATCGGGGTGCAGGGGGCGTCAGCTGGGTGGGGTCGTTGGTGCGGCTGTTGCGACGGGTGGTGTGCCGGTTCTCGGGAGGCTCTGTTGGGACTGCTGCACGTGCGCGCTGTCCGCTTCGGTGTCTTTCTGAGGGTCCGGGTTGTGCGTTCAAGGCTGGTGTGGAGCCCGGCCACCTATCACCAGTCGTAACTGTACCGTACGTATGGTATAGTTACGGGTGGTGATAGTTCGGTTCCGGAAAGGTGTGATGACGTGAGTTTGAGCAAGCGGCAGCGGTGGGGTCTGCTGGTGACGGTGGCGGCGGGGCTGCTGTTGATCACTCTGGACAACTCGATCCTGTATACGGCGTTGCCGACGTTGACCGAGGAGTTGGGGGCGTCGGGGTCGCAGAGCTTGTGGATCATCAACGCCTATCCGGTGGTGATGGCGGGCCTGTTGCTGGGCTCGGGCACGCTGGGGGACCGGATCGGGCACCGGCGGATGTTTTTGATCGGTCTGGTGGTGTTCGGGGTGGCGTCGTTGGGGGCGGCGTTCGCGCCGTCGGCGGGTCTGCTGATCGCGGCGCGTGCGGTGCTGGCGGTGGGCGCGGCGGCGATGATGCCGGCCACGCTGGCGCTGATCCGGGTCTCGTTCGAGGTTGAGCGTGAGCGCAATTTCGCGATCGCGGTGTGGGGGAGCCTTGCGGTGGTGGGTGCGGCGCTGGGCCCGATCGTGGGCGGGGTGCTGCTGGAGCACTTCTGGTGGGGCTCGGTGTTCCTGATCAACGTGCCCGTGGTGATCGCCGCGTTGATCGCGGCGGTGCTGATCGCACCGCCCAACGACCCCGACCCGTCCAAGAGGTGGGACCTGGTGTCGTCGTTGCAGGCGATGGTCGCGCTGGTGGGTGCGGTGTTCTTCATCAAGGAGCTCGCGCATTCCCCGCAGAACTGGGTGATCGTTGGTGCGGGCTTGGTGGCCGCGGTGGTCGGGTCGGTGCTGTTCGTCCGCCGTCAGCGGGGCTTGGAGCAGCCGCTGCTGGAGTTCTCGATCTTCCGCAATCCCGCGTTCAGCGCCGGGGTGCTGGCGGCGGCGTTCTCGATGTTCGCGATCGGCGGGTCCCAGCTGGTCACGACCCAGCGGTATCAGCTTGTGGAGGGTTTCACCCCCCTGGAGGCCGGGCTGCTGGTCGCGGCGGTCGCGATCGGGTCGCTGCCCACCGCGCTGTTGGGCGGGGCGTTCCTGCACAGGATCGGCCTGCTGCCGTTGATCGCCGGGGGCCTTGCGGTCGCCTCGCTCGGGGTGGTCGTGGTGATCATCGGTGTGCAGGCCGACGTGTTCGGTGTGTTGGTTGCCGGGCTGCTGGTTACCGGCGCCGGGCTGGGTGGGGCGATGTCGGTGGCCTCGACCGCGATTGTGGGCAATGTGCCCGCCCGCCGTGCCGGGATGGCGTCCTCGGTCGAGGAGGTGTCGTATGAGTTCGGGTCCCTGACCGCTGTCGCGTTGTTGGGCAGCCTGCTCACCTTCGTTTACACCACCACCGTGCGGCTCCCGGCCGGCGCGCCGGAGGGTGCGCACGAGAGCCTGTCGGATGCGCTGGCGACAGCGGGCGGGGACCGGGCGATCATCGAGGCGGCGAGCAGTGCCTTCGACACCGGGTTCTTGGTCACGATGATCATCCTCGCCGTGGTCCTGGCGGTCGGGGCCGCGGTCACCGGACGGTTGCTGCGCCACCACGGGCCGGGGACTCAGTCGCAGGCCTTCTCGGGCAACCACTGACCGGGCGGGAGTGGAGGCAGAGGCTATGCGTCCCAGCAAGCGGACCGAGATCCTCGATGCGGCCCTGGGGGTGATCGAGGCCGGCGGGGTCACCGCGGTGACCTTCGAGGCCGTGGCCGAGGCCGCGGGCATGACCAAAGGCGGGCTGCTGTATCACTTCGGCACCCGCGAGGTCATGCTGCAGGCGCTGCACGAGCACCTCGCCGAACAGTGGGAGACCGCTCTCACCGAGGCCGCGGGCAAACCCGCCGAACGGGCCAGTGATGCTGAGCGTCTGGCCGCCTACGCCCAGGTCGCGACCCACAGCGCGACCCGGGCCGAGTTGTTGCTGATGCTCGAAACCGTCAACGACCCCGCCATGCACGCCCCCTGGAACGGGGTCCTGGCCCGGTGGACCCCGCCACTGCCCGAGCATGCAGACATCTCCCCGGGTGAGTTGAGCCAGCTCATCGCCCGCCTGGCCGCCGACGGGCTCTGGCTCATCGAGTCCCTCACCACACCCCTGCACCCCTCTATGCGGGCCAGGATCGCGAACCACCTCACCACCCTCGCCTACACGACCGAGACCCCCAGTGCACCCGGCACATCCGGCGGGGGCGGCGCACGTGATCCGCGGTGACTGTGGGGCTGCTGCTCACCCTGGTGGGCTTGGCGTTGCTGGACTCGGTCAACGTCTCCACGATCTGGATCGTCGTGGTGATCCTGCTGGCCGCCAAGCGGCCCGCGGCCACCGGGTGGGCGTACGCGGTCGGGGCGTTCGTGACGTTCGGGACCTTCACGCTGCTGCTCTACTTCGGGCTCAACGCCGCCGAGACCTGGCTGGACGGGTTGACGCTGTGGCTGCGTCGCATCCTGTTCACGATCATCACGGTGGTCTTCATCGTTCTCGGCGTCCGCCGGTTCACCGCGCGCCCCCGGCGCGGGTACGGGCTGCCGTCCTGGGTGAACGCCTGGACCGCGCTTCCGCTCGGTCTGGTCGCCACGATCAGCGACATCCCTAACGCGTTCCCGATGTTCCTGGCCGTCGAACGCCTCATCGACACCGGCATCGGCCCCGAGACCGCGGTGCCCGTGCTGATCGGCTACACCGCGATCTACGCCCTGCCGACCCTCGCGGTCCTGATCATCGGCCTGCTCTACCAAGACCGCCTCCGAGCCCGGCTGCAAACCCTCTACAACCGCTACGCCACCGGTCACACCAAGCCCAGCGGCAAGATCGCCGCGCTGTACTTCACCGCAGCCGCCGCGAGCCTGGCCATCCTCATCTTTCTCGTCCGATGACCCACGCGCTCGTGCCTGACGGTGCGGCAGGCCCGGCCTCCTGAGCGTGCCCGCCCGGTAACGATCGCCGGGCCGGCGCGGTCATGCGGCTGAGCCCGCGAGAGCCCAGGAACTCAGTAGGCGACGGAGAACTGAGCCCGCCGGTGGGTGGGCGTGTCGATCTCAGCGACGATCGCCGCGGCGAAGTCCGGTCCGCTGATCGCCGACTTCCCCTCAGCATCGAACAGAGCGACCTCCCCGCCGATCCGGTACCGGCCCAACTCCTCACCAGGCACATAGGAGCCGTAGTTCGCTGCCGGGCTCACATAGAACCAATCCAGTCCCTGCGGAGCGTCGCTGAGCAACCAGTCCAGCACCGCGCCCATCGTCCGGGCCTCAGCGGCGAACTCCGGCGGCAGCTCCCCGGACTCATAGAACCGCGGAGCCCCCTCCGCCGGCCGTAGCGCACTGAACCCGCCCACCACCCCGAACCGCACCCCACCGGCCGCGGCCAGGCCGGCCACCTCCCGGTACACCCCTGCCAGGGAGTCCTCCAGCTCACCCCGCGGGGCGAGGGCACCGATCACGACATCCGCCCCGGCCACTGCGTGCTCGCGGATCGCCGCGTCCGTCAACGACCCCGTCCGGTACGTGACCTCATCGACCGGTTCGGACGGGGCCGTGCGGCTGTAGGACGTGACGTGGTGCCCCGCCCGCACCGCCTTGGCGACAATGTGGCCTCCGGTATAGCCGGTGCCACCCAGAACAGCAAGACGCGCCATGACTCGTGCTCTCTCTTCCTCAGGACAAGGAACCCCCGCGGCAGGATCTCCGCAAAACTAGCCGTATGGGCCAGAACACCCGGATCGGCTTCGAGGTGTCTGCTCAGCTGTGGCCTGGACTCGGAGCTGGCTGACTCGGCCAACTGGTGATGGCCAGGTCCTCATCCAGTTTACCGCGCACGACCGGCTCGACCATATGCGGCAATCGGTGCCGCGGTGCCCCTTCGTCCGTGTCACTGTCGAACAGCTGGCGGCGAGCCACCTGTCCCCGCACCGACACCGTGCACCCGGACCGCTCCCAGACCACCCAGTGAGCATATCGTCGAGACTTGCTTCGCCGCCGCCACCGATCCAGGTCTGCTTCCCGTCCCCGAAGTCCACGTCCCCATCTTCCTCACCAGCAGCCGCTTCCGGGACCCGCTTCTCGGCCTGCCGCTACCCTCGCCTAGTCAGGCGAATCGGCGTTATCCAGACAACTAACCACTACTTGTCGCGTGGTCATTACTGACCAACCGGGGATCGCAAGTATTCGAAGCGTTCGAAATCCATGCTGGCGAGGTGCGCAGGCAGGACCGCCGCCGTCGGGCTAGCGTTGAAGTGTGGACGCATGGACTGACGAGCCGGGTGTGGTGGTGTTGCCCGACGGGCGACGCATCCGCGGCGTCGGCGTGCGCCGGCCGCGCGGCGATGTGCCTGCCCCCGATTTCGCGGTCTATCTACTTGGCCGTGACCCAGCGCCTGGTCCTTGGCCTCATCGCTGG